>CP064988.1:2708603-4024706 GCA_016699855.1 Rhodospirillales bacterium
GTCGCCAAGCGAATACGCGAACGTGTCCGCCCCGCCACCGCCGATCAGGATGTCGCGGCCGGCGCCGCCAGCGAGCACGTCCGCCCCGTCGTAGGCGATCAGCGTGTCGTTGCCGCCCGCGCCGGACAACGTGTTCAGGGCATCGTTTCCCTGGATCAGGTTGTCCAGACCGTTGCCGGTGAGATTGAGGGCGGTGCCGATGTTCGCGGCGAGGTTCTCGATCCCGTCCGGGGCGACGTAGTCGACGGTGACGGAGACCCACACGGTGTCGATGCCGGAGCCGCCGGTTTCGCTGACCACGTCGCCGGCGGCGTCCACCCTGAACAAATCGTCGCCGATCCCGCCGAAATAGGTGTTGCCCGCGCCACCGCCGCCGATGAAGGCGTCGTTGCCGGCCCCGCCATAGAGCGTGTCGGCGTCGAGCCCGCCCTGGAGCACGTCGTCGCCGTCCTCGCCGTGCAACACGTCGATGCCGGCGTAGCCCAGCAGATTGTCGTTGCCGCCGCCGCCCATCAGCGTGTTGACGCCGTCGGTGCCATACAGCGTGTTATCGATGTCGTTGCCCGTCAGGTCGCCCGCCGTGTCGAAGTTCAGCACGCCCCATTCGACGTTGGCGTGCATGGTGTGGCCGGAGAAGTTGACCCAGACCTGGTCGACGCCCTCGCCAACGGCTTCGACGATGGTGTCCGCCCCGCCGTCGTCGAGGCGGTAGTAGTCGTTGTCCTCGCCACCGACCAGCGTGTCGTTGCCCGATCCGCCGTAGAGGAAGTCGGGACCGAGGCCGCCGTAGAGCGTGTCGTCGCCGGCGAAGCCGTAGAGGTAGTCCGAGCCGCCCAGTCCGAACAGCGTGTCCTGCGAGGCCTCGCCGAACAGCGTGTTGCGGTCGCCCTCACCGGTGAGGATCGCGGGGCCGGCGAAGTTCACGGCGCCGACCTCGGTGCCGGTGGTCAGCGTGTAGTCGGTGAACGACACCCAGACGGTGTCGAGCCCGGCGGTGCCCGGCGAGTTCTCGTCGACGATCTCGCCGGCCTCGCGCAGGATGTAGAAATCGTCGCCATAGCCGCCGCTCATGGTGTCGGCGGCGCCGTCGGCCGCCTCGTCGAAGCGGTCGTTGCCCTCGCCGCCGTAGAGAGAGTCGCCGCCGAGGCCGCCGACCAGCGTGTCGTTGTCGCCGGCGCCGTCGAGGACGTCGACACCCGCGCCGCCGGTGAGGATGTTGGCCGCGCCGTTGCCGGTCAGCGCCGCGCCCGTGCCCAAGGCGACCGCGCCGTTCTCGACGCCGGTCGTCAGCGTGTAGCTGGCCAGCATCGAGCGCACGAGATCGTTGCCCGAGCCGCTGGTCTCGTCGACCACGTCGCCGGCGCTGTCGACGACGTAGGTGTCGTTTCCAGCGCCGCCCGCGAGGGTGTCGTTTCCGGAGCCGCCGTCGAGGGTGTCGTTGGCGCCCTGCCCGGTGATCGTGTCGTCGCCCGCCCCGCCGTCGACCGTGTAGGGTGCGCCGGCCGGACCGATCCCGAAGGTCGGGCCCCCGAACACCACGTAGGCCTGGCTCGAGCCCTGGACGCCCACCATCAGGTCGTCGAAGCCGTCGCCGTTCACGTCGCCCGCCGACGACACGTCCATGCCGCTCGACGCGGCGCTTAGCCGGAACCCCGTGCCGCCGTCCAGCGACGACAGCGACAGACTAGACGACCATCCGCCGGCGCGTCCGAACACCACGTAGCTCGAGCCGGCGCTGTTGGTGCCCACGATCAGGTCGTCGTAGCCGTCGCCGTTGAGGTCGCCGGCGTCCGACACCCGGACCCCCGCCTGGCCGCCCGATCCCAGCAGGGCGAACCCCGTCGCGCCGTCCAGCGTCCCCAGCGGCACCTCCGCCGACCAGCCGCCGGCATGGCCGAACACCACGTACGCCGTGCCCGCCAGACCCGACGTGTTCGGCGCGCCGACGATCAGGTCGCCGATGCCGTCGCCGTTGACGTCGCCCGCGGACGACACCGCGTAGCCGCTGTACTCGGCGTTCGCGGGACCCGTCAGACGGAACCCCGTCGTCCCGTCCAGCGCCGCCAGCGACAACGACGACGACCACGCCCCGGCGTGGCCGAACACCACGTAGCTGGTGTTGCCGAAACCCGTGTTCCCCGGCGCGCCGACGATCAAATCGTCGACGCCGTCGCCGTTGACGTCGCCCGCCGACGACACCGAGAAGCCGGTCCAGCTCAGCACACCGTCGAGGCGCACGCCGGTCGCGCCGTTCAGACCCGCCAGCGACAGCGACGACGACCACGCCCCGCCGTGTCCGAACACCAGGTACGCCCTGCTCTGGTTGACCGCGCCGATAATCAGGTCGTCGTATCCGTCGTCGTTGACGTCGCCCGCCGACGACACCGAGTAGCCGGCGTTGTCCGCCGTGCCGCCGGGCAGGCTGAACCCCGTCGCGCCGTCCAGCGCCGCCAGCGACAGCGACGCCGCCCAGCCGCCTGCGTGGCCGAACACCACGTACGCCGCGCCCGGCTGGCCCGTCGCGCCCGGCGCGCCGACGATCAGGTCGTCGATCCCGTCGCCGTTGACGTCGCCCGCCGACGACACGTCGAAGCCGCTATACGCCGACCCGTTGACGACGAACCCCGTCGCGCCGTCCAGCGCCGCCAGCGACACGTCCGATGGCCAGCCGCCGGCGTGGCCGAACACCACGTAGGTCGCGCCGGCGTTCGCGTTGGCGTTCGGCGCCCCGATCAGGATGTCCCCGAAGCCGTCGCCGTTGACGTCGCCCGCGTCGGAAGCCGACCAGCCCGCCAGGCCGCCGCCCGGACCCGACAGCCGGAACCCCGTCGTGCCGTCCACCGACGTCAGCCCCAACACCGTCCCCTGGCCGGCCGGCGCCACCGGCGCGAACACGTCGTTGCCGCCGCCCAGCGCCACCAGCTCCGCCGCGATCAGCCGCGAGCCCGTCACCACGTCGGCGCCGTCGCCGTAGAGCACCGTGTCCACGCCGACGCCGCCCACCAGCGTCACGTCCGAACCGTCCGCCAAAAGCGTGTCGTCCCCCAGGCCGCCGAACAGACCGTCCACCCCGGACCCGCCCTCCAGCGCGTCCGAGCCCTCGCCGCCCCACAATCCGTCGTTCCCGGAGCCGCCGTACAAACTGTCCGAACCCGCGCCGCCGGTGAGCGAGTTGTCTCCGCCGTTGCCGGTCAACGCGATTCCCGTCGCGGATATGACCGCGCCGTTCTCGACGCCGGTCGCCAGCGTGTGGCTGGCGGACGCAAGCACCAGGTCGACGCCCGAGCCGCCGCTCTCGTCGACCAGGTCGCTGACGCTGTCGACCACGTAGGTGTCGTTGCCCGCGCCGCCGACAAGCGTGTCGTCGCCCGCGCCGCCGTCGAGAATGTCGGCGCCGGTGTTGCCGGTCAGGACGTTCGTCGCCGCGTTGCCGGTCAACCGACGGCCGGAGGGCGAGGTGTTCGTCGCGTTCTCGACGCCGGTCGGCAACGTGTAGTCGATCGACGACAGGATCAGATCGATGCCCGACGATCCCGCCGACGTCTCGTTCACCACGTCGCCGGCCTCGGTCACGAGGTAGGTGTCGTTGCCCGCGCCGCCCGACAGCGTGTCGTTCCCAGCGGCGCCGGTGAGGGTGTCGTTACCGGTGCCGCCGTCGAGTGTGTCGTCGGCGGCCTGCCCTGTGATGGTGTCGTCGCCCGCCCCGCCATCGACCGTGTAGGCGACGCCGGCCGGGCCGATCCCGAAGGTCGGCCCCCCGAACACCACGTAGGCCAGGCTCGAGCCCTGCGCGCCGACCATCAGGTCGTCGTAGCCGTCGCCGTTCACGTCGCCCGCCGACGACACCCCGTAGCCGCTCCCCGCCGCGCTCAGCCGGAACCCCGCGCCCCCGTCCAGCGACGCCAGCGACAGCGACGACGACCAGCCCCCGGCCCGCCCGAACACCACGTAGCTCGAGCCCGCGCTGTTGGTCCCCACGACCAGATCGTCGTACCCGTCGCCGTTGAAGTCGCCGGCCCCCGAAACCCAGATTCCCGACTGTCCGCCGGAGCCCAGCAGGGCGAACCCGGTCGTCCCGTCCAGCGTCCCCAGCGGCACCTCCGACGGCCACCCGCCGGCGTGCCCGAACACCACGTAGCTCGAGTTGCTGCCGCCGTCGCCCGGCGCGCCCACGATCAGGTCGTCGACGCCGTCGCCGTTGACGTCGCCCGCCGACGACACCGAGTAGCCGCTGTACAGCGCCCCCGGCGGGCCCGTCAGGCGGAACCCCGTCGTGCCGTCCAGCGCCCCCAGCGCCAGCGTCGCCGACCACGCCCCGGCGTGGCCGAACACCACGTAGCTGGTGTTGACGCCGCCGGTGTTCCCCGGCGCGCCCACGACCAGGTCGTCGATCCCGTCGCCGTTGACGTCGCCCGCCGACGACACCGAGAACCCCGCCCACGACGCGCCGTCCAGACGCACGCCCGTCGCGCCGTCCAGCGACGACAACGCCGTCGACGCCGACCACGCCCCGCCGTGCCCGAACACCAGGTACGCCGCGTTCAGCTGGAACGCCCCCACCAGAACGTCGTCGAACCCGTCGCCGTTGACGTCGCCCGCCGACGACACCGAGTAGCCGGCGTTGCCGCCCGCGCCGCCCAGCGCGAACCCCGCCGTCCCGTCCAGCGTGCCCAGCGACAGCGACGCCGGCCAGCCGCCGGCGTGGCCGAACACCACGTACGCCGCGCCCGTCGTCCCGCCGAGGTTCGGCGCGCCGACGATCAGGTCGTCGAAGCCGTCGCCGTTGACGTCGCCCGCCGACGACGCCGACCAGCCCGCGTTGCCGCCCGCGCCGTTCACCACGAAGCCGGTCGTCCCGTCGAGCGACGCCAGCGTCACGTCCGACGGCCAGCCGCCGGCGTGGCCGAACACCACGTACGCCGCCCCCGACGGCGCGCCCGCGTTCGGCGCCCCCACCAGCAGGTCGGCGTAGCCGTCGCCGTTGATGTCGCCCGCGTCGGACACCGCCCAGCCCGCCGAGCTGCCCCCCGGTCCCAGCAGCCGGAACCCCGTCGTGCCGTTGACCCCGGTCAGCGTGAACACCGCCCCCGGCCCCGCCGGCGCAACCGGCGCGAACACGTCGTTGCCGCCGCTCAGCGACACCAGCTCCGCCAGGATCAAACGCGATCCCGTCACCGCGTCCGTCCCGTCGCCGTAGACCACCGTGTCGACGCCGCCGCCGCCCAGCAGCGTCACGTCCGAGCCGTCCGCCAGCAGCGTGTCGTTCCCCGACCCGCCGTACAGCCCGTCCACCCCCGCGCCGCCCTCGAGCACGTCCGAACCCTCGCCGCCCCAAAGACCGTCGTTCCCAAGACCCCCGTACAACAGGTCCAAGCCAACGCCGCCCTCGAGCGCGTCGTCGCCGCCGTTGCCGGTCAGCGTGTCGTCGCCGTCGTCGCCGGAGATCGAATCGTTGCCGTCGCCGCCGTCGACCACGTCGGCGCCGTCGAAGCCGAGGAACGTATCGGCCAGCTCCGCGCCGGTGATGGTGTCGGCGCCGTCGAACAGGTCGGCGAGGAACGACGCCTCGTCGCTCGCGGCGTAGTAGGCGACGAAATCCGACATCTGCATCGAGACGCCGGTCAGGGCGAAGATCTGCGCGTCGGTCGCCGAGAACAGCGTCGCGCCGGTCATCTCGCCCGTGCCCAGCGGCAGGCCGTCGATGTCGTAGGTGAAGCCGGTGCCGGGGATGACGAGGTAGGTGCCGTCCGCCTGGTCGATGCGGAAGGATGTCGCCGTCAGGTTCTGGGTACCGACCCAGTCGTCGAAATCGAGGAGCGGATCGAAAGCGTTGCCCGCGGCGATCGTCAGCGTGCCCATGGAGTCCCCCCGGACCGGACTGGGTTCGTGCTACGCGACTCCTGCTTCACCCCATGCGGTCGGGCGGATTCCTTGGCGGAACCTCGTGACTACCGAAAACCGCGACGCAAATAGCGCGCTGGGCAGCGCCGTTTGTCAATCGCCGCCGTGTTTCCCCGGGCGGCGCGGGCGTGTCGTCCGCCGTCAGGAGGTCCACCCCAGCCACTCGCGCACACCGCGGCCCATGATCCAGTCGAGGTCGTCGGCCGAGAGGAACGCCATCTCCTCGGTCCACATCGTCACCCCCTGCCGCCATGTGCACGGTAGGCGCGACCAGTCCGTCCCCCAGAACATGCGCCGCGGGCCGAACGCGTCGTGGACGCGCCGGATGTAGGGGTGCAGACGGCGGAACGGATAGGAATCGGCAGTGTAGCTGGGCAGCGCCGTCACCTTCACCGCGACGTTGGGACGCTTCGCCAGCGCCAGCAGACGGTCGAGATCGGCGAACGCGGCCTCGTCCTTCTGGTCGTTGCGCAGGCCGAGATGGTCCATCACCAGCCGCAGGCCGGGGTGGCGTTCGGCGACGCCGTCGATCAGGTGGGCGTGGCGGTGGTGCGCCAGCACCATCAACGGCACGCCCTCGCGTTCGGCGGCGGCCCACAGCCAGTCCATCCGCCCGTCGACCAGCGGCGGCAGCAGCGCCGGCGTATGGAACGTGAAGCGCATGCCCAGCATGCCCGGCTGCTTCCGCCAGCCGGCGACCTGCTCGCGCGCGCCGGGCGCGTCGGGATCGAAGCGGCCCATGACCGCGAAGCGGCGGGGATGGGCGCGGGCGGCCTCGAGCGCGAGGTCGTTTCGGTCGCCCTCCCACGACGGCGGCACCAGCACGACGCCGTCGACGCCGCCTTCGTCCATATGGCCCAGCAGCTCGTCGGCGCCCAGCGCGACGGCGCGGTGCGGCGGATGGCGGTCGGTCGGCCACGGACGCTCCGGCGTGTTGGCACCCCAGATATGGACCTGCGCGTCGACGATCCCCATGGCCGCTTCCTCCGGTTCGGCGCGACTATAGCCGGCCGCCGGCGGCTTTCGACGCTATTCGCGCGCGCCGCGCGAGGTCTTCGTTGCATCGCTGGAATCCTTGGCGCACAAAGACCGGAGGCCGTGCGCGCGGTCGCGGCGGGACCGGGCCCGCACGGCGCGCGCCGCCCGGAGCCGGCCGCGTGGACGTCTACCTGCCGATCGCCGAGATTTCGCTGAGCGTCTTCCTGCTGCTCGGGCTGGGGGCGATCGCCGGCGTGCTCGCGGGGTTGTTCGGCGTGGGCGGCGGATTCCTGCTGACGCCGCTGCTGATCTTCGTCGGCGTGCCCCCGACCGTGGCGGTCGCCAGCCAGGCCAACCAGGTCATCGCGACGTCGATCTCCGGCCTCGCCACCCAGTGGAAGCGCGGCACCGTCGACCTGCGCATGGGCATGGTGATGCTGATCGGCGGGCTGGCGGGTTCGACCGCCGGCGTGTGGTTGTTCGGCGCGCTGACGCGGCTGGGCCAGATCGACCTGACCATCCAGATCGGCTACGTGCTGCTGCTCGGATCGATCGGCACGATGATGCTGGTCGAGTCCTACCGCGCGTGGCGGCGGCGGCGCGCCAACGAGCCGGTGCGGCGCAAGCTGCACCAGCATTTCCTGGTCCACCGCCTGCCGTTCAAGCTGCGCTTCTACAAGTCCAAGCTCTACGTCAGCGCCCTGCTGCCGCTGGGGCTGGGCTTCCTGATCGGCGTCCTGTCGGCGCTGCTCGGCATCGGCGGCGGCTTCGTGCTGGTGCCGGCGATGATCTACCTGATCGGCATGCCGACGCTGGTGGCGATCGGCACCTCGTCGTTCCAGATCCTGTTCGTCGCCATCAACGTCACCTTCCTCCAGGCCGTCCAGAACCAGACCGTCGACGTCGTGCTGGCCCTCATGCTGATCCTCGGCGGCGCGGTCGGCGCCCCGATCGGCGCTAGGCTTGCCGTCAAGCTGCCGGGCTTCCAGCTGCGCGGCATGCTGTCGATCCTCATCCTCGGGATGGCGCTGGAGCTGCTGTTCGAGCTGCTGGCCCAGCCGGCGGCGCTGCACACGCTGGGCGGTTCGGTGGCGACGCCATGATTGCGACGCGTCTCCGCCGGTGGATGGCGCCGCTCATCTGCGCGCTGGCGTCCGTTCTGGGCCTGGCCGGCGCGGCCGGCGCGGCCGACCAGCCTTTGCTGGTCGACCTGTCGCGGCCCCGCGTGTCGATCACGTCGGCCTTCCGCGGCGCAGACGTGCTCGTGTTCGGCGCCATCGACGGCCCCGGCGACGTCATCCTCACGGTCACCGGCGCGACCACGCGGCAGACGGTCCTGCGCAAGGAGCGGATCCTCGGCCTCTGGATCAACGCCGGACGGCAGGCCTTCGAGGAGGTTCCGTCCTACTACGCCGTCGCCGCGACGCGCAGCCTCGACGTCATTCTCCCGCCGGGGGGCCTGCCCGGCGTGCCGGTCACGCTCGACGAGCGCCTGGCCGGGCTACGGCCCCCGCGCGACGCGCCACGCCGCACGCCGCTGGACCTGACGGATTTCCGGCAGGGACTGATCGACGCCAAGCGCCGCGCCGGGCTCTTCCCGACCGAGACGCAACGGGTCACACTGGTCGGAGGGCGGCTGTTCCGGGCCGAGATGCGGTTCCCGTCGCGGCTGCCGATCGGCTCCTACGAGGTCCGCGCCTACGTCGTGCGGGACGGCGTCGCGGTGTCGGCGGTGTCGCGGACGCTCGAGGTCAGCAAGGCGGGCTTCAGCGCCCGGGTGTCGGAATGGTCGAAGGGGCAGGCGCCGCTCTACGGTGTCGCCGCCATCGTCGGCGCCCTGCTCATCGGCTGGGTGGCCGGGGCCGTGGCGCGGCGCTTGTAGGCGCGGCATCGCGTATTCGACCGGTTGGAGGGGGTATGGCGCAGGACACGGGCGACGCGGCAGCGACGCGGCCGCCGGAACGGGTGTTCCTCGTGGTGGTCGACGAGACGCCGGAGTTGCGGGTGGCGCTGCGCTACGCCTGCCGCCGCGCCAAGCGGACCGGCGGCCGGGTGGCGATGCTCTACGTCCTCGATCCGCCCGAGCCGCAACAATGGGCGTCGATCGGCGACCTGATGCGCGAGGAGGCCCGCCAGCAAGCCGAGCAGACCGTGTCCGGACTGGTCGACCGGTGGCCGCCCTCACCGGGTCGCCACCGATCCTGCATTTCCGGGAGGGACAGCGGCGCGACGAGCTTCTGAAGTTGATCGCCGAGGATCCATCGATCTCCGTGCTCGTGCTCGCGGCCGGCGCCGGCGCCGACGGACCCGGGCCCTTGGTGTCCGCACTCGCGGGCAAATATGCCGGCGCGCTGCGTCTACCGCTGACGATCGTGCCGGGAAGCCTCGGCGACGCCGAGATCGACGCGATCTCATGAAGACCCATGTTGATTGCGGCAATACGCTCCCAGTTTTCCACAGATTCATTTATTGACATCGTTGAAATCAAAAATACACCGATGGCGCATGGTGTTTTTCACTCACAGATAAACCATCCTGAATCGTCTATATTACATAACACATGAGTGTTTGGTCTTTTATTAGGCCTTGAAGGGGGGGTGCCGGCTGCTTAACTGCCGACCGATCACGACGCGTGGCGACCGATCCGCGACCGGGATTTGGCGTGCGGCGCGAGACAACGTGAAGGTCAGGTATAGCCCAATGTTCATTCAGACCGAGCAGACGCCGAATCCGTCGACTCTGAAGTTCCTTCCGGGCCGGATCGTCCTCGAGCAAGGCACCGCCGATTTCCCGACGCGCGAATCCTCGACGCGCTCGCCGCTCGCCCGCCGGCTTTTCGACGTCGACGGCGTGGAGCGCGTGTTTCTGGGCTCCGATTTCGTCACCGTGACCAAGATCGACGGCCAGGACTGGCAGGTCATGAAGCCCGCGGTCCTTGGCGGCATCATGGAGCACTACACCTCCGGGGAGCCCGCGATGGCCGCCGCCGAGGTGTCCGAAGCCGCCGGCGCGGCCGAGGACGAGGACGAGATCGTCACGCAGATCAAGGAGTTGCTCGATACCCGCATCCGTCCGGCGGTCGCGCAGGACGGCGGCGATATCGTGTTCCACTCCTTCGAGGACGGCGTCGTTTACCTGCATATGCAGGGGTCCTGCTCGGGCTGCCCGAGTTCGACCGCGACGCTGAAAATGGGCATCGAGAACCTGCTGCGGCACTACGTGCCCGAGGTCGTCGAGGTCCGTCCAGTAGCGTAGTCAGCCCAGCTTCAGTTCACGTACCGGCGGTACGTCGCCGGCGGTCTCCTGACGTGGAGGCCGCCCCGGATGGCGTCGTGCGTCCGTCGGCCCGGGGATACCTTTTCGAAAGGTCATCAATGAGCGCGCGCGCACATCGGACGACCGGTCGCGGTCGCGACTACGCGTTCTTCGTAGCCATCGGAGCCTGCCTTCTGTCCGCTTGGGCGATCGGCCCCGGCGCGAACGACCATGTCTCGGCCAACGCCGCGAGCGCGCCCGTGGCGCCGCCCCACATCGAGGAGGTGCACGCTCCCGCCGAGCGCGCGACCACGGCCCCGATGGCCATTCCCGGCGGCGCCGGGTCGGTGCGCGTCTCGCTCGACGCCCCGGCGGCGATGGAGCCGTTCCCGCCCGGTCCCAGCTTCGCGCTGGTCGATGGTGCGGCGCCCGTCGCGGCCGGCGGCTTCGCGCCGCAGCCCTTCGGGTTCATCGCGGGTCCGCGGGAGATGCGGTCGGCGACGCTCGCCGACGCCCGTCCGATGCACGGCCGGTGGTCGCACGCCATCGGGCCGATGCGCCGCGAGGTTAAGTCCATGCAGGTCAGCAACACGACCGAGCTGGCCGAGATGTTCCGCGCCCACGACTACACGTTGGATGGCGCCCGCCGCGGCGGCGCCGTGCCGTCGCTGCACATCGAGAAGGTGCCGGCCGATCTCGGCGCGTTGAAGGACGGCAACGAGCGCAAGGCGCTGTTCATCAAGGCCCTGCTGCCGATCGTTCTGGAGGCCAACGAGCGCATCCTCGCCGACCGCGAGGAGCTGCTGCGCCTTCGCGCGGTCGACGCCGCCGGGGGCGCTTTCGACCTCGCGGAGCGGATGTGGCTGGCGGAGCTCGCGGACCGCTACAATCTCGAACCCACCCAGCTTGACGAACTGATCACGCGCGTCGACGCGGTGCCGCCGTCGATGGCGATCGCCCAGGCGGGCGTCGAAAGCGGCTGGGGCACGTCCTACGCCGCGCGCGTCGGCAACGCCCTGTTCGGCCAGATCCAGCCCACCGGCCGGCACGCCGTGCAGGTGCCGTGGCGGCCCGGCCCGGCGATGCCGCAGCCCTTCGCCAGCGTGGTCGAGTCCTGCGAGGCCTACTTCCTGAACCTCAACACGCATCCGGCCTACGCCGCCTTCCGCGTGGAGCGCGCGATGGCGCGTGGCGCCGGCAAGAGCCCCGACGGCTATCGCCTGATCGGGAACCTGATGCGCTACTCGGAGCTCGGGCAGGGCTACATCAACTTCGTGCGCGGCATCATGCGCGAGAACAAGCTCTCGGATTTCGACGAGGCGCGGCTGTCGCCGATCTAGCTGGACGTCAAGGAACGGTCGACGCGGGCCTCGGCCCGCGTTTCTCGCTTCAGGCCGGTGTCACATCATCGGTTCAGGCAGGTCGGCGTCGGCGACCAGCGGGAAACGGCGCGCGTCGAACAGCTGATAGTGCCACCATTCATTGCGGTAGAAATCCCAGCCGGCCGCAGTCATCAGCCCCATCAGCAGGAACCGGTTGCGCTGCGCGTCTACCGGAACGTCGCGGTTGGCGTGGTGCGACAGCGGCGTGAAGGCGTCGAACGCCGTGCCCATGTCCAGCGCGCGGCCGTCACGGTCGATCAGCGTCAAGTCGACCGCCGCGCCGCGGGAATGCGGAGAGCCGCGCCGCGGATCGGCGAGGAACTCCGGATCGGGGTTGGCGTTCCATAGCGCCCATTGCGCCTCGGTCGGACGCAGCGCGTCGAACACCAGAAACCGCAAGCCCAGCGGCGCCGCCAGCTCGACGGCGCGCGCGAGATGGTCGGCGGCGACGCGGTTGAGCCAGCAGCGCGGCCGCCGGTAGACCGGCCGGCCGGTGACGTTGGCGGCCGTGGCGTAGGCGAGTTCGATGTCGACGTCGAACTCCGGGCGCTTGATCTCCACGATCTCCATGGACGTCATCCCGGCGCCGCCGCGCTCTGCCGATCCACCAGCGCGCGCAGCAGCCGCAGTTGCTCTTCCTGTTGGCCGATCAAGGCCGCGAGCTGACGGGTGCGGAACTCGTCGAGTTTGTCGTGCAGCGCCATGATGTCGAGCTCGGCCTTCAGGTTGACCTCGTAGTCGTGCCGCGCCGCGAGCCGGTCGCGCTGCGACTGGCGGTTCTGCGACATCATGATGATCGGCGCCTGCAGCGCCGCCAGCATCGACAAGATGAGGTTGAGAAAGATGTAGGGGTAGGCGTCGAAGACGAGGCGCCCCGACAGCAGCAGGCTGTTCAAGGCGACCCAGGCCGCGAGCGCCGCCCCGAACAGGCAGATGAACGTCCACGAGCCGCCGAACGCCGCGACGGCGTCGGCCAGGCGCTGGCCGAACGTCAGGTCGTCGTCGACATCCTCGTCGGGATGCCGGCTGATATGCGCGTCGCGGGCGATGTGCGACAGCACGCGGCGCTCGAGCTCGCCGAGATCGTCGACCCGCGCCTTCATGAGCCGGGTGGCCAGCGAGCCTAGGTTTTCGTCGGTCATGATCGCCTCGCGTCGTGCGGGACCGCGCGGCCCGGCGCGCCGGCCGGCGGTCAGGGCTTCCAGCGCAGGAAGTTAGCGAGCAGCCGCAATCCCGTCGCCTGGCTTTTCTCCGGGTGGAACTGCGTGCCGAACAGGTTGTCGCGACCGATCGCGGCGGTGACCGGCCCGCCGTAGTCGACCCAGGCCAGCCGCTGCGCCGGCGCCGCGACCACGAACTGGTATGAATGGACGAAATAGGCGTGGTCGCCCGGCGCGATGCCGGCGAGGAGCGGATGGGCGGCGACATCGCGCAATTCGTTCCAGCCCATGTGCGGGATCTTCAGCGCGGGGTCGGCGGGCGCGATGCGCACGACGTCGCCGGCGATCCAGTCCAAGCCGGCATGGACGCCGTATTCGACACCGCGCGTCGCCATGAGCTGCATGCCGACGCAGATACCGAGGAACGGTTTGCCGCCGTCGATCACTTCGCGCCGCAGGGCGTCGACCATGCCCGGCACGGCGAACAGCCCGGCCCGGCAATCGGCGAAGGCGCCGACGCCCGGCAGCACGACACGCTCCGCCGCCGCGACATCGGCGGGATCGCTCGTGACGACGATCCGGTGGTCGGTGGCGGCCTCGCGCGCGGCGCGCTCCAGCGCCTTGGCGGCGGAGCGCAGATTGCCGGAGCCGTAATCGACGATGGCGACGCTGGGCATGGAAGGCGGGGTCTCCGGCCGGCGCCGGATCGGGCGCCGCTGACGGGTCGGGAGGCGGCGTCTAGAGGACGCCCTTGGTCGAGGGCAGGGCGCCGGCGGCGCGCGGGTCGATCTCGACCGCTTGCCGCAGCGCCCGCGCGAGGCCCTTGTAGGCGCTCTCGACGATGTGGTGGTTGTTCTCGCCGTACTGGTTCCAGACATGCAGGGTGAGGCCGCCCATCTGCGCGAAGGCCTGGAACCACTCCTTGAACAGCTCGGTATCCATCTCGCCCAGCTTGGGACGGCTGAACGCGACTTTCCAGACCAGGTAGGGTCGGTTCGAGGCGTCGAGCGCGATCTCCGTCAGGGTCTCGTCCATCGGGATGGTCGCGGCGCCGTACCGGCGGATGCCCTTGCGGTCGCCCAGCGCCTTGCTCAGGCACTCGCCGAGCGCCAGCCCCGTGTCCTCGGTGGTGTGGTGGAAGTCGATGTGCAGATCGCCCTTGGCGCGCACGCGGATGTCGATCAGGGAGTGCTTCGAGAGCTGCTCCAGCATGTGGTCGAGGAAGCCGATCCCGGTCGACACGTCGTACGCGCCGGTGCCGTCGAGGTCGATCCACGCCTCGATCTCGGTCTCCTTGGTCTTGCGCGTCACCGTGGCGGCGCGCCCTTTGGCTCCTGAGGCCATCGCGGGGCTCCTTGAATGCGGGCCCTTGTAACAGAGGCTTCGGCGCGGGGCCACCGGGGCGCCGGCGGGCGTTTGACTCCGGCCGCGCGGCCCCTATCTATGACCCCATGAGCGAACAATCCCCGGCGTCGCCGGTGTGGCACGGCACCACCATCCTCTCGGTGCGCAAGAATGGCGAGCTGGTGATGGCCGGCGACGGCCAGGTCAGCCTCGGCGCCACGATCATCAAATCGAACGCGCGCAAGGTCCGCCGGCTGGGCGACGGCTCGATCGTCGGCGGCTTCGCCGGCGCCACGGCCGACGCCTTCACCCTGTTCGAGCGGCTGGAGGCCAAGCTCGAGCAGTATCCCGGCCAATTGACGCGGGCCTGCGTCGAGCTGGCCAAGGACTGGCGCACCGACCGCTACCTGCGCCGGCTCGAGGCGATGATGGCGGTGGCCGACCGCTCCGTGTCGCTGGTCCTGACCGGCACCGGCGACGTGCTGGAGCCGGAGGACGGACTGATCGGCATCGGCTCGGGCGGCAATTTCGCGCTCGCCGCCGCCCGCGCCCTGATCGACATCGACGGGCTCGACGCGGAGACCGTCGCCCGAAAGGCGATGAAGGTCGCGGCCGAGATCTGCGTCTACACCAACACCAGCGTGGTGCTGGAGAAGCTCTAGCGCGCCGGGCCGCGCGGCGCCCCGGCCGCCGCCCGCGACGCACCCGACTCGATCCGAACGGAACACATGACCGATTTTTCCCCCCGCGAGATCGTCTCCGAGCTCGACCGCCACATCGTCGGCCAGGCCGACGCCAAGCGCGCCGTCGCGGTCGCGCTGCGCAACCGCTGGCGCCGCCAGCAGCTTCCGGCCGCGCTGCGCGAGGAGGTCCTGCCCAAGAACATCCTGATGATCGGGCCGACGGGCTGCGGCAAGACCGAGATCGCGCGGCGGCTGGCGAAGCTGGCGGGCGCGCCGTTCCTGAAGGTCGAGGCCACCAAGTTCACCGAGGTCGGCTACGTCGGCCGCGACGTCGAGCAGATCGTGCGCGACCTGATCGAGGTCGGCATCGACCTGGCGCGCGAACGCCTGCGCCGCGAGGTCCAGGCCAAGGCCGAGATGGCGGCCGAGGACCGCGTGCTCGACGCGCTGTGCGGGCCGACGGCGACCGCCGACACGCGCCTGCGCTTCCGCCAGAAGCTGCGCGACGGCGAGCTGGCGAGCCGCGAGATCGAGCTCGAGGTCGCCGACACCGGCGGCGCGCCGACCTTCGAGGTGCCGGGCATGCCCGGCGCGTCGGTCGGCATGATCGACATCGGCCAGATGCTGGGCAAGGCGTTCGGCGGACGCACGCGCAAGCGCAGGATGACGGTCGCGGAATCCTACACCGTTCTGCTGCGCGAGGAGAGCGACAAGCTGCTCGACCAGGAGCGCGTCGTGCGCGAGGCGCGCGAGGCGGTCGAGCAGAACGGCATCGTCTTCATCGACGAGGTCGACAAGATCTGCGCCCGCGGTTCGGAATACCGCGGCGGCGACGTCAGCCGCGAGGGCGTGCAGCGCGACCTGCTGCCGCTGATCGAGGGCACGACGGTCAACACCAAGCACGGGCCGGTGAAGACCGACCACGTGCTGTTCATCTGCTCCGGCGCCTTCCACCAGGCCAAGCCGGCCGACCTGCTGCCGGAGCTTCAGGGCCGGCTGCCGATCCGCGTCACGCTGAAGGGCCTGACGGGAGAGGATTTCCGCCGCATCCTGGTCGAGCCGGAGGCCAGCCTGCTGAAGCAGTACGTGGCGCTGCTGGCGACCGAGAAGGTGGCGCTGTCGTTCACCGACGACGCCATCGACGAGCTGGCGCGCCTGGCGGCGGAGATCAACGGCACGGTCGAGAACATCGGCGCGCGCCGGCTGCACACCGTGCTGGAGAAGCTGCTGGAGGAGATCAGCTTCACGGCGTCGGACCGCGGCGGCGAGACGATCGCGGTCGACGCCGCCTATGTGCGCGAGAAGGTCAGCGCGCTGGCCAAGAACGCGGACCTGAGCAAGTTCATCCTCTGATCCGGCGCCCGCCGGCCGGGCGCCGGCGGTGTGATCTTCGCCACAGACGCGCGCGCGTGCCGGGCCGATACTGCCGGTCGACCTTGGCGCGACGACCGCTCCGGCGGGCGCCGCGGCGTCAACCGGGAGGAGACCATGAGTTTCGGCGTCGCGATCGAAGTGGGGATCGGGCTGATCCTCATGTACCTGCTGCTCGGCCTGTTCGTGACGGCCATCAACGAATTCGTCGCGCAGTTCGCGAGCATCCGGGCCAGACATCTCAAGAGCGCGCTGCGGCACATGCTCGGGCTGCGGATGACGGGCGATGACACCGCGAACCTGGCGCTGTTCACCGCCCTCACGTCGAGTCCGGTGTTCCAGATCGCCGGCGAGATCTCGAAGACGACGGGCAGTGGAACCGCGCCTTCTCCGTCCTACATGAACCGTGACTCGTTCCTCGCGGCGCTGCGCGAGGCGATTCCGAAGCTCCAGCTCAAGGACGCGCAAGGCGCCACGCTGTCGGCGGAGAGCCTGCGCCAGCTCGACATCAAGGGCCTGATCGAAGCGCTGCCGAAGGAAAGCGGATTGCGGGCCTCGCTTCTGGCGGTGATCGGCGATGCCGGCGCCACCGCCAAGGAGGCCGAGAAGCGTGTCGGCGACTGGTTCGATTCGATGATGGAGCGGGGAACCGGCGCCTATAAGCGCTGGATGAGCGTGTTCTCTCTCGTTCTCGGTCTGGCGCTCGCCATCGGCTTCAACTGCGACACGATCCGCGTCGCTCAGGAGCTCGGAACCAACGCGACGCTCAGGGAGGCGGTGGTCAAGACGGCGGAGGACATCAAACAGCGCTGCCAACCGGCGGCGGCGCCGGCGGACGTCGCGAAGCCCGCCGAGGCCGAGAAGGCCGCGGCGGCCAAGGCGAAGGCGGCGTGCGAGGACGTGCGGAAGAACCTCGACGCGCTCCAGACGCTGCCCGTGGGCTGGAAAGCCGGCGACGGTACGGTGCTGGCGTGGGGTTCGCTGTCGATCATCGGGTGGGTGGTCACCGCGCTGGCGGTGTCGCTCGGCGCGCCGTTCTGGTTCGATGTGCTCTCGAAGTTCATGAACGTGCGCGGCGCGTTGAAGACGCCCGCGAAATAGCCGTCATCCGGCTCAGAAGCAGAACACGCGCTCGATATCGAGCAGGATCGCCTCGCCGCGGGCGATCCACAGCCAGCCGGCGCCGACCACGGCCAGCGCCGCGGCGCCGCCCAGCGAGATCCAGAACGCGGGCGACGGACCGTCGGGCGGACGCGCGGTCGCGCCGGCGGCTTGCGCAGCCGGCGTCGGGCCGGGGTTCGCGGTGGCGTCCATGACTCCAGTATCGGCCTAGGCGGGCCGCGCGACAAGGCGGGCGACGGGGCGCTCCAGGATCATCCAGTGGATCGCCGCCGCGAACAGCGCCAGCGCGACCGCCGCCCACCACATGGCGTCGTAGCCGCCGGTTCGGTCGAACAGGAAGCCGCCGCCCCAGGCGCCGAGGAAGCCGCCGATCTGGTGGCTGAAGAAGGCGATGCCGTAGAGCGTGCCCATGTGCTGGGGCCCGAACAGGTAGCCGACCAGCCCGCTCGTCAGCGGCACGGTGCTGAGATAGAGCAGCCCGAACAGCGTCGAGAAGATCATCACGTTGATCCCCGTCGGCGGCGCCAGCATCAGGAACATGAACAGCGCGCCGCGCATGAGGTAGTTCAGCGCCAGCACGTTCTTGCGCTGGTAGCGGGTGCCGAGCACGCCGGCCGCCAGGGTGCCGATGATGTTGAAGAAGCCGATCACCGCCACCGACAGCGCGCCGACGCTGGCCGGCGTCAGCGCCTTGCCGAACCAGTCCAGCCCGGTGTTGGTCGAGATCAGGTAGTTCGGCATATGGGTGCTGACGAAGGCGACGTGGAAGCCGCACACGAAGAACCCGATGGTCAGGAGCACGAAGCCGCGGTCGCCGAACGCCTCGGCGACCGCCTCGCGCGTGGTCTGCCTCGGGGCGGCGCCGGTGGCCGGCGGCGCGTTGCCGGCCCAGCGGCCGAGCCCGAAGGCCAGCGGGATCATCAGCGCGGCCAGCGCCGCCAGGATCAGCATGGCGCCGCGCCAGCCGAACAGCTCCATCATCACGTGTCCGAACGGCACGACCGAGAACTGCCCCAGCGAGCCGCCGGCCGTCGTGATGGCAAGCGCCATGGTGCGCTTCTCCGGCGGCGCCGCCTGTCCGACCGCGCCGAACACGGCGCTGAAGCCGGCGATGCCGATGGCCGCCCCGGCCAGCGCGTTGCCCAGCGTCAGCATGCCGCCGTCCTGCGAGACCGCGACGAGGATCAGGCTCAGCACGTAGATGACGCCGCCGGCGGCGCAGGTGCGCACCACGCCGAAACGCGTCGCCAGCGCCCCGCCGACCGGCGACAGCACGCCGAACAGGAACTGCGCCAGTCCGGCGCCGAACCCGAACAGCCCGTAGCTGATCTGCAGATCGCTCACGATCGGCTTCTGGAAGATGCCGAAATTCATCCGCACGCCGGTCGCCAGCAGCAGGACTCCGGCGCCGCAGGCCACGACGATCCACCACGCGCGTTGCATCGGACATCTCCAAGTACCCGGCCCCGGCCGGACCGGCGCCTTTCTTTGCGGCCGGTTCCGGCGCGGCGCAAGACAAGCCTGTTCGCGGGGGTATGACGGGGGCTCATGCGAGGTCCGGGCGGCGTTCGCCGCGGTCCCGCGCTATAAGGGGCGGCGTCCGCGAATTCCTGGAGACGGCCGATGAACCGCGTCCTCGCCCATACCGGGGCGACCTACCCGATCCTGCAGGCGCCGATGGGCTGGATCGCCCGCAGCCAGCTCGCCAGCGCCGTGTCGATCGCCGGCGCGATGGGGATCATCGAGACCTCCAGCGGCGAGACCGAGGCCTGCGCCGCCGAGATACGCCGGATGCGCGAGCTCACCGACAGGCCGTTCGGCGTCAACCTGCCGCTGCTGTTCCTGCGCGATCCGAAGATGGTCGACATGGTGTGCGGGAGCGGCGTGAGGTTCGTCACCACCTCGGCCGGCTCGCCGGTCAAGCTGCTGCCGACGCTCAAAGCCGCCGGGCTGACCGTCTACCACGTCGTGCCGACCCTCGCGGCGGCGGTGAAGGCCGTCGACGCCGGGGTCGACGGCCTGGTCGTCGAGGGCGGCGAGGGCGGCGGCTTCAAGAACCCCGACGACGTCTCGACCCTGGTGCTGCTGCAGGCGATCCGCGAGGCGGTCGACGTGCCGCTGATCGCCGCCGGCGGCATCTGCGACGGCCGCGGCATGGCGGCCGCCTTCGCGCTGGGCGCCGAGGGCGTGCAGATGGGCACGCGCTTCGTCAGCTCGGCCGAGAGCCCCGTGCACGCCAACTACAAGCAGGCGATCCTTGACGCCACCGACACCGGCACGGTGATGCTCAACCGCGCCGGCACGCCCTGCGTGCGCGCACTGAAGACCGAGACGTCGAAGGCGATCCACAAAGCCGGCGTGATGGACCGCGCGACGCTGGGCTCGGTGAAGGACCTCTATTTCGGCGGCGACATGGAGTGCTCGATCGCGCTGGCGGGCCAGACCTCGGGCCTGATCCACGACATCCTGCCCGTGGCCGAGATCGTGCGACGCACCGTCGAGGGCTTCCACGCCATCCGCAAGGCGCAGTGGGAGCGGTCGGCGGTCGGCGCGTTCTGAGCGCGGCGCCGGCGTCACGCCGGCGGGACGCGGTAGTGGTAGCGGTAGGCCTCGGCGAAGCCGAGCGCGTCGTAGAGCGTGATCGCCCGCGCGTTGGTGGCGGCGACCTGGAGATAGGCGTGGGTCGCGCCCCGTGAACGGCCCCAGGTCATAAGGCCCTCGACGACGCGCCGGCCGTGCCCCGCCCGTCTCTTGGCGGGATCGCTGACGATGTCGAACAGCCCGACATGGCGGGCCTCGACCACGCCCAGCCCGAAGGCCGCCGTTGCGCCGGCCGCGTCCATGGCGGTGGCGAAGCCGGCCTCCGGCACGATGGCGCCGAGCATGCGGTCGTGGACCGTCTGGAGCGCCGGCGGGACGCCGTTGAACGCCATGTAGCCTCGGGACCACGCCGACGACCGGGCGGCGGCGATCTCGACGCCGCCGGGCGCCGGCGCTCCGGACAACGCCGCCCGCATCACGATCGTCTCGTCGATCCGCGTGAATCCGCGTCCCGCCAGCGCCGCGTCGACGCCCGGATCCATCAGCGGCGACAACCGGAACACGCAGGGGACGTCCTGCCGCGCGTAGAGCGCGGCCGCGTCGTCGATGCGCCGCTCCAGCGCGCCGGCCTGCCCGCCGGTCTCGTGGCGCAGCGCGTTCACCGAGTTCGCCCGCTTGGTGTAGCCGTCGGCGAAGCGCAGGATCCAGCCTCCCTGGACCACGACGCGCAACGCCGGCCACGCGTTGAACGCGAGATGCTCGAGGATTTCGACGTCGCCCGGCGTCACGTCCCCGGCCCCATCCGCCTAGACGTCGAGGTTCGCGACCTTGAGCGCGTTCTGCTGGATGAACTCGCGCCGCGGCTCGACGACGTCGCCCATCAGCGTCGTGAAGATCTCCTCGGCCTCGTCGGCGTGGTTGACGCGCACCTGCAGCAGGGTGCGCGCCGACGGATCTAGCGTGGTCTCCCAGAGCTGGTCGGGGTTCATTTCGCCGAGGCCCTTGTAGCGCTGCGTCGCCACGCCCTTGCGGCCCGCCTCGTAGACGGCGGCGATCAGCTCGGTCGGGGCGAACAGCCGCGTCTCGCGGTCCTTGAGGGCGTAGGTCGCGGGCGTCTCGTAGGTGTCCTGCAGCTCGGTGGCCAGCGAGTCGAGACGGCGCGCCTCGGCGGAGCGGATCAACGCGCTGTCGATGACGTGGCGCTCCGCCACGCCGCGGCGCGTGCGCTCGAACGCGAGCCCGCCGTCGCGGGTCACGGCGCCGGTCCAGCCGCGCTCAAGCTCGGGGCTGACGATGTCGAGGCGGCGGGCGATGTAGTTCGCCGCCTCCGTCGCGTCGGTCGCGTTCGAGAGGATGTCCGGGTTCAGCGCGCCGGCGATCGCGGCCTGCTCGATGACGGGCTGGCTGGTGACGCGCCGGCTCAGCGCCAGCGGCCGCAGCAGGTTGGCCACCGACCGGGCGATGTCGACGACGCGGCGCAGATCGGCGCCCGCGATCTGGGCGCCCTTGCCGGTCGTCAGCACGGCGCCCTCGGTGCCGCCCTCGATGAGGTAGTCCTCCAGCGCGCGCTCGTTCTTGAGGTACGCCGAGGATTTGCCGCGGACGGCGCGGTAGAGCGGCGGCTGGGCGATGAACAGGTGGCCGCGCTCGATCAGCTCCGGCATCTGCCGGTAGAAGAACGTCAGCAGCAGCGTGCGGATGTGGCTGCCGTCGACGTCGGCGTCGGTCATGACGATGATCTTGTGGTAGCGGAGCTTGCCGATGTCGAAATCGTCGCGCCCGATGCCCGTGCCCAGCGCCGTGATCAGCGTGCCGATCTCGGCCGAGGACAGCATCTTGTCGAAGCGCGCGCGCTCGACGTTGAGGATCTTGCCGCGCAGCGGCAGGATCGCCTGGAAGGCGCGGTTGCGGCCCTGCTTGGCGGAGCCGCCGGCCGAGTCACCCTCGACCAGGAACAGCTCGCTCAGCGCCGGATCGCGCTCCTGGCAGTCGGCCAGCTTGCCCGGCAGCGACGACACGTCGAGCGCGCCCTTGCGCCGCGTCAGCTCGCGCGCCTTGCGCGCGGCCTCGCGCGCGGCGGCGGCTTCGACCACCTTGGCGACGATCTTGCGCGCGTCGCCGGGATGCTCCTCGAACCAGCGCGACAGCTTCTCGCCGATCACCGCCTCGACCACCGGGCGGACCTCCGACGACACCAGCTTGTCCTTGGTCTGCGACGAGAATTTCGGATCGGGCACCTTCACCGAAAGCACGCAGGTCAGGCCCTCGCGCATGTCGTCGCCCGACAGCGAGACCTTCTCCTTCCGCGCGATGCCGCTCTCCTCGGCGTACTTGTTGACCGTGCGCGTCAAGGCGGCGCGGAATCCGGCGAGGTGGGTGCCGCCGTCGCGCTGCGGGATGTTGTTCGTGAAGCAGAGCATGGTCTCGTGGTAGGAGTCGTTCCACTCCATCGCCGCCTCGACGCCGATGCCGTCCTTCTCGCCGCGGATCGACACCGGCGGCGTCAGCGCCTGTTTGTTTCGGTCGAGATAGCGCGCGAAGGCCTCGACGCCGCCCTCGTAGAACAGCTCGACCGAGACCGGCTCGACGCCGCGGGCGTCGGTCAGCACGACGCGGACGCCCGAGTTGAGGAACGCCAGTTCGCGCAGGCGGTGCTCGAGCGTGGCGAAATCGAACTCCGTGCGCGTGAACGTCCGCGGTGACGGCAGGAACGTCACCTCGGTGCCGCGCCTCCCCTCCGGCGCGTCGCCCACCACGACGAGATCCGCCTCCGCGTCGCCGTCGCGGAAGCGCATGAAGTGCTCCTTGCCGTTGCGCCAGATGCGCAGGTCGAGATGGGTCGACAGCGCGTTGACGACCGCGGCGCCGACGCCGTGCAGGCCGCCGGAGACCTTGTACGTGTTCTTGTCGAACTTCCCGCCGGCGTGGAGCTGCGTGAAGATCACCTGCGCCGCCGACACGCCCTCCTCGCGGTGGATGTCGGTCGGCACCCCGCGGCCGTTGTCGCGCACGGTCACCGAGCCGTCGCCGTGGAGCGTGACGTCGACGCGGTCGCAGTAACCCGCAAGAGACTCGTCGATGGCGTTGTCGACGATCTCGTACACCATGTGGTGCAGGCCGGTGCCGTCGTCGGTGTCGCCGATGTACATGCCCGGCCGCTTGCGCACGGCGTCGAGGCCGCGCAGCACCTTGATCAGATCGGCGTCGTACTCCTCGCCGTCGCCCATCGCGGCGCGCGCGGCGGCGTTGGCGCGGGCGCGCTCGTCGGCGTTGGCCGAGGCGTCGGGGGCGTCCGGTGTCTCGTCGGTTCCGTCGGTCATATCCACATCCGTCGCGTCAGAGCGGCCGCGTCGCGCCGTCGCCGACGTCCAGAAACTGCGCCCGCCCGGCGAGCGCGGAGAAGTCGCCGGCGTCGGTGCCGGTCATCCAGGCCTGCGAGCCCAGCGCCTCGATCTCGGCGAACAGGGCGTCGCGCTTGCGGCCGTCGAGATGGGCCGCGATCTCGTCGAGCAGCAGCAGCGGCGGCCGGCCGCGCGCCAGCGACACCAGCCGCGCGTGCGCCAGCGCGATCGCGATCAGCACCGCCTTCTGCTCGCCGGTCGAGCCCTGCGCGGCGGCCACGCCGCGGTCGAGGTGGCGCACCGCCAGATCACCGCGGTGAGGTCCGCAGGTCGTGGCGCCGGCGGCGGCGTCGAGCGGACGGTTGGCGGCCAACGTGGCGCGCAGCCGGTCCTCGGCGTCCAGCGCAGGCGTCCCCTGGACCCAGGCCTCGACCTCGCCGGTCATCGCCAGCGAGGCGCGCGGGAACGGACCGACGCCGAGGCGCGCCGCCTGGTCGAGACGGGCGACGAGGTCGAGCCGCGCGGCGCACACCGCCACGCCGTGCCGCGCCATGGTGTCCTCCAGCGCCGCCAGCCAGCGCGCGTCCTGCCGGCCCTCGACCAGAAGACGCGCGCGCTGGCGCATCGCCTGCTCGTAGGCGGCGACAGCGCCGGCGTGCTCCGGATCGAACGCCGCCACCATGCGGTCGAGGAAGCGGCGCCGCTCGCCCGGACCGTCGACCCAGAGGCGGTCCTGCTGCGGCGTCAGCCAGATGGCCGCGACGTGGGCGCCCAGCGCGAGCTGGCTGGCGACGGACTTGCCGTCGATGCGCACCACCCGGCGCGCCGCCGCGTCGCCGCCGCCGCTCGCCGCGACGGTCTCGACGCCGGTGCCGATCGCCAACCGCCCCCGTGGGGTGTCGAGCGTGGCCGCGACCGCCCAGGCCGGCGACGCTGCGTCGCGGCGGGCGATCTCGTCGAGCCGGGCGCGGCGCAGGCGCGGCCGGGGCGAGGAACGACACGGCCTCGAGCAGGTTGGTCTTGCCGGCGCCGTTGTCGCCGACCAGCACGACGGGTGTCGCGTCGAGGTCCAGGCGCAGCCGGGAGTAGTTCCGGAAATCCGTCACGCGCAGCTGGCGGACGGCCAGCCTTCCGTGGCCGGGCGCGAACGGCAGACCCGGCGGGGCGATGTCGGCTGTCGGCGCGGCGCGGGCGGAAAGCGCGCCGCCGCTCATACGCGCATCGGCATCAACACGTAGAGCGCGCCCGGATCGGCGGTGTCGCGCACCACGGTCGGCGATCCCGAATCGGCCATCAGGAACCGGGCGTCGCCGCCGGTGATCTGCGCCGTGATATCGAGAAGGTAGCGGGAGTTGAATCCGATCTCGATCGGCGGACCGGCGTAGCCGATCTCGATCTCCTCGGTGGCGCTGCCGGCGTCTGGGCTGGTCGCGGACAGGGTGAGGTTGTTCTTCGACGCCGACAGCTTGATGGCGCGCGACTTCTCGGTCGAGATCGTGGCCACGCGGTCGACCGCGGCCGCGAACTCGGCCCGCGGCACCACCAGCTCCTTGTCGTTGCCCGAAGGGATCACGCGCTCGTAGTCGGGGAACGTGCCGTCGATCAGCTTCGAGGTCAGCGTCACGCCGCCCAGCGTGAAGCGGATCTTGGTCTCCGACAGCTCGACGTCGACGGCGCCGTCGGCCTCGTCGATCAGCTTGCGCAGCTCGTTGACGGTCTTGCGCGGCACGATGACGCCGGGCATGTCGGCGGCGCCCGCCGGCAGCGGCAGCTCGACGCGCGCCAGCCGGTGGCCGTCGGTGGCGACGCCACGCATCACGTCGACGCCGTCGCTCTTGGTCGCGTGCACGTAGATTCCGTTGAGGTAGTAGCGCGTCTCCTCGGTCGAGATCGCGAACCGCGTGCGGTCGATCAGCCCCTTCATCTCGGCGGCCGACAGCTGGAAACGGTGCGGCAGATCGCCGTCGTTCATCTGCGGGAAGTCGCCGACCGGCAGGCACTGCAGCGTGAAGCGCGAGCGGCCGGCGCGGATCGTCAGGTTCGAGTCGGTGCCGGTCTCGATCTCGACCTGCGCGCCGTCGGGCAGCTTGCGCACGATCTCGTACATCGTGTGCGCCGGCGCCGTGGTCGACCCGGGCTTGGACGCGACCGCCTCGACGTTCTCGACGATGGCGAGATCCATGTCCGTCGCGGCCAGGCCGAGGCGCGATTTCTGCGCCGTCAGCATCACGTTCGACAGGATCGGGATCGTGTTGCGGCGCTCGACGACGCTCTGCACGTGCGCGAGGGCCTTGAGGAGAGCGGCCCGTTCGATGGTCAGTTTCATGGCCGGATCGATTGCCCGAGGCGGTGGTGGATCTGACCGGGAGGAGGGTTCCCGGGCCCGTCCGCGGAGGCGCCCGAAACGCCCGCCGGCGCGGGCATGACGACCCGTCCGGCGAAGGCTCGCCACGTCTCCGCAGGCTGCGGTCGAAAACTATACCACGTCGCCTGCGGTTGAATAGGTTTTTATAAGCTATTTCCGGCCCTTAGCGGGGCCGTTTCGGCCTTCGGGCGGCCTTCCCAGCGGTTTCGGGGCGAGCCCGGAAACGACGACGCCGGCGCGTCGCGCCGGCGTCCTGGAATGCCGCCGGCCGGCCGGCCTGGATCAGCCCTGCAGCATCTTGCGCAGCAACTCGACGTCCTCGTTGATCGTGGCGTCGCTGGCGCGCAGCTCCTCGATCTTGCGCACCGCGTGCATCACCGTGGTGTGGTCGCGGTTGCCGAATTTGCGGCCGATCTGCGGCAGGCTGCACTGGGTCAGCTGCTTGGCGAGGTACATGGCCACCTGGCGCGGCCGGGCGACCGAGCGCGAGCGGCGCGGCGAGCCCATCTCGGCGATCTTGATGCTGTAGTGCTGCGACACACGCAGCTGGATCTCCTCGATCGAGATGCGCCGGTCGGCGGCCCGCAGGACGTCGTGCAGCACCTCCTGGGCGGCGTCGAGGGTGATCTCGCGGTTCACGAGCGTGGCGTGGGCGATCACCCGGTTCAACGCGCCCTCGAGCTCGCGGACGTTCGAGGTGATCTTGTGCGCGAGGAACTCCAGCACCCGCTCCGGCACCTGGACCTTGGTCTGCTCGGCCTTGCTCTGCAGAATGCCCAGCCGCAATTCGTAGGTGGTCGCGTGGATGTCGGCGACCAGGCCGTGCGAGAGCCGCGAGCGCATCCGGTCCTCGATGCCGTCGAGCTCCTGCGGGGCCTTGTCGGACGACAGCACGATCTGCTTGTTCTGGTCGACCAGCGCGTTGAAGGTGTGGAAGAACTCCTCCTGGCTGGTGTCCTTCCCGCAGATGAACTGCACGTCGTCGACCATCAGCACGTCGACACCGCGGAACTGCTCCTTGAACGAGATCGTGTTCTTGGACCGCAGCGCCTGGATGAACTTGTTCACGAAGGTCTCGGCCGACAGGTACAGCACGCGGCGCTGGGCGTTGCGCTCGCGGATGGCCTGCCAGATGGCGTGCATCAGATGCGTCTTGCCGAGGCCGACGCCGCCGTAGAGGAACAGCGGATTGAACGCCGGGCTGTCGGTCTCCGCGATGCGGCGCGCGGCGGCGTAGGCGAACTCGTTGGGTTTGCCGACGACGAAATTGTCGAACGTGAACCGCGCGTCCGGACCGCCGAGCAGGTCGTCGTAGGCGCGGTCGGGCGAGCGCGACACCGACGGTCCGACGCGCGGCATCGAGGCCGGCAGCGCGCCGCTGGACGGCGCGGCGTCGATCGACGGCGCGTCGGCGATCTCCGGACCCTTGCGCACCGGCGCCACGGTCGGTTGCACGACGATCTCGATCGACCGCACGGCGGTGTTCTCGCGCTGCCACAGCGCGCGCAGACGGTCGACGTAGTGGCTGCTGACCCAGTCGCGCATGAACCGGGTCGGAAGGGCCAGGCGCAGCCGGCCCTCGCGGAAATCCCCCAGCGTCAACGGCGCCAGCCACGTGCTGTACGCCTTCTCGCTGATCTCGTGGCGGAGAAGCTCCTGGACCTTGGTCCATTGGCTCTCCAGCATCCCCCGACCGGACCTATCGGTCATGCCCATCCCCGCCATCGCAACGGTTTCATTTTGGTTTTCCGTCCGCGCCGTCGACGCCGTCAAAACGTTAGCCACCGCGTTCTCCTCCGTCGACTTATTTTTGCTTCCACGGTAAGCCCTCCACCTTCCACCCGGCGGTCCGGCCACGTCTGCCGTCGCCGTCGAGCGGACCTTCGAATCCATCGGCGACGTTGAAGCACGCCGCGTAGCCCGCCGCCGTCAGCGCCCTCGCCGCCGAGGCGGAGCGCGCGCCGCTGCGGCAGAGGAGGAGCACCGGCGCGCCGCGGTCGTCGCCGAGAAGCGCCGCGGCCTTGCGCGCGAACTCCGGGTCCGCGCGCATCGAGGGAAAGCTCTGCCACTCGATCTCGATCGCGTTCTTGCCGAGGGGGCGGAGATCGGGTCCGCCGACGAACGCCCATTCGGCGGCGGTACGGACGTCGACGAGGCGGGCCGCGGCGACTTCGCCCAGCATCCGCCACGCGACGCCCGGCTTGACGTCGCCGGCGTAGCCTTCCGCCGCCGCGATGTCGTATCCGCCCGACGTTCGCACCGCCTCGCTCATCGCTCCCCCTGGGTCGGTTCAACGTTCGGGGTCGGCGGCCGGAGCGGTCTATGTCGCTGTCGCGATGGGGACGCGGACGCCGGACGCGCCTCGGACACGGGGGACGAACCCTCCGAACCGAAACGCCGAGACGACGCTCTCCCTGACGAACAACGATTTTAATTTTCGATGGCGTTGCCATCGTGACCAGTCCGCGAGGTCAACCCCACGCATCACCCGCGGACAGACGGACCTTACTCACGCGCATCGCGGGTCGCAACGATTCGAGTCGCGGAGTCGCGCGGAAAATTTTGCCGCGGGCGTGACGTGCCGCGTTGACAATCGCGCGGCGGAGGAAGTCGCGCGCGTCGAGTCCGAGCGCGCCGCCGCGCGCGCTTCAACATGTGGCATCGCGCGGGCGCCGCGGGCGCAACGCGCTCGATTCGCATGCGCGTCCGCGTTCGCCGCCGCCGCGGCGCGTGCGATTCGAGCGGCGCGTGTGAAATTGTGGATTGTGTGAGTTACCTTGATCGCGGGGACAACTCGGGCGCGGCGCGTGCCGTCTCCCGCCGCGACGTCGTCGCGCGCGTCGCCGATCCCCGTCGCGCCGCGCGCCCGCCGTTCCGCGGCGAGGATGCCGGCGCGGCGGCGAGGGCAAAAGAAAAACGCCGGTCTCTCGACCGGCGTTCCGACTTCGATCGTCCGCGCGGCGCCCCGCGCGACGGGATCAGGTCATCGCGTTGAGACGCGCGGCCAGGCGCGACGTCTTGCGCGCGGTGGTGTTGCGGTGCATCACGCCCTTGCCGGCGCCACGCGCCAGCTCGCTCTCGGCCTCGCGGACCGCCACCTGCGCCGCCGCCTTGTCGCCGCTCTTCAGCGCTTCCTCGGCCTTGCGCACGAAGGTGCGGACCCGCGACCGGCGCGACTGGTTGACGGCCGTGCGGCGCTCGGTCTGGCGGGCGCGCTTCTCGGCGGATTTGTGATTGGCCATGTCGATCCATCCGGCGGGGACGAAAATCCCCGTAATCCTTGAGGTTGCTCGGGAAAGCGCGGCTTATAACGGCGCCCCCGGAGGGCGTCAAGGCGAGTCCGCGGCCGTCTCAGCGGTGTTTCCAGACGGGTTTGCGCTTGTCGGCGAAGGCGTTCATGCCCTCGACCCGGTCCTCGAAGGCGAAACTGGCGTGGAAAGTGCGCCGTTCGAACTTCACGCCCTCGGCGAGGCCGGTCTCGAACGCCTGGTTGACCGCCTCCTTGGCGACCATCGTGGCCGGCAGCGACATCGAGGCGATCTTCGCGGCCGCCGCCAGCGCCTCCTCCATCAGCTTGTCGAGCGGCACCACCCGGCTCACCAGGCCGCAGCGCTCGGCCTCGACCGCGTCCATCATGCGGCCGGTCAGGACCAGATCCATGGCCTTCGACTTGCCCACGAACCGCGGCAGGCGCTGGGTGCCGCCGGCGCCCGGAATCGTGCCCAGCGTGATCTCCGGTTGGCCGAACTTGGCGTTGTCGGCGGCGATGATGAAGTCGCACATCATCGCCATCTCGCAGCCGCCGCCCAGCGCGAAACCCGCGACCGCGGCGATCACCGGCTTGCGGATCTGCGACACGCGCTCCCAGCCGACGGTGATGAAATCCTGCAGGAACACATCCTGGTAGGTCTTTTCCTTCATTTCCTTGATGTCGGCGCCGGCCGCGAAGGCGCGCTCGCCGCCGGTCACCACGACGCAGCCGATGCCGGGATCCGCCTCGAAAGCGTCCAGCGCCTGGCCCATCTCGCGCACGAGCTGCGCGCAAAGCGCGTTCAACGCCTTCGGCCGGTTCAGCCGCACGATACCGACGCGGTCGCGGGTCTCGACCTCGATCATTTCGTACGCCGCCATCGGAGACTCCTTTTCGTGCGCGTAGGCGCCGTTGGTATCGGGATTCGGGCGGGACGACAACGCTGTCAACGCTGCCGCGCCGGACAGAAGAAGGTCGACCGCCCGGCCTGGGTGAAGCGTTTGACCCCCTTGCCGCAGTCGCAGCCCGGGCACGGCCGGCCCTCGCGGTCGTAGACGGCGAAGCGCGTCTGGAAATAGCCCAGCTCGCCATCGGGCTGGACGTGGTCGCGCAAGGTCGAGCCGCCATCGAGGATCGACCGTTCCAGCACCGCCCGGATCGCCGCCGCGAGCCGGTCGGCGCGCTCGCCGCGGACCGTGCGCGCCAGCCGTTTCGGCGAGATCCCGGAATCGAACAGCGCCTCGCAGGCGTAGATGTTGCCGACTCCGACCAGCACGCGTTGGTCCAGCAGGGCGCTCTTGATCGGCGTCTTCTTCCCGGCCAGCCGCGCCGCCAGCGCCGGCCCGTCGAACTCGGGCTCCAAGGGCTCCGGCCCCAAACCTTTGAACAGTTTGTGCTTTCCGATCTCGTGGTCGGGTACCAGCAGCATCAGGCCGAACCGCCGCGCGTCGTTGAAACGGATCTGCCAGCCATCGTCTGTGTCGAACACGACGTGGTCGTGGGTCTCGAACGGGCGCTCGTTCGCCATCCCCGTGGGCATCACGGTCATCCGGCCGGACATGCCGAGATGCACCACCAGCGTGTCGCCGCCCTCGAACCGCCACAGCATGTATTTGGCGCGCCGTTCCAGAGCGGCGATCATCCGCCCTTCGAGCCGCTGAGCGAAACGCGCGGGCAGCGGTAGACGCAAATCCTTGCGGCGCTGCGTGAGGCGAAGGATGCGGCGTCCGACCAGCCGCGGGACGAGACCGCGGCGCACGGTTTCCACTTCGGGGAGCTCGGGCATCTGAATCCGGACGTTCGCGCGCGGCTGCGCGGGCGACCTACATGCTACGCTCGGCGCCGTGCCGCAATCATCCTCTACACCTCGACCGTCAACGTCGGGTCGATCGCTGCTGCGCCCGCTGGTCGTGATCGGCTGCTATCTCGCGACCGGCCTGGCGCTGCTGGCGCAGGCCGGCCGTCACTGGCGTCCATTGGAGCTTTACGCCGAACTGAGCGCGCAGATCGCGACGGCGTGCGTCGTGGCCGCGCTCGTCGCGGTTTTGTTCCGCGTCCGCCACGCGACGGTCGTGGCCTCGATCGGCGCGGCCGCCTTGGCGGTCGTGGTCGTCCCGGCGTTCCTGCCGCCGCCGGTCGCGCCTCCCGGCGCGGCGCCGAAAACGCGCATCGTCTGGGCGAATCTGCAGAATTGGACCACCGGCGCGCCGGCGCTGGCGCGTCTGCTCGACGAGGAGCGGCCGGACATCGCCGTCCTGACCGAGCTCTCTGCCCATCACGAGCGCGCCGCAAGCGACCGTCGCGCGGCGTATCCCTTCCAGTCGTCGTTTCCGCAACGCAGCGCCTTCGATCTGCTGCTCGTGAGCCGGCGCGCGCCGACGACATTCCGCATGGACCGTCGGCATGGGGCCGATTTCCCGGTCATGGAGGCGCGGTTCTGCGGCGACGGCGTGGACGCGCCGTGCCTCGCAATCATCGGCCTGCACGCGCCCCGCCCGGAGCTTCCCGGCGGCCTCCTCGGCGTGCCGCCGGACCGCCGCGACGCCTCGCTCGCTTTGGCGGCGGAGTTCGCCGGCGCGCGGATCGCGGCCGGCGACCGAGTGATCTTGCTGGGCGATCTCAACACGACTCCATTCTCGATCGCCTTCCGTCGGATGCTGGCGGCGGGCGGCCTCGTGGATTCCGCGATGGTGCCGGCCGAGTCGCCGCGCCGGCCGCTGCCGACGTGGTTCTCCGCCCTGCCGGCGGCGGGATTGGCGATCGACCACGCGCTGATCGGCCCCGGAATCGCTGTGGTCGATCGGCGGTTGGGGCCGGATATCGGCTCCGACCATCGGCCACTGGTCATCGACGTCAGGTTGCCGGATGGCCGCTGATCGCCAGCCTGGGCGGAGCGCAAACGCCGCGGCCGCGGTCCATGGCGCGCCGGCCGGCGGGCCTTTATATCTGGGCCCCATGACGCCCGAACCCACTCTCCCGAGCGACGCCGCCGCGTCGGAAACGGCGTCCTTCGGATTCCGCGAGGTTCCGGCCGAGGCCAAGGCCGGAATGGTGCGCCAGGTCTTCGATAGCGTCGCCGCGCGATACGACGTCATGAACGACCTGATGTCGCTGGGCGTGCACCGCCTCTGGAAGAGCGCGATGGTCGACGCCTTGGCGCCGCGCCCCGGCATGGCGCTGGTCGACGTCGCCGGCGGCACCGGCGACATTGCGTTCCGGCTCCACGCCCGCACTGGCGGCGCCGCGCCGGTCACCGTCTGCGATATCAACCACGCCATGCTCTCGGTCGGGCGCGACCGGGCGACGGATCGCGGCATCCTGAGCGGACTGTCCTGGGTCGCGGGCGACGCCGAGACGCTGCCGTTCGCGGACCGCCGGTTCGACGCCTACACCATCGCGTTCGGTCTGCGGAACGTGACCCGTATCGACCGCGCGCTTGCCGAGGCGCGCCGCGTGCTGCGGCCGGGCGGCCGGTTCCTGTGCCTCGAGTTCAGCCGCGTCGTGGTGCCCGTGCTCGACCGGATCTACGATGGCTACTCGGCGACGATGCTGCCGACCCTTGGCGGGCTGGTCGCGGGCGACAAGGAATCATACCGCTATCTGCATGAGAGCATCCGGCGGCATCCGCCACAGCAGAAGCTGGCGGACATGATGACGGCGGCGGGCTTCGCGCGCGCGTCGTGGCGCAATTTCTCGGGCGGCATCGTCGCGCTCCACAGCGGCTGGCGCGTGTGATGGACCGCCACCGCCGCCAGTTCAGGTATCGCGCGAAACCGCGTCCGGTGGCGGCGTAGATGTTCCGCTCGCTCCGCAATGGCGTCCGTCTGGCGCGGCTGGCCTTCACGCTCGCCCGCCACGACGCGCTGTTTCCGCTGGAGACGCTCGGCGTCGCGCCGGGGCTGGTCGCCGTCGCGCGGCTCGCGAGGCGGCGCGACGATCCGCGGCGCCCCGGAGAGAGGCTCGCGGCGGCGTTCACCGACATGGGGCCGAGCTTCATCAAGTTCGGCCAGGCGATGTCGACCCGCGCCGACCTGCTCAACGAGGAGGTCGCGCTCGACCTCGGCCAGCTCGCCGACCATCTGGCGCCGTTTCCCGGCGCCGAGGCGCGGCGCATCGTCGAGTCGGAGCTGGGCGCGCCGATAGCGGCGCTGTTCGCGTCGTTCGACGACGTCCCGGTGGCGGCGGCGTCGATCGCGCAGGTCCACTACGCGACCACGACCGACGGGCGCGAGGTCGCCGTCAAGGTGCTGCGCCCCGGCATCGAGGCGGCGTTCGCCCGCGATCTCGACCTGTTCTACTGGCTGGCGGGGCTGGTCGAGCGCGCCCAGCCGCGGTTCCGCCGGCTGCGGCCGGTGGAGTCCGTGCGCGCCTTCGCCGACGTCGTGCGCATCGAGATGGACCTGCGCATGGAGGCGGCGGCGGCGCAGGAGCTCGGCGACAATTTCGCCGGCGATCCGGGCTACCGCACGCCGGCGATCGACTGGGACCGCACGGCGCGACGCGTGCTGACGATGGAGCGCGTGCGCGGCATCCCGATCGGCGACCGCGACCGGCTGCTGGCCGCGGGGCACGATCTCGACGCGGTGCTGCGCAAGAGCGCCGAGGCGTTCTTCTTCCAGGTGTTCCGCGACGGCTTCTTCCACGGCGACATGCACGGCGGCAACGCCTTCGTCGACGAGGGCGGCGGCATCGTGCCGGTCGATTTCGGCATCATGGGCCGCGTCGACACCGCCACGCGGGGCTATCTCGCCGAGCTGCTCGTCGCCTTCCTGCGGCGCGACTACGCCGCCGTCGCCGAGGTGCAGTTCCGCGCCGGCTACGTGCCGCCCGACAAATCCGTGGAGTTGTTCGCGCAGGCCTGCCGCTCGATCGGCGAGCCGATCTTCGGCAAGCCGTCGAACCAGATCTCGATCGCCCGCCTGCTGGCGCAGCTTCTGCGCGTCACCGAGCAGTTCGAGATGCAGGCGCAGCCGCAGCTGCTGCTGCTCCAGAAGACGATGCTTATGGCCGAGGGCATGGGCACCAAGCTCAATCCCGACGTCAACATCTGGGAGCTGTCGCGGCCGCTGATCGAGGACTGGATGCGCACGCATTTCGGCCCGCGTGCGCGGCTGGAACGCGCCGCCGGCGAGACGCTGGACGGCATCCGCAAGCTGCCGCGCCTGGTCGACGCGCTGGAGCAGGTCGCCGAGCGGGAACGCCGCCGCGCCGAGCGCGAGCTGGCGGCGGCCGGGCCCGACCGTCCAAACCGCCGCCGTCTCGCCGATTTCTCGTGGATCGCGGCCTTCATCGCCGCGGCCGCCGCCGTCGCGGCGTGGTGGCGGTGACGCGGGGATGAGCTGGTCGCTCGCCGCGCTGGGCGTCGCGGTCTTCCTTGTCGCCGGCGGCGTGAAGGGACTGGTCGGCCTCGGCCTGCCCACGGTGTCGATCGCGCTGCTGGCCGTCGTCATGCCGGTGCCGGAGGCGATGGCGCTGCTGACGCTGCCGACCATCGTGACGAACGTCTGGCAGGCCGCGGTCGGCGGGCGCTTCATGCCGCTGGTTCGGCGGCTGTGGCCGTTGATCCTCACGGTCTGCGTCGTCGTCTGGCTGACGGTGTCGTTCGTGGGCCGCAAGGCGCCGACCTGGGCGATGCCCGTGCTCGGCGCGGTGCTGATCGTCTACGGCGCTATGGGGCTGGGGAAGCTTCGCTTCCATGTCGCCGAGCGCTGGGAGCGCTGGGCGTCGGTGCCGGTCGGCGCCGCCAGCGGGTTCGTCGCCGGCATCGTCGGCGTGCCGATCATCCCGCTGATGCCCTATCTCCAGGCTCTGGAGATGAAACCGGCGGAGCTCGTGCAGGCGCTGGGCATCGTGCTGTGCGCGGTGATGATCACGATCACCGCGACGCTGGCCGGCTACGGCGTCCTCGACGCTCCCCGCGCGGCGGTGTCGGCGGCCGCGGTGGTGCCGGCGATGGCCGGCATGTGGTGCGGCCAGCGGGTCCGGCGCCGCCTGTCGGTCGACCAGTTCCGGGTGGTGGTGTTCGTCGCGCTCCTGCTGCTCGGCGTGCACGCGGTGCTGAAGTCGCTCTATTGAGGCGTCCCCGCCGCGATGGACAGCGACCGCGGCGCGGCGCTAGCCTCGACGCCTCTCGTTTCCATAGCCGGCGGGGAGCCGCGCCATGCCGCTGACCAAAGTCACCGATCTCGCCTACGTGCGCCTCGGCGCGCCCGATCTCGACGCCATGGAGACGTTCCTCGTCGATTTCGGGCTGATCCGCGCCGCGCGCACCGAGAACGCGCTGTACATGCGCGGCACCGACTCGCCGCACCACGTCCACATCGCGGAGAAGGGCCCGCCCCGGTTCCTCGCCATCGGTTACCACGCCGGCTCGATGGCCGATCTCGAGCGCCTCGCCGCGGCGCCGGGCGCCTCCGCCGTCGAGGCGGTCGACGATCCCGGCGGTGGCCACCGCGTGCGGCTGCGCGAGCCCAACGGCTACGCCATCGAGGTGGTGCACGGCATGCTGCGCCTCGACCCGATCGCGGCTCCGCGCCAGTTGCTGAACTCCGGCGACGAGCCGCTGCGGCGCGCCGGGCGTCTGATGCGTCTGCCGCCGTCGCCCGCGCCCGTGAAGCGCATCGGCCACGCCGTGCTAAGCACGCCGATCGTCGCGGAGACGGTCAAATGGTTCCGCGACACGCTCGGATTCATCGGCTCGGACGATGTCTACGCCGGCGCCAAGGAGAATGTCATCGGGTCGTTCAACCGCCTCGACCGCGGCGACGAATACGTCGATCACCACGTGTTCTTCGCCGTGCACAACGACCGCGCCGGGCTCAACCACGTGTCCTACGAGGTCCCCGACGTCGACGCCGTGCTCAAGGACCACGCGCATCTGAAGTCGCTCGGCAGATACGAGCACATGTGGGGCGTGGGACGCCATCTGCTCGGCAGCCAGGTGTACGATTACTGGTCCGACCCGTGGGGCCGCGTGCACGAGCGCTGGGCCGACACCGACCGGCTGAACGCCTCCGACGGTTCGAACCTCCTGAGTGTCGAGGACGGCTTCCAGTCGCAATGGGGTGAACCGCCGCCTGAGAAGTTTTTGCGCAACGTGAGCCAATAGTCCCGTCGGCACGCCACGGGTCCTTGCCCTCGCGGCGCCCTGATCCTTCGGCTAGAGTGGCCGCCCGCCGGCGATGGTCGCCGGCCGCGCGATTGACCATGACAGACCGCAAGAAGCCCGACCCTCCGTCCGTGATCCCCCGCGACGCCGTACCGCGCCGCGCCGGGCAGTCGAGCGTGCGCTTGGAGCCGGTGCCGCCGTCGCCCGTCGCGGCGAAGGAGCCGGTCGCCGAGGTGCCGTCGCTCGACGAGATTTTCGCGGATTCCGGGACGGAGGCCGCGCCGATTGGCACGGCGGGAAAGGTGCTTGAAGGCGGTCCGGCGACGGAGGCGACGCCCGCGTCCGCGCCGTCCGGGGCGGCGACCGGCGACACGCCGTTGCTTCTGACCGAGGAACACGCCGCCCCCGCGCCGGCCAAGGCGGCGCCTGCGGCCGCTGAAGGCGCCGCCGCTGTGTCGCCCGACCCGGCGGCCGCGGAGGATAAACCGACGGAATCCGGCGCTGATCCGGCCGTCTCGGCTGAATCCGCCCCGCCGCCGGCCGAAGCCACGCCCTCGCCGGCATCGGAGTCCGCGGCGATCGCGAAACCAGTTGGAGCCTCCAGCGGTCCGGCCGACGATGCCGCCGTCGGTGCCAAAGCGACCGCCGCCGACGCCGTGTCGGCCGAATCGATGAACCGGATTCTCGCGCGCGGGCGGACGACGGCCACCGCCGAGGGGCCGTCTGAATCCGCCGCCAAGACGCCGGAGGGCGGCGCCACGCCGCTCGATGTCGAGGCGATCGAGCGCCGCGCCCGCATCCTGACGGCCGGCCGGACCGCGGCGGCGGAGCAGGAGCGCCCGCGCTCTATGATGCCGCGCGTCCTCGCCGGCGTCGTGGTGGTGGCGATCGCGGCCGGCGGCGCCTGGTGGTACTTCAAGCCCAAGAAGGTCAAGGCGCCGCGCCAGCCGACGCAGGCCGAACAGTCCACGGGTGAACCCGCCAAGACCGGCGCCGCGCCTTCCGCGACCAAGCCGGAGGCGACGGCGGCGACCACGCCGCCAGCGCCGAAGCCACCGGCGCCAGCGGCGCCAGCGGAACCGCCGCCGCCGGCCGCGTCCACCGCCGCGCCCGCGGCGCCGGCCGCGGCATCCCCCCCGGAGGCGCCACCGCAGCCCAAGATTCCGCGCGCCGAACTCCCGGCCGTGTCGATCGACGCTTTGCGGCGCATGGCCGAGGCCGGCGATCTCGACGCGATCGAGGAGCTGGCGTTCCGCTACATCCGCGGCACCGGCGTGCCGGCCGACCCGGTCGAAGGCGGCCGCTGGCTGCGGCGCGCCGCCGACAGCGGCGTGGTGTCGGCGATCTTCAATGTCGGCGTCATGCTCGAGCGCGGCGTCGGCGTCCCGGCCGATCCCGCCGGGGCGCGCGAGTGGTACGCGCGCGCCGGCGCGGCGGGCGAGCCGCGCGGCTGGAACAATCTCGGCATGATGCTGCGCGACGGCATCGGCGGACCGGCCGATCCGCAGCGCGCGCACGACACGCTGCTGTTGGCCGCCCGTCTCGGCCTGACGCGCGCGATGTTCATGCTCGGGGAGATGCACGAGCGCGGCAATTCCGCGATCCGCGTGGATCCGACAACCGCGGTCGTGTGGTACGCGATGACCGGCCATTTCGACCGGGCGCGGCCGGAGCCGGAGAACGCCGCCATCGTCGTGGCGGCCGACGCCAAGGTCGTCGAGCTGCAGCGGACGCTGCCGGCGGCCGATCTCCAGCGCGCCCAGCGCATCGGCGAGGCGGAGTACCGCATCATCGTCGACACGATGCGCAACGCCGCGCGCGCGCGCGCCGCCGGCGCCATCGGCTTCGGTCCGCCCGCCGGCGCGTCGGGTCCGTCCTCGCCCGGCGCGTCGACGCCCGCCACCGGCGGCTTCGGACCGCCTCCGACCGGCCCCGCCGCCGCCACGCCGGCACCCCCGTCGGCCGTGCCGCCGCCCGCGGCCGCGAAGCCGGCGGCCCCCGCCGATCCGCGCGTCCGTCTGGTCGAGATCCAACGCATGCTCGCCTCGCTGAGCTTCTACAGCGGCGAGCCCGATGGCGTGATCGGACCGGCCACGCGCGCCGCGATCCGCGAGTTCGAGAAACTCGCCGGCATGCCGGAGACGGGCGAGCCGACCGCGGCGCTGCACGACGCCCTGCGCGAGCAGGTCGAGCTGACCGGCCGGCCGCGCTGACGGGTGGCGACGGAGGGCGGGACATGGCGCGACGTTGCGCGACCTACGCCGAGTTCTGGCCGTTCTATCTGCGGGAGCACGCCAAGCCGGCGACGCGCGCGGTCCACTACGTCGGCACCATCGCGTCGGCGGCGCTGCTGGTCGGCGCGATCGCCAGCCGTCAATGGTGGCTGCTGATCCTGGTGCCGCTGTTCGGCTACGGTCCGGCGTGGTTCGGACACTACGTCATCGAGCGGAACCGGCCGGCCACCTTCACGCACCCCTACTGGTCGCTGATCAGCGACTACCGCATGTGCGGCCTGTTCCTGACCGGCCGCCTCGGCGACGAGCTGGAACGCCACCAGATCCGCGGCTGAGCGTCCGTCGTCACTCCAGCGGCGTCGTGTCGCGCGGGTCGGGCGGCAGGGTGCGGTCGCGGCGCAGCAGGCCGCGGATCTCGACCGGCCGGATGACGCCAAGCGCCGCGCCGAAGGCGACGAACGCCGCGCCGCCGCCGCCGCACAGGATCAGCAGGGCCAGCCAGCGTCCGGCGCCGCCGGCGTCGAAGGCGCCGCCGAGCGGCGTCCACGCCATCGCCGCCCATAGCGTGGCGCCCATCAGCGCCGCCGCCAGCGCGATGCGCGGTCCGCGCGCCGCCAACCGCGCGTCGACATGGAAGTGGCCTCGGCGGCGCAGCACCAGCCACATCAGGACGGCGTTGAACCAGCCGGCGACCGACGACGCCAGCGCAACGCCGACATGCTCCAGCCGCGGCATCAACCCGCGCTCGGGCAGCGTGATGAACAGCAGGTTCAGCGCGATGTTGAGGGAGATGCAGAACACCGCGATCTTGAGCGGCGTGGCGGTGTCCTCGCGCGCGAAGAAGCCCGGCGCCAGCGTCTTGGTCAGGATGAAAGCCGGCAGCCCCAGCGCGAACACCGTCAGCGCCTCGGCCGTGCGGCGCGCGTCCTCGGCTGTGAACTGGCCGCGTAGGAACAGCGTGGCGATCACCGGCCACGCCACCACGGCCAGCGCGACGGCCGCCGGCAGCGAGAACAGCAGGCCGAACTCGACGGCGCGGTTCTGGCTGTGCATGGCGCCGGCGGCCTGGTCGTCGCGGATCAGCCGCGCCAGCCGCGGCAGAAGCGCCGTGCCGATCGCGACGCCGACCACGCCCAGCGGCAGCTGGTTGATGCGGTCGGCGTAGTACAGCACCGAGATCGCGCCGGTCGGCAGCAGCGACGCCCACACGATCTCGAGCACGAGGTTGATCTGCTGGACGCCGGCGCCGACGGCGGCGGGCAGCGCCAGAGTCAGCAGGCGCCGCACGCGGGCGGTCAGGCGCGGGAAGGCGAGCGGCAGCGCCACGCCGGCCTGCCGGCACGCCACCAGAAGCCACAGCCATTGCGCCACGCCGGCGAGGCAGAGCCCCCACGACAGCGCGTAGCCGGCGTTCGGTAGGAACGGCGTCAGCGCGAACAACGCGCCGATCAATGACAGGTTGAACAGCACCTGCGAGGCCGCCGCGTGGCCGTAGCGGTCGAGCGAGTTGAGGATCCCGGCGTAGAGCGACGCCAGCGAGATGAACAACAGGTAGGGGAACGCGATCCGGCTGAACTCGATGGCGAAGCTCAGCGTCTCCGGCGGCTTCGACGCCAGTCCCGGCGCAACCAGCGGCACGATCCACGCCATGGCGGCGATGCCGGCCACCACGAACGGCGCCAGCACGGCCAGCAGCGCGCCCTGCGCCTCGCGCGCGAACGCCGCGGCCTCCGCGTCGCCGCCCTCGCGGCGGGCGCGCGCGAACAGCGGCACGAAGGCCGAGGCGAAGGCGCCTTCGGCGAAAAGCCGGCGGAACAGGTTCGGCAGCTTGAGCGCGATGAAGAACGCGTCGGCGACCGGTCCGGCGCCGGCCAGCGCCGCGATCGCCACGTCGCGCGCGAAGCCCAGCAGGCGGCTGAGCATCGTCCAGCCGCCGATCAACGCGATGGCGCGTCCGAAGCTCATGCGCGCGCCCCGCCGCTACGGGCGGGCCTCGCTCGAAAGTGCGCGATGTGCGGCATGTCCTGGGGGATGTCCACGATCCGGCGCCGGTGCGCCGCACTATGCCATCGCCGGCCGGACCGCGTCATATTTCCGACATCGCCCGCCCGTACAGTCGCGTCAGGTGGCGCCTGGCGACGTGGTGGCCGGGAGCACCGCCACCGACAGTTCCACCGCGCGGCGTCAACCCGCCCGCTTGCCGGCCAGGGCGCGCAGCGTGTCGCGGTCCATGGCGACGATGCGCTTGTACTCCCCGACGATGGACTCCAGCTCGGCCGCCGGCAGCACCGACTCCAGATCCGTGAAACCGTCCGGCGCGCGCTCCTCGACGATGTCGAGGACGCGGTCCGGGCCGCGCGCGCGGTTGGTCTCGACGATGCGCGCGGTGGCCGGCAGGCGCCGCGCCTCGTAGGCCCGCAGCGCGTCGCCGGGGTCGGCGTGCTCGGCCAGCGCGGCCGCCAGGGCCTCGCCGTCGAGGATCGCCTGCGTCGCGCCGTTGGAGCCGATCGGATACATCGGATGCGCCGCGTCGCCGAGCAGCGTCACGCGGCCGTGCGTCCAGCGCGGCAGCGGATCGCGGTCGACCATCGGGAACTCGTAGATGGCGCCGGCGCCCTTGATGATCGCCGGCACGTCGAGCCAGCCGAAATTCCAGCCGGCGAATTTCGGCAGGATGTCCTCGACGCGGCCCAGCCGGTTCCAGTCCTCGCGCCGGCGGCTCTCACCGCCGAGATACAGGTCGGCGATCCAGTTGATCAGCACGCGGCCTTCGCCGGCCAGCCGCCGCGAGATCGGGTAGCAGACGAATTTCTGCGCCTGGTGGCCGGCCTGCACCATCGAGGCGCCGGTGAGGAACGGCGCGCCCTCGGTGGTGCCGCGCCACATCATGACGCCGTTCCATTTCGGCGGGCCTTCGTCCGGAAAGAACGCGGCGCGGACGGTGGAGTGGATGCCGTCGGCGCCGACCAGGACGTCGCATCTCTCCTCGCCGGCCGGCGCGCCGTCCTTGTCGGCGAAGCGCGCTGTCACGCGCCCGTCGGGCGCGGTCTCGAACGTGGTCAGCCGGTGGCCGGTGCGGACGTTCGCGGCGCCGAGGCGCCTCACGGCGGCCTCGAACAGGATCATCTGCAGTTCGCCGCGGTGGATCGAGAATTGCGGCCACGGGTAGCCGCCGGAGAGTCCGCGCGGATCGCGCCAGATCGGCTGGCCGTGTCGGTTCGCGAACACGAATTCCTGCGTGCGGATGGCGACCGCGTCGAGCGCGTCGAGCAGCCCCAGCGCCGTCAGGATCCGCACGCCGCTGGACTGCACGTTGATGCCGACGCCCAGCGGCCGCACCTCGGGCACCGATTCGAACACGCGCACGTCGTGGCCGGCGTCGCGCAGGCACATCGCGGCCGTGAGTCCGCCGATCCCGGCGCCGACGACGACGATCCTCATGCGCGTCCTCCCTCGCCTCGCGGCCTAGCCGGCCTTGAACGGATTGTCCGGGCCGTCCCAATGGCGGCGCAGCAGCGGCGTCTGGGCGACGGCGAACACCAGCGTCAGCGGCAGGCTCACGACCATCTTCGACGCGATCCAAGTGTCGGTCGAGAAGTTGCGCCACACGATCTCGTTGATGATGGCCAGCGCGAAGAAGAACAGCGCCCAGCGCCGCGTCAGGAGGTTCCAGCCGATGTCGGTCAACCGGAAGGCGGCCCGGAACAGCGGCTTCAGCAGCGAGCGGCCGAAGAACAGGCCGCCCATCAGGATGACGCCGAACAGGCAGTTCACGATCGTCGGCTTCATCTTGATGAAGAGCTCGTCCTGCAGCCAGATCGTCAGGCCGCCGAACACCAGCACGAACACGCCGCTGACCATCGGCATGATCGGCCACCTTCCCTCGAGGAGGCGGTAAAGGGGCAGCGCCACGCAGGTCGCGGCGACGAACACCGCCGTGCCGGTGTAGACGCCCCACCGGCCGCTGGCGGCGAAGAATATCAGCAGCGGCCCGATCTCCAGCAGCGGCCCGACCAGCTTGCGCCAGCCCGGCGGTTCCGCGCCCTCGCGTTGCTCGCTCACGCCTTGATCTCCAGTCCCATGAGGCTGCGCGCGAAATGCGTCGCGTCGAACGGCCGCAGATCGTCGATCCCCTCGCCGACGCCGACCGCGACGACCGGCACTTTGAAGCGCTCCGCCAGCGCCACCAGCACGCCGCCCTTCGCCGTGCCGTCGAGCTTCGTGACCACCAGCCCGTCGACCTGGACCATGGCCCGGAACGTCTCGACCTGGCTATGGGCGTTCTGCCCGACCGTCGCGTCGAGCACCAGCACGCAGGAATGCGGCGCCGCGTCGTCGAGCTTGCGGATCACGCGCACGATCTTCGCCAGCTCCTCCATCAGCCCGGTCTTGTTCTGCAGCCGGCCGGCGGTGTCGATCAGCAGCACGTCGGTGCCCGCCGCCCGCGCCTCGGCCAGCGCGTCGTAGGCAAGTCCGGCGGCGTCGCCGCCCTGCGCCTTGGCGAACACCGGCACGCCGGCGCGCTCGCCCCAGATCTTGAGCTGCTCGACCGCGGCGGCGCGGAACGTGTCGCCGGCGGCGATGCTGACCTTGCGGCCGTCCTCGACCAGCCGCTTGGCCAGCTTGCCGATGGTCGTGGTCTTGCCGCTGCCGTTGACGCCGACCACGAGCACGACGTGCGGCCGCTTCGAGGCGTCGATGGACAGCGGCACCGCGACCGGCGCCAGGATGCCGGCGATGTCCTCGGCGAAGGCGGCGCGCACCTCCTCGTCGGTGACCTCCTTGTCGAAGCGCGTCCGCTTGAGGTTGGCGACCAGCCGGCCGGCCACGGCGACGCCGAGATCGGCGCGGATCAGCACCTCCTCGAGGTCGTCCAGCGTCGCCTGGTCGAGCTTCTTGCGCGTGAAGACGGCGGTGATGCTCTCCGTGATCCGCTGCGTCGACTTCGTCAGGCCGTCCTTGAGCCGGGCGAACCATGATTTCCTGGGCTCGGTCATGCCGCGACGCGCTCCACGGGCCGGCCGGTCAGCACGCCGTCGGCCAGACCCTCGATGTCGATTTCGACCAGCGCCCGCGGCGGCGCGGGGAACGCCGGCCGGACGCGCGCGAAATGCTCGCTGTGGCCGGTGCCGTCGCGCTCCATCACGACGCGCGCGCGCGTGCCGATCCGGCCGCGCAGGAACGCCTCCGCGCGCCGCGCGCCGGCCGCCCGCAGAAGCGACGCGCGTGCGCGGCGCACGTCGCCGGGCACCTGCGGCATGCGCGCCGCCGGCGTGCCGACGCGGGCCGAGTAGGGGAAGACGTGCAGCCAGGTCAGCGACGCCTCGTCGACGAGCCGCAGCGTGTTGTCGAACATGCCGTCCGTCTCGGTCGGGAAGCCGGCGATGAGATCGGCGCCGAACGCGACGCCGGGGCGGACCCGCCGGACGCGGTCGACGAGACGCAGGACGTCGCCGCGCGCGTGCCGGCGCCTCATCCGTTTGAGCACCATGTCGTCGCCCGCCTGGGCGCTGAGATGCAGGTGCGGCATCAACCGCGGCTCGTCGCCCAGCAGGGCGATCAACGTGTCGTCGATCTCGACCGGGTCGAGAGACGACAGGCGCAGCCGCGGCAAAGCGGGCACGAGCCGCAGGAGACGGCGGCACGCCTCGCCGAGCGTCGGCCGCCCCGGAAGATCGGCCCCGAACGCCGTCAGGTCGACGCCCGTCAGCACGATCTCCGAATGGCCGGCCGCGACCGCGAGACGGGCGAGGCGCGCGATCTCGCCCAGAGGCGCCGAGCGGCTTGGTCCGCGCCCGAACGGGATGACGCAGAACGTGCAGCGATGGTCGCAACCGGTCTGGACCTGCAGAAAAGCGCGGCTCTGGCCGGAGACGCTGGCGATCGCCCGTTCGTCCGCCGGCGCGGTCATGATGTCGGCCACGCGCACCCGGCCACCGCCGTCCGTGTAGCCCTCGGTCGTCAGCTTCTCCATGTTGCCCAGGACGGAGTCGACCTCGGGCATCGCGGCCCATTTCGCCGGCGCGATCTGCGCGGCGCAGCCCGTGACGACGATGCGGGCTCCCGGCCGGTCGCGGCGCAGCCGGCGGATCGTCTGCGCCGCCTGCCGCTCCGCCTCGGCCGTGACGGCGCAGGTGTTGACGATCACCGCGCCGGACAGGCCGGCGCCGGTCGCGCGCGCCCGGATCGCGTCCGATTCGACGGCGTTCAACCGGCAGCCGAACGTGACCACCTCGACGTCGCCGCGCGTCGATGCCGCGCCGTGTGCCATCGTCGCGTTCACGGCAGCAACGACGGATCGAGCGTGCCGGTGAACGACACCGCGACGCCGCCGGTCATCAGCGCGTGGCCGTCCGGCAGCCACTCGATCATCAGCGCGCCACCATCGAGGACGATCTCGACCTTGCGTCCGGTCAACCCGCGCCGCGCCGCCGCGACCGCCGCGGCGCAGGCGCCCGAGCCGCAGGCCAGGGTCTGGCCGGCGCCGCGCTCCCACATGCGCAGACGTAGCCTGTCGGGCCCGACGAGGCGCGCGAAGCCGATATTGGCGCGCTCGGGGAACAGCGGATCGCGCTCCAGCCGAGGGCCGTGCTCGGCGACGACGGCGGCGTCCTGGAGCGCCGGATCGTCGACGAAGAACGTGGCGTGCGGGTTGCCCATAGAACAGGCGACGGGGTCGGAGAACGGTCCGAGCGACAGCGGCACGTGCAACGTGTCGCACGCGCGCGCCAGCGGTACGTCGCGCCAGTCCAGCCGCGCCGGCCCCATGTCGACGCTGACGATCGGCAGCCCGTTGGCGCCGGTGCCGGTCCGCTCCGATTCCAGCAACCCGGCGATGGTCTGGACGACGACGTCGTCGACGCCGCGCTCGTCCATCAGCACGGACGCCACGCAGCGCGTGGCGTTGCCGCACGCGCCGGCCTCGCTGCCGTCGGGATTGAAGATGCGCATGAAGACATCGGCGTGCCGGTCGGTCGGCGGCTCCAGCACGATCAGCTGGTCGCAGCCGACGCCGGTGGCGCGGTGCGCGATGGCGACGCGTCGGGGCGGCGGCAGGTCGAGCGGCCGCGCACGTGCGTCGAGCACGACGAAGTCGTTGCCCAGCCCGTGCATCTTCCGGAACGGCACCCCTGCGGTCATGCGGGGGTATATGGCGCGCCGGGGGCGCCGAGTCCATCGCGGGCCGGCGCCCCGCGGCGTCAGGGATTGAACGCGTCCGGCGCCGCCGCGCGCCACCGTTCCGCGCCGGGCGGGACGTAGCGGACGGTCATCCCGCGCCTGCGGCCGTCGTCAGGCCCGCCGATCTGCATCACGTCGAACGCCTCCACCCGCTTCGTGTAGATCGTCAGGTGGAGGATCCCGAGCGGGTCGTGCGGCAGCGACGGCTCGACGAACATGCCGCGAGCGGCGTCCCAGGCGGGCAGGGCGTGGTGGACCGGCCAGTTGCACAGGCTGGGCAGCGCCTCCTCCGAGAGGCCGCGCTCGTAGACCGCGACGTTCAACGCGATCTGGTCGGTCATGTCGGTCGATCGTTGCAAGGCGTCGCCGAGCGTCTCGGCCCAGACGCCCCAGGCCCGCGACCCGGCGCGGATGGCGAAGACGCCGGCATTGATCAGCGGATAGCGCACCAGCTTGGCGGCCGTCTCCGGGCCGAACGCCTTGGCGAAGGCGGCGCCGTTGACGCCGCTGAATTCGGCCCAGGCGTGGCGGTAGTGCCGGAAGGCGCGGTGGATCTCCGGCGCGACGGCGAGATCGCGCCGCGCCGCGCCGCGCAGGAGCAGGTCGATCGCGAACCAGCCCTGGACCCAGCAATCGGCGTCGATCCAGAGGTAGGTCTCGAAGCCCGGGAAGTAGCGCGCGAGGAACGGCCGCGCCGTCAGCGCCTTGAAAGCGTCGGAACAGCCGGCGCGGCCGGGAAACGCGAAATCCCAATCGGGGACGACGATCTCGGCGCCTTGGTCGCGGCACCACCGGAGTTGCGCGTCGGTCAGGCCGCAATCGAGCACGCCCAGCGCCGCGTCGCGCCCTTCAGGTTTGTCGCGGATCGACGACACGCAGCCGCGCATCAGGTCGAAATAGGCGGCGTCGCCGCCGGTGATCGCGATCCATCGGGAGGTCATCTCGGTAGTCTGGCGCGCGCGGCCCCCGGCAGTCGAGGGGCGATGTCGCTATTGTCGCGCCGCGCCGGATCGCGCACCTTGCCGCGCCGCCGAAACCGCGAAGGACCGACGCCATGGCCAAGCATATCGACTACTACGTCTCGCTGATGTCGCCGTGGACGCATCTCGGCGCCGCCCGCATCGAGGCGCTGGCGCGTCAGCATGGCGCGACGATCAGGATCTGGCCGGTGGCGTTCGGCGAGATCTTCGCGGTGTCCGGCGGCGTGCCGCTGCCCAAGCGCGCGCCGCAGCGGCAGGCCTACCGGATGATGGAGCTGAAGCGCTGGCGCGCGCATCTCGGCGTGCCGATCAATCTGGAGCCGAAATTCTTCCCCGGTGACGAGCTGCCGGCCGTCAAAAGCGTGATCGCGGTGCGCGAGCGGATCGACGGCGGCAAGGCGATGACCTTGGCCCACGCCGTGCTCAAGGGCGTCTGGGAGCAGGACAAGAACGTGGCCGATCCGGATACGCTGGCCGGCATCATCGCCTCGGTGGGGCTCGACCCGAAGGCGGTGGCCGGGATGGCCGCCGATCCCGCGGTCGCGGCGATGCGCGACGCCGATACGCGCATGGCCATCGAGCGCGGCGTGTTCGGCGCGCCCAGCTACGTCATCGACGGCGAGATCTTCTGGGGCCAGGACCGGCTCGACTTCGTGGCGCGCAAGCTGGCGGCCGGATAGCGGCGGCCGCGCCGGTCAGCGGAAGAGGTGCGTCATCAGCACCGCGAGGATGTTGGTCGCGGCGTGGCCGATGACGCAGGGCCAGATCGAACCGCTGCGCTCTCGCAGCCAGCCGAACGCCAGGCCGCTCGGCACCACCAGGAGGACATGGACGACCTCCATATGGGCGGCGGCGAACAGCAGCGTCGATACGACCAAGGCCGGCCGGTAGCCGAAGCGGGCGCGGACGTAGCCGAAGACGAGACCCCGGAACACCAGCTCCTCGACGAACGGTCCGAACAGGCCGGCGACGAGCAGCGCGACTGCTGTGTCGGCGGCCGTCGTCGTGACCGACTGCATGAAGCGCTCGACCTCCAGATCGGGTTTGTAGTCGAACAGCCATTCGGCGGCGCCGAGAACGCCGAAATCGAGCACGGCGACGACCGCGAGGCTGATCGCCACGGCGCGCCACCACCAGCCGCGGTGGAACCGTCTGAATCCCAGCAGCGGCAGCGCGAGCGAGCCGTGCCTGACGGTCGCGGCCGCCACGGCGAGCGCCGGAGCGATGAACGTCGCGGCCAGCAGCGCCAGCGACGTCATCGCCGCCTCCGGCCGATTGCCCAGCGCCATTGCCAGTTCCACGGGATCGACGAACGGCAGGCCCAGCATCAGGAGGGCGAACAGGGCACCGGTGGCGATCACGAAGGCGACGAGATCGAGGAGGGTCAGGCGGGGCGCCGCGGCGGCCGGGTCCGGCGGCGGCGTTTCAATCGGATCGGTCATGGTCCTCTGTTCGTGGCGGAGGGGCCGTGTCGTCGCGCGGCGGTCCGCTAGGCCGACAGGTGGAAGTATACGACGAGAAGGCTGTTGATCGCCGCATGGCCGATGACGCACGGCCAGATCGAACCGGCGCGCTCGCGGATCACGGCGAACGCGATGCCGGCGGGCATGACCACCAGGATGTGAGCCGGCTCGATATGCGCGCACGCGAACAGCGCGGTGGTGGTCGCAGCGGACACGATGAAGCCGGTGCGCGCGCGGAGATAGCTCCACAGGAAGCCGCGGAAGGCGACCTCCTCGGCGAGCGGCGCGAAGACGCCGATAACGGCGACCGCGCCGGCCGTCGTTCCGACAGTCGTCGTGACGCTAGCGATCAGCCGCGCCACCTCGAAATCCGCGCTCCGGCCGAAACCCCAGCCTGCGAGATACGCGGCCGACAAGGCCAGCGCGTGCGCCGAGAGCGCCAGCGCCGGCGCGCGCCACCACCAGGCCGGCGCGCACCGCGCGAAGCCGAGCGCGGTGAACGCGTCGCGGCCGCGCGCCGACATCGCCACCGCGACACCGATCAACAGGACCATGAACGAGGCGGCCGTCATCGCCAGATTCGTCCATGCTCCTTCGGGGCGATAGTCCAGAGCATTGGCGAGATCGTCGGTCTCGATCGCTCCGAGTGTGAAGATCAAGAACATGAACCCGATCGCGAAGCCGGAGACGCAGCCGAACACCTCGAACAAGCTGACCGGTCGGATCGACAGGCCGACCGCGGCGGCATCGGTCGGTCTGGAGGCGTCGGACATTCCGGAATTCCCGTTTTGTTCAATGGAGCGGATGAAAGCGCGGTCTCGGGGAAGGCCGAAAACACCTTAGATTGTATTATATTGAAACAGGCACACGTTCCGCATGTATAGAACATGCCACATTCGAGGGGTGGAGGCGGGCGTACCGCTCCGCCCGGCCGTTTGACTCCCAAAAGCCCGCCGCGTATACGTCCGGCCGTCCAAACGGGAAGCGCTGTTTCCCGGTCCGGGCTGGTCCAGTTGGCGGTTCGCCGCCATCGATCCCAGAGGGGCCCCGCCGATCCGCGAGTTTCGCGCATCGGCGCGTTTTGCGTTTGGATATCTGGCGCCGCCACCCGGCGGCGCGGAACGGGACGACGGGATGTTCGACGGCCTGAGCAAGAGACTTGGAGACGTGCTGAGCCGCCTGCGCGGCAAGGGCGCGTTGTCCGAGGCCGACGTCGACGCGGCGCTGCGCGAGGTGCGTCTGGCGCTGCTCGAGGCCGACGTCGCGCTGCCGGTCGTCAAGGATTTCATCGACGGGGTGCGGCCGAAGGCGATCGGCGCCGAGGTCATCCGCAGCGTCACCCCCGGCCAGATGGTCGTCAAGCTCGTCCACGACCACCTCGTGGAGATGCTCGGCGGCGCGTCGAGCGACCTCGACCTCAACGCCATCCCGCCGGTCGTCGTCCTGATGGTCGGCCTGCAGGGTTCCGGCAAGACGACGACCACGGCCAAGATCGCGCACCGGCTGACGCTCGGCCCGCAGGGCATGGCGGCCGGCGCCTTCGGCGGCTCCTTCAAGGAGCGCAAGAAGGTGCTGATGGCGTCGCTCGACGTCGCCCGCCCCGCCGCGCAGCAGCAGTTGAAGATCCTGGGCGAGCAGGCCGGCGTCGCGACGCTGCCGATCGTGCCGCTCGAGCAGCCGCTGGCGATCGCGCGGCGCGCGCTCGACGAGGCCCGCCGCGGCGGCTTCGACGTGGTGATGCTCGACACCGCCGGCCGCCTGTCGATCGACGAGCGCCTGATGGCCGAGGTCGCCGCCGTGCGCGACGCGACGCGGCCGACCGAGACGCTGCTGGTCGCCGACGCGATGACCGGCCAGGACGCCGTCAACACCGCGCGCGCCTTCAACGAGAAGGTCGGCGTCACCGGGATCGTGCTGACCCGCGTCGACGGCGACGCGCGCGGCGGCGCGGCGCTCTCGATGCGCGCCGTCACCGGCCGGCCGATCAAGCTGCTGGGCGTCGGCGAGAAGCTCGACGCGCTGGAGCAGTTCCATCCCGACCGCGTCGCCACGCGCATCCTCGGCATGGGCGACATCGTCTCGCTGGTCGAGCGCGCCGCCGAGACGATGGAGCAGGACGAGGCCGAGCGCCTCGCCGCCAAGGTCCAGAAGGGCCAGTTCGACCTCGAGGACCTCCTCAACCAGCTGCGCCAGCTGCGCCGCATGGGCGGGCTCCAGGGCCTGATGGGCATGCTGCCGGGCGCCATGCAGGCCAAGGCGGCGATGCAGAAGGCGAACCTCAAGGAGGACGTCATCAAGCGCCAGGAGGCGATCATCCAGTCGATGACCGTCAAGGAGCGGCGCAATCCCGCGATCATCCACGCGTCGCGCAAGAAGCGCATCGCCGCGGGTTCGGGGATGCAGGTGCAGGACGTCAACAAGCTGCTCAAGCAGCACGCCGACATGGTCACGATGATGAAACGCGTGAACAAGCTCGGCCAGAAGGGTTTCATGCGCGGGCTCGGCAACATGATGCCGCCGGGCTTCCCCCGGCAGTGACGCCGGCGCGCGTTTGATTTCTACGGACACGGTCTTTCGGAAGGAGCGAGATCAGGCATGTTGGCCATTCGACTGTCCCGCGCGGGCGCCAAGAAGCGCCCGTACTACCACATCGTCGTCGCCGACTCGCGCAGCCCGCGCGACGGCCGCTTCATCGAGAAGGTCGGCGCCTACAACCCGATGGTCGCGCGCGACCACGCCGACCGGCTGAAGCTGGACGCCGAGCGCCTGAAGCACTGGCTGGGCGTCGGCGCGCAGCCGAGCGACCGCGTCGCGCGCTTCCTGGCCGCCGCCGAGCTGATCAAGGCGGCGCCGCGCCGCGAGCAATCGAAGAAGCCGGCCCCGAAGACCAAGGCGCAGGAGCGCGCCAAGGCCGCCGCCGCGGCGGCGGAGAAGGCCGCCGAGGCACCGGCGGCCTGAGCCGACGGTAGCCGGGGCGCGGTCGGCCGATGACGGCGCGCGGCGCGCGCGCGGTGCATCTCGGGACGGTGGTCGCGGCGCACGGCGTGCGCGGCGAGGTCCGGATCCGGAGCTTCTGCGCCGAGCCCGCCGACGTCGCGGCCTACGGGCCGCTGTCGGACGAGTCCGGCGCGCGGCGCTTCACGGTCCGCCCGACGGGCCGCTCGACCAAGGGCGAGGTCATCGCCCGGATCGAGGGGGTCGCGGACCGGAACGCCGCCGAGGCGCTGAAGGGACTGCGGTTGTACGTGGCGCGTTCGGCGCTGCCGCCGCCGGCCCCCGGCGAGTGGTACGAGGACGACCTGGTCGGTCTGGCGGCGCGCGGCAGCGACGGTGGCGACTGGGGCAGGGTGCTGGCGGTGCATGATTTCGGCGCCGGGACCCTGCTGGAGCTTTCGGGCGGCGCCCATGGACGGTCGTTCATGGTGCCGTTCACGGACGCGGCGGTGCCCGCGGTCGACGTCGAAGGCGGCGCGATCACGGTCGATCCGCCGGCGGGATTGCTGGACGACGGCGCCGCCCGGCGCGGTCGGGAACGGAAAGGAGAGGACTAGAGGCGCGTGTGGCGGGCTGCGGCGTTGACCATATTCCCCGAGATGTTTCCGGGACCGCTGGGGCACAGCCTCGCCGGCCGGGCGCTTGGAGCGGGCGTGTGGTCTCTGGAGGCGATCGACATCCGTCGCTTCGCGCGCGACCGCCACAACACGGTCGACGACACGCCGTTCGGCGGTGGCGCCGGCATGGTGATGCGGCCCGACGTGCTGTCGGACGCGATCACCGCCGCGGCGACGCCGGACAGGCCGACGATCTACCTCACGCCGCGCGGCCGTCCGCTGGACCAGGCGCGCGCGCGGGCGCTGGCGGCGGGACCGGGGGTGACCCTGGTGTGCGGCCGGTTCGAAGGGATCGACGAGCGGGTGGTCGAGGCGCACGCGCTGGAGGAGATGAGCGTCGGCGATTTCGTGCTCTCCGGCGGAGAGGTCGCGGCCCTGGTCGCGCTCGACGCCTGCGTGCGGCTGCTGCCCGGTGTGATGGGAGCGGCCCAATCGCTGGCGGAGGAGAGTTTCGAGGACGGTTTGCTCGAGTACCCGCTCTACACGCGGCCGGCCACCTGGACCGGTCCGGATGGCGGCGAAAGGGAAGTGCCGGAAGTGCTGCAGTCGGGTCATCACGCGAGGATCGCGGCCTGGCGGCGGACGACGGCGGAGGAGATCACGCGGACGCGGCGGCCCGATCTGTGGGCCCGGCGCGGACGCGGCGGCAAGGATCAAGGTTCCGAGAGGAAGGGATAGGACGATGAACCTCATTCAGCAGCTCGAGGCCGAGCAGGTCCAGAAGCTGACGGCCGAGCGGCCGGTTCCGCGCTTCGAGGCCGGCGACACCGTCAAGGTGCACGTCAAGGTCCAGGAGGGCTCGCGCGAGCGCATCCAGGTCTACGAGGGCCTGTGCATCGCCCGCCGCAACGCCGGCCTGAACTCGTCGTTCACCGTGCGCAAGATCTCCTACGGCGAGGGCGTGGAGCGGGTGTTCCCGCTGCACAGCCCGTCGATCTGGGAGATCGAGGTCGTCCGCAAGGGCGTCGTGCGCCGCGCCAAGCTCTACTACCTGCGCGATCTGCGCGGCAAGAGCGCGCGCATCGTCGAGGACACCGAGGCGCAGCGCAAGATGCTGGCCGAGCAGGCGGCGCTGGCGGCGACCCAGCCGAAGCGCGAGAAGATCAAGAAGGAGAAGCCGCAGGCCGACCGCGCGGTGCGCGCGGCCAAGGGCGGCAAGAAGTAGCGCCGTCGCGGCGCGCGGCCGGGACCGGCGTCCACGCCGCCCCGGCCGCGCGCCGCGCGCGCGTGGACGTAGGGGTTCCGTGTCCGGGAGGGACGAGACGATGGCCAAGAAGCCAGCGCCGGCGCCGGTCGAGCCGGCCAAGCCGCGCACGTTGTTCGACAAGATCTGGGACGGCCACGTCGTCGAGCGCCGCGACGACGGCTCGAGCCTGATCTACATCGACCGCCATCTCGTTCACGAGGTCACCAGCCCGCAGGCCTTCGAGGGCCTGCGCGCGACCGGCCGCAAGGTGCGCCGTCCCGACCTCACGGTCGCGGTCGCCGACCACAACGTGCCCACCTCCGACCGCGCCGCCGGCATCACCGACGAGGAGTCGCGGATCCAGGTCGAGACGCTCGAGGCCAACGTCCGCGAGTTCGGCGTGCCGTACTTCGCCATGGACGACGTCCGCCAGGGCATCGTGCACATCATCGGTCCGGAGCAGGGCCTGACGCTGCCCGGCATGACGATCGTGTGCGGCGACAGCCACACCTCGACCCACGGCGCGTTCGGCGCGCTGGCCTTCGGCATCGGCACCTCCGAGGTCGAGCACGTGCTGGCCACGCAGACGCTGATCCAGCAGCCGGCGAAGAACATGCGCGTGACGGTCGACGGCGACCTGCCGCCCGGCGTCACCGGCAAGGACCTCGTGCTGGCCGTCATCGGCACGATCGGCACCGCCGGCGGCACCGGCCACGTCATCGAGTACGCCGGCCGGGCGATCCGCGCGCTGTCGATGGAAGGCCGCATGACGGTCTGCAACATGTCGATCGAGGGCGGCGCGCGCGCCGGCCTGATCGCGCCGGACGACACCACGTTCCGCTATCTCGAGGGCCGCCCCTACGCGCCCAAGGGCGGCGCCTGGCAGGTCGCGCTCGGCCACTGGCGGCGCCTGCCGTCGGACAAGGACGCGCACTACGACAAGGAGATCGTCATCCCGGTGACGGACATCCCGCCGCAGCTCACCTGGGGCACCAGCCCGCAGGACGTGGTGCCGATCACCGGCGTGGTGCCGAACCCCGACGACGCGCCGGACGACGACCGCCGCAGCGCCTGGGCGCGCTCGCTGGAGTACATGGGCCTGACGCCCGGCACCCGGCTGGTCGACGTCCGCATCGACAAGGCGTTCATCGGCTCGTGCACCAACGGCCGCATCGAGGATCTGCGCGAGGTCGCCGCGATCGCGGCCAAGGCGCTGGAGCGCGGCCGCAAGGTCGCGGGCCACGTCCACGCCATGGTCGTGCCCGGATCCGGTCTCGTGAAGGAGCAGGCCGAGCGGGAGGGCCTGGACAAGATCCTGCTCGCGGCGGGCTTCGACTGGCGCGAGCCGGGCTGCTCGATGTGCCTGGCGATGAACGCCGACAAGCTCAAGCCGGGCGAGCGCTGCGCCTCGACCAGCAACCGCAACTTCGAGGGCCGCCAGGGCCGCGGCGGGCGCACCCACCTCGTCAGCCCCGGCATGGCCGCGGCCGCCGCGCTCAGCGGCACCTTCGCCGACGTCCGCGACTATCTTTGACCCCGGCGCGACGGGGGTCGGCGGCGCAGGCTAGACCTGCGCCGGCCGATCTGGCCGGCTGGCGCGGCGGGCTGTAGCCTCCCGGCCGTCGTCACGCCACCCGCCGGAGGGGCGCAGGGTCCATGTCCGTCGCCACGTCGTCCGAACCGCGGCCGCTCGCCTCGAGCACGGCGCGCGACGGCCAGGTGATCGCGCTGATCTGCGCGGCGCATTTCGTCAGCCACTACGTCATCCTGCTGCTGCCGCCGGTGCTGGAATCGGTACGGTCGGAGTACGGCGTCTCGTACATCGAGATCGGCCTGGCGCTGACGGCGTTCAACGTCGTGTCGGCCGCGTTCCAGACCCCCGCCGGCTTCCTCGTCGACCGCGTCGGGCCGCGCGCCATCCTCACGGCCGGCCTGGTGCTGGGCGCCGCCGCGATCACGGCGGCCGCGACGCTGCCGGGATACTGGGTGCTGGTCGCGGCCTTCGCCGCGCTCGGCCTCGCCAACACCGTCTACCATCCCTGCGACTACTCGATCCTGTCGGCCACGGTGTCGCCGAACCGCATCGGCCGGGCGTTCTCGATCCACACCTTCTCGGGCTACCTCGGCAGCGGCGTCGCGCCGGCCTGCGTGCTGGCCTGCGCCGCGCTGTGGGGCTGGCGCGGCGCGTTCCTCGCCGCCGCCGCGCTGTCGCTGGCGGCGGCGCTCCTGCTCGTCGTGTTCGGCGGCATCCTCGAGAAGCGACCGGCGTCCGCGGCCGCGCCGGCCGCCGCGGCGGCCGGCGCCAAGGTGGAGGACGATCCGTCCTCGAACGGGTGGCGGCTGCTGTTCTCGTCCGCCATCCTGCGGAACCTGATGTTTTTCGCGCTGCTGGCGTTGTCCAACGGCGGCCTGCAGACCTACGCCGTCGTGGCCCTCGGCGCCGTGCACGGCACCGCCGCCTCGGTCGCCAACGTGGCGCTGTCGGGCTTCCTGCTGCTGAGCGCGTTCGGCGTGCTGCTGGGCGGCTACATCGCCGACCGGACGACGCGGCACGAACGCGTCGCGGCGGCCGGGTTCGCGGCCACCTCGACCATGGTGGTGCTGATCGGCTGGGTCGATCTCGGCGCCGTGGCGCTGGTGCTGGCGATGTCGCTGGGCGGGTTGATGAACGGCATGATCCAGCCGCAGCGCGACATGATCGTGCGGTCGGTGACGCCGCCGGGCTCGTTCGGCAAGGTGTTCGGCTTCGTGTCGACCGGCTTCAACATCGGCGGCATGATCTCGCCGACGCTCTACGGCTGGCTGATGGACCGCGGCGAACCGCGCATGGTGTTCGCGGTCGTCGCCGGATTCATCCTGCTGGCGCTGGTGACGGTGATCACGCGCCCCAAGCCGGTCCGGCCGGCCGCCTAGACCGGCTGCTCCAGCGTCGGGGCGCTGTCGGCCACGGTCGTGCGGTGCAGGTCGCGGACCTGCGTGGCGTCGTAGCGGCGGGCGCGGTGCATCGTGACGCGGTTGTCCCACATGACGAGATCGTTCGGCCGCCACACGTGGACATGGACGAAGCGCCGTTGCGTCGCGTGCTCGTTGAGGTCGCGCAGCAGCGCGCGCGCCTCGGGCACCGGCCAGCCCTCGATCGCGCCGGCGTGCGCCGACAGGTACAGCGACAGCCTGCCGGTGACGGGATGGCGCCGCACCAGGCGCTGGCGGACCGGCGCCCACCGGCGCCGCTCCTCGTCGGTGAAATCGGTGAAGCCGAGCGTGCCGCGCGAGTGGATCTGGGTGTGCTCGCAGACCATGTCCCGCGCCAGTTCGCGCGTCTCCTCGTCGAGCGCGTCCCACGCCGCCCGCATGTCGGCGAACTCGGTGTTGCCGCCGGTCGCCGGGATGACGCGCGCCGACAGCGCGAGTACTTCGCCGGCGTCGCCTTGAACGAGCTGTCGGAGTGCCACAGCATGTTGCCCAGGCTGAACAACCGGGCGCGGTCGTCGCGCGCGCGCACGTTGCCGTGGCGGTCGAGGTTGGAGATGTCGTTCACCTCCATGCTCAGACGACGGTCCTCCGCCTTCTGGATGTCGCCGGTCGCCGTCTCGAGCGGGCCGAAATTGCGGCTGAACGCGAGCTGCCGCTCGTCGTCCAACGGCTGGTCACGGAACACCAGGACGCCGTAGCGGTCCATGCCGGCGTCGATGGCGGCGACCTCCTGGGGGGCGAGCGCGCGGGAAAGATCGACGCCCGATACCTCGCCGGCGAAATCCGGACGCGCGGGATCGGCTGGATGGATCGCGATGGCCATGGGCCCACCTCGTCGGCGTGGAGCGCGGCGACCGGTCGCCGCCGTCGCGCGATGCTGGCCGATTTCGCGGCCGCCGTCATCCCGGCCGGACGCCCCGTCGTCGCCGGACTTGAATCGCGCTAACACGGCCGTGGACACGCATGGTCCGAGGGGGAGGGTTGGGCATGGCCGGCAGGATCGAGCTGGAACGGCGTGGCGACGGGGTGGCCACGCTGTGGATCGACAACACGGGGCACCGCAACGCGCTGAACGACGCTTTGATCGACGCGCTGGCGGACAACGTCCGGACGCTGGGCGCCGACGCGACGTGCCGCGCCGTGGTGCTGCGCGGTCGCGGCGGAATCTTCTGCGCCGGCCGCGAGCTGCGCGACCTGAAGGCGCTGGCGACCGCGGACCTGGCCGTGATCGCCGCCACCTACCACCGTCTGCGCCTGCTGAACGAGGCGCTGCACCTGTGTCCGGCGCCGACCATCGCCGGCGTCGACACCTACGCGTTCGGCGCCGGGGCCACCGTCGCGAGCTGGTGCGACATCGCCATCGCCGAGGAGGATGCGCTGATGGCCTATCCCGAGGTGCACCACGGCATCGTGCCGTCGCCGGCCATGATGGCGCTGCTACGCGGCGTGCCGCGCAAGGCGGCGATGGAGCTGGTGCTCACGGGCCGCCGGATCGACGGCGTCGAGGCCGCCCGAATCAACCTCGTCACGCGCGCCGTGCCAAAGGGGCGTCTCGCCGCCGCAATCGACGAGACGCTGTCCGGGATCCTGCGCGGCAGCGCCGAGGCCATCGCGCGCACCAAGGCGTTCATCGTCGCCTGCGAGGATGCCGGTCACCGCTCGGCGATGCTGAGCGCGGTGGACAGCATCAGTATCGGTCTGACGTCGCCGGAGACGCGGCGGCGGATCGACGCGTTCCTCGACCGGAGCGACCGCCGTTGATGGAGGCCGGCGTCAGCCGTGGAAGACGCGCTCGCGGTGCCAGGCGAGGTAGGCGGCCTGCCGGGCGCCGCGGACGGCCAGCTTGAACCCGGGATCGATCCCGGCGCGGCGCGCGTCGTCGGCAGGGAACGTCTCCGACAGCAGCAGCGCGCCGTCGTCGCCGAACGCGATCAGCCCCTCGAGGAAAGCGACGGCCCAGGTCGCGACCAGCGGCAGAGCGTTCTCCGGGTCGACGCGTTCGTCGTCCTCGGCCACCGCCCAGCTCTTTATGGCCGCGACCTGGATCAGCGCCGCCGTCCGGGCACCGGTGGCGGCGCAACCGCGATCCCACAGATTCAGGACCGACTCGCCATAGCCGCCAAGTCCGAACCGCGCCTCCAGCAGAGCCGATTTGCGTTCCTCCGGCAGATCGCGGGCGATCACACCGGCGGCGACCGCCTCCGCGAAGGCGCCGCCCGAGGGGTCGTCGCCCATCGCCAGCCCGCGCAGCCGCGCCGCCAGCGCGTCGTCAACGGCGAACACGACCGTGTCGCGCGTCGACGACGCCGGATCGAGCGGCGAGTCGAAGAGCGGCAGGACGGCACGCAACACCAGGCTGGTCACCTCGTATGCGACCGGCTCGGCCAACTGCACGTAGCGGACCGGCACCACGCGGGCGGCGCGACGCTCGAACTCGGGCGCCAGCTCGATCGCCTCGTCCTTGGGCGCCTCCATCACCGTCAGCACGCCGTCCAGTTCGCCGCCGGCGAACACGAATCCGATGTCGCCGGGCTTCATGCCGGCAGCGGTGGCGAAGGCCGGCAACGTCTTGCCGAGCTTGTCCCGACGCGGGACGGCCAAGACCTCGTCCTCTTCGAGGAGGCCGAAATCGTCCTCCTTCTGGTTGATCCACCAGTACGCCATGGTCGCCTCGCTCCACCGCCCGCGCGGACTCGGCGCGCGGCGGGATGATACCGGATTCCCCGCGGCGCTCCCTATGCTAACGTGTCCGCGATGCTGCGCACGGCGAAGACCATCGCGGTCGGTACGTTCAACGGCTTCATCGACAACCGTCTGATGTCGATGGCCGCCGGAATCGCGTTCTACGCGCTGTTCTCGGTCGGACCGATCCTGCTGGTGGCGATCACCATCGCCGAGCCGATCCTCGGCCACTATGCCGCCGAGGAGGCGATCCTGGCGCGTCTCGGCGAGGCGCTGGGCCTGGACAACCTCGACGTCATCCGGCGCGCCGTGCAGGGCGGACTGCTGCGCGGCGGATCGGGCTGGACGACGGCGCTGAGCGTCTGCGTGATCCTCTATTCGGGCACGGCCATTTTCGTCGAGCTCGATTCGGCGTTCGACGTCATCTGGCGGCCGGAGGGCGGCTGGATCCGCCATCCCGTCCTCGCCGAGATCAAGACGCGTCTGCTGGCGCTCGCGCTGATGGCGATCATCGGCGTGCTGTTCATCGCGTTCTTCACCGCCAGCGCCGCGCTCTCCGCCTACGACGGCGTGCTGCGGCGGCTGCCGGTCCTCGGCGTGTGGCTCGGACCCATCCTGTCGGAAGGCTGGACCTTCGCGATCACCGCCATTTTCTTCGCCCTGATCTACAAGTTCCTGCCGGACGTGCGCATCCCGTGGCGCTTCGCCTTCCTCAGCGGCGCCGCCGTGGCCGTGCTGTTCGCCGTCGGCAACCAGGCGATCGCCTGGTACTTCGCCCACAGCGTGCTGGCGACGGCGTTCGGCACCGCCGGCGCGCTCGCGGCGGTCATGGTGTGGGTCTACTACTCCGCGATCATCGTGCTGGTGGCCGGGCAGGTCGGGCGCGCCACGCGCGACGCGCTGGAGGCGCGCCGCGCCGGCGCCGACGGACCACCGGGCACGGTCGGCGACGGCTGAACCGGCGCGGCGACGGGCCCGCGGCAGGGGGAGGGAGCGATGTGGCGGACCATCGTCGTCTCATTGGCGCTTCTGGCGGGCGTCGCCCGCGTGGCCGCCGCGCAGAGCGTCGAGGCGGTGTTCCAGGAGGCGGGCCTGTACGGACGATGGGCGGAGGACTGCGCCCGGGCGGCCGGCCATCTTGGCGGCAACGTCCATTCGATCTACGCGCGCGCCGACGACGGCGCCGCCCTCACCTACGACAGCGGCCCCGGGCGCGCGCCGACGGTCTACCGCATCCTGCGCGCCGAGCGGCGGGGCGCGGACCGCGTGTTCTATGTCCAGCAGAACCGGGCCGATGGACGCCGGCTGGAGATCGAGCTGCTGCGGACCGGAACCGCGATCAAGGTCTGGTCGTCGCGGCGCGAGACCGGCGAGGTACTCGTGGCCGGCGGGAAATTCCCGTCCGACGGCGTCGAAAGCCCGACGCAGCGGCGCTGCGGCGATTGACCGGGCGCGGCGCCGCCGCGCCCGTCAGAGCATCGCGGCGAAGACGCGGTCCGGCGGCTTGTGGCCGTCGGCGAAGGTCTTGATGTTGATCAGGACCTTCTCGCCCATCTCGATGCGGCCCTCGAGCGTCGCCGAGCCCATGTGCGGCAGCAGCACGACGTTGTCGAGCTCGCGCAATTTCGGATTCACCGCCGGTTCGTGCTCGAACACGTCGAGGCCGGCGCCCGCCACCTCGCCGCCGCGATCATGCGCGTCAGGGCGTTCTCGTCGATCACCTCGCCGCGCGCGGTGTTGACCACGATCGCCGTGGCCCGCAGCAGCTTCAGGCGCCGCGCCGACAGCAGATGGTAGGTGCCGGGCGTGTGCGGGCAGTTCACCGAGACGATGTCCATGCGCGCCAGCATCTGGTCGAGGCTCTCCCAGTAGGTCGCCTCCAGCGCCGACTCGATGTCGGCGTGGACCCGCCGCCGGTTGTGGTAGTGGATCGTCATGCCGAAGCCGCGGGCGCGCCGCGCCAGCGCCTGGCCGATGCGGCCCATGCCGACGATCCCCAGCCGCTTGCCCCAGATGCGCGCGCCCAGCATCGCGGTCGGCGCCCAGCCCGACCATTTGCCGGCACGTACCAGCCGCTCGCCCTCGCCGATCCGCCGCGCCACAGCGAGGATCAGCGCCATCGTCATGTCGGCGGTGTCCTCGGTCAGCACGCCGGGCGTGTTGGTGACCGTGACGCCGCGCTGGCGGGCGGTGTCGAGGTCGATATGGTCGACGCCGGTGCCGAAACTGGCGATCAGGCGGAGCTGCGGTCCGGCCTGGGACAGCACCTTGGAATCGACCCGGTCGGTGACGGTGGGCACGAGCACGTCGGCCGTCTTGACGGCCTCGACCAGCTGGGCCTGCGTCATCGGCTTGTCGTCGGCGTTCAGGCGCGTGTCGAACAGCTCCATCATGCGGGTTTCGATCGCGTCCGGCAGCTTGCGGGTGACGATCACCAGCGGCTTCTTGGGCGATGAGGGCATGACGGCTCCGGTGGGCGCGGCGGCTGACGCCGGAACCGGCGGACGGCGCCGATCCCTCCGCCGCGCATAGCAAGCGAGGGCGGTTGCGTCCAGCCGGCGCGTCGGCAGGTCGCGCCCGCCGGCGTGTCGTGACGGCCGATCGGCGGACTGGGTCGTCGCAGGCCGCGCGCTGTTGCTGTATAGTGCCCGAATGCCGCGCCCCTTCGCGGCCGCCGGACAGTTCGCCGTCAGAGCGACCGCCGCGGCGGTCCTGTTCCTGTCGTTGTCGCTATCGGCTTCCGCTCCGGTCCGGGCGCAGTCGGTCGGCGCGGCGCCGTCGACCGAGGGCGCGCCGCCGCCACGGACCGCCGCGGCGCCGCCACCTCTTCGACGGGGATCCGGGCTGCCGCTGCCACGCTTCGCGGCGTTGCGTTCGGATGAGACCAACGTCCGGGCCGGCCCCGGCAGCCGCTACCCAATCGACTGGGTCTTCAAGCGCAAATCGATGCCCGTCGAGATCGTGGCCGAGTTCGAGAACTACCGGAAGATCCGCGACTGGCAGGGTGCGGGCGGCTGGGTCCACCAGAGCCTGCTGGTCGGCAAACGTCATGTGCTGGTGACCACGCGCGACGCCGCGCTGCGCAAGACGCCGTCGAAGACGGCGCCCGAGCTCGCGAAGCTCCAGAGCGAGGTGGTCGCGCAGGTGAAGTCCTGCGGCGGCGAATGGTGCCGGGTCCAGGTCGGCCCGCATGTCGGCTGGGTCGAGCGGACGCAGGTCTGGGGCGTCTACAAGGGCGAGAACGTCAACTGAGGCGCCGCCCGGCCGCGCCGCCTACGGCAGCCGGATGTAGATCGAGTCGAAGCGGCGCAGAAGATCCGGCGCCGGCGCCAGGGACTCCCGGACGGGCAGCAGACCGAACGTGCGCTTGGCGATCGCGGCGAGGCGGTCGAGGTCGCGGCCGGCGAACATGCGGATCTGCTCGGCCGCGGTCGCGCGGGTCCGGTCGTCGACGCGGTGCCATAGCCGGCAGGCCACCTCGATGCGCTGCTCGAGATAGCGGGGATCGAACGGCGCCACCGCAAGGGCACGCTCGAGGACGCGCGGCAGCGCGGGGTCGTCCGGGTCCCGGGCGTCGATGGCCAGGGCCAGTAGCGCCCAGGCGGTGGGATGCGCCGGGGACGCCGCGATCGCGCGCCGCGCGGCGGCTTCGGCCTGCGCCAGCCGCTTCTCCACGAGGGGCGCCTGGGTCGGCCGCGCGGCCTGTCCGAGGCGGGCCGCCGCGAGCAGAGCGGCGAGGTCGGCGTCGGCGTTCCAGTCGAGCGACCGTTCAAGCGCCAGCGCGGCGTCGTCGATCTGGTGGTCGGTGAGGCTCTCGTCGCGCAGTTCGGCGCGCTCCGCGATCGACCGGCTGTCGCCCAGTTCGATCGCCGCCAGCAGCCGCGGCACCGCCATGGCGCCGAGCGCGAGGCCGCCGGCGACGGCCACCGCGCCGACCGCCAGCGCCACCGCGCCGCGCGGCCGCGCCCGGGGTCCGCGCCGGCGGGCTTCGGGATGGTCGGCGGGGTCGATGTCGACGTCGACCCGCGAGCCGGGGGTGAAAAGCCTCATGGCGCGCGAAGGTACCGCCGTTGCATGGCGGCGATCATACACCGGGCCGGGTGCCCGCGCACCCCGGCGGGGGCGTCACCCCTCGCCGTAGTAGCGCTTGTAGCCCTGGTAGTAGTAGACGCCGCTGTCGGTGTAGTCGTACTGGGCGTGGCGCCGCAGGTCGACCTGGCTGAGCACGATGCCCGACAGACGGGCGCCGGCCTCGTAGACCATCTTGACGCCGGCCGTGGCGACGTCGCGGCGGGTCTTCTCCCAGCGCACCACGAAGATCGTGGTGTCGGTCTGGCGCACCAGCAGCAGCGCGTCCGACACCGCCAGCACCGGCGGCGTGTCGAGGATGACGAGGTCGAACGTCTCGGCCAGCTGCTCCAGCAGGCGCCGCATGCGCAGACTGCCGAGCAGATCGGTCGGCGACGGCGGCCGCTTGCCCGCCAGGACGTAGTACAGGCCGGTCTTCGGTTCGACGTGCACCAGCTCCTCGAGGTCCTTCTGGCCGGCGAGGAACTCCGCCAGGCCCTCGGTGTTCTCGACCCCGAGGTTCTTGTGCAGCGACGGCTGGCGCATGTCGCAGTCGATGATCAGCGTGCGCGCGCCCGACGCCGCCGAGGCCGAGGCCAGCGACAGCGAGGTCGTGGTCTTGCCCTCGCCCGGCACCGACGACGTCACGACGACGGTGCGCTGCGGGTGGTCGGCGCTGCTCAGCGCGATGCCGGTGCGGATCGTGCGCAGCGCCTCCGAGTAGGCCGAGTTCGGCTTGTCGACGACGCTGAGCCACGGCTTGCTGTTGCGCCGCAGGCGGTTCGACTGGAACGGCACCATGCCGAGCGCCGCGACGCCGGTGTGCTGCTCGAGCTGGTGGATCGAGCGGAACCCGGAGTCCATGAGCTCGATGATGATCGAGACCGCGACGCCCAGCCCGATCGAGGCGAGGAACGCCATCAGCACGATCACGTCCTTGCGCGGCGCCACCGGGAGGACGGCCGGCGCCGCCTCGGTGATCTGCTCCGCCTCGGCGGTCCGCTCGCGCTTCGACTCGACGTCGACCGTCTGCAGGCGCGCCAGAAGGGTCTGGTACAGCTGCTTCGACGTCTCCAGCTCGGCCTGGAGCGTGCGCAGCTCCGAGGAGCCCTCGGTCTGCTTCTTGATCAGCACCTCGAGCTTGTTCAGCTCGGTCTTCAGCTTCTCGGCCGAATCCCGCAGCGCCTTGGCGTCCGCCTTCTGGATGTCGCCGCCGCGGCTGCGCTCGGCGCCGAGCCGGGCGCGCGCCGCGCCCAGCCGCTGGGCCGCCTTCTTGTACTCGGGATGCTCGGGTCCGAAGATCGCCGCCAGCGCCTGGAAGTCCTTCTCGGCGATCAGCACCTCCTGCAGGACGGTGCTGCCGGAGCCCTCGACGCCACCGCCGTTGCGGACCCGCAGCTCGGCCTCGGTCGCGGCCCGTTCCGCCGTCAGCCACTGCGTGCGCATCTCCAGCAGCGTCCGTGTCATCGTCGTCATGCTGTCGCTGTCGACGTACATCTCGTTGGCGGAGCGGAACGCCGCGAGCTTGCGCTCGGCGTCGACGTTGCGCCGCCTCGCGCCCTCGATCTCGCTGGCGAGGAACTTCGCCAGGCCGAGCGCGTCCTGGCCCTTCTTCTCCTTCTGGTCGTCGATGTAGGTGCGGATCGCCTCGTTCACGGAGTTGGCGGCGATCCTCGGGTCGGGGGAGCGGTAGCGGACGGTCATGACCCGCGACGCCTGCGTCACCTGCGTCGTGAGGCCGAGCGCCCAGAGGTCGGCGATCTGGTCGTACATTCGCTCGCGCTGCTCCGGCGTCATCGCCGCGATGCGGCGGCGCGCCTCGTCGAGCGTCGCCCTCGGCGCCGGCGGCTCGCCGCCCAGCCGCAGGATGCGCAGCACCGGGGCGAAGACGCTCGCGATGCGGCTCTGCGGCGGCGGCGCCATGTCGGGGTTGAACAGCGGATCCTCGATGAGGTTCAGCTTGCGCACGGTGATGCGCGCCAGCTTCTCGGACCGCAGCCGGGCCGCCTCGGTCTCCATCTTCTGGTAGTCGAGCGGCATCGTCATGCCGTCGGTCTTCGACAGCGTGTCGGAGGCCTTCGCCTCGATCACCAGCTCGCCCTGCGACTGGTAGATCGGCGTCAACTGGTTGGCGACCAGCCATGCGATCGTCGTGCCGACCAGCGCGAGGCCGCCGATGAGCAGCTTGTGGCGTCGCAGCGTGCCGAGAATCTGGCGGGCCGACACCCCGGTGGTGCCGTCCTGCGGCGGCATGCCCCCGCCCGGCGGCGCGGTCTGCGGCGCCTCGACGGGCAGTGTCGTGTACGAAGTCTGGAGTCGGGTCACGTTGGCCATGCCGGTACCTGATGCCTGTTATATATAGTGTCGCGAATATAGACGCAGATAATCATCAAAGACTTTCCCTAACCTACTCTAAATCCGGCACAAACAAAAACGGTATTATCACTCACTCGCATTTTCCGAGGCAACCGCTTGTGTCGGCGACGGGCCGGCGCGCAATCCCTTGGCCGGGCCATGGGATCGTGTCGCGACGGCATCGTCACGTGCCGCGCTCGCGCATGCTGCCCTGGACGGTCTTGAACACCCGGTCGGTGAAGTAGCCGAGGATCGTCCGCTCGCCGATCTGGAGGTCGACCGTGCAGGTCATGCCCGGACTCAGCGGGTAGCGCCGCTGGCGTTTCTCCGCGTCGGTGGCGCCGGGCTTGCACTCGTCGCCGCCGAGATAGTTGCAGTCGACCGAGATGAGCACGACGAAATACGGCGGGCTCATCGCCGCGGCCTGCGGATTCACCGCCGGATCGGGCGCGGTGGCGTCGGCGGCGATATGCGTGACCTTGCCGCGCAGCGTGCCGTAGCGGATCCAGTCGTACGTCTGGAACTTCACCGTGGCCGGCTGGCCGATCTCGACCACGCCGATGTCGTTGTTGGTGACGCGCACCTCGATCTCGATCTTGCGCGCCTCGCCGGCCGGCACCACGCCGACGATCGGATCGCCGGGGCGGATCGAGGCGCCGGCGTTGTGCACTTTCAGGCCGTTGACGATGCCGTCGGCCGGGGCGCGGATCACGAGGTTGCGCCGGAGCTGCTGCTGCTGCTCGAGCGCGGCGCCGGCGCGCGCGCGCTCGGCCAGCGCGTCGCCCAGGCGCTTGAAGTTGAGCGAGTTCCACTCGCGGTCGACGATCGCCCGCCGTTCCGTCGCCTCGGCGAAGGCCTGCGTCACGGTGCGCAGATCGTCGCGCGCCGCCTGCAGATCGCCCGTCTTGTCGATCAGCTCGCGCTGGAGCGTCTGGTAGCGGATCAGCGGATAGACGCCCTCGTCCACCAGCCGCTTGATGCGCGCCGCCTGGTCGCTGAGCACGCGGATGTTGTCCTCGAGCGCGCGGATCTTGCCCTCGACCGTCGCCAGCCGCGATTGCGACTGCCCGACCACCGAGTCCGCCGCCAAGCGCCGGCTGCCGATCTCGGCCTGGCGCGCCTGCCATAGCTCCAGGTTCTTGGCGATCGACTCGGCCGGCACATTGGCCGGAAACGTCGGCGGCCGTCCGGTGTTCGAGGTCTCGGCCTCGAGCCGCGCGACCTCGGCCGAGAGGAGCTGGTGCTGGGCGGCGACCTTGGCGATCTCCTGGTCGATCAGATCGGCGTCGAGCAGGATGAGTTCCTGGCCTTCGCGCACGATGTCGCCGTCCTTGACGAGCACCTTCGCCACCCGGCCGCCCTCGGGGTGGCTGACGACTTTGGCCTTCCCCGCCGGCCGGACGATGCCCGGCGCGGTCGCGACCTCGTCGACCTTCGAGAAGTTCATCCAGAGCACGACGGCGACGACCAGCGCGGCGGTGCCGTAGATCAACCACGTGGCGTAGGGCGAGTGGCGCCGCTCGGCGATCGCCTCGGTGTCGGGCAGGAAATCCTCGACGCGGCCGCGCACGCCCGGCAGACGGCCCTCCGCGAACAGACGCACGAAGGCGCTCTCGCGGACCGGCTCGACCTTCTGGACGGCGGCGGCCGGCGGCTTGGCCGCCGGCGTGACGGCGGGCGCGCCGCCGGACGCCGCCGGCGCGTCGCCTTTGGCGACACCCCCGCCGCGCCCCGGAATTCCGGCTTCGGGCATGCTCACCGCGCTCCTCCGCGCCATCGCGCCACGGCGGCCATCAGACGGCGCCCATCGGGCCGCCGCCGGCCATGCCCGCGATCCCGCCCGGCGCCGGCGACGGCGCGGGCTGGCCGCGGCTGGCCTCCGCCATGCGGATGCGCGCGTAGGCCATGACCTCGGTCGGCGGACCGAAGCGCTCGACGCGGCCGTCGATGATCAACGCCACCTTGTCGGCGATGGCGAGCGGCGCCAGCCGGTGCGTGACCATCACGATGGTGCGGCCGCGCGCGTTCGAGCGCAGCGTGCGCAGCAGCTGCTCCTCGGTGGCGGGATCGAGCGCGCTGGTCGCCTCGTCGAGCACGATGATTCGCGGGTTGCGGATCAGCGCGCGGGCGATGCAGAGCAGCTGCTTCTGTCCCGTCGACAGGCCGCCGCCGCGCTCGCCGAGCACCGTGTTGTAGCCCTGCGGCAGGCGCTGGATGAAGTTGTGCGCGCCGACGAACTTGGCCACGGCGACGATGCGCCCCGGATCCTTGTCGGCGACGCCCATGGCGATGTTCTCGCGCACCGTGCCCGCGAACAGCTGCACGTCCTGCGGCACGCTGCCGATCTGCGACCGCAGCTGCGCCGGCGACATGTGGCCGATGTCGGTCTTGTCGACGAGAATGCGGCCGGCGGTCGGCTTGTAGAGCCCCTGGATCAGGTTCGCGACCGTCGTCTTGCCCGAGCCCGAGGGCCCGATGATGCCGATCACCGAGCCGGCCTCGATGCGCAGGTCGACGTCCTGCAGCACCGGCGGCGCGTCGTCGTCGTAGCGGAACGAGACGCGCTCGAACGCGATCTCGCCGGCGATCGGCGGCATCGGCGGCAGGACGCCCGGCTCGATCTCCGGCGCGATCTGCATCATCTCGTCGATGCGCACGAACGCCGACTTCACGGCCTGCAGCGTGTGCCAGGCGGAGATCACCTGCCGCATCGGCGCCAGCGCGCGGCCGGCGAGCATGTTGGCGGCGATCAACGCGCCGATCGACATGCGCTGCTCGACCAGCTCCCATGTTCCGAGCAGGATGACGCCCAGCGACACGAACAGCTGCAGCACGCCGGTGACCGAGGCGACGACGTTCGCAAGGTTGTTGGCGCGGTAGCCCGTCCAGGCGGAGCGCGCGACGCGGGCGCCCCAGCGCTTCTCGATCTCCGACTCGAGGCCGAGCGCCTTGATCGTGGCGGCGTTGTTGACGGTCTCGCTGAGCGCCGAGCTCTTGGCCGCCAGCGCGTGGAAGTTCTCGTCGATGTGGCGCTTCTGCGCGTTGTGCGTGACCAGCGAGATCGCGATGAAGAACGGGATCGCCAGCAGCACGAACAGGCCGATCGGCCAGTTGATCAGGAAGATCGCGGCCAGGTAGACGATGACGAACCCGAGGTCGATGATGAGCGACGGCATCTGGCCGGTGAAGAACGACCGCAGCGTGTCGAGCTGGCGCAGCCGCTCCGAGATGACGCCCGACGGCGTCTTCTCGAAATGCCGGTACGGCAGGTGCACCAGCCGGCGCACCACCTCGCCCGACATCAGCGCGTCGATGCGCGAGCCGGTGTGGCTCGACACGTAGCCGCGCAGGATGCGCAGCAGCAGGTCGAAGATGTAGGCGATCGACATGCCGATCATCAGCACGATCATCGTCGTGCCCAGGGTGTCCGGATTGCCCTGGCCGATGACCCGGTTGAAGATCACCATCATGAACAGCGGCGTCGCCAGCGCCAGGATGTTGATCACGAACGACGCCGCCAGCAGCTCGCCCGCGACCTGCCGCACGCGCACGCGCAGCATGTCTTTCCAGTGGCTGGCGTGGTCCCGCCGCTCGGCTTCGCGCACCATGATCGCATGGCCCGAGAGGGCCGCCACGGCGGCGGCCGTCCGCGCCGTCGTCCTGCCCTCGACGACGTCGAGCACGGTGAAGTCGCCGCCTTCGCGCGAGACCACCACCCAGGACGGCCGCTCGGCGTCGCCGACCAGGACGAACGGCGTGGGGATCTTCTCCAACTGGGCGATCGAGACCGCCGCGCGTCCGGCGCGGAATCCGACGCGTTCGCAGGCGAGCAGGAAGGCGCGCTCGTCCATGCCCGAATCCGGCACCGGCGCGAGCGTGCGCAGCTCCGCCTCGCTGATCGGCCGGCCGAGCTGCTGCGCCACGTAGAGGAACGCGCGCAGGAGGGAGTCGACGCGCTTGGCGCGGGCGCCCGGCGGCGGGTCGGCGGCCGGCACCGGGGTCGACGCGCGCGGCGGCGCGGCGCCCGTGGAGCCGGCGGGGCCGTCTGACGACGCCTTGTCGGGTGGTGCCATCTGCGCGAGCGCCCTTTCGCGTCGACCGTGGCCGATCGCCCATGACGAAACGCGGGCGCAGGAGCCTTCCGGCCCGCACCGCGGCTTCGATCTTCACGCGCGGCCGATCCCGATGCGGGTCCGGCCGACTATTCCTGAACGAATGACTTTGCGAATAACGACGATGATACAATAGATTGATCAGGATGGTTAACGCAATAGCATAGGTGTTGTTTTTGATCCGATGCGTTGGCGTCGATCTTTTGTGAATCGAATGTCAATTCAGTGTCGTTTTCAGTTCGAACGTTGGGATGCAAATAACGATGTCCAATACGCCGGGTTCTTGGTATAAGGTGAAGTAGATGCTCAAGATGGTGATAGTTTAGAATTTTTCGGAAAGACTTATTCATGCCGAACCTTCGCCGTTCCTCCCTGTTCGTTGGCTTGGTCGCCATCGCCGTGTCCTTCGGGCTGGCGGCCTTCGCCCAAGGCCCCTCGTCGCTATCCGACCAGATCTCGCGCAACGAGGGCGATTGGCGGGACGCCACGCGGACCCACCTGCGCGCCGCCTACCCCGACCGCGTGGCCACCACGGATCGGGCGATCGCCCTCATCCTGGCGGTCAACGAGAAGTGCCAGACGACCGGCAAGTGCGCCCCGGGCACGATGGACGATCTACGGAAGATCTCCAAGGACACGGTCTGCGCCGCCTACCCGATCGACGCGATTTGCGTGCGGCGGTTCAACGTGCCGCGCGGCGTCCAGGCGTTCGACTTCCAGGGCCGCGGCAACCGGCCGTTCCCCGGATTCACCGTCGTCACCCCGGGCGATCCGCGCATTGGCGGCACGCTGATGCCGGCGAAGTACAACGACGCCTATCCGGTCTCGGGCGACTCGCTGATCGGCGTGTCGAGCTTCAAGACCCAGGCGCCGGCCGGCCAGTACCGCGCGGTGCTGATCAGCGGCAAGCGGCCGCTGGCGCAGGCGCTCAGCTCGCCGTTCGGCCGCAACATCGACATCAACGGCCGCAACATCGAGATCATCGCCGTCGGACCGGACCGCTGGCTGCCGCGCGGCGCGCTGGCGAACGGCACGCCGGAGCAGGTCTACACCGCCGCCAACATCCTGCCCGGCAGCGCGCCGGCCATCGTGATCGAGTTCGACCACTCCGGCGGTGAGCTCAACTTCAACTTCCCGCAGACGGCCGAGATCTCCGGCCTGCTGGTCGAGCCGATGGGCCGGCCGTCGGCCTTCGTGCTCGACTCGACCGCCGTCACGATCGCGGTCGTGAACAACGCCAACTGTCTCGACCAGCAGCAGCGGATCGACAACCTCGCGCTGACGCAGGCCGGCAACGTGCCGCGCTGCCCCGCCGGCAAGATCTGCACCGATATCCCGAAATGCGCGCCGGGCAAGTGCCCGACCGTCGTCAGCCCCAATTGATCCCGCCGAGGAACACGACAGTGCGTAAAATTTCCAACGGCGTGACCGGTCGGGTCCTATCGGTGGTGACGGTCATGGTCGGCGGGCTGGCGCTCGGCGCCGGCGCGGCCGCGCAGCAGCAGCCCTCCAGCCAGTCGCCCCCCGCCGCGTCGTCGACGACGCAGCCCCAGGGCTCGGGTGGCACCGCGCGGGAGAAGAAGGAGGTCTCGGCCCGGGACGAATCGATCCTGCGCCGGCCGCGCGCGGAGCGTCCGGACGGCCTGCCGGTCGGGCAGTTCATCCTGTTTCCGCGCATCGAGATCGAGGGCGAGTACGACGACAACGTCTTCCGCACCCGCAACTCGACCAAGGACGACCTCATCGGCCGCGTGCGTCCCGGCTTCTCGCTCGTCAGCGACTGGGAGCGCCACAGCCTCGAGATCTACGGGCAGGCCGAGCTGGCGCGCTACGCCACCTATTCGAGCCTGAACTACGAATCGTTCCAGGCCGGCGGCCGCGGCAGGATCGACTTCACGGACGAGCTGGCCTGGCACACCGAGATCGATTTCGCCCGCATCCGGGTGCCCCCGGGCGCGCCCGGCCTGTTCGGCGCGGTCGGCACCAGCCAGACGATGCACGTGCTGACGACGGGTGGCTACCTCGCCTACAGCGGCGATCCGTTCTTCTTCCGCATCGGTCCGCGCGTGCGGCGCATCGACTACGTCAAGGGCGTGGTCGGCGACCAGGACTTCACCACCTACGAGGTCGCGGCGCGCGCCGGCTACCGGGTCACGCCCGACGTGTCGGTGTTCCTCGACACTTCGTACCAGTGGGTACGTTACTCCACGAAGATCGACACGGCCGGCTTCAACCAGAACAACGACGGCTTCGACGTCCGCCTCGGCGTCGCCTACGACATCACGCGGGTCGTGAGCGCCGAACTCGGCGTCGGCTACTTCCGGCGCGACTTCGACGACTCCCGTTACAAGCCGCAGGACGGCGTGTCGGTGCAGGGCAAGATCTACTGGAACCCGTCGGACACGTTCTCGATCGAGGCCGAGGCGCGGCGCTCGCTGTCGGAGTACCGGTCCGCGCTCGCCAACGCCGCGACCAGCAACGCGGTGCAGACCTTCGTCGGCCTGCGCATGGGCTGGGAGCCGATCGAGCCGCTGATGATCGACGGCGGGGTGTCTTGGGACCAGTACAACTACCGGGGCCAGGGCCAGAAGGAGGATTACTACACCTTCGACATCGGCGCGAAGTACTACTTCTCGCCGCAGGTCTGGGCCGGGCCACGCTACATCTTCCAGCACCGGCACGCCAAGCCGAGCGCGCTCAACTATGTCGACAACCGCTTCCTGCTGACGCTCGGCGGCGCTTTGTGATACCTTCGGCGGCATGATCGAAGCCGCCGAAAGGTCCACCGTGAACAGCGTATCCTTCAACGCGCGGCCCCTCGGCCGCGCGTCGTCGTTCCTGCGTCCCGTCGCGCTCGCGCTCGTCGTCGCCGCGCTGGCGGCCTGCGAGGACGGCGGCAGCTCGGCCGCGGGCGTGCCCTGTCCGGCGGCGACGGGCGTGGTCGGCGGTCTCGACTACCGCCTTGGGGTCGGCGACAAGCTCAAGGTCGCGGTGGTCGGCCAACCCGAGATCGGCGGCGAGAACGAGGTCGACGCCAGCGGCAAGATCGTCGTCGGCCTGGTCGGCGAGGTGCCGGCCGCCGGCCGCACGGTCGGCGAGGTCCAGAACGAGGTCGTCGAAAAGCTGCGCGGCAAGATCCTCGTCAATCCCCAGGTCGCCGTGCAGGTCAGCGGCTACCGGCCTGTGACGGTCATCGGCCAGGTGCGCACGCCCGGCCGCTATCCGTTCTCGTTCGGGCTCGACGTGCGCGGCGCCGTGGCGCTCGCGGCCGGCTACGACCGCCGCGGCAGCCAGTCCAAGGCCGTCATCTTCCGGATCGGCCAGGCCCAGACCGGCCAGACCGCGCAGAAATGCGACGCCGGCCCCGAGACGCCGCTGCTGCCGGGCGACACCATCGAGATCCCGCGCCGCGGCATGTTCTAGGCGCTGGCGGCGGAGCTACTGCTCCTTGGGCGCGTGCTTGCCGAGGATGCGCTGGAGCGTCCGGCGGTGCATGTTGAGCCGCCGCGCGGTCTCCGACACGTTGCGGTCGCACTGCTCGAAGACCCGCTGGATGTGCTCCCAGCGGACCCGGTCCGCCGGCATCGGATTGGACGGCGGCGGCGGCAGCTTCTTCCCCGTCGCCAGCAGCGCCGCCTCGATGGCGTCGGCGTCGGCCGGCTTCGCCAGGTAGTCGAGCGCGCCTTCCTTCACCGCCGCGACGGCGGTCGCGATGTTGCCGTAGCCGGTGAGCATGACGATCCGGATGTCGGGCCGCGACTTGCGCAGGGCGCTGACGAGCTCCAAGCCGCTGCCGTCGCCCAGCCGCATGTCGAGCACCGCGAAGGCCGGCGGCTTCGAGGCCAGCGCCATCGCCTCCGCGACGCTGCCGACCGCGGTGACGACGAAGCCGCGCAGCTCGAGCGCGCGCGCCAACCGCTGGCGAAGCGGCGCGTCGTCGTCGGCGATCAACAGGCTGCGCTCGCCCGCCGCGTTGGCCGGCGCCGCCGGCACGGTCCCATCCTGCGCCACGCGCACCTCCCCGGACCGGCGTCCGTCGTGATCGTCCGGTCCCTCCGGGTCATGGTCGCCGGAGGTGGCGCGTACGCCGGTCTCCGGTCCTATGTATCTCGGAACGTCGGATTGTGCCAGCGCACGGCGACCAGGGCGCCCGTGCCCTCGGCGGCCGGCCGGTTGCCGAACTTGACGGTCGCGCCGGTGCGCTCCAGCAGCGTCTTGGCGATGAACGTGCCGAGACCCATGTGGCCCTCGACGACGCGGCGGGTCGAGATGAACGGCGATCCCACATCCTCGAGCAAGGGCTCCGAGAATCCCGGACCGTCGTCCGCCACGGCGATCTCCACCCAGTCGCGCGACCACCGCGTCGTCAGCGTCACCTCGCGTTTGGCGAACCCCATCGCGTTGTGCGCGAGGTTGGCGATGCCCTGGACGAACTCGGGACCGCGCACCATGACCGGCGGCAGCGCCGGCGCGAGTTCGTCGGCCGGCATGGCGAGGTAGACGACCGATACGCTCGCGCCGACCGCCCACGGCGCCACCGCCGATTCGACCAGCGCGGGCACCGGCACGACGCTGTAGGCGTCCGACACGTCGACGGCCGGATCGACGGTGAGCCGCGTGAGGATCTCGCGGCAGCGCTCGGACTGGTCGACCAGCAGATCGACGTCGGCGCGTAGCGGATCGTCGACCTCGACCTCGCGCTGCATCTCGCGCGTCACCACCGAGATCGTCGACAGGGGGCTGCCCAGTTCGTGCGCGGCCGCCGCCGCCAGCGCGCCGAGCGAGGCCATCCGCTGCTCGTGCGCCAACGCCGCCGACGCCGCCGCCAGCGCGTCGCCCATCTTGCGCGCCTCGTCCGCGACCCGCCAGGTGTAGACGGCGATCAGCACGATCGACAGCGTCAGCGCCGACGACAGCGCCACCAGGTAGATGGTCGGCAGGACGGGCGGCGGGCCGTCCCAGGGCAGCGGCCGGTGGACCAGCGAGATGATGCCGGCGCACGCCACGCTGAGGACGGTCAGGACGACGACGCTGCGGGCGCCGAGCGTCGAGCCGGCGATCGCCACCGGCGCCAGCAGCAGCAGCATGAACGGATTGGCGACGCCGCCCGTCAGGTAGAGCAGGAAGGTCAGCTGCAGCGTGTCGAAGCCGAGGAAGACGGCGGCCTCTCGGTCGTTGAGCCGCGTCGACCCCGGCTGGCTGAGCTCGAAGCCGAGGTTGATCGCGGCCGAGAGCGCGATGGCGGCGGCGACCCAGATCGCCGGGAACGTGAACTCCAGGCCGTAGTGGACGAGGCCGGCCGTGAACGCCTGGCCGGTGACGGCGATCCACCGGATCAGCACCAGCGAGCGCAGCCGCACGCCGCCACGCGACGCCAGCCGCGCGGAGAGCTCGGCGCCGGTCGGCGCGACGACGCGGCGCGGCTGGGGTTCGGCGCCGCCTTTCGGCGGCGTGTCGGGCCCCGGCGCGTGCGCGACGCTTGTCATGCCCGCAGTATGCCACAGTCGCCCGGCCGTCGCGGCGGCGGTTCAGTCGCCCAGCAGCTTGCCCCGCCGGCCGGGGATGGCGCTCGCGCCGGCGATCTTGGCGACGCGGTCGCCGGGCTTGACGAGTCCGGGGCTCATGCGCGCGAACAGGACGCCGTCGACGGCGGCGGCGAGCGCCGCGCGCGCGCCGCCGGGCGGGCGCGTGGGATCGACGATCTCGCCCACGACCTCGCCGGCCGCGACGCGGGCGCCGGGCGGCACGCGCGGAATCCACAGCCCCGCCGCCGCCGCGCGCACCGCGTCCACCCCGTCGAGCGGCGTCGGCGCGCAGCGCGGCGCGGGGGCCGCGCGCGCCGCGCCGGCGACGGCGCCGCGGTCGCGCAGCCAGTCGAGGATCGCCTCGGCGTCGCGGGCGGCCATGTCGTCGTCGATGTCGACGCCGCCGCGCAGTTCGACGGTGCAGCCGAGGCACGCGTCGACCGGCAGCGCCGCGGCCGGGAAGCGCTCGGCCAGCCGCCACCACGGCCGCGTCAACGCCTCGTCGAAGGGCGCGTCGCCGGAATCCTCGGCGGTCAGCAGCGCCACCGCGCCCAGCCGCGCCGCCAGCGGCGCGAACGCCTCGACCTGGCGCGGGCCGCAGTAGAGGTGCATCGCCGCCTGGTCGTCGCAATGCAGGTCGAGGACGATGTCGGCGTCGCAGGCCATGCGCTGCAGCGTCCACTTGAGGACCTCGGCCTCCTCCGCCGGCGGCTCGGCGTCGAGCAGCTTCGCGAGCGCCGCGCGGACTGCCGTGACGTTGGCGGCCGCATCGGCACCGAGCCCGGCGCCGACGGCGTCGGCGTCGGCGAGCTTGTCGCGCAGCTCGACGAAGCCGCGGTTGAAATTGCCGGCGCCGTCGAGCGCGTAGCGGCCGAGCAGACGGCCGCCGACATGCTGCGCGAGACCGATCGGGTTGGCGAACGGCACCACGACGATCTCGCCTGGAATTCCGCCGGCGCCGTCGATCTCCGCCAGCCGCGCGGCGAGATGGTGCAGCACCAGCGCGCCGGGCAGCTCGTCGGCGTGCAGCGCCGCCTGGAGCCAGACCTTGGGGCGCGCCGCGCCGCGGCCGAAGCGGTGGACCGCCAGGTGCCGCGACGTCAACGGCGACGGACCGGGAAGCGGCAGCGACTCGACCACGATGGCCATTTCCCGTCCCTCCGCCTCAGCCCTCGCGCGCCCAGCGCTTCTCGAACGCCCAGACCTCGGGGAATCCCATCAGCTCGTGCATGCCGGCGACGCCGTCGCCGCCGGCGTAGGACGGGACGGGCGCGCCCGCGCTGGTGCCGTGGTCCTTCAGGTGCCGCCAGACCCGGCGCATCGCCTCGGCCGCCGCCTGGAAACCCGTGCCGGGATAGATCGCCATGGCGAATCCCCACGCCTTCAGCGTCTCAACCGGAACCATCGGCGTCCTGCCGAACTCGACCATGTTGGCGACCAGCGGACGGTCGATTTCGTCGCCGCAGCGCCGCAGCTCCGCCTCCGTCTCGGGCGACTCGATGAAGATCACGTCGGCGCCGGCCTCGGCGTAGAGCCGGCCGCGCCGGATCGCCTCGTCGAGCCCGAGCGTCGTGCGCGCGTCGGTGCGGGCCACGATCAGCGTCTCGTCGTGACGCCGCGCCTCGCACGCCACCGAGATCTTCAACGCCATCTCCTCGGCGGGGATGACGCGGCGGCCCGGCGTGTGGCCGCATTTCTTCGGCATCTCCTGGTCCTCGATCTGGATCGCCGCGACGCCGGCGGCTTCGTAGCCGCGCACGGTCTGCCGCACGTTCAGGAGGCCGCCGTAGCCGGTGTCGGCGTCGGCGACCAGAGGCGTCGCGCACAGCTCCGCGATCATCGCCGCGCGCTCGACCATGTCGCGGTAGCTCGCCAGGCCGGCGTCGGGCAGCCCGAGCGCCGAGGCGGTGACGCCGTAGCCGGTCATGTAGAGGGCGGGAAATCCCATGCGGTCCGCGATGCGCGCGGAGATGCCGTCGTAGACGCCGGGCGCCTGGACGAACTCGCCCCGGCGCAGCCTTTCGCGCAGCGCCGCGGCCTTCTCGCTTCCGGCCATCGCTTCCACCCTCCCGTCGACGCGCTCCCGGGATCCGCCCGGCGCCGCCCTGGCGGAGCCTAGCGGCGCGCGGCGCGCGCGGCGACCGCGAAAGAGCCGCGACGACGGTGGCGGACATTCCGCGCCGCCGTGGTCGCGGCCGGCGTTCCACTCGACGCCGTCGCACGATCCGCCGGGATGGTGTATATCGACCGGCGGTTGTATCAAGGGATCAAGGCCGAAGGGCGGATCGCCGGGAGGATCGCGTGCGTGGGCGTCGGGAGTTCGGTATCCCCCTGTACCGGCAGGTCTACCTGGTGCTGCGCGACGGCATAATCTCCGGCCGCTACGCCGCCGGCCGCCCGGTTCCGCCGGAGGTCGACCTCACGCGCCAGTTCGACGTCTCACGGGTGACCATCCGCAAGGCGCTGGAGGTCCTTCAGCGCGAGGGTCTGATCGAACGCCGGCAGGGCGACGGCACCTACGTGCGCGACGGCAAGGACCTTCCGAGCCCGATGGTCGTCGCGATCGAGAACGCGATGGACCGGATCGAGGGGTTCGCGAAGGGCTCGAAGGCGCGCGTGGTGGCGTTCGACTACCGCGAACCGCCGGAGACGTTGAAGGCGCTGTTCCCGGTGCCGGAGGGCGGCCGCATGCAGTACGCCGAGCGTCTGCGCGAGGTCGGCGACGAGGCCTTGATCCACGTCACGACCTGGATTCCGGAAGCCATCGGCCGCAACTGGGATTCGGCCGACATGGAGCAGGAGCAGATCGGCGCGCTTCTGGCGCGCGCCGGGGTGCGACCGGCGTCCGGCGAGCAGCGCGTGCTCGCCACGCTCGCCGACCCGTCCATCGCGCGGCTGATGGCGCTCGATGTCGGCGCGCCGCTGCTGCGGATCCAGCGCCTGGTCCGCGACCAGAACCGCAAGCCCGTGATGCGGGCCGATCTGCTGGTACGCGCCGACCGCATCAGCGTGTCGGTCGCGCTCAAGGCGTAGCGACGGGACCGCGTCAGGCCGCGAGCAGTTCCTTGACCGCGGCGTCGAGGAACGCGGCGTCGGCGGGACAGGCCCAGGGATTGCCGGCGCGGTGGCCCCACATCGAAGGGATCTCCAGCAAACGCGCGTCGCGCAGATGCGGCAGCTCGAGGCGGTTGTCGGCTGTCTGGAAGTAGAGGTCCGTCGCCGACGGCAGCAGCAGCGTCTTCGCCTCGATCGACGCCAGCGCGGCGGCCAGGTCGCCGCCGAACCGCGGATCGTCGGCGATGTCGGCGTGCTGCCAGGTCCAGAGCTGCGCCAGCAGGTCGTCGCCGTCGCGCCGCAGGAAATTGCCCTCCCACGATCCGACCAGGAAATCCTCCAGGCTGCCGTAGCCCAGCCCTTGCCACATCCGCTCGCGGTAGAACGTCTGGCTCAGCGCCCAGCCGGCGTAGACGCGGCCCATGGCGCGCAGGCCGCGCTCCGGCTTGGCCGCGAAATGGTCGCCGGTCCAGTTCGGATCGGCGGTCATCGCGGCTTTCACGCCCTCGAGGAAGACGACGTTGTGCGGCGAGGTGCGGGCGCTGCCGCAATTGACCACGATGCGTTTGACATCCGCGCCGGCCATGGTCGCCCAGTGGTAGGCCTGCTGCGCGCCCATCGACCAACCGTAGACCATCTCGACGCGTTCGACGCCGAACGTCTCGCGCAGCAGGCGCCGCTGCTGGACGACGTTGTCGTACACCGTGATGCGCGGGAAGCGGCCCTTGTCGTAGGGCGGCGTCGCGTTGCTCGGCGACGCGCTCAACCCGTTGGTGAACATGTTGGGGATGACGATGAAGTGCCGCGTCGGATCCAGCGCCTTGCCTGGCGCCACCAGCCATTCGATGTCGGTGTGGTGCGCGCCATAGCTGGTCGGATAGACGATCACGTTGTCGCGCGCCGCCGACAGCGTGCCGAAGGTCTTGTAGACGATGCGCGCCTTGGGCAGCGTCATGCCCGAGCGCAGGCGGATGTCGCCGCACTCGAAGGTCGCGGTCGCGGTCGGATAGGCGGTCATCGTCTCAGGCTCGCGAGGATCTGGCGGTGGGCGGCGATGTAGCCCGGCGTCACCACCTTCATGTGCGGCCGCAGCAGCGCGTGCGCCTCCGGCAGGCGGTGGAACGGGACGTTGGGCAGCAGGTGGTGCTCGGCGTGGAAAGGCATGTTCCACATCAGCAGGCGCAGCGCTGGATTGGTCAGCGTGGTGCGCGTGTTGGCGAAACCGTCGTCGTCGCGCGTGCAGCCGGCGTGCTCGACCAGCAAGTACAGGCGCAGCAATGGCGCGCCGAGGAACGCCGGGATCAGCCAGTGCATCAACGCCGCGTCGCTGCCTGCCGCCACGCTGACGACCGCGATCACGGCGTAGAGGAGCAGCTGGACGCGCGCGTGGCGGGTGATCTCCGGCCGCGCGGAAGGATGGATGAAATCGAGCCCGGCGAACCGGCCGAACGGCAGGGTCGCGAGCTGCGACAGCCGCGCGGTCCAGAACGGGATCGCGGAGACGCGCCAGAGGTAGCCGCCGAGCGTGCGCGCCTCCGGCTGGGCGATCAGCTCGGGGTCGCGCGCCGGATCCTGCGTGTAGCGGTGGTGGGCGCGGTGGAAATGCATGTAGTAGCGGCCGATGTTGAAGATCGCCGCCGCCGACAGGAACGCCGCGAGATCGTTGAGCCAGCGCGCACGGAAGGCCGTGTAGTGGACGGATTCGTGCATCGGTGCGAACAGCGCCATCACGAACGCGCCCTGCAGCAGCCACGCCGGCGCTAGCAGCCACGAGCCGCGCGCCGCCTCGATGACGAATCCACCGGCCACCAGAAGCGCGGCGTGCGCGCCGATCTGGAGCAGGCCGCGGAGATCGGACTTCCTGTACAGCTCCTTCAGCCGCTCGGCCGGAATGGCGCGCATCTGCCGCGCCCTCTCGCCGGTGACGCGGTACGCGGCCTCGCCCCCACCCTCGCCCTCGCCGGACATCGACGGTCCTACGGCTTGACGTGCTCCCACAGGCCCTCGCGGTAGGCCCGCGCCGAGCGCGCCTCGGCGGCGTTCCGCTCGGCCTCGGCGAGTCCGACCTGGTCGCCGATCATGCAGATCAGCGACGGGAAGCTCGCGCGGTCGATCCGCGCCTCCGGGTCCCACAGCTTCGAACGCATGAACGCCTTGGGGCAGTGCATGTAGGCCTCGCGCACCTCGACGACGATGGCGCAGAGCGGCGGCTTGCCCTGCACCGCCATCGACGCGAGCAGTTCCGCATCGACGCTGAGCCGCGCCACGCCGTTGACCCGCGTGGTCTCGTTCATGCCGGGGATCATGAACAGCAGCCCGATCTGCGGGTTGACCAGGAGGTTGCGCAGCGTGTCGAGCCGGTTGTTGCCGGGCCGGTCGGGGATGGCCAGCGTGCGCTCGTCGATCACCCGGAACGAGCCCGGCGGATCGCCCCGCGGCGTCGCGTCCTGGCGGCCGTCGGCGTCGGCGGTCGACACGCAGCAGAACGGCGCCGTCTCGATGAAGCGTTTCATGTGCGCGTCGATGCGGCCGATGTCCTTCTTCGCCGCCACCGGCGAGGTCGCGCCGTAGCGCGCGACCAGCGCCCGGGCGCCTTCGTCGTCGAGCACCGCGGGCTTCGCGGCGGCGGGGGGCAGGGCGTCGGGCATCGCGGGTCTCCGGCGGACGTTCGCTACGGCGCCATCGTAGCCGGCGCCCGCCTTCGCGACTATCCGGAATCGGCCGTCTGCCCTAAACTCACGGCCCACGACGCGGGTCAACCCGCGCGGAATTTCCCTTGGGAGGACGCGACATGCGCAGCATCCAACGCCGCTCGATGATCCGGGGCGCCGCCGCGCTGGGCGGCGCCGGCATCCTCGCGGCGCCGTCCATCGCCGGCGCGCAGGCGCCGTGGCCGAGCAAGCCGATCACGATCGTCGTCAACTTCGCGCCGGGCGGCCTGACCGACGGCATCGCCCGCGTCTACAGCGAGCATGTCGCGCGCAAGCTCGGCGCGCAGATCCTGATCGACAACAAACCCGGCGCCGGCGGCAACATCGGGGCCGCCATGGTCGCGCGCGCGGCGCCCGACGGCTACACCTACCTGCACACGGTGTCCGGCACGCTGGTCCAGAACCGCGTGCTCTACAGCAATCTCGGATTCGATCCCGACAAGGATTTCGTGCCGGTGGCGGCGACGTCGTCGGGCGAGTTGCCGGTGGCCGTGCACAAATCGGTGCCGGTGCGGAACATCAAGGAGTTCATCGAGTACGCGCGAAACAACAAGGTCAGCTTCGGCTCGTGGGCGCCGGGCTCGGGCGCCCACATCGTCTGCGCCAAGCTCAACGAGCTCTACGGTCTGAAGATGGAGGTCGTGAACTACCGCGGCGAGGCGCCGATGTGGGTCGATGTCGGCTCGGGCTCGCTGCAGGCCGCGATGGGCAGCTACCAGGCGCTGCGGCCGCTGCTCGCCAAGGGCGACATCAAGCTGATCGCGCTGCCGGCGCGGCGCCGCAACATCAAGTTCCCCGACCTGCCGACCATGGCGGAGCAGGGCTACACGCACCCCGCGTTCAGCCAGTTCGGCTGGCTCGGCCTGTTCGCGCCGGCCGGCACGCCGATGGAGATCGTCAAGCGCATGTCGGCGCTGTGGGTCGAGGCCGCCGATTCCGAGGGCGGCAAGCGCATGTACGACACGTTCGGCCTGCACGAGAAGCCGCTGAACCACGAGGAGATGGCGGCCGACTGGGAGCGCCTGAAGCAGCGCATGATCCCGCTGGTGCGCGAGCTCGGCGTCAAGCTGGAGTAGCGTCGCCGCGTGCCGCCGGCGCATGGCGGCACCGGAAAACCGCATGGCCGCGGGCCGTGAGTTCCTGCCGCCGCCGCCGTATAACCCGCGCGCCCGCGGCGCGGGATGAACCCGCGCGCGATCCCATGGGATGACACGACATGACGCGCAAGATCGACCGCCGCTCCCTCATCCACGCAGCCGCCGCGCTCGGCGCCGCCGGCCCGCTCGCCGCGCCGTCGCTGGCGCGCGCGCAGGCGCCGTGGCCCGCCAAGCCGATCACGATCACCGTCAATTTCGCGCCCGGCGGCCTGACCGACGGCATCGCCCGCGTGTTCGGCGAGTACGTCGGCCGCAAGCTCGGCCAGCAGGTCATCATCGACAACAAGCCCGGCGCCAGCGGCAACATCGGCGCGGCGCTGGTCGCCAAGATGCCGGCCGACGGCTACGCCTTCCTGCACACCGTCTCCAGCACGCTGGTGCAGAACCGGGTGATGTTCGCCAATCTCGGCTTCAACCCCGACAAGGACTTCATCCCGGTGTCGGCCACCTCCTCGGGCGAGCTGCCGCTGGTGGTGCACAAGTCGGTGCCGGTGGCGAACGTCAAGGAGTTCGTCGAGTACGCGAAGAAGAACAAGGTCAGCTTCGGCTCCTGGGCCGCCGGCTCGAGCGCGCACGTCGTCTGCGCCAACCTCAACAAGCTCTACGGGCTGAACATGGAGATCGTGACCTACCGCGGCGAGGCGCCGATGTGGGTCGACATGGGCTCGGGCTCGCTGCAGGCCGCCATGGGCAGCTACCAGGCGCTGCGGCCGCTGCTGGTCAAGGGCGAGATCAAGCCGATCGGCTTCCCCAGCCCCCGCCGCAACGCCAAGATGCCCGAGGTGCCGACCTTCCACGAGCAGGGCTTCACCGACGACGCGTTCTCGCTCTACGGCTGGCTCGGCCTGTTCGCGCCGGCCGGCACGCCGATGGAGATCGTCAAGCGCGTCTCGGCGCTGTGGGTCGAGGCGGCGGACTCCGAGGGCGGCCGCAAGATGTACGAGACGTTCGGCCTGCACGAGAAGCCGCTGAACCACGAGGAGATGGCCAAGGATTTCGAGAAGCTGAAGGGCCGGATGATCCCGATCCTGACCGCGCTCGGCCTCAAGCCGGAGTGACGGCGGCGGCGGCGCGAAAACGCCGCCCCTCGGGGCGGCGCGCCGTACCTGTCGTGCGGAAATTGGAGCGGGCGAAGGGATTCGAACCCTCGACCCCAACCTTGGCAAGGTTGTGCTCTACCCCTGAGCTACGCCCGCGCTCCCTGTCCGCCGCCCCGCGAAACAACGGGAGCCGCCGACAGGGGGCGGGGAATAACGCCTTTCCCGGCGGTTTGCAAGCCGGTTGCCCGGCCGGGCCGGCGCCGTTAGGAAGCCGCCTCCCACCCTCCCGGCGGCGCCGATGAACGACCCGATCCAGACGCCCGAAGATCCCGACGGCGCCGACCTGCCGACCACGCCGGCCGACCTGCTGGCGCGCCTGGCGGCGCTGGGCATCACCGGCCCGACCGTGCGCCACGCCGCCGTGTTCACGGTCGAGCAGTCGATGGCGGTGCACGCCGACGTGCCGGCGCTGCGCGAGGGCACGCACATCAAGAACCTGTTCGTGCGCAACCGGCGCGAGGAGATGTGGCTGGTGGTCGCCGAGGCCCGTCGCCGGGTCGATCTCAAATGGCTGGGCGAGCGCACCGGCGCCGGCAAGCTGTCGTTCGGCAGCGCCGAGCGCCTGATGCGGACGCTCGGCGTGCGGCCGGGCTCGGTGACGCCGTTCGCGCTGGTCAACGACACCGCCCGCGCCGTGCGTCTGGCGGTCGACCGCGCGGTGCTGGAGGCGCCGGTGCTGTGGTGCCATCCGCTGGTCAACACCATGAACACCCGCCTGACCGGCGCCGAGCTGCGCCGTTTCTTCGACGCCACCGGCCACCAGCCGCTCGCCATCGATTTCGAGGCCTGAGCCGCCCGCCGCGCCGGCGGCGGGAAAAGCGCTTGACCAAAATGTTATCTTATAACATTACATCTGCCGGCCCTCGGGGCGGGAGATCATCCAGATGCGTCGCAGAAGTTTCGCTTTCGGTGTCGCCGCCACGGCGGCGGCGGTCGCCGTACCGGCATCGGCGCAGCAGCGTCTGAAGGTCGTCGCCTCGTTCTCGATCCTCGGCGACATGGTGCGCGAGATCGGCGGCGACCGCGTCGAGCTGACCACGCTGGTCGGCCCGGACCAGGACGCGCACACCTACCAGCCGACGCCGTCGGACGCGCGCGCGCTGGCGGCGGCCCGCGTGCTGGTGGTGAACGGGCTGGGCTTCGAGGGCTGGATCGACCGGTTGGCGCGCGCGGCGCCGTTCGCCGGAACGCGCGTCGTCGCCAGCGCCGGCGTCGCGACGATCGCCGGCGCGGCCGCCGGGCACGGCCACGGCCATGGGCACGCGCATGGCGGCGGCGAGGAATCCCTGTCGACGCGCAAGACGCAGGCCGCGCCCAAAGCGGCGCCCGACCCGCATTGCTGGCAGGACGTCGCCAATGGCGCGCGCTACGCCCGCAACATCGCGCAGGCGCTGGTCGCCGCCGACGCCGCGAACGCGGCGCACTACCGGCAGCGCGCCGACGCCTACGACCGCCGCCTGACGGAGCTCGACGCCTGGGTGCGGGCGCAGATCGGGACCGTGCCGGCGGCCAAGCGCAAGGTCATCACCGGCCACGACGCGTTCGGCTATTTCGCCCGCGCCTACGGCGTCGCTTTCCGCGCGCCGGTCGGCATCTCGACCGAGAACGAACCGTCGGCCCGCGATGTCGCCGCCCTGATCCGCCAGATCCGGTCGGAAGGCATCAAGGCGCTGTTCATCGAGAACATGAGCAATCCCAAGCTGGTCGAGCAGATCGCGCGCGACGCCGGCGGCGTGGTCGGACCGGCGTTGCACGTCGACGCGCTCTCGAAGCCCGGCGGGCCGGCCGACACCTACGAGCGGATGTTCCGCCACAACGTCCCGGCCCTCGTCGCCGGCATGCTGAGGAACTGACATGGCCGGATGGATCGGCACGGCGCGCCGCGGGGCGCGGGCGTTCGCGGCGGCGGCGCTCGCCGTGACGGCGTGGGCCGGCGGCGTCCGCGCCGAGAGCCCCAAGAGCTTCGACGGCCCCCTCATCAAGGGCGAGATCGACGTCGGGTTCCGGGTGTTCGGCCCGGTGGCGTCCGACTTCACGCCGAACCAGGCGGCGGCGATGAACTTCGACGTGTCGCACATCCATTTCGGCGCGTTCGCGACGTCCTGGCTGTCGCTCCAGGGCGTCATCAAGGGCGAGCCGGTGCGCGAGCTCAGGCCGCACCGCACCGAGGCGTTCCGCGGCTTCGGCGTGTTCACCGCCGAGTTGTACCTGAACGCCGATTTCGACGACGTGGCGTTCTTCGTCGGCAAGTTCATGCCGACGTTCGGCCAGCTGTTCGACCACCACAAGGCGTGGGGCCTGTTCGCCACCGACTTCACCGAGGACTACGAGACGCTCGACTACGTCGGCGCCGGCTTCGTCCTGCGCGGCGATTTCCGCGCCGCCGGCGCCGGCCGCCACGAGCTGACGGCCCAGGCGTTCTTCGCCGACACCACCATCCTCCACCGCTCGATCATCACCGCGCCCAGGGCCGGGGGCTCGACCGTCGAGCGCCAGAGCCGGCTGCGGAAATCGGATGGGGGCGTCGGCAACACCGGGAAGCTCGACAACTTCTCCGTGACGCTCGACAGCGGCGATTTCGACTTCCTGCCCGGCGTCGCGCTGCACTTCGGCTACCGCTTCCTGCACCGCAGCCCGGCCGGGGTCGCCGCCGGCGACGAGACGCGGAACGAGCACGGCTTCTCCGTGGCCGTCGACTACAATTTCTCGGTCGCCGACTTCCTGCTTCCCGGCACCACCCGGATCCAGACCGCGGCCGAGTGGGTCCGGTTCCGCAACGCGGAGGGCAACCGGGGCTCGAGGACCTATTGGGCGGGCAACGCGATTCTCGCCAACGGCCCCTGGACGTGGCACCTGACGGGAACCCTGCGCGACATCGAGGCGCCCGACACGGTCTCCTCGCGCGACCGGCTATTCGCGACGTCGGTGTTCTACCGTCTCGACCAGCGCTGGCAGGTCGGCGCCGGCTACAAGTACCAGCGGGTGCGGGACGACGACACCGGCAAGAACACGAACGACCACGTGCTGGGACTGAAGCTGCTCTGGAACTACGATTTCTCCGTCGCCTTGAAATAGGGCGGCGGTCCGGAGCCTGGGAGGGAGGCCGCGGCACCCTTGCCATCGGCGGGTCGGGAAGCCACATTCCGGCCACTAGGCCGGGCGGCGCGGGGCGCCGCTCTCCAGACCCGTCAGAGGAAATATGGACCAGGTCATTGGCGGCGGCGCGCCCGCGGGCGACGCCGATCTCGTGAAGGACACCGACCAGCGCGCCTTCGGCAAGGATGTCATCGAGGCCAGCCGCGAGCGCCCGATCATCGTCGATTTCTGGGCGCCGTGGTGCGGCCCGTGCAAGACGCTCGGCCCGGTCATCGAGAAGGTCGTGCGCGCGGCCAAGGGCGCGGTGCGTCTGGTCAAGATCAACATCGACGAGAACCAGATGCTGGCGCAGCAACTGCGCATCCAGTCGATTCCGGCGGTCTACGCGTTCTTCCAGGGCCGGCCGGTCGACGGCTTCGTCGGCGCCCAGCCCGAGGGCCAGATCAAGCAGTTCGTCGACCGGCTGGTGCAGGCCACCGGCGGCGCCGGCGCCGGCGCGGCCATCGCCGAGGCGCTGGAGGAGGCCAAGGCCGCGCTCGAGGCGGGCGACGCCACGACAGCGACGCAGATCTACGCCGAGGTCCTGCAGGAGGAGCCGGAGAACCCGCTCGCCATCGCGGGCATGGCGAAATGCTTCCTCGCCGCCGGCCAGACCGAGGAGGCCAAGGGCGTGCTGGCCAAGCTGCCGCCGGCGGTCGCCAACCACGCCGAGATCGCCGCCGTGCGCAGCGCGATCGACCTCGCAGAGCAGGCCACGAAGGCCGGCCCGACGGCCGAGCTCGAAGCGCGCATCGCGGCCGACCCCAAGGACCACCAGGCGCGGCTCGACCTCGCCATCGCCCTCTACGCGGCCGGCGACAAGGCGGGCGCCACCGACCAGCTGCTGACGTCGATCAAGCTCGACCGCAACTGGAACGAGGCCGCCGCGCGCATGCAGCTGCTGAAGTTCTTCGAGGCGATGGGCTTCGCCGATCCCGTCAGCGTCGACGGGCGCAAGCGCCTGTCGTCGATCCTGTTCTCCTGACCGGCCGGGCGCCGGAGCGACGGCCGGCATGCCGCGCGCGCCACGCCCCCACGCGACGTCGGCGCCGGGACGCGCGCCATGAGCGGGCGCGGTCAGCGGCGTAGCCCGTTCGAGCCGGCGTTCGAGCAGCTGCCGGAGACGATTCCGATCTTTCCGCTGGCCGGCGCGCTGCTGTTGCCCGGCGGCCGTCTGCCGCTCAACATCTTCGAGCCGCGCTACGTGTCCATGGTGCTCGATTCGCTCGCCGGCCACCGCCTTATCGGCATGGTGCAGCCGGCCCGGCCCGGCGGCTTCGCGGGAGACGGGCTGCCGACCGGCGACGGCCCGCCGCCGGTGCGGCCGATCGGCTGCGCTGGCCGCGTCGTGCAGTTCACCGAGACCGACGACGGCCGGCTGCTGATCACCCTGGCCGGGCTGATCCGGTTCGAGGTCGGCCAGGAGCTGCCCGCGCTGCCCGCCGGCTACCGCCGCGTCATGCCGCGCTTCGAGCGTTTCCGCGCCGATCTCGACGCCGACGATGCGGTCGTGGAGATCGACCGGCAGCGCCTGATGACGGCGCTGCAGGGCTTCTTCCGGGCGCACAAGCTGTCGACCGACTGGAAGGCGGTGCAGGACGCCGCCGACCGTAATCTCGTGACGTCGCTGAGCATGGTGCTGCCGTTCGGACCGGACGAGAAGCAGGCGCTGCTCGAGGCGGCCGACGGCGCCGCCCGCGCCAAGCTGCTGGTCGCCCTGCTCGAGATGGGCGCGCGCGGCGACGACGGCGCCGGGAGCGTTTCGCGGCATTGACCGCGTCGTGCTATAAGGCCCGCAAGCGACCGGAGCGCCGCCGATGACCCCTCCCGAAGGACCCGCCGCGAAGGCGGGCGTCGATCCCAAGCTGCTCGAGATCCTCGTGTGTCCCGTCACCCACGGACCGCTCGAGTTCGACGCCGTGCGCGGCGAGCTGATCAGCCGCAAGGCCGGCCTCGCCTATCCCGTGCGCGACGGCATTCCCATCATGCTGCCGGGCGAGGCGCGGCGCCTCGACGACCCCGCGTGAGCGCGCCAGACCGCGCCGGAGACCGGCCATGAGCGTCCAGGAAAGCGCGACCACGAACGCCCCGGCCGCCGTGTGGCCGCTGGAGGTGCGCCTGTTCCGCGAGGCCGGCGCGCTGGAGATCGATTTCGACGACGGCGCGACGTTCCGCCTGCCGGCCGAGTATCTGCGCGTCGAGAGCCCGTCGGCCGAGGTTCAGGGCCACGGACCGAGCCAGAAGAAGATCGTCGCCGGCCGCCGCCACGTGCGCATCGACGCGATCGAGCCGGTCGGCAACTACGCCATCCGCATCCGATTCGACGACAACCACGACACCGGCATCTTCAGCTGGACCTATCTCCGCGAACTGGGCGTCAACCAGAAGGAGAAATGGGACGCCTACCTCGCCGCGCTGCTCTACCGCGGCCTCAGCCGCGATCCGTGACGATCGCCGCGATTCGCTTCCTCCGGTCGAATCGAATGTATCTGTCATCCCGAGCGTAGCGAGGGATCCAGGGACGGCGCCTGGATCCCTCGCTGCGCTCGGGATGACAACGAAGTCGTCGCCTCGTCTCGAGCTAAGCCCGTCGCGCGCTACGCCGTCCGCCGGCGCAGGCCGGCCGCGATGGCGAAACCGAGGACGGGAATCGCCACGCCGGCGACGGCGAACACCGGCGCGGCGCCGAAGCGGTCGATGACCGGCGCCGCGAGCGCGACGCTGATGGACTGGCTCAGGAACAGCGCGCTGCCGAACACCGACACCGCGGCGCCGCGCGCCTCCGGCGCCATCTGCGTGCCGTGCGTCTGCAGCGTGTTGTGCATCATGTAGAAGCCCAGCCCGATCAGCGCGATGGCGGCGACCGCGACCGGCAGGGTCGGCGCCACGGCGAGGATCAGGAACGCCGCGCCGACAAGCGCGCCGCCGGCGCGCGCCAGCCCGGTCTCGCCCAGGACGCGGACCAGCCAGCCCGAGGCGGTGGCGTAGACGAGGCCGCCCAGCCCATAGATCGCCAGCGACAGCCCGACGACCGTGTAGTCGACGGCGAACCGCACCTTCAGCTCGTTGCCGACATAGGCGAAGGCGCCGAAGAACAGGAAGCCTTCGAGCGCCACGGCGCCGACCACGCGCCGCACCCACGGCCGCTTGAGCAGGCCGAACGTGTCGACATAGGCGCGCCACAGCGACCGCGTCGGGGTGGCCGGGACCGCGGCGCGGCGCCGCGTCGCGGGATCGAACGCCATGCGCGCCAGCATCGCGAGGCCCGCCAGCACGTGCAGCCCCGCCAGCACGGCGAACACCGCCCGCCAGCCCAGCCAGTCGCCGAGGATGCCGCCGGCGATCTGGCCGAAGATCAGGCCGCTGATCTGGCCGGCGATGAATCGCGCCAGCACGCGCTGGCGGCGGTCGTAGGGCACGACGTCGCCGACCCACGCCAGCGCCAGCGGGATCACGCCGCACGACACCGCCGCCGTCACGAAACGCGCGATGGTCAGCGTCGTCAGCGTCGGCGCCAGCGCGCAGGCCAGCGAGCCGGCGGCGGCCAGCATCGTCGTCGCGATGATCGTGCGGTACTTGCCCAGCCGGTCGCCCAGCGCGCCGTAGACGATCTGCAGCAGGCCGTAGGCGACGGTGAACGCCGTGATGATGATCGACGCCTGTCCGGCGGTGACCGCGAACTCGGCCGCGACCTGCGGCAGCAGCGGATCGGAGACGCGGATGCTGGCCGAGCTGGCGAAGCCGGCGCCGGCGAGGATCGCCAGCGACACGTAGGGGATGGTGGAGGGCGGCGTCTCGGCCGGCGGGGCGCTCATGCCGTCATCCCGCGTAAAGCAGCCAGAAGCCGCGCACCAGGAACGAGGCGCTGATCGCGAGGATGATGCGCCGGCTCCACATCCGGAACGCGGCCTCCGACATCCGCGTCAGGGTCGACGCCGCCCATGTCGTGCCGATCAGCGCCATGGCGATGGCGCCGGCGTAGATCCACAACGGCAGCAGTCCGGACCCGATGTCGACGAACGACCCGAAATAGACGATGCGGCAGACATGCGTCAGCACCTGCGTGACCGCCTTGGTGGCGACGATCTCGCGCCGGTCCAGCCCGCTGCGCTGGAAGAACAGGTCGAGCACGCTGCCGGCGCCGCCGGCCATGAGCTGCATCGCCATGATGAACGCGCCGCAGACCACGGGCATGAACGGCCGCGTGATGTCGGGCCGCCACGACGCCGGCAGCATCTCCGCGACGATCGGCAACAACCCGAGGCCGATATAGACCATGGCCTTGTCGGGCAGGAACGCCACCGCCTTGAGCAGCGCGAAGGTGGCCAGCGAGCCGATCGCGTAGCCGCCGATCAGCCGCCATACCACCCGCTTGCGCCACAGCACGGCGCGCCAGCCGTTGGCGCCGAGCTGGGTGACGCCGAACAGGATCATCGCCGGCGCCACGTCCATCAAAAGGAGCAGCACACCCAGCAGGATCAGGCCGCCGGCCATGCCGAAGACGCCCGACAGGAACGACGTGCCGACCACCAGCAGCGCCAGCGCGGCGAGGACCGGCGCCGACATCATGGCGCGCCGGCGCCACGCGGGGGCCCGGCCGGTCGCGGAAGGGCGCGGCGGAACATCGCTCCATCCTGTAGGGCGCCGGCGCCGGCGGATCAACGCGTCGCGGCGGATGGCGGCATTGTCGGGACGCCGGCCACCGGCTACATCGCCTCGTATGTCCGCCGCGCCTCCCGACGACGTCACGCTCGATCTCGGCGACCGCCGCCTGCGCGGCCGCTGGCTGGCGCGCGCCGGCCGCGACGACGGGCTGACGCGGCCGACGCTGGTGTTCCTGCACGAGGGTCTGGGTTGCGTCGAGATGTGGCGCGACTTCCCGGCGCGGCTGTGCGCGCGCGCCGGGTTCCCCGGTTTCGTCTACGACCGCACGGGCTACGGCCGTTCCAGCGCGTGGCCGTCGCCGCCGGGCCTCCGCTACATGCACATCGAGGCCGAGGACGTGCTGCCGCGGGCGCTGGCCGCCGCCGGGATCGACGACTACGTCCTGGTCGGCCACAGCGACGGCGGCACCATCGCCCTGATCCATGGTGGCGCCGACCCCGCGGGGTTGCGCGGCATCGTCACCCTGGCGGCCCATGTCGTGTGCGAGCCGGTCAGTGTGGCCGCGATCCGCGCCGCCCGTGCCGCGTTCGACGCCGGCGACCTGCGGGCGCGTCTCGCCAAGTACCACGACGACGTCGGCGCGACGTTCGGACTCTGGGCCGATGCGTGGCTCGATCCGGCTTTCGCCGACTACAGCGTCGAGGACCGGCTGCCGGGTATCGAGGTGCCGGTGCAGGCGATCCAGGGCGAGGACGACGAGTACGGCAGCGAGCTGCAGCTCGGACTGATCGCCGGCAAGGTGTCGGGCTATTGCGAGACGCGGCTGCTGCCGGATTGCGGCCACAGCCCGCATCTCCAGCAGCCCGAGCGCACGCTGGCCGAGATCGCGCGGTTCATCGCGCCGCTGGCGGCGGATTGACGCGCGCCTAGAGGCGCCGCAGCTCGGCCGTCGCCGCCCAGTTGACCAGCGAGCCGGCCGGACACCGCGCCTGCGCCAGCCGCATCTGTTCGCCGGCCCGCGCGCGATTGCCCTGGCGCAAGGTCTCCATGGCGATGAAGAACGAGGCGAGGCAGCGGCCGCCGGTGCGACGCGCGTCGGCGTCGGACTCGGCGGCCAGCTCGAGCTCGCCCAGGGTCATGCGGCCGGAGAGGTAGCGCGCGACCGGCGCCGGCCAGCGGGCGGGCTCGCCATGGGTCCGCAGATCGGCGGCGAGCTGGCCGCGCGCGTCGCGCCGCAGCTTGACGTTGTTGGCGTAGCGCCACAGCGCGAGATGGATCGGCGCGGTCGCCTGCGCGCCGGAGCGCAGGAGGTGGTCGAGGTCATCGAGCGCCGCGGCGTGGTTGCCGGCGCCGAAATGGGCCTGCGCGCGCAGCCGTCGCGCGGCATCGGAGCCGGGGGCGGTCTGGTCGAGATCGGGCAGGGCGCGCGCGTACTCGCCCTGCATCATGCGGATCTCGGCCCGGGCGCGGAGCAGGGCGGGGTAGCCGGGCTGAGCGCTCAGGGCGCGCTCGACCAGGTCGACCGCCGGCTGCGTGGCGCCGCTGCGCGCCATGTCCAGCGCGCGGGCCGCCAGCAGGTCGAATTTGAGCTGCGGGTCGGTGCGCAGCGCCTGCTGGTAGTCGCGGTCGGCCTGCGCCCGGTTGCCGGTCGCGGCGTTGAGGAAGCCGCGGAACAGCAGCAGCCAGGCGCGGTCCTTGGCCGGGAGGTCGCGCCGCGCCAGCTCGCGGTCGATGCCGGTGATCGAACCGACGGAGCCTTGGACGCCGGGCGGTGGCGCCAGCGAGGACGCGCCATCGCCGCCGCCGCGCCCGAAGTCGCGGGCCGCCGGATCCCAGTCGCGGTCGACCGGCACGCCGGTCTGGGCGGCCGCGCCGGCGCAGGTCGCGGCGAGCAATGCGCAAACGATGAGCAGACCACGCATGCGGCCCTCCGGTCCGGCGCCGCCCGCGGCGCCGGAGGAACGTCGTCACGGTAGCGCGCGCGATCCCGCCGGAAAACGCGGAAACGACGCGGTCGCACCGAATTGACGCATTGCCGCCGCGCGGCGCCCGTCCTATTTTCCGCCGCGCGGCGCGCCGGGTCGACGGGCGCCATCCGAATGGAGATCGCGGACATGGCCGGCGCCAATCTGAACAGCTTCAAAGCCCGCAAGACGCTCACGGTCGGCGGCCGGAAATACGTCTATTTCAGCCTCGCCGCGGTCGAGAAGGTGGTAGGCGACCTCGGCCGGCTGCCGTACTCGATGAAGGTCCTTCTGGAGAACCTGCTGCGCCACGAGGACGGCGCGACGGTCACCAAGGCCGACGTGTCGGCCTTCGCCGGCTGGCTGAAGAACCGCAAGTCGGACCACGAGGTCAACTTCCACCCCGGCCGCGTGCTGATGCAGGACTTCACCGGCGTGCCGGCGGTGGTCGATCTGGCGGCGATGCGCGACGGCATGAAGAAGCTCGGCGGCGACCCCAAGAAGATCAACCCGCTGGTGCCGGTCGATCTCGTGATCGACCATTCCGTGATCGTCGACAATTTCGGCAACGCCAAGGCCTACGGCGAGAACGTCAAGCTCGAGTACGAGCGCAACGGCGAGCGCTACAAGTTCCTGCGCTGGGGCCAGCAGTCGTTCGACAATTTCCGCGTCGTGCCGCCGGGCACCGGCATCTGCCACCAGGTCAATCTCGAGTACCTGTCGAAAGTCGTATGGACCACCAAGGTCGGCAAGGAGACCATCGCCTATCCCGACACGCTGGTCGGCACCGACAGCCACACCACGATGGTCAACGGCCTGGCGGTGTTGGGCTGGGGCGTCGGCGGCATCGAGGCCGAGGCCGCGATGCTGGGCCAGCCGCAGCCGATGGTGCTGCCCGAGGTCGTCGGCTTCCGTCTCACCGGCAGGATGAAGGAGGGATCGACCGCCACCGATCTCGTGCTGACCGTCACCCAGATGCTGCGCAAGAAGGGCGTGGTCGGCAAGTTCGTCGAGTTCTACGGCCCCGGCCTCGACGAGATGCCGCTGGCCGACCGCGCCACGATCGCCAACATGGCGCCGGAATACGGCGCGACCTGCGGCTTCTTCCCGATCGACGAGGAGACCATCCGCTTCCTCAAGACGACCGGGCGGAACGCGGAGGCCAAGCTCGCGGAGGCGTACGCCAAGAAGCAGGGCATGTGGCGCTCGAAGAAGTCGCCCGACCCCGTCTTCACCGACACGCTCGAGCTCGACATCGGCACGGTCGAGCCCAGCCTCGCCGGCCCCAAGCGGCCGCAGGACCGGGTGCCGCTGTCGCAGGCGGCCGAGGCCTTCAAGTCGAACATGGAGAAGGAGTTCGGCCGCAAGGACACGGGGCTCCGGTACAAGGCCGAGGGCGCCGGCTACGACGTCGGCGACGGCGACATCGTGATCGCCGCCATCACGTCCTGCACCAACACCTCGAACCCCTACGTCATGCTGGGCGCCGGCCTGGTGGCGCGCAACGCCGCCAAGCTCGGCCTCAAGGTCAAGCCGTGGGTCAAGACCTCGCTGGCGCCGGGCTCGCAGGTCGTGACCGAGTACCTCGAATCGGCCGGACTCCAGAAGGAGCTCAACAAGGTCGGCTTCAACCTGGTGGGCTACGGCTGCACCACCTGCATCGGCAACTCCGGACCGCTGCCCGACCCGGTGGCGAAGATCGTGGCCGACAAGGACCTCGTGGTCGGCGCCGTGCTGTCGGGCAACCGCAACTTCGAGGGCCGCGTCAATCCGCAGGTGCGCGCCAACTACCTCGCCTCGCCGATGCTGGTGGTCGCCTACGCGATCGCCGGCTCGATGAAGATCGACATCGTCAACGATCCGATCGGGACCGGGAAGAACGGCAAGCCGGTCTACCTGCGCGACATCTGGCCGAGCAACGCCGAGATCGCGAAGACGGTGGCCAAGCACGTCACCGCCAAGGCGTTCAAGAAGCGCTACGCCGACGTCTTCAAGGGCGACCGCTTCTGGCGCTCGATCAAGGTCAAGCCGACGATGACCTTCGACTGGGACGACAAGTCGACCTACGTGCAGAATCCGCCTTATTTCACGGGCATCGGCAAGGTTCCGGCGCCGCTCGGCGACGTCAAGGACGCCAAGATGCTGGGCCTGTTCGGCGACTCGATCACCACCGACCACATCTCGCCCGCCGGCTCGATCAAGAAGGACAGCCCGGCCGGCGCCTACCTGCTGGAGAACGGCGTCAAGCCCGCCGACTTCAACCAGTACGGCGCGCGCCGCGGCAACCACGAGGTGATGATGCGCGGCACCTTCGCCAACATCCGCCTCAAGAACGAGATGGTGCCCGGCGTCGAGGGCGGCGTGACGCGCTCGTACAAGTCGGACGAGCCGCAGCCGATCTACGACGTCGCCATGCAGTACAAGGCCGAGCTGATCCCCAGCGTCGTCGTCGCCGGCAAGGAGTACGGCACCGGCAGCTCGCGCGACTGGGCGGCCAAGGGCACCAACCTGCTCGGGGTGAAGGCCGTGCTGGCCGAGAGCTTCGAGCGCATCCACCGCTCGAACCTCGTCGGCATGGGCGTGCTGCCGCTGCAGTTCAAGGACGGCGACACGCGCCGCTCGCTGAACCTCACCGGCGGCGAGACCTTCGACATCGGCGGCGTGACGAACCTCTCGCCGCGCATGGAGATGCCGGTGATGGTCAAGTACCGCGACGGCGCGACGCGCACGCTCAAGGTCGTGTGCCGCATCGATACCGCCGAGGAGATCGAGTACTTCAAGAACGGCGGCGTGCTGCACTACGTGCTGCGCAACCTCGCCGGCGACAAGGCCGCCGCCTGAGCGCCCGGGCGACGGGCCGCCGCATCGACGGAATTCGCGCGGGGCGGCCTTCGGGCCGCCCCGCTTCGTTCGGGCGCACGCGCGCCTACAGGACGTGGTGCCCCGCCTGTAGGACCGGAAAATCGCGGTCGTTTTCGGACGCCGCGGCCGCCATGTACCCCGCCTATAGGCGGGGTACGCCGTCCCGCCCGGACGCCCATGCCGTCCCGCCGGGACCGCGGGCGCGCGTTGCGGGCGTGGTACGCCGTCATGACCCCGGGCGTGCGTGCGGCCACCCCTCACCAGGCTCTCGCCCGATGGGGAGGGGAGAAAACCGCCACGGCCAGACGCATAAAAAGAGACCGCGCACGCCAGCGATCAGGGGCGCGTCATGGTCCAGATGCGGATGGCGGCGCTTCGACCTCGCAGCTCGCGCTCACCACTGAATGTCAACGCCACCGGCAGAAGAGCGGGATCAGGCGCGTTCGTGCCGCCGATCTGCGTCACCACGGCGTCGGCCACGACGAGTGGCGTCTCGAGCTCGCGCGTCAGGCCTTGCAGGCGCGAGGCCACGTTCACCGTGTCGCCGATCACGGTGAAGGCCAGGGTGTGTTCGCTGCCGACGTCGCCCATCACGGCGGGCCCGTAGTTCAGGCCGATGCCGATGCCGAGCGGCGGCGCGCCTTGCCGGGCGCGCGAGGCGTTCCACGCGTCGAGTTCCTTCAGCATCAGGCCGGCGCACTTCAGGGCGTTGATCGCGTCGTGCGGGCTGGCCGCGGGCAAGCCGAACACCGCGAATATCTCGTCGCCGACGTACTTCTCGACCGTGCCGCCGCAGGCGAAGATCTGGTTCGCCATGCGCTCGTGGAAGTCGCGCAACACGCCGACGACCGCCTCGGGGGTCATGGCCTCGGCCATGCGCGTGAAGCCCACGATGTCGACGAACAGGACGGCGACCTGCTGGCGCCGCACCGGACCCAGCGGCGTGTCGCTTTCCGCCAGGAGGTCCACGACGTTGGGCGAAAAGTAACGCGACAGGTTGGCGCGGGCCCGCTCGGCCTCGGCGCGCTGACGATCCAGCCGGCGTATGTAGGCGATCGTTTCCAGAGTCTTGTCGATCGTGGTCTCGAGATCGTCGAGGTCGACCGGCTTGGTGACGAAGTCGAACGCGCCGCGATTCATCGCCGTGCGGATGTTGGCCATGTCGCCGTATGCCGAGACGATCACGGCGCGGGCGGGGGAACGGCGGGCCCGCAACTCGTTGAGCAAGGTGAGTCCGTCCATGACCGGCATGTTGATGTCGAGCAGCAGCAGGCCGATATCCGGCTCCTCGGCCAGCACCGCCAGCGCCTCCTCGCCGTTGCGCGCGAACCGGAAGCTGAGGTCGCCCTTGCGGATGCGTTGGCGGAAGCGTTGCTTGATCAGCAACTCGAAATCGGGTTCGTCGTCGACGGCGAGTATCTTTGCCGGCGCGTCCATGGCGGATTCCTATCGGGCCGGAGGATGCTGCAACCGTTGCAGTTGCTGCCTGAGCGCTTCGAAGTCGACCGGCTTGGTGACGAACTCCGTGGCGCCGAACTCGGCCGCCCTGCGACGCCGCTCGTCGTCGCCGTAGGCCGTCACCATGAACACCGGCAGGTCGGCGTGCCGCACCTTGACTTCGCGCAGCAGCCCCAGCCCGTCCATGCCCGGCATGTTGATGTCGCTCAGGATCACGAAGAGTTCCGGCGCGATGCCGTCCCCGAGCCTGTTCAGCGCGTCCTCGGCCGACTGGGCGAAATGGATCACGTACTCGCCCTGCCGCACCTCGCGGCGGAACTGCTGGCGAAACAGATCGGCGACGTCGGCCTCGTCGTCGACCACGAGGATGCTCACGCTCATAAACGCTCTCCTGGCGATGCGGCGCGGCGCCGGCGCGGCAGGCGTATCGTGAACTCGGTGAACGAATTCGGCTCGCTCTCGACCTCGATCGAGCCGGCGTGCTGTTGCGTGACGATGTCGTAGCTGATCGACAGTCCAAGCCCGGTCCCTTCTCCCGTCGGCTTGGTGGTGAAGAACGGCTGGAAGAGCTTGTCCCGCGCGTCGGGCGGGATCCCGATGCCGTTGTCGCGCACCCTCACTTCCACCGCGTCGCCAAGGTCGCGCGTGCCGACCCTCAGCGTCGGGCGGAAGCCGGCTTCCCTGGCGGCCAGCCGGCGCTTGTTGGCGGCATAGAAGCCGTTGCCGAAGAGATTCAGGAACACGCGCGTGATATCCTGCGGCACGACATCGATCGGGTCGCCCGACGGGCCGTAGTCGCGCTCCAGGGTGATGTTGAACTCCTTGTCCTGCGCGCGCGCGCCATGATAGGCGAGGTTCAACGCCTCCTCGACGAGGGCGTTGATATCGGAAGGCGTCTGGTCGCCTTTGCCGCTCCGGCTATGCGACAGCATGCTCCTCACGATGCCGTCGGCGCGCTTGCCGTGCTCGGCGATCTTGCCGAGGTTGCCGGTCAGCAGGTCCATGGTTTCGTCGAGCTCGGCCCGTCTGTCCTGGTCGAGCCGCTCGATCGCGGGATGCGCGATCTCCTTGAGCTCGCCGAGGAGATCGATCGAGAGCGTCGCGAAGTTGTTGACGAAGTTCAGCGGATTCTTGATCTCGTGCGCGATGCCCGCGGTGAGCTGGCCGAGCGAGGCCATCTTTTCCGCTTGGATCAAGTTCGCCTGGGCTATTTTCAGGTCGCCCAGGCTGGTTTCGGCGGCGTCGCGGGCGGCGCGGATCTCATCGATCAGCCGCGCGTTCGCCATCGCGATCACGGCTTGGGCGGCGAAGTTCTGCAACAATGCGATCTGTTTGTCCGTGAAGGGGCGGATTTCCGTCCGGAACACCGAGATGAAGCCGACCACCGTGTCGTCCTTCAACAGCGGAACGTTCAGGATGGTGCGCGCGCCACCTAGATCCACCATGGCCCGGTCGTGCGGGTCGCCGACGCGATAAGCGTCGGTTTCGGCGATATCGAGCGTTTGCACGGGCTGGCGGGTTTCCATCATGACGCCGATCCGCCGGCTGGCGGCCGCGATTGGGGGGTGCTGCGCCCGGAATTCGGCCAGGGCCTGCGGCACCCCCCGAGTCGCGGCCGTGCGGAAGGCCGTTCCGTCATAGGTGAACAGCCCTCCGCACGCCGCACCGCTCAGCCGCATCGCCTTCTCCAGCATCGCCTCGAATACCGGTTTCAGATCGCCGGGATTGGCATTGATGACCTGCAGCACCTCCGCCGTCGCCGTCTGCTGGTCCAGGGCCTCGCGCTGCTCGGTGACCAGCCGCGCGTTCTCGATGGCGATCACCGCCTGGGCGGCGAAGTTTTGCAGCAGCGCGATCTGCCGGTCGCCGAACGGGCCCGGCTGCTCGCGCAGCAGCATGATCATACCCGCGACCTCGCTACCCCGAAGAAGCGGCGCGATCAGGCTGGCGCGCGCGCCGCCCAGCTCGACCAGCGCCACGCGATCCGGGTCGCCGCGCCGGTACGCCTCGGTGTCGATGAGATCGGGGATATGGACCAACGGCTCGCCGGCCACGATGCGCGCCGGGCCGGTCCCCGGCCCGTACGACACCGAGCGATTCCGGTAATAGTCGACATAGGCATCAGGCATGCCCCGCGCTGCGACCTGGCGGAAGTCCCGTCCGTCGTAGGTGCGCAACTCACCGACCGTCGCGCCGCAGAGCTGCATCGCCTTGTTCAGCATCGCATCGAACACCGGGCCAAGCTCGCCAGGATTGGCGTTGATGGCGGCGAGCACCTCGGCCGTGGCGGTCTGCTGCTCCAAAGACTCGCGCAGTTCCTCGTTGCGCGCGTCCAGCTCGGTGAACAGCCGGACGTTCTCGATGGCGATCACCGCCTGGGCGGCGAAGGTCTCGAGCAGCGATCTGGCGCGGGGTAAAGGGGCCGGGATTCGACCTGCGTAGACCGATGCTGCCGATCGCGACGCCTTCGCGCATCATCGGCGTCGTGATGAACGCGCGGAAGTTCTGCTCGCTGCCTAGGGCGCGCGAGATAGCGAATTCATGCTGATCTGGCGCCATCACATCGGGCACATGGATGGTACGCCGCTCGACGATGGCCCTGACGGTACCCCGCCCTCGTGGGTCGAGCCAGGCGCGCGCACCGATGACGGCGCCAAGCGGCCCGTCGTGGGCGGCGGTCACCGATTCATCGCCATCGCGCAGGGCGATCATGGCGTCCGTCGCGCCGCAGAAGCGGCGAGCCGCCGTAACGAGGGCCGTCAATACGGGACCGATATCGGTCGGCGACTGCGAGATCACGCGCAGAATCTCCGCCGTCGCCGTCTGCTGCTCCAGCGCCTCGCGCAGCCCGGTGAACAGCCGCACATTCTCGATGGCGATCACCGCCTGGGCGGCGAAGGTTTCAAGAAGCGCGATCTGCTGCGGCGTGAACGGACCGGCATCGACCTTGCGCAAGAGTACAGAGCCTATAGCCGTACCGTCCCTCAGCATCGGCGCAGCAATTGCCGCGCGGAACCCATGCGACCGGGCCAACGCGATTGTCTGACCATATTCCTCGGGATCGAGAATTGATACGTCGGGAATGTGGACTGTCTTGCCATCGATTGTCGCGCGCCCTGAACTGGAACTGCGATCGAGCGGACGGCGGTCGCCTACGCCGCTAAAGCTCAATGGGCCCTCGTGGGCGGCCGCGACTAGGTTGTCTCCGTCGCGCAGAATAATCATTGTATCGGTCGCGCCGCAGAAGCGGACGGCCGCCTTGACGACAGCGTCGAGCACCGGCTGCACATCGGTCGGCGACTGCGAGATCACGCGCAGAATCTCCGCCGTCGCCGTCTGCTGCTCCAGCGCCTCGCGCAGTTCGGTGTTACGTGCGTCCAGCTCGGTGAACAGCCGCACGTTCTCGATGGCGATGACGGCCTGCGCGGCGAAGGATTCGAGCAGCGCGATCTGACGCGGCGTGAAGGGTCCAGGCTCGCGCCTTCGCAGGCCGATCGCGCCGATCGCCACGCCCTCGCGCAGCATCGGCGCGACCAACACCGCGCGCGTGCCGTTCTGCGCGGAGAGTGCCCGTCCAACCGCGAACTCGACCGGATCGAGCTTCTCGACGTCGGGAACGTGCATCGTGCGGGCGTCGATGATCGCCCGGCCCACGATGGATTCGCGCGAAAGGGAGATGCGTTCGCCCGTCACTGTCTGGATGGGTCCGATGTGCGCCGCGTCGACCCAGCTATCGCCGTCGCGGAGCGCGATGGCGACGCCGTCGGCTTCGCAGAGGCGCGCGGCTGCAGCGACGACGGCGTCGAGCACCGGTTGCACGTCGGTCGGCGATTGCGAGATGATCCGCAGGATGTCCGCGGTCGCGGTCTGCTGCTCCAGCGCCTCGCGCGTCTCGGTGATCAGCCGCGCGTTCTCCATGGCGATCACCGCCTGATCGGCGAACGAGCGGACCAACGTGACTTCAGCCTCACTGAAGGCGCGAACCTCGGTGCGATAGATCTGGACGCCGCCCAACAGCCGGCCATCCTTGCGCAGGGCCACGGTCAGCAGCGTCCGCGCGCCGGCCTCATCCGCCATGATGACGCGCGAGCGCGCACCGGCTCGATACACTTCGTCGTCCGTGATGTCGGCAAGGTGAGCGACATCGTCACCCAGGATCAATCGATGCAGGAGGGTTCCGGCTTCTGGCACGTGACCGCCTCGCCCGATGTCCAGGACCGGTTGCGGAATATTCCGCCAAGCCACCTGCCAGAACTTTTCGCCATCGAATCGTATCAGGGAGCCAAGGCTGGATCGCGACAGGGACAGCGCCTTGTCCAGGATCATGGAGAATACGTGTGTCAGATCGCCCGGCGAGGCATTGATCACCGCCAGCACCTCGGCCATCGCGGTCTGCCGCTCCAGCGCCTCCCGCTGCTCCCTCAGCAACCGCGCGTTCTCGATCGCGATCACCGCCTGGTCGGCGAAGCTCTCCAGCAAGGCGACCTCGCTGGCGACGTTCGACCTGGGCTCGGCCCAATTCGCGCTGATATAGCCGAGGAATGCGCCTTCCCGGCGCAGGGGCACCAGGACGAAGGATCGAATGCCCTCACGGTCCCTCAGCGCCGTCACGCTTTCAGTCCGCGGTGCGTCCGCGGGCGTCGAGATCCGCGACGTGAACGAACCGTTCACCGCGGACCAGACGACGGTGCAGATCGCTGATGCGCCGCGGCTCGGCCACCATCGCCGAGGTCTCGCTTGACATCCCGCGGAACGCCGCCCGACGGAGCCGCGCGCCGTCATACAGGGAGAGATTGCCGATGGCGCTGCCACACAGCCGGTGCGCCTTCTCCAGGATCGCATCGAACACCGGCGCCAGCTCGCCCGGGTTGGCGTTGATCGCCGCCAACACCTCGGCCATCGCGGTCTGGCGGGCCAGCGACTCGCGCAGCTCGGTGAACAGGCGCACGTTCTCGATGGCGATGACGGCCTGGGCGGCGAAGGTCTGCAGCAGCCCTATCTCGCGCTCGACGAAGGCGCCGGGCACCTTGCGGCTCACCGTGATGATGCCGATAGGCGCGCCGTCGCTCAGCATCGGTACGGCGATGTTGGCCCGCCAGCCGCGCGCGCGGGCCACCTCGCGAACACTTTCGGGAACGCCGGCAGCCTCGACATCGGCGATCTGCAGGATGACGCGTTTGAGAATGGCATCGCCCGGATAGGCCAGATCCTCGGGGCGTGGCTCGCCGAGCGCCGCGTGCACGGAGGCCACGTCGGTTCCGGGCACGCCGCCATGGCTGGCGATGATGCGCATTCGCTCGCCGTCGTACCGCCAGACGAGGACGCTCCAGCCGTTGAGCAGTCGAAATGCGCTCTGGGCGATGGCTTCGAATACCGGCTGGGCGTCGGTCGGCGAACTCGAGATGGCCTCGAGAATCCCGGCCGTGGCCGTCTGCTGGTCCAGCGCCTCGCGCAGCTCGGTGATCACGCCGGCGTTGGCGACGGCGACTCCGGCCTGCGAGGCGAGGGTCTCCAGCATCGCGATCTGCCGCGCCGTGAAGGCGCCGACCTCGCGACGGCGCAGCAGCAGGTAGCCGATGACTTCGCCGGCGCGCCTGATCGGAGCCGCGACCAGCGCGCGGACACCGCGCTGTCGCGCGACCGCGATCACCGCCGCGAAATCGACCGGGTCCAGCGCTTCGGTATCCGGGGCGTGGATGGTTCGCCCATCGCGGTAGATGTGCAGACTCAGGTGGCTGCCCTCGATCTGCTGCCGGGTGCCGAGCCCGGACGGCAGCGGGCCCTCGTGTGCGGCGCCGAACGACTCGGTTCCCTCTCGCAGGAACAGGGTCGCGTCATCCGCGCCGCAATGGCGCACGGCCGCCCCGACGACGGCGTCGAGCACGGGCTGGAGGCCTGAGGTCGAGCGCGCGATGATGTCGATGATCTCGACGGTCGCGGCGTGCTGCCGGGTCAGCTCGTCGAGCTCGCGCGTGCGATCGGCGAGGCGCACGTCGAGCGATACGCCGGCCGACTCGTCCGTGGCCGCGCCAGCGGTGCGCGTCGGAACCGGTGTGCCAAGCGTTCCGGTCATTGCGGTTGGTCTCCCCCCCCGACGACTCTATCCGACATTCCGCAGATGAACCCGTGGAACGGAGGGCAAGTTAGCATTCAACCGCGATCCAAGGAAAACAACGGCAGCCGGCACGGTTTCCACTGCCGCTTCCGTGGTGGCCACCGTCCAGAACGGGCTTTGATCCATCGATCTGGCCTGGTCCCTCGTCATTCGGACGCCCTCCTCCCGTGGTGACGACGCATCGCCCCGTTCGGTCCTACGCCGGGGCCGGCCGTCGTCGCAGTCCGTCGATCAGCCGCGGGATTTGTTCGGACAGTTCTCCGGGCACCACGACCTCGGCCATCTGGAACACGGCGTAGCGGGCGTGGCGCACGACCTTGGCCCCGATCTTCACCAGCTTCTCCCGCGGGCTGGTCAGCGACCACTGCGCGACCGCCTCGGGCGGGGCCAGCGTCCGCATGAGGTTGGCGATGTCGCAGGCCGGCGCGTGCGACCGCAGGGAGGCCATCGAAGCGCGCGGCGCGCCGCCGCTCCCTCTGCCGGCCTACAGCCCCGATCCCGATCCCATCGAGAACGCCTTCGCCACGCTCAAGGCCCATGTCCGCGAGCTCGCCGCGCGCACCATCGACGCCCTCGAGGCCGCCGCCGCCGCCGCGCTGCGAACCTCCAAGCCGGCCGAGTGCGCCAACTTCTTCGCGCACGCCGGCTATCACGGCTGCGATCAATGGGAATCTGCTCTAGGTGAGGGGGCTCCGCGCCGCGCCTGTACGGGCCCGCCGACTACGACAACATCGGCGCCATGTCCGGATCGCCCTTGGCCATGGCGCGCCGGTAGGCCGGCCGCGCGCCGATCCGCTGGAGGTAGGCGAGGATGGCGGGGTAGGGCTTCAGATCGTAGGGATAGAAGAGCCGCATGGTCGTCAGCGTGAAGACGATCATGACGTCGGCGGTGGTGAACGCCGCGCCGGCCAGATAGGCGTTCGACGCCAGACGCTCCTCGAGGTAGCCGAGCGCCAGCGCCAGCCTGCCCTTCATCGCCGCCAGCACCGCGTTGTCCGCCGGCAGGTCGAGCCGGTTCAGGATCATGTTGCGTCCGGTCGCGGGCTGCAGCGTGCCGTTGGCGAAATGCGACCAGTAGAGGAATTGCGCGAAATCCGGGTGGTCGGGCTTGAGCGTCAGGCGCCCGCCGCCGTGCCGCGCCACGATGTAGTCGACGATCGCGCCGGACTCGGCGATGCGGACGTCGCCGTCGTCGATCACCGGCGCCGCGCCGATCGGATGCAGCGCCTTGAACTCGGGCGGCGCTAGACGCGTGACCTTGTCGCGGTCGTATATTTTCAGCTCGTAGGGAACGCCCAGCTCCTCGCAGAGCCACACGATCCGCTCGCTCTGCGACTTTCCGAGATGGTGCACCACCAGCATGACCGGTTCCTCCCCCAGGCAGGGCGGCACATTGGGGATTGACGCTTTTCCCCGCAACCGTGCGTCCACCAGGAATTGTCAACGTCTCCGGCAGGGCGTTCAGCGTATTGTCGGCACGCCGGTCGCGGCGCGACGCCAGCTTACCTCGGTATCAGGGGCGCGCTGCCACCACCGGCGCCAAATCTCGGCGCCGCGCGGCGCCTCCGCCCCCCCATCACGGGAGTCGCTTCCCGCCCCGGCCCTATGATGGCGCCAACAATGAAACGCCCGGGGAGGCGACGATAACGGAGTGCCGGCCGGCCGCCGGGACCGGTCCTAGAGCTTCTGCTCGAGCAGGCGCTGGAGGTTGTCGGCGCGCAGCGGACGGTCGTGGATGTGGAACGGGATGTGGTCGAGCGTCAGCACGCCGTCCTTCATCGTCGCCCAGGTGTCCGGCCGTTTGTTGTTGTTGTCGTTCTGCACGACGACCTTCTTGAGTCCGCTCTTCAGCGCCGCCTCGCCGATCGAGTCCTTGGCGATCCGGCCCAGCGCCGCGATCAGCGGCTCGAAATACACGTCCGGCCAGCATTTGGCGTACTGCTCGGACTCGCGCTCGATCGAGAGCTGGTCCCACTGCACCTCGACCACGACCGGGAAACCCGCCGCGTCGCGGATCCGCTTCAGCAGCCCCGGATAGACGCGCTCCTGGAAATCCGCCGCCGCCCTGCGTTCCACCAGACCCATCGTCAGCCTCCCCCAATGCGTCGTCGACGCCGCGCCGGTCCGACAGCCGGTCCGGCCGCCAGCCCGGCGGGGAAAGTAACCTACGAGGCGCGCGACGTGAAGCGGCCGGCGCCGGCGCGTCGGGTCTGGACGGCGGCCGGCCGGGCCGCCACGCTGCCGACCGGGGCCGGCGCATGGGGGCCGCCGCCCGGAGGTGAACCGCGATGACCGCCACGACGAACCGCGAATGGATCCTGGCGTCGCGGCCGACCGGGATGGTCGGGCCGGAGCATTTCACGTTGCGCGAGACGCCTGTGCCGGCGCCCGGTCCGGGCGAGCTGCTGGTGCGCGTGAAGCTGCTGTCGCTCGACCCCGCCAACCGCGCGTGGATGGCGCCCAACCCGACCTACAAGGCGCCGGTGCTGCCGGGCGACGTGATGCACGGCTTCGCGCTGGGCGAGGTGGTGGCGGCGAACGCCGCCGGCTTCGCGACCGGCGATCTGGTCGACGGCATGCTGGGCTGGCGCGACTTCGCGGTGATGAAGGCGGCCGACGTCACCAAGCGCGACCGCCGCCATCGCCCGGAGCATCTCATGGGCGTGCTCGGCGTCACCGGCCTGACCGCCTATCACGGGCTGCTCGATATCGGCCGGCCGAAGCCGGGCGAGACGGTGCTGGTGTCGGCCGCCGCCGGCGCCGTCGGCTCGATCGTCGGGCAGATCGCGAAGATCAAGGGCTGCCGCGTCGTCGGCACCGCCGGCGGGCCGGAGAAATGCGCCTGGCTGACCGGCGGGCTCGGCTTCGACGCGGCCGTCGACTACAAGGCCGGCGGCGTGCGGCGCGCGCTGAAGGCGGCCTGCCCCGACGGCATCGACGTCTATTTCGACAACACCGGCGGCGAGGTCCTCAACGCCGCGCTGTTCCTGATGAACGAGCGCGGCCGGATCGTCTGCTGCGGCAACCTCTCGCAATACAACGCCGAGAAGCCGGAGCCCGGACCGGCCGCCGTGCCCGGCCTGCTGGTGGTCCGCCGCCTGCGCATGGAGGGCTTCATCGTGCTGGACTACGCCGACCGCCAGGCCGAGGCCGAGGCGGCGTTGGCCGGTTGGCTGGCCGACGGGCGGCTGAAGGCCGCCGAGGACGTCGTCGACGGCCTCGAGAACGCGCCCCGCGCGCTCGCCGAGCTGTTCCAAGGCCGCAACCGCGGCAAGCTGCTGGTGCGGGTGGCGTAGAGATCAATGCGTAGGCCGTCGCGCTCCGCGCCGGCGCCGCGCGTCCGTTATCATCCTGAACGAAGGCGCGTAGCGCCGGTTTCGAAGGATCATGGCGAGTCCCGAAGATCCGTCGCGGTGCTCGGGATGGCGACCCCCGTGTCGCGACCACGATTTGACACCATCGCGCGTGGAGTGATTCACTCGCCGACCGGCCGCTCCGCCGCCGGGTGATCCTCCGGGAGACGTGTCCTCCCACCGATGCGGCCGCGTCGTCCCTCCGCCGTCTCCGACGGCGCCCGCCCACGAGGCGCCCGCGACGGCGCCCCGCCACCGCGGCGACTCATTTCGGCGGTCTGGTGAGCCCGCCATGACGCCGCCCGCCGCGCCCTCGCCGCCCTACACCCGCGCCAGTTTCGGCGGCGTGACGTTGGAGGTGCGCGACCTCAAGGCGACGACGGCGTTCCTGCGCGGCTGGCTGCCGGCGCTGGGTTTCCGGCGCATCGGCGGCGACGCCGAGCGCGTGATGTGGGCGCGCGGCTACGAGCATCTGATGGTGCGGCAGGCGGCGCCCGAGGCCGAGGCGGCCGGCGGCGGCGTCACCATCGGGCTGACGGCGGAGTCGCGCGCCGCGGTCGAGGCGCTGCACCGCCGCGTCGCCGCGCTCGGCGTCGAGGTGGGCGCCGCGCCGGCGGAAAGCCTCTACGTCGCGCCCGGCTATTTCGCGTTCACGTTCAAGAGCGGCGACGGCATCGCGTTCGAGATCTCGCACCGCTGGGCCGACCTGCCGGAGATCGAGGGCGCCGAGCGCGTGCGCGTGCCCGGCGACGGCGTGACCCTGGGCGGCTATCTGTTCAAGCCGGAGGCCGGCGTCGCGCCGCATCCCGCCGTCGTCATCCTGCACGGCTTCGGCCGCAACGCTTGGACCGACCGGCACGTCGCCGAGCTGGCGGCGGCGTCCGGCTACAAGGCGCTGCTGCTGTCGATGCGCGGCTGGCTGGGCTCGGAGGGCGAGAACGACCAGGGCCTGCGCCAGCCCGGCGACGTCATCGCCGCGATCGACTGGCTGCGGCGGCTGCCTTCGGTCGATCCCGGCCGCATCGGGTTGATCGGCGCGTCGATGGGCGGGCAGGTGGCGCTGCTGGCGGCGGCGCGGCGGCCGGCGATCCGCTGCGTGGCGGCGTTGTTCCCGCCGTCGGACCTCGACCGCTGGTACGACGAGAACCCGTTCGTGCGCGACTACCTCGACGACATCGCCGAGCCCGACGGGCTGGGCGCGCGCTCGCCGTCGCGCCATGTCGCCGAGATCGACGTGCCGGTGCTGCTGATGCACGGCGACAAGGACGAGAACGTGCCGCTGGAGCAGAGCCTGCGCCTGACCGATTCGCTGCGCGAGGCCGGCAAGGACGCCGAGCTGCTGATCGTCTCCGGCGCCAGCCACTTCTTCTCGATGCGCGAGAGCACCATCGCCCGCCAGAAGCTGTTCGCCTTCCTCCGCGCCCATCTCGGGCGGCGGTAGGGGCTCTTGCCTTCTCCCCCGGTCATCGCGGGGTGATCGCGTTTGGCGTCGCGCCCCCTCACCTAACCTCTCCCCCATCGGGGGAGAGGAATAAGAAGCTTGAGAACGGCGATGGAAGCACACCCGCTCACTCATGTTCCTCTCCCCCACCGGGGGAGAGGTTAGGTGAGGGGGCACCGGCCGCGGTGGGATGAGGGGCGCTGTCCGGTCACGCGGTCCCGCGGAGTCGAGCATCGCCTGCCGGATTGCCCTCTGAGAATTCGATCGACGCGTCCGCTGATGCGCCGCGAAGCCCCTCATCCGGCGCCACGCGCCACCTTCTCCCCTCCTGCGAGGGGCGAAGGGAAGGCCCTCACTTCGGTCCGTGGTCGCCGGAGCGGCCGCGGTTGAGGTAGTACTCGTCCTTCGGGAACAGGTCGGTGTTGAGGTCGGCGGACGACGCCACGGCGCCGGCGTTGAGGATCTCCGGCTTCTTGTCGCGGAACCACGAAGCGAGCTCGACGGCGTCGATGCGCGCCGCCGCCAGCCGCGCCCGCACCTCGGGATCGGCCAGCCGCGCCCGCACCGCCTCGGGATCGTAGGTGATCGGGGAGTCGCTGCCGATCAACGCAGGATGCACCATCACGACGTGCGGGAACACGGCGCGGAAGGTCGCGACGCTGCGCTCGGTCGGCGCCCATTGCACGTAGAGGCCGCCGGGCTTCAGGCGCGACCGCACCTGCTCGAAGAACTCGCGCGAGTAGAGCAGGCCCGACAGGGAGGATTTCGGCAGGATCGCGTCGGCCTCGATCACGTCGTAGCGCGCGGCGTCGAGCGACAGGGCCCGGCGGCCGTCGGCGACGACGATCTCGAAGCGCGGCTCGCGCAGCAGCGCGTCGACGCCGCCCTTGCCGCCGCCGGCGGCGTAGCGGCGCAGATCGTCGAGCACGGGTTCGACGATCTCGATCGCCCTGACCTTGCGCACGCGCGGGTCGAGGCCGGCGCTGTAGGGCGTGCCGCCGCTGCCGATGCCGATCACCAGCACGTCCTTCGGATCGGGATGCGCCAGCGGCCCGATGGCGCCGAGGAAGGCGTGCACCGTGCAGAACGGCAGGCAGCTCTGCGAATGGCCCTGGATGTAGAGGCGGCCCTCCTCCTTGGCGTTCAGCCGCAGCACCGCCAGACCGGTGCGGTCCTCGGATACCCAGACGCGCTCGCCGGCTCTGGTGGTGTGCAGGCGCTCCCAGAACGCGGCGTTCGACGGCAGCGTGAACAGCAGGATCGCGACCACCGTCGTCGCGACGCCGGGCAGGCGGGCGACGCGGCCCGTCGCGCCGAGCCGCGCCAGCGCCGCGGCGCCGAACAGCAGCGCCACGGCGCCCAGCGCGCGCAGCGTGCCGGCGGTGCCCAGCGTGTGCAGCGCCACCAGGCCGGTGACGAGGCTGCCGGCGCTGTTGCCGAGGATGTTGGCGAGCTGCACGAGGCCGACGCGTCGGCCGACCGCGCCGATGTCGGTCTGCACCGCGCGCTGCACGACGGGGAACGAGAATCCCATCACGAAGCTGCCGGGCAGCACGATCAGCGCGGTCAGCAGCGCCAGAAGCGCGATGTCGGCGGCGCGCGCCGTCACGATGTCGCGCTCGACGAAATCGCCGGGGATCCATCCGGCGCCGACCGCGTGCAGCAGGCCGCCGATCCCGGCCAGCGCCAGCGCCAAGGTCGCGGCCTGCATGCCGAGGAAGAAGGCCAGCGGATCGCGGATGCGGTCGACCGTGCGCGCGCCGACCAGAAGACCGACCGCGTCGCCGACGAGGAACACGCCCAGCACCAGCGAGAAGCCGTAGGCGTTGGACTGCATCAGCACGCCCATCAGCCGGTACCACACGATCTGCAGCCCGACGATCAGGAAGCCCGACACGAACACCAGCGCGCACCACATCGCCACCCGCGCGCCGTCGGACGGCGCCGGCCTCGCCGCGGCGGGCCGCGGCGCCGCGCCGTCGTCGGTGACGCCGCGCGCCAGCCACCACCCGCCGGCCGCGACCACGACGTTGAGGCAGGCGGCGAGATAGACGGCGCCGGCGTAGCCGATCAGACCGATGACGACCCAGCCGGCGGCCAGCGCGCCGATTCCGGCGCCGAGCGTGTTGAGGCCGTAGAGCCAGCCGATCTGCCGCGCCGAGCGGGCGATGTCGTCGACCACGGCGCGGCCCAGCAGCGGCAGCGAGCAGCCCATCAGGAATGTCGGCCACAGCAGGCCGGCGAAGACGACGGCGAACACCGCCAGCCGCGATTCCGCGAGCGGCGCGAGGCGGGCGTGGACGACGTCGTGGAACAGCCACGGGCTGAGCGCCGCGAAGACGGCAATGCCGATCTCGCAGACCGCGAACAGCAGCAGCGCGCGGCGGCGCCCCAGCGCGTCGGCGCGCAGGCCGGCGGCGAGGCTGCCGAGTCCGAGTCCGAGCAGGAAGGCGCCGACCACCAGCGCCGCCGAGATCGAATCGGCGCCGGCGAACAGGCCGAGCATGCGGTGCCACGCGGTCTGGTAGACCAGCGCGCTGGCGCCGCTGATGAAGAATAGAAGCGCGAGCGTCACGAAGCGGTTCCTGTCGAACCGCGCGTCGGTCGATGCGCCGGCCACCCCGTCCCCCCGGTCATCGCGCCTTGCGGCGGCGCGTTGCCGCCATCGTAGGGGCGCCGGCGGCGCCTGTCCAAACCGGCGCGTCGCCGCGCGACGCGCCGGCGGGGCGCGCCCTAGATCTTGGGGATGCGGATCTTCTGGCCGGGGAAGATCAGGTTGGCGTCCTTGATGACCTCGCGGTTCGCCTCGAAGATCTTCGGGTACTTGTTGGCGTCGCCGTAGTACTTCTTGGCGATGCCCGAGAGCGTGTCGCCGGACACGATGATGTGGTACTGCGTGTCGTCCGACGGCGCCGCGCCGACCGAGCCGGCCAGCTTGACCTCGCCCACGCCCAGCACGTTGCCGGCCATCAGGATGGCCTTCTCGAGCGCGTCGGAAGATTTCGGCGTGCCGCCCAGCTGCACGACGCCGTTCTCGAACGTGACCTCGAGGTTCTCGACGCCGGGGTTGTCGGCCGCGATCATCGCCTTGATCTTCTCCGCCGGATCCTCGCCGGGGCCGAAGATCTTCTTGCCGATGGTCTTCACGAAATCGAACAGACCCATATCGCTCTCCTCGCATGCGCCGCGCGCGCGACGTCGGGGGACAACGCCATCATCCGCCGCGGATCGTCAATCCGGCCTGTTCGCGCGCGCGCGCGAATTGTGAACGGCGGTTCTCGGGGGCGCGGCGCTTGCGCGGCCATCCGCCATCGCTACAACGGCGCATGGCGAGAACCCGCGGCGAGAAGATCGACGGCTGGCTGAACCTGGACAAGCCGGCGGGCGTCAGTTCGGCCCAGGCCGTGGCGCGCGTGCGCCGGCTGTACGGCGCGGCCAAGGCCGGCCATGGCGGCACGCTCGATCCACTGGCCACGGGGGTGCTGCCGATCGCGCTGGGCGAGGCGACCAAGACCGTCGCCTGGGTGATGGACGGCGCCAAGGCCTACCGGTTCGCGATCCGCTGGGGCGTCGCCACGGCGACCGACGACACCGAGGGCGAGCCGACGGCGACCTCCGACGTCCGTCCCGGCGCCGACGCCATCCGCGCCGCCCTACCGGCGTTCCGGGGCGAGATCGCGCAGCGGCCGCCGTCGTTCTCCGCCCTGAAAGTGGGCGGCCGGCGCGCCTACGCGCTGGCCCGCGCCGGCGAGACCGTCGAACTGGCCGTCCGGCAGGTGCGGATCGACGCCATTTCACTGGTCGGAACGCCGGATGCCGACCACGCGGTCATCGAGATCCGCTGCGGCAAAGGCACCTATGTCCGGTCGCTGGCCCGCGACCTCGCCGTCGCTCTGGGCACCGTCGGCCACGTGGCGTGGCTGCGGCGGACCCTGTGCGGCCCCTTCGGCGAGGGCGACGCGGTCGGATTGGCGGCGTTGGAGGCGGCCGAAGCGCCCGTGGCGCCGGCCGAATCGCCCGCCGACGGGGCGAATCCGCTTTCCAAGCAAGATAATTTCGGGCATAGGTCCGCCCTTCTCGGGCGGCTACGGCCCGTCTCGACCGCGCTGGACGACATCCCGGCGCTGGCCTTGACGGACCGGCAGGCCGGCCGGCTCTCGCAAGGGCTGGCCGTCCGACTGTCCGAGATCGTCCGGCCCGACCCCGGTCTGCCGGACGCCGGCGATCCCGCCCGATCGCCGATGGGGACGATGTCGCCTGCCGAGGACCCGGCCGGACCCGACGCGACCGTCGCGGATGACCGCGACGCCATCGTGCGGGCCATGGCCGGCGACCGACTGGTGGCCATCGCCCGCATCGACGGCGAGGTGGTTCGTCCGGTCCGTGTCCTCAATCTTTGACGCAGGAGTCCCCGATGTCGATCCCCGCCGATCGCAAGACCGAAGTCGTGAAGCAGTACGCCCTCAAGGAGGGCGACACGGGTTCGCCCGAGGTGCAGGTCGCGCTCCTCTCCGAGCGCATCAACGGCCTCACCGAGCACTTCAAGACCCACATGAAGGACCACCATTCGCGCCGCGGCCTGCTCAAGATGGTCAGCCAGCGCCGCCGTCTGCTGGACTACCTCAAGGCCAACGACGTCAAGCGCTACGAGTCGCTGATCGAGCGTCTCAGCCTGCGCCGTTAGCTCCAGTTCGGGCCCCGTCCTCGCGACGGGGCCTTTCCGTGTCGGCGCGCCGATCCTCCGCCCCAGTGGTCGGACGGCGCCGGTACCAGTCAGCGCAACCGGTCGGACCAAGGGCGAGAAGCGAGGAGTCCGGTCGGTCCCGGAGCCGCATGGGGCGGCGCCGGGCGGTTCCCGTCGCGGAGGCGCGGAGCCGGTAGGAAGGAAGGATGGACAATATGTTCGACGTCTACAGGAAAGAGATCGACTGGGCCGGCCGCAAGCTGGTCCTCGAGACGGGCAAGGTGGCCCGCCAGGCCGACGGCGCCGTGATGGCGCATCTCGGCGGCACCACGGTGCTCGCGGCGGTCGTCGCCGCCAAGGAGCCGCGTCCGGGGATCGACTTCTTCCCGCTCACCGTCAACTACCAGGAGAAGACGTTCGCGGCCGGCAAGATCCCGGGCGGCTTCTTCAAGCGCGAGGGCCGTCCCAGCGAGAAGGAGGTCCTCGTCTCGCGCCTGATCGACCGGCCGATCCGGCCGCTGTTCCACGAGACGTTCCGCAACGAGACCCTCGTCGTCGTCACCGTGCTGTCGCACGACATGGAGAACGATCCCGACATCCTGTCGCTGGTCGCCACGTCGGCCGCGCTCACGATCAGCGGCATCCCGTTCCTCGGTCCGATCGGCGCCGCGCGCGTCGGCATGATCGACGGCAAGTACGTCATCAACCCGACCACCGCGCAGCTCAAGGAGAGCTCGCTCGACCTGGTCGTCGCCGGCACCAAGGCGGGCGTGCTGATGGTGGAGTCCGAGGCCAAGGAGCTGCCCGAGGACGTGATGCTCGGCGCCGTGATGGCCGGACACCGCTCGTTCCAGCCGATCATCGACGCCATCATCCAGCTGGCCGAGCATTGCGCCAAGGAGCCGTGGCCGCTGACCGAGGCGTCCGACGCCTCCAAGCAGGTGGCGGCGAAGCTCAAGGCCGAGTTCCGCGGCCAGCTCGCCGACGCCTACAAGGAGGTCCGCAAGCAGGCCCGGCAGGACAAGGTCGCGGCCGTGAAGGCGGCGGCGAAGAAGGCGTTCGAGGGCGACGCCGCGGCGCTGGCGGCGTTCGGCGAGGAGTTCGGCAACCTCGAATCCGACGTCGTGCGCAACGCCGTGCTCGACACCGGCCACCGCATCGACGGCCGCGACACGAAGACCGTCCGTCCGATCGTCGCGGAGGCGGGCTTCCTGCCGCGCGCGCACGGCTCGGCGCTGTTCACCCGCGGCGAGACCCAGGCGCTGGTCGTCGCCACGCTCGGCACCGGCCAGGACGAGCAGATCATCGACGCGCTCGACGGCGAGTACCGCGAGCACTTCATGCTGCACTACAACTTCCCCCCCTACTCGGTGGGCGAGGTTCGGCGCATGGGATCGCCCAGCCGCCGCGACATCGGCCACGGCAAGCTGGCGTGGCGCGCCATCCGGCCGGTGCTGCCGCCGAAGGACAAGTTCCCCTACACGATCCGCGTCGTGTCGGAGATCACCGAGAGCAACGGTTCGTCGTCGATGGCGACGGTGTGCGGCAGCTCGCTGTCGCTGATGGACGCCGGCGTGCCGATGGAGCGGCCGGTGGCCGGCATCGCCATGGGCCTGATCAAGGAGGGCGAGCGCTTCGCCGTGCTCACCGACATCCTCGGCGACGAGGACCACCTCGGCGACATGGACTTCAAGGTGGCCGGCACCGAGCGCGGCGTCACCGCGCTGCAGATGGACATCAAGATCACCTCGATCACCGAGGAGATCATGAAGGTCGCCCTCGCCCAGGCGAAGGACGGCCGCATCCACATCCTCGGCGAGATGTCCAAGGGCCTCGGCCGCGCCCGCGAGGGCGTCAGCGCCAACGCGCCGCGCATCACGACCTTCTCGATCCCCAAGGACAAGATCCGGGAGGTCATCGGCACGGGCGGCAAGGTGATCCGCGAGATCACCGAGGTGACCGGCGCCAAGATCGACATCGAGGACGACGGCACGATCAAGGTCGCGGCGGTCGACGAGACCAAGGCGAAGGCCGCGATCGACTGGATCAAGGGCATCGTCGCGGAGCCGGAGATCGGCGCGATCTACGCCGGCAAGGTCGTGAAATGCGTCGAGTTCGGCGCCTTCGTGAACTTCCTCGGCGCGCGCGACGGCCTCGTGCACATCAGCGAGCTGGCGCCGCGTCGCGTCGCCAAGGTCAACGACGTCGTCAAGGAAGGCGACCAGGTCAAGGTCAAGGTCCTGGGCGTCGACGACCGCGGCAAGGTCAAGCTGTCGATGAAGGTCGTCGACCAGCAGACCGGCGAGGACATCACCGAGAAGCTGCGCGCCGAGCGCGACGCGGAGCGCGACTCCGAGCGCGGCCCGCGGCGCTCGATGGATCCGTCCGACGCGCCGCAGCCGCGCTGACCGGCCGCGGCCGGCGGCCGCGTCCTCCGACACGACGAACGGCGGCCTGAAGGGCCGCCGTTTTCGTTGGTGGCGGCGAATCGGACTTGCCCGGCCCGGCGGCGGCGCCTAAGTCGGGCGTGTGATGTGATTATGCCGTGAACCACAGTCGGGGCGCGGTAAATTGATCGGGAGAGCGCCATGCCAGCCACGCCGGAATTCCGCGGGAAGATCTACGACAGCATCATCGACACGATCGGCGCCACGCCGCTGGTGCGGCTGGGTAAGCTGGCCGCCAAGCGCGGCGTGAAGGCCGAGATCCTCGCCAAGCTGGAGTTCTTCAATCCGCTGGCGTCGGTCAAGGACCGCATCGGCCTGGCGATGATCGAGGCCGCCGAGGCGGCCGGCAAGATCACGCCCGGCAAATCGGTGCTGGTCGAGCCGACCTCGGGCAACACCGGCATCGGGCTGGCGTTCGTCGCCGCCGCCAAGGGCTACCGCCTGATCCTGACGATGCCGGAGTCGATGTCGATCGAGCGGCGCAAGATGCTCAAGTTCCTCGGGGCCGAGATCGATCTGACGCCGCGCGAGAAGGGCATGAAGGGCGCCATCGCGCGCGCCGAGGAGCTGGTGCGGACCACGCCCGACGCGTTCATGCCGCAGCAGTTCCAGAATCCGTCGAACCCGGACGTCCACCGCCGCACCACGGCCGAGGAGATCTGGCGGGACACCGGCGGCAAGCTCGATTTCTTCGTGTCCGGCGTCGGCACCGGCGGCACCATCACCGGCGTGGGCGAGACGCTGAAGCCGCGGCTGCCGAACTTGAAGGTCTACGCGGTGGAGCCGGAGGACAGCCCGGTGCTGTCCGGCGGCGCGCCGGGCCCGCATCCCATCCAGGGCATCGGCGCCGGATTCGTGCCGGACATCCTCAACCGCGGCGTGATCGACGGCGTCATCCGCATCGCCAACGCCAACGCCTTCGCCACGGCGCGTGAGGTCGCGGCGGTCGAGGGTCTGCCGGTCGGCATCTCGTCGGGCGCCGCCATCGCCGCCGCGCTCGAGCTGGCGGAGAAGCCGGAGAACGCCGGCAAGCGCATCGTCGTGATCATCCCGTCCTTCGCCGAGCGCTATCTCTCGACGGCGCTGTTCGACGGGCTCTGACCCCGGTCGCCCGGCGGCCATCGTCGGGCGCGCCGCTTTCGGCTAGGCTCGCGCCATGGACCTCGACTTCACCGAAGCCGAGCTGCGGCGCTACGCGCGGCACATCATCCTGCCGGAGATCGGCGGCGCCGGGCAGGCGCGGCTGCGCGCGGCGCGCGTTCTGGTGGTCGGCGCCGGCGGGCTCGGCGCGCCGCTGCTGCAGTATCTCGCCGCCGCCGGGGTCGGCGCGATCGGCGTCGTCGACGACGACACGGTCGACCTCTCGAACCTGCAGCGCCAGGTGATCCACCGCACCGCCGATATCGGCGCCGCCAAGGTCGACAGCGCCGCGCGCGCGATCGCCGACATCAATCCGTCGACGCGGGTCGAGACGCTGCGGGCGCGGCTGACGGTGGACAACGTCCTCGACCTCGTCGGCCGCTACGATCTCGTCGCCGACGGCTCCGACAATTTCGCGACGCGCTACCTGCTGTCCGACGCGTGCTTCCTCGCGCGGCGTCCGCTGGTGTCCGCCGCGATCCTGCGGTTCGAGGGCCAGCTCTCGACCTGGAAGCCGCATCTCGGCGCGCCGCATCCCTGCTACCGCTGCCTGTTCGCCGACCCGCCGCCGCCGGAGAGCGTGCCGAGCTGCGCCGCCGCCGGCGTGCTCGGCGCCATGGCCGGCACCGTCGGCGCGTGGCAGGCGACCGAGGTGGTGAAGGAGATCCTCGGCGTCGGCGCGTCGCTGTCGGGCACGCTGCTGCTCTACGACGCGCTCGACGCGCGGGTCGAACGCCTGTCGGTGGCGCGGCGCGACGACTGCCCGCTGTGCGGCCCGTCGCCGGAGATCACGTCGCTCGACTCGCCGCGCGCGCGGGCCAGCTACGCCGAGGTGTATTGTGGCGGATGACAATCCGACGCTCTCGGTGATCGCGATCTCGGGCGAGTACGAGCGCGTGCACTACGCGCTGGCGATGGTGGCCGGCGCGCTGGCGGTCGGCCGCAAGGCCAACCTGTTCCTGACCCACGGCGCGATCCGCGCGCTGACCCGCGACGCCGGCGGGCGGGAGGGCTGGAAGGCGCTGCCGGCCGACGCGCAGGCGCATGACGATCAACCGACGGCCGGCGGCATCGGCGACCTCGACGCCGGCGCGGTGCGCGACGCGGCGTTGCGCGAGCGCGGCGTCGGCGATTTCGAGACGTTGCTATCGGCTTGCGTCGAGCTCGGCGCGCGCATCATCGTCTGCGAGATGGGTCTGCGGGCGCAGGGCATCGACGCGGGATCGATCCGACGCGACGTGCCGCACGAGATCGCGGGAATCGTCACGCTGCTCGCCGCAACGCCGGCCGGTGCGCATCTGGTGACCGTGTGACCACGCTGTGACGAGTGGCGTCGGCGCATGGCCGGCACGCGTTCCGCGAGCGAAACCGCGGTTCGCCTCCTCGGCCGCGCGCGCATCGCCTCGGTCCGGCGGCGGAGGCCGCGCCGGGCCGTCCGTGGGGGATCGGCTCGAGCGGTTGCTGGCCGGGACCCTGCGGGTCTTCGTCGCGGTTTCGGGCGCCGCGTGCCGCCCGATCCGGCGGCGGCGGCGACGCCGCCGTTCCCCTGGCCGGCGCTACGACCCCGCGGCGACGCCGGTGCCGATCGGGCAGGCGACGCCGGTGCCGCCGATGCCGCAATAGCCGGCGGGGTTCTTCGCCAGATACTGCTGGTGGTAGTCCTCGGCGTAGAAGAACGCGGGCGCGTCGAGGATCTCGGTGGTGATGGCGGGGAAGCCGCGCTTGCCGAGCTCGACCTGGTAGGCGCGCTTCGACGCCTCGGCCGCCGCGCGCTGCGCCGGCGTGAAGACGTAGACGCCCGACCGGTACTGCGTGCCGACGTCGTTGCCCTGCCGCATGCCCTGGGTCGGGTCGTGGTCCTCCCAGAACGCCTTCAGCAGCGCCTCGTAGGACGTCCTGGCCGGATCGAACCAGACCTTCACCACCTCGTTGTGACCGGTCTGCCCCGAGCAGACCTCCTGGTAGGTCGGGTTGGGCGTGTAGCCCGCGGCGTAGCCCACGGCGGTGCTGTAGACGCCCGCCGCCTGCCAGAACATGCGCTCGGCCCCCCAGAAGCAGCCGAGGCCGAACATGCGCCGACTCCAGGCCTGCAGGGAAAGGTGGCACGAATGCGGTTGCCGTTGACGAAATGCCTCTCGGGCACGTCGAAGGCGGGCGCGGCGCGTCCGCGCAGCGCGCGCTCCGCCGACGGCATCTCGGCCTTCCTGCCCAGCAGCGACATCCACATGGCGGTTCTCCTCGACCGGTGGTCAGGCCGTGAATCTGGGCAGCCGCCGCGCCCCGGTCAACCGCCCGGCACCGGGTCGTGAACCGGCGCGAGGTCGGCCCGCGCGGTCAGCGCCAGACCGGCGAGGTGAAGATGCCGACGACGCAGAACAGGCCGGCGGACCACGCCAGCGAGCGCGGCGTCGGCCGGTCGGTCACGTAGCAGAATAGATAGACGAGCCGCAGCGCGATGAAGGCGATGGCGAGCTGGTCGACGCGGGGATGCGCGCCGCCCACTTGCTGCGCCACCAGCACCGCGGCGGCGAAGAGTGGAAACGCCTCGAAGCCGTTGAGATGGGCGGCCAGCGCGCGCCGGCGGAATCCGTCGGTCTGCTTCGCCGCCCAGCCGCGCGGATCGGCATTGTCGTAGCCGGGCCCCGATTTCGCGATCAGGACGGCGGCGTAGGGCAGCAATCCGGCCACCAGCACGCACCACAGGGCGACGCTCACGGGCATTCTCCTTCGGATCGGGCGCGGCGTCCCGTCAACGGTCGCCGAGGACGCGGTCGACCATGACCGGCGCCAGGCCGAGATAGTTCGCCGGATCGCAAAGCCGCGCCAGCGCGTCCCGGTCGAGATGCTTCGCGATCTCGGCCGACTCCAGCAGCGCGTCGAGCAGCGTGCCGCCGCGCTCCGCCGCCAGCCGGCAGGAATCGTAGACCAGATCGTGCGCCGGTTGGCGGCCGATGAACGGCGCCAGCCCCATCATCACGGCCTCCGCGACGATCAGGCCGGAGGTGATATCGAGGTTGCGGCGCATGCGGGCGGCGTCGACGATCAGGCCGCCGAGCATGAACTTCGCCTGGTGGAGCGCGCTGGCGGTGGCGAGGAACGCCTCCGGGATCGCCGCCCATTCGACGTGCCACGGACCGGTGGCGCGCTCGAAATCCGTCACCAGCGAATCGAGCATCAGCCCGGCCTGCTGGCGCGCGATCTTCGAGGCCGCGAGGATCAGCTCCGAGGAGATCGGATTGCGCTTCTGCGGCATCGTGCTCGACGCGCCGCGGCCGTGCACGAACGGCTCGAACGCCTCGCCGAACTCCGTCGCCATCATCATCATCACGTCGAACGCGATCTTGCCCAGCGAACCGGCCAGCAGCGCGAGCGCGTTCACGACCTCGGCCAGCCCGTCGCGCGCCACGTGCCAGGTCGAGGCCGGCACGCCGAGCCCGAGCTCCGCCGCCAGCTCGCGCTGCGCGTCGAGGCCCTTGGCGCCGATCGACGCCAGGGTGCCGGCGGCGCCGGCGAACTGCACGACCAGCACCCGCGGACGCAGCTGCGCCAGACGCTCGGCGTGGCGGTCCAGCGCCGCCAGCCAGATCGCCGCCTTGTAGCCGAAGGTGACGGGCAGGGCCTGCTGGAGGTGCGTGCGGCCGGCCATCGGCGTGTCGCGGTGCTTGCGCGCCAGCGCCGCCAGCGCGCGCCGCGTCGCGTCGAGGTCGTCCGCGACAAGGTCGAGCGCGGCGCGCACCTGCAGCACCACGGCTGTATCCATGATGTCCTGGGTGGTGGCGCCCCAGTGCACGTAGCGGCCGGCCTCGCCGCACAGCTTCGACATCTGCGCCACGACCGGCAGGATCGGATAGCCGACGATCTCGGTTTCGCGCTTCAGGCGCTCGAAATCCAGCGTGATCGCCCCGGCCGCGGCGGCGATCGCCTCGCCCGCCTCGGCGGGGATCACCCCGGCGCGCGACTCGGCGCGCGCCAGCGCGATCTCGACCTCGACGTAGCGCGCCACGGTGGCGCGGTCGTCGAACACCGCGCGCATCGCGGGCGTGCCGAACATGTCGCGGAACAGGCCGGAGTCGAAGACGGTGCTGCCCATGGTCCCTGCTCACTCCGGTCCGTGGCAGACCGCCTCGATGTTGTGCCCGTCGGGATCGTTGACGAACGCGCCGTAGTACGACGGATGGTAGGCGGGCCTCGGCCCCGGCGGTCCGTTGTCGACGCCGCCGGCGGCCAGGGCGGCGGCGTGGAACGCGCGCACCACGCCGCGGTCGGGCGCGGTGAACGCGACATGGGCGCCGCGTCCGGCCGGGCCGGCCCGCGCGCCGATCCAGAAGGTCGGATCGCCGTCGCGGCCGAAGCCGGCGAACGCCTCGCCGCGCAGGATCTCGACGATCCCCAGCGGCGCCAGCGCGGCGCGGTAGAAAGCGGTGGACCGCGCCAGATCGGCGACGCCCAAGGTTACATGGTCGAAGATGCGGGAGGGCCGGTCCACCAACGTCTCCGTCGAGCCCGCCGAACGGCGCGGCCGCGCGCTCAGTCCGGCGCGCCGTTGCTGGTCGGCGGCGGCGGCGCCATGCCCATCACGTGGTAGCCGGAATCGACGTGGTGCACCTCGCCGGTGACGCCGGCCGACAGGTCCGACAACAGGTAGAGCGCGGCGCCGCCGACATCGGCCTGGTCGATGTTGCGGCGCAGAGGCGAGACCTCGCGCGACGTGCGGTAGACGTAGCGGCCGTCGCCGATCACCGCCGCCGCCAGGGTGCGCATCGGTCCGGCCGAGATGGCGTTGACGCGGATCGCCTTCGAGCCGAGGTCGGAAGCCAGGTAGCGCACGCTCGATTCCAGCGCCGCCTTGGCGACGCCCATGACGTTGTAGCTCGGCATCACGCTGCGCGCGCCGCTGTAGGTCAGGGTCAGAAGGCTGCCGCCGCGCGTCATCAGCGGCTCGGCGCGCCGCGCGATGTCGGTGAACGAGTAGCAGGAGATCGTCAGGCTGCGCTGGAAATTGCTGCGGCTGGTGTCGACGTAGCGGCCCTTCAGCTCGTCCTTGTCGGAGAAGGCGATGGCGTGGACCACGAAATCGAGCGTCCCCCATTCCTTCGTCAGCGTCGCGAACAGCGCGTCGAGGCTGGCCTCGTCCTCGACATCGGCCGGCAGCACGAGCTTGGCGCCCAGCGACTCGACCAGCGGCTTGACGCGCTGGCCGAACGTGTCGCCCTGGTAGGTGAAGGCGAGGTCGGCGCCGGCGGCGTGGCAGGCCCTGGCGATGCCCCAGGCGATCGAGCGGTCGTTGGCGACGCCCATGATCAGGCCCTTGCGGCCCATCATCAGGCCGGAGGCGCGGATCGCGGCCTCGCCGGCCGGCGACGACCGGCCGTTGCCGGTGTCGGGCGCGAGGACGGGGCCGCGCATGGCGGCGGGGATCACGACGGCACCCGGCGGAACGCGAGCACGGCGTTGGTGCCGCCGAAGCCGAAGCTGTTGGACATCACCGTCTCCAGCCCCGCGCGGTCGATCCGCTCGCGGACGATGGGCATGCCGTCGGCGCCGGGATCGAGGTTCTCGATGTTGGCCGAGGCGGCGAGGAAGTCGTCGCGCATCATCAGCAGGGAGTAGATCACCTCGTGCGCGCCGGTGGCGCCCTGGCTGTGCCCGGTCAGCGACTTGGTCGAGCTGATCCGGGGCACCTCGGCGCCGAACACCTCGCGGATGGCGTCGAGCTCGGTGATGTCGCCCACCGGCGTCGAGGTGCCGTGGGTGTTGATGTAATCGACGCGGCCGTTCCAGCCGTTGCCGGCGAAGCCGGCTAGCGCCAGCCGCATGGCGCGCACCGCGCCCTCGCCGGAGGGCGCCACCATGTCGGCGCCGTCGCCCGACGCGCCGTAGCCGACCAGCTCGCCGTAGATCTTCGCGCCGCGCGCCTTCGCCGTCTCGTACTCCTCCAGCACGACGACGCCGCCGCCGCCGGAGATCACGAAGCCGTCGCGGTCTCGGTCGTAGGCGCGGCTGGCCCGCTGCGGCGTGTCGTTGTACTTCGACGACATCGCGCCCATGGCGTCGAACAGCACCGACAGGGTCCAGTCCAGCTCCTCGCCGCCGCCGGCGAACATGCGGTCGGCCTTGCCGAGCATGATCGTCTCGGCGGCGTTGCCGACGCAGTGCGCCGAGGTCGAGCAGGCCGACGTGATCGAGTAGGTCGGGCCCTTGATCCGGTAGGCGGTGCCGAGGTTGGCGGAGACGGTGCTCGACATCGCGCGGGGCACCTGGAACGGGCCGACCCGCTTGGGCCCCTTCTCCTTGGCGGTGATCGCCGACCTGCGATCGCGCCGGTGGTCGGGCCGCCGGAGCCGGCGATCAGGCCGGTGCGGTCGTTGGACACCTCGGCGTCGCTCAGGCCCGCGTCGGCGATCGCCTCCTTCATGGCGACCCAGGCGTAGGCCGCGCCGTCGCCCATGAAGCGCCGCAGCCGGCGGTCGACGAGCGCGTCGAGGTCGACCTTCAGCGTGCCGTGGATCTGCGAGCGGAAGCCGAGGTCGCGGTAGACCGGCGCGAACTCGATGCCCGAGCGTCCCAGCTTCAGCGATTCGGCCGCCTCGGCGACGTTGCTGCCGATGCTGGAGACGATGCCGAGGCCGGTGACGACGACGCGGCGCACGTCAGGCCGCCTGCGGCACGAACAGGCCGACCTTCATGTCGTTGGCCTCGTAGATCGGCTGCCCGTCGGCCTCCATGATGCCGTCGGCGATGCCCAGCACCAGCCGGCGCAGGATCACGCGCTTCATGTTGATGCGGTAGGTGACGCGCTTGATCGCCGGCGTCACCATGCCCGTGAATTTGACCTCGCCCACGCCGAGCGCGCGGCCGCGGCCCGGCGCCTTCATCCAGCCTAGGAAGAAGCCGCAGAGCTGCCACATGGCGTCGAGGCCGAGGCAGCCCGGCATCACCGGATCGCCGTGGAAATGGACCGGGAAGAACCAGAGGTCGGGCTTCACGTCGAGCTCGGCGACGATCTCGCCCTTGTCGAACTTGCCGCCCTTCTCCGCGATGTGCGTGATGCGGTCGAACATCAGCATCGGCGGCAGCGGCAGCTGCGCGTTGCCCGGCCCGAACAGCAGGCCTTTGGCGCACTGGATGAGCTCGTCGTAGCCGTAGGAATTCTTGCCGCTCACGTGCCGACCCGCGTCTGTATGCCGGCCCCGCCGGCGGTAAAATATCGAGGCATTCCTAACAGATAGGGCGCGGGGCGGGAATTGGCAATTCCCGCGCCGGACGGCCCGCCCCTAGGCAAAACGCCGGGCCTGGCGTAAATACGCGTTGTCATGCCAGCGTCACCGGCTCCGTCCATCACCGAACGCCTGCGCGCCGTCGGACTGCGTCCGACCCGGCAGCGTCTGGCGCTGGGCGCGCTGCTGTTCTCGGCCGGACACGACCGGCACGTGACCGCCGAGCGGCTCCACGACGAGGCCGTGGCGCGCGGCGTCAAGGTCTCGTTGGCGACGGTCTACAACACGCTCAACCAGCTCTCGGGCGCCGGTCTGCTGCGCGAGGTCGTGGTCGGGCCCGGCCGCATCTACTTCGACACCAACACCGGCGCGCACCACCATTTCTTCGTCGAGGACGACGGCGCGCTGGTGGACATCCCGGCCGACCGCGTGGTGATCGCGCGCATGCCGCCGGCGCCGCCGGGCATGACGGTGGAGCGCGTCGACGTGGTGGTCCGCGTCCGCCGCTGACGGCGCCTTCCCGCATTCTTTAGAAAATCTCTAAATTATTGACCGCGTCGCCCGGGCGGTCCTATAAACGGACATGGCGCGCGGGCGGAACCGCGTCGCCGCCGTCATCGAGAGAGGAGACCGATCATGTCGAAGCTTGCGGGTTCGAAGACCGAGGGCAACCTCAAGGCCGCGTTCGCCGGCGAGAGCCAGGCCAACCGCCGCTATCTGTATTTCGCCCAGAAGGCCGACGTGGAGGGCTACAACGACGTCGCCGCCGTCTTCCGCTCGACGGCGGAAGGCGAGACCGGGCACGCCCACGGCCATCTCGAGTTCCTCGAGGTCGTCGGCGATCCGGCCACCGGCCTGAAGATCGGCCCGACCTCGGACAACCTCAAGGCCGCGATCGCCGGTGAGACCCACGAGTACACCGACATGTACCCGGGCATGGCGCGCAGCGCCCGCGAAGAGGGCTTCGACGAGATCGCCGACTGGTTCGAGACCCTCGCCAAGGCCGAGAAGAGCCACGCCGGCCGGTTCCAGAAGGCGCTCGACACGCTCGGCTGATCCACAGGCGCGCGGACGGGACCGCCGGTCCCGTCCGCGCCGCTCCACCCTCCGACACAGCCATCGCGACGCGCGCCATCCGGCGGCGCGGCCGCGTAGCCGCGGGTTGATCCATGCGTGAAGGCAGCCTCGAAGCCCCGACCCGGCATCCGCTCGCCTGGACGAGCGACGATTTCTACGACGAGGCGAAGCTCGACGCCGAGATGCGGCGCGTCTTCGACATCTGCCACGGCTGCCGCCGCTGCTTCAACCTGTGCGATTCCTTCCCGCGGCTGTTCGACCTGGTCGACGCCACCGACGCGGGCGAGGTCCACGGCGTCGACAGCGCCGATTTCGGGCCCGTGGTCGAGGCCTGCACGCTCTGCGACATGTGCTTCATGACGAAGTGCCCCTACGTGCCGCCGCACGAATGGGCGCTCGACTTCCCGCACCTGATGCTGCGCCACCGCGCCGTGCAGGCGAAGAAGAACGGGATCCCCTTCATCGACCGGCAGCTCGCCGCGACCGACCGCAACGGCGTCCTGGCGGGCATGGCGTCGTCGCTCGTGAACTGGGCGACGGACGAACGCAACACCGCGACGCGCGGTCTGATGGAGGGCGTCGCCGGCATCCACCACGGCGCCCGGCTGCCGCGCTACGCCGGCGAGACGCTGGTCAACCGCGCGCGTCGCGAGACGCCGGTGGTCAACCGCGAGGCGCCGGCCTTCGGCAAGCGCAAGGTCGTGCTCTACGCCACCTGCTACGGCAATTTCAACGACACCGGCATCGGGGCCGCGACCCGCGCGGTGCTGGCGCGCAACGGCGTCGAATCCGAGGTCGTGCATCCCGCCTGCTGCGGCATGCCGCGGCTCGAGCTGGGCGACATCGCGGCCGTGGCCGAGGCGGCGCGGAACGTCTCGGCGGCGTTCGCGCCGTGGATCGACAAGGGCTACGACGTCGTGGCGCTGACGCCGTCCTGCGCGCTGATGCTCAAGTTCGAATGGCCGCTGATCCTGCCGGGCGACGAGCCGGTCAAGCGCCTGTCGAAGGCGACCTACGACATCGCCGAGTACATCGTCGACATCGCGCGCAAGGACGGGCTGGCGCCCGGTCTGTCCAAGCTCGAGGGCGGCGTCAGCGTCCATCTCGCCTGCCACGCCCGCGCCCAGAACGTGGGTCCGAAGGCGGCCGAGCTGCTGCGCCTGATCCCGGACACGCCGGTGTCGGTGATCGAGCGCTGCTCCGGCCACGGCGGCGTATGGGGCGCGCGCAGCGCCAACTTCGACGTCGCGGTGAAGGTCGGCAAGCCGGCGGCGCGCCAGGCCGTGCGCAACGCCACGCCGTTCGTCGCCTCCGAATGCCCGATGGCCGGCGACCATCTGGCGCAGGTGATGGCGACGGTCGCCGAGGACGGCGGTCCGCCGCCGCCGGCGCGCGCGCACCATCCCGTCGAGCTGTTCGCGCGCGCCTACGGCATCGACGTCTGAACGCGGGAGCGCGCCCATGCGCAAGATCGAAGCCGCCGACATCCTGCCGCTCGACGCCTACGTCAAGGTGCGCGCCGCGCGCCGCGCCGCGATCACGGCGCTGAAGCGCGACCGCCGCGTCGAGGTCGGCCCGTTCGCCACGTTCTACTTCGAGAGCTACGACACGATGCTGCACCAGGTGCAGGAGATGCTCTACATCGAGAAAGGCGGCGCGGCGCAGATCCCCGACGAGCTGGCGGCCTACAATCCGCTGATCCCCGGCGGCCGCGAACTGGTGGCGACGGTCATGTTCGAGATCGACGACCCCGTGCGCCGGGCGCGCGTGCTCGCGACTCTCGGCGGCGTCGAGCACACGATGTTCCTGCGCGTCGGCGGCGAGACGATCCGGGGCGCGGCCGAGGACGACCAGGAGCGCACCCGGGCCGAGGACGGCAAGGCGTCGGCCGTGCAGTTCGCGCGCTTCGCCTTCAGCGACGCGCAGGTCGCGGCGTTCCGCCGGCCGGGCGCCGAGGTGGTGGTGGGCTTCACGCATCCCAACTACGGCCACATGGCGGCGCTGCCGGAGGCCGCGCGCGCGGCGCTGGCGTCCGACTTCGCCTGAGGGGGCGCTCTTCCTCAGTAGACCGGGAACGGGAAGTACTTGTCGGCGATGCGCTTGTGGCCGCCGTCGGCGATCAGGTCGGCGAGCCCCTTGTTGAACGCCTCGCGCAGCTTCAGGTCGTCCTTCCGGAAGGCGGCCGCGACGCCCTCGCCCAGCGTGCGCACGTCCTTCACGTCGGGTCCGAACAGCGCGCAGCACGCGCCGTCGCGCGACTCCACCCATTGCCACAGCGCGACCTTGCCGCCGAGCACGGCGTCGACCTTGCCCGCGGCGAGCTCCTTGAGCGCCTCCTCGGGGGTGGGGAACCGCTTGATCCGGAACAGCTTGCGCGAGGATTTCTCCAGGTAGTCGGCGTGCGTCGAGGCCTGCGCCACGCCGACCGTCCTGCCCTTGAGCACGGCCTGCGCGCCGTCGGCCGGGAACGCGCCCTTCGCGGCGACGAACGCGGCGGGCATCGTGTAGTAGCGGCGGCCGAAGGCGAGGCGCTTGCGGCGCTCCTGGGTGATCTCGATCGACGACATCGCGACGTCGTAGCGCTTGTCGAGCAGGCCCGGGATCACGTCGTCCCATTTCGTGGTGACGATCCTGCAGTCGATCCTCGCGCGCTGGCAGATCGCGGCCGCCAGCTCGACCTCGAAGCCGCCGGGCCGGCCCTGCGCGTCGACGCTGTTGAACGGCGGATAGGCGCCCTCCGTCACGACGGTCGCCTTCATCATCGGCTCGGGCGGCGGCTTTTGTCCCGGCTTGCCCTTCTGCGGCGGCGCCGGCGCCGGCCGCGGACGCGGCGGCTGGGCCGGGGCCGGCGGCGTCTGGGCGGCGGCGAGCGCGGAGCCGAGCGCGACCGCGGCGGCCAGCGCCAGCGCGCGCAGCGGATCTAGGACGGAGCGGAGAGGGCGCGTCGGCATCGGGCGCTGAATCGTCGTTGGGAGGCGCGCCGTCGAGGCGGCGCGGCGTCGCACGCTGCGCGGCGATCATGGCCGTGGCGGGGCGGCGTCACTGGATCGGGAACGGCAGGTGGCGCTCGGCCAGCCGCTTGATCGTGCCGTCGGCCGCGAGCGCGGCGAGCGCCTTGTCGACCGTCTCCTTCAACCGCGGATCGCGCGGCCGCAGCGCGATGGCGATCCCCTCGCCGGCCGCCAGCGGATCGCGGATGTCGCCCTTCGCCAGCTCGCAGCACGCCGCGCCGGGCCCCTTCAGCCATTCCACCAGCGCCCGGCGCGGCGCCGCGACGGCGTCGACATCCCCGCCGCGCAACGCCGCCAGCGCGTCCTCGCGGGTCTCGAACAGGCTGGCCGCCGCGCCCGACGTGTCGGCCAGCCAGCGGGCCACGCGGGTCGCGCGCTGGGCGCCGATCCGGCGGTCCTTCATGCCGGCGGCCGTCGCCTCGATCCTCTCGCCCTTGCGGACGGCCAGGGCCACCGTCGGGCGCGCGTAGGCCGCCGAGAACGCCGGCCTGTCGCGCCGGAAATCGGCCGGATCGAAGCCGCCCAGCGCGATGTCGAGGGAGTCGCCCGACAACGCCGCCGGCAGCGCGTCCCAGTCGACCGCCTCGACCGCGCATTCCGCCTTCAGCCGGGCGCACAGCGCCCGCGCCAGCTCGACATCGAAGCCGACAGGCCCGCCGTCGGCGCCGCGCGCGGCGAAGGGCGGCGCGCCGGTGTCAATTCCGATGCGCAGTTTCAACGGCGGCGCCGCCGGCGCGGGAGCGGGTGGCGCCGGGCGGTTCTGGGCGCCGACGTCGGCCGCCATCAGCGTCAGGCCGGCGAGCAGCGCGGCGGCGGCGGCGCAGGCGCGCGCGGCGCCGGTCACGACGCCGCCTTGGCGCCGGACGCCTTGGGCTTGCGGGCGACCACGTTGACGACCATCGCCGGCAGGTAGACGCGCGACAGCGGCACGCGCTGGCCGGGCTGGCGCGACAGCAGCGCCTTGTTCTCCTCGTGGTCGAGCGTGAGCTGGAACAAGCCCTGCTCGACGGCGCCGATCGCCGGCGACATCTCGACCCGGCCGTCGCGCGTCACGCGGTAGGCGATGTCGAGGCCGACGGCGTTGCCGGTGTAGTAGAGCTCTACCGGCTCCAGCGCGTCGAACAGCACGGCGACGCCGGCGAACGACATGCGCCAGAAGTCGTCGGGCCGCGGATGGTGGGCGTGCGACCACGGCACCGCGATCAGCGCGTGGCCGCCGGGCGCCATCACCGACTGGATGGCGGCCGCCGCCCGCCACGGCGCGCGCACGTGCTCCAGCACGTGCTCGCAGACCACGAGGTCGAAACGCGCGCCGCCGAGCGCGCGGTCGACGGCGGCGGGCTCGTCGCAGACGTCGTGGACCACGTCGACGTTGACGCCGGCCTCGATGTCGAGCCCGGTGTACCGCAGCCGCTTGCCGAACCGCGCCTCCAGCACGTGGCGCCAGTTGCGGTCGGCCTTGCTCATCGGCGCGACGCGGGCGCCGACCTGCAGCGCGCGCACCGGCCGCGTCGCGCCGCACGCCGCGCCGACGGCCGCCAGCAGCGCGTCGATCTCGCGTCCGACGCTGGTGCCGACCACCCTCAGTTGCGCCTCGGCGTCGGCCATCACCGGCTCCCGCCGCTCAGCCGCGCGCGACGACGATGTGCAGGCGGCGCGGTCCGTGCGCGCCGAGCTCGAGCTGCTGCTCGATGTCGCCGGTGCGCGACGGCCCGGTGACGGTGTTGACGGTGCGCGGCATCCGGCCCTCGCCGTAGCGCGCGCGCAGCCGCGTGAACACCTCCTCGTAGGGACCGACGATGTCGGCCTCGCGCAGCACGACGACATGCGTCTCGGGCAGGAGGTTCAGCGACGTGGGATGCTCCGGGCCGGACGCGAACACCAGCGTGCCGGTCTCGGCGACGCCGGCCAGCGCGCCGGTGATGGACACGCGGTCGGCGTCGACCGGCACGCCGCGCCGCAGCTCGAGCAGCTGGCGCTCGCCCCAGTCGTAGCGGTCGAGCGCCGGATCCGGCGCCATCACGGCCTTCGACGGCAGGTTGTTGGCCGCGGGGTAGTCCGCGACCGCCGCCGGCACGTCGGCCGCCGCCGCCTCGTCGACGGTGGCCTGCATCGCCGTCGCCCATTGCCGGAACAGCGCCACGCGCGTGGCGTGGTCGCCGTCCGAGCGCGCCGGCACGATGTTGACGGCGTGCTCGCGCAGCCGCGTTTCGACGGCCGCCAGCCGGTCCGGCGAAGCGGGTCCGCGGCCGACGGCGCGGCGCACGGCGCCTAGGACGGTGTCGCGGGCGCTCATCGCGTGGCGCCCCCGCGCGCCTTCCATTGCGCGCGGAACGTGCCGCCGGGCTGCGGCGCGGGGAAGTCGCGGTGCTTCGTCCAGCCGCCGGCCAGCGGCAGCGCGCCGTAGCTGCCCTCGGCGCGGCCGAACAGCGCCAGCGCGCGGTTGGCCAGCCCGGTGACGGCGGCGTAGAGCCTGGGCCGCGTGGCGAGGAACGCCCACAGCGCGAGGCCGTGGCGCGTCGCGGCCGGCGTCAGGCGCCGCTCGAACTCGCGCTCGCGCCAGTGCCGCATCAGCTTCGGCAGCGGGATGCGCACCGGGCAGACGCTCTCGCAGCGGCCGCAGAAGGTCGAGGCGTTGGGCAGGTTGCCGGCCTCCTCGACGCCGATGAGCTGCGGCGACAGCACCGCGCCGATCGGGCCGGGATAGACCCAGCCGTACGCGTGGCCGCCGACGGCGCCGTAGACCGGGCAGTGGTTCATGCAGGCGCCGCAGCGGATGCAGCGCAGCATCTCCTGCATCTCGGTGCCGAGCACGTTCGAGCGCCCGTTGTCGAGCAGCACCACGTGGTAGGCCTCCGGCCCGTCGAGATCGCCGGCGCGCCTCGGTCCGGTGTTGAACGTCGTGTAGCTCGACCACTCCTGGCCGGTCGCCGAGCGCGCCAGCACGCGCAGCAGCGCGGCGGCGTCCTCCAGCGTCGGGATCACCTTCTCGATGCTGGCGATCACGATATGGACGCGCGGCAGGGTGTTGCTGAGATCGGCGTTGCCCTCGTTGGTCACCAGCGTCGAGCTGCCGGTCTCGGCGACGAGGAAGTTGGCGCCGGTGATGCCGACGTCGGCCTCCTGGAACTTCCGCCGCAGCACGTGGCGCGCCTCGGCCACGAGGTCGTTGCGCTCGGTCAGGCGGCGGTCGAACCCCAGCTTGGCGTGGTGCTCGAGGAAGGTGTCGGCGACCTGGTCCTTGGTGAGGTGCACGGCCGGCGCGATGATGTGGCTGGGCGGCTCGCCGCGCAGCTGGATGATGTACTCGCCGAGATCGGTCTCGACCGGCTCGATGCCGTGCGCCTCGAGGTGCTCGTTGAGCGCGATCTCCTCGGCGATCATCGATTTCGATTTGGCGACGGTGCGCGCGCCGGCGGCGCGGCAGATATCGAGCACGATCGCGCGCGCGTCGGCCGCCGTCGGCGCCCAGTGCACGTGGCCGCCCAGCGACAGCACCTTGGCCTCGAACTTCTCGAGGTAGATGTCGAGATGCGCCAGCGCGTGGTCCTTGATGTCACGGGCGCGGTCGCGCAGCGCCTCGAACTCCGGCATGCGCTCGACCGCCTGCCGGCGGCGCTCGGAGAATCCGACCTTGAGCATCGCCAGCGATCGCTGGAGGTCGCCGTCGACCAGCGCCCGTCCGACGTTGTCCTTGAAGGCGTGCGCCGTCGACCGCATCGCTGCAACTCCTCCGGTGGGCTTCCGCGCGCCGTCTACTCGACGGCGCCGATCGGCGGCAGATCGCCCGCGCCGGCGAGCACCTCGGCGACGTGGCGCACGCGCACCGCGCGGCCTTCGCGCCGCAGCTTGCCGGCCATGTTCATCAGGCAGCCGAGATCGCCGGCCAGCAGCGTGTCGGCTCCGTCTCGGCGATGTCGGCGATCTTGTCGTCGAGCATGGCGTTGGAGATGTCGGGATACTTGACGCAGAACGTGCCGCCGAAGCCGCAGCAGATCTCGGGGTTGGCCATCTCCGCCAGAGCCAGCCCGTCGACTCCGGCCAGCAGGGCGCGCGGCTGCGCCTTGACGCCGAGCTCGCGCAGGCCCGAGCACGAATCGTGGTAGGTGGCGCGGCCGGCGTAGGCGGCGGCGACCGAGCGCACGCCCAGCACGTCGACCAGGAACGCCGTCAGCTCGAACGTCCTGGCCGCCAGCGCCGCCGCGCGCGCCGCCATCGCGGGATCGTCCGCGAACAGCGCCGGATAGTGGTGCGAGATCATGCCGGCGCACGAGCCCGACGGCGCCACGACGTGGTCGAACGGCTCGAACGCCGCGATCACGCCGGCCGCCACGGCGCGCGCGTCGGCGCGGTCGCCGGAATTGTACGCGGGCTGCCCGCAGCAGGTCTGCGCGTCGGGGACGACGACGCGGCAGCCCGAATCCTCGAGCAGCTTCACGGCGGCGAAGGCGACGGAGGGGCGGAACATGTCGACCAGGCAGGTGACGAACAGCGCCACCGTCCGGCCGGCGCCGGCTCTCGACGGGTCGTGCGGTCGGGACGTGGGAATCGCGGGGCTCATCGTTTCCGGCGCGTTGGAATCACGGCCGGCACAATGGCCGGACGGGCGCGGCCGCGCAACCGGCCGGACGCCGCGGGTCGCGGCCGTCCTTTTCCGCTCGGCCGCTGCGCGGCGGGGAGGGAAAGGCCGGCCGCGCGGCGACGCGGCTCAGGGCTTCTTCGGCAGAAGGATCCACCAGCGGCCGGCGCTGTTCATGCGGCCGGCGGAATCGGCGGCGCTCGATCCGGTGCCGAAGAACACGTCGCCGCGCACCGGCCCCTTGATCGCCGCGCCGGTGTCCTGCGCGACCATCAGGCGGCGGAACGGCTCGTTGCCGGGTTTGCCCGGCGCCGGGCGTTCGGTGTCGATGTAGATCGGCACGCCGTAGCCGACGAAGCTAGGGTCGACCGCCATCGAGCGGCCGGAGGTCAGCGCCACGCCCTGGGCGCCGGTCGCGCCGGCCTTGCCGGTGTCGCGGAAGAACACGTAGCGCTCGTTCTTGCGCATGATCTCGCGCGCGCGCGCGGGGTTCTGCTGCAGCCAGCGGCGGATGGCCGGCCACGTCGCCTCCTCGCGCTTCAGCGCGCCCTCGTCGACGAGCACCTTGCCGATCGCGGTGTAGGGTCGGTTGTTGGTGCCGTCGAAGCCCAGGCGCAACACGCCGCCCTCGGCGAGCGCGATGCGGCCCGACCCCTGGACCTGCATCTCGAACAGGCCGATGCCGTCCTCGACATAGGCGATCTCGAGACCGCGGCCCTTCAGCGCGCCGTTCTCGATCTCGGTCCGCGTCAGATACGCCGTCTCGCCCTTCACGTCCGGCGGCTTGCGGTAGACCGGGATCGTGAAGCGGCGGCTGGGCGCGCGGCTGCCGCGGATCTCGGGCTCGTAGTAGCCGGTGAACTTGCCGTCCACGCCGGCTCCGGAGACCGCGTAGGCCTGGAAGTGCCTCTCGAAATAGGCCCGGGCGGCGCGGTTGTCGCGCGGTCCGATGCCGTTGGCGGCGGCGCAGACGCGCTTCCAGTCCTCGGCCGGCGTGAGGACCTCGCCCGAGGCCGTCGCCACCCTGGTGCCGTCGCCGACGGAGATTCGCGGGCATGACCGCTTCAGGGCGGCCAGCGCGTCGGCCTGGCCGTCGACGCCCCATTGCGGCAGCTCGGCGAACGCGACCGGCGCCAGCGCCGGCCGGCGGCCGACCTCGCCGCCGCCCTCGGCGCCGAACAGGCTGCAGCCGGACAGCGACAGGCACGCCGCGAGCGTCAGCGCGGCGCGTCTATCGGCGGTTTGCGTGAAGCGACGCACGACGCTCTCCTCCCGTCCGGTCCCGTCCGCGGTCTTCGAGCGCGCGGCGCGGGGTGCTGTCCGTAGCGCCGCGACCTCAGCGCGGGATCGTGGCGATGTCGTGGCGCGCGCGCCGTCCCGTCACTCCGTGGCGGTGCGCACGAGCTGCCAGTTCGGATCGTCCGAGCGCGTGTCGCGCGCGAACGTCCACAGGTCGATGACCTTCTCGACGGTGTTCGGGTTGCCGTCGACGGCGAGACCGTCGGCGTCGCGCGTGACGTTGATCTGCTCGGTCACGAAGCGGACGGTGACCATCGCCTGCGAGTCGCGCAGTTCGACGCCCACGATCTCGGTCGAGTCGAAACCGATCAGGGTCGTCTCCAGCGTCCGCTTCTGGGCCGCGCGGTCGCGGATCGCGGCGTCGAAGCTGGCGAAGGTCGCCGCGTCGAGCAACGGCCGCAGCGACGCCGAGTCGCCCTTCGCGAACGCGCCGACGATCATCTCGAAAGCGCCCCGGGCGCCGCGTCCGAAGCCGACCGGATCGAATCCGGGGTCGACGGCGCGCACCGCGGCGACGCCGCTGGTGGCGGTGGCCGAGACCAGCACCGGCCCGCCGGGTCCCGCCGTGCCGGCGGCCGGCGGCGGTGGCGCGGCGCCGGGCAGATCGACGACGTTGCCGCCGTCGCGGCGCGGTTCCACCGGCGCCGCCGGCGGTGGCGCGAACGGATCCTGCGCCGGCGGACGCTCGTTGCCCGTCCGTCGTCCGAGGACCGACCGCAGCCGCAGCACGAGGAACACGGCCACGAGCGCGATCAGGATGATGTCGATATGGCCGCCCACGCGATCTCCGCTCGCGGGCCTGGCCGGCCCGCCCGATTTACATAAGGGCTGCCCCGGCAAAGGGCAAGTAACCGGACCGTGCCCGCCGGGGCGGCCACACCGTCCGATCCTACGGCGACAGCACGATCAGATCGACCGGCGCGGCGACGCCGGCCACCGTGCGCGCGGCGCGGCGCTCGCGGCCGCCCGGCGCGGCGTAGCCCTGCGCGGCGGCGCCGTCCCAGGTCGCCACGTCGCACAAGGCGCGAACGTTCTCCGCCTTGGTGTGCTTCTCCAGCTTCGCCGCCAGGTTCACGGCGTCGCCGATCACGGTGTATTCGAGCCGGTCGCCGTCGCCGACCGCCCCGAACAGCACGCGGCCCGACGCCAGCGCCATGCCGACCCGGACGGCCGGAAGCCCGGCGGCGGACCGCTCCGCGTTCCAGGCGTCGACCGCCGCCGTCACGGCGTCGGCGGCGCGCAGCGCGTCGGCGGCGTACGTCCCGCCCGGCGTGGCGGCGCCGAACGACGCCAGGATGCCGTCGCCGAGGAACTTGTCGATGCTGCCGCCGGCCGCCTGGATCGCCGGGCAGATGCGCGCCTGGTAGTCGTTCAGCAGGCGCATCACCTCGTCGGGCGACAGGTCGCTCGACAGCCGTGTGAAGCCGCGCAGGTCGGTGGTCAGGATGGTGACGTCGCGCGCCTCGCCGCTGCCCGGCGCGATCCGCACCTCGCTGCCCCGGATGCGCCGCGCGACGGCGGGATCGAGGAAGCGCGACAGGTCCATCGCCGCCGCGCTCTCGGTGGTGGCGCGGATCAGGAGCCGCCGCGCCCGCGTGATCGCCAGAGCCAGGATCGCCGTCACCAGCAGGATGGCGATGATCTTGTCGATCTCGGCGCCGACCAGCGTGGCGTTGGACGTGACGTACTCGATGAAATTGCGCGTCCTGTTCGGCGGCCCGCCATGGCCGCTCAGCGCGTACCACAGCATCGCCGCCCAGCCGGCGGCGCCGGCCGCGCCGGCGAACAGCACGAACCGCGCCTCGAACCGCAACGCCCGCAGGGCGATGAAAATGAACACGTAGAGCAGCGTCGGCGCCTTCAGGTAGAAGGCCGCGGGCTGGGCGTATTTCAGGTGGAAGGACCAGATCACGGTCATCAACAGGACGACGTCGGCGAGCACGGAGACGTAGAGCATCCAGGCGCGCAGCCGGCGCGCGTGCGCCAGCCAGATGCGGGCGATCGTCAGCGCGAGATAGGCGCCCACCACCTGGTGCTCGATCGACCAATCCGCCTGGACGATCCCCTCCGCCATGTCGAAGGACGCGACCAGGGTGGCGAAGAAGCAGACCAGCGCGAGCTGGATCCAGCCGACCAGGATCTCGCTGCGCTCCTGCTGCGCGCGGATGGCGGCCAGCACGCGTTCCGGCGGCGCGGCGTCGCGGCCGCCGTCGGTCAGCCACGCCGACACGCGGTCGGCGAACGGGACGGGCTTCATGGGCGTCAGTGTAGACCCCGCGCGCCGTCGCCGCGACGGCCGCGCCGCGCATGGTCACGATAGCGGCGGGTGGTCCTTGCGCAGCCATAGGCTGGCGGGGTGGCTGCCGGCCGCCGCCGGTAACCCGGCGACGACCGACGCGGCCACCCGCGCCGCCATCCGGGTCGCGGCGTGGTGGCTTGCGAACAGCGGCGCGTAGCCGCCGCCGGTAAGCAACGGCGACACGCCCTGCTGCTCGTTGTAGTTCCGCCACGCCCATGCCGCGGGATAGTCGTCGGGCAGGAAGATGTCGTGGATGTGCACCAGCGCGCCCGCCGGCAGCGCGGGCAGGACGCGGTTGAACAGCAGGTCGACGTCGCTGCCGGGCATCAGCACGTGGCTGGAATCGATCGACAGGACATCGCCCCCGGCCAGCGCCGCGAACGGCGCCGCGCCGGCGGCGTGGACCGTCTCGCGCACCACGCGCACGCCCGGCAGCAGGGCGATGTCGGCGCGCGGCGCGGGGTCGATGGCCGTGATCTCGACGTCGAGCCCGCCATCGACCGCCGCGCGCGCCAGGAACCGCGTGGAATGGCCGGAGCCGATCTCCACGATCCGCCGCGGCCGGCGGTCGCGCACCATCGCGTAGGCGACGGCGGCGTCGAGCGTCGGGAACCAGCCTTGGTCGAAGCGCGCCGGCTTGGCGCGCCAGCCCGCCGGCGCCGGCCCGGCGGCGATGGCGCGCAGCGCGTCGGCGTGGGCGTCGACGGCGTCGAGCGTGGCGGCGAACGCCGCGGCCTCGCGCGCGAACAGCCGTTCGACGGCGTCGTAGGGCGGCGAGGCGCCGGCTTCCGGCAGCGTCGCCGCGTAGCGGTAGGGGATGAACCAGCCGCGCCGTGCCGTGCCCAGCACGGTCGGCAGGCCGAGCGCCAGCCGCCGCCAGGTCTGGCGCGCGCTCATCGCGCCACCGGTCGCGTCCGCGGTGACGGGGCGGTCACGGCGCCAGCACGAGCCCTTCGTGGGTGACGACGACGCGCGGCAGGCCGTTGGCGTTCGTGCCGGGACGCGCCCGCGCCGCGGCGGCGGCGACGCCGTCCATGAAATCGTCGTCGTGCGAAGGGTCGTGGTGGAAGATCGCCAGCGTGCCGACGCCGGCGGCGTCGGCGATACGCACGCCCTCCTGCCAGGTCGAGTGGCCCCAGCCGCGGTAGCGCGGGTACTCCTCGTCGGTGTTGTAGCCGGTGGCGCCGTTGGGGTGGTTCAGCGGCGCCGTGCGCAGGACGATCCCCGGCGCCGGGTTCAACGTCTCGCCGGCGCGGAAATCGTTGAACTGCACGGCCGCCTTGAAGATATCGACGGACACCGGATACAGCGGCGCCGCCATCAGCTGGCGCAGCACGTCCGGCATCCGCATGTCCGGCAGCAGATGGCCGGTCCACATCCGGATGCGGTTGCCCGGCGAGAACAGCGGCGCGAAGAACGACAGCCCGCCGATATGGTCGAAATGCGTGTGGGAGAAGAACAGGTCGATGTCGAGCGGATCCGCGTCGCCCATGGCGATGCCCAGCGGCCGGATGCCCGTGCCGGCGTCGAACACCAGCCGGCGTCCGCCGGCGGCGATCTCGATGCAGGGCGTGTTGCCGCCGTAGCGCAAATACTCGGATCCAGCGCACGCCACCGAGCCGCGCACGCCCCAGAACCGCACCGATAGCTCGCCCGTCAAGCGGACCTCCCCGCGCGGGCGCCGTGCTCTCCCCGGTCCGCGTTCCGCATACTACGGCGGCGGCGGGCCGGAGTCAGGCGGAGAAACGCGCCCTCACCACAGCCCGATTGCCTAAGCGTCGCGGCGCGGGCAAAATGCGCCATCAGGCCCCGCCGCCTTGGGCGGGGCCGGCGGCGTCGCGGGCGTCGGCGCGCGACCCGCGGAGCGCGGGCCACGGAGTACGGCGTATGAGAACGGCCAAGTTCGGCATCGGTCGGGTGGTCAAGCACCGGATCTATGCGTTCCGGGGCGTGATCTTCGATATCGACCCGGAGTTCGGCAACACCGAGGAATGGCTGATGTCCATTCCGGCGGAGGTGCGGCCGCGCCGCGACCAGCCCTTCTACCATCTGCTGGCCGAGAACGCGCAGACCACCTACGTCGCCTACGTCTCGGAGCAGAACCTGCTGCCGGACGACAGCGGCAAGCCGGTCACCCATCCGCAGGTCGGCGACATGTTCGCCGGCTTCCATGGCACCCACTACGCCCCGCGGCACATCCGGCCGCACTGACGCGCCGCGACCAGTTTCGCGCGAGCCCGCCGCTGGAGGCGGGTCGCGGGCGGAATGCCGCCGGCTCCCGGCGACCGGGAACGCGCTAGCCACAGGGAGCGGGGATGGACGTTGACGTCCTCGTGGTCGGCGCCGGCCCGACCGGGCTGATGCTGGCCAGCCAGCTGCACCGCCGGGGCGTCCGCGTCGCGATCATCGACCGCCACGCCGGCCCGTCGCTCCAGACCCGGGCGCTGGGCGTGCAGGCGCGCACCTTGGAGATCTACGCCCATCTCGGCCTCGCCGGGCGCGCCATCGAACTGGGCAAGCCGGGCGCCGGCGCCGACATCTGGGCCCAGGGCCGGCACATGGCGCGCGTCCCGATCGGCGAGGCCGGCCGCGGGCTCACGCCCTATCCCTTCATCCTCGTGCTCGGCCAGGACGACAACGAGCGCCTGATGGGCGAGCGCCTCGCGGCCGAGGGCGTCGCGATCCAGTGGAACACCGAGCTGGTGGCGCTGGCGCAGGACGCGGACGGCGTGACCGCCACGCTCAAGACGCCCGACGGATCGAGCCGGACGCTGCGCGCCGGCTGGATCGGCGGTTGCGACGGCGCCCGCAGCGCCGTGCGCGAACTCAACGGCGTCGGCTTCCCCGGCGCGCCCTACGAGCACGTGTTCTTCGTCGCCGACGTCGAGATGACCGGCGGCATGGTGCCCGACGAGGTCAACGTCTACCTGTGGCGCTCCGGCTTCCACCTGTTGTTCCCGATGCGCGGGCGCGACCATTGGCGCGTCGTCGGCATCCTGCCGCCGGAACTGCGCGGCCGCGACGGCGTGACGTTCGACGACGTCGTGCCCTCGCTGCGCGGCGAGGCCGGCGCCGACCTCGCGTTCAAGGCCTGCACCTGGTTCTCGACCTACCGCATCCACCACCGCGCCGCCGCGCGCTTCCGCGCCGGCCGCTGCTTCCTGCTCGGCGACGCCGCCCACATCCATAGCCCGGTCGGCGCCCAGGGGATGAACACCGGCCTGCAGGATTCCTGCCAATCTGGCGTGGAAGCTGGCGCTGGTCGTGAAGGGCGTCGCCGGCGCGGCGCTGCTCGACACCTACGAGGAGGAGCGCGTGCCGGTGGCGCGCCGCCTGCTGAACACCACCGACCGCGCCTTCATGCTGGTCGTGTCGGATAGCTGGTGGGCCGGGCTGCTGCGCACCAAGATCCTCGCGCGCGTCGCGGCCTTCGCGATGCGCCGGCCGCGCATCCAGCGCTTCGCGTTCCGAATCGTGTCGCAGACCGGCATCCACTACCGCGCCGGCGCGCTGTCCAAAGCGTTGACGGGCATGCCGGCCGAGGCGCCGCAGCCCGGCGACCGCTTCCCGTGGCTGACGCTGGCATTCGCCGGCGGCGCGGGGGTCGAGGATTCGTTCGAGCGCTTCGACGACACCGTGTTCAACCTCGTCGTGGTCGGCCAGGACGCGCCGCCCGCCGAGGCGTTCGACCTCGGCGACCGCCTGCGCGTCCACGCCGTCGCCGCCGGTACCGCGAACGCCGCCGAACTGGCGCGCGCCTCGATCCCGTCGCCGTCCTTCTACCTCCTGCGCCCCGACGGCCATGTCGGCCTCTGCGGCGGCCGGATCGACGTGGCCGCGATCAACCGCTACCTCGCCGAGACCCTGCGCATCAAATCCCTCGCCGCCGCGTAGCGGGGGAGAGGGGCCCGCGCGCGGCGCGGGTACGCTGTGTCGGCGAAGCGCCGATACAGCGGCGGTGAGGTGGTCGACGTATCGATGGGGGTGTTGAGGAAGAGCCTCGAACTCCGATATCAAACGCCATCGATTTCACGACGACCCACCTCACCCGACCCTCTCCCCCCGCGATGCGGGCGGAGAGGGGGAAAGCCACCATGCCCCCCAAACTCTACGCCCACCCGTTCTCGTCCTATTGCCAGAAGGTCCTCATCGCCTTCCACGAGAAGGGCGCGGCGTTCGACCTCCAGTTGCTGTCGTCCGAGAACCCCGCCGCCGGCGCCGCGCTCAAGGCGCTGTGGCCGCTGGAGCGCTTCCCGGTCCTCGACGCCGGCGGCCGCACGCTGCTGGAATCGAGCGTCATCGTCGAATGGCTCGACCTCCACGCCGGCGGCCCGCGCCTGATCCCGGTCGATCCCGACGCCGCGCTCGACGTGCGCATGCGCGACCGCGTGTTCGACAACTACGTCATGACGCCGATGCAGGCGATCGTGTTCGACCGCGTCCGGCCGGCGGCCGACCGCGATCCCTTCGGCGTCGCGCAGGCGCGCGCCATGCTGGACAAGAGCTACGCCTGGCTCGACGGCGAGATGGCGTCGCGCGAATGGGCGGCGGGCGATACGTTCACGCTCGCCGACTGCGCCGCGGCGCCGGCGTTGTTCTACGCCGATTGGGTGTATCCCATCGAGGGCCACCGGCATCTCGCCGCGTACATAAGTCGCCTGCGCGCCCGCCCCTCCGTCGCCCGCGCCGTCGACGACGCCCGCCCCTACCGCCACCTCTTCCCCGGCGGCGCGCCGGTGGACCGGGAGTGATCGGCTGCGTCCACGATGTGGGATGGTGTGAGGACGCTCGGTCCGGGCCTCACACCTCGCTGTCATCCCGAGCGCGGCGAGGGATCCAGTGCCGGCGCCTGGATCCCTCGCCGCGCTCGGGATGACAATGGGGCGTCACCGCGTGGACCGCGCCCTGAGCGGCGGCCGAACGAGGCAACGAAGGCCACGCCGGCTCCTCCCGTCATGTCGAGCGTAGCGAGACATCTTGAGGGCGACTGACGCGGTGGCGGCCGAAAGATTCCTCGCTGCGCTCGGAATGACAGACGTGATCTCGTCATGCGAGGATTGGGGTCGGAGTTCGGTCCCATCGGATCTGGAGTGAACGATGCCCGGAATGTTCAGGCCGGATATCCGCTTCGCGGACAAGCCGACCGCGCCGCAACAGCTCGGAGTGACGCTGTATCGCGCGGGTCGGGTCGCTGCGTTGGTGCTGTTCGGCGTCGTCGTCGTGACCGTGGTCGCGGTCAATTCCCTCGGCCCGGCGACACTTCCGTTCGATCGAGGTACGGCCGACCTCATCGTGATTGCCGCCGCGCCGATAGCCGCTTTTTGCTGGATCGCCGGCCGTATCGCGCTCTTCGCGTTGACCGAAAGGTAGAGGCGAGCGGCCTCCGCGGCGACCGCACTACGTCCCCCCGACCTCCCGCCGGACGATCGCCGCGCCGGCGGCCAGCGCGCGCAGCTTGCCGTAGGCCACTTCCCGCGTCATCGGCGCCATGCCGCAGTTGGTGCAGGCCTGCAGCCGCTCGGCGTCGACGTGGCGCAGCGCCGCGCGCAGGGTCGCGGCCACCTGCTCCGGCGTCTCGACGGCGTCGTTGGCCACGTCGATGGCGCCGACCAGCACGGTCTTGTTCGGCAGCAGCGCGATCAGGTCGAGCGGCACGTGCGAGTTGGCGCATTCCAGCGACACCTGGCCGATGCGGCTGCGGTCCAGCGCCGGGAAGGTCTGCTCGTACTGCCGCCAGCGCTCGCCCAAGGTCGCCTTCCATTTGACGTTGGCCTCGATGCCGTAGCCGTAGCAGATGTGCACCGCCGTGGCGCAGCGCAGCCCCTCGGCCGCGACGTGCAGCGCGTCGATGCCCCACTCGACCGCCTCGCGCATGTAGACGTTGAACGCCGGCTCGTCGAACTGCACCACGTCGACGCCCAGCGCCTCCAGCTCGCGCGCCTCCTCGTTCAGCAGCCGCGCGAAGGCGAACGCCATGTCGATCCGGTCGCGGTAGTGCTCGTTGGCCAGCGTGTCGATCAAGGTCATCGGGCCGGGCAGGGTGAATTTCAGCTTGCGCGTGGTGGCGGCGCGCGCGACGCGGGCCTCCGCCGCGTGCACCGAGGCGCGGCGCGTCAACGGCCCGGTCACGGTCGGGCAGTCGGCCTCGTAGCGGTTGTCGCGGATGCCCATGCGGATCTTCTTCGCGAAATCGACGCCGTCGATCTCCGCGAGGAAGCCGTGCACGAAATGCTGGCGGGCCTGCTCGCCGTCGCTGACGATGTCGATGCCGCAGGCCTCCTGCTCGCGCACGCTCAGCGCCGTGGCGTCCATGCGCGCCTCCAGCAGCGGCGCGCCGTCGAGCGTCCACGGCGCCCACAGCACGCCGGGTTTGGCGAGCCAGGACGGCTTCGGCAGGCTGCCGGCGATGGTGGTCTCGAGCATGGCGTTTCCCTCGTTGGCGCTGTCCGCCGCCAAGCGATACCGCGCCGCGATTGGTTCCGCCAGCGCGTCGCGTTTCCACCTGCGCCGCCGCATTTCTCCCTCTCCGCCGCGAAGCGGGGGAGAGGGAAGGGGCCCGCGCGCAGCGCGGGTACGCAGTATCGGCGAAGCGCCGATACTGCGGCGGTGAGGTGGTCGTTGTGTCGGCAAGAACGCCGATCGTGAAAAGGTGCGTCCAGCTACGGAACGGCTCCGTCATTCCACGGACGTTTGATATCGCCGCCCGCGGTCATTTTATCTCGACCACGACAGATACGAAGACCACCTCACCCTCCCATCGCTTCGCGATGGGCCCCACCCTCTCCCCCGCTTCGCGGCGGAGAGGGAACAGATCGTCGCGACCTCTCGCGTGTGAAGAGGGCGAAGGTCGACATCCCGCCGCGCGGTGTGCGACGCTGCGGCCACGAGAGGGAACCGGCCCGGATCGAGGCCGGAACCGACAGGGGAGGCTTACGATGATCACCCGCCGCGCGGCGCTCGCCGCCACAGCCGCGTCGCCGTTCGCGATGGCGTCCGCAGCCCGCGCCCAGGCGTTCCCGTCCAAGCCGATCCGCTTCGTCATCCCGTTCCCGGCCGGCGGCATCGTCGACGTGGTCGGCCGCTCGGTCGGCGAGCGCATGTCGGCGACGCTGGGCCAGCCGGTGGTCGCCGACAACCGGCCCGGCGGCAACACCGCCATCGCCACGGACATCGTCGCCAAATCGGCGCCCGACGGCCACACCTGGGTGCTGGCCACCGTCAGCCACACGGTCACGCCGCATCTGCAGAAGGTCGAGTTCGATCCGATCGCCGATTTCGCGGGCGCCGCCTATCTCGGCAACGTGCCGTCGATCGCCGTCGTGCCGGCGTCGTCGCCGTTCAAGACCATGGCCGAGCTGATCGCGCGCGCCAAGGCGGCGCCCGGCAAGCTGACCTATCTCAGCCCCGGCGCCGGCACCTCGATCAACCTCAACATGGAGCTGGTGAAGCTGCGCACCGGCGCCGACATCGCCGGCGTGCCCTACCGCGGGCTGCCGCCGGGCGTGCCCGATCTGCTGGAGGGCCGCCTCGATCTGGCGCTGCTGGCGCCGGTGCTGGCGACGCCGCACATCCGCGCCGGCAAGCTGCGCGCGCTGGCGGTGGCGGGCGTCCACCGGCACAAGGACGCGCCCGACGTGCCGACCTTCGCCGAGGCCGGCCTCGCCGATTCGGTGGTCGAGAGCTGGTACGCGATCCTGGTGCCGGCGCGCACGCCGGCGGACGTCGTGGCGCGCATCCACGCCGCCGCCAACGAGGCGCTGAAGGATCCCGAGGTGCTCAAGAGGCTCGACAGCGCCGGCCTCGTGCCGCCGGCGGCGCCGGTGCCCTCGGCCGCCGTCGACGCGCTGCTGCGCCGCGACCTCGCCGTCTACGCCGACCTCGTCAAGCGCGCCGGCATCAAGGCGCTGTGAGAAAATTGCCCTCTCCCCCGCTCCGCGGCGGAGAGGGCCACAAATGCGCGCCGTTCACCGCCCGCCGCGGTCCTCGCGCCAGAGGTCGAGTTTCTCCTGGACGGGGCGGTCGCTGAAGCTGAACAGGGCGGACTCGCTCGTGGCGTTGTGCGTGACCACCGCCCAGCTCGGGACCACGAAATGGTCGCGCTTCCTCCAGCGCACCACCGTCCCGCCGATGCGCGTCTCGCCCTCGCCCTCGACCACCGAGAACACCGTGCCGTCGGTCGACCGGTACGGCGCCGTCGCGAAGCCCGCCGGCAGGAGCTGCATGAACGTGCCCATCGTCGCGATCGGCGCGCCGCCATTGGCGGGGTTGACGTAGCGCAGCTTGTGGCCGTGGCAGGGATCGGGATCGCCGGCCCGCTCCATCGCGCGCAGCGCCTCGCGCGTGCGCGCGTAGGGATAGTTGAATACCGGCGAGGCGCGCCGCGCCGTCTTGAAGTCGACCGGCAGCAAGCCGCTGCCGTAACGGGCGTCGGAATCGCCGGTGGGCCGCGTCACGGCCTGCGCGTCCTCGGCGCCGTTCTCGGCGAAGCCGGCGTTGAACAGCGACACCATCGGGATGTCGAGCCCGTCGAGCCACACCATCGGCGCGGTCGAATCGTTGCCGTGGTCGTGCCAGGTCCAGCTCGGCGTGATGACGAAATCGCCCTCGCGCATGATCGTGCGTTCGCCCTCGACGGCGGTGTAGGCGCCCTCGCCCTCGACGATGAAGCGCAGCGCCGATTGCGTGTGGCGGTGGCTGGGCGCGATCTCGCCGGGCAGGATCAATTGCAGCCCGGCGTACAGCGTGGGCGTCGCGCAGGCGGTGCCGCGCAGCGCGGGGTTCTCGAGGATCAGCACCCGGCGCACCGCCTCCTTGGCCGTGATCAGCGCGCCGGACTCCATCAGGAACGGCCGCACCGCGTCGTAGCTCCAATGCGCGGGAACGTATCCCGGCGCCGGCGCCGGCGGCACGAGCTGGTGCAGCGACTCCCACAGCGGCGCCATCGAGAGCGCGCCGATGCGCTCGTAGAAATCGCGCCGTGCGTTGGCGCCGGTGGTGGGCGTCGCGTTCATCGTCCCTCTCCTCGGCGCGTCGATGGCGCGTCTCGACGCGCGGGTGGCGCGTCCTCGGCGTCTCCGGCGCGTCTTGCGCGGCGGCGCCGCGCGGGCTTCACTTCCGGTCGGAAGACGCGCGCAGGCTACAACGCGCCGCGCCCGACGGGGAGACGCCACCGATGAAATCCACGCTGAACCGCCGCCACGCGCTTGTCGCCGCCGCCGCCGCGCTGGCCGCCCCCGCCGTGGCGCGGGCCCAGACCGGCCTGCCGGCGGGCACGATCCGCCTGCTGATCGGCTTCCCCGCCGGCGGCGGCACCGACGTCATGGGACGTATCGTCGTCGAGAAGATCCGCGAGCGCACCGGCGTCAACATCGTGGTCGAGAACAAGGGCGGCGCCAGCGGCACGGTGGCCGCCGAGCAGCTCAGGAACGCCGCGCCCGACGGCCTGACCCTGATGCTGGCGCCGATCGCCTCGACGGTGATGGCCAAGCTGACCTACTCCAAGCTGCCCTACGATCCGCAGACCGATTTCGCGCCGATCAGCCTGCTGGGCACCTTCCAGCTCGCCTACGCGCTGTCGCCGACGCTGCCGGTCAAGACGCTGGCGGAGTATGTCGCGTGGCTGAAGGCCGATCCCAAGCGCGCCAGCTTCGGCACCACGGCGATGGGCAGCCTGCCGATGTTCTTCGGCCTGATGCTCGGCGCCGGCATCGGCGTCGACCTGCAGGCGGTGCCCTACCGCGGCGCGGCGCCGCTGGTGCAGGACCTCTCCGCCGGCCAGGTGCCGGCCGGCACCGGCGCGCTGACCGATTTCCTGCAGCACCACCAGAGCGGCAAGGTCCGCATCCTCGCCACCTCGGGCGCGCGGCGCGCGCTGGCCGGCCCGGATCTGCCGACCTTCACCGAGCTGGGTTATCCGAAGATCGTCGGCGACGGCTGGCTGGGATTCTACGCGCCGGCGCGGACTCCGGTGGCGATCGTCGAGGCGTTCAACCGCGAGATCGTCGCCGCCGCCGCCGATGCCGGCGTGGCGGCGAAGCTGGCCGCCGCCGGGCTCGAGCCGCGCACCACGACGCCGGCCGGGTTCGCCGCCTTCGTCGCGGAGGAGATGGCGCGCTGGAAGCCCGTCGTCGCGGCGTCGGGCTTCAAGGCCGATTGAGGCGCCGCTACTCCGCCGCCGCGCGCAGCGGCGGCGCGCGCCGGGCTGCGCGGTGGGCGCGGCAGGCCTCGGCGAAGGCGTCGAACAGCTTCATCGACAGCGGGTTCTCGCGCGCGCGGTGCTCGGGGTGCCACTGAACGCCGAACGCGAAGTTCGACGCGCCGGCGACGCTGACCGCCTCGATGGTGCCGTCGTCGGCCGTCGCCTCGACCACCAGCCGGTCGCCCGGCCGGTCGATGCCCTGGCCGTGCAGCGAGTTGACGTCGGCGGTGTCGGCGCCCCAGACGCGGCGCAGCCAGGTGCCGGGCACGATGTGGATGGCGTGCGCCGGCCCGTATTTCGGCTCAAGCTCGGCGATGCGCGGCGCGCGGTGGTCACGCCGGCCCGGCACCTCGTCGACATGCTGGTGCAGGGTGCCGCCGAACGCCACGTTCAGCTCCTGGATGCCGCGGCAGATCGCGAACAGGGGCACGCCGCGCTCGATGGCGCGGCGGATCAGCGGCAGGGTGGTGTCGTCGCGGGCGCGGTCGGCCCCGACGCCGTGCCGGGCGGCCGGTCCGCCGTAGATCGCGGGATCGACGTTGGACGGGCTGCCGGTCAGCAGCACGCCGTCCAGCGCGTCGATCACGCTGTCGAGCTCGGCGTCGGTCTCGCCGCTGCCGACCGGCGGCAGGATCAGCGGGATGCCGCCGACCACGTCGGTCACGGCCTTGATGTATTTCTCGCCGACGGCGTGCGCGGTCCAGCCATTGACCGTCCGGCGGCAGGCCGAGACACCGATGATCGGACGCGGCATGGATCGAGGCGCTCCGCGAGGTTGATTCGCGGGATCATTTTCCGCCACGCCGCGCCGCGGCGCAACATCGCCCCGCGCGGGTCCGCCGCGCTCCGGGCGCGCGGCGGCAATGGATGTGCGGTCTTCGACGTGTTTTCCCTTCTCCCCCGTCTCCGGGGGAGAAGGTGGCGCGCAGCGCCGGATGAGGGGCGCGGCGGCGCGTTCACACGCGATCACCGTTGTGGTGCACCCACCGACGAAGACGAAGACCCCTCATCCCCGCCGCGGCTGCCGCGGCGTACCTTCGGGCACCTTCTCCCCCGATGACGGGGGAGAAGGGAAGAATATGCGGCTCAGGCGTTGGCCTGGAGCTTCCCCGCATCGCTTGTGCGCCTCCGACCCGCGTGATACCGCACCGCCCGACCGCGACCGAACCACGTCCGACCGACAGGAGCCGACATGACCGACACGTCCGAAGCCGCCGCGCCGCCGCTGACGGTGCACGCGCAGTACATCAAGGACCTGTCGTTCGAGAACCCGCGCTCGCCGCACAGCCTGATGGAGCAGGGCCAGCCGCAGCTCGGCCTCAACGTGCTGGTCAAGACCCGCCAGCTCGACGGCTCGACCTACGAGGTCGCGCTGGTGGTCGAGGCGGACGCGAAGATGGAGAACGGCGACGTGCTGTTCAAGCTGGAGCTGGTCTATGGCGGCGTCTTCACGCTGGGCGCCGTGCCGCAGGAGGCGGTCGGCCCGATGCTGCTGATCGAGTGCCCGCGTCTGCTGTTCCCGTTCGCCCGCGCCGTGGTCGCGAACACCACCCGCGAGGCAGGCTTCCCGCCGCTGCAGGTCGCCCCCGTCGACTTCGCGGCGCTCTACCGCCAGCAGCTCGAGAACGCCGGCGCCGGCGATCCGCCGATCGGCACGGCGTAGAAAGCCTTCGGAAAGGGCGATTCTCGACGCCAGGGCGGCCGCCGATCCGCCGGTCGGCACGGCGTAGAAAGCCTTCAGACAGGGCGATTCTCGACGACGCGGCCGCCGCCGATCCGCCGGTCGGCATGGCGTAGAAAGCCTTCAGACAAGGCCGATTCTCGACGGTGCGGCCGCCGGCGATCCGGCGGTCGGCGCGGCGTGGTGGCGTCCCGGAACGGTGATCGTCGAGAGCGCCGGCGCCGGCCAGCGACCGGTCGGAACGGCCCGGAAACGCCTCGAAACGGCGATTTTGTATATTGTATACAAAATACAATATACAAATCCCGAATCCGGCCTCGGCGACGGCCGCCGAAATCGCTCCGATGCCGTCAAATAAGGGTTTCGAATCGGCCGGGGCGTTTCGCCACGACGCCGGAAAAGGCCGTCGCGCGAACGCCGTCGTCGGCCCGGACGCGGCCGGACTTCAGCGTCGCTGGGCCGCGACGGAGCCGGCGCAGCGGTCGACCGGCAGGCTGCGCAGGGCCGGGTCGCGGGCCTCGGCGTGGCGTGCCTGCCAGCCGCCGCCCGAGGCGTAGAGGAACACGTCGAGATCGCAGGCGTCGCTGCGGAAGCGCACCAGCTTGGCGCTGGGCCCCTCGGCGCGCTCGAACACCGGCCGGCCGAAGGTCGACAGCACCTGCTGGTCGCTCATCGTCTTGATCGTCTCCAGCGGGATCGGCGTGCCCGGCCGGCTCGAGGAGAACGTGCCGGGCGTCGCGCTGGCCAGCGCGATCGTCGGCCTGTCGGCCTGCTCGCCGCCGCCGGTGCAGGCGCACAGCACCGCGCAGAGCGTCAGCGTGGCGGCGGAAAGCGGTCTCGGCGGCATGATGGTTTCCCGGTCGGCAGGCGGCGGCGGCACATTACGCGCGCGACTCCGGCGCGCAAGCGCGAAACGCGTCCAAAGCGCGCCGCGGCGCGTCCGCGCGCGCTTGTGCGGCGCCGGCGGATGGCGGAACGTGGCGGCGCGACGCCAACGGAGGGATCGCTCGGGATGGCCGGCAGGACGCTGTTCGACAAGATCTGGGAGAGCCACGTCGTCGCCGATCTCGGCGACGGCTTCGCGCTGCTGCATCTCGACCGCGTGCTGATCCACGACCTGTCCGGCGCCCGCGCGCTGCAGGAGGTGTCGGAGAAGGGCTACAAGGTCGCGCGGCCGGAGCTTGCCTTCGCGACTCCCGACCACGCCGTCTCGACCGCGCCGGGCCGCACCGAGGACACCTTCGCGGTCGGCGGCAAGCTGCTGCGCGGCATGCGCCGGCGCGCCGCCGAGCACGGCATCCGCATGTTCGACCTCGGCCGCGACGGCAACGGCATCGTGCACGTGATCGGCCCCGAGCTGGGCATCTCGCTGCCGGGTCTCGTGATGGTCTGCGGCGACAGCCACACCTCGACGCATGGCGGCCTCGGCGCGCTGGCGTTCGGCGTCGGCTCGTCGGAACTGGTGCACGCGCTGGCGACGCAGACGCTCGTGCAGCGCAAGCCGCGCACGATGCGCATCGCCTTCGAGGGCGCGCTGGCGGCGGGCGTCACGCCCAAGGACATGATCCTGCACGCCATCGGCCGCTTCGGCGTCGCCGCCGGCACCGGCTTCGCGGTCGAGTACGCCGGCGCCGCGATCCGCGCGCTGCCGCTGGAAGGCCGCTTCACCATCTGCAACCTCTCGATCGAGATGGGCGCCAAGATGGGCATGATCGCGCCCGACGACGCGACCTATCAATACATCGCCGGCCGCGACTTCGCGCCGAAGGGCGCCGCGTTCGACGCCGCCGTCGCGCATTGGCGCGCGCTGCCGGGCGATCCCGACGCGGTGTTCGATGTCGAGCATCGCATCGACATGGCCGACGTCGCGCCGCAGATCACCTGGGGCATCAGCCCCGAGCACGTCGTCGCCATCGACGCGGCGATCCCCGATCCGGCCGGCGCCGCCGACGCCAACCAGCGCGCGGCGTGGCGCGCGGCGCTGGCGTACCAGGGACTCGAGCCCGGCAAGCCGATCGAGGGCGTGCCCGTCGACTGGGTGTTCATCGGCTCCTGCACCAACGGCCGCATCTCCGATCTGCGCGCCGCCGCCGCCATCGCCAGGGGCCGCCGCAAGGCGCCGAACGTGACGGCGTGGGTCGTGCCCGGATCCGAGCGCGTCAAGGCGCAGGCCGAGGCCGAGGGATTGCACGAGATCTTCCGCGCCGCCGGCTTCGAATGGCGCGAGCCCGGCTGCTCGATGTGCGTGGCGTCCAACGGCGAGACCGTGCCGCCGGGCCGGCGCTCGGTCTCGACCTCCAACCGAAACTTCGCCTCGCGCCAGGGCCCCGACGCGCGCACCCATCTCGCCTCGCCCGCGATGGCCGCGGCGGCCGCGATCAAGGGCGCCATCGCCGACGTGCGCAAACTGTAGTGAGGGCTGCCGCGATGGAGAAGTTCACCCGGCTCGAGGGCGTGGCGGCGCCGCTGCCGCGGGCCAACGTCGACACCGACATGATCATCCCGATGGCGCGGCTGGTCGGCACGACGCGCGCCGACATCGAGGCGTGGGGCTTCGAGCTGTTCCGCTTCAACCGCGACGGCTCCGAGAATCCGGACTTCGTCCTCAACCAGCCGGCCTACCGCGGCGCGCCGATCCTGCTGGCCGGCGACAATTTCGGCTGCGGCTCCAGCCGCGAGGCCGCCGTGTGGGCGCTGATGGGGCTCGGTGTGAAAGCCGTGGTCGCGCCCAGCTTCGGCGACATCTTCCGCAACAATTGCTACCAGAACGGCCTGCTGCCGGTGCCGCTGTCGGCCGACGACATCGCGATCCTCGCCGACGAGACCGCCGCGTCGCCCGGCAACGCGCGCGTCACCATCGACCTCGAGCGCCAGGTCGTCGTCTCGCCCAGGGGCCGCGAGATGGCGTTCGAGATCGAACCCAAGCGCAAGCGGGCGCTGCTCGACGGGCTGGACGAGATCGGACTCACGATGACGCACGCCGACGCCATCGCCGCACGGCAGGCGCGCGACCGCGCCGCGCGGCCGTGGGTGTGGTTCGCGGCGTGAGGCCGCGGCGGGACGGAGAGGAGCGACAATGAAATTGGACGGATACTTCAGTCGGACGGCGCGCGCCGCCGCGCTCGCCGGTATGGTGGCGGGGGTCGCGATGACCGCGGCATCGGCGCGGCGGCGCCCATGCCGGAGGCGCAGATGGCGCAGGCCGGCGCCCTGAAGCCCGGCGAATACGCCTGCTACGGCAGCGGCGGACGCATCCTGATCGGCCTCGGCTTCAAGGCGCTGGCCGGCGGCCGCTACACCGATCTCGACGGCAAGAGCCCCGGCACGTTCACGGTGTCGGGCGACACCATCGTCTTCAAGGGCGGCCATCTCGACGGCCAGGTCGGCCGCGACCTGCGCAACAACACCTTCCGGATCAATTCCGTCGGTTGTGAACCGGGCTGACGGCCAATGAAGGCGGCCACGGTGAAACTCCAGCCAAGTCGACGGTGGCCGGCGGCGTGCCTATCGGTTCCTCGATCCAGTCCGCGAGGGTCGGAGGTAAATCCGGGCCATCGAACTCTAAGGGGGTCGCGATATGGGCAACGACCGACCATCGTGGCCGACTCCAGCCGATAGCGGTCATGTTCCAACGGGACCTTCTGGCGGCCCTTCAAGAATCAGAATTCCGAGCTGGGCATCGCGCCTCTTGATCGTGGCGGGTTTGTCGATGACCACGACGGGTTGCATGCTGCGGGTATGCGACTGGAATCTAAATGGAGAAGCGGTGGAATTTCTTTCCGCCTACGCCGTGTACTCCGAAGCGCGCGAGGAGAAGGCACGGGAGAAGCGGAAATTGATGAAAGACGAACTCGAAATTGAGATTCGGGAGCGTGGACTGGATGCGTTCCTGAAGCGGATGACCAAGGAAATCAAACTCACGTGCGAGCACGTGACCGCGCCAGCCGAATACCATAGGTGCTTTGGTACGCACCGAGAGGGCGTCAAAGATCCGGGAATTATGCTCGGCCTCGACGCCAAGTGCGATTTTTGGCGCCTGGATGCCGACATCTACGTCGATGTGGAGCGCGGAACGTCCGGAGGCGCTCCGCGGTACTCCGTCCGTGGCGCTGTCACAAGCACACGGTTGTGACTCGGGCGGACTACGTTCCCCCCGCGCTAGACCAGCGTCTTGAGCCGCTCCGAGGTGAAGCCGCCGAGCTCGGACAGGCGGCCCTCGCGCACCTTCGTCACCCAGCGCGGATCGGCCAGCATGGCGCGGCCGACGGCGACGAGGTCGACCTCGTTGGCGGCGACCATGTCGATCAGCGCGTCGAGCGAGGCGGCGCCGCTCGATTGGCCTTTGACGAAGCCGAAGAAATCGCCGTCGAGCCCGACCGAGCCGACCGTGATCACCGGCTTGCCGGTCAGCTTCTTCGTCCAGCCCGCGAGGTTGAGCGAGGAGCCCGAGCCCTCGAACTCCGGCTCCCAGAAGCGCCGCGTCGAGCAGTGGAAGACGTCGACGCCGGCATCCGCCAGCGGCGTCAGGAACCGCATCAGATCGTCGATGCCCGGCGCCAGCCGCGCTGTGTAGTCCTGCTGTTTCCATTGCGAGAAACGCAGCAGGATCGGGAAGTCCGGCGACGTGGCGCGGCGGCACGCGCGCACGATCTCGGCCGCGAAGCGCGTGCGCTTGACCAGGTCGCCGCCCCAGGCGTCGTCGCGGACGTTGGTGCCCTCCCAGAAGAACTGGTCGATCAGGTAGCCGTGCGCGCCGTGGATCTCGATGCCGTCGAAGCCCAGCCGCATCGCGTCGGCGGCGGCGCGCGCGAAGGCGGCGATCAGATCGGCGATCTCCTTCTCGGTCATCGGCTCGCCGACCTTGCGCTCCGGCTTGAACAGGCCGGAGGGTCCGACCGGCGGCACATCGGGGTTGGGCTCCGAGCCGGCCTTGCGCATGGTGCCGACGTGCCAGAGCTGCGGCATGACGCGGCCGCCGGCGTCGTGCACCTCGGCCACCACCTTGGCCCAGCCGGCCAGCGCGTCGTCGCCGTGGAAGCGCGGCACGCGCGGATCGTTGGCGGCGGCGGGATGCGCCACGACGGTGCCCTCGGTGACGATCAGGCCGACGCCGTCCTCGGCGCGGCGGCGGTAGTAGGCCGCGACGTCGTCGCCCGGCACGCCGCCGGGCGAGAAGCTGCGCGTCATCGGCGCCATCACGAGGCGGTTGGGCAGGGTCAGCGGTCCGACGGTGAACGGACGGAACAACGGCGCGGTCGGACGGGGCATGCGGATCGGTCTCGCGATGTGGCGGTTTCGGGCGGGCGGAAACTAGAGGAGGTGGCGGCCGGGCTCAATGACGGATCGCCGGGAAGCGCCGCTCACCCGCGGCGTGTCGGCGGTTCACCGATGCGGCCTTCGTCTCCCCGCATGCGGGGCGAGGGGGCATGACTAGCGGTGGGAAGGCACGATCGCCCCACCTGTCATCCCGAGCGCAGCGAGGGATCCAGGGACGGCGCCTGGATCCCTCGCTGCGCTCGGGATGACAGTTTGGCCGGTGTCGCCGCGTCGTCGCACCATCGTCGACGACACGAGCGACCTCGCTCCGCCCCTCTCACACCTTCGCCAGCGGCGAGGCGATCTCCTCCTCGACGTCGCGCAGGCGGTCCTTGCCGAAGAAGGGCTCGTCGCCGACGTAGAGCATCGGGCTGCCGAAGGTGCCGCGCGCGACCGACTCCTCGGTGTTCTTCAACAGCCGGTCCTTGACGTCCTGGTCCTGGATGCGCGCGAGGATGCGGGCGCCGTCGATGCCGGCGGCGTCGAGCGCGGTCTTGATGACCTCGGAATCGTCCATCTTCAGCCCGTCCTCCCACATCGCGCGGAACACCGCCTCGACATAGGGCGCCAGCTTGCCGTCGATGTCGGCGGCGACCGCGCCGCGCATGATCTGCACGGTGTTGACCGGGAAGTGCGGGTTCATCGCGAAGCGCGACAGGCCGTGGCGCGCGATGAAGCGCGCCATCTCGCGGCGCTGGTAGGCCAGCTTGTGCTTGACGTCCTTGTACTGGACCATCGGGGCGGCGTTGTTGGTCAGCTTGAACACGCCGCCCAGCAGCACCGGCACGTACTTGAACTTCACGCCCGTGCGTTTCTCGATTCCGGGGATCAGCCGGTGGCTGAGATAGGCGTTGGGGCTGCCGAAATCGAAATGGAACTCGACGCTGGCGGTCATGGTGGTCCTCCTACTGGTTCGTCGCCTCGTTCATTCCCCTCTCCGCCGCGTAGCGGGGGAGAGGGAGGGACCATCGCGTAGCGATGGAACGCCGTATCGGCGAAGCCGATACGGCGGGGGTGAGGTGGTCGCCGTATCAGCCGCGACGTCGATCGGTGTGTGGCGTGCGCCGATATCGAACACCGCGATTCCACGGCCACCCACCTCACCCCGCCCCTCTCCCCCCGCAAGCGGGCGGAGAGGGAGGAAGACGGGCCTTGCGCCCACGACCACCGCCCGCCGTCACCAGCTCTCCGACCACGGGCGCAGGTCGAGCTCGTGGGTCCAGGCGTCGCGCGGCTGCTTGTGCAGCATCCAGTAGTTCTCGGCGATGTGGTCGGGGTTGAGGATGCCGTCGTGCTCCTTCGCGGCGTAGCGCTGCGGGAAGTTGGTCCTGATCCACTCCGTATCGATGGCGCCGTCGACCACGACGTGCGCCACGTGCACGCCCAGCGGCCCCAGCTCGCGCGACATGCTCTGCGCCAGCGCGCGCGTGGCGTGCTTGGCGCCGGAGAAGGCGGCGTAGCCGTCGCGGCCGCGCAGGCTGGCGGTCGCGCCGGTGAACAGGATCGAGCCCCGCCCGCGCGGCGCCATCACCCGCGCCGCCTCGCGGCCGGTGAGGAAGCCGGCGAACGCCGCCATCTCCCAGACCTTGAAGTAGACGCGCGCCGTGGTCTCGCGGATGCCGAAGCGCACGTTGGCGCCGATGTTGAACACCGCCACCTCCAGCGGCCCGACCTCGCGCTCGATGGTGTCGATCAGCGCCACCATCTCCTCCTCCTTGCGCGCGTCGACGCCGAAGGCGCGCGCGGCGCCGCCGTCGGCCACGATGCGCTCGACCAGCGGCCCGAGCTTGTCGGCGTTCCGGCGCACGACGCAGGCCGTCAGCCCCTCGCGCGCGAAGCGCCGCGCGATCGCGCCGCCCGTGGCGTCGCCCGCGCCCACCACCAGCGCCGCTCCGCGTGCCGTCATGACGACCTCCCGATCGATCTTGAAAGTTCCAAAAAGGAACGTACTATTTGCGGCGGAGCGGCCGGCGGTGTCAACCGCAAGCCACCTTTCGGGAGGCGGAGGAATCCTCATGCGCTGGCGCGAGCTCGGCCGCGAGACCTGCTCGGTGGCGCGCACGGTGTCGGTGATCGGCGACCGCTGGACCCTGCTGGTGCTGCGCGACTGCTTCCTGCGCGTGCGCCGGTTCGAGGATTTCCAGGCCAGCCTCGGCATCACGCGCCACGTGCTGGCCGACCGGCTGCGCAAGCTGGTGAAGGCCGGCGTGCTGCGCAAGGAGCTCTACAGCGCGCGGCCCCGGCGGCACGAGTACCGGTTGACCGACAAGGGTCTCGACCTGCATCCCGTGATCATGGCGATCGTGCACTGGGGCGACGTCCATCTCGCGGGCGCGCGCGGGCGGCCGCTGCTGCACACCCACGCCGCCTGCGGCCACGATTTCGATCCCGTGACGACCTGCTCGGCCTGCGCCGCGCCGGTCGCCGCCCGCGACGTGCGCGTGCGGCCGGGGCCGGGCGCGCGGCGGACGGTGGCGCGGACCTAGACCACGCGCCTTCCCCCGAGCAGGCCCCGCGCGCGCCATCCGTCATTCCGAGCGCAGCGAGGAATCCTTCCACGGTCGCCGCCGCCGTCGCGCCGGCCGCTCAAGATGTCTCGCTCCGCTCGACATGACGGGAGAGGCGGACTTGCGATTTCGGCCTCGAAAGCGGCCTTCGCCCGCCGCCGCATGACGGGATGGCGAGGCATGCGCCGTCGACGGCGACAGTGGCTTCCGCCCGCCGTCCGCTGACGCGATGGCGTGCGTGCGGGTCCGTGCGGCGATCCGCGCGTTCCGCCCGATGGCGCGTCGCGGTCGCGACGTTGTTCCCTACGCGGCGCCCGGCCCGTCATTCCGAGCGGAGCGAGGAATCCTTCCACGGTCGCCACCGCCGTCGCGCCGGCCACTCAGGATGTCTCGCTCCGCTCGACATGGCGGGAGGGGCGGACGCGCGAGGTCCGCGGCGATCGGCGTCCCTTGCCTGACGTCGAAGAGCCGAGAGTGTCGTTGCGATTAGCCCGTCCGCAACGCCGTCTCGACCGCGCGGCCGATGGCGAGGAGGCGGCGGTCGGCCATGGTCTCGCCCATCAGCATGAAGCCGACCGGCAGCTCGTCGCCCCGGTGGCAGGGGATCGACAGCGCGCAGCGGTCGAGGAAATTGCCGACGGTGCAGTTGCGCAGCACCAGCATGTTGTTGCGCGTGAAGCCGTCGGGCGTCGCGATCTCGTTGAGCGTCGGCGCCACGATCGGGCAGGTCGGCATCACGACGGCGTCGTAGTCCGACGTGACCGCCGAGACCCGGCGCTGGAGATCGGCGCGCTTGGCCAGCAGCTCGATGTAGTCGGCCGCGCTCATCTCGGCGCCGCGCCGGATGCGCGGGGCGATCAACGGGTCGTAGACGTTGCCCCTGCGCGCGATCAGCTCCTTGTGCCACGCGTAGGCCTCCGACGCCGCGAAGCCGCCCTTGGCGTTGATCGCCGGCAGTTCGTCGAGCTGCGGCAGATCGATCTCGACGATGCGCACGCCCTTCGCCGACAGCGTCGTGAGCGCGCGCGCGAAGGCGGCGGACACCGTGGCGTCCATGTCGTTGAGCACGAAGTGGCGGGGCACCGCGAAGGTCAGCGCGTCGAGCCGCGCCGGCGCCGGCACGTCGACCGGCTCGCCGGCGAACACCGAATCGACGATCGCGCAGCACTCCACGCTCGCGGCCAGCGGGCCGATCGAATCCAGCGAGGTCGACAGCGGCACGACGCCGTCGATCGGCACGCGCCGGGCCGTCGGCTTGAAGCCGGTCAGCCCGCACAGCGCCGAGGGGATGCGCACGGAGCCGCCGGTGTCGGTGCCCAGCGCCGCCACCGCCATGCCGTCGGCCACCGACACCGCGGCGCCCGATGACGAGCCGCCGGGCACGCGGGCGCGGTCGGCCGGATTGCCGGGCGTGCCGTAGTGGGGGTTGAAGCCCAGCCCGGAGAACGCGAACTCGCTCATGTTGGTGCTGCCGACGACGACGGCGCCGGCGGCGCGCAGCCGCGCCAGCACCGGCGCGTCGGCCGTCGCGGGCGGCGAATCGTCGAGCGCCTTCGATCCAGCCAAAGTGGTCTCGCCGGCGACGTCGCAGAGGTTCTTGATCGAGACCGGCACACCGGCCAGCGGGCCCTGCGCCACGCCCGCCTTGCGCAGCGCGTCCGAGGCGTCGGCGGCGGCCAGCGCCTGGTCGCGGTACACGTGGATGAAGGCGCGGGCGCCCTCGCCGGCGGAATCGGCGATGCGCGCCAGCGCCGCCTCGGTCAGCGCGCGGCTGGTCGCGCGCCCGGCGGCGAGATCGGCGGCGGTCTGTCGGATCGTGGGAAGCATGCGGGCGGATTCCTGTTCGATGCGCTGTTCGTGCGCCGCGATCATCGACGACGGACGGCGGCGACACAACAACATCGCGGCGCTGTCCTCTCCGCCTCCCGGTTGCGGGTTGGCACGCTCGCCAACCTCGAAGCGGATGAATTCCTATGCTCCGTCCCCCTCAGGCGCCTGGTAAGGCGCCCGAGGGGGACGGAGTAAGATAGTCTCACGCGTCACGATATGCGGGCGCGGCGGACGTCGAAGGGAGCGGGCGAGGGGACGCGCATACGGACGGGCGTTGCGGTGGCGGGCGCGAACGTCGATCATGGCGCGAAGAACATCGGTGGAGGGACGACGTGGGCAGCGACGACGTGGCCAAGGGCATCCGCAAGGGACTGGCGACCTACGGCGATCCGGGATTCTCGCTGTTCCTGCGCAAGGCCTTCATCAAGGCCATGGGCTACAGCGACGACGCGCTCGACCGGCCGATCGTCGGCATCACCAACACCTTCAGCGACTACAACCCGTGCCACGGCAACGTGCCGAAGCTGATCGACGCGGTGAAGCGCGGCGTGATGCTGGCCGGCGGCCTGCCGATGGAGTTCCCGACCGTCTCGATCCACGAGTCGTTCTCCAACCCCACCAGCATGTTCCTGCGCAACCTCATGGCGATGGACACCGAGGAGATGATCCGCGCCCAGCCGATGGACTCGGTCGTGCTGATCGGCGGTTGCGACAAGACCGTGCCGGCCCAGCTCATGGCGGCGGCCAGCGCCGACGTGCCGGCGATCATGCTGGTGACCGGCCCGATGCTGGTCGGCCATTTCCGGGGCGAGGTGCTGGGCGCCTGCACGGATTGCCGCCGCCTGTGGGGCCAGCACCGCGCCGGCACCTTCTCGGAGAGCGACATCGAGGAGGTCAGCGAACGGCTGGCGCCGACCACGGGCACCTGCATGGTGATGGGCACGGCCAGCACCATGGCCTGCGTGACGGAGGCGCTGGGCATGTCGCTGCCGGGCAGCGGCTCGATCCCCGCCACCCACGCCGATCGGCTGCGCGCGGCCGAGGCGTCGGGCAAGCGCGCCGTCGAGCTGGCGAAGGCCGGCGGGCCCAAGCCGCGCGAGATCATGACCAAGGCGGCGTTCCGCAACGCCATCGTGGCGCTGCAGGCGCTGGGCGGCTCGACCAACGGGCTGGTGCATCTCACCGCGATCGCCGGACGCTGCGACGTCGCCATCGATCTCGCCGACGTCGACCAGCTCGGGCGCGACGTGCCGGTGCTGGCCGACCTCAAGCCGTCGGGCGAGCACTATCTCGAGCATTTCCACTGGGCCGGCGGCACCATGCGGATGCTGCGCGAGATCCAGGAGCACGTCGACCGCGACGCCATGACCATCGCGGGCGTGACGCTGGGCGCCTCGATCGACGCCGCGCCGGAGATCCCCGGCCAGACCATCATCCGCACGCGGGCGACGGCGCTGAGCGCCACCGGCGCGATGGCCGTCCTGCGCGGCAACCTCGCGCCCCGGGGCGCGATCATCAAGCAGTCGGCGGCGTCGGCGAAACTGATGAGCCACACCGGCCGCGCGGTGGTGTTCGAGTCGGTCGAGGACATGGTCGAGCGCATGGACGATCCGGCGCTCGACGTCACGGCCGACGACGTGCTGGTGCTGCGCAACGCCGGCCCCAAGGGCGCGCCGGGCATGCCGGAGGCCGGCTACATCCCGATCCCGATGAAGCTGGCGCGCCAGGGCGTGAAGGACATGGTGCGCATCTCCGACGCGCGCATGAGCGGCACGGCGTTCGGTACCATCGTGCTGCACATCACGCCGGAATCCGCCATCGGCGGCCCGCTGGGGCTGGTGCGCAACGGCGACCGCATCCAGCTCGACGTGCCGGGACGGCGCATCGAGCTGCTGGTCGACGCCGCGACGCTGGAAGCGCGGCGGCGCCAATGGACGCCGCCGGTCGACCACGGGATCAACGCGCGGGGCTACACCGGGCTGTTCCTGCGCAGCGTGCTGCAGGCCGACGAGGGCTGCGACTTCGACTTCCTCGTGCGCGGGCCGGGCGGCGCGTAGCGGCGTCCACGCGACATCGGCCCCGGAACCGCGCTCCGCCGCCCGCGTTGAGACCCCTGCCGGCGCTCTCCCCGGCGCGAGGGGTGGTCGATGCGGCGTGCGATGACGATGGCGGCGCTGGCGGCGGTCCTGGTGGCCAACCCCGCCCGCGCCGACGAGGAGCCGCCCTCGGCGCCATCGGCGGCGCCGGCCCCGACCAAGGCGGACGCGCCGGACAACCGCACGCCCAAGGCGATCCTCACGATCCAGATCGAGAACGATTTCCTCAGCCGCTGGGCCAGGTCGGACCGCGACTACACCAACGGCATCCGGCTGGGCTGGCTGTCGGCGCCGGTGGCGATGCCGCGGTGGCTGGCGTCGGCGACCACCGTCCCGACCTTCCTCGGCGAGCGCAAGGCCGACAGCGTGGTGCGCCGCTGGGGCGTCTCGATCGGACAGAATCTCTACACGCCCGCCGACACCGGCCGGCGCGACCTGATCGCCAACGACCGGCCCTACGCCGGCTGGGCGTATATCGGCTTCGCGCTGCAGTACGCCTATGTCGTCGACGACCAGCCGGTGCGCCTCGACACCATCCAGCTCGACATCGGCGTGGTCGGACCGGCCGCCGCCGGCCGCTTCTCGCAGAACAACTGGCACACCCTGATCGGCGCCGACAAGGCGCGCGGCTGGCGCAACCAGCTGCGCAACGAACCGACCGTGAACCTCACCTTCGAGCGCCGCTGGCGGGTCGGCCGGCTCGACCTGTCGCTGCCGCTGGGGCTCGAGTCGGACGTCATCCCGCGCATCGGCGTGGCGGTCGGCAACGTCGCCACCTACGCCGCGATCGGCGGCACGATCCGCATCGGCAACGACCTGCGCAACGATTTCGGCCCGCCCCGCGCACGGCCGTCGATGCCCGGCTCGGAGACCTTCGGCGCCCGCGACGGCTTCGGCTGGTACGTCTTCGCCGGCGTCGACGGCCAGGCGTACGCCCGCAACATCTTCCTCGACGGCAACACCTTCCGCGACAGCCACAACGTCGACCGCCGGCCGTTCGTGCTCGACGTCCAGGCCGGCGTGGCCCTGCTGTTCCGCAGCGCCCGCGTCAGCCTGACCCACGTGCTGCGCTCGCCGGAGTTCTCCGAGCAGCGACGCTGGGCGCAGTTCGGCTCGGTCAGCGTGGCGTTCCGCTACTGAGGCGGCCGGCCGCGCGGCGCGGTTGCGCCGCCCGCCGAATCGGCTGAAAATCGCGCATCGGTGCATCGTTCCGAACGGAAGCGCGCCTTGGCCGACGAAGACGTCCATGCGACGGTGTCGTCCGTGGGGGCAAACGCCCCGCCGCGGGTCGACGCGCTGACGACGCTGCCGCCGGGGACGCGGATCGGCAAGTACGAGATCCTCGCGACTTTGGGGCAGGGCGGCTTCGGCATCACCTACCGCGCCCGCGACACCCAGCTCGACCGCGACGTCGCGATCAAGGAATACCTGCCGATCAGCTTCGCGGTGCGCCAGCCCGACAGCATGGTGCTGCCGCGCTCGACCCAGATGGGCGAGGGCTTCCTGTGGGGCCGCGAGCGCTTCCTCGCCGAGGCCAAGACGCTGGCGCGGCTGGAGAAGGCCGAGGGCATCGTCAACGTCTACGATTTCCTCGAGGCCAACGGCACCGCCTACATGGTGATGGCGCTTGTGGCGGGCGAGACGCTCGAGGCGGTGCTGAAGCGCGAGCGCCGCCTGCCGGCGCCGGCGGTCGAGCGGCTGCTCTATCCGCTGCTCGACGGGCTCGAGCTGGTGCACGACGCGGGCTTCCTGCACCGCGACATCAAGCCGGCGAACATCCTTATCGACGGGAAGGGCCAGCCCACCCTGATCGATTTCGGCGCCTCGCGCGTGGCGCTGCAGGGCCGCTCGCAGGCGCTGACGGCGATCTACACGCCGGGCTACGCCGCGTTCGAGCAGATGACGTCGGCGCGCCAGGGACCGCCGACCGACATCTACGGCCTGGCGGCCACGATCTACCACTGCGTCGCCGGCCGGCCGCCGCCGGGCGCCGGCGACCGCGTCACCGACGACGAGCTGGTGCCGGCGGTGGAGGTCGGCAAGGGCCGCTACGCGCCCAGCCTGCTGGCCGGGATCGACGCGGCGCTGGCGGTCAAGTTCAAGGACCGGCCGCAGTCGATCGCCGACTGGCGCCGCCTGCTCGACGGCGTGTCGCCGTCGCTGTCGGCGACGCCGCTCGCCGCGGCGACGCGCGTGATGGTGGAAGCGCCGCCGCCGGCGGCGGCGGCCGGACATCCGCGGTCGCGGTCGCGCGGCGTGTGGATCGCGGCCGCGGCCGTCGTCGTGGCGATCGTCGGCGGGGGCGGCGCGTGGCTGGCGACGCGGCCGGCGCCGGAACCGGTCGAGGTGGCGCTGCGCCGCGCCGAGGAGGAATCGCGCCGGCAGGCGGCGCTGGCCGCCAAGCTGCGCCAGGAGGAGGACGACCGCCGCGCGGCCGAGACCGCGAAGCGCGCCGCCGAGGAGCGCGCCAAGGCCGAGGCCGCCGCCCGCGAGAAGGAGCGGGCCGAGGCGGAAGCGCGCCGTGTCGCGGCGGAGAAAGCCAAGGCCGACGCGGCGGTCGCCGCCCAAGAGAAGGCCCGGGCCGAAGCCGAGGCCGCCGCGCGGGAACAGGCGCGTCTGGAGGCCGCGAGGCTCCAGGCCGAGGCCGAAGCGCGCCAGGTGGCCGAGGAGAAGGCGAAGGCCGACGCCGCCGCGCGCGAGAAGGAGCGTGCCGAGGCGGCGAAGCGTCAGGCCGAGGAGGAGGCGCGCCGCGTCGCCGCGGAGAAGGCCAAGGCCGAGGCCGCCGCGCGCGAGAAAGCGCGGGCGGAAGCCGAGGCGGCGGCGCGGGAGCAGGCGCGTCTCGACGCGGCGAAGCGTCAGGCCGAGGCGGACGCCCGCCGCGCGACGGAGGAGAAGGCGAAAGCCGAGATCGCCGCGCGGGAGAAGGCGCGGGTGGATGCCGAGACGGCGATCCGCGAGCAGGCTCGCCTCGAGGCGGCCAAGCGTCAGGCCGACGCGGAAGCGCGCCGCGTGGCCGACGAGAAGACGAAGGCCGAGGCGGCGGCGCGGGAGCAGGAGCGGCAGGAAGCCGCGAAACGCCAGGCCGCCGAAGAGGCCCGCCGTGCCGCCGACGAGAAGGCGAAGGCCGAGGCCGCGGCGCGGGAGCAGGAGCGGCAGGAGGCGGCGAAGCGCCAGGCCGCCGAGGAGGCGCGTCGACTGGCCGAGGCGATGGCCAGGGCCGACGCCGCCGCGCGCGAGAAGGCGAAGGCCGACGCGGCGCGCCGCGTCGCGGACGAAAGGGCGAAGGCGGAGGCGGTGGCGCGGGAGAAGGCGAAAGCCGAGGCCGAGGCGGCCGCCCGCGAGCAGGAACGTCTGGCGGCGGCGAAGCGGCAGGCCGAGGAGGAGGCGCGCCGGGCGGCCGAGGAGAAGGCCAAGGCCGAAGCGGCGGCGCGCGAGAAGGCCAAGGCCGAGGCGGAGGCGCTGGCGGGCGCCAAGGCGCGGGCCGAGGCCGACGAGGCCGCGTTGCGCCTGACCGAGCTCGACCGTCGGCGGGTCCAGGTGGCGTTGACGGCGCAGTCTTTCGACACCGGCGGCGCCGACGGCGCGTTCGGCCCGCGCAGCCGGCAGATGATCGCGGCGTGGCAGAAAAGCCGGGGCTTTCCCGAGACCGGCCACCTGACGGGGCCGCAGATGGCCACGCTGGTGAAGGGCGCCGAGGCCGCGCTGGCCAAATGGACCGAGGAGCAGAAGCGCCTCGAGCAGGAGCGCCGCGCCCAGGAGCGGCCGGGGGCGCCCGCGAAACCACCGGCGCAGGGCGGCCGGTCGTTCAGCGACATGTTCAAGAATCCGAACTGACGCGGCGCGGGGCGGACGCGGCGCGGCCGGTCCCGCGGGCGGCCGCGGGACGGGTGGCGCGCCGCGCCGCCGCGCAGGCCTGCGATGAGCGCGGGCGATCTCGACTCCCGGCGCGGCGTGCTCTAGTCAGGCCGGCGTGTTTTTCCGCCGATCCCCGGAGTCCGCCCGATGAAAGTGTCCGACGCGATCATGTCCCGCCGCTCGATGCGCGTGTTCAAGGACACGCCCGTGCCGGAGGAGGTCGTGCGGCGCGTCGTCGAGACCGGCAAGCACGCGGCGTCGAACACCAACTGCCAGCCGTGGCGGCTCTACGTGACCATGGGCGCGGCCCGCAAGCGGCTGAGCGCGGCGATCCAGGCGGCGATCGACGCCGGCCAGAAGCCGGCGCCGGAGTACCGCATCCACGGCGAGCACGTCGAACCCTACCGCGGCCGCCAGGTCGCGCTCGGCAAGGCGCTCTACGGCATGCTCGGCATCGTCAGGGGCGACGCCGCGGGGATGATGCGGCAGACGCGGCGCAACTTCGATTTCTTCGACGCGCCCGTCGGCATGATCCTGACGATGGACCGCCGCCACGGCGAGGGCCAGTGGATCGACATCGGCTGCTTCCTCACCAGCATGATGCTGGTGGCGCGCGAGGAGGGGCTTCACACCTGCCCGCAGGCGGCGTTCGCCAACTACCACACGGTGATCCGCAAGGAGCTCGGCGTGCCCGACGAGGAGATCGTGCTGTGCGGCATGGCGCTGGGCCACGCCGACACCGCCGACACGCCCAACATGCTGGTGCCGGAGCGCGCCGCGCTGGCTGAGTTCTCGACCTGGTTCACGTCCTAGGCGGCGCGGCGCCGGGAAGCGTGGACGCGCGCGGGGAGGCGGCGATGAAGCTGTCCGAGGCGATCGGCTCGCGGCGCTCGATGCGCCTGTTCAAGCCCGATCCGGTGCCGCGCGAAACCCTGGAATGGATGATCCGCACGGCCGGCCGCGCGGCATCGAACGGCAATCTGCAACCGTGGAAACTGCACGTGCTGACCGGCGCGGCGCGGACCCGGCTGAGCGCCGCGATCCAGGCCGCGATCGACGCGGGCGAGCCGGACACGCGCGAGTACAAGGTCTATCCCGACCCGTTCCGGCCGCCCTACGACGCCCGGCGCAAGACCGTCGGCAAGCAGCTCTACACGCTGCTCGGCATCGGCCGCGGCGACACCGCCGGCATGGATCGGCAGCACCGCAAGAACTACGATTTCTTCGACGCGCCCGTCGGCATGATGCTGTGCGTCGACCGCGACATGGGCGGCGGCCAGTGGCTGGATTGCGGCGCCTTCCTCGACCAGCTCATGCTGCTGGCGCGCGAGGCCGGGCTGCACACCTGCCCGCAGGCGGCGTTCAGCCGCTACCAGCGCGTCGTGCGGCGCGAACTCCGGATTCCGGATGAGCAGATCGTGCTGTGCGGTCTGGCGGTCGGCTTCGCCGACCCCGACGCGGTGCCGAACAACCTGGTCGCCGAGCGGGCGCCGATCGGCGAGTTCACGACCTGGCACGAGGATTGACGGCGGGGCCGTTCTACTAGACCACGGAGGCGCGTGGACGAACGGCGCCTTTTCGCGCGGAGGGGGCTCTTGGGTTTTCTGCTGGGGTATTGCCGGGCCGTCGACGGGATGAACGAGAGGATCGGCTGGATCGCCGACGCTATGATCATCCTCTCCTGCTTCGTCAGCTGCATCAACGCCGCCATCCGCTACGCGTTCGACGACAGCTCGAACGCGTGGCTCGAGCTGCAATGGTACATGTTCGCGGTCGCGGTCATGCTGGGCGCGTCCTACACGCTGCGCCGCAACGAGCACGTCCGCGTCGACATCGTCTACATGACCCTGTCCGAACGCCAGCAGCACTGGGTCGACATCCTCGGCGGCGTTCTCTTCCTCCTGCCGGCCTGCGTCGTGATCGGCTGGCTGTCGTGGCCGTTCTTCATGCAGTCCTTCGCGGTCGGTGAGGGCTCGAGCAACGCCGGCGGGCTGCTGCGCTGGCCGATCAAGCTGGCCGTGCCGGTCGGCCTCGCCCTGCTGGCGCTGCAGGGCGTCTCCGAGATCATCAAGCGGTTCGCGGCGCTGCGCGGCTACGTCCAGATCGACTCCAAATACGAGAGGCCGACGCAGTGATCCCCATCGAATGGATGCCGTCGCTGATGTTCGGCGGCCTCGTGGTGTTCATGCTGTTCGGCTATCCGGTGGCGTTCTCGCTGGCGGCCGTCGGCCTGTTCTTCGGCTTCATCTCGATCGAGCTGGGCTTCTTCGGCTTCGAGTTCCTCCAGGCGATCCCCGGCCGCATCTTCGGCAGCATCCTGTCCAACGACCTGCTGCTGGCGATCCCGTTCTTCACCTTCATGGGCGCCGTGCTGGAGAAGTGCGGCCTCGCGGAGGACATGCTCGATTCGATGGGGCAGCTGTTCGGGCCGATCAAGGGCGGCCTGGGCTACTCGGTCATCATCGTCGGCTTCATCCTCGGCGCCATCACCGGCACGGTCGCGGCCCAGGTGATCGCCATGGCGATGATCTCGCTGCCGGTGATGATGCGCTACAAGTACGACATGCGCTACGCGACCGGCGTGCTGGCCGCGTCGGGCACGATCACGCAGCTGGTGCCGCCGTCGCTGGTGCTCGTCGTGCTCGCCGACCAGATGGGCAAGTCGGTCGGCGACATGTACCTCGGCGCGTGGGGGCCGTCGCTGGTCCAGATCGCGCTGTTCGCGGGCTACACCTGGCTGCTGACGCTGGTCCGGCCGAACGCGCTGCCGGGCATCCCGAAGGAGGATCTCACCCTGCGCGGATGGGACCTCTGGAAGAAGTGCCTGTGGGGCATCGTGCCGTCGGCGATCCTGATCTTCGTCGTGCTCGGCACCATGATGCTGGGCCTTGCCACGCCCACCGAGGCCGGCGCCATGGGCGCGGTCGGAGCCATCGTGCTGGCGGTCATCCGGCATCCGGAACTCGGGCGCTCGGGATCGCTGGCGTTCAAGGCCGGGCTCCTGTTCTGCCTGCTCGCGGCGGCGATCGGCTTCAGCGGCCACTTCAAGTCGGTGCCGTTCAAGATCGCGATCGGGCTGATGTACGTGGCGATCGCGTGGCTGTGCGTGCGCGCGGCGGCGATCGCGCCGCTGCGGAACCTGCTCGTGCAGGCGAGCCGGGCGACCATGCGCCTGACGTCGATGGTGGCGTTCATCGTCATCGGCGCCACCTGCTTCTCGATCGTGTTCGCCGGCGTCGACGGCAACCTCTGGATCGAGCACAAGCTGTCGACGCTGCCGGGCGGCGCCTGGGGCTTCCTGATCGCCGTCAACCTCTTCGTGTTCTTCCTCGCGTTCTTCCTCGACTTCTTCGAGATCGCGTTCATCATCGTGCCGATGCTGACGCCGGTGGCGCAGAAGCTGCTGGCGCCGATCGTCGGCGCCGACGCGGCCCTGATCTGGTTCGGCGTCATCCTGTGCGTCAACATGCAGACCTCGTTCATGCACCCGCCGTTCGGCTTCGCGCTGTTCTACCTGCGCGGTGTGGCGCCCAAGGAGGTGAAGAGCTCCGACATCTACTGGGGCGCGATCCCCTGGGTCGTGCTCCAGCTGATCATGGTGGGCCTGGTGGTGGCGTTCCCGTCGATGGTGACGGCGCTGCTCGACAAGCCGGCGGCGCTCGATCTCGACCGGCTCAGGATCGAGCTTCCGGCGACCTTCGAGCCGCCGCCCGTCGAGTTCAAATGACCGGCCGGCGGCGGCCCGGCGGACGCCAGATTCCGCTAGCCGGCTCCGGTCGTTCTGCTAAACACGAGGCTTGGTAAGCGTCCGGAAGACGAGCGACTCAGCGGTCGCCACGCCGCCGAGGGCGGTCGCTCGCGCCGGCCGCGCCATTGAGGGCGGGGGGATATCGATGCGCGCGCTGCTTGGCGTCTCTGGTTGGATCGACCGTGTCAACGAGCAGATCGGCCGGTTGGTCTCGTGGCTGATCCTCGCCTCCGTCGTGGTCAGCACGGTCAACGCGATCATCCGCAAGGTCTTCAGCAACAGCTCGAACGCCTGGCTCGAGCTCCAGTGGTACATGTTCGCCGCCGTGTTCCTGCTGTGCGCGGGCTACGCGCTGCTGCGGAACGAGCACATCCGCATCGACATCGTCTCGCACCGGCTGACGCGCACGACGCGCAACTGGATCGACGTCTTCGGCCACGTCGTGTTCCTCCTGCCGCTGTGCGCCGTGATGCTGATCGAGAGCTGGCCGTACTTCATGGAGTCCTGGAAGATCGGCGAGCAGTCCAGCAACGCCGGCGGGTTGATCCGCTGGCCGGTGAAGCTGCTGATCGTGGCGGGCTTCGCGATGCTCGGCCTCCAGGGGCTGTCGGAGCTCGTCAAGCGGATCGCGTTCATGCGCGGGCTCATACCCGATCCGTACGGCGAGAAGACCGGACCCCACTGAGCGCCTCGGAGATCAGCCGCCATGTTCGTCATTCGTTCGCTGTTCGGGGTCGCTCTGGCGGCCATCGCCGTCATGATCGTCGCCGCGATGTTCCTGCAGGCGCCGTGGGCCGTCGCCTTCCTGAAGGCCGAGATGGCCCCGGTGATGTTCGGGTCGATGGTCCTGCTGCTGCTGCTCGGCTATCCGGTGGCGTTCGCGCTGGCGGCGTGCGGCCTGCTCTACGGCATCGTCGGGATCAATCTCGGGCTGTTCCAGCCGTCGCTGTTCCAGGCCCTGCCTATCCGGATCTTCGGGGTGATCGAGAACGACACGCTGCTGGCGATCCCGTTCTTCACCTTCATGGGGCTGATCCTCGAGCGCAGCGGCATGGCCGAGGATCTGCTCGACACGGTCGGCCAGGTGTTCGGGCCGGTGCCCGGCGGCCTCGCCTACGCGGTGATCTTCGTCGGCGCCCTGCTGGCGGCCACGACCGGCGTGGTCGCCGCGTCGGTCATCTCGATGGGCCTGATCTCGCTGCCGATCATGCTGCGCTACGGCTACGACCGCAAACTGGCCACCGGCGTGATCGCCGCCTCGGGCACGCTGGCGCAGATCATCCCGCCCAGCCTCGTGCTGATCGTGCTCGCCGACCAGCTCGGCAAGTCGGTCGGCGACATGTACAAGGGCGCCTTCATCCCGGGCCTCGTGCTGACCGCGATCTACGCGGGCTACGTGCTCAGCCGCACGATCTTCAATCCGAAATGCGCGCCGGCGCTGCCGTTCGAGGCGATCACCATCCGCGACCCGGACGGCCGTCTCGGCTACACGTCGCTCGCCGTCGTGGTCGCGGCCTGCATCGCCGGAGGTTGGGCCCTGTCGAATTTCCTCGGCTGGGCCGGGATCTGGTCGGCGGCCGCGGTCGGCCTCGCCGCCTATCTGCTCGCGACGGTAAACAAATTCGCGTCGCTCGGCCTGCTCAGCCGGCTGGCCCAGCAGGTGATCATCGTGATGATGCCGCCGCTGGCGCTGATCTTCCTCGTCCTCGGCACCATCTTCATCGGCCTCGCGACGCCGACCGAGGGCGGCGCCATGGGGGCGACCGGCGCGCTGCTGATGGCGCTGGGCTACCGGCGTCTGAGCTGGAGCCTCTTGAAGCAGGCGATGGACAGCACCGCCAAGCTGTCGGCCTTCGTGATCTTCATCCTGGTCGGCGCGCGCGTCTTCAGCCTGACTTTCTACGGCGTGAACGGCGACCAGTGGGTCGAGCATCTGCTGCTCGGGCTGCCGGGCGGCCAGATCGGCTTCCTGATCGTGGTCAACGTCCTGGTGTTCGTACTGGCCTTCTTCCTGGACTTCTTCGAGCTGGCGTTCATCATCGTGCCGCTGCTGGCGAAGCCGGCGGAGAAGCTGGGGATCGACCTGATCTGGTTCGGGATCCTTCTCGGCGTCAACATGCAGACGTCGTTCATGCATCCGCCGTTCGGCTTCGCGCTGTTCTATCTGCGCAGCGTCGCGGCGGAGAATCCGTACATCGACAAGGTCACCGGCAAGATGACCGACGGGATCACGACGGCGCAGATATACTGGGGGGCCGTGCCGTTCGTCTGCATCCAGGTCGTGATGGTGGCGCTCGTCATCGCCTTCCCCGGCATGGTCACGGCCGGGCTCGACAAGGATCTCAAGATCGATCCGAGCAAGGTGAAGATAGAACTAGAGGCGCCGCCCCAATCGCAGGACGAGCCCGCGCCCATTGTGATACCGCCGGCGACCAAGTAGCCGGCGGCCGATCCCTCCACCGACAAAAAGAAACCCCGCCGGTCGCCCGGCGGGGTTTCTCGTCGAAGATGGTGGAGGGGCTAGCGACCCTTCGCCGACATCGAGAAGTTGAAGTTGTCGAACGTGTTCTCGGCGACGCGGAACCACAGGTTCTGGTCGAGACGGAACGCCTTGACGCTGTCGAACACCTTCTTGAACTTCGCGTTCTTGCCCGACAGCTCGTCGTAGAACTTGTAGGCCTCGTCGAAGCAGGCCTCGAGCACCGGACGCGGGAACGGCTTCAGCACGGTGCCGGCGCCGACGAGCCGCTTGAGCGCCGCCGGGTTGCCGGCGTCGTACTTCGGCACCATCCAGGCGGTCACCTGCGCGGCCGCCGTCTCGACCATCTGCTTGTAGGGCTTCGGCAGGCCTTCCCAGGCCTTGTTGTTGATGTAGAGCGAGCCGATCGAGTGGCCCTCCCACCAGCCCGGGTAGTAGTAGTACTTCGCGACCTTGGCGAGGCCGAGCTTCTCGTCGTCGTAGGGGCCGACCCATTCGCAGGCGTCGAGCGTGCCCTTCTCCAGCGCCGGATAGATGTCGCCGCCGGCGATCTGCTGCGGCACGACGCCGAGGCGCTGCAGGATCAGGCCGGCGAAGCCGCCGACCCGGAACTTCAACCCCTTCATGTCGTCCATCGAGTTGATCTCCTTGCGGAACCAACCGCCCATCTGGCAGCCGGTGCCGCCGAACGGGAAGGAGACGATGTTGTAGTCCTTGTAGAACTCCTGCAGCAGCTGGTTGCCGCCGCCGTGGTACTGCCACGCCAGCGCCTGGCGCTGGTTCATCGAGAACGGCAGGCCGGTCTCGAACACGAAGGTCGGATCCTTGCCGAAGTAGTAGTAGGCCGCCGTCTGTCCCATCTCGACGGTGGAGTTCTGGACGGCGTCCGCGACCTGCAGGCCGGGCACGATCTCGCCGGCGGCGAAGGTGCGGATCTGGAACTTGTTGTCGGACATGTCCGCGATCGCCTTGGCGAACAGCTCCGCGCCGCCGTACAGCGTGTCGAGGGACTTCGGAAAGCTCGACGTCAGGCGCCACTTCACCTCGGGCATCGATTGCGCGATGGCCGGCGCGGCGACAGCCGTTGCGGCCGCGGCCGCGGCGCCGACGCCGGCGCGCTTGACGAATTTACGACGATCCATGACGTGTAACCTCCCGTTGCGACTTTCGAACCGGCGGCCGGCCACCTGCCGACCTTGAATACCCGGATGGTCGACTGTGGCACGGCTGGGAGGAAATTCAAACGCTCAACGCGGCCGGCGCCGGCCCGCCACGAAAAAGCCCCGCCGGAGGCTCTCCGGCGGGGCTGTTCGAGGCGTCGGCGGCGCCGTCTACAGACGGTTCTGCGCCGAGGCCTGGGCGAGGAACGCGTCGAAGCCGCGCTCGGCGACGCGGAACCACAGCACGGAGTCCTTACGGAACTCCTTCCAGCTGTCGTAGATCTTCTTGAAGTTCGGGCTCTTGGCGTTGGTCTCGGCGTAGACCTCCTCGGCCGCCTTGAAGCACGCCTCGAGCACCGGCTGCGGGAACGCCGACAGCTTGGTGCCGGCGCCGACGAGCTCCTTGAGCGCCTTGGGGCTGAAGGCGTCGTAGCGCGACACCATCCAGGTGTTGGCCTGCGCGCAGGCGGCGCGCAGCACCGCCTGGTACGATTTCGGCAGCTCGTTCCACTTCGCCAGGTTGATGAAGGCGTGCAGCACGGCGCCGCCCTCCCACCAGCCGGGGTAGTAGTAGTAAGGCGCCACCTTGTTGAAGCCGAGCTTCTGGTCGTCGTACGGTCCGACCCATTCGGCGGCGTCGATCGTGCCCTTCTCCAGCGACGGATAGATGTCGCCGCCGGCGATCTGCTGCGGCACCACGCCGACCTTGGACATGACCAGGCCGGCGAAGCCGCCGATCCGCATCTTGAGGCCCTTCATGTCGTCGACGGAGTTGATCTCCTTGCGGAACCAGCCGCCCATCTGGGCGCCGGTGTTGCCGGCGGCCATCGCGAAGATGTTGTAGTTCTTGTAGAAGTCGTTGAGCAGCTGCTCGCCGCCGGCCTGGGTCATCCAGGCGTCCTGCTGCCGCGTGTTCAGGCCGAACGGCACGGCGGTGCCGAAGGCGAACGCCGGATCCTTGCCGAAATAGTAGTACGACGCCGTGTGGCCCATCTCGACGGTCGAGTTCTGCACGGCGTCGGCGACCTGCAGGCCGGGGACGATCTCGCCCGCCGCGAACGGCCGGATCTGGAACCGGTTGTCGGTGGCCTCGGCGCACACCTTGGCGATGATCTCGGCGGCGCCGAACAGCGCGTCGAGCGACTTCGGGAAGCTCGAGGTGAGACGCCATTTCAGTTCCGGCATCGACTGCGCGATCGCGGGCGCTGCCAGGGCCGCGGCGCCGGCGGCGGCGGCGCCGACACCCGCGTTACGGACGAATTTGCGACGATCCATCATCTGTCTCCCCGCCGTCGCGGGCACCAACCGACCTCTGACGGCTCCACGGTTTCCCGCCTCCGACGCCGGGGCGGTGTTGGAACGCTTCCTAAGCGCTCCGCCGATGTTGGCAAGCGAAATCCAATCCGCGCCGGGAATCGGCGCGGCGGAGCGGCCGGCGGGCTCAGTTGCGGGACGCCAGTCCGGCGTCGACCGTGACGACCACGCCGCTGGTGTAGGCGGACCGGTCCGACGCCAGGAACGCGGCCAGGTCGCCGATCTCCGACGGCTCGCACGGGCGGCCGAACGGCAGGTGCTTGGTCAGCTCCGGCCAGCGCTCGGGGTCGCCGAACTCCTTCTGCGCCTGCGAACGCATCAGTGTCGTCATTCGGTCGGTCTTGGTGGCGGGCGGGTGGATGCCGACGACCCGGACCCCGTGGTCGACGCTGCGCGATCCGACGGTGCGCGTGAAGGCGGCGATCCCGGCGTTGCCCATGCTGCCGGCGACGTAGTCGTAGGTCAGCTTCTCGCCGGCCAGGCCGATGATGTTGACCACCACGCCGGCGCGGCGGGCGTACATCCGCTCCAGCATGGCGCGCGTCATGTTGATGTAGCCGAACACCTTCAGATCCCACGCCGCGCGCCATTTCGGCTCGTCCATCAGCATCAGGTCGCCGCGCGGGATGGCGCCGGCGTTGTTCACCAGGATGTCGCTGTCGCCGCAGGCCGCGACGCGCGCGCGCCTGGTCGCCGACGCTGACGTCGGTCGGGTGGATCTCGACCGGCACGTTGAACCGCGCCCGCAGCTTGTCGCGGGCGGCCTCCAGATTGCCCTTGTCGCGCGACGCGAGGTGCACACGGCAGCCCTCCGACGCGAAGGATTCGGCGCAGGCGTAGCCGATCCCCTTGGATCCGCCCGTGATCAGGACGCTTTTGCCGGCCAGACGCAGGTCCATGTCGTTCCTCCATGGCGCGTGATCGCGCCGATTGATCGATTGACGGGCGGAGAGTGCCCTTCGAAGCGCGGAACGGCCAGTCTTTGCACGATCATGACGAAGGGTGTGCGCCGGTCGCATAGCGGTCTTGTGGAAAGCGAGGTGGCGCTCATGGTGCGGCGCACCATATCGTTTGTGTGCCCGCAGACGATCGTTAGAATCCACGCGCGGCACGGGAGGAGCCGCCCAACCTCGATCCATTGGAGGTTGGAAAGGCTCCGCATCGACACTCTCAGCGAACTCGAAGCCGCCATGCGGGAAGGCCGGCCGGTCGTTCCGACCGCCGAACTGCGCCGCGCCATCGAGGCCCAGGCGCGCATCGCGCGCGCGCGGCTCATCGGCGACGCCTTCAAGGCCGCCTTCAAGGCCATCACCGGTCAGGGCCCTTGGGTCATTCCGGCCGGCCGCGTCGACGTCGTGCGCGGTCATTAGCGCCGCCTAGACGCGCTTCGCGTTCCCTGCCCGATCAACATCAACCGTTCCACGGGTGAGCCCCCATGTCCGCTTCGACCCTGACCTCTCTGTCCGCGGCCTCGCTGTCCGCGCCATCGATGGACCGTGCGGCATCCGCCGCGCGGCCGTCGCTCCGTAGCATCCTCGCGACATGGCGTCGCCGCGTCCGCGAGCGCGACGAGCTGGCGCGGATGGACGCGCGCGAGCGCAGGGACATCGGTGTCACCGACGCCGATGTCGCGATGGAGATTTCCAAGCCGGCCTGGCGCGCCTGAGGCGCGTCTTCCTTGATGTACCGCTGGACCGATCCGACCGGATCGGTCCAGTGGCCACCGCGCCGCGTCAAAAACGGCCACTCACTGCCATCGTTCCCCGCATTCCGCTGATCAATATTTCGCGCGCGCGCTTGAACCGCGCGACGCCCCCAGCGTAAGATTTGCCCAACGAAACGGCGCCGATGGAAGGCGCCGACGGGGAGACGGAACGGCGCGCCGGTCGAAGTTCCGGCATGTGTCGTCAGCGAACGCCTCCTCCGTCGTTGCGAGGGAGTGAACGCATGGGTGTCGTGAATGTCACCCGGCGCGGCTTGTTCAGGATGACCGGAGCCGCCGTCGGCGCTTCGACCCTGACCGCGCTGGGATTCTCGCCCGCCGGGGCGCAGGGCGCGGTGCGCGCCTTCAAGCTCGAACGCACATCCGAGACCCGCAACACCTGCCCGTACTGCTCGGTCGGTTGCGGCGTCATCATGTATTCGACCGGAGACCGGGCGAAGAACGTGAAGGGCGCCATCGTCCACATCGAGGGCGATCCCGACCATCCGACCAACCGCGGCACGCTGTGCCCGAAGGGCGCGGGCCTGCTCGACTTCATCAACGCCAAGACCCGCCTGCAGTACCCCGAGTACCGCGCGCCGGGGTCGAAGGAATGGAAGCGCATCGGCTGGGACGAGGCGATCGACAAGGTCGCGCGCCACGTCAAGGCCGACCGCGACGCCAACTTCGTCGCCAAGAACGCCGACGGCCAGACGGTGAACCGCTGGACGACCACCGGCTTCCTGGCGGCGTCGGCGACCACCAACGAGACGGCGTGGGCGACGTACAAGACAGTCCGCTCGATGGGGATGCTGGTCTTCGATAATCAAGCGAGGGTTTGACACGGTCCGACGGTGTCCAGTTTGGGCCCGACTTTCGGACGCGGCGCGATGACGAACCTCTGGGCGGATATCAAGAACACCGACCTGGTGGTGATCATGGGCGGCAACGCCGCCGAGGCCCATCCCTGCGGCTTCAAGTGGGTGACGGAGGCCAAGCACAACAAGGGCGCCAAGCTGATCGTCGTCGATCCGCGCTTCACGCGCTCGGCGGCGATGTCGGACCTGTTCATCCAGATCCGGCCGGGCAGCGACATCGCGTTCCTGGGCGGCGTCATCAAGTACCTGCTGGACAACGACAAGATCCAGAAGGAGTACGTCCAGAACTACACCAACGTGCCGTACATCGTGCGCGAGGACTTCAAGTTCGAGGACGGGCTGTTCTCGGGTTACGACGCGGCCAAGCGCGACTACAACCGCGCGAGCTGGGAGTACGAGTTCGGCGACGACGGCTTCGTGAAGTCCGACCCGACGCTGCAGCATCCGCGCTGCGTCTACCAGCTCATGAAGGCGCACTACCAGCGCTACACGCCGGCCATGGTCGAGCGCATCACCGGCGCGCCGCAGGACAAGTTCCTCGAGGCGTGCAAGCTGATCGCCGAGACGTCGTCGCCGCAGAAGGTGATGACGTCGATGTACGCGCTGGGCTGGACCCAGCACTCCAAGGGCTCGCAGAACATCCGCGCGATGGCGATGATCCAGCTGCTGCTGGGCAACATCGGCCTCGCCGGCGGCGGCATGAACGCGCTGCGCGGGCACTCCAACATCCAGGGGCTCACCGACATCGGGCTGATGAGCAACCTGATCCCGGGCTACCTCACGCTGCCGAACGAGCGCGAGGGCGACCTGGCGACCTACATGAAGCCGCGCGGCTTCAAACCGCTGCGTCCCGGCCAGACCAGCTTCTGGCAGAACTACGACAAGTTCTTCGTCTCCTTCATGAAGGCGATGTGGGGCGGCGCGGCGACCAAGGAGAACGATTGGGCCTACGACTACCTGCCCAAGCTCGACGTGCCGGCCTACGACGTGCTGCGCGCCTTCGAGCTGATGCACCAGGGCAAGGTGAACGGCTATTTCTGCCAGGGCTTCACCCCCCTGATGTCGTTCCCCAACCGCAAGAAGATCACCACGGCGCTCGCGAAGCTGAAGTTCCTCGTCGTGATGGACCCGCTCGCCACCGAGACGAGCGAGTTCTGGAAGAACTACGGCGAGCACAACGACGTGAAGACCGAGGACATCAAGACCGAGGTGTTCCGTCTGCCGACGACGGTGTTCGCCGAGGAGAACGGCTCGCTGACCAACTCCGGCCGCTGGCTGCAGTGGCACTGGAAGGCCGCCGAGCCGCCGGGCGAGGCGATCGCCGACATCGACATCATGGCGCGCCTGTTCCTCAAGGTGCGCGAGCTCTACGCCAAGGAGGGCGGCGCGTTCGCGGATCCGATCCTCAAGCTCGACTGGGCGTACGCGAACCCGGCCGCGCCGCAGCCGGAGGAGCTGGCGCGCGAGATCAACGGCCGCGCGATCGCCAACATCCCCGATCCGCGCGACGCCACGCGGGTCGCCATGGCCAAGGGCACGCTGCTCAACGGCTTCGGCGAGCTGCGGGCCGACGGCACGACGGCCTGCGGCTGCTGGATCTACTCCGGCTGCTGGACCGAGCGCGGCAACCAGATGGCGCGGCGCGACGCGACGGATCCGGGCGGGCTCGGCGCGACCCCGAACTGGGCGTGGTCGTGGCCGGCCAACCGCCGCATCCTCTACAACCGCGCCTCCGCCGACGTCGCCGGCAAGCCGTGGAACGACAAGCAGAAGCAGGTCTGGTGGAACGGCGAGCGCTGGACCGGCTACGACGTGCCCGACTACGGTCCGCTGGTGAAGCCGGAGGCCGGCGTCGGTCCGTTCATCATGAACCAGGAGGGCACGGCGCGGCTGTTCACGCGCGCCGGGCTGCGCGACGGACCCTTCCCGGAGCACTACGAGCCGTTCGAGGCGCCGGTGAAGAACGCGCTGCACCCGAACGTCGGCCCCAATCCGGTGGCGCGGGTGTTCAAGGGCGACATGGAGGTGTTCGGCAAGGCCGAGGACTTCCCTTACGTCGCCACGACCTACCGCCTGACCGAGCATTTCCACTTCTGGTCGAAGCACACGCGATCCAACGCGGTGACGCAGCCGGAGGAGTTCATCGAGCTCGGCGAGGAGCTGGCCAAGGAGAAGGGGATCGCCAGCGGCGACCTGATCGAGGTCCGCTCCAACCGCGGCCGCGTCAAGGCCGTCGCCGTCGTCACCAAGCGCATCAAGGCGCTGAAGATCGACGGCAAGCCCGTCCACACCGTCGGCATCCCGCTGCACTGGGGGTTCACCGGCGAGACCAAGCGGGGCTTCGGCTGCAACCAGCTGACGCCCTACGTCGGAGACGCGAACATCGAGACGCCGGAGTACAAGGCGTTCCTGGTGGACGTGAAGAAACTCGGCCGGGCCACGGCGTAGGAGGGAGGCGACCATGAGCAGTCTTCAATCCCTCGACCTGCGCCGCCGCTCGGCGACCACCACGCCGCCGCCGGGCCAGCGCGAGTCGACCGAGATCGCCAAGCTGATCGACGTGTCGCGCTGCATCGGCTGCAAGGCCTGCCAGGTGGCGTGCCTGCAGTGGAACGACCTGCGCGAGGAGGTCGGCGTCAACGTCGGCGTCTACGACAACCCGCACGACCTGACGGAGAACACGTGGACGCTGATGCGCTTCACGGAGATCGACGTCGACGGGCGCTTCGAATGGCTGATCCGCAAGGACGGCTGCATGCACTGCGACGATCCGGGCTGCCTCAAGGCCTGCCCGTCGCCGGGCGCGATCGTGCAGTACAAGAACGGCATCGTCGACTTCGTCTCCGAGAACTGCATCGGCTGCGGCTACTGCGTGAAGGGCTGCCCCTTCAACATCCCGCGCATCTCGAAGAAGGACCAGAAGGCGTACAAGTGCACGCTGTGCTCCGACCGCGTCGCGGTCGGGCAGGCGCCGGCATGCGCCAAGGTCTGCCCGACCCAGGCGATCACCTTCGGCACCAAGAAGGACATGGTCGCGTGGGCCGACAAGCGGATCGTCGACCTCAAGTCGCGCGGCTACAAGAACGCGGGGCTCTACGATCCCAAGGGCGTCGGCGGCACGCACGTGATGTACGTGCTCAAGCACGCCGACCAGCCGCAGATCTACGCCAACCTGCCGAAGGATCCGAAGATCAGCCCGCTAGTCGAGCTGTGGAAGGGCGTCGCCAAGCCGGTGGCGCTGGCCGGCGTGGCGATGGCCGCGCTGGTCGGCTTCTTCCACTACGTCACGCACGGACCCAACGAGGTCCAGGCGGAGGACGAGGACGCGGCCCGGGCCGCGCGCGACCGCGAGGCCGCCTGACCGCGGCGCGCGGCGGCCGCCTGCGGGCGGCCCGCCGCGTCCGCCGCGATCCGCGTCCTGAACCACGGGGGAAACGGCTCCATGGCCGACGACCGCAAGAACATCATCGACCGCTACACCGCCGGCGCGCGGCTCAACTACTGGATCAACGCGATCCTCATGATCTGCCTTGCCCTGTCGGTCATGGCGCTGTTCCATCCGTCGCTGTTCTTCCTCACCGAGCTGTTCGGCGGCGGCGTCTGGACGCGCATCCTGCATCCGTGGATGGGCGTGCTGGCGATGCTCAGCTTCCTCGGGCTGTTCGTGCGCTTCTTCAAGTTCAACCTCTGGAACCGCGACGACAGCGCCTGGATGCGCAACGTCAACCACGTCGTCGCCGGCCGCGAGGACAAGGTGCCGGAGGCCGGCAAGTACAACGCCGGCCAGAAGCTGGTGTTCTGGTCGATGTCGGTGCTCACCATCCTGCTGCTGACCAGCGGGCTGGCCCTGTGGGACTCGCAGTTCGGCCACCTGACCACGGTCGACCAGAAGCGCCTCGCCGCCGTCGTGCACGCGCTGTCGGCGGTGGTGCTGATCTCGGTGGTGATCGTCCACGTCTACGCCGCGATCTGGGTGCATGGCACGATCCGCGGCATGACGCGCGGCTCGGTCACCGGCGGCTGGGCGTGGCGCCACCACCGCAAGTGGCTGCGCGAGGAGGTCCGCAAGGCCGATTGACACGGCCGCGCGGCGCCCGATCATCCTCCCATGCAGATTGATCCGTCTCCCGCCGCCGCGCGGGCCGCGACCACGCGTCCCCCGCGCGCAGGCCGGCCGCGATGAGCCTCAAGGGCCGCGTCGTTCCCGAGCCGGTCGATGTCGGCCAGATGGCGCCGCCGATCTACGCGCGCCTGCCGGACGTCGCCGGGCTCTTCGCGGCGCGCGCTGCGCGGCTCGACACGCTCGCGCCGGGCAATCCGCTGGAGCCGTTCCTGCGCTTCGTCGCGGCGGTCGCCCGCGCCCAGCACGCCGCCGCCGGCCGGCTGCCGGCCGGAACGCTCCCCGGCGCCGACCACATCGCGTTCTGCAAGGCGCACGAGTTCGCGCCGCTCGACCGGCTGACCTGGAAGCGCGATCCGTCCTTCCTCGCCGCCGCGCGCGCGGTCGCGCGCGAACTCGACGGCGTGGACATGCCCGCGCCGGCGCGCGCCGCGCTCGACGCCTTCGCGGCGCGCGACGACGCCTCGGTCGAGGCGCTGGCCGACCGCGCGCTGCGCGGCGCCTGCGAGCGCTGGGAGCACGCCGAGACTCCGTTCGTCGGCGCCGCGCTGGAGCTGCACTGGACGCGGATGGCGGCGCTGCTCGACCTCGCCGACGTGGCGCCGCTGGCGGCGCGCAACCTGTGTCCGGTGTGCGGCTCGCATCCCGTGGCCTCGGTGATCGAGACGGCGCAGGGCCGCCAGGGCTCGCGCTTCCTGTGCTGCCCGCTGTGCCAGACGCGCTGGAACTACACGCGCGTGCAATGCGCGCATTGCGAGGGCTCGAAGGGCGTCGCCTACCAGAGCCTCGAGGGCGCCGCCAGGGCGGTGCGCGCGGAGACCTGCGACGAGTGCCGCTCCTACACCAAGATCCTCTACCACGAGGAGGATCCCGCGCTCGATCCGGTGGCCGACGACCTCGCGACCGTGACGCTCGACATCCTCGTCTCGGAGGGCGGCTGGGCGCGCGCCTGCGCCAGTCCCTACCTCTCGCCCGATCCCGACGAGGCCGACGCGGAGCCGCTGTCGCCGGCGTCGCCGTAGGCCCGCCCGTGTCCGCTCGACGTGGTCGCGCGGCGGGCGCGAGTCGCCTCCCGCGGCGGGTCGGTCTAGACTGGGCGTCGACGAGAGAATCCTCCGCGGGCCCGCGCCCGCCGTCTCGCGTGACGAGCGACCGATGACTTCAGAGCCCTCCCGACTGCCCGCCGTGGACCGCGTCCTCAACGACGCCGCGATGCGCGACCCGATCGAGCGCCACGGCCGCGCGCCCGCGACCGACGCCGTGCGCGCCGCGCTGGCCGATCTGCGCGCCGCGCGCGCGACCGCCGACGCCGCCGGCGTGGCGGCGCTGGCGGCGCGCCGGCTCGACGCCGAGATGGCGCCGTCGCAGCGGCCGATGATCAACCTCACCGGCACCGTGCTGCACACCAATCTCGGCCGCGCGGTGCTGGCCGACGAGGCGATCGCGGCGATGGACGCGGTGCTGCGCGCGCCGTCGAACCTCGAGTACGACGTCGCCGGCGGGAAGCGCGGCGAGCGCGACGAGCACGTGCGCGGCTGGTTGCGCCGGCTGACCGGCGCCGAGGACGCGATCGTCGTCAACAACAACGCCGCCGCCGTGGTGCTGGTGCTGAACACGCTGGCGCTGGGCCGCGAGGTGCCGGTGTCGCGCGGCGAGCTGATCGAGATCGGCGGCGCCTTCCGCATGCCCGACATCATGGCGCGCGCCGGCTGCCGGCTGGTCGAGATCGGCACCACCAACCGCACGCATCTACGCGACTACGACGGCGCCGTCGGCGCCGACACCGCGATGTTGATGAAGGTGCATCCCTCGAACTACGCCGTGGTCGGCTTCACGACGGCGGTGCCGGAGCGCGAGATCGCGGCGCTGGCCCGGTCGAAGGGCCTGCCGTTCGTCAACGATCTCGGCAGCGGCCAGCTCGTCGACCTCGGGCGCTGGGGTCTGCCGCGCGAACCGACCGTGCGCGAGGCGATCGCCGACGGCGCCGATCTGGTGACGTTCAGCGGCGACAAGCTGCTGGGCGGGCCGCAATGCGGCCTGATCGTCGGCCGCAAGGACCTCGTGGCGAAGCTGGCGAAGAACCCGCTGAAGCGCGCGCTGCGGCTGGACAAGGGCCGGCTGGCGGCGTTGGAGGCGACGCTGCGCCTCTACGCCGACCCCGACCGGCTGGCCGCGCGCCTGCCGACCCTGCGGATGCTGACGCGTCCGACGGCCGAGATCGAGGCGGTGGCGGCGCGGATAGCGCCGGCCGTCGCGGCGGCGCTGGCGGGAGCGGCCGATGTCGCGATCGACGTCTGCCACAGCCAGATCGGCAGCGGCGCGCTGCCGGTCGACCGGCTGGAGAGCCGCTGCCTGTCGCTGCGGCCGCGCGCCGGCGCGGACGGCAAGCGCGGCGGCGGCGCGGTCGACCGGATCGCGGCGGCGTTCCGCGCCCTGCCGGTGCCGGTGATCGGCCGCGTCGAGGACGGCGCGCTGCGCTTCGACCTGCGCTGCCTCGAGGACGAGGCCGGCTTCACGGCGCAGCTCGCGCATCTGCGGATCGGCGCATGAGCCTGCTGGCGCGCCTGCTGCGGCGTCCCGTCGTCGAGTCGACCGACGCGGCGTTGGAGCGCGCGCGTCTGGCGTTCGAGGCGGGCGACATCGCGGCGGCCTTCGCCGTCTGGCACGAGCTCGCGCACAAGGGCGTGGCGCGCGCGCAGAGCAATCTCGGCGGGCTGTTCGCCACCGGCGCCGGCGTCGAGCGCGACGACGAGGAGGCGGCGCGCTGGTTCCGCATCGCCGCCGAGGCGGGCGACTCCGGCGCGCAGCGGAACCTCGCGCTGATGTACTACGAGGGCCGCGGCACCGATGGCGACCTGGCGCAGGCCGCCCGCTGGTACCGCGCCGCCGCCGAGGCCGGCGACGGCGAGGCGCGCAACATGCTGAGCTGGATGGCCTACGAGGGCGTCGGCATGGACCGCGACTGGATCGAGGCGCGGCGCTGGGCCGAGATCGCCGCGGCCGACGGCAACGCCTCGGCGATGTGCCGGCTCGGGCAGATCCACCACAACGCCCATGGCGTCGAGCGCGACCCCGCGGCGGCGGCCGGCTGGTTCGCCAAGGCGGCGCGTCTTGGCGACGCCGAGGCGCAGGCGATGCTGGGCGCCGCCTACCATCTCGGGCTGGGCGTCGATCGCGACGCCGTCCAGGCGTGGCGCTGGCTGACGCGGGCGCAGCGCCAGGGCAACGAGATCGCCGCCGGCTTCGTCGTGCGGGCGCGGCCTCTCACGCGGGCCGACGAGATGGCGGAGGCCGAGCGGTTGATCGCCGCCGGCGACGACGCATGATCGTCGGCACGGCGGGCCACATCGACCACGGCAAGACGACGCTGGTGCGCGCGCTGACCGGCGTCGACACCGACCGGCTGCCGGAGGAGAAGGCCCGCGGCATCACGATCGACCTCGGCTTCGCCTATCTCCCGCTGGGAGACGGCGGCACGCTGGGCTTCGTCGATGTGCCGGGCCACGAGAAGTTCATCCACAACATGCTGGCCGGGATCGGCGGCGTCGACTACGCGCTGCTCGTGGTGGCGGCCGACGACGGGCCGATGCCGCAGACGCGCGAGCATCTCGCCATCCTGGACCTGCTGGGCGTGGCGCGCGGCGCCGTCGCCATCACCAAGTCGGACCTCGCCGACGCGGCGCGGCTCGACGCCGTCGAGGCCGAGATCCGGAACCTGCTGGCGCCGACCACGCTGCGCGACGCCGAGATCCTGCGCGTCTCGGCGCAGGACGGCGCCGGCATCGCCGATCTGCGCGCGCTGCTGGAGATCGAGACGGCGGCGACGGTGGAGCGCCGCACGCAGGGGCGCTTCCGCATGCCGATCGACCGCTGCTTCACCGTCGCCGGCGCCGGCACGGTCGTCACCGGCACCGTGTTCGCCGGCGAGACGCGGCCCGACGACCACCTGGTGCTGCTGTCGAACGGCGCCGACGCGCGCGTCCGCGGCATCCACGCCCAGAACCGCGCCTCCAAGGTCGGACACGCCGGCCAGCGCTGCGCCCTCAACCTCGCCGGCCCGCGCATCGCCAAGGACTCGATCCACCGCGGCGACTGGCTGGTCGCGCCCGAGCTGCGGCGGCCGACCGACCGCATCGACGTCCGCTTGCGCCTGCTGCCGGACGAGCCGCGGGCGCTGCGCCACTGGACGCCGGCGCATCTGCATCTCGGCGCCGCGCACGTCATGGCGCGGATCGTGCTGCTCGACGTCGAGACCGTCGCGCCGGGCGGCGGGGCGCTGGCCCAGCTCGTGCTCGACAAGCCGGTCGGGGCGCTGCACGGCGACCGTCTGATCCTGCGCGACCAGTCGGCGCGGCGCACGATGGCGGGCGGCGTGGTGCTCGACCCGTGGCCGCCGGCGCGCTTCCGCCGCCGCCCCGAGCGGCTGGCGATCCTCGAGGCGCTGCGCGAGGAGCGGCCGGCCGAGGCGCTGGCGGCGCTGGTGGAGCCGCCGCCGCATGTCGTCGACCTCGGCGCCTTCGCGGTCGCGCGCAACCTGACCCCGGACGCCCGCGACGCCGCCGTCGCGGCCGCCGGGCTGACCGCCTTGGCGACGCCCGACGGCGCCGCCGGCCCGTTCGGCTTCGCGCCGGCGCGGCTGGCGGCGCTCCAGTCGATGGTCGTGGCCGCGCTGGACGCGCAGCACAAGAAGCAGGCGACCAGCGTCGGCCTCGAGCCGGAGAAGCTGCGTCTGGCGTTGCCGGAGAAGATCGCGGCGGCGCCGTTCTCGGCCGTCGCGGCGTCGCTGCTGACGGCGCGGACCATCGAGGCCGAGGGCCCGTGGCTGCGTCTGCCGGGCCATAGCGTCAAACTGTCGGCCGGCGACGAGCGCATCTGGGCGCGGGTGCGGCCGGTTCTGGAGGAGTACCGCTACGGGCCGCCGAGGGTGCGCGACTTCGCCGACGAGTTCGATTTCCCCGAGCCGGCGGTGCGCGAGATGCTCAAGCGGCTGGGCAAGATGGGCGTCGTCTGGCAGGTGGCGCCGGACCATTTCTTCCTGCGCGGCGCGGTGGTCGAGATGGCGCGCATCGTCGACGAGCTGGCCACGGCGTCGCCGACCGGGACGTTCAAGGCGGCGGAGTTCCGCGACCGCATCGGCGGCGGCCGCAAGGTCGCGATCCAGATCCTGGAGTTCTTCGACCGCGGCGGCGTCACCACCCTGCGCGACCAGCAACGGGTGGTGAACCGCGACCGCCACGAACGATTCGTCAAGAGCGCGGGGCCGTCGTAGACTCCGCCCACGGAAGGGAATCGTCCCCGGTGGGGCGGCTGGACTTCAAATCCAGTAAGGGCCGTAAGACGGTCCTTCGTGGGTTCGACTCCCACTCCTTTCCGCCAGGATTTCCGCCACACGCCACGTCGCGCCGCGTCGTCGTCAAGTGGCGCGCGGCAGCGCCAGCCGCGCCCGGAGCCCGGGCGCGTTGTCTTCGAGCGACAGCCGACCGCCGTGCAGGCGGGCGATGGCGGCGACGAGAGACAAGCCGAGCCCGGAGCCGGGCGTCGCGCGCGCCGCCTCGCGGCGATAGAAGCGTTCGACGACCCGCGGCCGCTCGTCGGGCGGAATCCCGGCGCCTCGGTCCGACACGGACAGCGTGACGGTGGAGGCGTCGGCGTCGGCCGACAACGCGATCGGGCCGGCGCCGTGCTTGAGGGCGTTGTCGAGCAGGTTGGCGAGCGCCTGCGCGAGCAGCTGACGGTCGCCGCGCAGCGTCAGGACCGGCGGCGCGTCGACCGCGAGGACGCGCCCGGCCGCCTCGGCGAGCGGTTCGTAGATCTCGGCGACGCCGCGCAGGATTCCCGCGACGTCGACGTCGGCGAACGCGGTGCGCCGGGTGCCGGCGTCGATGGCGGCGATTCTCAGGAGCGACTCGAACGTGCCGAGGATGCCGTCGATGTCGGCCAGCGCGTCGCGCAGCCCGTCGTTCGACGCGCCCGCCTCGCCGCCGTCGGCCAGCCGTTCGAGTCGGCCGCGCAGCGCGGCGAGCGGCGTGCGGAGGTCGTGCGCCACGTCGTTGGACACCTGGCGCATAGCCTCCATCAGCTGCTGGATGCGGTCGAGCATCGTGTTCAGCGTGGCGGCGAGCGCGTCGAAGGCGTCGCCGCTGCCGTCGCGCGGCACGCGGACGGCGAGGTCGCCGGCCATGATGCCGTCGGCCGTCGCCGCGACGCCGGCGACCCGGCGGCGGACGACGCGGCCGAAGAACCATGTCGCGGCCACGGCGCCGCCGGCCGCCAGCGCGAGGCCGAGCGCCAGCGCCTCGACGATGCGGGCGCGCAGCTCGAGGCGCTCGGTGACGTCGCGGCCGACGACGATGACGAAGCCCTCGCGCACGGCGGCGGTGTAGAGGCGCGCCTGCGTCCGCCGGCCGTCGCGCGCAAGCGGCGCCGTCGACCAGCCCGTCGCGCGCGCCGTGTCGGGACCGGCCTCGATGTTGCCCACGACGCGGCGGCCGGCAGAATCGCTCACCAGGTAGAGCGCGTCCGGTTGCGGATCGCGCGCGATCCGGCCGCGGATGGTGTCGACGAGGCCGCCGAGGCCGTCCTGCCGGTACGCCTCCGACAACGCCTGGGCGTCGGCGGCGATCAGCCGGTCGATCGACCGGTCGAGGTAGAGCGCGGTCTGCCAGAAGACGATCCCCAGCACGGCCGCCGTCGCCGCGGTCCACAACGCGGCGAAACCGGCGCTCAGACGGAAGCTGGTCGACAGGCGCATCTCAGACCCGCAGGACGTAGCCCGCGTTGCGGACCGTGTGGATCAGCGGCCGGCTGGATCCCGCGTCAACCTTGCGGCGCAGGCGGCTGATGTGCACGTCGACGACGTTGGACTGCGGCTCGAAGTTGAAATCCCAGACATGCTCGAACAGCATCGTGCGCGTCACCACGTGTCCGGCGTGCCGGACGAGGTACTCGAGCAGGCGGAATTCCTGCGGCAGCAGGTCGATGGCGCGGTCGCCGCGCCGCGCCGTCCGGGCGAGAAGGTCGATCTCGAGGTCCGCGACGCTCAGGCGCGTCCGTTCCTCGGGCGTCGTGGCGCGTCGCGCTATCGCCGACAGGCGCGCCGAGAGTTCGGAGAAGGCGAACGGCTTGGCGAGATAGTCGTCGCCGCCGGCCTTCAGCCCCTTCACGCGCTCGTCGACATCGGCCAGCGCGGACAGGATCAGCACCGGTGTGCGCTTCCCGGCCTGCCGCATGGCCGCGAGGATGCCGAGTCCGTCGATGCCGCCGGGCAGCATGCGGTCGAGCACGACGGCGTCGAAATCCTCCGACAGCGCCAAGGTCGCGCCGGCGCGACCGTCGGCCGCGTGCGCGACGACATGGCCCTCCGCCTTCAGACCGGATTCGATGAAGGAGGCGACTTTGGGATTGTCTTCGACGAGGAGAATGCGCATGGCGGCCCGGCTCGGCCATGCATCGTCCCGTGGACGTGTGGCGTCAAGGGGCATGGGCCGGCCCCCGGGCGGGCGGCGGCCGCCGGGGTCTGACCTGGCGCCGCGCCCGCCGCCGCGCGCGTTCCAAAGAGACCGGCTAGCCCGTCGGCGCGTCGAAGGTCAGGCCGAGATACAGGTTGTGGCCGTTCCGCTCGACCAGCACCGCCGCGGCCGATTTCCTTTGCCCGCGGATCGCGCCCAGCTTCTCGATCGCGTCCGCCGGCGAGTCCACCGCCGCCCGGTCGATCTCGACGATCACGTCGCCCGGGCGGAAGCCCCCCCGGTCGGCGGGGCTGTCCGCCTTCACGTCCACGACAACCGCGCCCGGCCGCCCTTGCGCCGGCGCGAGCGACAGGCCGATGGGCGGTCGGCCGGCCGCTTCACCGGGGCGGTCCTCGGCCGTCGCCCGCTGCTCCTGGGCGCGCCCGATCGACACCGGCAGCGCCTGCCGCTTGCCGTCGCGCCACACCGCCACGTCGACGCGGGTCCCGCGCGGCAGCGCCGCGATGCGGCGCGCCAGCGCGCGGCTGTCGTCGATCGCGCCGCCGTCGACGTTCAGCACGACGTCGCCGCGGCGGATGCCGGCCTTGGCGGCGGGACCGGCCGGGTCGAGATCGACGATCAACGCGCCCTTGGCCTCGGGCAGCCCCAACGCGGTGGCCATCGACGGGCTGACGTCCTGGAGACTGGTCCCCAACCAGCCGCGCTCGACCCGTCCGTGGGCGCGCAGCTCGGCGACGATCTGCCGGACCTGGTTGGACGGGATGGCGAAGCCGACGCCGACGCTGCCGCCGGTCGGCGAGTAGATCGCCGTGTTGACGCCGATGACATTGCCGGCGATGTCGAACGACGGTCCGCCGGAATTGCCCTGGTTGATGGGCGCGTCGATCTGCAGGTAGTCGTCGTAGACGCCGCCGCCGATGGCCCGGCCGCGCGCCGACAGGATCCCCGCGGTGACGGTACCGCCGAGGCCGAATGGATTGCCGACCGCCACGACCCACTGGCCGGTCAGGATCTTGTCGGAATCACCCAGCGCCACGGCGGTCAGCGGCTTGCCCGCATCGACCTTGAGGAGGGCGAGGTCCGTGCGGGCGTCGACGCCGACCACCTTCGCCGGCAGTTCGCGACCGTCGGACAGGACCACCATGACCTCGCGGGCGCGGGCGACGACGTGGTTGTTGGTCACGATGTAGCCGTCGGTGTCGATGATGAACCCGGAGCCGAGCGCGCGGACGCGCTGGGCCGGCGTCTCTCGGCCGTGACGGCCGAAGCGGCGCTCTGGCGGCGTGCCGCGCAGCTCCGGCGGCGCGCCGGCGGACTCGATGTCGGGACGCGGCTCCTGCGTCACGGCGATGGCGACCACCGCCGGCGCGACCTTCGCCACCAACGCCGAGAAATCGGGCGCGCCGACCACGAGCGGCTGGGTCAGCGGCGCCGCGGGGGCGGCCGTGGCCGGCGCGGCCAGCGGGGCGAACGCGAGCGTCAAGGCCACGGCGGCGACGCCGCCGAGCAGGTGCGATGCGAAGGATCTGGATTGCATGGACGGGGACTCCCTTGGGCGCGCGCGTCGGCGCGTCGACGGGGAGATACTGGTCCGGGTCGGCCGACACCGCATTGCGGCCGCATGAATTCGATGTCATGTGGCCGCTCCGCGGTGGAGCGCGCCGCTCCCGGCTATGCGCCGGCGCGCCGCCGCGCGAACAGGAACGCCAGGGGCGCGGCGACGACCGGCACGATCGTCATCAACGCGAAGGCGTTGATGTAGCCGATCATGCTGGCCTGGCGGTGCAGCTCGGCGGCCATGCGCTCGTAGGGCGCGGTGCCGCCGAACGCGCCGTAGGCGGCGGTCCACGGCGCCACCGCCTCGGCCGAGAACACCGTCACCGTCGTCGACAGGTTGACGCCGGCGGCGGCCGTGGTGTGCACCAGCACCAGCAGGGTCATCGAGATGTAGAAGCTGCCGCCGAGCATGCGGATCAGCGCGAACACCGAGTTGCCCTGCGTGAGCTGCTTCACGGGCATGGTCGAGAACGCCAGCACCGCCATCGGCGTGTAGGCCAGCCCGAAGCCGAAGCCGTGCAGCATGTTGGTCCACAGCACGTCGGCCGTGGTCATGTTGATGTCGAGCGCGCACATCCACCAGCCGGCGCCGGCCTGGATCAGCAGCCCGGCGCACAGGCACGCCCTGGGCGCGTGGCGCGTGAGCTGCGCCACGATCAGGAACGACATCAGGTTGCCCAGCCCGCGGGTCGCCAGCAGGTAGCCGATGATCGTCTCGGGATAGCCGCGCAGCTCCTGCAGCAGCGGCGGGAACAGCACCATCGTGGTGTACTGCAGCATCCCCATCACCAGCGCGACCGCCGTGCCGACCGCGAAGTTGCGGTCGGCGAAGACGCCGGCCTCGAACAGCGGATCGCGCGCGGTGTTCATGTGGATGACGAACATCGCCAGGAACACCGCCGCGAGCGCGCACTCGATCACGATCTCCGGCGAGTCGAACCAGTCCTCGCGCTGGCCGCGGTCGAACATCAGCTGGGTGGCGGCGATCGCCACGCCGAGGAACATGTAGCCGGTGAGGTCGAAGCGCCGCGCCGTGCCGCGCTCCTGGTCGTTCAGCGCCGCCATCACCAGCGCGGCGCTGGCGACGCCCAGCGGCAGGATCAGCAGGAAGGTCCAGCGCCAGCCCAGCAGGTCGGTCACCACGCCGCCGAAGGTCGGCCCGAGGATCGGCCCCATCACGCCGCCGACGCCCCACATCATGATGATGAAGGGATGCTGGCGGCGCTCGAAGCTGGCCAGCAGCACGGTCTGGCCCATAGGGAAGATCGGCGCGCCGAACGCGCCCTGCACGACGCGCAGGAACAGCAGCGTGTCGAGCGAGCTCGTCATGCCGCATAGCATCGAGGCGACCGTGAACCCCGTGACCGAGCAGATCATCAGCGTTCGCCAGCCCAGCCGCGCCGCCAGCCAGCCGGTCAGAGGCGTCGCGACCGCCGTGGCCACGAGGTTGAACGTCAGGACCCAGGAGATCTGGTCCTGCGTCGCGGAGAACGCGCCCTTGAGCTGGGGCAGGATGACCGTGACGCTGGTCGCGGTCAGGCCGAACAGGATGGTGGTGAACTGGACCGACAGCAGGATCAGCCACTGGCGCGCGGTGATCGCGTCGCCGGCCGCCGGGGCGGCGGCGGCCGGCGGCGTCGCCACCGCGCCTCGTCCGTCGCTCGCCATGCGCCACCACCTCCCGATGCGTCGCGCCGCCCGTCGTCCGTCATCGGTCCGAAGGGCCGTGCCGTCGCGGGGGCGCGCCGCTACTTCTTCGCGCCCGGGAGGAAGTCGTCGAGCGGGACGCCGAAGCTGTTCAGCGCCCACGACACGAGGTTGTACTGGCCGATGGTGAACACGACGTCCATCATCTGCTCGGTCGAGTAGGTCTTCGACAGCGTCGCCCAGGTGGCGTCGGACACGACCGAGTTCTCGTAGAGGTCGTCGGCGGCCTGCATCAGCGCGGCGTCGTGCGCGTTCCAGTCGGCCGTCGGGCCCTTCTTGACGCGCTCGATGTCGGCGTCGGAGAGGCCGCCGCGCTTGGCGATCAGCTCGTGCTGGGCGAACTCGTACTCCGCCTGGTTCAGCCAGCCGATGCGCAGGATCAGCATCTCGCGGTCGCGGAACGGCAGGCTCTGCTTCGACAGGATGTGGCCCGCGAACGGCGTCCAGCGCTTCACCAGCTTGGGGTGGTTGGCCAGCACCTTGAAGATGTTGAAGACGCGGCCGTTCATCGCGTTCTTCTCGACCGTCTCGCGGTCCTCCGCCGCCATCGTCGACAGGTCGCGCATGGGAATGCGCTGCGTGCGCTTGATCACCGGGTTTCCTCCATATCGGTTCTTTCACGCCGCGCGCCGTCGAGGGCGCGCGGCGGTCTCCGGGCGCCGCGTCGCGACGGCGCCGCCGTCACTCCGCCGCGTCGGCCTTCTTCGCGTCCGGCATCGGGACCGCGCCCGGCCGCCAGCCGCCGCCCTGCGGCGCCAGCGCCATCTGCTTCATGGTCGCCTCGAGCGCCGCCTGGGCGCGGGCGTCGCCCTTGATGGTGGCGCGGATCGATTCGGCGCGGCCGGTCATCAACTCCAGCTGATGGGCCGCGAGGAACTCGGCCGAGGCCTTCTGGTTGCGGGTGTAGCCGTTCAGCTCGGGCACGACGTAGCGCGCGAACAGCTCCCACGAGCGCAGGGTGGCCTCGCGGTTGGCCCAGTCGTGCACGAAGCCGAGCACCACGCCGAAGCCGCCGGTCACCTCCTGCAGGTTGCGGATGGTCGCGACCAGCTCGTCAGGCGTGCCGACGACCGAGGCGCCGACGCCGCTGCCGACCGCGCCCGCCACCTGGTCCATCAGTTTCCAGCGGTCGTCGACCGCCTTGGCGCCGAGCTGCCCGAGCACCCGCACGCGGTACTCGTTGTGCCACCAGAACAGCCCGTCGACGGCCTCCTTGCGGGCCTGCTCCTTCGACTCGGCGAGATGCCACGATAGCAGCACGCGCCAGTTCTTCCGGTCGACGGTCTTGCCGTGTTTCTTCGCCGACTCCTCGGCGAAGCTCCACTGCACCGGCAGCGCCTGGAGGCCCTCGGTCGAGGTCGACGCGATCGACAGCACGCCCATGCCGTACTTGCCGGCGAGCTGCATGCCCGACGGGCTGATCGAGGACGCCGCCGCCATCGGCAGCTTCTCCTGCAGTGGCAGGAGCTGGAGCTGCGCGTCGTTGAGCTGGAACCAGTCGCTCTTGGCGGTGAAGCGCTCGCCCTCGAGCAGACGCACGATCACGCCCAGCGCCTCGTCCTGGCGGTCGCGCAGCAGCACCTGGTCGATGCCGAAAGTGCGGGCGTCCGACGGCAGCGCGCCCGGACCCGTGCCGAACAGCACGCGGCCGCCGGTCATGTGGTCGAGCTGCACGATGCGCTGCGCCACGTTGAACGGATGATGGTAGGGCAGCGACACCACGCCGGTGCCGAGCTTGATCCGCTTGGTGCGCTCGCCGGCGACGGCGAGGAACATCTCCGGCGAGGCGATCATCTCCCAGCCCGAGGAGTGGTGCTCGCCGCACCAGAACTCGTCGTAGCCCAGCCGGTCGAGATGGGCGACGAAGTCGAGGTCGCGCTGGAACTGGAGGGTGGGGTGCTCGCCGACGGGGTGGTGCGGCGCGAGAAAGGCGCCGAACTGGAGACGTTTCACGGAATCTCTCCTGGGTCGCTTCGGATGACCTGCCGGGGCTGAACCTACCGCGGCGCCGGGGCCGGGCCTAGCGGCGGAGCGATGCGCCGATGGCCGGGGAGGGCCGCGGTTGCGGCGGCCCGGTCGGCCGGTAAAGTCGCGACCGGGACCCGGGGGGATGGCCGATGTGCGACACGATGATGGCGACCGCCGACAGATCGCGCGACGGCGCCACGCTGTTCGGCAAGAACAGCGACCGCGAGCGCAACGAGGCGCAGCTCGTCGAGATCCTGCCGCGGCGGCGGTACCGCGCCGGCGCGCGGTTGCGGCTCACCCATGTCGAGATCGACCAGGCGCGCGAGACGCACGCCGTCCTGCTGTCGCGGCCCTACTGGATGTGGGGGGCGGAGATCGGCGCCAACGAGCACGGCGTGGTCATCGGCAACGAGGCGGTGTTCGCCAAGCGGATGCCGTCGCCGTCGCCCGGTGTGCTGGGCATGGACCATCTCCGGCTCGGTCTGGAGCGCGCCGCCAGCGCCGACGAGGCGCTCGACGTGATGACGAAGCTCCTGGAGCGGCACGGGCAGGGCGGCAATTGCGGCCACGCGCTCACCCGCACCTACCACAACTCCTACATCATCGCCGACGCGGCCGGCGGCTGGGTGCTCGAGACCGTCGGCCGCGACTGGGTGGCGGAGCGCGTCCGGGGCGTGCGCACGATCTCCAACGCGCTATCGATCGGCGCCCGCCACGACCGGATCGCGGCGCCGCTGGCGGCGCGGCTGGATGGCGCCCCGGTCGCCGCGACGCTGACGAATCCCCGGCGCGACGGGCTCTCGCAGGGCCACCAGCGCTGCGCCCGGTCGGCGACGATGCTCGGGCGCGCCGGCGACAGCCTCGACATCCACGCCATCATGTCGGCGCTGCGCGACCACGGTCCGAAGACCCGCCGGTGGCATCCGGACCAGACCGAGACCAAGGCGATCTGCATGCACGCCGCGTGGGGCGGCAGCGGCGGACAGACGACGGGCGCGATGGCGAGCTGGCTCAAGCGTGGCCGCCGGCCGGTGCATTGGGTCACGGGTTCGGCGGCGCCGTGCCTGTCGGTGTTCAAGCCGCTGTTCGTCGATCTCGGCCTGCCCGCACGCGAGCGCGCGCCCACCGGGCGTTTCGATCCGCGGACGCGCTGGTGGCGACACGAGCGCCTGCACCGCGCCGTGCTCGAGGACTACGCCGCGCGCGCCGCGGTCGTCGCGGCCGAACGCGACGCGATGGAGGCGGGTTTCGTCGCGCGCGTCGCCGCCGTGGTCGACGCCGACGCGGCGGCGCGGCGCCGCGTCGTGGCCGCGTGCTGGGCCGAGGCCGACGCCGCCGAGGCGCGTTGGCTCGCCGCGGTGTCGGCCATGCCGGTCGCGGCCCGAGCGGCGTTGGGTTACCGGCGGGCCTGGTCGAAGTTCAATCGCGCCGCCGCGTTCCCGGCGCCGGCGGTCACGACGATGGCGGCCAGCTGAATCGGATGTTGTCCTTCGCCAGACCGTCGAGGACGACCTGGATGCCGCCGGATTTGACCATCCATTCAAGCCGGTGGTCGCGGTACTCGCGGCGGAACGTGCCCGACGCCAGCCGGTCGGCGGCGCCGGCCATGCGATCGGCGGCGGCGTCGAACTCCGTGAAGGTCAGCGCCACCGAGGGCCGCTCGCGCGCCCGCGCCAGCCAGCGCGACAGCGGCGAATCGGCGGCCGGCCCGAGGCCGTAGTAGACGGAGCGGTTGAGGTAGGGGGCGACAGAGAGGTCGGCCCAGCCGAACGCGTCGCCGCCGAACCAGTCCTTCGCGCCGAGCCGCTCCGCCAGCCAGCTCTGGACGTGGCGCGTCTGCGCCGCCGCCGCCGCGCGCAGCGTGTCGGCCCGCGCGCCCTCGGCGCGGCGGAACCATTTGATCTCGCCGAGGCCCCAGTTGATCGCCTCGTAGTGCGTGTCGCACATCTCCTCGACCATCCGCGCGCCGGCCCGCGCCACGGGATCCGAGGGCAACAGCGGCGGCGTCGGCCATTTGTCCTCGATGTACTCGAGGATGATGGTCGAATCGAAGATCCGCGCCTCGCCGTCGATCAGGGTCGGCACCTCGACGCGCGGGTTGGCGTCGGTGAAAGCCGACGGCGCCGCGCCGGAACCGAGCGTCGCCGGGGTCTCCGGCGTGAACGGGAGGCCCTTCTCGCGCAGCGCGATCTTCACCTTCTGCGCGTAGGACGACAGGGGGTGTTCGTACAACAGCATGGGACGGCTCCAGCGCGGGGCGTTGGCTGGCGACGTTACGGCACGCCCGCGCGCGCCGCGAGTCGACCGTCCCGCCCTCGTCGCCGGCGGAAACATGCGCTAGCCTGCCGTCCCGCACCGCCGGACCGCTGGAACAAGCGCGCCGCGGTGTCGATGGCGGGGGAAACGCTCGATGTCAGAGACATACGACTACATCATCGTCGGCGCCGGTTCGGCCGGCGCGGCGCTGGCCGCGCGGCTGACGGAGAGCGGCCGCTCCAACGTGCTGCTGATCGAGGCCGGGCGCGCGAGCCATCCCTATTCGCGCTATCCCATCAGCTTCGGCCTGCTGATCGACCATCCCGGCGCCAACTGGCGCTACGAGTCCGACCCCGAGCCGGGCACCGCCAACCGCCGGATCCCGGTGCCGCGCGGCAAGCTGCTGGGCGGTTCCAGCGCCATCAACGGCCTGGTCTGGGTGCGCGGCCAGCAGCTCGATTACGACACCTGGGCGCAGATGGGCGCGCGCGGCTGGAGCTGGCAGGACGTGGCGCCGGTGTTCAAGCGCATCGAGGATTTCGAGCGCGGCGACGACGGCGTGCGGGGCGCCGGCGGGCCGCTGCACGTCTCGGAGGTGCCCGACCAGAACCCGCTCTACGACGCGCTGTTCAAGGCAGCGGTGGCGGCCGGATTCAAGCTCAACAAGGACTATAACGGCGAGGACCAGGAGGGCGTGGTCAAGACCCAGGCCAGCATCCGAGCCGGCCGGCGCATGAGCGTGGCGCACTGCTACCTCGAGCCGGCGATGCGGCGGCCTAACCTGCGCGTGGTGACCGAGGCGTCGACGCGTCGCGTGCTGCTGGAGGGGACGCGCTGCGTCGGCGTCGAGTACGAGGCCGGGGGCCGGATCGTCGAGGCGCGCGCCGGCCGCGACGTGATCCTGTGCGCCGGCGCCGTCGCCACGCCGCAGATCCTCGAGCTGTCCGGCATCGGCCGGCCGGACGTGCTGGGCGCCCACGGTATCGCCGTGAAGCACGCGCTGGGGGCGGTCGGCGAGAATTTCCGCGACCACATCAACGCCCGCATCGTGTGGCGGGTGAAGGATCCCAAGGTCTCGTACAACCACATGGCGCGCGGCATCGGCGCGGTGGGGCAGGCGCTCCGTTACATGACGACCAAAGGCGGCTTCTTCAGCCTGCCGTCGGCGCCGCTGCTGGCCTTCCTCAAGACGCGGCCGGAGCTGGCGACGCCGGACGTGCAGATGCACCTCGTGCCGTACTCGATCAAGGATCCCAAGCGGCGCAAGCTCCAGGACTTCCCGTCGATGACGGTGGCCTGCTACCAGCTGCGGCCGGAGAGCCTGGGGTCGATCCACATCCGCTCGGCCGATCCGCGCGAGCAGCCCGCCATCCGGTTCAACTTCCTGGCCGATTCGATCGACCAGCGGGCGATGGTCGACGGCTTCAACATGATGCGCAGGATCGTCGAGGCGCCGCCGATGGACGCATTGCGCGGCGAGGAGTTCTCGCCCGGCAAGGATGTCGCGAGCGACGAGCAGATCCTGACCTGGATCCGCGAGAACTCGCAGACCGCCTACCACCCGATCGGCACCTGCCGCATGGGCCCGGCGGGCCCGAAGACCGTGGTCGACGACAAGCTGAAGGTGCACGGCATCGAGGGCCTGCGGGTCGCCGACGCCTCGATCTTCCCGACCATGCCCTCGGGCAACACCAACGCGCCCTCGATCATGGTCGGCGAGAAGGCCGCCGACATCCTCCGCGCCGCCGCCTGAGCCGCCGCCGGCCGTCCGGCATGGCTGGCGCGCGCCGGCCCGGCTGGACCGGGCGGCGGACGGACGCCAAGATCGCCGGCAACGGCAATAGGGGAGAGACGACCATGAAGCTGGGCCCGGCGATCGCCGAGATCCTCAAGCGCGAAGGCATCGAGATGGTCATCGGCTATCCGGTGAACCACATCCTCGAGCACGCCGCCGCCGCCGACATCCGGCCGATCATCGTGCGCCAGGAGCGCATCGGCCTGCACATGGCCGACGCCATCTCGCGCCTCACGCGCGGCCGCAAGATGGGCATGTTCGTGATGCAGCACGGCCCCGGCGCCGAGAACGCCTACGGCGCGGTCGCGCAGGCCTACGGCGAGTCGGTGCCGGTGCTGGTCATGCCGATGGGCTACGCGCGGCGCATCGCGCACATCCCGCCGAACTTCAACTCGACCATCGCCATGGCGCACGTGTCCAAGCACGCCGAGCCGATCACGTCGGGCAAGGAGCTGACCAACATCATGCGGCGCGCCTTCGCGCAGCTGCGCAACGGCCGCGGCGGGCCGGTCGTGATCGAGGTTCCGACCGACGCCTTCGCCGACGACGTGCCGGAGCCCCTCGACTACACGCCGGCCTTCACGACGCGCAGCGGTCCTGACCCGGACGCCGTGCGCGAGGCGGCGAAGCTGCTGGTGGCGGCCAAGCGGCCGGTGATCTACGCCGGCCAGGGCGTGCACTGGGCCAACGCCTACGCCGAGCTCAAGGAGCTGGCCGAGCTGCTGGCGATCCCCGTCTGCACCAGCCTCGGCGGCAAGAGCTGTTTCGACGAGACGCATCCGCTGTCGCTGGGCGCCGGCGGCCGCGCCGTGCCCAAGCCGGTGCACCACTTCCTGCAGGAATCCGATCTCATCCTCGGCATGGGGTGCAGCTTCACCGAGACCAGCTTCGGCGTCGCGATGCCGGCGGGCAAGACGATCATCCACGCCACGCTCGATCCGATGTACCTCAACAAGGACGTTAGGGCGACGATGGGCCTGATCGGCGACGCGCAGCTCACGCTGCGGGCGTTGATCGAGGCGTGCAAGGCCCTGGCCGGCGGGACCAAGCGCGACGCCTCCGCGGTGGCGGCCGAGATCAAGGCGGTCGAGGCGGAGTGGATGAAGGAGTGGCTGCCGAAGCTGACCTCCGACTCCGAGCCGCTCAATCCCTACCGCGTGCTGTGGGAGCTGCAGAAGACCGTCGACGTCGCCAACACCATCATCACCCACGACGCCGGCAGCCCGCGCGACCAGCTCTCGCCGTTCTGGAAGACCACGGCGCCGTTCACCTACATCGGCTGGGGCAAGACAACGCAGCTCGGCTACGGCCTCGGCCTGGCGATGGGCGCCAAGCTGGCGTGCCCGGACAAGCTCTGCATCAACGTGTGGGGCGACGCCGCGATCGGCTTCACCGGCATGGATTTCGAGACCGCCGCGCGCGAGCGCATTCCGATCCTGTCGATCCTGATGAACAATTTCTCGATGGCGATCGAGCTGCCTGTGATGAAGGTCTCGACCGAGAAGTACCGCAGCACCGACATCAGCGGCGACTACGCCGCCATGGCGCGCGCCTTTGGCGGCTACGGCGAGCGCGTCACCAAGGTGTCGGAGATCGCCGCCGCGATCCGCCGCGGCATCGAGCAGACCAAGGCCGGCAAGCCGGCGCTGCTGGAGTTCATCACGTCGAAGGAGATCTCGATCTCGACGTTCAAGTGAGGGCGCGCCGCGTGCGCGTGGCGGTGGCTGGCGCCCTGGCGACGGTCCTGACGCTGCTCGCTACGGCGGCGCGAGCCGACACGATCGAGCTGTCGCTGCGCCTGGTCGACGGGAAAGGGGCGCCGAAAGTTTCGACGCCGGTACGGGTGGTGGTCGACGGTGAACGCGATCCGCGTGGTCCGACGGCCGGTGCGACGCTCGTCGCCGACGCCGATGGCCGTGTCGCTCGGGTGGTCGAGGCGCCGGTCGGACGGCGCTGGGTGCCCGGCGCCTACTACCTGCCGAAGCGCGTCGATTCGATCGCCGTCGGCGTGGAACTCGAGCTGGTGGGGCACCTGGCGCTCTACTGGATCACGGTCGACGATCACGGCCGGGACGGGGCGCTGCTCGGTATCGAGGCGTTCGTCCAGGGCCGCGGCGGCGCCTTCGACGCTGCGCTCGTATATGTCGCCCCCGCGTCGTGGCGGTTTCCCGACGCGCCGGGCGGACCGCTGCTCACCGACATCGGCGCGGCCGTGCGCGGCGGGTCGATGGAGTCGAGCGCCGGACCGGACGGCAAGCGCAGATGGCGCGTCGCGGTCGAGATGGAGAAGCGGGAGTTCGCGCGGCGCTGAGGCGTCGACGCGGCGGATCGACGGAGGAGGAAGCGATGCCCGACACCATGGTCTCCCAGGCCGGCGCGATCCGCGTCGTGCGCACCGAGGGTTCGTTCGGCGCGCGGATCGAGGGCTTCGACCGCGAGGCCGCCAGCGACGCCGCGACGCGGGCGCTCCTGGTGGAGGCGTTCCACGACCACCAGCTGCTGGCGTTCCCCGGCGCGCCGATGACGCCGGAGACGATGCGCGCGTTCACGTCGATCTTCGGCGATCCGGTGCCGCAAGTGCTGCGCTACAAGCGCGTCGGCGACGTCCCGGAGGTGTCGCGCATGGTCAGCACGATCAAACCGGACGGCGGCACCGACAAGACCGCGATCCGCTCGGAGACGTGGCACAGCGACGATTCCTACATGGAGACGCCGGCCAAGGCGACGATCCTGCACGCGCACGTGATCCCCAGCCATGGCGGCGCGACGTGGTTCTGCGACATGTACGGCGTCTACGCCGCGCTGCCCGACGCGCTGCGGCGCCGGGTCGACGGCAGGATGGCGGTGCACGGCTACGACACCGTGCGGGCGAAGAACCGCCCCTCGGCGCGCACGCCGCAGGAGATCGCCGAGACGCCGGATGTGATCCATCCGCTGGTGCGCACGCATCCGGAGACCGGCCGCAGGGCGCTCTATCTCAACTTCAACCGCCTCGACCACATCGTCGGGATGCCGCGCGACGAGAGCGACGCGCTGCTCGACGAGCTGGCGGCGTTCGCCGAGCAGCCGCGCTTCCACTACGGCCACCGCTGGACCGTGGGCGACGCCATCCTGTGGGACAACCGCTGCCTGATGCACCGCGTCGTGATCGACTACCCGCCGGGCGAGGAGCGCATCATGCTGCGCACGCTGCTGCGCGGCGACCGCCCGGTCTGAGACGCCTGCGAAACGATTCGCGCGCCAGCGGCGCCGCGCTAGGATGCCGGCCGACCCGACAACGCCCGAGGAAAGCGTCCTATGAAGACCCGCGCCGCCGTCGCCTTCGAAGCCAACAAGCCGCTGGTGGTCGAGGAGCTCGATCTCGACGGGCCGCGCGCCGGCGAGGTGCTGGTCGAGATCAAGGCCACCGGCGTCTGCCACACCGACGAGTTCACGTGGTCCGGCGCCGATCCCGAGGGGTTGTTCCCCGCGGTGCTCGGCCACGAGGGCGCGGGCGTGGTGCTCGAGGTGGGGCCCGGCGTGTCTTCGGTGAAGCCCGGCGACCACGTGATTCCGCTCTACACGCCGGAATGCCGGCAGTGCAAATCCTGCCTCTCCGGCAAGACCAACCTCTGCACCGCGATCCGCTCCACGCAGGGCAAGGGCGTGATGCCGGACGGCACCAGCCGGTTCTCGTACAAGGGCCGGGTGGTGCACCACTACATGGGCTGCTCGACCTTCGCCAACCACACCGTGCTGCCGGAGATCGCGTTGGCGAAGATCCGGCCCGACGCGCCGTTCGACAAGGTCTGCTACATCGGCTGCGGCGTGACCACCGGCATCGGCGCCGTCATCAACACCGCGAAGGTGACGCCGGGCGCCAACGTCGTGGTGTTCGGCCTCGGCGGCATCGGGCTCAACGTCATCCAAGGCGCGCGCATGGTCGGCGCCAACATGATCGTCGGGGTCGACATCAATCCCGGGCGCCGGCCGATGGCCGAGAAGTTCGGCATGACGCATTTCGTCAATCCCAAGGAGATCGGCGGCGACGTCGTGCAGCACCTCGTGGCGCTCACCGACGGCGGCGCCGACTACAGCTTCGAGTGCGTCGGCAACGTCGAGCTGATGCGCCAGGCCCTGGAGTGCTGCCACCGCGGCTGGGGCGTGTCGACGATCATCGGCGTCGCGGGCGCCGGGCAGGAGATCAAGACGCGGCCATTCCAGCTCGTCACCGGCCGGGTGTGGAAGGGCACGGCGTTCGGCGGCGCCAAGGGCCGCACCGACGTGCCGCGCATCGTCGACTGGTACATGGACGGCAAGATCAACATCGACGACCTGATCACGCACGTGCTGCCGCTGGAGCGGATCAACGACGGCTTCGATCTGATGCACAGGGGCGAGTCGATCCGCACCGTCGTCGTCTACTGACGACGCGCGGCGGACCGCCGGTCATCGAGGGGGAGGGGACGCCATGAAGATCGCGCGCATCGAGGATCTGCACTGCGACGCCGGCTGGCGCGTGTTCTCGTTCCTCAAGATCAGCACCGACGACGGCCTGGTCGGCTGGTCCGAGTACAACGAGAGCTACGGCAGCAAGGGGCTCAGCGCCGTGATCCGCAAGCTTGGCGAATTGCTGATCGGAAAGGATCCGCGTCCGGTCGAGCGAATCTCGCAGATGCTCTATTCCATCACGCGCCAGGCGCCCGAGGGGTTGAACCGCCAGGCCATCGCAGCGATCGAGAACGCGCTGCTGGACGTCAAGGCGAAGGCGCTGGGAATTCCCGTCTACGCGCTGTTCGGCGGACCCGTGCGCGACCGTCTGCCGCTCTACTGGTCGCATTGCGGCAGCTACCTGCTGAACCACGCCGACAAGATCGGCGTGCCGCCGGTGCGCGGCCTCGACGACCTCGTCACCCTGGGCAAGCGGGTCAAGGACAGCGGCTTCAAGGCGCTGAAGACCAACATATTCCGCTTCGACGGCAGGCCGCCCTACATGCAGCAGCCCGGATTCGGCCGCACCGCCGGCGGACCGGAACTCAACCACGACGGCGCGACCATCGCGGCGCTGCGCGACGAGCTGTCGGCGTTCCGGCAGGGCGCCGGCCCGGACATGGGAATCCTCGTCGACCTGAATTTCAACTTCAAGACCGAGGGCTTCATCAAGATGGCCCGGGCGCTGGAGCCGTTCGACCTGTTCTGGCTGGAGATGGACACCTACGACGCCGAGGGGCTGCGCCTGATCCGCGACCGCGCGCCGATGCCGGTGGCGTCGTGCGAGTCGCTGCACGGCCGCCGCCAGTTCCGGCCGTTCCTCGAGAACCGCTCGATGGACGTCGCCATCGTCGACGTGCCGTGGAACGGGCTGCAGGAATCCGTGAAGATCGCCGCCATGGCGGAGCCCTACGAGATCAACTGCGCGCCGCACAATTTCTACGGCCACATGTCGACCCTGATGAGCGCGCATTTCTGCGCCGCGATCCCGAACTTCCGCGTCATGGAGATCGACGTCGACGACATCCCGTGGAAGGACGACCTCGTGACGCATCCGCCGGTGATCGAGAACGGCGAGCTGGTCGTGCCGACGCGCCCCGGCTGGGGCGCCGACATCAACGAGGAGGTCGTCCGGGCGCATCCGCCGCGGACGTGACGGCCGGCAGCTCGCGGTAGAACACCGTCGTGTCGCACGGCGCGCCGTCGGGCATGAGCGCGTAGTTCGGGATGACCCCGACCCGCCGCCAGCCCAGCCGCGGGTAGAGGCGCTCGGCGTCGCCGCCGGTCGCGGTGTCGAGCACCAGCACGGTCCGGCCCGCCGCGCGCGCCGCGTCCTCCGCCGCCCGCATCAGCCTCGCGCCCAGGCCGCGGCGTCGCCCGCGGCGGTGGACCAGCATCTTGGCGATGTCGGCGCGGTGCGGCTGGTTCTCCGGTCCCGCGAAGACCAGCTGCACCGTGCCGACGATTCCGCCGGAATCCTCGGCCGCCAGCAGCACGCGGTCGCCGGCGGCCACGCCCGCGACCACGCCGCGCCAGAATCCGACGGCGGTGCCGCGCGCGATCGGCGCCATGAAGCTCACCGACGCGCCGCCCTCGACGCAGTCGATCAGCACGTCCGCGAGCTCCTCGACGCGTCGCGCCGCCTCTTCGCCGGAGAGGGCGCGGATGGCCGGATCGGGGGTGGTCGCGGCGTCAGCCATGGTCTCTCCCCGTCGCGACGGCGACGATGTAGCGCGCGGCCTGGCGGCCGGGGTTGCGGAAGCCGACCGGGCCGGCGACGCGCATGGCCAGGCAGTCGCCGGCGGCGAGATGGTGCGTGGTCCCGTCGTGCGAGATGTCGAGCGATCCGCCGACGACCCAGATCTGCTGGTCGAACGGCGCGCGCGATGGCGCGTCGAGCGTCACCTCGCGGCCGGCCCCGAACATCACCTCGACCAGCTCGATCGCCGAATCGACGCCCGGCGGCGACAGGTTGCGCCGCTCGTAGCCGCTTTCCGGATCGCGCCAGCGCCGCTGGCCGGCGCGGCGGCTCACCGGCGCGGCGGGCGCGGCCGGCGGCTCGAACAGCGCGGAGAGCTTCACGTCGAGCGCCGCCGCCAGCTTCACGAGGACGGCGGCGGTCGGGCTGGCCTCGCCGCGCTCGACCAGCGAGATCATCGAGCGGCTGACGCCGGCGCGCATCGCCAGCGCGTCGAGGCTGTCGCCGCGCGCGGCGCGCAACGCCCGCACGCGCGCGGCGATGGCCGCCTCGACGTCGGGCGTCTCGTCCGCCACTGGGGCTGGTCTGGAACGGGCTGGCATGTCCTCCATTATATTGGAGGCAACGTCCAGCGCAAGAGAGGGAGCTCGCGCCGCGTCCCGTCGCAGGGTACGCACCGCGTCCGGCATGTCATCCCGAGCGGGGGCGCGTAGCGCCGCAGGCGAAGCATCTTTCCGCGGGGCGTGGACGAACAAGGTCCTTCGACTGCGCGCCTGCACAGGACGACGGGAAGAGGTGCCGTGCGGGCGCCGCGGCGTCTACTCGGCGGCGGCCTTGGCGGCGTTGGCCTTGGTCTGCATCGGGCCCATCAGGCCGGTCGGATCGACCAAGGTGCCGTGGTTCAGCATGTTGTGGGCGTGCGCGAGGTGGTGCAGGGCGAAGGACGTCTGCATCGCCGCGCGGCGGCCCTGGACGTCCTGCGCCGTGTTGACCGCCTCCTTGACCAGCTTCAGCGCGAACAGCGGCTTCTTGGCGATGCGCTCCGCCATCGCCAGGCTGAAGGACAGAAGCTCGGCCCGCGGCACGACGTGGTTCACCATGCCCAGGCGGTGCGCCTCGCGCGCCTCGATCCAGTCGGCAGTGAACAGGAACTCCTTGGCCTTGCGCACGCCCATCTCCCAGGGGTGCATGAAGAACTCCGCGCCGCCCACGCCCATCGCCACGGAATGGTCGAGGAACGCCGTGTCGTCGGCGGCGATGATGATGTCGCACGGCCACATCAGCATCAATCCGCCGATGATCAGCTTGCCGTGCACGGCGGCGATCGTCGGTTTGGGGATGTTACGCCAGCGTTCGCAGAAGCCGACATAGACCTCCTTCTCGCGCGCGAACTGGGCCTCGGCGCCGGGCTTGCCGAAGCCGCCCCAGGTCTCGACCGTCTCGTGCTTGCGCATGTTGGCGTGGCCGTCCTTCTCGCGCAGATCGTGGCCGGCGGAGAAGTGCGGACCGTTGGCCGACAGCAGGATGACCTTGATCTCGTCGTCCTGGGCGGCGCGGTCGAACGCGTCGTTCAGAGCGTAGAGGAACGCGGTGTCCTGCGCGTTGCGCGTATCCGGCCGGTTCAGCGTCAGATGCGCCACGTGCGGCAGCGGCGTGTCGTAGAGGATGATGTCGGTGTCGCTCACTGGAGCCTCCATCGCGCAAGAGAATCAGCCGGCGGCCGGCTTGCCCAGGTAGTCGCCGGTCGGCGACGGTGACTCGGACGAGCCGGCGGTGGCGCCGGCGTCGACCGGCAGGATCACGCCGGTGACCCAGCGGGCGGCGTCGCTCGACAGGTAGAGCACGGCGTTGCCGACGTCCCAGCCGCTGCCCTCGACCTCCAGCAGCGAACGCTTGCGGCGCGCCTCGCGCTGCGCGGGCGTCATGCCGCGGGAATAGACCATCGGCGTGTAGACCATGCCCGGCGCGACGCAGTTGACGCGGATGCCCTCGCGGCCGTGGTGCGACGCCATCGCCCGGGTGAGCTGCACCACGGCGCCCTTCGAGGTCGGGTAGAGCAGGCTGGGATGCCCGCCGCGCAGGCCGGCCACCGAGGCGATGTTGACGATCGAGCCGGCGCCGAGCTTGCGCATCTCCGGGATCGCGTATTTCGCCATCAGCACCATCGACGTGACGTTGATCCGCATCGCGTGGTCGAAGGCGGCGATGTCGACGTCGACGGCGTTGCCGACCGGGCCGCCGACGCCGACGTTGTTCACCAGCGCGTCGACCCGGCCCCACGCGCCGGTGGCGGCGTCGATGGCGGCCTTGCAATGCGCCGCGTCGGTGATGTCGGCCTTCGCGACCAGGCAGGTGCCGCCCTCGTCGCGGATCATATTCGCCGTCGCCTCGGCCCAGTCCGGCATGCTGTCGATCAGCAGCACCTTGGCGCCGGCGCGCGCCAGCAGGATCGACGCGGCGCGGCCGTTGCCGATGCCGTCGGCGCGCGAGCCGGCGCCCGTGACGACGGCGACTTTTCCGTCCATGCGGTCGTAGCGGGGGATATCGGCCATGTTCAGACACTCGACCCGACGATGGCGACGGCCTCGATCTCGACGAGAAGCTCGGGCGCCGCCAGGGCCGAGATCTCCACCAGCGTGCTGGTCGGGAAGTCGCCGGTGAAGAACTCCTGCCGCGCCTTCCAGACCTCGGTGTTCCTGGCGATGTCGGTGACGAAGATCGTCAGCTTCACCACATCGTTCATCACGCCGCCGGCCGCCTCCACGAGGTGTTTCATCTTGGCGAAGATCGCCTTGGACTGGGCGTACATGTCGGCGCCGTCGACGCCCGCCGGTCCGCGCGCCGTGAGACCGGACACGTACACCGTGTCGCCGATCTTGAGGCAGGTCGACCAGCGGCCCGGCGGCGGCTCGGTGACGTGCGGACTGATGATTCGCGTGCGCTTGGCCATGGCGTCCTCCGTTTCGTTCGCTTTGGGTGGAGCGTAGCGGGGAATCCGCAGGATCGCGAGCCGGCCGCCGGCCGGCGTTCCGCGCTGCGTACGTGGCGCGGCCGGTCAGAACAGCTCGAAATACTCGCGTTGTTCCCAGTCGGTCACCTCGGACTCGAAGCGGGCGATCTCGGCGTCCTTGATGCGCAGGAAATAGTCGACGAAGGCGCCGCCGAACCCCTCGCGCAGGACGGCGTCGGCGCGCAGCGCCGCCAGCGCCTCGGCCAGGCTGCGCGGCAGCGGCGCCGCCTGGGTCTCGTAGGGCGCGTCGGCCGATTCCGGCGGCTCCAACGTCAGCGCGACGCCATCGAGGCCGGAGATGACCTGCGCGGCGAGATAGAGATAGGGGTTGGCGGCCGGTTCGCCGACGCGGTTTTCAAGCCGCGTCGCCGGGTCGCCTTGGCCGCCCAAGGTACGGATCATCACGCCGCGGTTGTCGCGGCCCCAGATGGCGCGGTCGGGCGCCAACGAGTAGGGGCGGAAGCGCTTGTAGCCGTTGAGCGTCGGCGTCGTGAACGCCGCCGCGCCGCGGGCGTGCGCCAGAAGGCCGGCCAGCCAGCGGCGCGCCAGCGGCGGCAGGTCGCCCTCGCCCGCGGCCGGCACGAAGGCGTTCGCGCCGGTCGCGCGGTCGCGCAGGGACTGATGCAGATGCCAGCCGCTCGACATCACGTTGGGCAGCTTCGGCCGGCACATGAAGCTGGCATGGTAGCCGTGTCGGCGCGCGAGCTGCTTCACGGCGCTGCGGAACAGCGTCATCGAATCGGCCGTCTCCAGCCCGGCGCCGGGGTGGAACGTGAACTCGCACTGGCTCGGGCCGTACTCGACCTCGATGGTGCGCAGCGGCAGGCCGAGCTTGACCACGTCGCGCCGCAGGATCTCGAACACCGCGTCGAACTGGTCGTAGCTCGTCTCGGTCAGGTACTGGTAGCCCTGCGTCAGCAGCTCGACCTCCGGCGGCGTGCCGGGCTGGCCGGAATCGGACGCTCCGAGCTTCGCGTCCTTGAGCTTGAAGACGTGGAACTCGACCTCGAGGCCGGAGACGAAGTCGTAGCCTGCGTCCGCCAGCCTGCCGAGCGCGCGGCGGCAGACGTCGCGGGTCGAGAACGGCACCGGCCGGCCGTCGGCGAAATACAGATCGCACAGCATCCAGCCAGTGTTCGGCGCCCACGGCAGCACGCGGAACGTCGTCGGGTCGGCGATCATCAGCGCGTCGGCGGCGCCCTGCATCTCCGGCATGCCGAAGCCGCCGCCGGCGGTGAAGACGGGGAACACCGTGCGGTGCGCCGTGTCCTTCGCCAGCAGCGTGGTCGTGACTCCGACCCCGGAGCGCATCGCGCCGCCGATGTCGCCGGCCACCACCGACTTGCCGCGCAGCACGCCGTGCTGGTCGGCGAAGGACAGGCGGACCACCTCCAGCCCGTCGGCGTGCGCGCGCCGCTCGACCTCGACCGCGGCTTGCGTCTGCTCCGCCGTCCATAGCCCGTGGCGGTCGACGAGGCTCACGCCGCGCTCACCAGCCAGCTCGCGCCGCCGCGCCGCCGCCGGTCGGTCTCCCGCCAGTACGCCTCCCAGCCCTCGGTCGGGCCGATCGCGTCCATCGTCGCCGGACCGGTGATGCGCTTCGCGGCGGCCGCGTCGAGCGCCATGATCGGCCGTTCGCCGGCGCGCACCTGCTCGATCGCGCGCACCAGCATCAGCCGGTAGGCGGCGATGGCGCGGTCGGTAGTGCCGAGGTGCTCCTTGGTGCGGTCGGCGATGGCGCCCAGCGACTCGCAGGCCCACTGGTCGTGGACGTTGATGTCCATGCCCATGCCCGTGTAGGTCTTGCTCCGCTGCTCGGCCGGATCGTAGCCCCAGTCGTTGTCGCGGTTCAGCCGCGGCTTGTAGTCGGGCAGGCTGTAGAGTTCGAGCCGCTGGCGCCGCATCTCCGCCTTGTCGACCGGCGCGCCGAAGCTGGTGAAGATCGCGAACCAGTAGTTGCGGCCGTCGTCGACCGGCACATGCCATTGCGTGATCGTCATCTCGGCGCTCATCGGAATCACGAAGGCGTGCGGGAACACCAGGTTCGTCACGCGCAGATGCGTGCGCCTCTCGTCGATGCGCCGCCGCGCGAACAGGCGCAGCCCGTGCTCGACCTGCTCGACCTCGATCACCGGCCGCGGATAGTCGCGCATCAGCGTCGTCATCGGGATATTGGAGTCGATCGAGGCGGCGCGGAACTGCCGGCCGTAGCCGGCCGACGGATCCTCGTCCTCGAAATACCGGTGCAGGAAGGAGGCGTGCGCCGGATCGATGCCGACCTCCAGCGCCTGCATCCAGTTGCAGTCCATGAAGCCCTTGAAGGCGAAGCTGTGGGTGGCGGGCGCGATGAAGCAGTCCAGATCGGGAAAGGCCGGCGGCGCGCCGGCGCCGAGGAAGCCCCAGACGATGCCGGCGCGCTCGACGGCGGGATACGATTTCAGCCGTACGCGGTCGCATAGCGTGCTGCCATCCGGCTCGGCCGGCGTCTCGAGGCATCTGCCCGAGGCGTCGAACAGCCAGCCGTGGAACGGGCAGCGCAACCCGCCATGCTCCAGCCTGCCGAACGAGAGATCGGCGCCGCGGTGTGGACAGCCGCGCTCGACCAGCGCCAGGGCGCCGCGCTCGTCGCGGAACAGCACGAGATCCTCGCCCAGCAGCCGCACCGCCTTCAGAGGCCGGGGGCCCTCAAGCTCGTCGACCAGCGCGACCGGCTGCCAGTACTGGCGCATGAGTCCGCCGCACGGCGTGCCGGGGCCGACGCGCGTCACCATCTCGTTGCGTTCGCGGGTCATCATGGCGGCGATCCGTCCCTCGCTGGCATGCGTCGCCGGCGACTGTGGCACCCGCCTCCGGCGGCGCGCAAGGGCCGGTGGCGGTCAGTCCGGCAGGCCGCGCGCGGCGTCGGCGATGGCGGCGCGGATGCGCGGGGGATCGTCGACCTCGCGCATCAGCAGCAAGGCCAACCGGGCGAGGAACAGGTTGGACCGCGTCTCGCCGGCCGCCGTCATGGCGCGGCAGGTCTCGGTGTAGACCTCGTCGAGCTGCTCGTCGGTCATCGCCGTGTCTCCCCGCCGTCGCCGATCCGCGCCATCGCCGCCGCGAGCGCCGCGGCGTCCGGCCGGCGCCAGCGGCCGAGCACGTGGCCGTCGGGCCGTAGCAGATAGATGGTCCCCGCCGTGGCGCCGTACGCGGCCTGGACGCGGCCGTCCGGATCGATGGCGTCGACCGTCGCGACCCCTGCGGCGGGCGCGATCAGCCGCGCGCGCACAGGCAAGGCGCCGCCATCGAGCGCTGTCAGCGCGTCGCGCAGATCGGCCGCCGGCCCGTCGGGATCGACGAAACACAGCGCCGTGAAGCCGGGTCCGCACAGCTCGGTGACGTAGCCGTCGCGCCGCTTGGCGCCGTCGATGATCGTCACGGAGCACTCCACCAGCACGTCGCCTGGCGCCGGACCGGCGGTGAACGCCGGATCGTCCGGCGCGTTGAGCGGCGAGCGCGGAAGGGGAACGGCGGCGGTCTGGCGGGGATTGATCAACGGCCGGATCCAGTGGTGATCCGGTGCCAGCGACAGAACCGCCTCGCGCATCAGCGAGAACGCTGGCGACGGCGGCGCCATGAACTCCGTGCTCTTGGTGGCGTAGCGCAGGTTCTCGCGCGTGGCGTGGACGCGTTCGGCCGAGTAGGTGTCGAGCAGCGCCGGGGTGGCGGCCTCCGACGTCACGGCGGCCAGCTTCCACGCCAGATTGTGCGCGTCCTCGATGCCGGAGTTCAGGCCGCGCACGCCGAAGATCGGCACGAGATGGCCGGCGTCGCCGGCGAACAGCACGCGGCCGTGGCGGTACGACGCCAGGGTCAGCGCGTTGGCCTTGTACATGCCGGCCCACACCATCTTCCAGTCGTCGCGCTCGCCGATCATGCGGAGATGGCTGCGCACGCGCGGCACGATGTTCTCGGGTTTCACCGCCTCGTCGGCGTCCTCGCCGTCGGCGAGCTGGTAGTCGAGGCGCCAGATGCCGCGCGGCTGCTTGTGCATCAGCAGGGTCGAGCCTGGATTGGACGGCGGGTCGAACCAGGCGCGGCGCTCGGTCGGGTAGGCGCTGTCGAGCGCGATGTCGACGATGACGTAGCGTCCCTCGTATTGCGTGCCCTCCAGCCGTAGCCCCAGCGCCTGCCGCACGAAGCTGCGCGCGCCGTCGCAGGCGGCCAGCCAGCCGCAGTCGAGGCTGTAGGCGCCCGACGGCGTCTCGACACCGACCATCACGCCGTCGGCGCGGGAATCAATCGACGCGACGCGCGACCGCCACCGCAGGTCGATCAGATCGGCGCGCCGGGCGCAGAGATCGACGAGATGCTGCTCGATGAAGCATTGCTGCAGGTTGATCATCGGCGGGAAGCGCTGGCCGGAATCGTGCGGCATCTCGAACTGGAACACCTCCTTGTCGCGCCAGTAGGAACGGCCGCCGGTCCACGCCAGCCCGTCGCGCAGCATCGGCGCCGCCGCGTCCACGCCGTCGAGGATCTCGAGGCTGCGGCGCGACACGCACAGCGCGCGGCTGCCTTCGCAGACGGAGTCCTCGGCGTCGAGGATCACCGACGCCACGCCGCGGCGCGCCAGCCCGAGCGCGAGGATCATCCCCACGGCGCCGGCGCCGACGATGGCGACGCGGTGGCGCGCGGGGTCGCGGCCGTCGACCAACGCCGGCAGCCGCGCGGGATACCGCGGAGGCTTGAAATACGACGTCCACTCGATGTCCAAGGCGGCCGCCCCCATACTACGCGGGCGCGCCGAAGCGGCGTCCACCGGCCTCGTAGGCGTAGAGGCCGGCGTTCGCGGCGCGCTGCCGCGCCAGTCCCAGCACCGCCCGCGAATACGGCATCGGCACGCCGAGGCGTTCGCCGATCTCGCACGGCGCGGCGAGGATGGCGTCGAGCTCCAGCGCCTTCCCGGCCTCGAGATCCTGCAGCATCGAGGTCTTGAACGCGCCCAGCTCGCGCGTCACGGCGATGCGGCCGTCGGCGTCCATGTCCATGTCGATGCCCAGCGCGCGGCCGGCGGCGGTGGCCTCGTCCATCATACGTCGCACCAGCTCGACCACCAGGGGATCGTCGAGCATGGCGTCGGCGGTCGAGCCCGTCAGCGCGCTGATCGGGTTCATGTTCATGTTGCCCCACAGCTTCAGCCACACCTCGCGCTGGATGTCGCCGGTCGGGCGCGCGTCGAAGCCGGCGCCGGACAACAGCGCGACGAGCGCGTCGAGACGGGCCGAGGCGCGCCGCGACGGCTCGCCCAGCAGCAGCAACCCGCCGCGGCCGCGCCGGATCACGCCGGGGCCGGCGACGGACGAGGACAGATGGACGACCGCGCCCACGACGCGATCCGACGGAATGGCGCGGGCGATGGCGCCGCCGGGATCGGCCGCCTCGACGGTGCCACCGGCCAGCCGGCCGCCGAACTCGTGCAGGAACCACCACGGCACGCCGTTCATCGCCGGCATGACGACCGTGGACGGCCCGACCAGCGGCGCCAGCGACGCCGCCGCCGCGACCAGCGCCTGGGCCTTCAAGGCCACGATCACGACCGATTGCGGACCCAGCGCGCCCGCGTCGTCGGTGGCGTCCACGCGGACGGTCTCGCGCGCGCCGCCATCGATCAACGTCAGCCCGTCGCGTCGGATCGTGTGGAGATGCGCGCCGCGCGCCAGCACCGAGACATCGGCGCCGGCCTGCGCGAGCTTCACCGCCATCAGGCCGCCGACCGCGCCGGCGCCAACGACGCACACCCGCGCGCCGGTCATCGCATCGCTCCGATGGCGTGCGCGCGGTGGATCAGCGTCATGTCTTGTACCCTGGGTCCCTGGCCTCGATCCGCCGCACCATCGCGGCGAAGTTCAGCTCGCACAGCGCCTTCTCGTCGAACGCCGCCGACGCGCCGGAACGCTCCAGCGCCTCCGGCCGGATGCGCCGTGGCGCGCCGGCCGCCGCCATCGCGATCTGCACGTCGCAGGCGCGTTGCAGGATCCACATCCACATGAACGCCTCGGGCACGGTCGGCGCCCAGGTCAGCAGGCCGTGGTTGCGCAGGATGACGGCGTTGCGGCCGTCGATGCTGGCGATCAGCCGGTCCTTCTCGCCCGGTTCGACCGTGACGCCCTCGAACTCGTGGTAGGCGACCCGGCCGCGCAGCTGCGCGCCGTAGAAATTGTCGACCGACAGGCCGTCCTCGAGCGACGCCACCGCGACGCCGGACGTCGTGTGGGTGTGCATCACGCAGTGGGCTTCGTCGATCGCGCCGTGGATGGCGCTGTGCGGCACGAAGCCGGCGCGGTTCACGGGATAGGGCGTCTCGCGCACCGGATCGCCGTCGATGTCGATGGCGACGAGGTTCGACGCCGTCACCTCATGGTAGAGCAGCCCGAACGGATTGATCAGGAAGATCCGCTCCTCGCCGGGCACGCGCAGCGTGATGTGGTTGAACACCGCCTCGGTCCAGCCCAGCTCGGCGAAGACACGGTAGGCAGCCGCGAGCTGGACTCGCGCCTCCCTCTCGGCCGGCCCGATCGGCAGGTCGCTGTTCCGGCGCACCGCGCGCTTCATGTAGAGGGCCATCATGGTTCCCCGCTCGCCCGGCCCGCACTATCGGAGCCGCGCGCCGGAGGGTCAACGGACGCTGCCTGATCTTGGCGGGGCGATTTGAGTCCGTGCGCCGCTCGTTCGCTTCTCTCCCGTCTCCGGGGGAGAAGGTGCCCGAAGGGCGGATGAGGGGTCTTTCATTCGCGACACGCCGGAGCGTGTGTGCGCCGTGACGTCGACCGCGCACAGCCACGCCACCGCGCCCCTCATTCGGCGCTTCGCGCCACCTTCTCCCCCGAAGACGGGGGAGAAGGGAAGGCAATCGGTCTCGCCGCCGGCCGCGCCCGACGTCAGCGGGCCAGCGCGAGGCGCAGCGATTCGTGGAAGTCGTGCAGGCCGGGCTCGTTGCGGCCGAACACGACATGGTCCTGCGCGCCGCTGTGGAAGCCGGCCTGGATGGTCGCCGCCATCGGAAAATCCTCGGCGCGGACGGTGCCGTAGGTCAGCTCCCAGTTCTTGTCCCAGCGCGCGCGGTCCGCCTCCGACACGGTGCGTTCCGGGCTGATCAGCCACAGCCGCACGACGCAGCGGTCGGGATCGTCGCCGTCGGGCAGCGCCGTCCAGAACTCGACGTGGTCGCGGTTCCAGATGACGATGGCGTTGGGGAACAGCCGGATGACGCGGATCAGGTGCGCGTCGAGGTCGCGCTGCTCCGTCGGCAGGTGTCGCGCCTGCTGCCACGTGTCGCGCGGCAGCAGCAGCTGTCCGTGCGGCGCCAGCGACTCGACCAGGCAGCCGCGGCCGTCGACGTAGCGGCCGACCGTCTTCGCGTGCAGGTGCTTGAGGTGGTAGAGTTCGAGGAAGGTGTCGACCACCAGCTTCCAGTTCAGCGGCTGCGCGAAGCGCTCGAATTTGTAGACGCCGCCCTTCGCGATCTCGAGGTCGGCGAGCGCCTCGGCCGCCGGCCCGAGGAAGGCGTCGATGTCGACCGGATCGCCCGTGATCGGTCCCAGCCACACCAGCCCGTGGCGCTCGGCCACCGGCAGCGGCGTCAGCGCGTGGTCGGCGCGGTCGATGCCGGTGAAGCCCTCGGCCCCGGGTACGTGCCGCAGCCTGCCGTCGGCGCCGTAGACCCACGAATGGAATTTGCAGGTGAAGGTCGGCCGGCATCCCGCGGCGTCGTCGACCACGCGGGTGCCGCGGTGGCGGCAGACGTTGTGGAACGCGCGCAGCGACCCATCGGCCTGGCGCACGACCAGCGCCGAGATTCCGTCGATGTCCATGGTGCGGAAATCGCCGGCCTTCTCCAGCTCGGCCGACGCCGCCACCAGCAGCGGCTGGCGGCGGAACAGCGCGTCGCGTTCGCGCGCCAGATGGGCGCGGTCGATGTAGTCGGCCACCGGCTGGCGGTACTCGCTGTCGGCGAGCTGCGTGGTGTCGCGGTCCAGCAGCGCCGAGATCCGGTCGCCGACCGCCTGTTGCCTCTGGGCGTCCATGCCGCGTCCTCCCTGCCGTCCGTCCGGTTCGTTCAAGCCTCGTTGGCGCTGCGCGCCGGCATCGCCACGATCCCGGCCGCGCCGTCGACCAGCAGCGCGCGCTCGGCCGCGCGCGCCACCGCCTCGATCCAGCCGCGTTCCTCGCGCGGCACCTCGCGGGCGAGGTCCATGCGGATGAAGGTCGGCCGCGCCACCAGCGCGTAGGACAGCGTGCCGAGGAATTGGGCCAGCAGCAGCGCCGGCGGGCCGGTCACGGCGGCGCCGGCGGCCTGCGCCTCGGCGATCAGCGCGCAGAAGCCGGTGGCGTAGCGCGTGAACGGCAGGGCGCGGGCGCGCTCGACCCGGTCGGGGTTGTCGAGCATCTCGCGCAGCAGCAGCCGGTAGCGGCGGGGATGCGCCGCCATCCGCGCCGCCTCGTGGCGCAGCGCCGCCCGCAGCCGCGCGCCGGGCGTGTCGTGCCGGTCGACGATCGCCTGGAGCTCGGATTCGAAGCTGTCGGCGAAGCGGTCGAGCACCGCCTCGTAGAGCTTCTCCTTGCTGGCGAAGTGGTGCAGCGCGCCGGCGTTGCCCAGCCCGCAGGCCCCGGCGATGCCGCTCAAGGTCGCGCCGCTGAAGCCGGACTCCGAGAATTGCCGCTCCGCCTCGTCGATCAACCGCTGCCGCGTGGCCTCGCCGCGCGAACGCGGGACGGTGGTTGGACGGGCGTTCATAGGGGAAATATACAAACCGACCGGTTGGTCGGTCAATGCCATGGCCTTTTGTGCAATGATGCGGTCGTTAGAACCGTCACACCACCATGTGCCGTCTGATCTCGTCGGCGGGGATGTCCTTGGCGAGGCCGGACAGCACGACCTCGCCGCGGTCCATGACGGCGATCCTATCGGCGAGGCGCTGGGCGAAATCGAGATACTGCTCGACCAGCAGGATCGCCATGTCGCCGCGGTCGGCGAGCATGCGGATGACCCGCTCGATGTCCTTGATGATCGACGGCTGGATGCCCTCGGTCGGCTCGTCGAGGATCAGCAGGCCGGGCCGCGTCACCAGCGCGCGGGCGATGGCGAGCTGCTGCTGCTGGCCGCCCGACAGATCGCCGCCGCGCCGGCCCAGCATCTCCTTGAGGACGGGGAACAGCGTGTAGATCTCGTCGGGCACATGGCGCAGCGCCTTGGCGACCGGCGCGAAGCCGGTCTCGAGGTTCTCCAGCACGGTCAGGCGCGGGAAGATCTCGCGGCCCTGCGGCACCAGGGCGAGCCCGCGGCGGGCGCGCTCGTGCGGTTTGAGCGACGTGATGTCCTCGTCGTTCCAGGTGACGCGTCCGGCGCGCACCGACTGCAGGCCGAAGATGGCGCGCAGCAGCGACGACTTGCCGACGCCGTTGCGGCCCAGCACGCACGTCACCTTGCCGACCTCGGCCACGACGCTGACGCCGCGCAGCGCCTGCGAGGCGCCGTAGAACAGATCGATATTGTCGACTTTGAGCATCTGCGCTAGCGCCCGAGATAGACGTCGATGACGCGCTGGTCGGCCTGCACGTGGTCGAGCGAGCCTTCGGCCAGCACCGAGCCCTCGTGCAGCACGGTGACGCGGGCGCCGAGTTCGCGCACGAACTGCATGTCGTGCTCGACCACCACCAGCGTGCGCTCGCCGGCCAGCTCCTTGATGAGCTTCGCGGTCTGCTCGGTCTCGACGTCGGTCATGCCGGCGACCGGCTCGTCGAGCAGGATCAGCCGCGGCTCGGTCAGCAGCAGCATGCCGATCTCCAGCCACTGCTTCTGGCCGTGGCTGAGCGCGCCGGCGGGCCGGCCGCGGCGGTCGGCCAGGCCGACCAGGTCCAGCATGTCGTCGATGCGCTTGCGGGCGGAACCGTCCAGCGCGGCGCGCAGCGTCGCGAAGACGCCGCGGTTGGCGCGCAGCGACAGCTCGAGGTTCTCGAACACGGTCAGATTCTCGAACACCGTCGGCTTCTGGAACTTCCGGCCGATGCCGAGATTGGCGACGGCGGCCTCGTCCAGCCGGGTCAGGTCGATGCCGTCGCCGAACGCGACGCGGCCGGTGTCGGGCCGCGTCTTGCCGGTGATGACGTCCATCATGGTCGTCTTGCCGGCGCCGTTGGGGCCGATGATCGTGCGCAGCTCGCCCTCGCCGATCGCCAGCGACAGCGAGTTCAGCGCCTTGAAACCGTCGAAGCTGACGGTGACGTCCTCGAGGTAGAGCAGCGTCTCGGCGCGCCTCGGCGCGGCGGCGGTCGCGGGCATCACGTCGCCTCCGCCGCGGCGGCGGCGCGGCGCCGCGGCCGAACGTTGCGCCCAGCGCTCCCGCATCTGGCGCGCCAGCCCGACCACGCCGTGCGGCAGGAACAGGGTCACGACGATGAACAGCGCGCCGAGGAAGAACAGCCAGACCTCCGGCAGCGCGCCGGTCAGCCAGGTCTTGGCGATGTTGACGATGAACGCCCCGAGCACCGCGCCGACCAGCGTGCCGCGGCCGCCGACCGCGACCCAGATCGCGATCTCGATCGAGTTGGCGGGCGAGAACTCGCCGGGGTTGATGATGCCGACCTGCGGCACGTAGAGCGCGCCGGCGACGCCGGAGATGATCGCGGCGACCACGAACACGAACAGCTTGGCGTTGGTCGTCGAGTAGCCGAGGAAGCGCACGCGGCTCTCGGCATCGCGCAGCGCGAGGCAGACGCGGCCCAGCTTCGAGCCGACGATCCACTGGCACAGCAGGAAGGCGGCGCCCAGCCCGGCGGCCGAGGCGATCATCAGGCCGACGCGCGTGCCCGGCGTCTGGATCGGGAAGCCGAGGATGTCCTTGAAATCGGTCAGGCCGTTGTTGCCGCCGAAACCCATGTCGTTGCGGAAGAACGCCAGCAGCATGGCATAGGTCAAGGCCTGCGTGAGGATTGAGAGATAGACGCCGGTGACGCGCGACCGGAACGCCAGCCAGCCGACCACGAAGGCCAGCGCCGCCGGCACCAGCACGATCATCAGCGCCGCGAACCACGCCATGTCGAAGCCCTGCCAGTACCATGGCAGCGACTTCCAGTTCAGGAACACCATGAAGTCCGGCAGGTCGGCGTTCTTGTACACGCCGCGGTCGCCGATCTGGCGCATCAGGTGCATGCCCATGCAGTAGCCGCCCAGCGCGAAGAACGCGCCCTGGCCGAGGCTGAGGATGCCGGCGTAGCCCCAGATCAGGTCCATCGCCACCGCCAGCATGGCGTAGCAGCAGTACTTGCCGATCAGCGGCACGAGGTAGTCGGGCAGGTGCAGCAGCGAGCCGGTCGCCGCGAACCGGTTGGCCGCCGGCAGCAGCACGACCAGCACGAAGCCGACGGCGAGGAACACCGCCCATCCGCGCGGCGTCAGCAGGCTGGCGCGCGCGGGCGCGCCGCCGGAGGATGCGCTGGACATGGATCAGGACTCCACGAAGCGGCCCTTGAGCGCGAAGAGCCCGCGCGGCCGCCACTGGATGAAGAGGATGATGAACACCAGCACCGCGACCTTGCCGAGCACGGCGCCGGCCACCGGCTCCAGCAGCTTGTTGACGACGCCCAGCGACAGCGAGGCCACCAGCGTGCCCAGCAGGTTGCCGACGCCGCCGAACACCACGACCATGAAGCTGTCGACGATGTAGATCTGGCCGAGATTGGGGCTGACGTTGCCGATCTGCGACAGCGCGACGCCCGCCATGCCGGCGACGCCGGACCCGAGCCCGAAGGTCATCGCGTCGACCCGCGCCGTGGGGATCCCCATGGCCGAGGCCATCTCGCGGTTTTGCGTGACCGCGCGCATGTGCAGGCCGAAAGCGGTGCGCCGAAGCAGCAGCGCGATGGCCGCCAGCACCATCAGGCAGAACACGATGATGTAGAGCCGGTTCCACGTAACGAAGAATCCGGCCATCAGCTCGAAGCCGCCGGTCATGAACTGCGGGTTGGCGACCTCCTTGTTCTGGGCGTCGAAGATCGAGCGCACGGCCTGCTGCAGCATCAGGCTGATGCCCCAGGTCGCCAGCATGGTCTCGAGCGGCCGGCCGTAGAGGAAGCGGATCACCGTGCGCTCCAGCAGCACGCCGACCGCGCCGGCGACCAGGAAGGCGATCGGCACCGACATCACGAGGTAGAAGCCGACGTACTCCTTCGGCAGCAGCGCCCGGCACACCAGCTGGACCGTGTAGGCGGTGTAGGCGCCGAGCATGATCATCTCGCCGTGCGCCATGTTGATGACGCCCATCACGCCGAAGGTGATGGCGAGGCCGACAGCGGCCAGCAGCAGCACCGATCCCAGGCTGATCCCCTGGAAGATGTTCTCGACCACGCCGACGAAGGCGAGGCGGCGTTCGATGGCCACCAGCGCCGTCGCGACCGCCGCGGCGACCTCCGGCGGGGTCTCCTTGTCGTTGCGCAGGTTGGCGAGCAGGCTGCGGACCTGCGGGTTGGCGGTGGTCGCCAGCGCCTCGACGGCGCGAACGCGCTCCTCGGTGGCGCCGGTGCGCACCTTCGTCGCCACCAGGCTGAAGCGGATCGCGGCGAGGACGTCGGAATCCTTCTCGGTCTTCAGCGCCCGCTCCAGCGCCAGCGCGGTCTCCGGCGTCGGGCTGTTGAAGGCGTCGCGGGCGGCGGCCAGGCGCGTGGCGCGGTCGTCGCTGAACAGCGACAGCTTGGCCAGGGACTCCGACACCACGCCGCGCACGCGGTTGTTGACGCGGGCCTTGTCGACGGAATCGGCCGGCAGCTCGCCCAGCGCCTTGCCCGTGGCGGCCTCGAAATACCGGGTGCCGTCGGAGATCAGCGCCGCGTTGTCGCTCTTGCGCGTGAAGAGCATACCCTCGGTCAGCGCCTTCAACGCCGGCACCGCGCGGGCGTCGCCCAGCGCGCCGAGCTTCTCGGCGGCCTCCAGCTTGGCGCTGAAATCGCCGGCGGCCAGCGCGGTGACCAGCTCCTCGAAGGTCTGCGCGCGCGCCGGAAGCGCCGTCAGGGCCGTCGCGCAGGCCAGTGCCAGGGCGACCAGCGCGCGTCCCAGCGCCGCGAGGCCCGCCCCGATCACCGTCCGCTGGCCGCGCCGCCCGCCCGCCGTCATCGATGAGCCCACCGTGTCAATCCCCGCTGTCCGGCGCGCCGGGCGCGAGCCCCGGCCGGCGTCCGCCGTTTCGATAAGGGAGCGCTGCAATCCGCATGCCGCGGGGGTGGCGGGGCCAAGCGCGGCGCGCACAACGAAAAACCGCGCCGGACGGGGTCCGGCGCGGTCTGTTGGTCGGTTGCCGCGTGCGGCGCGACGGCTAGAACTTCGGCTTCTCGCAGTTGCCGCAGACCCAGGGATAGGTCCAGTCGGCGGTCAGCTTGGCGCTCTCCGGGATGTACTTCGACCAGGCGTCGGCCTTCACCGGACCCTTGGTCTGCCACACGATCTCGAACTGGCCGTTGGCCTGGATCTCGCCGATCAGGACCGGCTTGCTGAGGTGGTGGTTGGTGTTCATCACCGACTCGAAGCCGCCCGGCGCCATCACCTTCTGGCCGTACAGGGCCTGGCGCACGGCGTCGACGTTGGTCGTGCCGGCCTGCTGGACGGCCTGCTCCCACATCTTGAAGCCGATGTACGTCGCCTCCATCGGATCGTTGGTGACGCGCTTGTCGTTCTTGATGAACGTCTTCCACTGCTTGATGAAGGCGTCATTGACCGGGCTCTTCACCGACTGGAAGTAGTTCCACGCCGCGAGATGGCCGACCAGGTTGCGGGTGTCGATGCCCGCGAGCTCCTCCTCGCCGACCGAGAAGGCGACGACGGGGACGTCCTTGGCCTTGATGCCGGCGTTGGCCAGTTCCTTGTAGAACGGCACGTTGGCGTCGCCGTTGATGGTCGACACGACGGCGGTCTTCTTGCCGGCCGACGCGAACTTCTTGATGTCCGCCACGATCGTCTGCCAGTCGGAGTGCCCGAACGGCGTGTAGTTGATCATGATGTCCTCTTTCTTGACGCCCTTCGAAATGAGGTACGCCTCGAGGATCTTGTTGGTCGTGCGCGGATAGACGTAGTCGGTGCCGGCCAGCACCCAGCGCTTGGCCTCGCCGCCGTCCTTGGACATCAGGTAGTCGACCGCCGGGATCGCCTGCTGGTTCGGCGCGGCGCCGGTGTAGAAGATGTTGCGCGAGCTCTCCTCGCCCTCGTACTGCACGGGGTAGAACAGCAGGCCGTTGAGCTCCTCGAACACCGGCAGCACCGACTTGCGGCTGACCGACGTCCAGCAGCCGAACACGACGTCGACCTTCTCCTTCTGGATCAGCTCGCGCGCCTTCTCGGCGAACAGCGGCCAGTTCGAGGCCGGGTCGACCACGACCGCCTCGACCTTGCGGCCGAGCAGGCCGCCGCGCTTGTTGAGGTCGTCGACCATCATCAGGACGGTGTCCTTGAGGGTGGTCTCCGAGATCGCCATCGTGCCCGACAGCGAGTGCAGTACGCCGACCTTGATCGGCGGCGCGCCTTGCGCCATCGCGCCGATCGACCATACGCCCACTGCGGCACCGACGGCGGCGCTCGCGACTTTCCTCAGCATCGTCATTCTTCTTCCCCTTCGCTGGACACCGGACCGCCATGGACCGGGCGCCTGCGCGGAGATGAGCAAGACTCGGGCCACTAGCGGGGATTGGTGCCTCAAAGAGGCAATCGCCTAGAATATGCCCTGATAGTCGAAAGACTAGTCATTAAACGGCTATTAATTGTGCATTCTCCTGCAATGCTGGTCGTCAAGCCGTCGCGACGGCCAAAATCCGCACGGACTGAGGCGGCCGGCGAGGCTGAATCGCCAGATTGACTAGTAATTGAGCAGTGGAAATACAGCCCGAAATTCGTCTGACTTCGATTTAGGCGATTCCAACAGCGATCGCGGCGCCGCCGAGAACGAGCGCGCCACCAAAGCCGCGCGGACCCAAGGCGCCGGCGGCACGGATCAGCGCAGAACCGATGCCAATTCCGGCCGCATGGAGAACGATCGTCGCCGCGACGAAGCCGGCCGCGTAGCCCGCCAGCGCGCCGCCGACGGGGATCTCCGCGCCGTGCGCGTAGCCGTGGAACACCGCGAACACCGCCGCCGTGGCGACCGGCGCCCATGACGGCAGGCGCGGGGCGCCCAACAGCAGCAGACCCAGCAGGACGACCGAACCGACGATGCCGGCCTCGATCATCGGCAGGCGCAGGCCGGTCCAGCCGGCGACCGCTCCGGCCAGCATCATGGCGACGAACGCCGCCGGGATCGTCCACACCGCCCGCCGGTCGGCGACGCCGCGCTGCGCCGCCCAGACGCCGATGCCGACCATGGCCAGCACGTGGTCGAGACCGGTCATGGGATGCGCGAAGCCGGCCGCGAGACCCAAGCCGTGGTCGCCGACATGGGCGTGGGCGGCGCCGGCGGAGGCGGCGAGCAGGAGCGCGGCGAGCGGGGCGATGCGGATCATGTCGGAACCTCCGTGGATTTGTGGGCAAGCTCTAGCATGGCGGCGCGGCGTCACGCAGCCTTCTAGTCGGGGCGCGCGGGACGGTCCGGCAGCCCGCCTTTGCGGACGATGAACTCGGCGATCTCGGCGACGCCGCGCTGCTCCTTCAGATTGGCGAACACGAAGGGCCTTGCGCCGCGCATCTTGCGGGCGTCGCGGTCCATCACGCCGAGATCGGCGCCGACCAGCGGCGCGAGGTCGATCTTGTTGATGACCAGAAGGTCGGACCGGGTGATGCCCGGTCCTCCCTTGCGCGGGATCTTGTCGCCGGCCGAGACGTCGATGACGTAGATCGTCAGGTCGGCCAGCTCGGGCGAGAACGTGGCCGCGAGATTGTCGCCGCCGGATTCGACGAACAGCAGCTCGAGGCCGGGGAAGCCGCGGCACAGGTCGGCCACGGCGGCGAGGTTGATCGAGGCGTCCTCGCGGATCGCGGTGTGCGGGCAGCCGCCGGTCTCGACGCCGATGATGCGGTCCGGCGGCAGCGCGCCGGAGCGGGTCAGGAACTCGGCGTCCTCCTTGGTGTAGATGTCGTTGGTGACGACGGCGATATCGTAGGAATCGCGCAGATGCTTGCACAGACGCTCGACCAGCGCCGTCTTGCCGGAGCCGACCGGCCCGCCGACGCCGACGCGCAGCGGCCCGTGCGATGTTGGCGGCACGCTCATTTCACGACTCCCGGCAGAAGCAGCGCGCCGTATCCGGCGGCGATGATGAAGCATAGTGGCGAGAACAGCGTGATGTCGCGCATCGCGAACGGCTCGGTGGCGAACCGCCGGCGCCAGGCGGGGAGGTAGCCCGCGACGCCGCGCAGCAGGAACACGACCGCGATGGCGGCGCCGACGCCGACGATGACGGCCCGCGGCGGCGCCGTCGTGGCTGTCGCGACGAGCAGCATCGGCCAGACCGCCGCGACCGCGACCGCCGCGGCCGCGAGCAGGCACGCGACTGGCGGCGGCATGCGCGCGCGGCCGTCGCCGATCACGGCGCGCGCCAGGCTGGCGCCGTCGCGGGCCGGCCAGACGCCGCCCGTCGCCCAGTAGGCGTGCGCCAGCGCGATGGCGCCCAGCACGCAGAGGATCGCTGCTGCGATCACCAGGCTCATGACCGGAACAACCGCGTGTACTGGGTCTCGTGCCGCATCGAGCACCAGTCCAGCAACGGCGCGGCGGCGCCGACCTCGTCGAGGTCGTCGACCGCCAGCGCGGCGGCGACGGCCGACTCGACCGCCGGCGCCAGCGCCGCCAGCGCGAGCTGGCCGTCGGACTGGCCCAGAGGGATCGAGCGCACCGCCGCCGAGCACAGATTGGCCGCGAACGCGTGCAGGTACGCGGTCAGCGCGGCCGCCAGCGGCACGCCATGCGCGGCGGCGGCGACCGCCACGGCGACCGGCAGCGCGCAGATCCCGTCGCGGCGGACCACGAAGCGCTCCAGCGCCGGCGCCGGCCACGCCGCGCGCGTGATCGACAGGAACGATCCGCCCTGTTGCCGCGACTCCAGCGCCATCTCGGACGTGCTGCGCCACGCCGCCGCCATCGCCGCGACGCCGTCTAGCGCCGCGTCGTCGCCGGCCTCCGCCGCGCGCCACGCCGCCGCGAACAGCGCGCCGTCGACGCGGCCGGTGCCGTGCGCCAGCACGCCCGCGATCCAGTCCGTCAACGTCGCGCGGTCGGCGACGAAGCCCGCCTCGATCGCGTATTCCAGCCCGTGGCTGTAGCTGAACGCGCCGACCGGATAGGCCGGCGACAGCCACGCCATCAGCCGGTACAGCGCCGCGCTGGAGGCGCCGCTATCCGTGACCATGGCCGTCGTGTCCGTGGCGTCCGCCGGCGCCGTGGGCGTGCGGATGCAGCGAATCATGGTTTTGCTGGCCGTAGGCGCCGCCTTCGGGATCGAACGCGCAGGCCACTTTCGCGACCTCGGCGCCGAGCCCCTTCAGCATGTCGACGATCACGTGGTCGTCGCGGATCAGCATGCGGTCGGCCTCGATCTGGGTCGGCAGATGGCGGTTGCCGAGATGCCAGGCCAGCCTGACGAACAACGCCGGGTCGCGGGCGCGGATCTCGATCAAGGGCTCGTCGGCCGCTTTCACCATCACGTAGCCTCCATCGTCGAGCGCCAGCCCGTCGCCCTCGCGCAGCACCACCGGCTCGGGCAGGTCGAGCAGGAAATCCGTGCCGGCGTCGCCGAGCAACCGCAGCCGGCGGCGGTAGCGGTCGTCGTAGATCAGGGTGATCGAATCGACGCGCGACTCCGCCGGCCACGAGCCGGCGCGCGCGACCCGGGCGGCGCGCCTCATCGCCATGCCCGCGCCTTGCCGACCATGTCCCACATCACGCGGTGGAGCGCCCCGGCGTGGCCGCCGGCGCCGCGCCGACGTCCGTTGGTCACGGCGGCCCGGCACGGGCCGGGCGCGGCGGCCGCGCGGAGGCCGTCGAGCGCTGTCGGGCACGCCAGGGACATCGCGTCAGAACAGGAAATAGCGCTGCGCCATCGCCAGCACCGTGGCGGGCTCGCAGGTCAGCAGCTCGCCGTCCGCGCGCACCTCGTAGGTCTCCGGATCGACCTCGATCCTCGGTGTCGCCGAGTTGTGCACCATCTTCTTCTTCGAGATGCCGCCGCGGGTGTTGCCGACGGCGACCAGCGGCCGCGACAGGCCCCATTTGCGGCCGATGCCCGCCGCCAGCCCGGCGGCCGACGTGAAGATCACCGAGCTCTGGACGCGGTTGCGGCCGTAGGCGCCGAACATCGGCCGGTAGTGCACGGGCTGCGGCGTCGGGATCGAGGCGTTGGGATCGCCCATCGGCGCCGTCGCGATCGAGCCGCCCTTGATCACGAAATCCGGCTTAACGCCGAAGAACGCCGGCGACCACAGCACCAGGTCGGCCAGCTTGCCGACCTCGACCGAGCCGACGTGCTTCGCGATGCCCTGCGCGATGGCGACGTTGATCGTGTATTTGGCGACGTAGCGCTTCACGCGGAAATTGTCGTTGTCGCCCTTCTCCTCCGGCAGCCGGCCGCGCTGCTTGCGCATCTTGTCGGCGGTCTGCCATGTGCGCACGATCACCTCGCCGACCCGGCCCATCGCCTGGCTGTCGGACGACATCATGCTGAAGGCGCCGATGTCGTGCAGGACGTCCTCGGCGGCGATGGTCTCGCGCCGGATGCGGCTCTCGGCGAACGCCACGTCCTCGGGGATGCGCGGATCGAGATGGTGGCAGACCATCAGCATGTCGAGATGCTCGTCCACGGTGTTGACCGTGTAGGGCATGGTCGGGTTGGTCGACGACGGCAGCACGTTGGGCAGACCGCAGACGCGGATGATGTCCGGCGCGTGGCCGCCGCCGGCGCCCTCGGTGTGGAAGGTGTGGATCGTGCGGCCCTTGAAGGCCTTGATCGACGCCTCGACGAAACCCGACTCGTTGAGCGTGTCGGTGTGGATCGCGACCTGCACGTCGTGGTCGTCGGCCACCGACAGGCAGTTGTCGATCGCCGCCGGCGTGGTGCCCCAGTCCTCGTGCAGCTTCAGGCCGCAGGCGCCGCCGACGAGCTGCTCGACCAGCGCGGCGGGACGGCTGGCGTTGCCCTTGCCGAGGAAGCCGAGGTTCATCGGAAAGGATTCGGCGGCCTGCATCATGCGCCCGAGATGCCACGGGCCGGGCGTGCAGGTGGTGGCCAGCGTGCCGTGCGCCGGGCCGGTGCCGCCGCCGATCATCGTCGTGACGCCGCTGGTCAGCGCCTCCTCGATCTGCTGCGGGGCGATGAAGTGGATGTGGCTGTCGATGCCGCCGGCCGTGAGGATGCGCCCCTCGCCGGCGATGATCTCCGTGCCCGGCCCGATGACGATGTCGACGCCCGGCTGGATATCGGGGTTGCCGGCCTTGCCGATGGCGGCGATGCGGCCGTCCTTCATGCCGACATCGGCCTTCACGATGCCCCAGTGGTCGACGATCAGCGCGTTAGTGATCACCGTGTCGACGGCGCCCTGGCGGCGGGTGCGCTGCGACTGGCCCATGCCGTCGCGGATCACCTTGCCGCCGCCGAACTTGACCTCCTCGCCGTAGGTCGTGTGGTCCTTCTCGACCTCGATGACCAGGTCGGTGTCGGCCAGCCGCACGCGGTCGCCGACGGTCGGGCCGAACATCGAGGCGTAGGCCGAGCGCGAGATGCGCGCCGGGCTGTTGCCGCCGCTCGCCGTGACCCGCTTGGCAGGCGGCAGCTTGCCGGAGACCTTGGCGTTGAAGCCGTGCACGACGCGCGCGCCGGCCATCGCGACCAAGGTGACCTCGCGCGTCTGGCCGGGCTCGAACCGCACGGCCGTGCCGGCGGCGATGTTCAGCCGGAAGCCCTTGGACTTGGCGCGGTCGAACTTCAGCGCCTCGTTGGTCTCGAAGAAATGGTAGTGGCTGCCGACCTGGATCGGCCGGTCGCCGCTGTTGGCGACCTCCAGGGTGATCGTCTCGCGGCCCTCGTTGAGGGCGATCTCGCCGGTCGCGGGAATGATCTCGCCGGGTTTCATGGCGGGCTCCTCAGCGGATCGGCTGGTGGACGGTCACGAGCTTCGTGCCGTCGGGGAAGGTCGCCTCGACCTGGATCTCGTGGATCATCTCGGCGATGCCGTCCATCACCTGCGCCCGCGTGACCACCGCGGCGCCGTCGCGCATCAGCTCGGCCACCGTGCGGCCGTCGCGCGCGCCCTCGACCACGAAATCGGTGATCAGCGCGATGGCCTCGGGGTGGTTGAGCTTGACGCCGCGTTCGAGCCGGCGGCGCGCCACCATCGCCGCCATCGAGATCAGCAGCTTGTCCTTTTCCCGCGGCGTCAGATTCACGGTCCGCTCCCTCGTTCATTCGGCCGGACCGTCGTTGTCGCGCGGTCCACGCGCCCTCCGGATAGCACTAAACGTGCCATACCCGGGGCAGACGCTCGGGCAATCCAAGACAGATCGCCCGGAGCTTGGCAATCAAGCGCGCCACGCCCATCCGCACCACCCGCGAGTCGCCCAAAAAACGGGCAACGAGCGAGCCGTTCACCGCCGTGATCCCGGCACGTAGACCCGGGAGCGCGGCCTCGATCGCGTCGAGCGCCTCGCGGGCCGCGTCGAGTCGCGCCGGCGCGTCGGCGGCGGCGTAGATCGCGGTGGCGATGGACGTCGCGTCGCCGAAGCCCGAAAGGCCGGTCGGCGGCGGCCCGTCGAGCCGCAGCGCGTCGGCCCAGACCAGACCACCGTCGCGCCGGATCCGCCACGAATCGAGCACGAGGCCATGCGTGAAGCTCTCGCCGCTGGCGGTGCGGCCCAGCGCCACCATCTCGCACGCCAGCAGGCGCGCGTCGGGCGCCAGGTCGACGACGGTGCGCCGGCGCAGACGCGCGCCGTCGAACACGATCGTCTCCTGCGGCAGCCACTCCAGCGTCGCGCCCGCGCGGACCGCGAGCGACACGTCGACGACGCAGTCCTCGGCGTAGGACGAGGCGCGGTAGATCTTCTCCGCCGCCTGCGTGGTGACCGTCGCCACCGCGCCGTCGCGGATCTCGACCGCGACGCGGACCCGGTCGCCGTCGCTCAATCCGCCCGACAGCGTGACGATCGCCGCCTGCGGCGGATCGCCATCCTCCTCGCGCGGAAACAGCACGCGGCAGGGATCGCTCTGGAACAGATGCGCCAGCGCCGTGATCCCGCCGTCGCGCCGCGCGAACGCCAGCTCGGCCGCGCCGTCGGCGCGCTGCAGCGGGCTGGCGCGCCCGGCGCGCGGCGCGCTCATGGCTTGGCGCGCGCCAGCAGGCCCAGCGCCGCGTCGAGGCCGAGGATGTAGGAATCGATCCCGAAACCGGCGATGTAGCCGGTCGCGGCCTCCGCCGTGATCGTGCGGACGCCGCGTTTCTCGATGTTGGTCATGTGCACTTCGACGATCGGCACGGGGATCGCGCGCAGGCAGTCGCGCAGCGCGAAGCCCGCGTACAGAAATCCGGCGGGATTCATGACCAGCGCGTCGAGGCCGGCGTCGAGCGCGCCGTAGATGCGGGCCACCGCCTCGCCCTCGACATGGGTGTAGACGATATCGAGGTCCACGCCGCGCGCGCGCGCGTGGGCGGCGAGCAGCGAGTCGAGCTCGGCGCGGGTCGTGGTGCCGTAGAGCTCGGGCTGGCGCTGGCCGAGATAGGTCATGTTGGCGCCCTGCAGCAGCAGGATGCGCGGCCGATTGGCGCGTCGACGCCGCGGCGCGGCCGTCCTTCCCGCCGCGGTCTTCCTCGTCGCCCCCGTCATGGTCCCCCTCCGCCGGCGCGCAGCCTATCAGCCGGTGGGCTTGGGGAGCGAGTCGATGGTCTTGATCACGGCCGGCGCCAGGCGGGCGACGATCTCGTCGACGCCGCGCAGGTTGGGGTGGATGCCGTCGGGCTGGTTCAGCTCGGCGACCGTCGCCACGCCGTCGAGCAGGAACGGATACAGCGGCACGTCGTGCTTCTTCGCGAGGCGCTCGTAGAGGCCGTCGAACGCCTCGACGTACTGCGCGCCGAAATTGCGCGGCGCCTTCATGCCCAGCAGCATCAGCGCGGCGCCGGCGGCTTTCAACTTGGCGAGGATCGCGTCGAGGTTGCGCTCGGTCTCGGCCGGATCGAGGCCGCGCAGCGCGTCGTTGGCGCCCAGCCCGACCAGCACCAGCCGCGGTTTGTCGCCCATCAACCAGTCCAGCCGGGCCAGCCCGCCGGCCGTGGTGTCGCCGGAGACGCCGTGGTTGGCGATCACGATATCGCGACCGGCGGCCTTGAGCGCCGCCTCCAGCCGCGCCGGCAGGGCCTGCTCGGGCTTCAGGCCGTAGCCCGCTGTGAGGCTGTCGCCCAGCATCGCGACACGCAGCGGCTCGGCCGCGCGCGGCTGCGTCGCCGACAGAACGGCGAGGCCGGCCAGCGCCGCGATCCCGCCGATCGACAGGCGACGGCGGTTGACGCCGCTGCGCGGATCGCCATATCCCGCCGGTGCGGCGTCCGCCGCGACCGCGCCGCAATCCTCGCCGAGCCTGCCCGACATGACGCCCTTCCCGCCGTCCGCCGCATGACCGAGATGATCCGCCTGCGCGACGTGCGCCTCGATATGGAGAGCGACGCCGGCACGGTCAACATCCTGCGCGGCATCGACCTCGATATCGCCCCGGGCGGCACCACGGCGCTGGTCGGCCCCTCCGGCGCCGGCAAGTCGAGCCTGATGATGGTGGTGGGCGGTCTGGAGCGCGCCACGTCGGGCTCCGTCGAGGTCGCCGGCGTCGATCTGCGCACCCTGTCGGACGACGGGCTGGCGCGGTTCCGCCGCGACCGGCTGGGCATCGTGTTCCAGGGGTTCCATCTCGTGCCGACGATGACCGCGACCGAGAACGTCGCGCTGCCGTTGGAATTCGCCGGCGCCAAGGATCCGTTCGGCGCCGCCGAGACGGCGCTGCGCGAGGTCGGCCTCGGCCACCGCCTGACGCACTATCCCGCGCAGCTCTCCGGTGGCGAGCAGCAGCGCGTCGCGGTGGCGCGGGCCTTCGCCGCCCGGCCCGGCCTGCTGCTGGCCGACGAGCCGACCGGCAATCTCGATGGCGCCACCGGCACGCAGGTGATGGGCCTGCTGTTCGATCTGGCGCGCGGCGCCGGCGCGACTCTGGTGCTGATCACCCACGATCCCGCGATCGCGGCGCGCTGCGACCGCGTCGTGCACATCGCCGACGGCCGCGTCGCGGACGACGCGTCGTGAGGCGTTCGCTGTCCGACTTCGGCGTCTTCGCCCGCGCCATCGCGGACGCCTGTGCTCGCGCGTGCGCGGAGCCGGCTCCCTCCGTCGTTCCAAGCGCTCTCTCTGTCATCCCGAGCGCAGCGAGGGATCTTGGCGCCGCCCTCAAGATCCCTCGCTACGCTCGGGATGACAAAGAGGGCTACCGAGCGGGCGGCGCGGCTCGCGCGCGCATCCACGCGATGCGGCGCTTCGCGCCGCCGGCACCGTCGTGACCGACGCCGCCGTTCCTTCGGCGGGAACCGTCGCCATCCGCGGCGACGGCGGACGCGCGGCGCTGTCGTGGGCGCTGGCGGTGCGGCTGGCGCTGCGCGAGCTGCGCACGGGGTTCGCCGGCTTCGGCCTGTTCCTCGCCTGCCTGGCGCTCGGCGTCGCCGCCATCGCCGGCATCCTGTCGATCTCGCGCGCGGTCGAGGAGGGGCTGCGGGCCGACGCCCGTTCCCTGCTCGGCGGCGACGTCTCGATCGCGCAATCCTACCGGCCGGCGACGCCGGAGCAGCTCGCCGCATTCGGCCGCGACGGCGCGCGGGTGGCGCGCTGGATCGAGCTGCGCGGCATGGCCCGCGCCGAGGCGCCGGACTCGCGGCCGACGCTGGTGCAGATCAAGGCGGTCGACGGCCTCTATCCGCTGGCCGGCGGGTTGGAGATCGCCGGCGGCGGCGAGCTGCGCGCGCTGCTGGCGCCACGCGACGGCGTGTTCGGCGCCGTGGTCGAGGACATCGCGCTGCGCCGGCTCGGAATCGGCATCGGCGGCCGCGTGCGCGTCGGCGACGCCGTCGTCGAGATCCGCGGCGTCATCGCGCGCGAGCCCGACCGCGGGCTGGGTCTGTTCGGCATCGGTCCGCGCCTGATGCTGTCGCTCGACGCCATGCCGGCCACCGGACTGATCCAGCCCGGCAGCATGATGACCTACGAGTACCGCGTCGCGCTGCCCGACGGCGCCGCCTACCGCGCGTGGATCGGCGATCTCCAACGGCGCTTCCCGCAGGCCGGCTGGCGCGTGCGCGGCCTCGACCAGGCCGGTGGCGGCCTGCGCATGTGGACCGACCGTCTGACGCTCTACCTCGAGCTGATCGGACTGGCGTCGCTGCTGGTCGGCGGCGTCGGTGTCGGCAACGCGGTCGACGCCTTCCTGCGCGCCCGCGTGCGCACCATCGCGATCCTCAAATGCCTCGGCGCGCCGGCGGCGTTGGTGTCGCGCATCTACTTCCTGCAGATCGCCATGCTCGCGGCGGTCGGCATCGCCATCGGCGTCGCGGTCGGCGCGGTGCTGCCGTACCTGGCCGAGGCGGCGATGGGCGACGCGCTGCCGGTGCGCGCCCGCGTCGCGCTCTACGCCAAGCCGCTGGCCGTCGCCGCCACGTTCGGCGGGCTCGTGGCGCTGCTCTTCGCGTTGTGGCCGATGGCGCGCGCCCGCGCCGTGCCGGCCGCCAGCCTGATGCGCGGCGCGGTGTCGCCGGCCGGCTTCCGCCCGACCTTGCGCGACATCGCCATCCTCGGCGCCGCGGCCGCGGCGCTGGTCGCGTTCACCCTGTTCGCGGCGTCCGACAAGCGCATCGCCGCGTGGTTCGCGGTCGGCGCGATCGGCGCCTTCATCGCGTTCCCGCTGCTGGCGCGCGTCGCCATGCTGGCCGCGCGTCTCGCGGGCAGGCCGCGCGCCGCGGTGCTGCGGCTGGCGCTGGCCAACATCCACCGCCCCGGCGCGCCGACGCCGACGGTGATGCTGTCGCTGGGGCTGGGGCTCACCGTGCTGGTGGCGACGGCGCTGGTCGAGGGCAATCTGCAGAACCAGCTCGGCAAGCGCATCCCCAAGGACGCGCCGGCGTTCTTCGTGGTCGACATCCAGCCCGACCAGATCGGCCCGTTCGCGGCGCTGGTCGGCGCCCAGACCGGCGTCACCCGGCTCGACAAGGTGCCCAGCCTGCGCGGCCGCATCGTGCGCATCGCCGGCCGGCCGGTGTCCGAGGTGGCCGTGCCGGCCAACGCGCGCTGGGCGGTCGACGGCGACCGCGGCCTGACCTACGCCGCGGCGCTGCCCGAGGGCAGCCGCGTCGTCGCCGGCGAATGGTGGCCGGCCGACTACAGGGGTCCGCCGCTGATCAGCTTCGACGCCGAGCTGGCGGCCGCGTTCGGCGTCGGCGTCGGCGACACCATCACGCTCAACGTGCTGGGCCGCGACGTCGAGGCGCGGATCGCCAATCTGCGGCGCATCGACTGGACCTCGCTGTCGCTGAACTTCACGTTCGTGTTCGCGCCGGGCGCGCTGGAGCGCGCGCCGCAGACCTTCCTCGCCACCGTCTACGCGCGCGAGCCGGCGGCCGAGGAGGCGGTCTACAAGGCCGTCACCGACCGCTTCGCCAACGTCACCGTCGTGCGGGTCAAGGACGCGCTCGAGACCGCCGGCAAGATCCTCGGCAACATCGGCCTGGCGGCCCGCGCGGTCGGCGTGGTCGGCATCGCCGCCGGACTGCTGGTGCTGGCCGGCGCCATCCTCGCCACCCAGCGCCGCCGCGTGCATGACACCGTGGTCATGAAGGTGCTCGGCGCCACCCGGGCCCGCATCCTCGGCGTCTACGCGCTGGAGTTCGCCGCGCTCGGCCTCGTCACCGCGCTGGCCGCCACCGCCGCCGGCACCTTGGCGGCGTGGCTGGTGGTGCGCTTGGTGATGGGGCTGGAGTGGGTGTTCCTGCCCTCGGTCGCCGTCATCACCGCCGCCGTCGCCGTCGGCCTCACTCTGGCCGTCGGCCTCGCCGGCGCGCTGGCGGCCCTGCGGCAGCGCCCGCTGGCGATTCTGCGGAACGAGTGATCACTCTCTGATCGGCTGCTGGGCGGCCGTGGCGGATTTGCCACATCCGGATCGAGAAATCCGTCAATCCGCCGATTCGAGGCGCGCCGATGTAGGCAGGCGGCGGGGGTTGTCGTATTTGTGCCGGGTCGCGCTGTTGGATCGGGTGGTCCGGCGGCGCTGAAGACGCGGGTGGGAGACGGACGACATGCGTGGAATTCTTTTGGCCGGAGCGGCGCTGGGCGCACTGATGGCGGGCGCGGCGCAGGCCCAGGTCCAGAGCGGGCCCGGCTTTTTCGCGATGATCGACGGCATGTACGCGGTGCATCCCGGCGGCGGCCACAAGATCACGAACAGCGGCGGGACGCGGAACTCGTCGTCGGGCGACGGCTGGGGCGCGAACGCCGTGGTCGGCTACCGCTTCGACGGTGGATGGGACGTGGCGCTCGGCGGCCGGTACGTCGATTTCAGCGCCGGCCGCGCCGACACCTCGCCGTTCACGCCGGGCGCGCGGGTGGATGACGTCAAGGTGTGGAACATCGACGGCGATGTCGGCTACACCATCTCGGGTCCGGGATACGGCGTGCGTCCGTTCCTGGGCGTCCGCTACCAGCGGGCGACGTCGAAATTCTCGTATCCGATCGGCCCGGCCACGGACAAGACCACGTCGTGGGGCATCGGTCCCCGGCTGGGCGTCGACGCCTCGATGCGGCTGACCGAGAGCCTCAGTCTGTTCGGCGGTGTCGACACCGCGTTCCTGTTCGGCAAGATCAAGGACAGCAAGAACGCCGGATTCCCGTTCCCCAACGGCAACTCGAGCCGCATGTTCTGGGACATCGGCATCAAGGCCGGCCTCGACTGGGAGGTCTCGCCATTGTTCCACATCGCCGCCGGCTACAAGGCCGAATGGCTCGACGGCGCGAACTACGAGTATCTATCGACCGGGATCGCGGGCGGACCGAAGGGCCGCAGCGGCGTCCTCGTGCACGGCCCGTTCGTGCGCCTGGCGTACAACTGGGGCGCGCCGCCGTCGGGCCCTGAGGCGCCGAAGCCGGTCGTGAGCGGCAAGAAGAGCTACATCGTGTTCTTCGACTTCGACCGGGCGTTGATCACGCCGACCGCCGCGACCACGATCAAGCAGGCGGCGACGGACGCGAAGGCCGGCAAGTCGACCCGTCTGGACGTGACGGGCCACGCCGACAAGTCGGGTGGCGACGCCTACAACATGGCGCTGTCGCTGCGCCGCGCGAACGCGGTGAAGGACCAGCTGGTGCGCGAGGGCATCCCGGCGAACCAGATCGCGGTCGTGGGCCGTGGCGAGTCGATGCCGCTGGTGCAGACTGCGGACGGCGTGCGCGAGCCGCAGAACCGCCGCGTCGAGATCGTCCTGAACTGACGATCCGCACCGGACCAGGACACGAAGGGCCGCCCCTCGGGGCGGCCCTTTTTGTTTGGGGCAGGGGTCCCGAATTCACCGCAGGAACCGGATAGCGACGGTCCGCCGAAGGGTGTTCACTGCGCCCCATGGACATGACCCGCACCCCCGCCCCCCGCGCGCCGTGCTCGCCCGATCCGGTCGCGCTCCCCGCCGCCACGGCCACCGCCGCGATGCCCGACGACGCGACCTGCTGGGCCGCGGTCGGACGGCGCGACCGCGCCTACAACGGCCGCTTCTATTTCTCCGTGCGCACCACCGGCGTCTACTGCCTGCCGTCCTGCGCGGCCCGTCCGGCGCGGCGCGAGAACGTCGCCTTCCACGCCTCCTGCGAGGCCGCCGAGGCCGCCGGCTTCCGCGCCTGCAAGCGCTGCAAGCCGCGGGAATGGCGGGCCGATGCCGGCCTGTCGCGCGCCGTGGCCGAGGCCTGCCGCCGGCTCGACACCGACGACTCCGAGTCGCGTCCCTCGCTCGAGCGCATCGCCCGCGGCCTGGGCATCACCGCCTCGACCCTGACGCGGCGCTTCCAGCGCGAACTCGGTATGACGCCGCGCGACTGGATCGCGGCCCGCAAGAGCGGCCGCTTCCGCGCCGCGCTGCGCCAGGGCGGCTCGGTGACCGAGGCGCTCTACGACGCCGGCTACGGCAGCGCCAGCCGGGTCTACGAATCCTCCGACAAGGTGCTGGGCATGACTCCCGCGACGTACCGGAAAGGCGGCGCCGGCGCGCGTCTGGCCTACGCCATCGCCGACAGCGACCACGGCCGCGTGCTGGTCGCGGCCACGCCGAAGGGCGTCGCCGCCGTGTTCCTCGGGGCCGACGATTCGGCGCTGGTGGACGAGCTGCGCGCAGACTTCCCGGCCGCCGAGATCGCGCCCGACGACGGTGCGCTGGCGCCGCGGGTGAAGGCCGTGCTGGCCCGCCTCGACGGCCGCAAGCCCACCGCGCTCGACGCCGCCGACGTGCCGCTCGACATCGCCGGCACCGCGTTCCAGTGGCGGGTGTGGAAGGCGCTGACCGAGATCCCGGCCGGCGAGACGCGCACCTACGGCCAGATCGCGGGCGCGCTCGGCCGTCCCAACGCCGCCCGCGCCGTCGGCCGCGCCTGCGCCACCAATCCGGTGTCGATCGTCGTGCCGTGCCACCGCGCCGTCGGCTCGACCGGCGCGCTCACCGGCTACCGCTGGGGCGTCGAGCGCAAGAAGCGCCTGCTGGAGGGCGAGCGCCGGCGCGCGGCGCGGTAGCTCGGGCCGGCGTCCGCCACCGTCCATCCGGACGGCTTGGCGGCCACGACAAGGCTATGCTTTCCTGCGTGGCGGGTGTCGTCCCGAGGGAGCGCAGATGGGCTGGATGTCCCGCATCCCCGACAGGCTGCTCGACTGGGCGGGACGCGTCGGCGCCGATCCGGCCGATAGCGGCGAGATCGTCCTGCGGAAACGGCTGGTCGTCCTGCTGTGCGTCGGCACGCTGCCGCTCACCGCGCTGTGGAGCGCCATCTATTTCGCGGTCGGCGCGCCATGGGCCGCCGCCATTCCCGGCTTCTACACGGTCTTCACACCGATCAACACGGCGCTCTTCGCCTGGACGCGCGATCTCGGCCTCTACCGCTCCACCCAGCTCCTGACCATCCTGATCCTGCCGTTCCTCGTGCAGCTCGCGCTCGGCGGCTTCCGCGAATCGAGCGTCGTGATCATCTGGGCCGCCCTTTGCCCGCTCGGTTCGCTGCTGATCGAGGACCGGCGCCGGACGCTTCTATGGATCGTGGGGTTCATCGTCCTGCTGGCGGTGGCGGTGCTGGTCGAGCCGGCGCTGACGCCGGCCGGGCTGCCCCCTTGGTTCGTCACTACGTTCTTCGCGCTCAACGTCGGCTGCGTGATCGCGATCACCTTCGGGCTGCTGCACTACTTCGTCGGCCGCCGCGACTTCTTCCAGCAGCGCTCCGAGATGCTGCTGCTCAACATCCTGCCGCGCGAGATCTCCGAGGCCCTCAAGGCCGAGCAGCGCACCATCGCCGCCCACCACGAGGCGGCCAGCGTCCTGTTCGCCGACGTGGTCGATTTCACGCCGATGGCCGCCACGATGACGCCGTTGCAACTGGTCGACCTGCTGAACGAGGTGTTCCAGTGCTTCGACGGGCTGGTCGAGCGCTACGGGCTCGAGAAGATCAAGACGATCGGCGACTGCTACATGGTCGCGTCGGGCGTGCCGGCGGCGCGCGAGGACCACGCCGTCGCGCTGGTCGATCTGGCGCTGGAGATGCGCGACGCGGTCGCCGCGCGCCGCTTCGGCGGCCGCGCGCTGGCGTTCCGCATCGGCGTCAACTCCGGCCCGGTGGTCGCCGGCGTCATCGGCCGCAAGAAATTCATCTACGACCTGTGGGGCGAGGCCGTGAACCTGGCCAGCCGGATGGAGTCGCATGGCCAGAGCGGCGCCATCCAGATCACGCGCGGCACCTACGATCTGGTGAAGGACCGCTACGTCTGCGAACCACGGGGCGCGATCGAGGTGAAGGGCGCGGGCCGCATGGAGATCTGGCATGTGACCGGGCGAGTCGGCGCCCGCGAGACCGCGGCGTCCGCATAGTCCAGCCTGCGGACTGTCGATCGATCCGGCGGTCGATCCCCGGGCCGTCGCTGCGACGCGACCTTGGCCTGCGCGACGTGCGGTGCGCCACTGAGGGCGGTCCGCGCTACCCCGCCTTCCGCAGCACCACGTAGAACGCCCCGCCGCCGCCGTGTCGCGGGCTGGCGGCGCGCACGCCGACCACCCGGGCGCGGTTCTCCGGCCGGTTGAGCCAGTGCGGGAACTCGGCGCGGATGCGGCCGCCGACCATGTGGCCGTCGGCCTCGCGCAGGCCCTTGCCGGTCACCACCAGCGCCAGCCGCTGGTCGCGCTGTTGGCACGTCGCGAGGAAGCGGGTCAGGGCGCGTTCCGCCTCGGCCAGGGTGTAGCCGTGCAGATCGAGCTTGGCGTCGGGCGCGACCCGGCCGCGGCGCAGCCTCGTGTCGCTGGCCCGGTCCAGGCCGGTGGCGGCGACGGGATCGAGCGGCCGGGCGCCGGCGGGCATCTTCGGCGGCTCGGGCTCGCGCGGCTGGATCGGCCTCTCGCGCAGCAGGTCGCGGAGGCGCGGCGGCGGCTCGACCACTTTCACCGACTTCCGCCCCTTGCGGTCGGTCAGGCGCCGCGCGTCGGCCATGGCGGCGCGGAATATCTCGTGGTCGTCGGGCATCGGCGGCGATGTAGCACGTTCCGGGCCGCGCGGCGGCGTTCCGCGCCCCGTGCGGCGACCCCGGCCGGCGCATTGCTGGAATCCGCGGCGCCGGCTACAAGCGCCCGGCGTTTCTCCCGCAGGATTCCGCCCATGGCCGCGCCGACGCCTTCCGTGCTTTCGCCGATCCCCGGCGGGATCGATCCCGACCTGCGGGACGGCATGGAGTTCCTGCGCGCCGGCCAGATCGCCGACGCCGAGATCCGGTTCCGCACCGCCATGGGCCGGCTCGGCGAGCGCCCCGAGATTCTGCACTTCCTCGCCGTCTGCGCCTTCCAGAAGGACGACGCCGCCGGCGCCGAGAAGCTGTGGCGCCGCGCCGTCAAGCGCGACCCCGACGAGGCGATGTTGCATTTCAACGTCGGTGCGGCCCAGCACCGGCAGGGCAAGATCGACGAGGCGATCCGCACCTGGCGGCAGACCCTGCGGCTGCGGCCGGACTACCACGAGGCGCGGCTGCGGCTGGCCGGCGTCTGCGCCGACCGCGAGGATTTCGCGGCCGCCGAGACCGAGTTCCGCGCCCTGATCGCGGCGCTCGACAGACCCGAGGCGACCGAGGGCCTGTCGCCCGAGGCGGTCAAGCAGATGTGGCAGCGCCGCGCCATGGCGCAGGCCGGGCTGGGCTACGCGCTGTTCCGCCTGGACCGCGCCGCCGAGGCGCTGGCGCCGTTCGACGCGGCGCTGGCGGCGATCGACGCGACCTCGCCGGAATGGCCGGGCATCCAGGGCGACCGCGGCCTGGCACTGGCCAGCGCCGGCCGGCTCGACGACGCGCTGGCGGCGATCGACGAAGCCTTGGCGGCGGCGCCGGGCAACGCCCGGCTGCACCACAGCCGCGGCCACGTGCTGCACCACGCCGGCCGCCTCGAGGAGTCGGAGCCGTCGTTCCTGAAGGCGATCGAGCTCGATCCCGCCAGCGCCGATTCGGCGCGGCTGCTGGGGCTGGGGCGCGAGGCGCGCGGCGACGTCGCCGGCGCCATGGAGGCCTACGAGACCGCGCTCAAGGGGCGCCCCGATTTCGCGACCGCGATCTACGACCTCAGCTCGGTGGCGCTGGAGGCCAAACTCTACGGCCGCGCGCTCGACGCGCTGAAGCCGTGGTTGGACGTCCATCGCGACGACGCCAAGGCGTGGAACAACGCCGGCCTCGCCTTCCTCGGCCTGAACGAGAACGAGCGCGCGCTGCAGGCGTTCAAACGCGCCAACCGGATCGATCCCGCCGATCCGCTGATCCTCAACAACTACGGCCGCGCGTTGCTGGCGGTGGGACGCGCCACGGAGGCCGCGCCGCTGCACCGAAAGGCGCTGGAGAAGCTGCCGGGCGACGCCCGCCTGCTGGCCTACTACGGCGAGTGCCTTCTGGCGCTGGGGCGCCTCGACGCGGCGGTGAGCATGTTCACGGCGGCGGTGTCCGCCAATCCCGATCTGCCGCTGGCGCACGAGGGCCTCGACCGCGCCCGCGCGCGCATCGGCGCGGCGCCGGATTCCTGAGCCGCGGCCATGGACGGAGACTCCGCGATGACCGGTCCCGCCTTCGACGCCGCGGCCAATCTCGCGGAAGTGCGCGCCCGCATCGACGCCGCCGCGCGCGCCGCCGGCCGCGATCCGTCGGAGGTCACGCTGGTCGCGGTGTCCAAGACCAATCCGGCGGAGCGCGTCGCGGCGTTGATCGCCGCCGGGCAGCTGATATTCGCGGAGAACCGCGTGCAGGAGGCGCAGGGCAAGTATCCCGCCCTGCAAGCCGCGCATCCCGGCCTGGAACTCCATCTTATCGGCCCGCTGCAGACCAACAAGGTGCGCGAGGCCATCGCCTTGTTCGACGTGATCGAGAGCGTCGACCGGCCCAAGCTGGCCGCCGAGCTGGCCAAGGAGATGGCGAAGCAGGGCCGCCGGCCGGACTGCTTCGTGCAGGTCAACACAGGCGAGGAGCCACAGAAGGCCGGCGTCATGCCGCGCGACGCCGACGCCTTCATCCGCGACTGCCGCGACACGCACGGCCTGCCCGTCGTCGGGCTGATGTGCATCCCGCCGGCCGACGAGGAGCCGGCGCTGCATTTCGCGCTGCTGCGCAAGATCGCCGAACGCAACGGCCTGACGCGGCTCAGCATGGGCATGAGCGCCGACTACGAGAGCGCGATCCGCCTCGGCGCCACCCATGTGCGCGTCGGCACGGCGCTGTTCGGCGCCCGCGCGACGCCGGCGGGTTGAGCGCCGGCCGCGCGCGTCGCCGCTCAGACGAAGCCCAGCGACCGCCGGCGATCGGCGCCCGAGGCGTCGGTCAGCAGCGCGATCAGACGCGCCGCGAGATCGGGCGCGCGCGCCGCGGCGCCGATGGCCGCCGTGTATGTCGTCGCCAGATCGCAGCCCGGCGGCAGCGGCGCCACCAGCGCCAGCCCCGGCGTGGCGAGGATCTCGGTGACCTGCGTGCAGCCGATCGGCGCGCGGCCGGAATCGGCCGCCAGCGCGCGCATCGCCGTGGCGCCGTTGGGCGCCGGCCGCAGGCGGTCCGCGACCGCTTCCCAGACGTCGAGGTCGCGCAGCACCTTGGCGAAGTGGATGCCCGCCGTGGCCTGTTCCGGGTCGGGGAAGTGGATCGCGTCGGCGGCCAGCAGGGCGGCGCGCAGCGACGCGGCGTCGCCGACCGCGGGCGCCGGATCGCCCGAGCGCACCGCGATGGCGGTCGCGACCGCGCCGATGTCGCGCGCCGAGCCGCCGAGCACATGGCCGTCGCCCACCAGACCGTCGATCAGCGCGCGCGAGAGGATCACCACGTCGGCCGCGTCGCCGTCGATCAGCCGCGCGCGCATCGCGCCCACGGCGCCGAACGTGCCGTCGATGGTGGCGCCGGTCGCGGCGGCGAACGCCGCGCGCGTCGCCTCGACCAGCCCCTGCGCCGCGCCGCCACTGAGAAGCCGCAGCGTGGTCACGGCGGATGCCTCCTCACTGCGCCTTCGCCCCGGACACGGCGATCACCTTCGCCCATTTCTCGATGTCGCGCTGGAGGAAGGCGCCGAACGCCGCGGCGTCCATGGTCATCGGCACGGCGCCCTGCTTGGCCCACGCCTCGGCCACCGCCGGCCGCGCGATGATCGCGGCGATCGCGGCGTTGAGCTTGGCCACGACCGCCGGTGGCGTGCCCGCCGGCGCCATGATCCCCAGCCAGATCGTCGCGTCGTAGCCCGGCAGTCCGGCCTCGGCCATCGTCGGCACCGACGCCAGCACGGCCGAGCGCGTCTGCCCGGTGGTCGCCAGCGCCCGCACCTGGCCGCCGGCGATCGGGCCGGCCATCGCCGTCACCGCGTCGATCATCATCGGCACGTGGCCGCCGTAGACGCTGCTCCGCGCCTCGCCGCTGCCGCGGTGGGGAACGTGCAGGATGTCGGTGCCGCTCATGGCTTTGAACAGTTCGCCGGCCATGTGGTAGGGCGTGCCCGGTCCGGACGATGCGTAGCTCAGCTTGCCCGGCTGCGCCTTGGCCAGCGCGATGAAAGCCTTCAGGTCCGTCGCCGCGACGGCGGGATGCACCACCATCACCAGGTCGGACGAGTTGACCGGCGCCACCGGCGCCAGGTCGCGCATCAGCGCGTAGGGCTTGTTGGCCAGCAGCGTCTCGTTGGTGGTGTGCGTGTTGGACATCATCAGCAGCGTGTGGCCGTCGGGCGCCGCCTTGGCGACGATGTCCGTGCCGATCACGGCGCCGCCGCCGGGCCGGTTCTCGATCACGAAGGGCTGCTTCAAAGACTCCGACAGCTCGGCGCCGAGGAAGCGGGCGTAGACGTCGGCCGGCCCGCCCGGCCCGAACGGCACGACGATGCGCACCGGCTTGCTGGGATAGTCCTGCGCCATGGCCGTCGCGGCCGGCAGCGCGGCCAACGACGCGATCAACAAGCCGAGTCTCGCGATCCACCGCATGACGATCCCTCCCGGTGCGCCGGCGCCACGTCTAACGGATGCGTGATCTGGTTGGGTGCCGGCGGTTGATTGCCGGGAGTCATGCCATGGCGTCGGCGGAGGCGCTAGGAGGGTTATCCGTGCCGCGCGGGATTGCGGTTGCGCCGCGATCTCGGCATCGTCGATGGGTGGAGACATCCCCCCAGTCGGATGATCGCCGGATCCCGGTCTGTCGCTGACAATCGCTGATGGAGGAAGGTTTCATGCGTCGCATTTTCGCTGGTTCTCTCGCGGTCGCGATTGCGCTCGCGACCCCCGCTATCGCTGGTCCGCTTGAGGACGCGAAAGCCGCATACGGCCGTCGCGAATTCGTCGTGGCGATACCGCAGTTGCGCCAGCTCGCCGAGCAAGGCGACGCCGAGGCGCAGTACATCCTCGGACACGCATCGCGAATGGCCAACGGCGTGCCAAAAGATTATGTGGAAACGGTGCGCTGGTACCGCAAGTCCGCTGAGCAGGGACACGAAAGGGCACAGTGGAATCTTGGTGAAATGTACTGGAGCGGCCGCGGCGTCCCGCAAGACTATACGGAGGCGATGCGCTGGTATCGAAAGGCAGCCGAGCAAGGCAACAATGTCTACCAATCCAATGTCGGTGTTTATTACCACGACGGAGAAGGCGTGCCGCGCGACTACGTAGAGGCCGCACGGTGGTTCAGGAAGGCGGCCGAACAGGGCAACGGAATTGCGCAGAACGCGCTTGGCCGAATGTACGCCAGAGGTCGAGGCGTGCCGCAGGACTATCCGGAGGCCATGCTGTGGTATCGGAAAGCCGCCGAGCAGGGTGATGCAAACGCCCAAATTCGCGTCGGCGAGTTGTACCAAGCCGGCCGGGGTGTGGTGGCGGACAACGCGGAGGCCTTCCGCTGGTATCGGTTAGGGGCCGAACAAGGACATCCTGCGGGGGCTTACTACGTTGGTGTCATGTACGCCAAGGGTGAGGGCGTGACGCAGGATTATTCAGAAGCGGTTCGTTGGCTGGTAGGGGCGGCCAGCATGGCCGATGCGGACGCTGCATCGTACCTCGGCGCGATGTACGCTAACGGTCGCGGACTGACGCAGGACTACGTACAGGCGCACATGTGGTACGACCTCGCGGCCGCCTTCTACGAATCGCCCTCGGCGGTGGAGCATCGTGAAGGTGCGATCCGAAACCGCGACAGACTAACTGAGAAAATGACGCCCGCGCAGGTCGAGGAGGCGAAGCGGCTTGCCGATGATCGCAAGCGGGGGGTGCGCTGAGGGGCATGATATCGGCGACGCCGGCCGGCGTCGCAGCCGCCCGGTCCGTCAAGCCGCCACAACGACAAAGGCCGGAACTTTCGTCCCGGCCCCGCGTTATCCTGAAAATGGTGCCCCGAGTCGGATTTGAACCAACGGCCTACCGCTTACGAAGCGGCGCATCCGAGCCATCGACGGTTTCTCTGTTTTGCTGAATGCCTCAGCTCATAGCAATTTAAGCCACTTCTTCTTTCCTCTCGTTTCCTCTGCCCGCCCCGTGTTATACGGGCCGTGGTCCCCCGGTGGTCCCCGGAGGGAATCGCGCAGGGGCGCAGAGGATGAGCGACAGACTCACAAAACGCTCTATCGACGCAGCGAGGCCAGGTCCGCGCGAGGTGGTGTTGTGGGACGGCGAGATCCGCGGCTTCGGCCTCCGCATCCGGCCGAGTGGCGTCCGTTCGTTCGTTTACGTCTACCGGCCCGGCGGCGGCCGCGCGTCGCCGAAACGCAGGGTAACGATCGGCAGCCACGGCGAGATCACGCTCGAGGACGCGCGCCTCAAGGCGAAGAAACTCGCCGGTGACGTAGCCCATGACCGCGACCCCGCGAAGGAGAAGCGAGCCAAGCGCCGTGCCAAGGCGTCGGCCGCAGCGTCGACGGTGGCGGGACTCGTTCCTCTCTTCGCCGAGCAGCATCACCGCGCGCGCGGAAACCGATGGGCGGATGAAGCCGAGCGCACGCTGAAATTCGACGCCGTCCGGAAGTGGGGCAGTCGATCGGTCGCAGAGATCGAACCCGTCGAGATCACCAGACTGTTGCGCGAAGTCGCGACCCAACGAGGCGCACCGGTCCAGGCGCGACGGCTCTACATCGCGCTATCGAGATTCTTCCGGTGGTGCGCGACGGAAGGCTACTGCTCCGGATCGCCGATGGTCGCCGTCGAGGCGCCGGCACCGGAGCGGGCCCGCGATCGTGTGATCAGCGATGAGGAGATCGCGCTTATGTGGCGCGCCGCAGATCGCATGTCCTATCCCTTCGGCCCCTGCGTTCAACTCCTGATCCTCACTGGCGCACGCCGCAACGAAATCGCCGAGGCCGAACGCGGCGAGTTCGATCTCGACGCCGCGACGTGGCTCCTCCCGGCGGCGCGCTCGAAGAACAAGCGGCCTCATCTTCGGCATCTCTCGCCGCTCACCGTCGAGCTCCTGAAGACCCTTCCGGAGCTGGGTCAACCTTTGTTGCCCGCGCCGGCGCCGAGGCGGAGCCGTCCGCCGCGTGACACCCCACTAGCGTCGTCGCTGCTGTTCTCGACAAACGGCTCAACGGCGGTTTCCGGCTTCAGCAAGGTCAGGACGCGGCTTCAGCTCGACATGACGACTGAAGCGGAACGGCTCGGCATCGCCCCGCCGGCGGATGACTGGACGTTCCACGATCTACGTCGATCGATGGTGACCTGGCTCGCTGGCGCGGGCTTCGCGATCCACGTCGCCGACAAGGTGCTCGGGCATGTCTCCGGGGCGATACAGGGCGTCACGGCGATCTACCAGCGCAACGAGTTTCTGCCGGAGCGGAAGGCCGCGATGTTGGCATGGGGCGAGCACGTCGCGGCGATCGTGTCGGGACGCGAGGGCGGCGGCAACGCCGTGGCGCTGCGCGGCGCGAAGAGCGGAGGCTGACGATGGCGCAGAAGGCAAGCGACCTCCGTCGCGATCCGCGGGTAGCGCGTGCCCGCCGGAAGCACGCCTTCCTGAAGACCGCCAAGGTATCGCCGGCGGTCTCGGCTTCCGCCCGGCTGCCGGACATGAGCACCGAACAGCGGGCCGAGATTGTCGCGGCCTATGACGTGATGGGCCTCGCCGAAACTCTGAGATTGCGCGCCATGAAAAGGGCAAGCCTTCATGGTGCGGTCAACCACGTGAGTATGTGCCTTCGCGGCGCTCAACCCAACCCAGAGATGATCTGGCGCGACACGCCAGTTCAAAAAGCGGCGAGTTCGCAGGCGCCGTCGCAACTCCTAGAGATATTAGCGGACGGCGCGTTGACGGCCGAAGGTGTGCTTCACTCAATCGAGAATGGGGTGGTGACGCAGCGCCTCGTCACAATTGGCAGAGAATGGTGGAAGCTCGCGATCACAACGGAAGATCGCGGCAAGGTGGTCGCGGCGAGCGGCCGGCCCTTCAATGTGGTCGATATGCATTGGGGCGAAATGGTCCGTCTCGTGGAACCGTCGCGTGGTACTTCCGGTGTGCCCACCAGGCTTACCGACGAGGACTTGGCCGAGGATTCGCGCTTCAGCATCAGCGGCATGCAGGTTGCCGCAGCGATCTCCGACATCGATGTCGACAGAGCGGCGCTTGATCAGATTTTCCCGCTGACGCGCAAACAGGCGGCCACGCTGCGCGCCGAGGCGGCGGAACTGGATCGCGGCGGCCCCACGCCCAATTTCGATCTCAGGATTAAAATTCAAGGAATAGCGAGAGATGTCCTGAAGGCAAAGCGCGGCGATCTCGCAGGGATATTGAAGGAGATCGCTGATCGCCATGTCGGGAACGGCGGGTCCGCTCTGAATCCCAAAGACGTTGAGCGCTTACTCTGGCCGGATTTGCAGGGCGACCGGGAAAGCGACGCGCGATGGAAAAGGCGCAACGGCGCGTCAGCAGGGGTTACGCCCCAAACGCCGGCAGACCGCTCAAAGAGGCGATGACCCTTATACGACCGCATTTCATTTGAGGTGTAACCCCCAAAGTGGGGTTGCGCTCTTACGCCGCCGAGAAACTCGGCGATCTTGCGCCCAGCCGCCCGACGTAACCGGGCAACTGACCGCAGGTGCCAAATGCCTCACGACGCCGTCAACACTAGCCAACCGTTCGAGATCGTCGACACTGCCGGCGCCGAGGCGATCGTCGGCCTCTCCGCCTCGACGCTAGAGAAGAAGCGCTGCACGGGCGGCGGGCCGCCGTTTGTCAAATACGGGAAGGCGGTGCGCTACCGCGTCGCCGATCTCCGCGCCTGGGCCGCCGCGCACGTCGTCACGTCGACATCGGCACGCCCGGCGCCCGAGATAGCGGAGCACATCAAGAAGGCGGACAAAAGCCGACGCAGCGGAGGGCGCAGCAAGAGGGGCGTCTGAGGTGTTCGGGCCGAAGCCGCCACGCGCAAGGCGGCGTTGATGCGCTGGGACGCCGGGTTGTTCGTGCTGATCGTGGCGCGGATCGCGCGGCCAGCCAAAGAAATGCATCTGGACCTATCGACGCCGACTCGCGGGATGCCGTGCAGATTCGCATCGCTGCCGACGCTACCCATTCCCCCCTCAGACGAAAAACGTCCACCACGTGGACCGGGCCGGGCGAAGATCGAGATCACCACAATGCCAGTGCCAATGACTAGTTCCGTCGCCGCGACCGCGGCGCAGGCTGACCTCGTCGTCGCGTCGATACCGAATGGCCGCCGCCGCGACGAGCTCCGCTTCTCTTTTGCGACATACAAAGGGCGCGCGTCCGTCGCGGCGCTGATCTGGTATCTCGACGACGCTGGCGCGACGAAGCCGCCGGCCAAGGGCTTCAACGTCAGAGCCGATCTGCTGCCGGCGATCGCCGAGAGGTTCGCGCGCGCGCCTGTCGAGTCCAACGGTGCGGCCGATGTCGGCACGTCCTAGGGCGGCGCCGGGCGATGGCAACGCGGCCGAGCTATATCCCGGCGCCACCAAAGGACAAGCAGGTGTTCGCCCTGGTGAAGTGGCGGATCATCGACGCCCTGATTACCGCCGACCTGCCCGACAAGACGAAGGTCATCGGGATGCTGATCATCACCGCCATCGGCCGCAGGGACGGGTTCGCCTATATGTCCGTCGACAAGATCGCCGAGAAGGTCCACGCGCATCGATCGAGGGTCGCGCCGTCGCTCAAGACGCTGGTCAACGACGGCTACATCGAGCGGCACGTCGGCCGCAGCGGCGCGGCGAGCGAGTACTGGCTCGACTGGTCGAAGTGGAAGCCGCCGGGTGCGTCGCCGGTGCATCTCGGGGAGATCCCGTTTTGACCGCCGCCGCGACTGTCCCGCGCGCTGCCACAGACCCTGCGACGGCGGCGCCCGTGTCCTGTCACTGTCTCCGAGACGGGGACACGCCAGTGTCGCGAAAACGCGACGCTGTAGCGTCGCGAAAGCGCGACGCTATCTATGTCGCGAAAACGCGACGCTACAGCGTCTCAAAAACGCGACGCTCCAGTGTCGCGAAAACGCGCCACCATCTTGTCTTACACATCCCGCTCATTCATCCAGCTCTTCATTCATCCCGCCCATCACATCCATTTTCCGCGCTACGCGCGGGCCGCCGACGCCGGCCTCGCTTCGCTCGCCGACGTCACCGGGCCGGCGCAGCGCAACCTGATCGGCTGGATGCCGCGGGAGACGAATACGACGGCCAACGCCGCGTCGCGCGCCGCCGATCGGAGCCACCGGGGGACGACCACTACCGGGCGGCACGGGGCATGGACCGTTTGTGGCCTCCCTTGGAATCGGGAGCAAGGAGGGGTGTGGATTCCGGGATCTCGGCCGCCGGGGGACCGGGTCCGAACATCCGCGTCAAGGGGTGCGACCGGGAGCTGTCGACTGATGGTAGAGATGTGGCTCATCGAGGGCGCGTTAGTGGCGTCGCTCAGGGCCTCCGTACCAGAATGGTCTTTGCCGCGTCCTTGTTCACGATCGCGATCCAGGCGCTCTTCTGGGTGGCCTTCGCGGTCGTTTGCGCGCTTCCGGCGATCAGGGCGGCACTGGCGCGCCGGCTGGTGTTCCGCGCGCTCCTGGTCGCGGTCTGCGTCGCGGCATCGTTGATCGGACCGACGACCCTCGGCCTCGAGTACGAGGACGCCTACGTCCACCAGGCGGCGGCTTACCTGCAGACCGCCCATTTCGCGTCGGGCAAGTTTCCGTTCTATCTCGACGTCTGCGTCGCCGGCACCGTGGCGGACTGCACCGTGCAGGCGACCTTCGGCACCCACCTGCCGGGATATGCGTCGCTGCTGTCCATCCTCCAGCACATGGTCGGCGAGCGCCGCTGGCTGGCCAACGCGACATCCATCGCGGCGACGGCGCTCGCCGTGCAGGTGTGCTGGTCCCTGCTGGAGGAGCATGCGACGGATCCCGCTGCGCGGGCCCTCGCGATGTGCCTCCTCCTGGCCGCCCCCGGCTTCCATCTGGTGGGAGGGTCGACCTTCGCCGAGCCGCTGTTCGCGTTCCTCGTCGTCTGCCACGTGAAGGCGCAACTCGACGTCGCGAAAGAGGGCCAAGGGCGCCATGGCCGGCTCGGCGCGTCGGTCCTTTTCGTCGCGTCCGGCGCGCTGATGATCCTGACCAAGAAGGAAGGCGTGCTGGTTCCGGGCGTCGCGTGCGTCGCGGCCGCGGCGATGTTCGTCGCTCGCCAGCGTTCAGGCGACCGGTCCACGGGCGCCGTCGTGACCGGCGCGATGGCGGCGGGCCTGGTCATGTTCGCGGTCTTCGGCGTCGGCATCCTCGACGCCGCTGGACGGCACGGCGCGGATATCGGGAGGGCCGCGTTCGCGCTGGAGAACGTCCCCCGGCTCCTCCCGGCATTGGCGTCCGCCGCCCTCTCGACCGGTGATTTCGGGATTCTCGGGATCGCGGCTGTCGCCGCGCTCCCCGTGGTGGTGCTCGGCCGCGACCGTGTCGGTCTGCGTCTGGTAGCGATTCTCGCGGGCTTCGCCCTCCTCTACACCTCGCACGCGAGGCATCGCCACTTCGCCGCCGGCGGCGACGTGGATCCCGCCGAGATGGTCCGTTACGTCCACGCCATGGCGCCGCTCGCCGCGGTCGTCGTCGGCATCGCGGCCTCGCGGGCGGCCGGTTTTCTGCGGGCCGCCGGCTTCGATCGCGCCGTTCGCGCGTCCGTGGCGCTGGCGGCGATGGGCCTCGTGGGCTGGCTTCCGGTGGCGGCCGTCGAACTGGACACCCTCAGGAGCGGGATCGCGCGGGCCGAGGCGGAGCGACGACTGGCGGCGGTCACGGTGGTTCCCGTGGATCGCCGCGAGGGCGCGATCTTCGTCACGCCATTCCCGGCCGCCTTGGTGTCGGCTTATGGAGCGAGGACGCGAGTGGTTGATAGCGCATCGCTCGGGTATGCCGATGTGCGGGAGCTGGTGCTCGATCATGCGCGCCGTGGCGGCGCGGTGGGCGTCGATCCGAGCCTCTGCGTCGGGGGCGCCCCGGCGGAACTCGACGACCTTTGCGCCCTGGGATGGAGAGAACGGTAGACGATCCGCCACCGTGCGCTATCGCGATCGCCGGAGAGCGCGGCGCCGGCGCGGGCCGTCACCTTGTCCGGACCGGCGACCGGCGGCTCCGCCGGCCGTGGGCCGCGTTCTTTCGTTCAGAGGGGCGCGATATGGGCGCTATGGCGGGTCCTGCCCGTGGCGAAGAATCCCGCGCACCCGCGCTTCGCGGAGCAATCCTCGCAGACCGCCAGGTACTCGTTCTTCCAGTCGCTGATCGACCGGCGCGCGAGATGGCGGACCGCGGGCTCGACGGTGCAGAGCTGGTGGTTGTACAGGGACACGCGCACGCCGGCGGCCTCGAGCCAGAGCGCGGCCTCGGCGAGTTCATGGCGGTAGTCGAACGGATCGACCCAGACGCTGTCGAGGTTCGCCCGGGCGAATCCCGTCACCTCCAGCGCCATCAACGCGACGTGGTCGACGAAGGACAGGTTGCGCGCGATGAACTCGGCGGTCCTCCGCAAGCGCGACCAGTTCTGCCGCACGACCACGACCCGGATCTCCACGCGGGCGCCGCGGGCCTTCAGGTTCAATATCCCACGCACCGTCCCGTCGAACGCCCCCTTCGCCTGGACGATGTGGTCGTGGACGGGAGCGACATCGGCGTAGATCGGGATGCCGGTCATCAGGTCGTGGTGCCCGATGGTGGCGTACGCCGCGGCGAAGGCGGGGTCCAGGAACCGCCTGCCGTTCGACAGCACGTGGACCGCCGTCCGCGGCAGTCGATCCCGGAGCGACCCGATCAGCGCCAGGAACCGGTCGCCGCCGATGGTGGGTTCGCCCCCGGTGATTCCGATCTCGACCGTTTCCGGGTCGATGAGAGGAATGGCGGTGTCGAGCTCGTCGAACAGGTGCCCGTCGTCGACGTCCTTCGGCGGCTGCGAGCACATCAGGCAGTAGTGGTCGCAGCGTTCGGTCACCAGGAGGCTGTTGCTGGGGGAGCCGCGCCGGTACAGGACGCGGATCGAGCCACGGACGGGATCCAGCGCGACGATATCCCCGTCGCCGAGGTGGTCGAGCGGCGACGGAAGCAGCAGCGCCGCCGCGGCGTCCGCCGCGCGGTCCATGAGATGGCGGTCGACGGAGCGGAAGGCGACGGTCCGCGCGCCACGCGCCTGGTCGGCGTCGGTCGCGATGACGCAGTCCGACGGGTCGAGCGGGGCGCCTACGGCGCCGGCGGCGCGGAGCCTCAGGACGCGACGTCCCGGCGCGGCGTCGAAGCCGCGCGTCCGGGCGCCTCCCGCGGCAAGCGCCAGCATCAGCCGCGGGCCGCCCACGCCCGGAAGATGCGCCGGGCCTCCGGGTCGGCTTCCATCGTCGAGATCAGATGCCGGAAGACCGCCATGTTCCGGCGGCAGAACGCGGAGGTCGGCTTGCGGCCCACGAAGTCGCCCTGGGTGGCGTGATGGAACACCGGGTCGGCGCCGCAGTAGGGCTCGAACGCGCAGTCCGCGCACATCGGGACGGAAAGCGCCGTCGACGCCTCGAGCGGATCGAGCAGGCGGTCGGAGAGGAAGATGTCCTCGAACCGGTCGGTGTGGACGTTTCCGATCGCGAAGGTCGTGTCGCCCATCTCGGCCAGCATCCGGGCCTCGTCGGAGGCGTACACCGAGCCGTCGTAGTTGTAGACGACCGCGCCGATGCCGATGCCCGCCGGGCTGCGGAGGTCGACGTAGCCCGTCTCGAACGGCGTCAGCATCTTCGAGAGCACGATCGCCGCGTAGCTCTCGACCAGGCGGTGGCCCCGGCGGTTGAGTTCGAGGATGTGGGTCAGACCGCGGACGTAGAAGTCGAGCCAGGCGTCGACGTCGTACCCCGCGTAGGACTTCGTCTTCACGGCGAAGCCGTAGGGCGACAACGGCCTCAGGAAGATCGAGTCGAACCCCAGCCTCACGTACTCGTCCACGATCTCCTCGGGCCGCGCCAGGCTCTCCTTCGTCGTGGTCATCAGCGCGCTCACGCGGTCGTGGCCCAGCGCCGCGCGCGCCCGCTCGATTCCGGACACCGCGCGCGCGTGGCTGTCGTGGCCCGGCCTCGGACGGTTGCGGTCGTGCAGATCCCGGGGGCCGTCGAGCGAGGTCGAGATCAGGATGCGGTGCTCGCGGGCGAACTCGAGCATCCCGTCGGTCACGAGCGCCAGGTTCGTCGCGATCACGAACTCGACGGGACGCCCTCCCTCCGCCGCCGCCCGGGACTCGGCGGCCTCGACCACGCGCTCGATGAGCGCGAAGTTGAGCAGCGGCTCGCCGCCTTGGAACTCGATCTTCAAACGGGAGGACGGCGATCGGAACACGAGATCGAGCGCCTTGGACGCCGTCTCCGCCGTCATGTCGAAGGCGTCGACGTCCGCGCTCCTCCGCGAGACCTGGCAGTACGGGCACGAATGCTCGCAGCGCAAGGTCACCACGAAGATGTGGAGGCCGGTGAACTCCGCGAGGCCGAGGAGCCGCGTGCGCGCCTTCAGCGCCAGAAGGTCCTCTCCGACCGACGAGTCGGCGTCCACGAGGAAGTGCCGCGACGCCAGATCCCGGTAGGTCGACGTGCCGGCGGGAAGCCGGCCGCGCACCAGGCCCTCGATCGTCGCACGGTCGAGGACGAGGTACTCGCCGACGAGGTTGCTCGCGACGTAGCGGTCTTCGTACAATCGTGTGAAGCGGAACGGCAGCAGCTTGTATCCGGATACGCCCGCCGACTCGAACGACTCCGCCGGCTTGAACCTAGCCATCGGACTGCAGCCCGGTGCGCGAGAATGCCACCGCGAGGATGGTGTTGCGCACGGCCGCCGTCTCGCTCGCGATCCGCTCGCGCAAGTCCTGGTCGAGGACCTCGATCCGCAGGGATTCGCCCGCCTCGGCGCGCGCCGCCGGCGGCGTGGGCCTGAGGAACCGCAGGGAGCATATCCAGTCCGTCCCCTCGCGGCGGATCTCCACGGAGGCCGTGGCGGCCAGCGTGTAGGCGGCCTTCTTGACCGCGCTCTCTGCGAACAGGGCGGCGTCGAACGTGACGATCAGCGGATCGTCCACGGAGCCGCGCTACCGCGAGGAATAGTGCGAACGATGGCTCGCATGGGAGGAGTGGGAGGAATGCGACGAATGCCGCGCGATGACCTCCCCCGTCTCGGGCGAACGGCCGATCACCAGGAACTCCGGCAGCTGGAATGGCGCGATGGCGCGCTTCTCGCCGGGATCGCCGGAGGGAGCGGCGTCCGCGCGCCGCGCGGGCGCGTCCGCTTTGCTGGTCGCGGAGCCCGCGAGGGTCGCCAGCGCGAGGGCCAACGACGACAGGAACCCTCTCTTGATCGACACGGCCGTGCTCCCGCGGACGGTTGCAATGGAGTACGCTAACATGTCGCAGCCGTGGTGAACAAGGTCGCGGGAACGTCCGCGTCCGTGGGGTTCGCGGCGCGGGCTCCGGCGATGCCGGGTTGCGCTGGTGGCGGTGCGCGTCCGCGGACGCGGCGGCCTTCGATCACGGTGCGGCGCGTCGACGGGGACGCGGCGTGTCCGAAAGACGGGAGCGGCTCCACGCGGGCCGGCGAGGCGCGGGGGCGGCGATGGGGTTCTCGTTCCGCAAGCGTATTGGTCTCGGGAAGCTGGTCAGGGTGAACCTGAGCCGGTCGGGGGTGAGCGTCGGCCTTGGGCCGCCGGGACTGAACGTCAACATCGGTCCACGGGGCGTCCGGAAGACGATCGGCATCCCCGGATCCGGTCTTTCCTACCAAACGTTCAAGTCATGGGGATCGCCGACGGGCGCGGTGCCTCCGCCGGTGGTGCCGGTTGCGCCGCCGCCGGCCGCGCCGGCTTCCGCAGTGGGATCCTCCCGGTTCCAGCTGGGCCTGCTGGCGCTCCTCGCCTTCCTGGCGGCCGCTTGGTTCCTCCCGCGGTGGTTCCCGGAATCCGGTATCCCGCCTCGCTCATTCTCGACGGCGCCGCCGCCACCGGTCCCGGCGCCCGACCCGCCAGCGGCAGCCGCTACGGCACCCGCGCCGCCGCCACCGCTGCTGCCGCGGGCCGCGACGCCGGCGCCGACCGCGTCCGCGCCATCGGTGGCGCCTTCGCCGCCTGTGCCGGCGGCATCGCCGATCACGGCGACCGACATCCAGGAGGTCCAGACCCGGCTAAAGGCGCTGGGGCACGACCCGGGGCCCGTCGACGGCTCGGTCGGGCCGCGTACCCAGTCCGCTATCCGCGCCTACCAGTCGGCGAATGCATTGCCGGTGACGGGCGAGGTCACGCGCGCCCTCATCGACCGTCTCAAGATCGAGGGGCGCTCCGGTGCCCGATAGCGCGATGGTCCGATCGTCGCCTCGACGGCCGCGCGGACCATGCCTTTGGTCCTCATGTGCGAGGCGGAACGGGGACAGCGCGCGCGCGCGGTCGATCGCGCGGCTGGGCGTCGAACGTCATAGCTTGGGATTTGCGCCCCGGATCTTAGGGCCGGTCGTGAGCTGGATATTGGCGGGGCTCTGGCTCATCGCGCTTGCGGTCAGCGCTCCTCCGGTCGCAGCGGAGGACCTCGCCGGCCGCGCGTCCGTGGTCGACGGCGATACGATCGAGATACGGGGCGTCCGCGTCCGGATGTGGGGGATCGACGCGCCGGAGTCGAAGCAGATCTGCCGCCGCGCCGGAGGCCCATGGTTGTGCGGCGGGGCCGCCGCAAACGCCTTGGCGGAGTGGATCGGGACCAGGACGGTCCTGTGCGAGGACAAGGGGCGGGATCGATACGGTCGCATGATCGGACTTTGCCGGGTGGGCGGGTCCGATATGTCGGGCTGGATGGTCGAGAACGGGTGGGCCATGGCGTTCGTCCGCTACAGCCGGGACTACGTCGCGCACGAGGAGCGGGCGAAGGCGGCGCGAAGAGGCGTGTGGGCGAGCGAGTTCGAGGCGCCGTGGGACTGGCGCGCATCGAGCCGCGGCGGCCGATGAAGCCGAGCATGCGCCCCCCTGAGGCGGCCTCCCGCGACCACAGGGCCGGTGGCGCTCTCCGCCGTGAGCCACCGCGCGGCCGCGACCTCGCGAGCGACCGGAGGCGACCGGGGTGGCGTCGAGCCATGAGGTTGCCGTGCCTTTTTTCGATCGTCGTCGCCCTCATCGGCGCGGCGGCGCGGGCGCAAGGTCCGCCGAGCCTCTTCGACCGGCCATTCTCGCGGATGGCGACGATCGAGGAGATCGGGATCGTCGACGTCCAGAAGGCGCTGATCTGGACGACCCACTACGGCTCCATGGTGGACGGCGACTATGGAAAGCTGACGCGCGGCGCCGTCGCCGCGTGGCAGGGCGCCCAAGGCAGGACCGCGACCGGCACGCTGACGCCGGCCGAGGCGGTGGCGCTCGTCGCGCAGGGCATGCGCGCGCGCGACGAATGGGGCTGGACGACGTTTCGCGACGACGCGGCAGGCTACTCGCTCGGATACGCCGCCCGGCTGTTCACGCCCGGACGGCGGACCGGCGACGGTGGCGTCGAGTTCGTCTCGTCCGTCGTCGGCGGCCGTCTTTGGATCTCCGTCATCCCCGGCGGTCGCGCGGATCAGTTCGGCGCGTTTTACGATATCGCCTCGAGCGCCCACGGACCGGCCGAGCGCATCGACTACGCCGTCCGCACGGAGCGCTGGTTCGTGGTTTCCGGCGTCCGGTCGGGCAATTGGTTCTACCTTCGCGCGGAACGCCGCCCGTCCGCGGTCGCGGCGTTCACCTACGTCATGCCCGAGGACGGCCGGAGCGCGTATGGTTTTCTCGCCACCGCGATGTCCAACGCCTTCCACGTGGATCTCGATCTGCGTCCGCCACGGTCGGCGGACCGGACGCCCAGCCCGCCCACTCCTCCGACGCCTCCGGTGGACAGGCCGCCGGCGGCACGGGCTCCCACCGCATCGAGCGCCGGCACCGCCTTCTACGTCAACGGCGCCGGGTATCTCGTCACCAACCGGCACGTCGTGGACGGCTGCCGCCGCATCGCGTTGAAGCGGCGCGGGTTGGCGATCGGCGACGCCGAGCTCGTCGTGAGCGACGCGAGGGACGATCTCGCCGTCCTGAGGCACGCTGCGCGGTCCCCCGCGTACCTCAAGGTCCGCATCGGCGACCCGCTTCGCGCGGCCGAGTCCGTCACCGTGTTCGGCTTCCCGCTCTCAGGCGTCCTGTCGACCGGCGGCAACACGACGCTCGGGAATATCACGGCGTTGAGCGGTCTCGGGGACGACGCCCGGTATTTCCAGCTCTCGGCTCCCGTGCAGCCCGGCAGCAGTGGCGGCCCCGTCCTCGACGCGCGCGGACGCCTCGTGGGAATCGTCGTCAGCAAACGGGACACCCTGCGTGTCGCCGGCATCACGGGCGACATCCCCCAGAATGTGAACTTCACGATCAAAGCGGCGACGCTGGCGGCGTTTCTGGAGGCGCAGGGCGTCCGCTTCGAGACGGACGGCGCGGGCGCCGCCCTGGATCCGACGCGCGTGGCGGAGATCGCGGCCGAGGCGAGCGTCGCGGTGGAGTGCGTGCGATAGTCGCGTTGCGTCTCGCGCGCTCCGGGCGAGCGCGCGCAGGGCGGTTGAACGCGCGCGGAGTTTCTCACTAGTATGCGCCAAACCCGCGCGATCGCGGGATCGGGAACGGGGGGTGTCATGACGAATCTCGAGCAGATCCCATTCGGAGCGGCGGAGTTCGCCGACAATCCGGAGCCGCGGTGCCCCTGCCTGCTGCTGCTCGACACGTCGGGCTCCATGCAGGGCGCGCCGATCCAGGAGCTGAACAACGGGCTGGTCGCGTTCAAGGACGAGCTCGCGGCCGACGCGCTGGCGATGAAGAGGGTCGAGGTCGGCCTGGTCACCTTCGGACCGGTGCAGACGATCGCCGAGTTCCAGACGCCGGACCTCTTCCACCCGCCGACCCTGTCGACCACGGGCGACACGCCGATGGGCGCCGCGATCACGCACGGCCTGGAGATGATCCGCCGCCGCAAGGACGCCTACCGGACCAATGGCGTCGCCTACTACCGGCCGTGGGTCTTCCTGATCACGGACGGCGCTCCGACCGACGCCTGGCAGCAGGCGGCGGCGATGGTGCGCGAGGGCGAGGCGTCGAAGAGCTTCTCGTTCTTCGGGATCGGCGTCCAGGGAGCCAACATGGAGATACTCGGCAAGATCTGCGTGAGGCAGCCGCTCAGCCTCTCGGGCCTGCGTTTCCGCGAGCTCTTCGCCTGGCTCTCGTCCTCGCTGAGCAAGGTGTCCCAGTCGCAGGTGGGGCAGACGGTGCCGCTGGAGCCGCCGTCGGGCTGGGCCCAGGTGTGACGCACGGCGCGCGCTGGCGCGTCGCGGCCGCCTCGACGATCGGGACATCCCACGACGCGACGGGCGCTCCCTGCCAGGACGCCCACGCCTGCGAGTTTCTCGCGACCGGGGAGGGCGGGACCGCGACGCTGTTCGCGGTGGCCGATGGCGCGGGAACGGCCAGTCGTTCGGACGTGGGCGCCGCCACGGCCTGCCGCGAGCTGGCACGCCTCGTGCGCGAGCACCTCGACGCCGGAGGGAGCGTCGCCGGCGTGGAGCGGACGCAGGCCGTCGGATGGATCGTCTCCATCGTGCGGGCGTTGTCCGCGCTGGCGGACGGCGAGGGCGTGCCGGTCCGGGAGTACGCCTGCACCCTGCTGGCGGTCGTGGCCGACGAGTCGCACGCCGCGTTCCTCCAGATCGGCGACGGCGCCATCGTCGTTTCCGAGGGCCCCGAGGACGGCTGGTCGTGGGTGTTCTGGCCGCAGCACGGGGAGTTCGCGAACACCACCAACTTCGTGGTGGCGCCCGACGCGGCCGACGTCCTGGAGTTCAAGGTCGACGAACGCCGGTTCGTGGAGGTGGCGCTGTTCACCGACGGGATCGAGAATCTCGTGCTGCGCCAGGCCGAACGGAGCGTCCATCAGCCGTTCTTCTCGACCATGATCAAACCGGTCCGCGAATCGCCCGTCGACGGCGTCGACGCGGCCCTGTCGGACGGCCTCGCCCGCTACCTGGCGGCGCCGGTGGTCACCGACCGCACCGACGACGACAAGACCCTCATCCTGGCGAGCAGGATGGCCCGGCCCGCGTCCTTCGAAGCGGAGCCGGCGGTTTGAGCGCCCAGGGCCGGCCCGACGTCGTCGACACCGCCGGACGGCCGATCGCGCTGGGGCGGCTCGTCGGCCGCGGCGGCGAGGGCGCCGTGTACGAGATCGCGTCGGACGCCAACGCCGTCGCAAAGATCTACCACCAGCCGCTCGCTCCGGACCGCGCCGAGAAGATCCGCGCGATGGCGGCGCTCCGCACCGACAACCTCGACAAGCTCGCGGCGTGGCCGCTGGGCCTCGTCAAGCGCCGGACGGGCGAGGCGGTGGGCCTGACGATGCCCCGGGTCGTTGGCCACCGCGACATCCACCATCTCTACAGTCCGAAGAGCCGCCGGACCGACTTCCAGAAGGCCAACTGGCAGTTCCTGATCCGCGCCGCCACCAACGCCGCGCGCGCGTTCGCCACCATCCACGCGAGCGGATGCGTGATCGGCGACGTCAACCCCGGCGGGGTGATGGTGGCGCAGGACGCCCGCGTCCGCCTCATCGACTGCGACAGCTTCCAGATCCAGGCCAACGGCAGGAGCTTCCTCTGCCGGGTGGGCGTGCCCCACTTCACGCCGCCGGAACTGCAGGACAAGGATCTCTCCAAGGTCGTCCGCACCGCGAACCACGACAATTTCGGGCTCGCGGTCATGGTCTTCCTGATTCTTTTCATGGGGCGTCATCCATACGCCGGCCGCTATCTCGGCGCGGGCGACATGCCGATCGAGAAGGCGATCAGCGAGCACCGCTTCGTCTACGGCGCCGGCCGTGCGGCCGCGCAGATGCAGCCGCCGCCGGGGACGCCGGCCCTCGACATCGCCTCCGCCGAGGTCGCGCGGCTGTTCGAGCGCGCCTTCGCCCGTGGCGCCACGGCGGGAGGAAGGCCGACCGCGACCGAGTGGGTCGAGGCCCTCGCGGCGCTCGAGCGGCGTCTGAAAGCCTGCTCCAGGAATCCGTCGCATGTCCATTTCTCGGGTCTCGGAGATTGCCCGTGGTGCGCCATGGAGGCGGCGACCGGGATCTCGCTCTTCCCGCTGGTCTACTCCGCCACGGGCGGAGGCGCGCTGAGCATCGACGAGCTCTTGAAGCAGTTCCTCGCCGTTCCCTCCCCCGGGCCGGCGCCGGCGGTCGAAGCCGCCATCACGCCGTCGATGTTTACGCCCTCGCCGGAGGCCGTCAAACTCCGCGAAGCCCGGCGATGGCGCATTCCCTACGCGCTCGGCGCGGCGGCGGTTCCGGCGTTCATGGTCTTCGCGGTGACCGGGGGCGGCGCGAAGTTCGCGCTCTGCGTGGCGGCTGTCGCCCTCTACTTCTTCGTGTACGCGATGACGAACCCCGAAAGCCGCGTGAGGGCGTTTCAGACCAGGCGCGACGCCGCGCACCAGACATGGACCCGGGTATCCGACGACTGGCGTGAGAGAGCCGGAACGCGGCAGTTCGACGAGAAGCGGCAGGTCGCGGCGAATCTGCGCGCGGAGTGGGAGGCGGTTCCCAGGTTAAGGCAACGGAAGCTCGACGATCTCAGATCGAGCGCGCGGGAACGACAGCTGGAGCGCTTCCTCGACCAGTTCGAGATTCCGTCCAAGGGGATCTCCGGTATCGGCCCGGCGCGCAAGACCCTGCTCGAATCCTACGGCATCGAGACGGCGGCCGACGTGCTCGAGCACAGGCTGCTCGGCGTCCCCGGCTTCGGACCTACCCGAAGCTCGGCGCTCGTACGGTGGCGCCAGGGGCTCGAGCGGCGGTTCGTGTTCGACGAGCGCCGGGCGGTCGAGCCGCAGGACGTCCAGCGGGTCGAACAGGAGATCCTCGCGTTGCGTCAGAGCCTCATAGCGCGCGCGCAGCGCGCGATCCAGGAGCTCAAAGTCGTCTCCGCGCAGACGATGTCCGCCCGCTCATACATCTGGCCCCACTTGGAGGCCGCCTACCGGGAGTACCTGCAGGCCGACGTGGATCTGGCCGACGCCCGGAAAGGATGAGGCCGGGTCCGGAGGGTCGGAGTGCGCGTAGACGCTATCCGTAACGCTTCAGACCTTTTTGAGACCGAACGCTTCAAGCTGGGCGGGTGTGAACGGCGTCTTGCGCTTGCCCTGCGCGCGGTGCCGGCGCGCGTCGTGCGGCGGCGAGGTCTGGAATGAGCACACGGGGCACGGTGCGTCCTTGATGCCGCGCGCGCCCCGGCGGCCCGCCTTCACAGCCGGCACCGCGACCTTCCGGCCGCCTTCGACGAGGTCGTACTTGAAGCCGAGCGCGACGAGATCCGCCACCGCGTCCCGGGCGCGACCGAGCGCCTCCTTCCGCGCGGCCGCCACGAGGGCGCCGCGCTCCTTGTCGAGTTGCCTGATGCGCTGGACCGCTGTCGCCGCCTTGGCCATTGGGCTTCCTTCGTACGGGGTCGGAGAGGGGGCGCCCTCCCGCCGCCGACGGTAGCGCGGCGCGCGCGCCGGGGCAATTTGGCGGCCCGTCTGGTAGTGGGTCAGTTTGATATTTCGGTCTTATCGGTCGGCGTGTCCGGCTTCGGTTGTCCGTTCCGGAGTCTGTTGGCCGCGTCGATAGCGTTCTGAAGAATCGTGTAGATTTCATCGAATCCCCAGACCTTGCCGAGGACAAGCACGAGGATAAATTCGAAGATTAGGACCACGAGGCACATCGCCCATCCCGCGTCCTTGAGGGATGCGAGGTCCACAGTGATGATGACAACGAGCGCCCAGACGAACCGCTCAGATTTTCTGGAATCCTTTTCCTTTTGCAGGTCGTTCTCCAGCCGGGCGACCTGCGTATCCCTTGCCGACTCCTCTTGAGTTGTTATCTGTTCAAGGTCGCCGGACACGCTTGTGGTACTCATCCAAGATGTCTGCGTTGGGGATCACAATGCCGCGGCCGCCTGAGGCGTAGTGTTTCGCCCACGCGCCGCCGTGCCAATGCGTGATGGCGACAAGCTCCCCCGGTGTCTTGTCCTCTAGGCTCTCTACGGCCTCTTGAATCATTTCGGCTTCGGCGCCGCCTCTGGGCCGTGGGTATGCAACGAATACGTTCTTGACCGGCCCGTTTCCGAAAGCCTTGGCGCGATGATAGACGGTCGGCAGGACGGGACCATAGTCCCAAGCCTCGAAGTGTTCGGACACGAGTCGCTTCTTACCCTCGCTCCGCCCCAAGAAGGTCATGTGGGCGAGATAGAGAATCTTCTGAATTTCGAGATTGGAGACGTTCCAGCCTCGAACCTCACAGACTTCTCTTGCGGCGACCAGCGGGTGTAGGGACATCGTGCGCACCTCCAAGCGCCCGTCTAACGAGCGCTTGGCCTCCCCATGATTTGGCGGCGACCGTCGCATGCGGCGCACGTCAAAGCGACCCGCGATTGGCGGTGTCAAGGGTTTACGCACAGAACATAGTGCGAACTTGTCCGAAATTCAAGAATTATCCACTGAGTCGTGTGAACGCTCCCAATCCTCAAGCACCTTCACCATGTCGGCCATCTCCCAAAGACGGTCGGTCACGCCAGCCGCCATCGCGGGGTGACGCGGAGCTGGCCGTGGATGCGGACGAAGTTGTGATACATCACGAACAGCGCGACCGACGCGGCGTGGTTCTCGACCTTCTTGCTGAAAGCGTTGGCCAGGCGGGTGAAGCGGCGGACGCCCATGCGCATGTTGAGGTTCGCCGCCGCCTTCCAGCGAGTCTTTGCCGCTTTTCGCGCCGACGCCTGACGCTGCGCCGGCGTCAGAGACGTAGCGCGGGCCTTGCCGCCCTTGAGGCCCCCGAGGCGTCCGAGCGCCACCGCCGCCGGGTTCTTGCCGTCGTCTGGCGCCTTATCCTTCACGTCGCCGGTCGCGATATCGACGATGAGCTTGCCAAGCTGGATCGGGTCGCGGGGGCGTTTCAGGCGCTTGGTTATGCGGAGCAACCGTTCTGGCCGGGATAGTGCTCAAAATGAGCGCGCTGTCCCGTCGAGCCAGCTTCATGCGGGGAGACCTGCCCGTGACACTTCGGGCACCGCATGTGTTCCTTCCGTCGCCCAAGGGCATCCTCGATCCCGAGGGTGACCCATCGGCCGCCTTCTTGGACTTCGCATTCGACCATCATGGGCGACAAATTCGACTCCGCGCGGGCGACTGTCAATCCGCCCCGAAATTCAAACTGACCCACTACCGCCCGTCTCCTGGGCGCAGGCGGCCGCCGGGGGTCGAGCCCGTGCCGCGCATGTGTCGGCGGTCGACGATGGCGGACGCGCGCCGCGCCAAGCCCCGGAATCCCGAATCGGGACCTTGGCGGGGCGGGAGCGGTTGGTGCTCGTCCATCCGGACGGCGCGATGCTCTGGTGAACCAGGCGTGCGTCGACGCCGCGTGCTTCGCGCCGATTTGGCGCATGAGGACGAGAAGCGAACCCGGTGATCACGTCCCGATCCACGCGGTCGCGGCGCCGCGCCGCGACCGCGTGGATCGGCCGCCTACGGGCGAACGCGGGCCGCTTCCACCTGCCGTCAGAGTGGTCGCCGAGCTCGTGGAGAGGGGATCCCGCGTCAGCCCGCGACGCGGTAGACCCGGTAGCGTTCCTCCTCGCGCGTCGAGGTCACGGCCAGCCCGAGGCGATTGCCGATGGCGTCCGACGGCGCGCCCCGGACCGTGCGCGGCCGCCATCCGGTGGCGGCGACCATGTCGGCGAGCGTGGCGCCGCCGGGGCGGCGCAGCAGTGCGACGAAGGCCGCCTGCTTGGTGGCGGCGAGGGGCTCCTCACCTGCTTGGCGGGGATCGTGGTGACCCTGGACGCAGGTCTAGGTTCGTCCCTCAAGAGACGCCAGACGTTTCGGGGACGGCGCGGCGGTGGCGGCCCTACGGGCCGCGCCGGTGACGGGCTTCGGCGCGCGCGCCTTGGCGCGGGAAACGGGCTTGCACTTCTTCGACGGTCCGCGGGCCATGTCGGCTCTCCGGTAGCGGGTCGCGTCGTTCGCGGCCCCTCACCGGCGCAAGCCCCGGTCCGGCGCGCCGGCGGGCCCGAGGAGATGGAGGCGGTTTCGCCTAGGCGGCGTCGCGGTCATCAGCGTCGATCGACGCGCTGCCGATGAAGCCCGTCAGGTACGGCAGTTCTTCCGGGATCCCGTGCTCGCGCGCCGAGCGCCGACCTATGCGCCAGCCCATCCAGCGCGTCACCGCGGCGTCGACGGCGGCGGAAGTCTCGAGGCCGCGCGCCTGACCGGAGACGACGTCTTTGGCGAAGTGCCGCCCGTGGCGGCTGTCGAGGAAGTCCCGCGCGGCGTCGGCGTCGAATCCCGTCGCGGCGCTGACGGCCGCGATCGCCGCGTCCCAGGTCCGCGACCGGAACGCGGGGTCGATCGCGCCGTGGAAGCCTTGGATCTCGTTGCGGGTCGATGACGTCGGCGTCATGGCGGGCTCCTTCGCTCGTCCGTACACGTTCATTCCACCGGAGAAGCCAAGCGTCCGTGGTGGAGAATGATCGCGAAACCTACTTCGTTCGAATCTCATGGGCACAGGCGCTCCGACGACGTCCTGGACGGCGGTCCGACGACGATCGGCCCGGCCGCGCGGCGCGGGGTGACGCCGGCGTCATCGGACCGACGGCCGCTCTATTCACGCGGGTGGCGCGCCGGACCCACCGATTCCTGCCGGCCGCGGAAAATATTTCCCGCCGCGCGGCGCGATAGATCGATTCATTGCCGGCGTGTCGGGCCGCTGGCGATGGTGCGGCGCGGAACGCGCGCCGATTCAGACGTCTAGCGTGTCCGCCTAAAGACCCCTGAGAATGACGCCGCCCGGCGGCGTCGTGGAAAAGTAATACAACCCGGGTCGCGGGCACCGGTTATCCACAGCGGGTTGCATCGCCGCGGCATTGCGCGCGGTGGTTGCCTTCAGCAAGGTGGCGGAAGTCGGCGCGAAGATCGACTTCGGCGTTCAGTTCCATCCGGAGTGGAGCATGATGCGCGTTGGGGGAAACGGCCTTTCAGCGGAACGACGCGCGACGCGCGGGTGGTCGGCATGACCACCCAGGCCGTCGCCTCGAAGCTCACCGGCGTCACCAACGGCGGGCTTCCCGAAGCGCCGCCACCCACCGGCGCCCCCTACGACACGGTGTATTTCAACGGGACGCCGTACGTGGCGGTCCAGACGTGGACGCCCCGCGCGATCGCCGACACCCATTTCATCGACGGCGTGCCCTCCGGCCAGATCTGGTACGAGCCGCTGGAGCCCGCCCCTCCGGTCCCGCCCGCGACGGAGGCTCCGGATCCGGTCGAGGGCGACACCATCGCGAACGACGGCGCGCTTCTGAACACGGCGTTGGCGGAGAAGCTCGCCAGGATCCGCGCCGCCGTCCCCGAAGTGGCCGACCTCATCACCGGCGGATCGCTTTCGGACAACACCGACGGTGGATCGACCGTCGACCCTCCGGCGCCCCCGTCCGAAACGGCGGTGGAAGAATCCATCCTGCGCAAACTGGCGCGCGCCTACGGCATCCGGATCCGCGACGACGGGGGGACGTCCCCGCCCGTCGCGGCCCCGCCAGCCGGTGGTGAGACGCCGCCGCTACTGGGCAACACCGGCGAATCGCTTCTCAACCGGCCGTCGGCGCCGCAGGTCGCGGACTCCGAGGGGGCGGCCGATGCGGGCGTGCCGGAGGCGGATACCGGCGCGCCGACCATGACGGGTAACACGGGATCGGCCGACGTCGAGCGCCTGGTGGCGGCGATGGCGACCTTCGGGACGTCGGACGCCGCCGAGCTGGGGATGCCGAACCTCGTGCCGGAGCAGTTCAAACCCGTGGTCGCGGGCGTCTGGCAGACCGCCGCCCCCGCGGGCGCGAACGGATTCATGGGGGTCGGCTCATAGGATCGACCGGCGCCGCGCCGGGAGGCGACGCGCGCCAAGGAGCTGGATGGAATGGCGATCGGGGGCACCCTGACGGGAGAGGACGCGGCGGCTCTGGCCGGCCCGCCGCCTCGCCCGTCGCCGTCCCTTCCGCCCCCGGCCGGCGCCGCTCCCCGGACGACCGACACCGGCCTGAGCTGCCTCGTCCTGCTCCTCAAATTCCTCGACAAGCCGGTCGACCCCGGCCAGGTGCGCCACCAGTACGGCCGCGACGGCGAGGAGCTGTCGGCCATCGACATGCTGCGCTGCGCCCGCGACATGGGCGTCAAGGCGCGCGAGGTCAAAGCCGACTGGAGGCGGCTGGCGAAGCTGTCGCTGCCGGCGATCGCCGCCCTGAAGGACGGCTCCTGGGTGGTGCTGGCCCGGATCTCCGAGGACAAGGCGCTGATCCAGGACCCAGTCGAGCGCCGGCCGGTCACCGTGGCGCGGGCGGAGTTCGAGGAGCGCTGGGCGGGCCGCCTGCTGCTGATGACCACGCGCGAGCGCGTCGCGGGCGAGCTGCGGTCGTTCGACGTCACGTGGTTCATCCCCGCGATCGTGCGCTTCCGGGGCCTGTTCGGCCAGGTGCTGGCGGCCTCGTTCTTCCTGCAGATCCTCGGGCTGATCAGTCCGCTGTTCTTCCAGGTCGTGGTCGACAAAGTGCTGGTGCACCGCACCTACACCACGCTGGACGTGCTGGTGATGGCGTTGATCGCCGTCACGCTGTTCGAGTGCGTGGTCGGCGCGCTCAGGATGTACGTCTTCGCCCACACCACCAGCCGGGTCGACGTCGAGCTGGGGGCGCGGCTCTACCGGCACCTCGTGTCGCTGCCCTTGGCATACTTCCAGGTCCGGCGGGTGGGCCAGTCGGTGGCGCGGGTGCGCGAGCTAGAGACGATCCGGCATTTCCTGACTAGCAACGCTCTGACGCTCGTGATCGACGTGCTGTTCACCGGCGTGTTCTTCGCCGTCATGTTCCTCTACAGCGTCAAGCTGAGCCTGATCGTGCTGGCCGCCGTGCCGATGTTCGCGGGCATCGTGGTGGTGATCGGCCCGGTGCTGCGGCGGCGGCTGGAGGAGAAGTTCAACAGGGGGGCGGAGAACCAGTCCTTCCTGGTCGAGTCCGTGAGCGGCATCGAGACGGTCAAGGCGATGGCGGTGGAGCCGCAGATGCAGCGCCGCTGGGAGGAGCAGCTGGCGGGCTACGTGCAGGCCGCCTTCAAGGTCACCAGCCTGGCCAACATCGGCAGCCACCTCATCCAGCTCGTCGGCAAGGGCGTGACGGCGGCCACCCTATGGTTCGGGGCGCACGCGGTGATCGACGGCGAGCTGACGGTGGGCCAGTTCATCGCCTTCACGATGTTCGCCAACCACGTGATCCAGCCGATCCTGCGCCTGAGCCAGATGTGGCAGGACTTCCAGCAGGTCCGCATCTCGGTCAACCGGCTGGGCGACATCCTCAACACCCCCACGGAGCCGACCTACAAGGCCGGCCGCGTCGTGCTGCCGCCGATCCGCGGCGACATCGAGTTCGACGCCGTCACCTTCCGCTACCGCACCGACGGGCCGGAGGTGCTACGGCGGCTGTCCCTCAAGATCCCGGCCGGGCAGGTGATCGGCATCACCGGCGCCTCGGGCTCGGGCAAGAGCACCTTGGCGAAGCTGGTGCAGCGGCTCTACGTGCCGGAATCGGGCCGGGTGCTGGTGGACGGCGTCGACCTGGCGCTGATTGATCCGGCGTGGCTGCGGCGGCAGGTCGGCGTGGTGCCGCAGGAGTCGGTGCTGTTCAACCGCTCTGTCCGGGACAACATCGCGCTGGCGGACCGCACGGTGTCGATGGACCGGATCGTGCGGGCGGCTACGATGGCCGGCGCGCACGAGTTCATCCTCCAGATGCCGGAGGGCTACGACACGCAGATCGAGGAGCGCGGGATGAACCTGTCCGGCGGCCAGCGGCAGCGCATCGCCATCGCGCGGGCGCTGCTGATGGACCCGCGCATCCTGATCTTCGACGAGGCGACGAGCGCGCTGGACGCGGAGACGGAGGCCATCGTACAGGACAACATGGCGGAGATCGTGCGGGGGCGGACAGTCATCATCATCGCGCACAGAGAGTCGGCGTTAAGAATATGTCACGAAGTAGTTAGCCTAAAAGTCCGGAATGGTGGTGATCTCTGATGCTGAACTACCAAACAAACCGCACGCATGTCTTGCAGTCAAATGAGCGACTACGAGACTGCAAGAAAACGAGGCGTCCCACAATTTCAAAACTATGTGTTTTGTTTCTTTTTCTGTTACTCGTTTCTCTTGAATTTATCGTGTCAATAGCGAGGGCGGACAGCGAATACACCAGAGGCGAAGGAAGGTTCACACATTATGCTGTTAGTAAAGCAGGTCAAAGCGCACACGTTGAGGCGCTATCGCCTCAGGTTCCTTGCATGAATATACGCGTCTCCGAAGATGGCATTGAGTGCGCTGACTCAGCTTCCAAAGTCCAGCTCAGATATTCCATATGCCGATCGGCCACACTAGACAAACAAGACATGCGGTGGCGACAATATCGCACCGTGGTAGACCCTTTCTTCAGAGGCATTGTTGCCTGCGCCGCTCAAAGCTCAGATCACCAATTTGAAGGCATATACAGCCCGTCCTCACCGGACTGTCTTGAGCATCAAAGCATATATGCAGTGACAGCATTGCAGGTGGCGCAAAAAGATCCGGGTGCATCACACATACTCGTCCTTGCCTGGCCCACAAAAAAGGGAGGCAGCGTTTGCTCATTAGGGCTTTCCATTGACGAGATTAACTCTTGCGCAAAACCCATAGCTAGGTCTGTTTACGAAGGACGGTTGCAAGACGCATTCGAGACTTGCCCTTAGTGCTTGGCGAAACCAACGCATGATGAGGCTAAACCATGGCTGACATAGTCGAGATACGGCGAAACGCGCCGGGCAAACTTGGATCGCATGGCTTTGTAAGATTTGCGTTTAGTCAATTCGTGGGATCAGTTCAGGGAGCAAGATGGCGTTTTGCTCCACAGGACGCCTACGAGCAGACTCTATCTATCATCGTCCGTATGGGCGAGCTGCGCTCATTTCAGCAAGTAATTGGTGCTATTTCTTCCGAAACCATAAATATAAGAGTAGGCGAAGCTACAGTTAATCCGATTGCCGGATTTGTCAGTAGTGGAAGCAGATTCGATCTCCATACTCAAATTATTTACATCGCAATAAACGACATCTCAAAATTTGAATTCAAGGACATCAAAGGTCGATCGCAGAAATTGACAATCGAGAGGTTGCTTGCGGCCGAAGTAACAAGATATGCGATGGTAAATGACCTAAAAGAATTTAACGAGTCATTCTTGAGGGCATATACGGGGCGGGAAATTAGCGACACAGATCGTAGACAAGCGGTAAATGATTTTCTTACGTTTTATGCGGGGAATGATGAAAAAAGAGTCAGGATTGAAAATGCCATAGTGCGTGAATTCAACGGTCGTGGAGACGATGTCTCCTACGATCGTGCATCGTACAATTCGTCAGGGGTTGGCGAGGGGAACTATTCAAGCGCTGCTTGGATTAGGATTGCGCAAGCATTGGGGTCACCATGGGTACGGACAGTCGAAGACCTGGGTGAATGGCTAATTCGCCAACAAACTGACATAAAACGAAGGAACGTTTTCGATCAGTATAATTATTTCACCGACTACACAACGGAGTATCGCGGAGATTTAACCGCTAGCGGACCCTCTATTCAAACGTTTCGCAATGAATTGGAAGCAATTCGCTTCGCATACTCGTCTGGAAATTTGCGCAACATAAGTCCTCCATCTTTCCTGGGGCCTGGTGACCCGGGCTCAAGTAAAAGTATCAACGAAAGGATTGACGCAATTGAAGAGACGCTGAGGAATGGCTATGATTTTAGTCGAGATCCTTCCATAGGATCGGTTAGTTTAGGTCGCGTCCTGCAATTGCAGCATCGGTCAGATACTATTGAGGATTCTGGGATACAAGAAGGGTATGAACTTAATAACACATATAACCCCTCGCGAGGATCGTTGGCGCTAGCCGCAGCTCTGTCGACGACGTTTCAGCAGGCAACGGATCTCATTGCTGATGAAATCGCGGGGGAAAGCATCGGATTGCAATTGGTACTAAAGGCAATTCCGGGATTCATTGTAGGCAAGATTGGAGGGAATCTTGCGGAGCAGCTGGCAGGAAATGGCGGAGCAAACGCGAACTTTGTAACGGATTTGGAAAGCGGTGCGTTTGCGAGCGAGATCGGATTTAATATTATTTCGACGCTATACAGCTTCGGCGTTGGGAAAGTGGCGAATCTGACAATAAGTGAACTGGGATTGCATGGAGCGGCGGCCGATCTAGCAAGTCGCGTGTTGAACGTTGGATTCGGAACGATTCAAAACTATGCGTTAGGACAATTGGCGGCGAGTCTAAATGTTGCTGCATATGGCGCAACTTTGGCACCAAACTATATTGCGACTGCTGGCGGCGGCCTCGAAGTGTCGGGGACAATAGGGGTAGCGCCGGAGTTTGGTGCAGGGTTTGGCGCGAGTCTTGCGGGAGCGGTTGGATCGTGGGCGGGGTCGCAGCTAGCAGCTGCCGTGTTCGGCCAATCGCAGGCGCAGGCAATCGGCTCGCAGATCGGATCGGCAGTGGGTCTCGCCATCGCTGGCGCGTTGTCGACAAATCCGCTGACGATGCCCGTCGCCCTCGTTGTCGCGTTCGTCTCTGCGTTCATTGGGGGCGGAGTCGGAAGCCTTTTTTCCAAGAAGCCGAAACCGCACTACTCCGGCGCCCAGCTGGAGTACGACATCGACGAGAAACGCTTCAAGGTCGGCGCGAGCTGGGCGAGCAAGCGGCTGAGCCGCGAGACGGCGGTGGCGATCGCCGAGAACGCGGCCGGCCGGTTGAACGGGCTGACGGACGCGGTGGGCGGCGAGCTCGCCAATCTGAACTTCTCCGAACAGATCTTCGGAGAGGTCATCAAGATGAGGAGGAACGGCAAGCTCAAGTACCACTACTACTACACCCGGGTCGGCGGCAACGCGATGGCCCGCTCGGTCACGTTCGGAGAGACACTGCGGGTCGCGGCACCGTTGACGCAGGGCTCGCTGGTGTATTTTAACGACCCGGAGGGCGCGATCTCGGCCGGAGTGATCAACACCGTCAGGGACATGAAGTTCGCCGGCGGCGACATTTTCCTTAAACGGGTTCTGGACTACGTCGACCGCCACTACAGCTCCACCTACAACGACTACAACGGCGGCACGACGACGCTGACCGAGGGCGAAGCGCTCGACGACCTCGTCAAGGACATCGGCTACGCGACGGACTGGGGCTTGTACCTCGACAACCCGACGAAGTTCCTCGAGCAGATGGCCGAGGCGTCGCCCGATGCGCAGAAGCGGTGGGAGGAGGCGCGCGAGCGTCTGGTCGAGCTGGGCGTGGACGCGCCGTCGCAGGAGCAAGTGGTCGGAGAGGTCGACACGGCGTTCTCCATCACCACCGACGAGTTCGAGCGCGCCTACCTACGCCACGAGTGGTCGGGGCTGTGGAAGGACGAGAAGGACCGGCTCGCGGAGGCGCTGGCCGAGGCCAAGGTGCTGGCCTACGACGAATGGCTGTCGACGGAGGGCGCGTCGACCGGTGGACGGCGCCACGACGACGCGCTGGGACCGGACCAGGGCTGGACCATGGGGCTGATGGCGCTGGATCTCGGCGCCGACGGGCTGGAGGTGCTGGAGGCGGAAGATGTCAACGTCCGCTTCGACATCGACGGCGACGGTTTCCTGGAGGCTTCGAGCTGGATCGGCGCCGAGGACGGCTTCCTCGCACTGGACCGGAACGACAACGGCGACATCGACGACGTCAGCGAGCTGTTCTCGTGGGGCTACGCCACCCGGCGGCCCGGCATGGAGGACGGCCCCCGCGCGCTGGCCAGCCTCGACAGCAACGGCGACGGGCTGGTGGACGCCCGAGACCTCGACTGGGACCGGCTGCGGGTGTGGGTCGACACCGACCAGGACGGGGCGACTGATTTCGGGGAGCTGCAGGCGCTGTGGCGCTTCTCGATCAAGGCCATCGACATCGGCGGCGACCACGGCCGGGGCGTGCTCGACGCCGAGTGGCTGTTCGCCCGCCCGCGGTGATCCTCTACACGCAGGGCGTCATCGAGACCTACGACGCGCAGTTGTCCTACGATCCCGAGGGCGTGCGCGAGGTCCAGACCGAGTTCACGTCCGACGATCCCCTGTCGCTCTTCCATGTGCGCATCGAGAGCGAGAGCGAGCGCATCCGCCTCGACCTCGATAGCGGTATCCGCCACGGCACCGAGGGCGCCGACCTCATCATCGGCGCCACGGCGCGGGCGGCCAGCGGCGACGACCGGGGCGATTCCGGCGACGACGTCATCGTCGGCGAGGGCGGCCTCGACACCATGTACGGCGGCGGCGACACCGCCGGTGGCGGCGCCACCTACGCCTATGTCGACCCCACCGGCACCTCGCAGACGTTCTATGGCGGCCGCTCCGGCGGCGACACCTTCGTCCTCAAGGCCGAGGCCGGCGCCGGCTCCGCCCCGCTGTACGGGGGCGACGGCGACGACGCGGTCATGTTCGAGGGCACGGTCGGCGTCACGTACGTGCTGGACACCGCCACGCAGCGGACGACGCTCTACGATCCCGGCGCCAAGCCCACGGGGATGAGCGACGCCGACTACGCGCGCCTGCGCGCCAGCTACCCGCGCGTGGTGGAGAACCATTGGGGTATCGAGGCGGTCAGCGGCTGCGAGGGCAACGACACCTTCTCGACTACCGCGCGGACCGACGGCGCCGTGACCATGGCCGGCAACGGCGGCGAGGACCGCCTGATCGGCGGGATCGGCGACGACCGGATGGACGGCGGCGAGGGCTCGGACTGGATCTACGGCGGAATCGGGAACGACATGATCGACGGCGGCTCCGGCCGCGACATGCTGTTCGGCGGCGACGGCGACGATTTCCTGACGGCGGAGACGGCCGATCCCACGATCGAGGTGTTCACGCCGGGAACGAGTGTCTTGAACGGCCTCAAGGTCAGTTCCGAGGCCGCGCCCATCATCATCGACGGCGGCAGGGGTCGCGACACGCTGAGGCTGGTAGGCGTCGAGAACGTCGAGGTCGAGCTGGACGAGATCGGCATCGAGACGCTGATCTCCGGCAACGGCGACGACACCCTGACGCAGACCGGCGAGACCAACGTCTTCATCGGCGGCGGCTGGGGCGATGACACCATCACCGCCTCTGACGGCCACGACTCGCTGGAGGGCGGCGAGGACAAAGACCGCATCTCCGGCGGCGCGGGCGACGATGCCATCGCCATGGACGCCGCCGACCTGGGCCTCGTCGAGGACACCGACACCGTCGCGCGGCAGTTCCTGAACGGCGACACGCTCACGGACGGGTATTACGGCTCGCTGCGCAGCATCTACACGACCGAGGGCGGCGAAGCCTACTATCTCGACGCCGACGGCGTCGCCGTCCACGGCGTCCTGACCACCATCGCCGAGGGGGGCGGGTTCCAGTCGATCGACCCCGACGTGTCCGTGACGCTGGTCAGCGAGACCGAGTATCAAGTCCGCATCCGCGGCGTGTCCGCGGTCCGGGGCGGGGTGGGTTTCGACCGGTTGGCAGTGCAGGGTGAACGCGGCGTGTCGTTCGACGTCGGCGCGGGCGAGTTCGAGATGGCGACCGGTGGCGCGGGGAACGACCATCTCTTCACGCACAAGCGTGACTCCGTCCTGGTCTACGGCGAGGGCGGCGACGACACGCTGCAGGGCGGACGCGGCAACGATCTTCTGAACGGCGGCGTCGGCGACGACACGCTCAAGGGCGGGATCGGCAACGACACGCTCAACGGCGCGGACGGCCTGGATATCGTCTCCCTCGCCGACAAGACCGCGACGCTCGTCGTCGCGCTGGCTCCGCAGATCTCCGGCACCACCGTGTACAACGTCGTGGGTCTGGACGACACGGTCACCGGCACGGTGTGGACCGTCGACGATTTCCGGACGACGGTCGACCTGGGATCGGGCGAGGCCGAGGTCCTGATCGACGTCGAGGGATTGGTCGGCGGGACGGGGAACGACACGTTCTACGGCACGTCCGGGGGCGACATCCTCGAAGGCGGCGCCGGGGCCGACGTCCTCTACGGCGGGTTCTGGCGGCCCGCGACGCTGCAGGATTCGGATGGCGATGATGTCGAGGGCAAGGTCTTCGGCGGCGGCGACGATGTCTTCGTCGGCGATTCCTCGAGCTCCGACACGTTCTACGGGGGCGACGACACCGCCTTCGGCGGCCTGACGTTCTACGGCGGCGAGGACACCGCCGACTACCACAAGCTCACCGCGGGAGTGACGGCCAATCTTACGAGCGGGACCGCGTCCCACGGCCTGTTCACGTCGGACAAGCTCTATGGCATCGAGCATCTGATCGGCGGGACCGGCAACGACGCTCTGACCGGCAGTGCCCGGGACAACTCCCTTTCCGGCGGCGCCGGGAACGACGTCGTTTCAGGCGGCGATGGCGACGACGAGCTGGAGGGTGGCGCCGGCAACGATTCGCTCGAGGGCGGCTCCGGGAACGACACCGCGATCTACGCCGGCGCGCTGGGCGCCATCGTGGCCACACTGGGTTCGGGGTCGGTCACCGAGACGATCGAGGCCGAGGAGCGCCGCGCCAACGACACCGTCGACGGCAAAGGCACGTGGACGGCGGGCGCCGGCGCCACGGTGTGGACCGACGCGATCTCGTCGATCGAGGACCTCATCGCGGGGGATTACAACGACACGGTCACCGGCTCGACGGCCGCCAACGGCGTCGAGGCCGGCGCCGGTGACGACACCGTCTACGGCGCGGCGGCCGCCGACACCCTGGGCGGCGGCTCCGAGAACGACGCCCTCTACGGCGGCGACAACGGAAGCGATTCGACGGTCTCCGTCAGCGGCGGCTACGATACGCTGTTCGGCGGCGACATCCTCTACGGCGATTCCGGCGTCGACACGCTTTACGGCGACGCGGGGCGCGACACGGTGTTCGGCGGATCCGGCAACGACGTGCTCTATGGCGGCGCCAACGGCTCGGACGCGACGTTCGCCGACGGAACGCTCTACGAGACGCTGTACGGCGGCGACAGCCTGTACGGCGATTCCGGTGACGACACCCTGGTGGGCGGCGCCGACAACGACGCCCACGGCGACACGCTCGACGGCGGCGCGGGCTCCGACACCGTGTCCTACGCCGGCACGACGATCGCCCGCGTCATCCATCTCGACAACCTCGTGGTCGACGACGTCGAGCTCTCCTACGGCACCGTCGCCGACGGCTCGGGGGTCGACACCATCGTGTCGGTCGAGAACGCGATCGGGACGTCGGCGGCGGACACGATCTACGGCACCGACGGCCAGAACGTGCTGGCGGGAGGCGAGGGGAACGACCTCCTCTACGGCGGTCTGGGCGCCGACGGCCTCAAGGGCGGCGCCGGGAACGACGTCTACTATTTCAGGGCGGCGGAGGGCACGACCTACGCCGGCGACGGGCGCGACGTGGTGCTCGACGCCGTCACGATCCGGCGCGAGATCGATCTGCGGGAGGTGGGCGGCACGCCGACGCTCTCGCTGCCGGAGGCGTTCGAGTTCACGGTCGACTGGACCAACGACGTTCCGGATACGACCGGGCCGCAGCCCGGCACCGACACCCTCCTGCTGGGGATGTCGGAGGACGACCACGACCGGCTCGTGTTCCGCATCGACGGCGGCGACATGCTGGTCGGGATCAGGCCCGACGGGGACACCGCCACCCGCATCGAGGACCTGGCCGACGTCGTGCGTCTGCGGGATTTCGTGAACGAGCGGAACCGCGTCGAGCGGATCGCCTTCACCGACTCCGGCGGCACATACTGGGGCTGGTCGACGCCCGACGACGGCGCTACCTGGATCCTGACGCGCTCGGCCGCCGAGGAGGGGCTGGACCCGGTCACGCTCGGCGCCACCGACGACGGCTACACGTTCCACCATGGCGACGGATCCGTCGTGATCCGCGACGAGCACCGCTACACGACCGCCGTCGAGCGTCCGATCGAGGTGCGGGTCAACTACACGCACGCCGACCCCGACCATCTCGCGACCGCCACCCGCTACGAGATCGACCATTTCGTCGTCGACAGCGGAGATGCCGGCGCGCCGGGCGCCGTGACGCGCTACGTCGAGACCCTGGCGGCCGACGGTGGCGACGACACTCTGACGCTCACGGGCATCGCGTTCGAGGACGCGATCTTCCGCCTCGATGGCGCCGATCTCGTGATCGCCGTCAAGGACGGCGACCGGCCGTTCGACGTCCTGACCGACCGCGTCACGATCCGCGACTGGTTGGCCGCGTCGAACCGGATCGAGGGTTTCCTGTTCGCCGACGGCGCCAAGGACGCGCAGGACGTCCTCGACACCATCGACCTCGCCGGCGACGACGCGATCGACGCCGCGCGCGGCGGCGCGGACTTCCTGCCGGAGACGCTTGACACCGGCGCGGGCGATGATTCCGTGGTGCTCGACGTCGTCGAGGAGGATGGCGGGATCGCCCACACGCTGACCGGCGGCATCGGGAACGACACCCTCAACGCTGGCGCCGGCAACGACGTCTACGTCTACCGCCGGGGTGACGGCCGCGACCAGGTCCACTACCAGGCGTTCGAGATGGACGACACCATCGTCCGCCAGCTCGTCGAGACGCGCACCGCCAGCCACAGCTACTCGATGTCCGGCACCGGCGCGCGCACGGACGAGTACATCGCGGATTTCTTCGAGCTCTCGACCTCGCCGGAGCCGCTGGAGACCGATGGCGGCACGAACGACATCCTGCGCCTGACCGGCGGCATCGCGCTGTCCGACCTGGTGTTCCGCCGCGACGGCAACGACCTCGTCGTCGGCGTGCGGCAGGCCGACTACGTCAGATGGCAGGAGCTCGATGACCGGATCGTCGTGCGCGACCATTTCCAGGCGGGCGGGAACAACCGGATCGAGTGGCTCGAGCTTGACGGCGGCCACCTCGTCGACCTCGGCGCGCTGACCGACGTGGTCGCCGGGCCGGGATCGGAGAACTTCCTCGACCAGACGCTGTCGGGCACCGACAGCACGACGCTCTCCAACGGCTCCGACTGGTTCGAGGCCGGCGAGGGCCACGACGTGCTCTACGGCGGCACCGGAACGGTGACCGTGGCCACCGGCGACGACTATTTCGTGGGGGGCGCAGGCAACGACACGATGTACGGCGGCGACGGCGACGACCGCTACTACGCCGGCGCCGGCACCGACGAGGACACCGTCGTCGACTCCGCCGGCTCCGCCGACATGCTCGTGGTCGGCGTGCTTCCCGAGATCGTCGCCATGACCGTCTCCGGCGGCAACGGCGTCGTCGAGTTCGTATCGGGCGACCACGTCACGATCCTCGGGCAGGACACCTCGGGCACGCGCGTCGAGAACCTGCACGAGTCGAGCGCGGGGCGGACGGCCACATGGAACACGGTCGGCACCGGCGGCGGCGACTGGATCGTGGGCGTGGCGACCGTGAGCGCGGGCGCCGGTGGCGACGTCGTGATCGGCAGCGCGGCGGCCGACACGGTCGATGGCGGCGGCGACAGCGACTACATCATGGGAGGAAGCGGCAGCGACACGCTCGACGGCGGCTCGGGCGAGGACACGCTCTCCTACGCCTACGCTACGGCCAACGTCGTCCTCGACGGCAGCAACGGCGCGACGCCGACCACCGTCAGCCTGGGAGGCTCGGACGTCGACGTCATCGCGAACTTCGAGAATTTCGCGGTCGGGGCGGGGAACGACACGGTGTGGGCGACCCACGGGCGCAACATCGTCTGGGGCGGCGCCGGCAACGACGCGATCTACGCCTACGACGGCGAGGACACGCTCTACGGCGGCGCCGGCGACGACACGCTGGAGGGGGGCTACTACGGCGGCTCGACGCTAAACGGCGACGTGCTCTACGGCGGCGCCGGCGTGGACTACCTCGACTACGTCGGCAGCACCGTCTCGCTGACCATCGACCTCGCCGAGGGCGGCGCCTACGACGACACCTACTACGACATCGAGGCGATCCGAAGCGGATCCGGGAACGACACACTCGGCGGCGACGCCGCCGACAACTTCCTGCGCGGGGGCGCCGGCGACGATGTCTACATGCTGCGCGCCGAAGGCGGCGACGACACCATCGAAGAGTATGACGGCTCCGCCGACGCCATCAGGGTGCTGGACATCTCCGAGATCGCCGACATCCGCAAGGGTCCCGGCACGTCGTGGCAGAGCCTGATCGCGACGCTGCAGGACGGCACGCGGCTGGAGGCGCTCTACCAGTGGGGAGCGTCGAACTACCGTATCGAGCTCGTCCAAGCCGGCACGATCGAGGAGGCATCGGCGACCTGGCACGTCGCGAGCGGATACGATGGAACCACGCTCGCCGAGGTCATCGTCGGCGACCTCTACTACTACGACCACGTCGACTGGAACTACGGTCAAGGCGGCGACGACCTCATGTTCGGCGGCGACCTCGACGATCATCTATTCGGAGGGACGGGCAACGATCGGCTCGCTGGCGGCGAACACGACGACGTGCTGACAGGCGAAGACGGCGACGACCTCCTGGTGGGTGGCGCCGACAACGACACGCTCTACGGCGGAGCCGGCAACGACACCGCCTCCTACGTCTACGTCACGGCCAATCTCGCCATCGATCTCGCCGACACCTCCTACGTTACGATCGCGGCCGGCCTCGACGTCGACCGGCTGTTCGGCATGGAGAACGCCACGGGCGGGTCCGGCGACGACACGTTGATCGGCACGTCGTCCGCCAACGTGCTCTCCGGCGGCCGGGGCGACGACACGCTGCGCGGCGGCGGCGGGGAGGACACGTTCTACGGCGGATACGGCGAGGACACGCTTTCGTGGTCCGACGACACGGCCGGCTACGAGTTCTGGCTGCGCGGCGACGCGGCCACGACCGCCTACGGTGATTCCGGGTACGTGCCGGCGGAGACGGCCGATGGCGGGCATTTCGGGACGGTCGGCGACCGGCACTACTGGGGAATCGAGGGATTCCAGGGCGGAGCGGGCGACGACGTCTTCCGGATGGGCCAGGCGGCGAACGTCGTCGAGGGCGGCGCCGGGCAGGACACCGTCGACTACGACGGATTGTCGACGGGCAGCTTGGTTTCAGGGGCCGGCGTCACGCTCGCCCTCGGCGGCGGCATGGGCCGCGGCGGCTGGGCCAGCGGCGACCGTGTCAGCGGCGTCGAGGTGCTGATCGGGTCCGCGCTCGACGACGCCTTCGCCGGGGAGGATGACGCCGTCACGATCGGCACGCTCGGCACCGGATCCGATCTGGCCGTCCACGTCTACGAAACGCGCACCGGCGCCGACGGCGTGGACACCTACTGGCGCCACGAGGGCGGCGACGAGACCTTCTTCGGCGGCGCCGGGAACGACGGACTCGACGGCCGGCTCGGCGACGACACCCTGTACGGCGGCGGCGAAAGCGATTCCCTTTTCGGTGGATACGGCCACGACACCGCGTACGGTGGCGATGGCAACGACACGTTGGCCGGCGGCGTGGGCGACGACGTGATGTATGGCGGAGCCGGACACGACGTGTTCCGCATCGGTCTGTACGCGACGGGCGCGCCGCCGTGCGACGACACGATCTACGGCGGGAGCGGCAACGACACCGTCGCCATGGCCGACCTCGCCGAGATCGCCTTGATCGAGCGCGGCGCCGGCAACGACCTCATCTTCCGTCTGGCCGATGGCGGCACGGTCGTCGCGGTCGGCGGGGCGGGGTCGGGCGACGGGCGGATCGCGATGCTGGTCGACGACGCCAGCGGCCGCGAGATCGAACTGCCGACCACGTGGTCCGACGCGGGCGACACGCTGGACGACGCGCTCTTCGGGAACACGACCGCCTCGACGCTGACCGGCGCCGACGGGGCCGACCTGCTTTTCGGAGGTGGCGGCAACGACACGCTCTACGGCGGCCGGGGCGACGACACCCTGGTCGGCGGGGTGGGCAACGACACCTACTACGGCGGCGACGAAGACACCGTCACCATCGGGGCCACCACGACGACGCCCGGCGGCAACGACTACGTGTCGTTCGCGGGCGACGACGGCGTCGTTCTGACCGGCACCGTCATCTCCGACACCGTCGACAGCTGGAGCGCCACGATCTCGGGTCAGGGCGGGGACGTGTTCGCGGGCATCGAGGGATTCATCGGCTCATCGGCCGACGACACCATGACGGGCCGTGACGACGACTTCGAACGCTGGTTCGACACACTTCTCGGCGCCTACGGCGACGACACGCTGTCGGGAAGGGCGGGCGACGATTCCCTCTCGGGCGGCGAAGGCGAGGACCTGCTCTACGGCGGCCTGGGCGCCGACACGATGTCCGGCGGCGGCGGCGACGACACGTTCATCGCCGACGCCGGCGCCGACGTCATGTTCGGCGGCGACGGCTTCGACTGGGTAGACTACGCCGGGTCGGCCACCGGGGTGGTGGCGCGGCTGAACATCGGCGCGGGCCTCGACGACGACACGGTCGCCGACACGACGCACCATTCCGCCGGCGACAGCTACGCCGGGATCGAGGGACTTCGCGGAGGGGTGGAGACGGACCGCCTCTACGGCGACGCGGCGGTCAACACGCTGGACGGCCGGGCGGGCGACGATCTGCTGGACGGCGGACTGGGCGACGACGTCCTGATCGGCGGCGAGCCCACCGGCACGCTGACGCACGGCGGCCGCGACACGCTGATCGGCGGCTTCGGCCGCGATACCCTATACGGCGGCGACAACGACGACCTGTACGAATACGCGCTCGGCGACGGCGACGACACGATCTTCGAGGACGCCACGCTGGGCGGGACCTCGGACGTGCTCTCGCTCGATTCGATGGCCAACGTCCGTCGCATCCGTCGCGGCGACGATCCGACGAACACCATCGCCAACGACGACCGGGCGTTGTTCGTGGAGTACGCCGACGGGGCCGTCATCTCGATCCTCGACGAGTTCGTGGACGGGCGCGACGTGGTCGAGGCGATCCGCGACCGTAGCACCGGCCGCACCTACCTGGTGCTCGGCGCGGGCTCCGGCACCGACACGATCGGCGACGCAGAGGACGAGATCCTGGTGGCCGGCGCCTCCGGCTCCTCCAACACCCTCTACGGCGGCCTCGGCGGCGACGTGCTGTTCGGGGACGCCGCCGCGGACTCGCTCTACGGGGGCGCCGGCGACGACACGCTGTTCGGCGGCGCCGCCAACGACCGGCTGGACGGCGGCACCGGCATCGACCGCGTGACCTACGCGGCCGCCGGCGCGGGCGTCGTCGTCGACCTCTCCGCCGGCACCGCCTCGGTGAACGGCACGGGAGAGGTCGACCAGCTGGTCTCGATCGAGGGCGTCGTGGCCACGGCCTACGCAGACACGGTCTACGGCGGCTCGAACAACGACATCCTGTCCGGCGGCGCCGGCGTCGACCGGCTCGAGGGCGGCGGCGGCGACGACACCATCGAGGGCGGCGCGGCCAACGACACGCTTTACGGCGGGTCCGGCAACGATCTGCTTTCCTACGAGCGGTCCCGGATCGGCGTGTTCGTGGATCTCGCGACGAGCTCCGTCTCGGGCGGCCACGCGGCCGGCGACGTCGTCTCCGGCTTCGAGCACGTCATCGGCACGCGCGAGGCCGACACGATCTACGGCGGCTCGGCGGCCAACTCGTTGTTCGGTGGTGGCGGCCGCGACACCATCGCGGGGGGCAACAACTCCGACACCGTCGGCGGCGGCTCCGGCGCCGATACCCTCTACGGCGGCGACGACGTGGGCGACATCCTGTCCTACGCCGGGGCGGTGGAGGGCGTCACCATCGACCTGTCCTCCTCGATCGCCACGGGCGGGGACGCCGAGGGCGACGTGATCTCCGGCTTCGAGGGCGTGGTCGGCGGAGGCGGCGACGACACGCTGTCGGGGACGGCGTACGCCGACCTGATCGGCGGCGGCGCGGGCGGAAACGACACGCTGCAGGGCGGTCTCGGCAACGACACGTACCAGTTCGACCGCGGCGGCGGCCACGACACGGTGCGCGACGAATACGGGACCACGACCACCGCCGCCGGCACGGACAGGCTCGCGTTCGGATCGGGAGTGGCCGTGGCGGACGTGTTCGCGCGCATCGGCGCGGCGTCCGGCAGCGACGACCTACAGCTCGGGCTGCGGGAGACGGACTCGACGCTGAAACCGTTCGATTCGCTGGCCGACCGTATCGACCTCGTGGACTGGTTCGACACGGCGCGCCGCGTCGAGAGTTTCACGTTCACCGACGGGACGACACTCGACCTCGCGGGCATCGGCGCCCACATCGGCACCGACGAGGCCGACACGGTCGGCTGGACGCTGACCGCCGTCGACATCAACGTCTGGGCGGGCGACGACACGGTCACGACGGGGAGCGCCGACGACATCGTCGAGGGCGGGGCGGACGGCGACACGCTGGACGGCGGCGGCGGCTTCGACATGCTGTCCTACCTGCGCGACACCGCCGGCGTGGCGGTGACGCTGGGCGCGACGGCTTCGGGCGGCGACGCGCAGGGCGACGTCGCGGTGAACTTCGAGGGGCTGATCGGCGGCTCGGCGGCCGACACGCTGGCCGGCGATACGTTCGCCAATGTGATCGAGGGCGCCGGCGGGAACGACGTCCTATCGGGCGGAGGCGGCGTCGACACGCTTTCGTACGGCCACGCGGGAGCCGCCGTGACCGCGGCGGTGTTCGGATCCGGCACCGGCACGGTCTCGACCGGCGGCGCCGGCACTGACATCGTCACCGGCTTCCTCCATCTCGTGGGTGGCGGCCACGGCGATTCGCTGTCCGGCTCCGCCGACGTCAACACCATCTGGGGCGGCCTCGGCGACGACGTCCTCAAGGGGGCGGACGGCTCGACACTCTACGGCGACATCCTCTACGGCGGCTCGGGAACCGACTACGTCTCGTTCGAGGACCGGTCGGGCGGCGACACGTTCAGCCTGGGTGGCACGACCCTCGGCGGCGACACGATAACCTCGATCGAGGGCGTGCGCGGAACGACCGGTGGAGACACGATCTTCGGCACGTCCGGCGCCGACGGCCTCGACGGGTGGTCCGGTGTGGACCAGCTCTACGGCGGCATCGGCGCGGACGAGTACCGTTGGCAGCGCGGCAACGGGAACGACACCATCTGGGACAACACGGCCGGCGGCACGGACGCCTCGGTCGACACGCTGCGGTTCATGGGCGTGGACACGTCCGGCGCGGCCGCCGCGATCACGCTCGACGACCTGTCCGTCAGCCTGTCCGGCGCCGACCTGGACATCGTCGTGGGTGGAACCGGCGGCGCCCACGCGCTGGTCAAGAACTGGACCTCGACCGACCGGAAGGTCGAACGCATCGTCACGTCGGACGGCGTCATCCTGGACATCTCCGGCGTCTCGACCTTCGCCACCGGCACGTCCGGCGCCGACACGATGACCGGCGGCGGATCGGTGGATTGGCTCGCCGGCGGCGACGCGGCCGACACCATCGCGGGACTGGGCGGCGCCGACATCGTGCAGGCGGGCGCCGGCGACGACACGGTCTCGGGCGGGGCCGGTGCCGACATCCTGGCGGGCGGAGCCGGCAACGACGTCTACGCCTTCAACCTCGGCGACGGCCAGGACACCATCGTGGTGTCCGGCGGCGGCAACGACACGCTGCGGTTCGGTCCGGACATCGCCTTCGACCAGCTGTGGCTGGAGCGTTCCGGCGACGACCTCGTCATCTCCGTCATCGGCACCACCGACAGCGTGCGCCAGACCGGCTGGGGGCTGGCGTCCTCGCCGCCACGTCTGCACGCGATCCACGCCGGCGGATACGGGCTGGATACGACGGGCATGCTCGCCCTCGTCGCGGCCATGGCGGAACTGGAGCCTCCCGCGCCGGGCGAGACCACGCTGCCGCCGGGCACGCGCGCCTCGCTCTACGGCGACGACATCGGCGACTGGACCGGCGTCGCCGGCGACACGATGTTCGGCACGTCCGGCGCGGACACCATCACCGTCGGCGGCGGCGACGATCCCGTGGTCGACGCCATCGGCGGCGCCGACGTGGTCACGGGCGACGGCCGCGTCAACACCCTTCTCGGCGGCGGCGGCGACGACACCCTCGACGGCGCGGGCGGCATCGACGCGCTGTTCGGCGGCGCGGGCGACGACACCCTCAAGGGCGCCAACGCCGGCGACCGGCTGGCCGGCGGCGCCGGCCGCGACGTCGCGGACTACCGCTCGTTGTCGAGCGCGATCTCGCTCGACCTGGTGACGGGGGCGTTCTCGATTGGCGGCTCGGCGGCGGACGACCAGCTGTTCGATATCGAGGGTCTCATCGGCGGCACGGGCAACGACGTCCTCTATGGCGGCGTGGCCAACGACTACTTCCGGGGCGGCGCGGGAGCGGATCTCTTCTACGGCGGCGCGGGCGGCCAGGACACGCTATCCTACGAGGGTTCGTCCAGCGGCGTGTACGTCACGATCAGCGGCGGCGGATACCTCGGATACGGAGGCGACGCCGCCGGCGACGCGGCGTTCAACGTGGATGCCGTCGTCGGTAGTTCGCATGCCGACACGATCTACGGCACATCGAGCGCCGACACGCTCGTGGGGGGCGCAGGCAACGACACCCTGATGGCCGTCGGCGGCGACGACGCCTACAGCTTCGACACCGGCTGGGGCAACGACCTGGTCACCGGCGACACCGCCGGGACGGACACGCTGCGGTTCGGCGCGGGCATCGCGGCCGGCGACTTCCAGTTCGCCGCCTCCGGGTCCGACGCCACGCTGACCGGCGCGCCGACCACCGACGTCATCCGCCTCGCGGGCTGGTCGACCTCGGGCAACCGCGTGGAGACGGCCGCCTTCGTCGACGGATCGACGCTGTCCCTGGCCGGCATGACGGCCGGCGCCACCGGCACGTCCTCGGGCGAAAGCGTCGTGGGCGGCGCCGGGAACGACTGGGTGGCCGGTCTCTCCGGCGACGACAGCCTCTACGGCGGCGCCGCCGACGACATCCTCACCGGCGGCGCCGGCGCCGACACGCTCTACGGCGGCGCCGGGAACGACCAGCTCGCCGGCGGCGCCGGCAACGACGTCTACGTCTTCGGCCGGGGCGGCGGCAGCGACCGGATCGAGGCGGTCGACGTCGACACGTCGGGCGTCGTGGACGTCGTGGATTTCGGGAGGGAGATCCAGGCCGACCAGCTTTGGCTGGAGCGTTCCGGCGACGACCTCGTCATCTCCGTCCTCGGGACCACCGACAGCGTCGTCGTCAGCGGATGGTTCGCCACCCCCGTCGCCGGCATGGCCCGCAAGCTGGACGAGATCCGCGCGCTCGGTTTCCGCCTCGCGGCCGCCGACGCCGACCTTCTGGTCGCCGCCATGGCCGGCATGGAGGTCACCCGGGCCGACCTCGCGCGCCTGTCGCCGGCGCAGCGCTACCAGAGTCGACCAGGCGCTGGCGCGCAACGGCGCCAGCGGCGGCTGGGCGGCGCGCTGGACGACCCTCTCCTCCAACGGCCCAGACGACTACTCCTCGCGACCACGTCCGCGGCGACCTTCACCGGCGGCTCCGGGGTCGATGTCGTGAGCTACGAAAGCCTCGACGCCGCCGTCGCCATCGACATGGACACGACGACGGCGACCATCGCGGGCGCCGGCGGCGTCACGCACGTGTTCTCCTCGATCGAAGGCGTCGTCGGAGGCGACCACGCCGACACCCTGCGCGGCGACGCCAACGAGAACTGGCTGTTCGGCGGATACGGGAACGACACCCTCCAGGGCCGCGCCGGCGCCGACCACCTGTTCGGCGGCGCCGGCCGCGACATCGCCTCGTACGCGGGCTCGAGCTCCGTCACCGTCTACCTCTCCACAGGCACCAACAGCGGCGGCGAGGCCGCGGGCGACGTCCTGTTCGATTTCGAGGGCGTCATCGGCGGCGGCTCCGCGGACACCTTCTACGGTGGCGCGACCGACGACCTTTTCATCGGCGGCGCGGGCATCGATTCGTACTATGGAGGCGACGGCGTCGACACGGTGTCGTACGACGGCTCCAGCGCCGTCACGATCGACAGCTCCGGCAACGGCAGCGGCGGCGACGCCGCGAGCGAGTACGTCGACAGCTCGATCGAGGCCGTCGCGGGATCCGAGAACGCCGACGTTCTGCACAACGCCAGCCGTATCTCATACCTCTATGGTGGCGCCGGCAACGACACGCTGACCAGCTCGACGACCAGCACGCTCGACGGCGGGGCGGGCGTCGACACGATGTACGGCGGCGGCTCCGCCGACGCCTTCCGGCTTGGACACGGCGACGGAGTCGACACGATCCACGACACGGCGGGTTCCGACGACCGGCTCATGCTCAAGCGCGGAACGGAGCTCTCGGACCTGCGCCGGGCCACGATCGGCGGCGACGTCTGGTACGGTCTGCGGGATCCCGACGACCTCGAGGCGGCCTTCGCCGACCTGCCCACGCGCGTCCGGGTCGCCGCCGGCGCGATCGAACGGATCGCGTCGTCGGACGGCTTCTCCTTCGCGGTCGGCGACCTCGCCCTGGCCGAGGGCAGTCTCGGCGCCGACACCATGGAGGGAGGCGACGGAAACGACTGGATCACCACCGACGACGGCGACGACTACGCCACCGGCGATGGCGACAACGACGTCGTCGTGGGCGGCGCCGGCCGCGACCAGCTCTATGGCGGCGCCGGCGACGACGTGCTCGACGGTGGCGCGGGCAACGACACGCTGGACGGCGGCGCCGGCAACGACGTCTATCGCTGGGCCGGCGGCGGTGGCACGGACAGCGTGGTCGACGGCGGCGGCAACGACACGCTATGGCTCGGCGACGGACTGGATGAGACCAACCTCTGGTTCCAGGTCGTCGGCCACGATCTGCGCATCCACCAGATGGGCGTCGAGGGCACGTCGCTGACCATCCGCGGCTGGTACGACTCCGCCGACAACCGTCTGGAGACGATCCGGACGGCGGACAGGAAGGTGTCGCTGTCCGATCTGGAGGCCCTGCGGCAGGCGATGGCCACGTTCGCGCCCGAAAGCGACGCCAACGCCCAGATCCCCGCCTTCATGCCCGACCAGCTGCGGACGCCGCTGGCCGCGGCATGGACGTCGACGTGACCTGGCGGAGCGACTCCGCGCGGCGCGAACGCGGTGGCCGCCGCCCGCCGTCGACGGGTAGAGTCGCCGCCGGGCGCCGCCCGCGCGGCGCCGGGATTTTCCACGGGGGATGCGATGGCTGGTAGCGAGGGACGTCCTGCGGGGAACGGCGCGTTGGACGGCGGCGCGCCCGCCGGCGCGATCACGGACGTCGAGAAGATGGCCGCCGGGGCGCCGGCGCAGCAGGGCTCGATCGAGAAGATGACGCTGGTGGGCTGCGCCGCCTTCCTGATGATGAACACGCCCACCCACAAGCACGTCTTCATCTCCGACCTGGAGTGGTGCGTCATCCCGCCGATCGCGCTCGGCCAGTTCCACCTCTGGCGCCGCCAGGGCGTGCCCGTTGGGTTCGCCAGCTGGGCGTTCCTGAGCGAGGCGGCCGAGGCGCGCGTGCGGAGCGGATCGCTCCGTCTGGCGCCCGACGACTGGAACTCCGGCGACCGGCTGTGGCTGATCGACTTCCTCATGCCGTTCGGCGGCCAGCAGGAGGGCATGATGGACCTCAGGAACCGGGTGCTCGCCGGCAAGAAGGTCATGACGGTGCAGCGCTCGCCCGACGGCGGCCTCAGCTTCACCCAGTGGGGCGCCTGAGGCGCCCCGGACGGGAGGCGGAGACGTGGCGTTTGACCGGCTCACAAAGGCGCTGGGCGTCTGGCGGCAGTCGGTGCGCGACGACCGGGCGCGCCCGAAGGACGTCCACAGCCGCGACGGGATGGAGTTCCTGCCGGCCGCCATCGAGGTGATGGAGAGCCCGCCCTCGCCGGTCGGCCGCGCGCTGCTGTGGCTGGCCTGCGGTTTCGTGACGCTGGGGATCGCCTGGGCGTGGTTCGGGGAGGTCGACGTCGTGGCCGTCGCCTCCGGACGGGTGATCCCCTCCGGCCGCGTCAAGCTGGTCCAGCCGGCCGAGCTGGGCGTGGTGCGCACGATCCACGTCCGCGAGGGGCAGCGGGTGCGGGTGGGCGACCTGCTCGTCGAGCTCGACACCACCGTCAGCGGCGCCGACCGCGACCGTCTGGCGCGCGAGCTCCTCACCACGACGCTGGACCGCGCCCGGCTCGAAGCCTTGCTGGCCAGCCCGGCAAACCCGAGGACGGATTTCGAGGCGCCGGCGGAGGCGACCACGGAAATGATCGACGTGCAGCGCCGGCTGATGGCCGCGGAGGCGGCCAAATTCCGCGCCGCCATGGCCGGGCTGGACGAGGAGGAGAAACGCCGGCGCGCCCAGCGCGACGTCTCGCGCGCGCAGATCGACAAACTTAAATCGGTGATCCCGATCCAGCGTGAGAACGCCAACGCCATCGGCTCGCTGGTCAGCGAGGGCTACGCGGCCAAGCTCAAGCACAACGAGCTAAAGGAGCGGCTGCTCTCTTCCGAGAAGGACCTCGCCACGGAGGGCGAGCGGCTCAAGGAGGCCGAGGCGTCGCTGCTGGCGGTGCGGGAGCAGCGCCGGCAGCAGGAACAGGAGTTCCGCACCCAGATCCTCAAGGAGCTGTCGACCGCGACCGAGAAGGGCGCGGCCGCCGGCCAGGAGCTGCGCAAGGCGACCCAGCGCGGCGTCCTGCAGGTCCTGCGCGCGCCTGTGGACGGCGCCGTGCAGCAGCTGGCCGTCCATACCGTGGGCGGGGTGGTCCAGCCGGCCGAGACGCTGATGGCGATCGTGCCCAGCGACGGCGGGCTCGAGATCGAAGCCATGCTGCAGAACAAGGATGTCGGCTTCGTGAAGGCCGGGCAGTCCGCCGCCATCAAGATCGAGGCGTTCCCCTACACCATCTACGGCACCCTGCGCGGCGAGGTGACCGACGTGTCGGCCGACGCGGTCGCGGCGCCCGGCGCCGCCCAGCAGGCCGGTGGACGGCCGGGGGCCCGGTCCTCGGCGGGCGAGCCGCAGGCGGCGTCCGTGTACGTGGCGCGGGTGCGCCTGGAGAAAGCTGTGATCGAGATCCAAGGTAAGCCCGTGGCGCTCGGGCCTGGCCTCGCCGCCAGTGTGGAGATCCGCACCGGCACGCGCACGGTGCTCACCTACCTGCTCGATCCGATCACTCGCCATCGCAGCGAGTCGTTGAGGGAGCGGTAGCACTTCTTGATTGCGCCGCAGCGCTTGGCTGGCGTCCTCGACTGCCCACGGGGTAGACGGCTTCACGAGCGCGTTCGGCGGCGGCGAGCTTGTCTGTAGTGATGCAACGAGATTGCTTTGTGGGCGAGAGTGGCGATCCGTAAAAACCGGCCACCCTAGTCGTGGAAGTCTGCATCCGATTCTCGGGTGACTCTGCAGGGTCTCTGATGCGCCTACAAGACCAGGCCTTTGAAACGCACCACGCTCTTGCTCGGCGCTGACGAGCCGGACGACGACCGTACACAGGGCGATGCCGACGTTGCCCTTCGTAGCTTAGAGCGTTGAAAAATAGCCCTCGAAAAGCTCGGTGAACGCAACTCGAAAGGCGACGGAGACATCGGATGGATCAACTCCCCACTTTTGCCGATCGTCTCTCCTAAACGGGATCACGATCCCAATATTTACCCTCAATTTCCCGTTGTTCCACTGAAACGACACCACCAGTTTGTGATCAAAATTCGCTCCAGGGCTCCCGGATGGCTTCCTGATCGTCAACTCCACCGTCCGATCATGCCCAGATCCGTTCGAATCAATCACGGCAATCTGTCCGTCTGCCTTTAGTGCATCGACCGCACGTCCGAACGACGGAGCAATAACCTGCTCGACGAGATAGTCCGCTTGCTCACTGGCGGTGCCGGAGGCGGGATAGGGAGGAGCAGGCTTCAGATGAGAGATCTTGGCCTTCTCGATGAGCGCCTTGTAGTCGATGTTCAAGACGTAGCCCTTTCAAGTGGGTTTTCATGAGAGATCGACTATCAACTATACATTGTAGACGGTGCGGCCGGCAAGCGGGTTCGACACTGTGTGCGGCCGTGGCGAGGTGGGAGCGATGCGATGCGCCAACTCGCAGGTCCCATAGTGCATCGGGATGGCGTCGGCGCTGGCGGGTGCCTGCTCAAGAGGTTTGGGGCGTAGAATCGAACTACACTCGAGACGCGAGCCGTGCGAATCTGTTGAGCAACTCGGATGGCGAATCAAGCTACGTGGAATTTTGCATGCCGACCTCAAATTCAACCGAGCGTCTCGTGCCGATTGACCGACTGCGCGTGTGTGGCGTTGGCGAGTTGGAACCGGGTGAACTCTTTGTATCATGTTGGGGTCGGACGGGCAGTCGGTTGGCGCTATTGGGATCCTCGCATGAGCAGCGCGATGGAGCGCGCTTCGCAGTGTGGCTTTCGGATGAGGCGGGTCATTTGACCGCCCCTAGCTACGATCGCATCGAGACCGCGGGCGAATTGGTGGCATCGTTTGGTCGAACGTTCGAGTTCGTCGTCGACCCTCTCGATCCACACAATAGAATCGACCGGGCTCCCGGCAACATCGAAGGCGCCGCCCTTTTTCGGATGCAAGATCGAGTCGCGTTGCGGGCGCAGTCGAAAAGCATAAGACTTTCCGATATCATCATCGATGTTCGGACGGGTCTACTTCTTCCAGCCGGGCCCGCTCCGACTATTTCGTTCGCATCCTGGACTCTCCGTCTCCAGCCCCTACAGCCGCACCAGGCACCTGTCGTCCTCGGCAGACTGGATGCACGAGCAACACTCGAGGGCGCGCGTTGAGATCGCGGTGAACGGACGCCGTGATCGCGGCATTCGAAGAAGCGGATGCTTGGAGGGCTGCGGGGCGTGATTGATGCTCTCATGCGCCTGGAGCACGGTCGTCTTCGACCAAGAAGTCAGGAAGGGGGGATACCGCAATGGTAAGCGTATTTTTTTCATACTCTCACAAAGACGAAGCACTTCGAGACGCCCTCGAGACGCAGTTGTCCATGCTGAAGCGGCAGGGAATCATCGAGACATGGCATGACAGGCGGATTGGCGCTGGCGAGGTGCTCGACGAGGTCATCGACAGAAGGATCAATAGCGACGAGATCATTCTTCTGCTTGTTAGCCCCGATTTCATCGCCTCGAACTACTGCTATGATGTCGAGATGGGGCAAGCCTTGAAGCGGCATGAAGCGAGAGACGCGATCGTCATTCCGGTCATCCTCCGCCCATGCGAATGGCACCATGCGCCGTTCGGAAAGCTAGCGGCGACGCCACGGGATGGAAAGCCGATCACCCGCTGGACCGATCGGGACGAAGCCTTTTTGGATGTCGCGCAAGCGATTCGGGAAGCAGTCAAGCGCCTCCGCAAAAGTCCGCATCCCCCCTCGCGACCACTCGATCCTACCTCGACCGATCCCCACACCGGCAGGGGGCGAGCCGACGCTCCATCGGTGGCGCGATCGTCCCTGTCGCCAGCGGGACCCCGGTCTAGCAATCTGCGCCTTGCCAAAACGTTCAGCGATCGCGAGCGTGACGAGTTCAGGCTTGAGACGTTCGAGTATATGGCACGCTTCTTCGAGAACTCGCTCGCGGAACTAGGCACGCGCAACGCCGGCGTGGAGGGCCGATTTCGCCGGGTGGACGCAAACCGCTTCTTCGCGACGATATATCGCGATGGGCAGGCGAAGGTGCGTGCCACGCTCTTCACCAGCCATGGCGCCTTCGGAAACGGCGTCTGCTATACGGAGAGTGAGACAATGGAGAGCAATACGATGCATGGAAATGTGTCAGTCGATGCGGACGAGCAGTCCATGTTCCTTAGAGGCGTGATGCTGCGGGGCGGTAGCAGCGCGCAGAAACTGACGCAAGAGGGTGCATCCGAAGCCTTCTGGGAGATGATGATCAGTCGACTTCAGTAGGTGACCAAGATTCAGCCCAACGGCGGGTGTATCGTGTGGTTCTGAAAAGGTCTTCGGGCGCGGGCGCTCGACGTCGCAGCGAATCGCACAGGCGATCGACATGGTGGCGCGCAACTCGCGCTCGACACGCGAGCCGAGCACTTCCGGCTGCTGAAGCACAGCGTCACTGGCGAGGACATTATCGACGGATGCTGATCTTCTCCTGCCGGGGGCCGCTCTTCTCCTGCTGGGGCGCGATTCCGGATTGACGCCGGCCTCGAGCGCGCGCATCTTGCGGACGTTGTCGCGGCGTCGTCGCGGCCGAAGTCCACAGGGGACGAAGATGAACAGCCCACGCATGATCGACATGATCGACATGACCGACGACCGCGCCGGCGCCGAGCTGGCGACGCGGCCGCGCCAGGACGAACGCGACCTGCTGGGGGCGTTGGGCGCGGCGCTGTACGGGGAGCAATGGCGCGGGCCGATGTGCCACGCGCTCGGCGTGAACCGGCGCGTCCTCGATCGCTTCATGGCGGCGACGCTGAAGCCGGACGGCGATTGCTTCCGGCTGTATCCCGACCAGTGGGCCGAGCTCGAGCGCATCGCCGACGCGAACCGCGAACGCCTGGACTTGGCTGCGCGGGTGTCGTCGATGACGCGGCGCCTCGCGGGAACGTAGCCGGCCGCTCTTCTCCCGGACGGGTGCTCTTCTCCTGGTGGGGTGGGCTGATCTTCTCCTGCTGGGGGCCGCTCTTCTCCTGGTGGGGTGCGCCGCGCTCGAGCGCCAGGCCGCGCGCGTCGCCTCGAGTCGCGTCGACGCCAGGCCGCGCGCCGCCGCCCGTCATGCTGCGCCGCCGTCCGGCCCGCCGCGCCGCACCATCCGCCGCCCGTCCAAACGCGCCGCGCATTTCGCCAGCGATCCGACGCCGGAGCGCTCCGACCGCGTCGCGGAGCTCCGCCGTCGCGCCGCCAGCGAGCCGCGCGGATAGGAAGGCGACGGCGGCGCGGCGCGCGCGCCTGGTATCGGCGGCGGTTGTTCTTTCGCGCTTTCAAAAACCTTTTGACGCGCCGCTTTTAGCTATTGAACGCGCCGCGAATCGCCGTATCTTTCACTTATCGACGGCGCGGAAAGGTCCGCTCCGGAAACGCCAAAGGGGCAGCAAGTGGAAATCATCCTCATATCGTTTCAGCACGCGCCGGGGCACTCGCTGGTTTGCGCGATCATGTTCGTAAGCGTCATCGTGGCGAGCGCGTGCATGGTGGTCGGCGCCATCCAAATCGACCGCGCCCGCTCCGCGCCGGCCCGCATGCTGGCGGCGCGCCGTCGCCGCATCGGCCGCTAAGAGGAGTCCGGAACATGGGCGCCTCGCTGGAAATCTACCACCCGCAACCCGCCACCGACTCGCGCGTCGCCGCTGTCCTAGACGCCGGCGCGTGCGATGATTGGCTGGAAATGATCTATGACGAGTCGAGCGGCGGTTTCGCCGCGCCGGACTCCGTCGACTGCCGCACGGCGGCGGAGGAATACGCCGCGGCCGTGTCGGGCGACGGTATCGACACGTCCGAGTCCGTTGTCGCCGCGCTGGCCGATTACTTCGCGGCGGAGTGCGCGGCCGCGGTGGCGTGGTATCAGGCGCGCGACGCGGCGCCGCCCGTAGACTGGCGCGACGTCGAGTCCAATCTCCGGTGCGGCGTGATGGACGCTGAACCGGATGAGGATGTCGACAATCTGCCCGATACGGAATACCGCCTCGCGCTGCTAGGCGCCGCCGACGCAATCGACACGATGTTGAACGCCTAAGCGCCGGTTTGTGGCATCCGGCCCGCGCGGCCGGATGTCATGAGCGCGGCGCGCTCCGCACCGGAATTGTCTGGCGCGAAAATCCCAAAGGGGGAATCCAATGGGCGATAGATTCATCGCGGCGGAGGCGGCGGCCGGCTGCCTGTCAGACGCGATTTACGACGTCGACAAATACGACGCGGACTCGCTCCGCGACTCGGTTTTCGACGATCACATTGCGTCCGCCGTTGAATCGGCGTGCGTCTACTATCACGCCTGCGCCGAGATCATTTCGCGCTACGAACATGACTACGGCCGCGACGCGGAAGACTTGGCGGACGGCGCCGGCCCGATCTACAAAGCGAGTCAGTGGCAAGAGGCGCAAGTCGCCTATGCTGCGGCTATCTGCGACGCGGCGATCCGCGCGGAGGCGGAAACGCTGTTATCGGAAGTCGCGGAGCGCGCCGACTCGCTGGCGGCGCTCGCGAACGAAAACGGCGCGAGCGGTATCGACGCGAGCGATTTGCGCGTCACGCTCAATTGCCCCCATGGGCGGGCGCCGCATGAGCGCGAAACGGCGGACGGCGCGCATATCTGGCAGCCGGGAGAGTTGGAAGGCTGCCGCGCCGTCGCGATAGACGCCGGCCCGTTTTGGCTTTCCTACACATGGACTCCGGAAGCGCCGGCCGATGACGCCAGCGCCGACGCGCCGGAGTCCGGCCGATGACGCCCGCGGCATTCGATCCGCTGGCGTCGGTCGACGCAAGCCGCGGCGCGCCCATGGGCCGCGCGTCGCGACTCAGTCCGGATTTCGGCGGCGCACTTCGACTCGCCAAGGTCCGGCTGGACTCCGGCGGCTATGACCGCGGCGGCGCCTATTGGGGTTGTCGCGAGCGCGGCGAGTCGCTTTTCGTCGCGTGGTCGACGGAGTTTCACGCCGTCGCGTTCCTAGACGCGCCGGACCGCGACACGGCGCGCGCCCGCATCCTCGCGCGCGTGCCAGCCGCCATGATCCGACACTGACGCATCGCGGAGCGGGCGCGCGCCGCCCGCTCAACCATGCGCCATGACGGCACATGCCGCTCGGATATGTCCGGCGGAAAACTCAATGGGAGTTAAGACAATGGCTAAGATCGCTCGCGCCAAGGCGCCCAAGGTTCCGACCCTCCGTAAGCTCGTCGACATGGTTTCGGCCGTGATCGAAACGCGCAATTCGATTCCCGTCCTGGGCGCCGTGCTCTTGACGCCGCGCGCCGACGGCGCTTCGGAGCTCCGCGCGACCGACATGGACTCCACCGTCACGGTCGCGTGCGCCATCGCCGCGGCCGCTCCGGCGTTGCTCAACGCGAAGGCGCTATCCCTCGCGGTCGACAAGGCGACGTCGGCGGAGCTCGCGCCCGGCAACATGATGACGCACGCCGCGGCCGGCCGGCTGGTCGACGTCGGCGCCGTCGACTGCGCGGCCGTGCCATCCGACTTCCCCATGCTCGCGACCGATCAACAGTGGACCGGCGGCGCGACGTTCCGCGCCGGCGCCCTGGCCGAGTCGCTGGCGTGGATCGCGCCGTGTATCTCGCGCGAGGAAACGAGGTACTATCTCAATGGCGTGTATTTCCACGCCGACCCGGACTCGCCCGCGACGCTCAAGATGGTGGCGACGGATGGGCACCGGCTGAAAATCGACTCGCTGGCGTGCCCCGACCCCGACGACTTCGCGTGCGGCGACACGATCATCGTTCCGCGCCGCGCCGTCGACCTCATCATCCGCGCGTGCGGACTGTACGGGCCCGAAGAGTCCGTGCGGCTCGACTGGAACGCCGCGCGCATCCAAGTCAGCATCGGCCCCTTCGGCGCCGTGACCATCGACTCCAAGGTGATCGACGGCACCTTCCCGGCTTACGATCGCGTCATCGGTTCCGCCGACGCGCCGGCCGTGTCGATCGTTTTCGCCCCGGCGGACCGGCCGGCTTTCGTCGCGGCCTGGAAGGCGCATCGCGCCGCGTCGGGCCGGAGCAAGGTCGACGTGGTGCGCGTGTCGCGCGCCGCCGGCGCCTACTTCCCCGGTCAGGGGAACGACGCGCCGGGGGAAGTCGCCTACAACGCCGGCTATCTCAATAGCATGCTGTGCGACGACTCCGTCGTGTTGAGCGTCCCGCGGAATATCGACACCGGCGCGCCGGCGTTCGACTCGCTGACCCGCGTCACCTACCCGGCGCATCCGCGGCGCCTCGGCGTGCTCATGCCCATGCGCGACGCGACTCCGCCGGATCCGACGCCGGAAGATGCGGCCTGGGCCGCGACGCACGGCGCGACGCTCCGGGCGGAGCGGGACGGGGAGCGGGACCGCAAGGCGGCGGAGCGGGCGGCGGCGAAGATCGCGGAGTCGCGCCTCGCGCCCGATTACACCCCATGGGGCCGCGCGCAGTCGACGGCGGAGCTCGCGCCGGGAATCTGGCACGTCGGAACGCCGTCGCATGGCGGCTTCCGCGTCGCCGATCATCTGGTGGCCGAAATGGACTCGCGGTTGCCCGGAGCGAGCGCCGCCATGGGCCGCCGCGACGCTGGCGACTGGTGGTTTGAGGAGGATTGCGATTGGGCCGCCGTCGCCCTGGCGTGGCCCGAGCTCTTCAAGCCGGCCGACGTCGACGCCGCGCACCGAACGGCGCGGCGCTGGCGCGCGGCGTGGTATTTCGGGCCGCTGGTGGACTCGGCGCCGGAGCCCGACGCCGCGCATTTCGTCGCCACGCCCGGCATGCGCGACGACGATTGGGGGTACGCCGGAGCACACGCCACGATCCGCCGGTCACGGCCGGTCGACAGGTCCGGCTACCAGGTCGACGGGCCGCTGTCGGCGCCGCCGGCCGAGTCGCGCGTCATCGTGATCGGCGCCGGCTCCGATACGCCGTTCGGCGCCGCGCTCCGCGCGCGCATCGCGGCGCAAGGCTACGTCGTCGCGGCCGAAACGCAAGGCGCCGTCGTCGCAGAAACGCTCTACGCCGTCGCGGCCGAATAGCCGGACGCATCGCAGGGACGGCGCCGCGCGCGCCGTTCCGACCATGCGCCCGCATGCGGCGGCGGAATGTTCCACGCCGGAAACGATGGAGTCGAACATGAAAGAGCGAATCTTTGAGTGCCAGAATTGCGACTGGCACGGCGCGGAGGATGCGACGCGCGAGGCGCGCGACGTCGCGCAACGTCACGAGGAAGGCGACACGTTTTCGGATCGTGAATGCCCGAAGTGCGGCGCGCTGGTTTTCCCGCGGGATGGTGCGGCGAGCTCCGCGCCGGCCCCGCTCGAGCCTGGCGCCACGCCGGAGTCCATGGCGCGGGAAGCCGAGTCCATGCTCCGCCGCGCCCGCGACATGCTGATCCAGGCCGGAGCGCCGCGCGCCGCCGACAAGGTCCGCGCCGCGATCAAAAGCGCCGGCGGAGCGGTCCGGCATGCGGAAGGCAAGGCGGCGCGCCAGCCGGAGCGCGGGACATGAGCGCGCGCCCGTTGCCGCGCTTGGCCGCGGCGCTCCGCCGCGTCGCGTGCCTGAATGCCAGCGAGGCGGAGTCGTGCGTCGCTGCCCATCGCGCCGGCCTTGCCTATGCGTGCGAGGCAGTCGACCATTTCGGCGGGTGCGTCGCCGCGCTCCGCGCCGCCATCTCCAAGCGCCGCCACTGGCGCCAGCCTGCCAAGGTGCGCCCATGCTAGAGCTCGCAATCGTTCCGCTCTTGCTACTCGCCCATTGGCTGGCGGGTCGGCGTATCAAACACCATCGCACCGGCATACCGCCGCCCCTCCCGCGGAAGCTCCGCCGCCATAGGAAGCGAAGGCGGAAACCACCCTAGACGATAGAGCGCCGGATCCTGATAGATCCGGCGCTTTCGTTTGTCTGGGTCATTGGCGGCTAGGGCCGCAAAAGATAGGAGCGCGTCAGCGTCGCCTGAACACCTAGCCTGGCGACGCGACGTCAGCCTCACGCCGGCGGAGTCTGCGACGGTATCCGCGAAGGTCGGCTGCCCGATGGCGCTCCGGCTTGGCCGCCGCCGCCGTGCGACAGATTATGCCGTCGTTGGATGATGCAAAACCCCAGCCTACCCACCAGCGATGGGTGGGGGGGGGAGGCAAATCTCTAGAACTAGTGGCGATCCTTACCGCCCGGGGTGTCACGCGCATATTTTTTTTCTGCGCCCCGGAATTTCAGCCGATTCCCGAATCCACCCGAAAGAACGCAGCGTTTGCAACGTTCCGCCGCCGCAGCGGAGCGAATTATTGTACCAAATCCAGATTTTCGGAATCCGGACCTTTTGGGCGATCCGTTGGAGGCACCATCAGCATCGGATGCGATTCGCCACGTTGCGATTGGGCGTGAGCGATGACCGCTGATCGGCTCCCCGGCTGATCGGCCCCCCGCCGGCGCCGCGCTCCTGATCGACCGCGTCGACGGCAGCGACCTCGACGACACCGACATGGCGGCGCTGCGGGCGCTCGGAGAGGGGCGGCCGGCGGTCGGGATCCTCAACGGCTTGGCGCGGGACCAGCGCGACGCGGCGCTGCGGGCGATGCGGGCGGCACACTTCGGCGACGTGGCGCCGAGCCGGGCGGCGAAAAGGATCACCTCTGCGCTCGCGCGGTACGAGGCCGCGGGGTGGTCGGCGGATCGAAGCACCGGGCGCACGCCGAGGGCAGGAACGCTGCGGCGCGGGCTTTTCGACGTGCTCAGCCTCGGCCCGGCGCCGGGCTGGCGGACGACGCTCGACGCGCTCTAGCCTTTGCAAAAAGTAGCCGGGTCGTTGCAAAGCGAGCCCGTCATCCTGACCGCCACAGGAGACGAAGAATGCGAGCCATAGCGCGCATGTTCACCGGGCCGGGGCGGACGCCTCTGGCGTACCAGGCCGCGCTACTGCGCACCGAGCGGCGCCACGCCGTGATCGACGAGGCGCACCGGACCATGAACCAAGCGCGGACGGCATATCTGCTGGATGATCACTTTCCGCTCGCGCGCACCGTCGGGCATGCGATGGACGCCCTCGACTAGGCGGCCGCGATCGTGCAACTCCTGAGCGACCGTGTCGGCGCGGCGGCTGAGGAGCACCGGGCGGAGCGCGAGGCGGCGCTTGTCGCGGACCGCACCGCGATCGCGCGCGACGCCGTCGCTATGGCCCTCGATCTCCGCGAGATCGCCGGCGCCAAGGTCGCGCGCACCGCGCCGGCCGGCGCCGACCGCCCCGGCGCCGTGACGGAACCCACGCCGATCAACGCCGGCGAGGGCTGAGCCGATGCCGGCCCGCGCCGCGATCCCGCCTGAAGCGGAGGCCGCGCTCGCCGAGTTCGTCCTAGAGCGGGATGAGTTGAGTCGGAATCGAAGGGGGATTCCCAAGAGGTCGAGAAGTGATTCAAGACGCTGGCTGGGCAGGAGGCCAGCAAAGATGGCTCGACCCTACTCGATGGACCTTCGTGAGCGCGTGGTGCGGGCGGTCGAAGAGGAAGGCCTGTCGCGCAACAAGGCGGCCAGCCGTTTCGGCATAGGCATCAAGACGGCGATCGACTGGGTCGCAGGCACCGGGAGACGGGCAGCGTGGCGGCCAAGCCGATGGGTGGCTGCCGGCCGAAGAAGATCGTGGGCGCGTATCGGGACTGGCTGCTCGAGCGCTGCCGGGCGCAGGACTTCACGCTGCGCGGCCTGGTCGGCGAGCTGGCCGGGCGCGGCCTGCGGGTCGACTACCGGACGGTGTGGGAGTTCGTCCACGGCGAGAAGCGCAGTTATAGAAAAAGACGCTGGTCGCCAGCGAGCGCGACCGGCCGGACGTAGCGCGCCGCCGCCCGCGGTGGAGGGACCATCAGGGCCACATCGACGCCGCCCGCCTGGTCTTCATCGACGAGACCTGGACCAAGACCAACATGGCGCCGCTGCGCGGATGGGCGCCGCGCGGACAACGCCTGCCGGGCAAGGCGCCGCACGGCCGCTGGACGACCATGACCTTCCTGGCCGCCCTGCGGCACGACCGGCTCACCGCGCCGTGGCTCATCGACGGCCCCATCGATGGTCAGAGCTTCCTCCAGTACGTCGAGCAGGTTCTCGCGCCCACCCTCCAGCCGGGCGACATCGTCGTCATGGACAATCTCGGCTCCCACAAGGGCGAGGCCGTCCGCCACGCCGTCCGCGCCGTCGGCGCCAAGCTCTTCTTCCTGCCCAAGTACTCCCCGGATCTCAATCCGATCGAGCGGTTCTTCGCCAAGCTCAAGCACTGGCTGCGCAAGGCCGGCGAACGCTCCGTCGACGCCGTCTACAACGCCATCGCCGACATCCTGCCCATGACCACTCCCGAAGAATGCTCAAACTACTTCGCCCACGCCGGATATTCCCGACATCATCCCATCACGCTCTAGCCGACTCCGCCGTCGAGCGTGCGCGGCTTCGGTTCGCGGCGCGCGAGGTCGAGATCGCGCAGGCCGTGTGCCGTGAGTACCAGCCTGCGCCCGGCGCGACGGCGGCCGCGATCCGCTAGGCGCGCGCCGCTGCGGCCCGGCGCCTGGCGGATGCGCGGTACACGACTTTCCGATGAGAGCTTGCCGAGCTCGCCGTCGACATTGTGAACCAAACCCGCCACCGCGAGCGCGCGCTGCGCCAGCTCGACGCCTTTGCCGATCTCGGCGAGCCGGTGCCCCCTGTCGACGTCGTCGCGACCCACGATGGGGAGCGTCGCCTGACCCTGGGCGTCGGACGCAAGACCTTAGATTTCGACTTGCCGATCCCAATCAACCGCGGCGTCTACGCCGACGATCGCGCCTACGTCCGCGGCGACTGCGTCACGCACAGCGGATGCTTGTGGATCGCGCGCGGGCCGGCATCCGGATGCATGCCGGGCGTCAGCTCGGAATGGAGGCTCGCCGTGGTTAAAGGGCGCAACTGGCGCGACGCCGACCACCGCCGCGGCGCGCGGACGAAGACCTGAGGAGCACAACATGAACGGCGAACGCATCGTCGCCGCGCTGGCGGTCGTCGACTCCAGGGGCGGGCTCGCCGTCGCGGAGCGGCGCGTCGAGGAGACGGAGCGGCGGCGCTCCGACGCCGTCGGGCTGTTCTCCCAGGTCCGCGTCGAGGCGCAGCGGGAGTTTAACACCACCGGCGAACTCGTCGCCGACATGCGCGCCGCGGACGAGCTGCTGCGGCGCGAGGCGAAGACGGCCGAGACGGAGGCGGAGGAAGCGAAAGCCCACCTCGAGCCCGTGCGCCGCGACGTCGCGGCGGAGCTCGCCGCCGTCACCGTGCCGGCCCGGCGCGAGGCGCTGGCCGCGATCGTCGCCACCGTCGTCGAGATCGAGGCCGCATTCAAGGTGCTCGACGACAGCGGCCGGGCGTACCACTGCCGCCGCCCCTCGCTGCCGCTGCCGTTCGCCACCCGCGGATACGCGGCGGCTGGATCGCCTGAAGGGCGCTGCGCTGTCGGCGCTGCACCCCGAGTCGCGGAAAGGGCACTCGACGTCGCCGCCCTTGAAGCCAGCAGGGCCGACGCCGGCGGCGAGCCGCTTCCCGGTCGTTTCGCACAGCTCCCGAAAGGGATAGGGGCTTCGGACTCTACGTCAGACCCGCACTCGCACTTGCAGGCGGTCGTACAAGCGAGTTTCCAGCTGATGTTCAAGCTCAACCACAACAGCGTACTGCTGATTGCCGACGTCAGCCCAGCCACGCTCACAACGAACCACTAGGTAATACATATCTCCGTAGTTCTCTGTTCCGCGCTGAAAGGAAACGCTTGCACACTGAAGTGTCCCACGTTCCCGCTGCTGCGGGCCGGGCAAAAGCTTGCAGTCGAATCGTGGACTCAGCTCTGGTTGACGTCCATCACTCTGCGAACGCCTACGAAAGTGGTCAAACACAAATTCCCGCGTACATCCACGGACTAGTCGGAAGCTCATTCCGACTCCCGCGTAGTCGGCCCTCGTATGGCGAACCGGCGAATCATAGGCAAGAGAGACACGAATTGAACGCCGTCCGCCTGCCTGAAAGATCTCCGGAATCGGCAATTCATACACTACGAAGTGATCAATATCTATCTGGTCATCCGCAAAAAGTATGACCCGGTGATCGTCTGAATATGCTGCACGCTCCACGTCCACCATTCCATTCCCGCAGACGAACGTTGGCGCGTGATCTCCTAACGGCTGCAATTTTGCCATCGCTTCTTCAGGGACGCGCGCCGCGTTAACGAGAAGCGCGCGAATCAAATTCGCTGAAGCGTGGGGAAACTGCCTCAGGAGTTGCGCCGCCTTATGTGCGACCATTGGCGCAGCAAAAGACGTGCCTGACGCGCTCGCGAACAACCGGACCATGGGCTGGTGGTGTAGCGTCAGAATACCAGCCGATGGCAATTGCTGACCTACTCTAAGGCGCCTCACCCCCGCATCAAAAACAGCTGTGCCCCCAATATCCACGAGGTCTGGTTTTGTGGCTTTACCAGGCCCGGGGCCAATTCGCGTAAATGGCGACGGCTCCAAAGCTTGCGTTATCGGTCTAACGTGGACTATCTCGGAGAACTCGGGCCCGACGCCTTCACCGTGTGCAAGCGACCCGACTGTCAAAACGTTGATCGCGCCGCCCGGTTCGAATAGGCGATTCTGCGCTTCCAAAAGGTACGCGGGGTACTCCGTTACCGCCTCCTCGAGCGCATCACCACTACGAGGAGATTCGTTGTTCCCGGCGGCGACAATAATCACGGCGTTGAGTTCATGTGCGAGTTCATCAAGTGTCGCGGCCCAAGTGCCAACCTTGCCTCCATCGTATGGCGCACTGCGATCCCCCAAAGCGATGACAAACAGCCGGCATCCGAAGCGCTCATTCAGTGTCGTCAATGCTGCGCGCATCTGTCGGGCAACGAGACTCCTTTCGTCAAATTTTCCGTCTTGGTTGAGAACCCGCGCTGATGCTATGCGCGCGCCTTGCACCAACATATTACTGCCTAGTTGCGCGCGCAAATCGCCGAACAGGGCCACTCCTCCGACACGAGTTCCGTGTCCGAAGTCATCGGCCCCCCCTAGCGCCTCGGGGACCCCAATCGCTCCTGCTATTGCCCCCTCAAAAAGAGGATGCGCATTCAGGCCGCTATCTACCAGACCGATTACCGGGGCATCCGCCGCGACTTGCGATACAGAAGGTAGATTGTCTGCCGTAAGAGCCAAGGCGGCGCCGGTCGCCGCATCCGGCTCGGGTGGCAGGTCAATTGTTGCAATCTCAGTCACCGCTAAAAGGGACCGAGCGATTGATCCGTCCAATCGCGCGCGAAGTAGCGAAATCGAAGGGCCGATATACCTGTCAAACACTTCGCCATGATGGGTGGTGATATATGCCTCTATATCGTTCAGCTTACGCTGTCTGAGGTCGCTACTTCCGAAGTCCCAGAGTTCGATATCAACAACAAAAGATTGATCGAGAGAAAAATCGTCGGGGTTGATGTAGCCTTGCTCGCGTAGTCGGCGGCCAATTCTGTCTTCCGGCGCTAGGTCGCCTATTTCTTCAATCCGTCCGATGAATCCGCTATAGGGCGGAGCTACGCGGCCTGGCTGAATGCCGGAAGAGTACGCCTCAAGGCGTGAACGGAAATCGGAAACTTCATCACTCGAGGAGAAGAGGATCAACGATTTATCCTGGTCGCTACTCAGAAGAGAGAGCCCCAAACGCTCCCACTCTTTTTCCAGCGTCATTCCCTGCATCTTGACGCGCAGAATTAACGCCGGGTCAACGAACTCCGGCCGACGCCGCCGTCGCTGCTCATTCACTGCCGCATTAAGCTCGGCCCGAAGCTTCGTGCTGTGCAGACGTGTATCACGCACTGGCGCTCCGCCGCCTCCTGGACGCTTTCGCCGCTCGAGCTGCTCTGGAATACGGATCAATCGCAAATGTTGGTAACTCGGCATTTACGCCTAGGCTCCGCCGAGGTTGTTTAGACGGGCGCTCGCAGTTCGACGCCTTGCCTCGTCTGCGATCGCTCGGACGAAGTCCTGTTCGAAAATATCCTTGCGGCGATCAATGACCGCAGCCTTGATCGCCTGAGTGCAAATTCGCTCGATCTCAGCGAATGAGTATCCCACCATCTTGGTCGCGTGCTGCAAAACATCAAATCCAACAGCAGCGTTCTTGAATTTGAATCGCAGAAAGCGCCCGATCATTGCAAGATCGGGCTTGTCGAACCAAATCACCTCATCGAATCGGCGCCAGATCGCGGGGTCGAGGGACTTATCTAAATTGGTCGCTGCAACGAGAAAGCCCTTTGGCTTAATACGATCAATGAAAATCAGAAGGCTGTTGACTACCCGCCGTAGTTCGTTGTGCTCGCCGGCGTCGTCTCGGGCTCTGGCGAGTGCGTCGAACTCGTCCAAAAAAAGAACACAGGGCTGAGCTCGAGCAAACTCGAATACCTTTCGCACGTTTGCCGCTGTCTCACCGAGATATGAAGAGATCAATCGATCGATTTTGACTACGAAGAATGCAAGTCCCGTCTCTGCAGCAAAAATCTCCGCGCAAAGAGTTTTGCCACATCCCGGTGGCCCACATAGCAAAAGCTTTGATCGCACCGTCAATCCGTGACGTCGAATGTCTTCGCCGCGGCGGAACTCCTGAATCAGATCAGTGAGAATCTGAATATTCGCGTGACTAAGCAAGATATCATTTCGATCATGCGATGGCTCGATTCGTTCGACGAAGTTGCTTGTAGCGTCCGGAAATGGAATCAATGGGGCCAAGGTCCGCCCAGCACTTGGATTCGTCGTCGCGCTGTCCAACGCCTTTCGAAGCGACCGCGCAAGCGCGCGATTGTTTTTCCGTTCTTCTTCAGAAATGATTTGCTCCGCCACAGCGCGAAACTCTTCGTCCCGCCCATAGCTGACAAGCAACTTCTTCATCAACTCGCCACGCGCCATGTCCCGCCACCATCATGCCGCTAGAGCATGGCCCAGCAGCACCGCCGATGCTTGTCAGAGCCGGGGTTGTGGCTCTGGAAACGTCGGCGCCCGCGACTGCCATGAGATGTGCTCACACGGTACTGACCCGATAATGGTGCAGTTCGCCGGTGCCGTCGAGGCGCTCAAGTCGTTCCTTGGGGTCGCCCGGCCTGGAGCCTGATCCGCCGCGGCGGTCGACCGGGCGCCGACAGAATACTCAACAACGCCGCCGGCCGCTGTGGCCGTCTGAGACGATCGGCCGGAACCCCGGCCCCAGGGCCGCGCCGGGTCGAGGCGCCGTACAGGGCGATTTCCGGGGGTGTGTCGGCCGACCTGACCCCCGGTCCGAATTTCGCGGCGCTGCACAGGAATGGCCGAACCGGTGCCGCCCCGCGGCGCGCTAGGGATCTGACCGCCCCCGGGGTGGCGGGCCGCCGGTAGGGGGGCCGGGCGGATATCCACAGCCGCCGACCCGTCCACCGGCCAGGGATTTCCGGCGTGCCGCCGCGAATCTGAAGGAAAATGCCGGGGGATCTCACCGGCCGGAAGAACCACGCGGCGCCCGGCTCCATGCTTGAAACTCCCCGTCGCTGCCCCAAATAGGATTTGCGGCGGGGAAATGCTCCGCTGATTTGCATGGGCGCAGGGCCCGGCCGAGCGAGGAATCATGGACACCGGCAAACTGTTTCGGAACGTGTGCGAGTCGCTATGCGGGACTCGTTGGATCCCGGCGATCGCGGAAGCTGTCGAGGTCAACGAGCGAACGGTCCGCCGATGGGCGGCCGGTGACCACGTGCCGCAGGGTGTGTGGCGGCAGCTCCGGGACCTCGACAATGAACGTCGCGTCCTGGCCGATGATCAGTGGCAGCTCATTGACGCGCTCGGGCACACGAGCAACGACCGCGCCGAAATCGGCGAGCGCTGGAACATCCTGTGTGACCAATTGCAGATTGCGCAGGACGTGGCTCGGACCCGCCAAATCGCTCTACTCCGCGCCTTGAGGGAGTGCGCGCATCGGCGCGCGTCGATCGCAACGCTGGAGGCGCTTGAACGCGCTGACGGCGTCGCGCGCGACCGCGTGCGCTCGGTTCAGGGCGCGATGGCTGATTTCTGTAGGGCCAACGTCGAGCCCTATGAGCGCGCCGCCAGCGCGGGTGGTTGACTGCTGACGATATGCCCCGTCCCCGGCGTCGGCGGGGCGATGGTGTGTTCGGGGCGGCTCATCCCTGCGAGTTCAGGCCGCGCCGGCGCGCGGGTCAATGGGGTGGGGAGAAATTGCTCAGAGGGCCTTGATCACAAGGTTGAGCCCGGCGCCCGCGGCGCCGACGATGGCGGTAGCCATGAGGCCGGCAAGCCATTTGTTGCGTTCGACCCACCAGCTCATCTGAGCGAACCGCGACTCTGGCAGCAGTGCGCGATAGGCAATACGGCGACGTTCGATCTCCGGAAGAATGCGGCTGATGTAGGAGGTTGGATCACGCGGCACAATTTTATCAGGAAAACCTTCGCCTCGAAGCAATCGATCCACCTCAGACATGCGTACATAAACTTGGGATACGAATCCCGTCAGCAACGTCGCTCCTTCGTCGATCGCCTTCAAGGCTGGTCGAGGCGGATATCCCTTTGCAGTCTCATATACGGCGGCCATGGTGTCACCGATCTCCCGCTTGAGAACCGGCGTCATGATTGTCCAGAAAACGTCGACTGGGCTGCCTGTAAACTTGAGTCCCTGATAGTGAACTTTGTCGCCCTCTCCGTAGTCGATCTTCACCTCACCGGACCAGTTCATCAGCCAATAAGTGATCTTTTCCCGATCAAGCCGGCGAAACTTCTCCTCAAGCCGAAGTTCCGTCTCGTAGTAGCAGGGCGTCGGAGGGCCATCGCGCTAGCGACCGCTCTTCGCCTTCAGCCCGAGTTCGACGAGCCGGCGGATCGCCTCGGAGCTTTTTAGGTAATACCTTATTGGACTTGCTCATTATTGTGGTAGTACCAGAAAGGCGAGCCGGACGGAAGTGGCAACCTCCGCCCGGCTCTGACCACAACCTGATCCTATGGAGATCACGCGATGGCTGATTTCAACCCTACCACCTCCCCTGACGTCGCGCTGCTCGAGGCCTGGGCCGGATACTGCCGCCAGTCGATCGAGAACATCGCGGCGCCGGCGGGCACCATCGAGGCCGAGGATCAGATGAACACGCGCCTCAAGGTCCATGAGGACGTGCTCGACGATGTCGCGCCGCTCACGACCGAGGGGCTGCGGGTCAAGCTGAAGCATCTACTGATCCGCTACAACGAAGGCGCCGACATCGAAGACGCGCTGATCCATGGCCGCCGACCTTCCGCAGCCGCGTTGAGCGACTACCGCGACGCGCTGCTGTGGCGCCTGCTCGGCGGGCTTCCGGTCGACGTGCCGCTGGCTCCGGTCAAGCGCGCGGCGGTAGCATGAGCGCGCCGCCGGCCAAGCGCCCGACCGGAATGCGGTTCGGCGGCCGGGTCTATCCGACCGCCGACTACGCCGAGGCGTCAGCGATGTTCACGGCGGCGCTGGCCCGCTGGCCGGGACGCTATGCCGACGTCCGGTTTCCGCGGCTGTGTGCCGACGATGGCGCAGAGGTCGGCTACGTATCGAGCAACGGCCGCGTCTGGCTCGGCTCGCCGCTCGGCAACGACGCCGTCTGCGTCTACACGCCGGCGTAGCGCGCGATCGACGACAGGAGCCCGGCTGGCGACGGCCGGGCCCTTGGCGTGTCAGGGCCCTTGAAAACGACCACGCCCGCCGACCGGTCGACTCCGGTGGCGGGCGCGTGGAACCCCGGTGATCGACGCGCCGACCTCTTTGGACGAATGCCTCTTCGCCTATGCAGTTCCGGGGTTATTCCGATGAAATCGCGTAAGAGCGATCTCAAGGACACTTTCAACAACTGCGGGGGTCAACTTTTCGCCCGCTTTTAGTCCGATCTGTTCGTTCAATGAATGCCCGCCTAATTCCGTCGCATACCAGTTTCCTTCTGCGTCGACTCCAATCGTATAATCTCCACGTTTCACGACGCCTTTTGCTCGCGGGTCCACAACGCTGAAGCTAATGAATGCATCTCCGCGACTCTCGGAGCGCTTGTGTTCTCGCTGCTCTCTGACAACCTTCGCCCTTCGTCCCCAAGCCGCGCTCGCGCTTCGCAGGCAAGGCGGGACGATCGACTCGATCTCATCCACGCGGGACCGGAACTCTTTGTCGAGCCGCTTGTTCTCCGCCTGCGTCTGGGCGTTTCGCGCCTCTCTCTCACTGTCGAGCGCCAGGAGCGCTCGTTGCATTCTCTCTCTCGTCATTGTCCGTCCTATCGCTCTCAACGAGGTGTTCCGATGCCTAGCCACTGGAGTTAGGCTTCTTAGATCAACGTGATATCAGATTCTAACTGAATGACCGTGTTTGGGAGCTTCTGCTTAATGAGTGTGTCGAGATATTCGCGAGCAGTCTTGGGGGGACTCTTCAAACGTTGCCGCACTCGACGTGCAGCGGCTACAACTTCAGATTTATTAAGATCGATCTGATAAGTAAGAAAGTCGTCGGGATGTATTAGCTCGATATCGTATGGCTCTAGCGCCGCGGCGGGAAAGTCCTTTTTGTTGAAAGAAACTATCGCGTCGACGCGCCCCCGAATGGCGGCAGCAAGGACGTGGCGATCATTCGGATCCGGCAACGCCAAACACGGGATCAAAGACTCGTATCCGTCAATCAGGCAATGCTCAGCATGAAGGTCCATGAGCGTTCTTGTTCGTTCGAGTGCGTCCTTCGCAACATCGGGATTGTCACGGAGGACGGCGCCCATCCACTCATCGTGGATTTTCGCCGTCCACCGCGCTCGATAAACGCCCTTGGCCGCAAGCTCTAGAAGCAAATCTCGCAACGGTGCCGGGTAAAGCGTGCAGGCGTCGAGGATGACAGCGAATGCTGAATTGATTCGCGCCATGGCGACGGCTTTTAGTACCCCATTCCGTTCTGCTGCGCGATCGCGGCTAGCTCATCCAACGCACTCTCGCGAGTCTGATCACGCTCGCGCTTGTACCCAAGCAATGCGGAAAACTCGATCCGCCGATGGGTCCCGACCTTGGTGAATTTAATCTTGCCCTCTTCCAAGAGCTTGATCAAATACGGACGAGACACGTGCAGCAGATCCGCCGCCTCCTGTGTGGTTAGCTGCGCTTTCATAGGCAGCACCTGCGCCGGCTCCCCGCGAGCAACGGCCGCTAGTATTTCGATCATTGGACGCAGGATAGTAAGCGGAAGGTCGAGGACCTCCACATTGTCACCTCGAGCGACGGACAGGGAAATCCGAACCCGCTCATTAACGTAATGAGCAAGCTGCTGGCTCGAAGTCCTAGCGGCATCCATCTCTGTGAGCGTCGGAGGCGCATCCTGCGTGCGCTCCATGTCGAGAAGTGCCATGCTCATTTCGCCCTCCATGGCTTGACCGTAAGTATGTGGTCATATTCGCAATAAACGCAACGGTTTTCACCCCACTGGAGTTCCAGCGCCAGTTTTCGCAATAAACGAATTAACGCATTACCCAAGGCATAATTTTGGTTCACAACGCGGGCGCTGATAGCCACGACGTGACCCTCCCCCATTTGATCGAGCGGCAGACGCAACGGACGAGCCTGCGCAACGTTGCTAAATCTAGCTATGGCCCTTCGTGGTCCCCCGGTGGTCCCCCGGAGGGGCGGACGGAGCGACCTAGGCCGAAAAGTGCATTAAAAATGGTGCCCCGAGTCGGATTTGAACCAACGGCCTACCGCTTACGAAGCGGTTGCTCTACCGCTGAGCTATCGGGGCGACGGGCGCGGTCATACGGGAAAGAGCGGGCCGACGCAAGGGCGACCCCCGGCGGCGGGCGGGCGCCCACCGGCGCCGGCGCGCGCCGTATCCGGCCCATCAAACGCCCGCAAATCACCATCTTCGATCCCGATCCTGAGGCACCCGCCGACCGCGCCGGCCGTTCCCGTCCGGACGCCGGTCAAATCGGCGTGTGGCGCGGGGATGGCGGCCGCCGCGCCGCCCTATGAAACTGGTACACAAGAGCCCGCCGCCGCGCTCTCCAACCCCGTGATCCCGCCGCCATGTCCCGCCGCAACGCCATCGTCCTGATCGCCGCGATCGCCGTGGTCGCCGCCGCCGTCGGCGGCTGGACGCTGTGGCCGGGCTCCAGTGGCCCCGGCCGCGCCGCACCCATCACCCAGAAGGTCGTGATCGGCGACGTCGAGGACACCGTGGCGGCGGTGGGCGTGCTCCAGCCGCTGGAATACGTCGACGTCGGCACCCAGGTGTCCGGCCAGCTCCAGCGCATCTTCGTCGAGCCCGGGTCCAAGGTCGAGAAGGGCAAGCTGCTGGCCCAGATCGACCCCACGGTCTACCAGTCGCGGGTCAACGCCAACGAGGCGCAGCTCCTGAACCTGCGCGCCCAGCTCTCCGACAAGCGGGCCCAGAAGATCCTCGCCGACCAGCAGCTCAAGCGGCAGCGCGAGCTGCTGGCGGCGCGCGCCACCAGCCAGGACGCCTACGACATCGCCGACGCCAACGTGAAGATCGCGGAGGCGCAGATCGGCATGGTCGAGGCGCAGATCAAGCAGACCGAGTCGACCCTCAGCGGCGACCGCGCCAACCTCGAGTACACCAAGATCTACGCGCCAATGGCCGGCACGGTGGTCAACATCCTCGCCAAGCAGGGCCAGACGCTGAACGCCAACCAGCAGGCGCCGATCATCCTGCGCATCGCCGACCTCGACACGATGACGGTGTGGACCCAGGTGTCCGAGGCCGACGTGCCGCGGCTGAAGATCGGCATGACGGCGTATTTCACGACGCTGGGCCGGCCCGACCGCCGGCGCTCCGGCAAGCTGCGCCAGATCATGCCCACGCCGCAGGTGGTCAACAGCGTCGTGCTCTACGATTCGCTGTTCGACGCGCCCAACCCCGAGGCCGACCTGCTGCCGCAGATGAGCGCCCAGGTGTTCTTCGTGGTCGGCGACGCCAAGAAGGTGCCCGTCGTGCCGGTGGTGGCGCTGCGCTCGGTGCGCGGCGCCGCCGGCGCCCCCCGCACCTGGCGCGTGCGCGTGCTGGAGAACGGCAAGATCGTCGACCGCCCGGTCGAGGTCGGCGTCACCAACCGCGTCTCGGCCGAGATCAAATCCGGCCTCAAGGTGGGCGAGGAAGTGGTGATCGGCGAGGCGACGACGCCCACGCGCACGATCGCGCCGCAGCCCGGCGGCGGCCAGCGGACGCCGCGGCTATGACCGCGACGCCGATCATCGAGCTGCGCGGCATCACCAAGACCTTCGTGCGCGGCGACATCGCGACCGAGGTGCTGCACGGCATCTCGCTGACGATCAACGCCGGCGAGTTCGCCGCCATCATGGGGCCGTCCGGCTGCGGCAAGTCGACCCTGATGAACCTGATCGGCATGCTCGACCGGCCGACCACGGGCAGCTACCTGTTCAACGGCCGCGAGGTCTCCGAGCTCGACGGCGACGACCGCGCCGTGCTGCGCCGGGAGGCGTTCGGCTTCATCTTCCAGCAGTACAACCTGCTCGCCACCGCGACCGCGACCGAGAACGTCGAGGTGCCGGCCGTCTACGCCGGCCTGCCGCGCGAGACGCGGCTGGCGCGGGCGCGCGAGATCCTGACGACGCTCGGACTCGGCGATCGGCTCGACCACCGGCCCAGCCAGCTCTCGGGCGGCCAGCAGCAGCGCGTGTCGATCGCGCGGGCGCTGATGAACGGCGGCTCGGTGATCCTGGCCGACGAGCCGACCGGCGCGCTCGACAGCAAGAGCGGCGTCGAGGTCATGAAGCTGCTGACCTCGCTCAACGAGGCCGGCCACACCGTGCTGCTGATCACCCACGATTCCGACGTCGCCAGGCAGGCGCGCCGCGTGATCGAGATCCGCGACGGCGACATCGTCAACGACAGCGGCGCCATGCCGGCGGTGTCGGCGACCACGGTGCCGGCGTCGCGCCCGTCGCGCGGCTCGACCGTGCTGCCCGACATGGTCGAGGCCGGCAAGATGGCGCTCCGCGCGCTGCGCGCCAATCTGATGCGCACCCTGCTGACCCTGCTCGGCATCATCATCGGCGTCGCCTCGGTGGTGGCGATGCTGGCGATCGGCGACGGCGCCAAGAAGCAGGTGCTCGACCGCATCACCGCGATGGGCACCAACCTGCTGCTGATCCGCCCCGGCGCGCCCAACGTGCGCCAGTCCGGCGGCCTGACCGCGACCCTGGTGGCGGCCGACGCCACCGCGATCGCCGACCTGCCCAACGTCGCCGCCGCCGTGCCGGAGTTCCCCGGCAGCGTGACGGCGCGCTACCTGAACCGCGACTACGTCACCCAGGCCGACGCCACGACGGCGCAGTTCCCGCAGGCGCGCGACTGGCCGGTCGCCAGCGGCGCGTTCTTCAGCGACGAGGACGTGACGCGCTTCGCCGCCGTCACGGTGCTCGGCCAGACCGTGGCCAGGGCGCTGTTCCCCGGCGGCGAGAATCCGATCGGCGCCTACGTGCTGGTCAACAACGTGCCGTTCCAGGTGATCGGCGTGATGGCGGCCAAGGGCGCCTCGCCGTTCGGCAGCGACCAGGACGACATCATGTTCACGCCGCTGACCACCGGCAGCCTGCGGCTGTTCGGCCAGCGCTACGTGCGGTCGATCACCGTGCAGGTCGAGGACGTCTCGCGCATCGACGCCACCCAGGAGGCGATCCGCCGCCTGCTGATCGACCGCCACCGGGCGGAGGATTTCCAGATCCGCAACATGGCGTCGATCCTCGAGACCGCGACCGAGACGCAGAACACGCTGACGCTGCTGCTGGGCTCGATCGCGGCGATCTCGCTGCTGGTCGGCGGCATCGGCGTGATGAACATCATGCTGGTCAGCGTCACCGAGCGCACGCGCGAGATCGGCATCCGCATGGCCACCGGCGCGCGCCGCTTCAACATCCTGCTGCAGTTCAACACCGAGGCGCTGGCGGTGTGCGCGCTGGGCGGCGTGATCGGCGTGCTGGTCGGGCTCGGCACCGCCGGCGCCTTCGTGGCGTTCGGACGGCCGGTGGTGTTCTCGGCCGGGCCGGTGCTGCTGGCGTTCGGCTGCGCCACCGCCACCGGCCTGCTGTTCGGCTACCTGCCGGCGCGCAAGGCCGCGATGCTCGACCCCGTCGTCGCCCTGGCGGCGGATTGAGGCGGCGGATGTCCGGCATGGTCGGCCAGTTCGGGTGGCGACGCCTATTCCCTCTCCGCCACGGAGTGGGGGAGAGGGCGGGGCCCGCGCCGAAGGCGCGGGAGGGTGAGGTGGTCGTGGTGTCGGTCGTGGCGGTGATCGAAACGCGACGTGCGTCGATACCGGGCATCGACGACTCGACGGCGACCCACCTCACCCCGACCCTCTCCCCCCGCAAGCGGGCGGAGAGGGAGGATGACGCGGGAGCGTATGCTGTCCGCCTCCACACGATTTCAAGCCGCCCCGTCGTCGCGTCCGCCTTCCCTTCCTCCACGTCACATGTTGAATCCTGACATGCGCCGCGCCCGTTTCCTCGCATCAGCCGCGTCGGCCGTCCTGGTCGGCGGCTGCTCGCTGCTGGGTCCCGCCTACAAGGCCGGGAAGGTCGACACGCCGGAGCGCTGGCAGTGGGGCGCCGCGGGCGCCGGCGAATGGCCCGATCCGGCGTGGTGGCGCGGCTTCGGCAGCGCCGAGCTCGACCGGCTCCAGGGCGAGGCCGTCGCCGGCAACCGCGATCTGCGCGCCGCCGTGGCGCGTGTCGCCCAGGCCGAGGCGCAGGCGAAGATCGCCGGCGCCGCGCTGCTGCCGACGCTGGGTGCCGACGCTTCGGTGTCGCGCGTCTCGCAGTCGACCTCGCGCGGCCGGGCCGCGACCACGACCTACGGCGTCGGCCTGACGGCCGGCTACCAGATCGACCTGTTCGGCGCCAACGCCGCGGCGGCCGGCGCGGCGCGCACGCGCGTCGAGGCCAGCCGCTACGACCGCGAGACCGTGGCGCTGACCGTCAACGCCGGCGTCGCCGCGACCTACTTCCAGCTTCTGGCGCTGCGCGACCGCACGCGGTTCGCGACCGCCTCGCTGGCGGCCGCGACGCGGCTGCTCCAGCTGCTCGAGGAGCAGCGGCGCATCGGCACGACGTCCGACCTCGAGGTGGCGCAGCAGCGGGCCTCGGTCGCCTCGCAGCGCGCCTCGATCCCGGCGCTGGTGCAGGCCGAGCGCGAGACGCTGGCGGCGCTGGCGCTGCTGCTCGGCCGCGCGCCGCAGGGCTTCACCGCCGACGGCCGCGACCTGTCGACCCTGCGCCCGCCGCCGGTGGTGTCCGGAATCCCGTCCGAGCTGCTGCAGCGCCGCCCCGACATCCGGCGTGCCGAGGCCGACCTGCGGGCGGCGAATTTCGACATCGCGCAGGCGCGCGCGGCGCGCTTCCCGCGCATCCAGCTGACCGCCGACGCCGGCTCGAGCAGCGCGGCCCTGTCCAACCTGTTCAACCCCAGCGGCTTCCTCTACGCGCTCGCCGCCGGCCTGGTGGCGCCGATCTTCGAGGGCGGCCGGCTGAAGGGGCAGGAGAAGCTGAGCCAGGCGCGCTACGAGGAGCTGGTCCAGAGCTACCACAACGCCATCCTCTCGGCGTTCCGCGACGTCGACAACGCGCTGAGCGGCGTCGAACAGTTCCGTCAGCAGCTCGTGTTCGAGCGCGAGGCCCGCGCCCACGCGCGCGACGCCTACCGTCTGGCCGAGCTGCGCTACCGTGCCGGCTCGGTCGACTTCCTGACCGTGCTCGTGACGCAGCGGGCCGTGCTTCAGAGCGAGGACGCGGTGGTGCTCGCCGAGCTGGCGCAGGCTGGCGCGCTGGTCGATCTCTACAAGGCGCTGGGCGGCGGCTGGAGCGGCGCGCTAGCGCAGTAGCGCGGCGGCGGCCGGATTGTACCGGGACAAATCCGCGCTTCGCGATCCCCCCGCAGCGGGCTATCGCGGTGCGCCACGCTTCGACGGCCGCCGAACCATCACGTCCGCGCGGCCGGCTAGAAGCGTGGCCTGCCGCGTCGGCGCGCCGCCGACGCCCGTGGAGCGCCGTTCCGTCCGATGCCGCCGATCCTCGCCGCCACGCCGCTGCTGATCGTCATCGCGCTGCTCGCCAGCGGCCGCGTCGGCGCGCTGGTGGCGGGCGCCGCCGGACTCGCCGCCACCGTCGCCGCCATCGTCCTGTCGCCGCCGGCCGGCGCGGCGCTGGGCGGTTTCCTCGCGCATCACGGCGCGGTCGGCGCCTGGCTGGCGTGGCAGGTCGTCGCCATCGTGGTCGGCGGCGTGTTCTTCCACCGCTGCGTCCAGAGCCGGGCGCGGATTGCCGACGCGGCGGGCGCGACGCCGACGCCGGCCGACACCCACCGCCAGCTCTACTTCATCGCCTTTCTGCTCGGGCCGTTCGCGGAGTCGGTCACCGGATTCGGCGTCGGCACCATCGTGGCGCTGGCGGCGATCGCTCGGCTCGGGTTGGGCGGATTGCCGGCGCTGACCTTCGCGCTCTACAGCCAGAGCTTCGTGCCGTGGGGCGCGCTGGCGGTCGGCACCACCGTCGGGGGATTGCTGGCGGGGATCACGCCGACCGATCTCGGGCTGCGCTGCGCGCTGCTCCAGGCGCCGATCCATCTTGGCTACCTGCTGCTGTTCTGGCGGTATTGCGCGCAGGCCGGATCGCCGCTGGACTGGCGCCGCCGCCTCGACGACCTCGCGTGGACGGCGTCGGCGGTGGCCGGCGTGTGGGCTGCCCACGCCATCGTCGATGTCGAGATCGCGGGTGCCGCGCCGCTGGGCGCGCTGGTGGCGCTGCGCTGGTGGCGCGACGCCCGGCCGGACGGCGCCAGGATCGCCTCGGCGGCGCTGGGGGCGGCGCCGTACATCGCGCTGACGCTGGCGTTGCTGGCGACGCGCATCGTCGCGCCGTTGCAGGCGGCGCTGAAGACGCTGGCGGCATGGCGGCCGCTCGACGGCCAGCCGGCCTTCGCGCCGTTCTACGCGCCGGGCTTCTGGCTGGTGGCCGTCGGCGTCGCGACGCTGGTCGCCGCCCGCGCCGCGCCGGCGCCGGTGCTGCGCGCCACGGCCGCCGCGGCGTGGCGGCCGTCGGTGGTGACGCTGCTGTTCGTCGTCATGGCCGCCTACTACGTCGCCGGCGGCATGGCGGCGGCGATCGCCGACGCGCTGCATCGCGCTGCGGGCGATTCGGCGGCGTTCGGCGCGCCGTTCTTCGCCGCGCTGGGCGGCTTCCTCACCGGCAGCGGCGCGGCCTCCAACGCCATGCTGATGCCGATGCAGACCGCGCTGGCCGGCGAGGCGCGGCTCGACCGCGCCTGGATGGCGGCGGTGCAGAACGGCGTCACCGCCAACCTCACCATGCTGTCGCCGATCCGCGTGTCGATGGGCGTGGCGCTGCTGGCGCTGGCCGGCGGCGAGAGCGCCGCCTACCGCCGCGTCTGGCCGCTTGCGCTGCCGCCACTGCTCGCCGGCCTCGCCGCCGTCGGTCTGCTGCTGGCGACGCGCGGGTGACGGCGCGACGCGGCGGCAAAACCGTTGTTCCGCCATCCGCGCAATGGCGCGGGCGGGCCGGCGGCCGCGCGATTCCATCGCGGCGGGAAATCCTCTAGGGTGCGGCGCTTCGCGGATCGGGCCGGAACGGCGCAGGAGATGGACATGGCGAACGTCGCGTTTCTCGGACTTGGCGTGATGGGCTATCCGATGGCCGGGCACCTCGCGGCCAAGGGGCACACGGTCACCGTCTACAACCGCACCTTCGCCAAGGCGGAGAAGTGGACGGCGCAGCACAAGGGCGACGCCAAGCGCACGCCGCGCGAGGCCGCCGCCGGCAAGGACATCGTGTTCTGCTGCGTCGGCAACGACGACGACCTGCGCGGCGTCATGCTGGGCGCCGACGGCGCGCTGGCCGGCATGAAGTCCGGCGCCATCGTCGTCGACAACACCACCGCCTCGGCCGACGTCGCGCGCGAGCTGCACGCGCTGGCCGCCAAGAGCGGGATCGCGTTCATCGACGCGCCGGTGTCGGGCGGCCAGGCCGGCGCCGAGAACGGCCAGCTCACGGTGATGTGCGGCGGCGACCAGGCGGCGTTCGACAAGGCCAAGCCGGTGGTCGACGCCTTCGCCAAGGCGGTGACGCTGATCGGGCCGCCGGGCGCCGGCCAGCTCACCAAGATGATGAACCAGATCTGCATCGCCGGCATCGTGCAGGGCCTCTCCGAGGCGGTGGCGCTGGGCATGCGCGCCGGGCTCGACATGGAGAAGGCGATGGGCGCCATCTCGAAGGGCGCCGCCCAGAGCTGGCAGATGGAGAACCGCTGGCAGAACATGGTCGCCGGCAAGTTCGACTACGGCTTCGCCGTCGACTGGATGCGCAAGGATCTCGGCATCTGCCTCGACGAGGCCAAGCGCAACGGCGCGCGCCTGCCGCTGACGGCGCTGGTCGACCAGTTCTACGGCACCGTGCAGCTGCGCGGCGGCAAGCGCTGGGACACCTCGAGCCTGATCCATCTGCTCAACAACCCCTGAGGCCGGCGCGCCGCGACCGGCGCTCCGCCCGCGAGACCGCCATGACACGCGCCCGCCCGCTGGCGATCGTCGTCTTCAGCGCCGCCTGCGTCCTGCTGATCGGCATGGGCCTGCGGCAGGCGTTCGGCCTGTTCCTGCCGCGCATGACCGTCGATCTCGGCATGTCGCGTGAGATGTTCGGCTTCGGCGTGGCGTTGCAGAATATCCTTTGGGGTATCGGCGCCCTCCCGGCCGGTGTTCTGGCCGATCTCTACGGCTCGGCCCGGGTCGCGGCGACCTGCGCACTGCTCTACGTGGGAGGTCTGGTCCTGATGGCCCTTGCCGATGGGCCCGCACTCTATATCGGTGGTAGCATCCTGCTCGGCATCGGTCTTGGTGGCGTTAGCTTCAGCGTCGTGATGAGCGCCGTCGGCAAGGCGGCGCCGCCGGAATCCCGAGTAACAATGCTCGCTTGGGTCGGATTCGGCGGCGCCATCGGCCAGTTCTTGGCGATTCCCCTGACTCATGCGTTGATCGCTGGCCTCGACTGGCGCTTGGCGATGGCGGTGTGCGCTGCATTGTCGGCGATCATGCTGCCGCTGACCGCCGGGATCGCCGGGGTGAGGGGCGACAATGCTGACGGCGCCCAACCGTCACAGACGCTTCGCGAAGCGTTGCGGGAGGCGTTTTCAACCCCGAGCTACGTGCTGTTGACGATCGGCTTCTTCGTCTGCGGTTTCCAGCTCGCCTCGATCACGACGCATCTGCCGGCCTATCTCGTCGACCTCCGCCTGCCGGCGTCGCTTGGCGCCGTCGCGCTGATGATCATCGGACTGGCCAACATCGCCGGCAATTTCGCCGCCGGGTGGCTGGCGGGCCGCTTCGAGAAGCGCGCGATCCTGGCCGCGCTCTACGCGATCCGCGGCGTCAGCATGGTGGCCTTCCTGCTCATGCCGCCGTCGGCGTTCAGCGTCTCCGTCTTCGCGCTCGGCATGGGTGTGACCTGGCTGGCGACCGTGCCGCTGACCGGCGGGCTGGTGGCGACGTTCTTCGGCCCCGCCTTCATGTCGACGCTCTACGGCATCGTGTTTTTCAGCCATCAGCTCGGCGGCTTCTTCGGCGCCTGGCTGGCGGGCGCGCTGTACGACCGCACCGGCTCGTACTCGCTGGTGTGGTGGAGCAGCGCGGCGCTGGCGTTCATCGCCGCGGCGATGCACTGGGCGATCGTCGAGCGGCCGGCGGCGCGCCCCGCCCACGCCTGAACGCCCTCGGAGGTCCGGCCATGTTCACGCTCTACGGACACCGCGGCTGGGGTTCGGTCCTGATCGAGGCCCAGTTCGCCTGGTACGGCACGCCGTTCGAGTTCGTGGACGTCGGCAACCTGTTCAAGCAGCCCGAGGCGCGCGGCCGTCTGGTGGACGTCAATCCGCTCGCGCAGGTACCGACCCTCGTGCTGCCGGACGGCTCGATCATGACGGAGAGCGCGGCGATCACGCTGTTCCTCGCCGATTCGGCGCCGGCCGGACGCGCGCTGGTGCCGTCGCCCGGCGATCCGGCGCGGCCCGCCTTCCTGCGCTGGCTCGTGTTCCTCGTCGCCAACGTCTACCCGACCTTCACCTACATCGATGTGCCCGACCGCTTCGTCGCCGATCCGACCGGAGTGAAGGAGCTGACGGAGCGCGTGTCGGCCTATCGCGACACGTTGTGGCGGCAGGTCGAGACCGCCGTCGGCGCGCCGTGGTTCCTCGGCGCGCGCTTCTCGGCGCTGGATATCTATCTCGAGGTGATGACGCGCTGGACGCCCAAGCGCGGCTGGTTCGAGGCGAACACGCCGAAAATCCACGCGGCGGCCGCTGCCGTCGACCGCGTGCCCGAACTGGTGCCGGTGTGGGAGAGGAACTACCGCGGCTGAGCGCCGCGCCGCGTCAGCGGATCTGCAGCATCAACGCGACGCAGGCGCCGATCATGGCGACGAAGCCCACCAGCTCGACATAGTGGCGTGGCGAATGCTGGAACCGCCGCGTGAAACGCTGGCCCTGGTAGCGCAGTTCGTCGATGACCCGCGCGCCCAAGGACGGCTCCGGCATCACTTCGCTGCGCGAGGTGGAGTTCGGTACGTCGGTCATGGTCTCTGAGTCCCCGGCCTCGTCGATCCGCCGGACACCCCTCCGCCGGACCGAGGAAACATGCATGTGATAAGCACATGAACGCCGTCGCGACGCCAGAGTTACGTAGGTTCGATGGCGAATATATGGCGTTGCGAAATCGATCGCAGATTTCACTTCAACTCCGGAGTCGCCGCCACAACCACCGAAAGGAATCCTGTTTCAATCGGATAGGAACGAATTCTCATGTGCGATGGGAATTGCGGTCGAACGCCCTTGCGGAGCACGGCGCCGTCCGTCCATGGTCCGCGTCGAGCGAATTCACGAGGATGTGGGCGATGAGATTGCAGCTGGCGACCTGGCCGGAGGTGGAGACCTATCTCAAGACGTCGACGGCGATCATCATTCCGATCGGCTCGACCGAGCAGCACGGGCCCAACGGCCTGATCGGCACCGACGCGCTGACGGCGGAGTTCATCGCCCAGGGCGCCGGCGACAAGGCCGGCGCGCTGGTGGCGCCGACCATCTCCGTCGGCATGGCGCAGCATCACCTCGACTTCCCCGGCTCGATGACCCTGCGGCCCTCGACCCTGATCGCGGTCGTGCGCGACACCGTCGAGTCGCTGGTGCGACATGGCTTCACGCGCTTCTTCTTCGTCAACGGCCATGGCGGCAACATCGCCACGGTGACCGCGGCGTTCTCCGAGATATACGCCGAGCGCTCGCTGACGCGCGGGTCGAACGCGCCGTCGGTGAAATGCAGGCTGCGCAACTGGTGGGAGGGCTCCGGCGTCAAGGCGCTGTCGCGCGAGCTCTACGGCGCGTCCGAGGGCAGCCACGCCACGCCCAGCGAGGTGTCGCTGACCTTCCACATGTTCCCCGACAAGGAGCGCAAGGTGCCGATGTCGCCGGAGGTGGCGCCGAACGGCTCGTTCGCCGACGCCGAGGACTACCGTCGCAACTTCCCGGACGGCCGCATCGGCTCGAATCCGAACCTGTCGACGGCGGCGCACGGCAAACGCATCTACGACGTGGCGGTCGAGGAGGTGGCGCGCGACTACCTCGCCTTCGCCGCGAGCTGAGGGAGGCACGCATGACTCCGACCGCCGCCGAGCGCGACGCGATCTTCAAGGCCTTCGGCCGCGCCTTCTTCCGCCAGGACCTCGACGCGATGTACGAGGTGGTGGCGCCGGACTTCGTCTGGACGGTGCCCGCGGGCGACGCCGTGCGCACGCTCGACAGCCGCGACAAGATCGCGGCGTTCTTCGAGGAGCGTCGCGAGACCGTGTCGGACATGCGCTTCGGCGACGTGGTGTTCCACCACGCGCCCGAGGCGACGTTCATGACCTACCGCATGAGCGGCACCGACAAGGCGACCGGCAAGGCGTTCGCCTTCGTCGGCGTCGAGCGCTACACGTTCCGCGACGGTAGGCTGACGGCCAAGGACGTCTACAGCCGCCCGGCGCCGGTCGCGGCGTGACGGAGACGTCGCCGCGCGATCCCGCGGCGCGGATTCCGGGGATCATCCAGCGCTATCTCGCGCGGTTTCCGGCCGAGAAGGCGCGTCTGACGCCGCTGCTCGACCGCATGGCGCAGCCCGACGCGCTGTTCGAGCGCGGCTCGATGTCCGGCCACGTCACCGGCAGCGGGTTCGTCGTCGATCCGAAGCGCGGCGTGATGCTGCTGATCCACCACCGCGCGCTCGACCGCTGGTTCCAGCCCGGCGGCCACGTCGATCCCGGCGAGACGCCGAAGGACGGCGCCGCGCGCGAGATCTGGGAGGAGACCGGCTTGACGCGGTTCACGCCCAGCGACTGGGCCGGCGATCCGTCGCTGCCGCTCGACATCGATCCGCACTGGATCCCCGCCAACGACAAGCGCGGCGAGAAACGCCACTACCATTTCGACTTCCGCTACCTGTTCGTCGCCGACTCGACGCAGAAGCTGACGGCGCAGGAGGGCGAGGTCCGCGACGTGCGCTGGACGCCGTTCGACCATCTGACCCGCGACGATCCCGACGGCGTCTGGAAGATCGTCGTCGCCAAGCTCCACGCCGCGCTGCGGTGGCAATCGGGCACGGCCTGAGCGGCGCTGCGCGTGCGTTCGGCGCGGAGGCCGTTCCACAGCCATTCTAGGCGCGGCGATCTGCGACGTGTCTTCCCTTCTTCCCTGTCATCGGGGGAGAAGGGAAGAGAATGCGGCATAGGCGATAGCGCTGCCCCACCAGCGGGTGGCGAGGGCAACGCCGCGCCGTCAACCGCCGGCCGCCCGCGCGCGGACGCGTTCCCGGTGCAGGATGTAGAGGCCCGCGCCGACGAGCAGGGCGCTGCCGGCCAGCGCCGGCCCGTCCGGCACGTGCCGCCAGACGACGAGGTCGATCGCCAGCGCGGCCAGCAGGCCGGTGTAGCGGAACGACCCCGTCACCGACAGCTCGCCGGCGCGCATCGCCACCGTCACGCCGTAGTAGCCGCCGGCGAGGAACACCGAGGCGGCGGCCAGCAGGGTGATCTGGCCGATCGTCATCGGCCGCCAGCCTTCGACCGTGGCCCAGACGCAACCGACGGCCGTCACCATCACCGCCGTCGACAGGGTGACGACGATCGAGGGGATGGCGGCCGCGATGCGGCGGGTGAAGATGTCGCGCAACGCCAGCAGGAAGGTGGCGCCGAGGCACAGCAGCGCCCAGCCGTCGAACGCGCCGGGCAGCGGCCGCACCACCAGCAGCACGCCGACGAAGCCCGCGCCGACCGCGCTCCAGCGGCGCCAGCCCACGCTCTCGCCCAGCACCAGCGCCGCCAGCGCGCAGATCACCAGCGGCGCCGCCATGTTGATGGCGGTGGCGTTGGCCAGCGGAAGATGGAACAGCGCGAAGAGGTACGAGAACGTGCCGATGGTGTCGAACAGGGCGCGCGCGGCGACGTTGGGTTCGGCGAGATGGCGCAGCGCGCGGCCGTGGCCGCCGGCCAGCACCACCGCCATCACGAACGCGGTTGCGAACAGCCCGCGCACCGCGATCGCCTGGGCCGCCGGCATCGACTCGCTGGCCAGCTTGATCAGCGAGTCGTTGACGATGAACGCCGCCATCGCCAGCGCCATGTAGACGATGCCGCGGCGGTTGGCGGCCGCCAGCGCGACGGCCGTCGAGACGGCCGGCGTCACGCCGTGGTGCCGCCCATCTTCAGCATCAGCGCCCAGTGCGCGTCGCTCACCGGCACCACCGACAGGCGCGACTGGCGCACAAGCGCCAGCTCCTTCAGCTTCGGCTCGGCCTTGATCGCCGCCAGCGTCACGGGGGTCTTGAGCGGCTTCACGGGTTCGATGTCGACCATGCCGAACTTGCCGCTCTCGTCGGTGTGGTCGGGATAGTACTCCTTCACCACCCGCGCGATGCCGACGATCTCCAGCCCCTCGTTGGAATGGTAGAAGAACGCCAGATCGCCCTTGCGCATCGCCTTCAGGTTGGCGGCGGCCTGATGGTTGCGCACGCCGCTCCAGAAGGTGCGCTTGTCCTTGACCAGCGCGGCCCACGGGTAGACCGAGGGCTCGGACTTCACCAGCCAGAAGGCCATCTCACTCCCCTTCGCCCTTGAGCGGCCGCGCCAGCAGCGCGCGGATCGTCGCGTCGACGTCGGCGCCATCATGCAGCACGTCGGCGACCGCGGTACAGATCGGCATGTCGACGCCCCGCGCGCGCGCCAGCTCGCGCAGCGCCGGCGCGGTGTGGAAACCCTCCGCCACGCTGGTCTTGCCGGCGAGGAAGTCGGCGGCGCGCGCGCCGGCGCCGACCGCGACGCCCAGCGCATGGTTGCGCGACAGCCTCCCGCCGCAGGTCAGGACGAGGTCGCCCAGCCCGGCCAGTCCCGCCATGGTCTCGAGGCGCGCGCCCAGCGCGGCGCCCAGCCGCGCCATCTCCGCGAAACCGCGGGTGATCAGCGCGGCGCGGGCGTTGTCGCCCAGACGTTTGCCGTCGACGATGCCGCAGGCGATGGCCAGCACGTTCTTGACCGCGCCGCCCAGCGCCACCCCCGCGACGTCGTCGGTCCAGTACGGCCGGAAGGTCGCCGTGCGCAGCGCCCGCGCCAGCGCTTCGCCCAGCGCCGCGTCGCGGCACGCCAGCGTCACCGCCGTCGGCAGGCCGCGGGCGACCTCCTCGGCGAAGCTCGGGCCCGACAGCAACGCCACGGGATGTCCGGGCAACGCCTCGGTCGCTATGTCCGCCACGCCGCGCCCGGTGGTCCGCTCGATGCCCTTGGCGCAGACCACGACCGGCGCGCCGGGCCGCAGGCTGGGCGCCAGCAGCGTGGCGATGGCGCGCGTCGCCTGCGCGGGCGACGCCAGCAGGACCGCGCCGCACGCCGTCAGCGCGGCGGGATCGGCGGTGACCGCGATCGCGGCGTCGACGACGTGGCCCGGCAGATAGCCGGCGTTGACGCGCGTCCTGGCGATCGCGTCGGCGACTTCGCCGCGGCGCGCCCACAGGACCGTGTCGCGGCCGGCGCGGTGCGCGGTGATCGCCAGCGCCGTGCCCCAGGCGCCGGCGCCGACGACGCCGACGCGCTGGAAGGTCCCGGAGGTGGCCATCGTCGATGGTATCCGGCCGCTCAGCCGGGCTTCGGCGTCGCGGGTCCGCGGTCGCGGAAGAACGTCGTCAGCACGAAGCGGCGGCCCGAGGTCACCGGCAGCGCCTCGTGCAGCAGCGAGCACGAGAAGATCGCGGCGGCGCCGGCGCCGGGCCGGAAGCGCGTCGGGCCGTACTCGGGGAAAACCAGCTCGCCGCCCTCGAAGCCCTCGTTGAGGTTGAGCGAGACGGCGAAGGCGCGGTCGGCCGACTGCGGCGTGTTGTTGTCGCGGTGGGCGCCGAAGAAATGCCGCGCCTCGGCCGCGTAGGAGATGATGACCGGCGCGTCGAAGCCGAACTGCCGGTCCCAGCCGAACCCCTTGGCCAGTTCCGGCCCGACGCGGTAGGCGAGGCGGTCGAAGATCTGCCGGACGAACGCCGGATCGGTGACGATGTGGTCCTCGGTCTGCTTGCGGCTGGCCGACACGACGTTGCCGTAGCGGCTGGCGACGCCGCCGTCGCCGCGCTCGCCGGCGTGCCACAGCTCGATCAGCGCGGCGCGGAACTCCGGTTCGAACACCCGCGGCAGGATCATCACGGGCGCGGCCGAGCCGACGTGCAGCGAGTCCGCCGGCCGCTCGGCGCGCGCCAGCGCCACCGCGTCGCGCATGCCCGCCCGGATGGCGTCCATCGACATGCCGGCGAACTGCGCCACCAGCCGCTGGTTGGCGTCGAGAAGCATCACGCGGCGGTCGTGGACCGCCGCGGCCGACGCGCCCTGCGCCGCGTCGGGCGCCAGCATCGGCCGCAGGAAGCGGCGGTCGGGATCGCACAGCGTGAACACCGCCTCGCCGCCGAGGCCCGCCTCGGCCAGCGCGACGCCGGCCACCGCCGGCGGGGCGCCGACCACCACCGCGCAGGTCGCGCCCAGACCGCGCGCCGCCGCGACGATGTCGGCCATCCTCGAGTCGATGGCGCGGCCGTCGGCCAGCGCCAGCAGCGCGACCGGCTCGCCCTGGAACGCCCACAACAATTTGCGCGGCCTGCCCTCGACGTCCGGCAGCTGCAGGTCCGGCACGCGGTCGCCGGCGCGGAACGGGAAGAACATGCCGCTCATGCCGGCAGGCTCAGGTTGAAGGCGATGGAGATGCGCGCCGCGGCGCCCGTATAGGGCCGCACGGCGTGCAGAATCCACGAGGGGAACATCACCATGCGTCCGGCCACCGGCGGCACGGTCTCGCAGGCGCCGATCGACTGGCCGCCGGGCACCGCGAAGGCGAGATGTGGCGCGTACATCGCCGGCGCCGGCCCGCGCGGGTCCATGAACTCCAACGCGCCGCCCAGCGTCGGATCGTCGGCGATGCCGCCGTCCTCGACGTAGTAGACGCCGGACCAGAAGCTGCCGGGATGGCAGTGGAACTCGTTGCCGTGGCCGGCGCGGTTGACGTTGGCCCAGATGTTGGCGCGCCACGGGACCACCACCGGCCGGCCCTGGCGGTCGCAGGTCGTGCGTCCGGCCACCTCGCGCGCCACGTCGAGCAGGCGCGCCGCCGCCGGTCCACCCCAGCTGTCCATGTCCCAGCTCGACTGCCAGCCGCCGAGGTTGCTGTGCTGGGTCGACGGGACGGCCTTCTCGCGCTCGAGGATCGTGGCGCGCAGCGCGGCGTTGAGCGCCGCCGCGTCGGGCAGCTCGACGATCGCGACCGGCGTCGCGAACAGCGGGGCGAGGTCGACGCGCGGCTGGTTGGACGTCATCGGTGGAATCTACACCTTTACGCCGGCGCCGACACCGCTTCTTCCGATCGCCGCGCGCGCCGAAGGGTCGAGCGGCCAGCGCGGACGCGGCGCGAAATCCAGCCCGTCGACCGAGCCGAGCCGCAGCCGCTCGACGGCCGCCCACGCCACCATCGCAGCGTTGTCGGTGCACAGCGCCGGCGGCGGCGCCACCAGCCGCGCGCCGCGGTCGTCGCACATCGCGCCCAGCGCCGCGCGCAGATGCGCGTTCGAGGCCACGCCGCCGGCGACCACCAGCGGCACCGGCGGGCCGGCGTCGGACCACGCCACGCGCGCGCGGAACATCGCCAGCGCGTTGCCGCAGCGGTCGACCAGCGTCTCGCCGACCGCCCGCTGGAAGCTGGCGCAGAGATCGGCGGTGGCGTGCGGATCGTCCGGCGCGACTCCCGCCGCCGCCAGCCGCACAGCCGTCTTCAATCCGGAGAACGAGAAATCGCAGCCCGGCTTGCGCCACATCGGCCGCGGCAGGTCGAAACGCCGGGGATCGCCGCCGCGCGCGGCGCGCTCCACCGCCGGCCCGCCGGGAAAGCCGAGGCCCAGCAGCTTGGCGGTCTTGTCGAACGCCTCGCCGACGGCGTCGTCGATGGTCGTGCCCAGCCGCGCGTAGCGGCCGACGCCCTCGACCGCCAGAAGCTGGCAGTGTCCGCCCGAAACGAGCAGCAGCAGGTAGGGGAAATCCAGCGGCTCGACCAGCCGCGCCGTCAGCGCGTGCGCCTCCAGATGGTTGACCGCGACGAACGGTTTGGCGTGCGCCAGCGCGATCGCCTTGGCGGTCATCACGCCGACCACGACGCCGCCGATCAGCCCGGGCCCGCCGGTGACGCCGACGCCATCGAGATCGGCGAAGCCGGTTCCGGCCTCGTCGAGCGCGCGGCGCACCAGCCCGTCGAGGCGCTCGAGATGGGCGCGCGCCGCCAGCTCGGGCACCACGCCGCCGAACGGCGCGTGCTCGCGGATCTGCGAATGCACGACGTTGGCGCGGATATGGCCGGGCCCCTCGGGGCCGGCCTCGACCACCGCCACCGCCGTCTCGTCGCAGCTCGTCTCGATGCCCAGGACCAGCATGCCACCTCGAATCGGGCGCGTTACGCCCGCGTTCTATCCGCCGGCGCGTCGGATCGCCACTTTTCCCGCCCGCGGCGGAACGCTACACCCGTCCCATGACCGCCACCCCCTTCCGGATCGGCACCCGCGGCAGCCCGCTGGCGCTGGCGCAGGCCCATATGACGCGCGACGCGCTGGTCGCGGCGCATCCCGCGCTGGCCGCGCCCGGCGCCGTCGAGATCGTCGTCGTGCGCACCACCGGCGACGCCGTGCAGGACCGCCGCCTGTCGGAGATCGGCGGCAAGGGCCTGTTCACCAAGGAGATCGAGGACCAGCTCGTCGCCGGGACCGTCGATATCGGCGTGCACAGCAGCAAGGACATGCCGCCGCGCCTGCCCGACGGTCTGACGCTGGCGGCCTTCCTGCCGCGCGAGGATGCGCGCGACGCGCTGATCGCGCCCGCCGGCGCGCGCACCATCGCCGAGCTGCCCCGGGGCGCCACCGTCGCCACCGTGGCGCTGCGCCGCCAGGCGCTGCTGCTGCACCGGCGCCCCGATCTGCGCGTGGTCGCGATCCGCGGCAACGTCGACACCCGGCTGCGCAAGCTCGACGAGGGCGTGGCGCAGGCGCTGATCCTGGCGCGCGCCGGACTGAACCGGCTCGACAAGCGCGACCTCGGCGCCGCGATCCCGGCCGGCGACATGCTGCCGGCGGTCGGGCAGGGCGCGGTATGCGTGGAGTGCCGCGCGGGCGACGCGCGCGCGCTGGCGCTGCTGGCCGCCATCAACCACGCTCCGACCGATATGTGCGTGCGCGCCGAGATGGCGATGCTGCGCGTGCTCGACGGCTCCTGCCGCACGCCGATCGCCGGCCACGCCACCCTGCTCGACGGCGGCGGCGCGATGTGGCTGCGCGCGCTGGTGGCGCGCCCCGACGGCAGCGAGGTGATCGCGACCGAACGGCGCGGGCCGGCGCCGACCGGCGAGGCGATGGGCATCGACGCCGGCGAGGAGCTGCGCCGCCGCGCCGGGCCGGATTTCTTCGCCACCTGAGCGGCGGGGGCGGCGATGCTGGTCCTCGTCACCCGCCCCGAGGCCGAGGCGCGCGCCTTCGCGGAGACGCTGGCGGCGCGCGGCCACACGGCGCTGCTGGCGCCGATGCTGCGGATCGAGTCGCGTAAACCGCCGGCGGGGTTCGTCGAGCGGCTGAAGTCGGCGCAGGCGGTGCTGCTGACCAGCGCCAACGGCGCCCGCGCGCTGGCCGGGCTGACCGTGGCGCGCGACCTGCCGGTGCTGGCGGTGGGGCCCGCCACCACCCATATCGCCGGAGGGCTGGGCTTCACCGACGTCCGGTCGGCCGATGGCGATTCGGACGCGCTGGTGGCGCTGGCGCGGGAGTCGCTGTCGCCGGACAAGGGCGCGCTGCTGCATGTCGGCGGCGCGGCGCGGGCCGGCGACGTCGCGGGCGCGCTGCGCGCCGCCGGCTTCGAGGTGGTCGAGGCCGCGCTCTACGACGCGCGGCTGGCCGACTCGCTGCCCGACGACGTGGTGCGCGCGATCGCCGATGGCGCGGTCGACGCCGTGACGTTTTTTTCGCCGCGCACGGCGCGCGCGTTTGTTAGTCTGGCCGGACGGGCCGGAATCGACGGCGGCCTCGCCGGCTCGGTGGTGGTGGCGATCAGCCCGGCGGCGCTGGCGGCGGCCGCTGGACCGCCCTGGCGGTCGCGGATCGCGGCGCGGACGCCGACGCAGGGTGGAATTCTGGCGGCGCTCGACTCGATCGCCGCGACGCAGGGAAAAGGGTCGGCGATGAGCGACGACACCGGCAGGACGGCGAGACGCGAAGGCGCCACGATCACGGACGTCGACGTGTCGCGCGACGACGACCCGAAGCCCGCGTCCAGCGAGGCGCGGCCGGCCGCCGTGGTCCAGCCGCGCCGCGGCATGGGCGTGGTCGGCACCTTCATCGTCGGCTTGATCGCCGCGGCGGTCGTCGTCGGTGGCGCCGGCGTGGCCTACATGGCGCAGCCCGAGGCGGTGCGCGCGCTGCTCGGCCACGCGCCCAAGCCGGCGGCGCCGACCGTGTCGCCCGAGGCGCTGGCCGCCGCGCTCAAGCCGCTCGACGAGCGTCTGGCGAAGCTGGAGACGCGGACCGGCGCCGTCGAGAGCCAGGGCGAGATGGCGCGCGCGCGCATCGAGGCGCGATTCGCCGACCAGGAGAAGCGCGTCGCGGCGCTGGCCGAGGCGGCGGCGGCGCGGCAGACCGCGACGCCGGCGCGTCAGCCGGCCGTCGACATCGCGCCGCTGCAGGCCGAGCTCGCGCGCGGGCAGCGCGACCTCGCGGCGTTGCGCGCCGAGCTGGCGACGCTGAAGGCGCAGCAAGAGACGACGGCCGCCGCGGTCAAAGGCATGGCGGAGCGTCCGGCGGCGGTCGCGGCCGCGCCGTCGACCTCCGGCGCGCCCGCGACCACGTCCGCGCCGGTCGATGTCGCCGACGCCCAGCGGCAGATCGCGGCGCTGGTCGAGCGTCTCGACCGGTTGGAGAAGCGCGACGCGCAGACCGCCGGCGCGCTGGCCAACGCCGTCGACCGCGCCGCCGTCGCGCGCGAGATCGCCGAGGCCGAGGCCCGTCTGCGCGAGCAGATCGCGAGGGGCGGTGGGGACACGTCCGGCGCGCGCGAGGCCGCCGCCCGCGCCGCCGAGCGTCTGGCCGCGATCGAGAAGGAGGTCGCCTCCCGCCTCGACGCGTTCGGCAAGGACGTCGCGCGCCGCGGCGACGAGGGCAAACGCGTCGCCGAGGGCGGCCGCGCGGCGGCCGTGATCGGCATCGCCGCCCGCATGCGCCAGGCGATCGAGGCCGAGGGGCCGTTCGCGACCGACCTCGATCTGCTGAGGCCGCTGGCGGCCGACGATCCGGAGATCGCCAAGGCGATCGCCGAGCTGGCGCCGCTGGCCGCCACCGGCGTCGCCGCCCGCCGCGCGCTGGCCGCCGAGTTCCCCGACGTGGCGCGCCGCGTCGTCGCGGCCGACCTCGCCGACGATTCGCTCGGCGAGCGTCTTCTCGGCAAGCTGCGCCAGCTCGTCACCATCCGCCGCGTCGGCGACGACGCCAAGGGCGCGACGCCGGAGGCCATCGTGGCCCGCGCCGAGGCGGCGCTGGCGGCCGGCGACGTCGCCAAGGCGGTCGCCGAGATCCGCGCGCTGAAGGGTCCGCCGGCCGATCCCGCCCGCGCCTGGCTGGCCCGCGCCGAGGCGCGTCTGGCCGCCCAGGGCAGCGTCGACCGGCTCAGCCTCCATGGCGTCGGCCTCCTCTCCCGCGCCGGGGTGGCGAAGTGATGGGTTCGCCGTCGTCCGTCGTCCGGTGGAGAGGAAGCCCCTCAGCCGCCCCTTCGGGGCACCTTCTCCCCCTCGTCAGGGGGAGAAGGGAAGACGCCTCTCCTTCCTTCTCCCCCGTCATCGGGGGAGAAGGTGCCCGAAGGGCGGATGAGGGGCTTCTTCATTCCCGCCTGGAACCGCGCGCATGACCTTGATGCGCACGCTGGGATGGTTCGCGCTGCTGCTGGTGGCGATGGGGCTGGCCGTGGCGCTGGCCGAGCGGCCGGGGCAGGTGACGATCGAATGGTACGGCTGGCGGCTGGACACCAGCGTCGGCGTGCTGATCGCCTTCGCCATCGCGCTGGCGGCGCTGGCGGTGCTGGTGTGGGGCCTGTGGCGCCGCCTCGCCGGCGCGCCGGGCGCGCTGTTCGGTTTCTGGGGCGAGAGCCGCCGCCGCAAGGGCTACCGCGCGCTGAGCGAGGGCATGGTCGCGGTCGCGGCCGGCGACGCCGCCGAGGCCAGGCATCTGGCGGTGGTCGCCGAGAAGCTGGTCGACGAGCCGTCGCTGACCCTGCTGCTGTCGGCCCAGGCCGCCCAGCTCGCCGGCGACAAGGACGCCGCGCGCAGGCACTTCAACGCCATGCTCGACGATCCGCGCATGGCCTTCCTGGGTCTGCGCGGGCTGGTGATGCAGTCGCTCAAGGACGGCGACGCGACGCAGGCGCTGGCCTACGCCGAGAAGGCGTTCCAGAAGCGGCCCGACACGCCGTGGGTGGTGCGCTCGCTGTTCGACATGCAGGCCCGCGCCGGCAAGTGGCGCGAGGCGCAGGAGACCCTGCAGGCCGGGGTCAAGCGCAAGGTGGTCGACGCCGAGCGCGGCCGCGCCTTGAACGCGCTGCTGCTGGTCGAGCGCAGCCGCGCCGCCGAGCGCGGCGGCGTCGACGAGGACGCCTTCGACCACGCGCGCTCGGCGCTGGCGCTGGCGCCGGAGCGCTTCGCGGTCGCCTACCGCTTCGCCGAGCTCAGTCTGAAGCGCGGCGATCCCAGGCGCGCCGCGCGCACGATCGAGAAGGCGTGGGCCACCACGCCGCATCCGGATCTGGCGCAGCTCTACCTCGCCGCCTCGGGCGACAAGGATCCGCTCAAGCGCGTGCAGGCGCTGGCGCGGCTGGCGGCCAACCATCCCGACGAGGTCGAGAGCCATCTGGCGCAGGCGCGGGAATGCCTCGAGGCGCGGCTTTGGGGCGAGGCGCGCCGCCATCTCGCCGCCGCCGGCGCCGAGCGTCCCGAGGCGCCGACGCGGGTCTGCCGCCTGATGGCCGATCTCGAGGAGCAGGAATACGGCGACGGCGAGAAGGTGCGGCGCTGGCTGGCGCGCGCCGCCGACGCGCCGGCCGACCGGCAATGGCGCTGCCGCAACTGCGGCGGCGCGCATGACCGCTGGCAGTCGATCTGCGATTCCTGCGCCGCCTTCGGCACGCTGGAATGGCGCCAGCCGCCGCCCAGCCCGCAGGCCGTCAAGATCGCCGCCGCGACGGACGTGCTGAAGCTCCAGCCCAAGCAGGAGGTCCTCCCGCCCGAGCCGGAGCCCGCGCCGGAGAAGGCGAAGACATAGCGCAAACGCCCTCTCCGCCGCGCAGCGGGGGAGAGGCCGAAGGCGTCGCCACCCGAGGTGTTTGAGTTGCCATGGCTTCTCGGCGGCGAGGGCTTTGAGGCGATCCCTACCTTCCGCCCAGAAAGGCCCGCACCTCCGCCGCCGTCGCGTCGGCGGCCTCCTCCATCGGCATGTGGCCGACCTTCGGATAGACCACGAGCCGGCTGCCGGGGATGTCGCCGCGCAGGCGTTCGCCGTCGCGCGGCGGCACCCAGCGGTCGGCGGCGCCCCACAACAGCAAGGTCGGCACGGCGACCTCGCGCACCGGCGACGGATCGAGCCGCGGCATCGTGCGGGCGCGGCGGAGCTGCGCGCCGCGGTTGCCCTCGCGCCGCAGCAGCTCGGCGTAGCGCGTCGCGGCGGCGGGATCGACGCGCCACGACGGATCGTACAACCCGCCGAACGCCGCGATCATCGTGGCGTCGTCGCGCAGCCCGGCGGCGATCTCGCCGACCACCGGCGCGCGCAGCCAGCGCGCGCGCAACGACGGCGGCGCGTCCGGCGGATAGGCCGAGCCGGCGACGAGGACGAGATGCGTCAGCTCCGGCGGACGCCGCGCCGCGTAGGTCCACGCCGCCGCGCCGCCCAGCGAGTGCCCGGCCAGCGCGAAGCGCTCCAGCTTCAGCGTGGCGGCCAGCGCGGCGATGAAATCGGCGTTGGCGGCCAACCCGTAATCGTCGCGCGGCCACGGGCCGGTGAGGCCGTGGCCGGGCATGTCGACGGAGACCACGCGCATCGAGCCGCGCAGCCGCGCCGCCCACGGCTCCCAGACGTGCAGCGACAACGTGGCGCCGTGGATCAGCACCAACGCCGGCGCGTCGCGCGGCCCCTCGTCGCGGACATGCGCGCGCGCGCCCGCGATCTCGACGAAGCGCGAGGCCGGGCCGGCATACTTCATCTCCAGCGCGGCGGGCGGTAGTTCCGGCGTCCAGCGCGTGGCGAGAGTCCCCGCGCCGACCGCCGCCGCGCCGGCGACGAGGCCGAGCAGGATCGACAAGGCGCGGCGCCGGGACATGCACGCTCCATCCATCGGGGGTTCGCGTAGGGAAGATCACTGCGCCGACGCGGCGCGCCGGGCAAGCCACCACGACCGCGCCGCTTCCGCCCGCGGCGCGGCCGCGATCGGGCCGCCACGACCTTCGCGCGCGCGCGACGTCCGGCTGGAAGCGCCGGACCTGGCCGTCTATTGTGGGCGGCGCCGCGGGCGGACGCCCGCGGGATGGTCGACATCGGACGGACGCCGCGCGGATCGCGCGCGATCTCGCCGTTCCGGGAGCGGGAGGCTGGGGATCATGAAAACCACCACACGGCGCGGCGTCGCCGGCGCGTTGGCGCTGCTGCCGGCGTTCGGCATCGGATCGGCGCGCGCCCAGGCGGGCGTCACCGCGGCGGAAGCCCGCGCCATCGCCAAGGAGGCCTACATCTACGGCTATCCGATGGTCGACGGCTACCGCATCAACTACGCGTTCTGGCTGCTCCCCGGAAACCCCGAGTACAAGGCGCCCCTCAACACGCTGGTGAGTTTGGCGCGCCTGTTCACGCCGGCCGACACCGCGGTGCAGACGCCGAACTCGGACACGCCGTATTCCTTCTTCGGCGCCGATATCCGCGCCGAGCCGATCGTGCTGACCGTGCCGGAGATCGAGAAGGAACGGTACTACTCGATCCAGCTGGTCGACGCCTACACGCACAACTTCGCGTACATCGGTAGCCGCGCCACCGGCAACGGCGCCGGCAACTATCTCGTGACCGGCCCGGGGTGGAAGGGCGAGAAGCCGCCGGGGATCACGGCGGTGATCCCGTGCGAGACCGATCTCATGCTGGGCATCTACCGCACCCAGCTTTTCAACCCCGGCGACATGGAGGCCGTCAAGAAGGTCCAGGCCGGCTACCGGATGCGGCCGCTCAGCGCGTTCCTCGGCAAGGCCGCGCCGCCGGCCCCGCCCAAGGTCGACTACATCAGGCCCTACGCGCCGGCGGCGCAAAAGACGTCGCTGGAGATGTTCAAGGTCCTGAACTTCGTCCTGACGTTCTGCCCCCACCGTGCCGTCGGAGACGGAGCTGATGGCGCGGTTCGCCAGGATCGGCGTCGGCGCGGGCAAGGTGTTCGACGCCGACAAGCTGCCGCCGGAGATCAAGCGGGCCATCGAGGAGGGCGTCGCCGACGCGTGGAAGACGTACGACGACTTCAAGCGCGCCGAGGTCGACACCGGTAAGGTCGCCTCCGGCGACATGTTCGGCACGCGCGCCTTCCTGCGGAACAACTACCTCTACCGCATGGCCGCGGCGATCGCCGGGATCTACGGCAACTCGAAGGCGGAGGCGATGTATCCGCTCTACGCCGTCGACGCCGCCGGGGCGAAGCTCGACGCCGCGACGAACCGCTACGCCCTGCGCTTCGCGCCGGGCCAGCTGCCGCCGGTGAACGCGTTCTGGTCGCTGACGATGTACGACATGCCGGCGCAGCTGCTGGTCGCGAATCCGATCAACCGCTACCTTCTCAACTCGCCGATGCTGCCGTCGTTCAAGCGCGACGCCGACGGCGGCTTGACCCTCCACATCCAGAACGAATCGCCCGGCAAGGACAGGGAGGCCAACTGGCTGCCGGCGCCGAAGGGGCCGTTCTTCATGGCGATGCGCCTCTACTGGCCGAAGGCCGAGGCGCTCGACGGCAAGTGGACCGCGCCGAAAGTGGAGCGGGTGACGTAGGCGCGGGCCGTCCCGCCCCGCTTCGCCGGGACGGCCGGCGCGCGGCCACCGCCGTCTACGTCAGGAACACCCCGCCGTTCACGTGGATCGTCTGCCCGGTGATGTAGGCGCCGTCGGGGCCGGCCAGCAGCGCCACCATGGCGGCGATCTCCTCCGGCGTGCCCTTGCGCTTCAACGGGATGCCGTCGTCGGCGAGGTTGCGCGGCATGGCGCCGCCGGCCGCCGCGCCGCGCACGGTGTCGATGGCGCCGGGCGCCACGGCGTTGCAGCGGATGCCGTGCGGCGCCAGCTCGACCGCCAGCGCCCGCATCAACCCCTCCAGCCCGGATTTGGACGCCGAGACGTGGCAGCGGTTGGGCGTGCCGATATGGGTGGAGATGCCCGACAGCGCGATGATGGCGCCGCCGCCGCGCGCGACCATCGACGGCGCCACGGCGCGCGCCAGCAGGAAGGCGCCGTCCAGCGCCACCGACAGGATCTCGCGCCACTCCGCGAAGCCCATGTCGAGGAACTTCGTCTGCCGCCGCAGGCCGGCGTTGCTGACGAGGATGTCGACGCCGCCCAGCGCCCCGGTCGCCGCCGCCACGATGGCCTCGACGTCGGCGGGCTTCGACACGTCGCCCATCGCCGCCGCCGCCCAGCCGCCCATGGCCTCGATCTCGGCGACGACGGAGTCGACGGCGGCGCGGTCGGCGCGGCCGTTGACGACGATGGCGGCGCCGTCACGCGCCAGCCGCAGCGCGATGGCGCGGCCGATGTTCCTGCCCGCGCCGGTGACCAGCGCGACCTTGCCGTCGAGCGGGCGCGCCATGTCCCCGCTCACGTCGCGCTGGCGGCGTCGAGCCGCGCGATCTGGCCCGCGTCGAGCTTCACGTCGGCGGCGCCCAGCACCTCCTCGAGCTGCTTGACGCTGGTGGCGCTGACGATCGGCGCGGTGACGCCGGGCCGCGCGATCAGCCACGCCAGCGCCACCTGGGTCGGCGTCGACTTGGTCTCGCTCGCGACGGCGCGAAGGGTCTCGACGATGCCGAAGCCGCGGTCGTTCATGTACTTCTTCACGCCGGCGCCGCGCGGCTTGCCCTCGGCGTCGGCCTCGGAGCGGTACTTGCCGGTGAGGAAGCCGCTGGCCAGCGAGTAGTAGCCGATGACGCCGAGGTCCTCCTTGCGGCAGAGATCCTCCAGCTCGCCCTCGTAGAGCTTGCGTTCGCACAGGTTGTAGTGCGGCTGCAGGCTCTCGTAGCGCGGCAGGCCCTGCTTGCGGCTGACCTCGAGCGCCAGGGCCAGGCGCTTGGGCCCGTAGTTCGAGGCGCCGATGGCGCGCACCTTGCCCTGCTTGATGAGCTCGGCGTAGGCCTCCAGCGTCTCGTGCAGCGGCACTGTCTCGTCGTCGCGGTGCGACTGGTAGAGGTCGATGTAGTCGGTCTTGAGCCGCTTCAGCGAATCCTCGCACGACTTGATGACGTAGTCCTTCTTCAGCCCGCCGCGCTCCGGCGAGAAGTTCATGCCGACCTTGGTGGCGATCTTCACCTTCGAGCGCGCGCCGCCGCGGCGGATCCACTCGCCGATCGCCAGCTCGGACTCGCCGCCCTGGTTGCCCGGCGCCCAGCGCGAGTAGACGTCGGCGGTGTCGATGAAGTCGAAGCCGCCGGCGAGGAAGGCGTCGATCAGCTTGCACGAGGTGTCGGTGTCGGCGGTCCAGCCGAACACGTTGCCGCCGAAGGTCAGCGGCGCCGTCTCGATGCCCGAGCGGCCGAGCTTACGTTTCTCCATGGTCGTCTCCATCCCCAGAAATGCGCGCGCGAGCCTAGAGCTTGGGGTCAGGCCTGCAAAACGGCAAATTTCGGCGCCGCCGCCCGACCGGAATTTGCCGTTTTGCAGGCCTGACCCCGTGGCCTGACCCCGTGGCCGCGAGCCAGTGCGTCTCCGAGGTCGAGGCCGCGACAGGCGAATTGCCGTCGCCACCACCGTCATCCCCAGCGGTGCGAGGGTGTGGATTCACATTCGAGGCGCAACAGTTTGTCGAAGAAGACCTCGGCCGGGGACCTGAAGGCGAGGCACTTGCGGGGCGTGTTGTTGTAGGCGGCAATCGCGGCGTCGAGGCGGTCGAGAGTGATCGTGTCGAGGTCGGTCTTGCGTGGCAAGCGTCCGCGCAGGCGTCCGATGGCGTTCTCGACGCCGCCCTTCTGCCACGGGCTGTGGGGGTCGCAGAAGAAGGCGCGGAGGCCGAGGGCGTCGGCGAGCGAGCCGTGGCGGGCGAACTCCGTGCCGTTGTCGAAGGTGATGGTGCGTCGCAGGCGGGGATCGAGCCGCTGGAACCAGGCGAGAAGCCGCTCGGCGACGGGTCCGGGGAGCTTGCCGGGCTGGTGCGCCGCCAGGACCAGACGGGACTTGCGTTCGTGGGCGACGAGGATGGTCCGGCCGGGCGTGGCGAACGACATGAGGTCGCCCTCCCAGTGGCCGAAGGTGCGGCGGCCGTCGACGCCGGGGGCCGTAGATCGATGGGGACGCGGCCCTTGATGAGATCGTCGACGGAGCGTTTGCGCCGTCCGAGCCGGCCGCGGCGGTGCTTGCGGCGCGGCAGGTAGTTGCGCCAGGCGGCGTCGTTGGTGCGACGGCGCTGGGCGTGGATGAAGCGGTAGATGCTCTCGTGGCTGATGCTGGCGGCGCGCTCGCGTCCGAGGCGGCCGGCGACCTGCTCGGGCGACCAGCCCTGGGCGAGGCGCCCGAGGACGAGGCCGCGCAGGTCCGCGTCGCGTTCGAGGCGGGAGCCGGTCCATCGCCGGGCGCGGGCCTGCTCCTGGGCGTAGGCCGGCCTGTAGCCGACCGTGGTCCCGCTGTTGCGCCTCAGCTCGCGCGAGATGGTCGATGGCGCGCGATCCACAGCTGCAGCGATCTGGCGGATCGACTGGCCGGCTTGTCGAAGGCGGGCAATCTCGCACCGCTCGTCGAGGTCGAGGTGGTCGTATCGTGTACCCATGGCAACACCTTAAGCTGGTGTTGCGCCTCGTTTGTGAACTCAGGGGGATCTTGGCGCCGCGTAAAGATCCCTCGCTCCGCTCGGGATGACGGGATGGTCGCCGGGATCACTCGCTCAAAATTCATGAGTCCCCACTTGTAAAGTACTAAAGCAGTGCTTTATAGTCTTAACCATGCTCAGACCCCGCCCGATCCCGGACAAAGGCTTCGCGATCCTGCGTTTGCAGCCGGATCCGGCCGCCGCCGCCGCTCTGGCGCGGCTGGCCGAGGCCTATGCCGGCCTGTCGGCGTGGCTGGACGCGACCATTCCCGCCGACCATTCCGCCGACCGGGTGGCGCTGCATCGCGCCTTCTACGAGCGTGCCCGCCAACGGGCCGGGCTTCCGGCCCAGCTCACCACCTTGGCGCTGCACGACTGGGCGGCACGGCGCCGGGGGCAGGTCGCGCCGGGCGTGCCGCTCGACGACAAGCTTTACGCGGTGAAGGGACTATCGACGGCCACGATCTCGACCCTCGACGGGCGGGTGGTGCTGCCGTTCGCGGTCGCCGGCTACGGCGACCGTTGGCCGGGCGGCGCGCCGGCCCGCCTGACGGTCGAGGGCGGCCGTTGGGAATTGCGCGTCGAATCGGATCGCGAGTCGATCCGTCTGGCGAAGGAGGAGAAGGTCATGGCCACCGAGACCACGCTGACCCGCATCGGACGTCTGATCGCGGGCATGACGCACGCCGCCATCGGCGCGGCCGAGAGCGCCAACCCGCGCGCCGTGCTCGAGCAGGCGCTGCGCGAGATCGACGCCGCCGCCGACGAGGTGCGCGGCGAGATGGGCAAGGCGATGGCCGAGCGCACGCGGCTCGATCTGCGCCGCAAGGAGCTGGCGCGCGAGCTGGCCGACCTCGAGACCAAGGCCCGGCTCGCCGTCCAGAAGGGCCGCGACGACCTCGCCGAGGCCGGCATCGCCCGCCAGATCGACATCGAGGCGCAGACCGGCGTGCTCGACCGCCTGCTGGCCGACGCGCAGGACCGCATCGACCAGTTCGAGCAGACGCTGAACGCGGTGCGCGCCAGCCGGCGCGAGGCGGAATCGCGGCTGGCCGACATGGCGCGCACCTCCGGCGAGGGCGCGGCGGATCCGGGCGCCGGCGCCGGTGAAACGCGGGTCGGCCGCGCGCTGGACAAGGTCGAGCGCGCCCAGTCGGTGATCGGCCGCATGTCGGGCGTGCCCGCCGATTCCGGCGCCACCGACCACAAGGCGATCGACGAGCTCAACGACCTGGCGCGCCGCGAGGCCGTCGCGGCGCGGCTGGCGCGCTTGAAAGGCGGCGCGTCCTGATGCCAAGGTGGCGGGAGCGATGCTTGATTTCCTCACCCGGCCGGACGTCGAGCCGTTCACGATCGCCGGCATCGCGCTGCTGGCGCTGCTGGCGCTCGAACTGTTCACGCTCCTGATCGGCAAGCCGCTCTCGGCCTTGATCGACCACGCCGTCGGCTACGACGGCCACCATCTCGACGTCGGACACGTCGAGCTCGACCACGCCATCGACCACGCCCATGTCGAGAAGCCGCCGACGATGTTCGGCACCGCGCTCGACTGGATCAACGCCGGACGCGTGCCGATCCTCGTGCTGATCGTGCTGCTGCTGGCGGCCTTCGCGGCCATCGGCTTCACGCTCCAGACCCTGGTCGGCGTCACCGGCCACCTGGTCCCGAAATGGATCGCCGTCGCGCTGGTCGTAGCGCCGGCCGTGGTGTCGACGCGCTGGCTGTCGAAGGGGGTCTCCAAGGTCGTGCCGCGCGACGAGACCTACGCGCTGGGCGGCGGCGATCTCGTGGGCTCGGTCGGCACCGTCACGGTCGGCCCGGTGCGCAAGGGCGTCGTGGCCCGCGCCCGCATCGCCGACCGCCACGGCAACGTGCATTTCCCCCGCGTCGAGCCGGCCGATCCCGAGCACGTGATCCCGGCCGGCGCCTCCGTCCTCGTTGTCGAGGTCCGCGGCGGCGCGCTGGCGGTGGCGCCGGCCGATCCGCGGCTGATCGACGACAAACCCCAGAACGGCGGCTGACGCCGCCGCGTCCGCGGCTCCATCGGAGGTCCGAGAGATGATCGAGACGTTGTTCCAGCTGGCCGTCCCGGCGGTGATCGCCGTCGCCGCCCTGATCACCATCGGTCTGGTGATCGCGCGCCTCTACACCCGCGCCGAGAAGGACCGCGCCTACGTGCGCACCGGCCTTGGCGGCCAGAAGGTCGTGCTCGACGGCGGCTCGATCGTGCTGCCGGTGTTCCAGAGCATCGCCTGGGTGAACCTGCAGACGCTGCGGCTCGAGGTGCGGCGCGACAACGCCGACGCCATGATCACCCGCGACCGCATGCGCGCCGACATCGGCGTCGAGTTCTACGTCCGCGTCAAACCCGACGCCACGTCGATCGCGCTGGCGGCGCAGACCCTGGGCGACCGCACCAACGACGCCGAGCTGCTGCGCGCGCTGATCGAGGCGAAGTTCGTCGACGCGCTGCGCAGCGTCGCCGCCACCATGGCGCTGGCCGAGCTGCAGGAGCAGCGCGCCGTCTTCGTGCAGTCGGTGCAGACCGCCGTGGCCCGCGACCTCGAGCTCAACGGCCTCGAGCTGGAGAGCGCCTCGCTCACCAAGCTCGACCAGACCGACACCAAGTTCTTCAACCCCAACAACGCGTTCGACGCCGAGGGCCTGACGGCGCTGACCAAGATCACCGAGACGCGGCGGCAGGAGCGGAACCTGACGGTCCGCAGCACCGAGGTGACCATCGCGCAGCAGGATCTCGAGGCGCGCCAGCGCACGCTGGAGATCGAGCGGCAGAAGAAGGAGGCCGAGCTCACCCAGCAGCGCGACATCGTCAACAAGACGGCCGAGACCCGCGCCGCCGCCGCGCTGAAGGAGGCCGAGGCGCGCCAGGCCGAGGAGAAGGCGCGCATCGACACCGAGCAGGCGATCGCCCAGCGCACCGCCACCGCCAAGCAGGCGCAGGAGACGACGCGCATCGAGGCCGACCTCGCCATCCGCCAGCGCGAGATCGAGAGCGAGCGCAACGCCGAGACGCTGGCGATCGGCAAGAAGCGCGACATCGAGATCGCCGACCAGGAGCGCGCCATCGCCGTGGCCGACAAGAGCCGGGCCGAGAGCGAGGCCCGCGCCAAGGCCGAGGAGGCGCGCGCGCTGGCGGCGTCGGCCACCGAGAGCGTCGAGACCGCCCGCCAGATCGCCATCGCCGAGCGCCAGCGGCAGGCCGCCGTCATCGACGCCAAGCAGCAGGCCGAGCGCGACGCCGCCAAGGTGACGATCGCCGCCCAGGCCGACCGCGAGGCGGCCGAGAACCGCGCCATCGCCGTGCGCACCGAGGCGCAGGCCGAGGCCGACGCCGCCAAGATCAAGGCCGAGGCCCAGGCGAAGACCTACGACGTCGAGGCCGAGGGCCAGCGCAAGATCAACGAGGCGCGCAACGCTCTGTCGCAGGCCATGGTCGATCTCGAGATCGTCAAGGAGCGGCTGCGCGTGGTGCCGCTGGCGCTGGCCGAGGCCGTCCGCCCGCTGGAGAAGATCGGCGACGTGCGCATCATCGACATGGGCGGCGGCCTGCCCGGACGCGCCGCGGCCGGTGGCGGGACGGGCGGCGGCTCGCCCAGCGACGGCTTGCTCAACGCGCTGCTGGCCTACCGCGCCAACTCGCCGGTGATCGACAAGCTGCTGGTCGAGGCGGGCTTCACCGCCGGCGGCAACCCGGTCGAGGCGCTGGTCGCCGGCGTCACCGATTCCGGCAAGCCCGCCGCGCCGGCCGCCGAGGCCTCGCCGCGCTGGTCGGCGCCCGGCTCGACGCCGTAGCCGCGGCCCGCACCGATCCATCGCGAGAGGCGCCCTATCGGGCGCCTCTTTCGCGTCTCGCGACCCGCGCGCCCGCCGGATGGAAGCCATCGCGTTTCGCCATGGGCGCCCGCGCGGCGCCGCGCTACGGTTCCGCGACGGCCCGGCACGAGGTCGCGGAGGGACGCCATGGACTACAAGACGCTGCTGTGGGAGCGCTTCGATTCGGTGCTGCGCATCACCACGAACCGCCCGCACGCGCTCAACGCGCAGAGCCGGGTGATGCTCGAGGAGCTCGACGCCGCCTTCAAGCGCGCCGCCGACGACGACCAGGTGAAGGTCATCGTCATCGCCGGCGCCGGCAAGCATTTCTCCGCCGGCCACGACCTCGGCAGTCCGGAGGAGATGGAGGACGCGAAGCTCAACCCCGTCGGCCCCGGCTTCGCCGGCGAGTACGAGCGGCTGTCGCACCTCTTCCTCGACATCACCATGCGCTGGCGCGACGTGCCCAAGCCGACCATCGCGCAGGTCCAGGGCTACTGCATCATGGGCGGGCTGATGCTGGCCTCGTCCTGCGATTTGATCATCGCCAGCGAGGACGCGCTGTTCGCCGATCGCGCCATCCGCTGGGGCGGCGCCCACGTGCAGTACTTCTCGATGCCGTGGGATCTGGGCCCGCGCAAGACCAAGGAGTACATCTTCACCGGCGAGTTCTTCACGGCGGCGCAGGCCGAGCGAATGGGCCTGGTCAACCGCGTCGTGCCGCGCGCCTCGCTGGAGAGCGAGACCATGGAGCTGGCGCGGCGCATCGCCGTGCACGACGCGTTCTCGCTGCGCATCGCCAAGAGCTCGGTCAACGACACGCTCGACATCCAGGGCCAGCGCCAGGCGATCGACACCGCCTTCAAGAACTACATGCTGACGATCCCCGGCCGCATCGAGCGCGGCACCTACGGACCGGCGGCGCGCGCCAAGGACCCCAAGGACCGCTTCGCCATCCTCAACAAGAAGCCCGACGCGGCGGAGTAGGGGGCGGCCGCTACTGTCATCCCGAGCGCAGCGAGGGATCCAGGCGCCGCCCCTGGATCCCTCGCTGCGCTCGGGATGACAGAGGGGACGTGCCGAGAGGCATCTCCGCGCTGCGGAGTAGGGCGCGGCACCGACGGACCGGCGGTACGCACCGCGCACCACGCTCCCATCGTCATCCCGAGCGGAGGCGCGAAGCGCCGCAGTCGACGGATCCTCCTGCGACGCTGGATCACGAAAGATCCTTCGACGGCGCGCCTTCGGCGCTTGCTCAGGATGACGACAGGCCGGCGGGAGGAGGGCCTTGGCGCACCGAACGCCGCGCTCACCCCAGCGGGCCCTTGAACACGAAGAACGCGCCCAGCGCGATGAAGCCGAAGCCGACCGCGTGGTTCCACGTCAGCGCCTCCTTGAGGTACAGCACCGAGAACGCCGCGAACACCAGCAGGGTGACGACCTCCTGAATGGTCTTGAGCTCGGCCGCCGAGTAGTGGCCGTGGCCGATGCGGTTGGCCGGCACCGCCAGGCAGTACTCGACGAAGGCGATGCCCCAGCTCGCCAGGACCACGATCCACAGCGGCCGGTCGGTGAACTTCAGGTGCCCGTACCACGCCAGGGTCATGAACACGTTCGACGCCAGCAGCATCACGATCGGCAGGTAGGCGGCGGGGGCGATCTGCATGGGGGGTCCGTCGGGTGGGTGTCTATGTCATCCCGGGCACCGGCGGCCGGCGCGGCGGTCGAAGGATCTTGCCGCCACCGGCGGCGGCGCGGCGACACCCCGATGGCGCGCCAGCCGCGCGCCGACGCTGGCGGGGAGATCGTCGCGGCGCGCGGCGCCGGTCCGCGCGCACCGCCCCGCGGCGCCACGGGATGCCGCGGCGCGAGGGTCGACGCCGACGAAGCGGCTACGCCGCCACCGCCGGCGTCCGGCGGAAGGCGCCGGTGCGCATCAGCAGCCAGGCGACGATGGCGGCGTTGACGAGGTTCCACGCCATGCCGTTGAGGAAGGCCGCCTTGTAGCTGCCGGTCATGTCGAAGATCGCGCCCGAGATCCAGCCGCCGAACGCCATGCCGATCATGGTCGCCATCAGCACGGCGCCGACCCGCGCGCCGGCCTCGCCGGGCGCGAAGTACTCGCGCACGATGATGGCGTAGCTCGGCACGATGCCGCCCTGGAACAGGCCGAACAGCGCCGAGATGATGTACAGCGACCACATGCCGTCGAAGCCGAGATACATCAGCAGGGCGGCGCCCTGCAGCAGCGAGCCGAGGAACAGCGTCGCCAGACCGCCGATGCGGTCGGCCACGAATCCCGAGGCGATACGGCTGATGATGCCGCATGCCAGCATCAGCGACAGCATCTCGGCGCCGCGCGCCACGCCGTAGCCGAGGTCGCCGCAATAGGCGACGATGTGGACCTGCGGCATCGACATGGCCACGCAGCACGCCACGCCCGCGACGCACAGCAGCGCCTGCAGCGCGCCGGGCGAGAGGCCGGGTCCGGTGCGGCCGGCGGCCGGCGCCGGCACCGTGGTCGCCAGCGACAGCGCCGGCCGCGGCCGGCGTAGCGCCAGCATCAGCGGCGGCATCGAGACGAGGCAGAAGATCCCGATGCCGATATGGGTGGCGCGCCAGCCGGCCGTCTCGATGAAGTGCTGCACGATGCTGGGCCAGGTCGCGCCGGCGATGTAGTTGCCCGACGCGCACAGCGCCACGGCGATGCCGCGCCGCTTGTCGAACCAGTACGTGATGTCGGCCAGCAGCGGTCCGAACGTCGCCGAGGCGCCCAGCATGCCGATCAGCACGCCATGCGCCAGCGCGTACATCCACAGGCTGGTCGAGAACCCGGCGGCGATGTAGCCGAGGCCGAGCGCCACGGTGCCCAGCAGCAGCGGCGGCATGATCCCGCGCTTGTCGGCGAAGCGGCCGATCAGCAGCCCGCCGCAGGCGAAGCCGATCATGGTCAGCGTGTAGGGCAGCGACGCGCCGGCGCGCGCGGCGCCGAACTCGGCCTGCACCGTCGGCAGCGCCACCACCACCGACCACATGCCGACGCCGCCGATCGCGCTCAGCGTCACCGCCGCCGCCAGCCGGACCCATGAATAGCCGGTCTCGACCTCGCCCTTGTGCTCCGTCACCGCGTTTCCCCGCCAGCGTTCGTTGCCGCCGAGCCTATCCGAACGGGACTCGCGCCGACAGCGCGGGCTTGTCGCGATTGCGTATCCCAGCCATGCCGCGCGCGGCGCGGGCCGCGCCGGCCTATTTCGGCGCGTGGGACGCGAGCGGTATCGACCACGCGTTGCTCATGCCGTTGAGACCGCGGCGGATCTTGTCGGCGTCGTTCTCGTCGAGACCCTTGCGCGCCTCAGCCAGCGCCTCGCCGCCCCGCTGCACGAGGCCGCGCTGGATGCGGCCGACCAGCGCCCGGTCGGCCGCGCCGATCGCCTCGGCCGCCTTCGCGCCGAGCGCCAGCAACGCCTCGTATGCCGCCAGCAGCTCGACGGTGGGCTTCTCCTGGCGCGACGCGAAGGCGTCGACGGCTCGGTTCACGTCGGGGTGCAGCCTGGTGCCGGCCTCGTGCAGCGCGCGGTACTCGGGATTGGCGAGGCCGGCGTCCTGCGCGCGGGCGGCGCCGGCGGCGAGGATCGGCAGGATCACGGTCAGCGACAGGACGAGGGCGCGCATCGACGGTCTCCATTCTGGCGGCCGCATCGTAGCCGGACCGGCGCCGCCGGCAATCGCCGCGATCCACCACGCGGCGCGGACGGGCGGGACGCCGCGGCCGCCGCGCGCTATCGTCGGCCGCGGAACCATCCGGAGATCAAAAGCGATGCGCGTCGGCGTCTTTTACTTCCCCGTCGAGTACGGGATCGAACCGGGCGAGCTCGGCGCGGCGCTCGAGGCGCGCGGCTTCGAGTCGCTGTTCGTGTGCGAGCACACCCACATCCCGCTCAGCCGGCGCACGCCGTTCCCCGGCGGCGGCGAGCTGCCCAAGCGCTACGCCCACACCCACGATCCGTTCGTGGCGCTGTCCTTCGCGGCGGCGGCGACGAAGCGCCTCACGCTCGGCACCGGCGTCTGCCTGCTGCCGCAGCGCGATCCCATCGTCACCGCCAAGAGCGTCGCCAGCCTCGACCTGCTGTCGGGCGGACGCTTCGAGTTCGGCATCGGCGGCGGCTGGAACGTCGACGAGATGGAGAACCACGGCGCCCGCCATGCCACGCGCTTCAAGCTGATGCGCGAGCGCGTGCTGGCGATGAAGGCGCTGTGGACGCAGGAGGCGGCCGAGTTCCACGGCGAGATGGTGAGTTTCGATCCGGTGTGGTGCTACCCCAAGCCGGCGCGCAAGCCGCATCCGCCGATCCTGCTGGGCGGCGAGACCGACCACACGCTCAAGCGCGTCGTGGAATACTGCGACGGCTGGTTCCCGCGCGCCCGCGGCGGCTTCGACGCGGCGGCGGCGCTCGACCGGCTGCGTCGCGCGGCGGAGGCCGGCAAGCGCGATCCGGCGACGCTCTCGACCTCGGTGTTCGGCGCGCCGCCCGACGCCGCGACGCTGGACTCCTACCGCGCCGCCGGCATCGACCGCGCGCTGCTGGCGGTGCCCGACCTCGACCGCGACGGCATCCTGCGCGCGCTCGACACGATGGCGCCGCTGGCCAGGGCCGCCTAGGCCGGCCGCGCTCAGCGCGGCGCGCGCGTCGGCCTGCGGGTCGCGCCCGAGCTGCCGTTCATCGCGCACGCCCATTCGCCGGCGGTGGTCCGCCAGCACGCGCCGGTGGCGCCGCCGACGTCGGTCTCGCGGCAGTTCAGCGTCGGATCGGCGCCGCCGCGGCCGGCGTCCTTCATCGAGATGCAGGTGGCCCAGGTCCACGACCCGCGCACCGGATGGACCGGCGCGCGCGTGTCGGCGCCGGGCATGGCGACGCTGTTGTACAGCGACGCGAACGGCTGGGCGCCGCCGAGTTCGACCCGCGTCGCCTCCATCAGCCACAACTCGCCGCTGCCGGAATTGACCGTCTCGCGCCGGCAGCGGATCAGCACGGCGGCCTGCTGCGGCGACGGCGGCTGCGCCTGCGTCAGGGATGGACACGCGACCGGATCGCGCGCGCCGTAGGGCGCGCCGGCGCCGGCCTGCGCGGCGGCCGGTGCCGGCGATGCCGCGCCGGCCGCCGCGGCGACGGCGACGGTGGCGAGCGTGGAAAGCGGTCGCATCCAAAATCCTCCGAGGCGCGCGTCGTGGCGCGGCCTGTGTCCGCGACCATGGCACGGATCGGCGGGCCGGGTCGACGAGACGGCGTCGCGCGGATGGTCGACGACCCTCGATGTGATTTCCCCGCGCGGAGCCGCTATCCTGCGTCGGCCCGTCCCATCTGGAGAGAGCCATGATCCGTAGAAGTTTCATCCTCGGCGCCGCCGGCGCCGCCACCCTGTCGGTCCCCGCGCGCGCCGCCGACACGCTCTCCGGCAAGTATCTCGGCAACGGCAAGGAGGCGAAGATGGCCTTCGTCAGCGCCTGGACGCGCGAGCCGTTCTCCGGCAAGGACGCGATCACCATCGTGATGACCGAGAAGGACCACTCCGCCTCGAAGCGGCCGGACTGGGACGCCGATTTCGGCAAGTTCGGCAGCGCGCTGACGATCTCGGTGCACCGGGTCGACGGCCGCGTGTTCGGCTGCCAGGTGGCGCACGACGCGCTCAAGCGCAAGCCGGTGTCGGTGCTGGGCAAGATCAAGACGGTGGATTTCAAGATCACCGGCGACCGCGTCGAGGGCCGCGTCACCTCGGGCGGGCCCGACAAGATGTTCGACGAGACCTACGAGGTCGACCTGGTCTTCGCCGCCGACATCCGCAAGAAGGCGGGCTGACATCGGCGTATCGACCGCGGCGGCGCGCGCCGACGGAGTCGGGGCGCCGCGTTCCCGCACCGGAGGCACGATGACCACACCGCTGCACCGCGCCGCCGCCGTGGCGGCCGTCCTCGCCAGCGCGTCGGCCGCGCCGGCGGCGGCGTTCGACGCGCTGGAGCGCTTCATGCGCGTGGCGCCGCCCATCGACCTCGCCAAGCCCGGCGCGCTGCTCTCGCACATCGACCTGCGCGTCTTCGCCGCGAAGACCGGCGTGCCGCCGGTCGTCGCGGTCAACCCCGGTGGCCTGCCGATGGCGGTCGCCGTCGCGCGCGAACCGGCCGGTGCGCCGCAGTTCGAGGAGCTGTTCGGCGTCAAGCTCGAGGCGATGACGTTCCACACCGAGACCGGCGCGCCGCCGGAGAACCTCCACCACGTCGAGTTCGCGCCCGGCTCCGCGCCGCGCATCGCCGCGGCGCTGGAGAGGCGCGGCTTCGCGCGCGAGACGCTCGGCCGGCACACCGTGTTCGCGAAAGGCGACGACAACGCGGTGGACATCGCCGGGCGCCAGCCCGCGGATCCGTTCGGCGGCCATCTCGGCCTGTCGCAGCGCGTGCTGCCGCGCGACGGCGCGTCGGTCGTCACCCGCGCCTGGCCGACCATGCACGCCGCCATCGCCGCGATCGACGGCAAGCGCGATCCCGCGGTCGTGGCGCTGGCCGCCACCATTCCGCCGCTGCGCGAGGCCGTCGGCAAGGGCGCGGTCGCCGAGCAGGCGGCGCTCTACGGCCTCGCCAGCTTCGCGGGCGCGACCGCCAACCGCGCCGCGCTCGACGCCGTGCTGGCCGGCAAGCGGCCGCCGACGCAGCCCGCGGGACTGACCATGCCGCTGTTCGCGGCGGCGTGGCTGGCGTCCGGCCGCATCGACAAGGACGCGTTCGCCGCGGTCGCCACGCTGCACAGCGACGCCATCGCCGCGCGCGAGGGCAACGCCGCCATCGCGCGCCGGATCGCCGCTTTTTCGACGGGCGAGGGCGCGGCCCCGGTGGTCTCGACCAAGGTCGCCTCGGCCGGCGCCGTCTGGGTCTCGGTCGTGGTCCTGCGCTTCGCCGGCCAGCCGCCGGAGCGCGGCGCCCGCGCCCTGCGGGCGTGGACGCAGGCCATCACCGAACGCGCCTTCACCCCGCTCGATCCGATGAAGTGAGGCCGGCGTTCTCTCCCTCTCCGCCGCGAACGGCGGGAGAGCGCGTGGCCCGCGGCGGGCCGCGCGGCGCGTCCGAAGCGGGGCCTGTGGCGCCGTCTCAGATGTCGTAGGCGAAGCGCCGCACCGCGTCCTCGTTCCACTCAAGCCCGGCGCCGGGACGGTCGGGCACCGTGACGCGTCCCCCGGCGACGGCGAACGGCTCGGCGACGATCGGATCGGCCCAGTCCTGCCACTCCAGCCAGTGCGCGCTCTCCGTCACGCGCAGCAGGTGCGCCGAGAACTCGGGATAGAGATGGCTCGACATCTCGATCCCCGCCGCGCCGGCGATCGCCGCCGCGCGCAGCCAGCCCGTGACGCCGCCGATGCGCATCAGGTCGGGCATCGCGAGGTCGCCGGCGCCGGCCGCCAGCGCCTGCGCCAGCGCGCGGGGTCCGTAGAAATTCTCGCCGAGCTGCACCGGCGTGGCGAGCTCGCGCGTCAGCCGCGCGTGGCCCGCGAGATCGGTGTAGGCGACCGGCTCCTCGAACCAGTACAGCCCCTCGCGGTCGAGCGCGTGGCAGCGCCGCAGCGCATCGCCCAGGGTCAGGCCCTGGTTGAAATCGACCATCAGCTTGACCTCGTCGCCGGCGGCGGCGCGCACGGCGGCGATGGCGGCGAGGTCGTCGGCCAGACGCGCGCGGCCCAGCCGCAGCTTCAGCGCCGTGAAGCCGCCCTCGGCCGCCAGCGCGGCGGCCTCGTCGCGCAGACCGCCCACGTCGGTCAGCCACAGCCCGTTGCTGTTGTAGGCCGGCACCTCGCCGGTGGCGCCGCCGAGGAACGCCGCCAGCGGCATCCCCGTGGCCTTGGCCAGCGCGTCCCACGCCGCCATGTCGAGGCCGGACACCGCGATCATCGACACGCCCTCGTTGCCGACGAGGTTCAGCGATTTCAGCCCGTCGCGGAAATCGTCGATCGGGCGCACCGGCTTGCCGGCGCGCGCCGCCGCCAGATCGCGGATCGCCGGCGCGATGTAGCGGGCGGCGCCCTTGAGATAGGGCTCGAGATAGGCGCGCCCGGTGATGCCCTCCTCGGTCAGCAGGTCGATCAACAGCACCGGCCAGTGGTCGAACAGCCCGACCTTGGACACCACCGGCCGGCGCAGCGGCACGTCCACCGCCCGCACCGTCACCGACCTGAACGTCAGCCCTTCGAACCGCATCGCCGCCTCCCGCCGCTCCCGACAGGACGCGCAGTCGAAACCCGCGGGCGACCGATGTACATTCACTACCGGGTATACTTTGGCGGCGAGGCGTTCCCATGCCCCGGTCCCCGGCGCCGACGCGCCAACGCATCCTCGACGCCGGCTACCGGCTGTTCCGGCGCAAGGGCTTCACGCGCGCCGGCATGGACGAGATCGCGGCGGCGGCGAAGCTCACCAAGCGCACGCTCTACCACCATTTCGACAGCAAGGACGCGCTGCTCGCCGCCGTGCTCGCGGCCCAGCACGAGCTGGCGCTGGCGGCGTTCCGCACCTTCGGCCACGGCCTCGACGGCGCGCCCGACGCCATCGTCGACAAGCTGTTCGCCGATCTCGCGGTGTGGGCCGACACGCCGCGCTGGGCCGGGTCGGGCTTCACGCGCCTCGTGATCGAGCTGGCCGATCTGCGCGGCCATCCCGCGCGCGCCATCGCGCGCCGCCACAAGGCGATGCTCGAGGGCCATCTCGCCGACACGCTGGCGCGCGCCGGCGTCGCGGCGGCGCGCGAGCGCGCGCGTGAGATCTGGCTGCTGTCGGAGGGCGCGATCTCGCTCACCCTCGTCCACGGCGGCCGCGCCCACATCGACGCCGCGGCCCGCGCCGCGAAGCGGCTGCTGGCGGTGGACGCGCCGTCTTCATGTGCCCTCTCCGCCGCGCAGCGGGGGACGGGGAGGGGACCCGCCGCGAAGAGGTGGAACGCCGTATCGGCGAAGCCGATACGACGGGGGTGAGGTGGTCGCCGTACCGGTCGTGATGTCGATGGAGGTGCAACGTGCGTCGAGGCGGGACGCGAGGGACCGCACCACGACCACCTCACCCTCCCACGCCTTCGGCGCGGGCCCCGCCCTCTCCCCCGCTGCGCGGCGGAGAGGGAATGAAGTCGCCGCCTGAGATGGGAGAATCCGCTGGCTTCGTTTCGGCCGCGCTATGATCCCCCGATGAGACCCCCGTTCCTCGCCACGCTGCTGATCCCGCGGCTGCCGTTCCACTATTGCTGGGTCGTGCTGGGCTGCGTGTGCCTGGCGGGGTTCGCGCGGCAGGGGCCGGCCGTGGCGGTGCTGTCGATCTTCGTCACCCCCATGACGAGCGAGCTGGGTTGGTCGCGCACCGAGATCTCCGGCGCCGTCTCGCTTGGCGGCCTGCTGGCGGCGCTGGTCTCGCCGGTGCTCGGCCCGGTGCTCGACCGAAGGGGCGCGCGCCTGGTGCTGACGCTGGCGGTGCTCGGCGTCGGGCTGGCCTGCATGGGCCTGTCGCTGGTCGCCACGCTGCCCGCCTTCTATCTCGGCTTCTGCTTCGCGCGCATGGTCTGGGCCGGGCCCTACGATCTCGGCCTCTACGGCGCGCTCAACGCCTGGTTCGTCTCGCGCCGGGCGCTCGCGAACTCGATCGCCTCGCTGGCCCAGCTCGCGGGTCTGGTGGCGCTGCCGCTGGTGGCGCAGCTCGCCATGCGCGACGGCGGCTGGCGCGCGGCGTGGGTGGCGGTCGGCGCCACGGTGCTGATCGTCGGCCTGCTGCCGGTGTGGCTGCTGATCGTGCGCCGGCCCGAGGATGTCGGCCTGACGCCCGACGGCGCCGCCGCCGCCGACGCGTCGGCCGCCGCGGCCGAGCCGTCCTTCACCCGCGGCGAGGCGATGCGCACGCCGGCCTTCTGGCTGCTGACGCTCTACACCGTGCTGGTCTTCCCCGTGCAGGCCGGCGTCAGCCTGCACCAGGCGCCGCACCTGATCGAGCGCGGGCTCTCGCCCATGGCCGCCGCCGGCGTCGTCGCGGTGTTCTCCTCGCTGTCGGCGCTGGCCGCCTTCGGCCTCGGCTTCCTGCCCAGGCGCTGGCCGGTGCGCCACGCCATGGCCGCCTCGGCCGCCGCGCTGGCCGTCGGCACGTTCGGGCTGCTGGCCGTCCACGACGCCGCCGGCGCCTACCTCGCCGGCGGCTTGTTCGGCGCCGGGATCGGCGGCGTGATGACCCTGCTGCCGCTGGCCTGGGCCGACTATTTCGGCCGCCGCAGCTACGGCGCCATCCGCGGCGTCGCGCTGTCGGCGCAGGTGCTGGCCCAGGCCGCCGGGCCTCTCTTGTCGGGCATCCTGCGCGACGCGACCGGCGACTACACCGCCTCGCTGCTGGTGCTGGGGACGCTGGCGGCGCTCGCTGTCGTCGCGGCTGTCGTGGCGCGGCGCCCCGCGCCGGAGCGTGGCGCCGGTCGGGACCCGTCCTAGTGGAGCCTCGCCACCGCCACCGCCACCGCCACCGCGACCGTCACTGACACCGCCACCGCCACCGCGACCGTCACCGCCACCGCGACCGCGACCGCCACCGCGACCGCGACCGCCACCGCCACTGACACCGCCACCGCCACCGCGACCGTCACCGCGACCGCCACCGCCACCGCGACCGTCACCGCCACCGCGACCGCCGCCGCCACCGCCACCGCGACCGCCACCCGTCGACCGGGTCGACCCCGCCGACGCCGTTGGCGTTCGCGCCGGTCGCGCGGCTGTTGCGGCCGCCGCCCGGATTCCGCACGCTCCGCCGACAGGACGCGGCGCCGCCGCGACGCCGGACCGGCGCCGGAGTCCGCCGGCGCCGCTCCAGACGACGCATTGAAGGTCCGCGCGCGGCGCGGCGGCCGGGGGCTCGATGACCGAAACGCGTGAAGGAACGCCCGGCGAGGCCGGCGGCGCCGACCCGCTTCCGCCGTCGGAGATCGCGCGGGCCTGCGAGGCCGCCGGCGCCGCCAAGGCGGCGCGCGACGCCGTCGCGCTCCTCGTCCTCGGTGTCCTCGCCGGCGCCTTCATCGCGTTCGGCGCGATGTTCATGACCGTGGTCGCGACCGGGGCCGGCGACCTGCCCTGGGGGGTCGGGCGCCTCCTCGCCGGGCTGGTCTTCTCCCTCGGCCTCATCCTGGTGGTCGTGGGCGGCGCCGAGCTGTTCACCGGCGACGCGCTGATGGTCGTGGCCTGCGCCAGCGGGCGGATCGCGCCGGGCGCGCTCCTGCGCGCGTGGTCGCTCGTCTACCTCGGCAACATCGCCGGCGCGGCGGGCACCGCCGCGATGGTGTTCCTCGCCGGGCAGCATGGCTTCGCCGGCGGCGCCGTCGGCGGCACCGCGCTGGCGATCGCGTCGGCCAAGGCGGCCCTGCCGACGGCGCAGCTGTTCGTCCTGGCCGTCCTCTGCAACGTGCTGGTCTGCCTCGCGGTGTGGATGGCGTTCGGCGCGCGGACGGCGGCCGGCAAGGTCGCCGTCATCGTGCCGCCGGTGGCCGCCTTCGTCGCCGCCGGGTTCGAGCACTCCATCGCCAACCTCTACTTCCTGCCCTACGGCCTCGCCATCAAGGCGTGGGCCGCGCCGGAGTTCTGGACGGCGGTCGGCCGCAGCGCCGCCGACTATCCGGCCCTGACCGCCGGCGCCGCGCTCCATAACATCGCCGTGTCGACCGTCGGAAATCTGGTCGGCGGCAGCCTCCTGGTCGGCGTCGTCTACTGGTTCCTGTATCTGCGGCGGCGCTAGGACGGCGGCGCGACGCCGCGCCCTCATGTTCCTCGCCGCCACCGGCGGAGAGGAACGGCGGAACGAAGTTCCGCCGGAGGTGAGGGGGGCGCCTGCCGCGCTCGCGCTCGCGCGGGCTACCGCCGCGCCGCCACCGGCAGGCCCTGCGCCGCCAGATACCGTTCCAACGTGTCGCCCCAGAGTTCCGGCGAATTGATGATCCGGTGGCCGGCGCCGGCCGCGACCGGCTGGTACTCGTGGAAGGAACCCCGCCCGCCGGCGGCCTTGAACGCCTCGAAGTTCCGGCGGCTGTGGGCGAGCGGATAGAACGAGTCCTTGTCGCCGTAGAGCCAGAGCGTCTCGCGCGGGAAGCTCCCGCCGAGCCGGAAGATCCGCTGGTTGATCGCCGCGGCCTGCGCGCATCCCGCGCCCATCCAGCCGCCGACGAAGTTGATCGTCGCGCGCGGGATTTCCGGCCGCCGGCCGCTCCAGGCGATGGCGAGGATGCCGCCGCGCGACTGCCCGCCGACCACGACCTGGCGCCGGTCCACGAACGGCATCGCCAGCACCGCGGTCGTCGCCGCGTCGATGTCCCGCAGCGCCCGCTCGGCGCCCGGCACCGACAGCGTCTCCTCGCACGCGTAGCCCTTGTCGCGCGGCTGGCCGAAGCCCTCGTCGTACAAGCCCTCCGAGCCGCCGCGGCCGCGCCGCGACGGCAGCGCGACGGCCCATCCCCGCGCCGTGAACCACGCGCTCAGCTGTTCGGGATCGTAGGGCCGGCGGAACAACGACGGATCGTCGCCGCGCCCGGTCGAGCCGTGGTGGAAGATCAGGGTCGGAAACGGACCGGCGCCGGCCGGCCGGTGTATCCGCGTGGACAGGCGGACGGACTCGCCGTCGATGACGACGGGGATCATCTCCGTCCGCTGCGTCGGTCCCGAGGGCTGCGCGCGCGCGAGGAGCGGCCACGCCGCCGCGCCGCCAAGCAGCGCCGTGAACGCCCGCCGCTTCAGGGATGTGGTCATCCCGTCACCTCGTCGGAATTGAGGAGGGCCGCAGGATACCACCCCGCGTCGTTCGGCGCATGCGCCTGCGACGGGAATGCTGCGCTGACGGCTGGCTCGTCGGAGCTGCTCGCCGTCCACGACGCCGTCGGCGTCTACCTCGCGGGCCGGTTGTTCGGCGTGGGCATCGGCGGGATCATGACGCTGCTGCCGCTGGCGTCGGCCGATTATTTCGGCCGCCACAGTCACGGCGCCATCCGCGGCGTCGCGCTGTCGGCGCAGGTGCTGGCCCAGGCCGCCGGCCCGCCGCTGTCGGGATCCTGCGCGGCGCGACGGGCGACTACACGCGGTCGCTGCTGGTGCTGGGGACGCTGGCGGCGCTGGCGGTCGTGGCGGCGGTGGTGGCGCGGAGGCCCTACTTGGCTCAATGAGCGAACGCTCGCCATCACGCAAGTTCGACGGACCATTCGCCCGAGCCTTCGTCTTGAGCCAGAAGCGCCTACCTCTCACGTTCGGTCGAGGTGGATGCGGTTGTTGGCATCTTGCATATCACAACCAAAGCAGCCTATGGTTGCAGCCTTAGAAGCGTCTGTGCGTTCATGGTTGCCAGCGGTGACCTTGCGGTCGCCGTGGCATTTTCAAAAACGAGAATGCACGGAGCGCGCGCATGTCCGTTCAACGCGATAAAGCCCACTATGATGGTGTCCGAGCACGGTCGACCGCGCTGCTCACTCAATACCGCCTCCAGCCGACGGATCGATCTACGCGCCCAGATGTGTACATTCTCGGATCTCATGAAACCAATCGAGTGACTGTCGCATCGCAGCAAGTGCGTGCGATCAATCTTGTGAACGCAGTATGGGGGCTCGGCGAAGCTGATGCATTCGATGCGCGCGCGAGCGGCTCGGAGAACGCGCCGCAGGAGTCGAAGTCACTGAAGGGGAAGGATGTCTGGGTAGTCGGCGCCGGCGTCGGCGGCCTGACGACGGCGGCGTGTGCCGCACAGCACGGTGCCAAAGTGACTGTGTTTGACCGAGAGTCTCGCATACTATCGCGATTTCGAGATAGTCGGCGGCTTCTTCACCCACGTCTTTACGAGTGGGGTTCGCCGCAAGACTTCTCGGTGGCGAACAACAGCTACTGGGCGAAGGGAGAAGCCGAGCTTCCGTTGCTAAGCTGGAATGTCGATTCTGCATCCAATGTAGTCGAGAGCATCGAACGTCAATGGGAGGGCTGGCGCACGCTGTTCGAGATCGACGTTAAACTAAGAAGTACGCTCTCTGTCGGCTGTGATGGTGGTTTCTTCCTACACGATCCTGATACGGAACGCCGCGATGTGCCAAAGGAGGCGATTCTTGTTCTAGCGCTGGGCTTCGGAGAAGAGCCTACGCGTAAGTTCCGGTATAGAGGCGCGTGCTACGAAACGGTCGGATACTTTTCCAAGACGGAGCCCGTCGACCAGATCGAAAATATCTCAAATTGCCGCGCTACTGTGTGTGGCAATGGAGATGGGGCGATTACTGACCTTCTTCGACTGCTTGTTTGCGATTTCAGCCAACGTGAACTCGAACGGTGGATTTGCAGCGCCGATCCCGTGGGTAAATTCGAACGAGCGGTTCTTGAGATTGAAGCGGCTCAAGCTGAGCGCCGCCAAAGCGTCCTGTCGAGCGCACAGCGGCGACGCGACGGTAGCCCTGTTATCTCGACGACTATGCGAAATGAGATGAGATCCTCTGAGCGAACAGCCGAGGCATATCTTGATCTGCGCTGCGATGCGCTCGATGATCTGGTTAGGGCGCAAATGCGGCGCGGTAACGATGTTGTTCTGTCCGTTCGCCCAATCTACGGCAGGCCGCCAGTTAGCGCACTTGCGTCTTCGGCGTTCCCGCTGAACAAGTTCCTCCTTGCGTCGATTCTGCGCGTCTGTGCCCAGAACCAGTGCCCGCCGCTTCGCGTTGTCCACGAGACGCGCGCTGTGCCTGACCTCGGGGAGGATCGCTACCTAGTATATCGAGTCGGACCGAAGCACGATAAGGCGACTTCAGTACTCGGGTCTGTGCACCTCCGCAATACGTTCGAAAGGCTCGGGGAGCGCGCGGCGTCCGACATAACTCGCGTTCCGGAATGGACGAGAGCCGGGGAGGTCGATGATCCGGGCCGGCTACGCAGACCAGACTTTGTGGTGCCGGTGGGAGGTGACCCAGTCGACCTTGCGCGGGTATTCGAGAAAATAGGACGATTTGACCTTGTGGCGGACGTGTTCGATTCGACATTTCAGGGCGCACTTTCGGCGTGCGACCCCACCAACGATAAGAAACTGCTAAGAAGGTACTATCTTGGGATGATTCGAGCGGCGGCACTTTTCAACAGCCGGATACTGGTGACAGATGCCCAAGTGTGGGACGGATCGTTCATGGCGTCGCTGCCGGAAATCTATGAATGTCTTTCTTCGCGCGAGCAAGAGACACTGCGTAGTAAGCTTGTCGTAAGGATACGGCAGACTGCTGGTGGCAATAAGGCGCGAGATACCTACGCGAAGCCCGCATACGTCATGTCGTCATTTTCGCCGGAATTGAACGAATCGTTCAGAAGATTCCTTTCAAGTATAGGTGACGTTCAGAACATCAGTATAGATACCGCTCTGCGCCGTTTGTTAGAGAGCGTTGACAATAAACGCCACGAGCAGGAGGTTGATCAGATCATCTGCCGGTGGGGCGCTCTAGACAAGTTTGTGGGAAATGTTGTGAAGTCAGAGATCTGGCCGAACGCCGCTCCGTGGGATGTCGACCTCTGCTACGAAGATCCAGGTCGCGCTTACTGGGAGTCGCGAAATAAGAAGCACCTTCAGGACCTTTTTAGTGTCCGTCCAGATGAAATGAGGGGAGCCCGTAGCCCGATGGTTTTGAAAATGGGGAGTATTCGAGAAGGGCTAACTGATCCGCACGAGATCGCGGCATTTGAGGAAGTTCGCGACTGGTACGAGCGGGCGTACAATAGGATGGTTGCGCGCAGCCAAGGCGCGAGTGCGTACATGAGTCTGTACGCCAAGGCGCAGCCCGGTAGCGGTGCGCAAGCACAGGAGGAAGGAATTCTTTTGGAGAAGCCCCTCAGGATTGAGGCACTAGGTGCGCTTGATTCCGAAAGGTATGCAGAACTCTCTGTCCGTCTTAGTGCCGGTGTGGATAAATGGTACAGGTCGGGACAAGTGGAGTACAAACGGGATATCTTAGAAGAGGTGCAATCCGCTCTAAACACGAACGCGAATGAGGGGCTTGGTTCGTTGGCGGGTCACGCGCACGAACACCTTGCAGACAAGGCGATAGCTGCCGGAACGGTCGAGGGCTTGTTCATTGAGACGGTCAGTCGTCGGGCGGCTGGACCTACCAGCAGATTGGCGGCGAGGGAGCAGAGCGTTTCAACACTACGTGAGCGTGAAGCCGTTACTTCCTATGGAGCGCAGGGATGACGACGCCAATCCCAGAGGCCAATCGTTCGCTTGTGCGGCCGATTGCGACGTCTGACAAAATAAGCAGGGGCTGGACAGTCCATTTGAATGGAACGCTGGTGCCCAACGCAACGCATCTTACGATATCGTCGCCGCGGTTCGGTATTGTCACGTACGGGATGACGCTTGGCGGATACGATGGTTGGAGTTACCGAGAGCCCAACGGCGGCGTGGTGATCGTGCCATTTGTGATGATTCGCGATGAAGTATTTGTCGGTGTCGTAAAACAGTACCGTCACAATATGGGAGGCGCCGTTCTCAACGCGCCGCGTGGATTCGTGGACCCAGGCGAGAGCCCAAACGCCGCTGCCGCTCGAGAGTATCATGAAGAAACTGGGGCGAACGCTGAAGCTGTCGAAGAGCTTCCCGGTGAGGCCGTCAATACAAACAGCGCGTTCGTTGAGACGCCGAAGCGAGGCGACGGCGTTCGCTTCTTCAAGGTTTCCGTTCAAGCCGGAGACGTGGAGTGCATCGATGGCCGGTTTCTGTTGAGTCCGCGGATGGTAAGCCAGTCCGAATCTGCAGTTTCGCATCGATTGGCGGAGCAATTGGAGCGAATGGAGTTTATTCCATGGTATGATGCCGCCCGTGTAGCGGATATGTTCACCGTTGCCGGCGTCGCGCGCCTATTGGCATCTTTGGGGCCAATAGCGGCCGCATCGCATGTGGAGAGGGGCGTCTGACCGGCGGGTTGAAGTAGCATGAGCGTCGACAGTTCAACGACGGCTGGACAGCCGCAGTGTGGAATCTGAGATCGAGTGGTGACGACGACCATTTGGATAGATCCGACCCCCGCCGCCGGCGCGCAGCGCGTCGCCGGCCTGTCCGCCCCCGTCGACATCTTCCGCGACCCCCAGGGCATCCCGCACATCCGCGCCGGCTGCGCGGCCGACGCCTGGTTCGGGCAGGGCTACGCCCACGCGCAGGACCGGTTGTGGCAGATGGACGCCGCGCGCCGCCGCGCGGTCGGGCGCTGGGCGGAGTGGGGCGGGCCCTCGGGCGTCGCCTCCGACGCGCTGGCCCGCCGCCTCGACGTCGCCGGCGCCAGCCGCCGCGACCTCGCGGCGATGGGCGCCGAGGGCCGCGCCATGCTCGACTCCTACGCCGCCGGTGTGAACGCGTTCATCGTGCAGGGCCGCCTGCCCATCGAGTACACGCTGCTGGGCGAGGCGCCGGAGCCGTGGGAGGCGTGGCACTCCATCGCCGCCATGCGCCAGCGCGGATTCCTGATGGGCTCGGTGTGGTTCAAGCTGTGGCGCGCCGCGGCGCTGCGCGCCATCGGGCCGGACCAGCTCTCGAAGCTGCGCTACGACGATGGCGGCGGCGACCTGCTGTGCATCCCGCCCGGAATCGAGGCGGCGCGCTGGATCGCGACGCTCTCCGAACTCGCGCCGGCGCTGGAGGCCGTGGCGGCGCTGGGCGCGGTCGACGCCACCGGTGGCGGCAGCAACAACTGGGCGCTGTCGCCGTCGCGCACCGCGACCGGCCGGCCGATGCTGGCCGGCGATCCGCACCGCGTGCTCGAGATCCCCAACATGTACACGCAGGCCCATGTCGCCTGCGACACCTTCGACGCCATCGGCCTGACCGTGCCCGGCGTGCCGGGCTTCCCGCATTTCGGCCATAACGGCCGCGTCGCGTGGTGCGTGACGCACGCCTTCATGGACATCTACGATCTCTACGTCGAGAAATTCGCGCCCGGCGATCCCGGCCGCTACCTGTTCAAGGGCGAGTGGCTGGCGGCGTCGCGGCGGATCGAGCGCATCGCCGTGCGCGGCGCGGCCGACATCGAGATCGAGGTGTTCGCCACGCGCCACGGCGGCATCATCGCCGGCGATCCCGCCGCCGGCGCGGCGGTGGCGCTGCGCAGCCCGCAGATCGACGAGACCGACACCTCGCTGGACTGCCTGCCCCGGATGCTGCGGGCCGGCACGGTGCGCGAGCTGTTCGACTCGACGCGCGGCTGGGGCCTGCTCGACCACAACCTCGTGGCCGGCGACACCGCGGGCAGCATCGGCCATCTCGTGCGCGCCATCGTGCCCGACCGCGACCGGATCAACGGCTGGCTGCAGGTGCCCGGCTGGACCGGCGCGCATGAGTGGCGCGGCATGGTGCCGTTCGAGCGCATGCCCGTGGTGATCGATCCGCCCGACGGCCGTATCGTGACGGCCAACAACCGCGTCGTGGCCGACACGCATCCAGACTACCTCGCCACCGACTGCCACCCGCCCTACCGCGCCAAGCGCATCGCCGAGCGTCTGGCCGCGCTGGGCGCGGCGACGGTCGACGACATGGCCGCGATCCACATGGACGTCTCGACGCCCAACGGGAGGCTGCTGCGCGACAAGCTGGCGGCGCTGGGGAGTGCCGCGGAAGCGGCGTCGTCCGCGGTCGCGGGTGGCGCGGCTGGCGCGAGCGCCGCCGCGTCGTCATCGATGTCTGCGGCTGGCGCGCGTGTTGCCGCGTCGTCATCGGCGTCCGCGGTTGGTCCGCGTGGCGCGGCGCCGTCATCGGCGTCCACGGCTGATGCGCGTGCTGTGTCGTCCGCGGCCGCGGCCAGGGCGCGCTCGGCGGCGTCGGCACCGGCCGCCGCGTCGTCTTCGTCCGCGGTGCCGGCGTTGTCGCCGGCCGCGGAGGCGCTGCGCGCCCGTGTCGTGGCATGGGACGCGCGCATGGACGCCGCCTCGACCGGCGCCACCGCCTACATCGCGGTGCGCCGGGCGTTGACCATGATCCTGGCGGAACGCGCCGGGCTGGCCGCGACGGCGGCCGATCCGCTGATGGCCGTGGCGCCCGGCGTGGTGGCGGTGAACCAGTTGTGGTGGACCCTGCCGACCCTGCTGCGCGACGACGACGCGGCGCTGCTCAAGGGCTGGAGCTGGGCGCAGGCTTTGGCGGCGGCGCTGGAGCGCGTCGCCGGCGACGACACCTCGGCGCCGTGGGGCGCGGCGCACCGGCCGAAGTTGGTCCATCCGCTGTCGTCGCTGTTCGCCGACTCCGCGGCGCTGCTCGATCCCGTGGGGTTGCCGCAGCAGGGCGACGGCGACTGCGTGCTGGCCAACGGTCTGCTGTGCAGCGCCGGCACCGCGACCGCGTACGGCCCGCTGGCGCGCTACGTGTTCGACGTCGGCGCGTGGGAGAACAGCCGGTGGATCGTGTTCCACGGCGCCTCCGGCCAGCCCGGCAGCCCGCACTACATGGACCAGCACGCCGCCTGGACCGACGGCCGCATGGTGCCGATGCTCTACGACTGGCGGCAGGTCGAGGCGCAGGCGACCGCGCGGCTGACGCTGTCGCCGGGGTAGGGGTCGGAGCGGACGTCGACGTTTTTCCCTTCTCCCCTGTCAGCAGGCACGCCGATCGCCTTTGGCGCGGCGTCGCCACCTCACCCACCTCTCCCCCGATGGGGGAGCGGAATAAGACGCTTGAGAAGAGCGATAGCGGCCGCGTCCGCACGCTCCTGTTCCTCTCCCCCATCGGGGGAGAGCAGCCGCGTCCGCACGCTCATGTTCCTCTCCCCCATCGGGGGAGAGCAGCCGCGTCCGCACGTTCATGTTCCTCTCCCCCATCGGGGGAGAGGTTAGCTGACGGGGTCGCGTGTCGCCGCGCAACGAAAGGGACCACGGACGCCCGCCCTCGGACACACCCACACTGTCATCCCGAGCGCCAGCGAGGGATCTAGGCACAGTCCCTGGATCCCTCGCTGGCGCTCGGGATGACAGTAGGAGTCGGGGCGAGCGTGGGAGTCGGGCTGACCGTGCGAGTCGAGGTGACCGTGGGAGTCGGGGTGACAGCGGCGTTCGCGGCGCGGGTCCGAATCGTTCCCGAAATCGCGGTCGAGGCGTCCATCCGCCTCACGAATTCGCCCTCAGACCCCGCTTTTGTATATTGTATGCAAAATACAATATACAAACCGCGATTCAGGCCCCCCGTCATCCGTGAAAATCGATCCGATGCCGATAAAGCGCGGACTCGAAATGTCCCCGCGCCCCGCGCGCACCGCGCCAGAACGCGTCCCCGCGAACGCAGATCCGCGCCGCGCCGCGGCGGGCGGAGCCACCGTGGATCAGTCCGCCAGCTCCGGCGCGACCCACAACGGCGGCTCGCCACGGGCCACCCGCTGGACGTTGTCGAAGGCGTTGCGCAGGCGCGCCTCGTTGCTCTCCCAGGTCGGGCCGGCGAGGTGCGCGGTGAGGATCACGTTGTCGAGCGTGAACAGCGGATTGTCGGGCGACGGCGGCTCCTGCTCGAGCACGTCGAGCCCGGCGCCGAACAGCGCGCCCTTGGCCAGCGCGGCGTGCAGCGCCGTCTCGTCGATCACCGGTCCGCGGCTGGTGTTGATCAGGATCGCCGACGGCTTCATCAGCGCCAGCTCGTCGGCGCCGATCAATTTCTCCGTGCTGGCGTTGAGCGGCACGTGCAGCGAGACGATGTCCGATCCGCGGAGGATCTCCGGCAGGAGGCGGAAGCGCACCTCCAGCGAATCCTCCGCGTCCTCCGGCAGCCGCGCGATGTCGTAGTAGTGCACGCGCATGCCGAAGGCCTGCGCCAGCCGCGCCGTCTTCTTGCCGATCGTGCCCAGCCCGACGATGCCCAGCGTGCGGCCGCGCAGCTCGTGCACGCGCGGCACGTCGTTGCCGCGCCAGCGTCCGCCCGACACGTTGGCGTGCTGGCGCGTGAGACGGCGCGACACCGCCAGCATCAGCAGCAGCGCGTGCTCCGACACCGCGACCGAGTTGGCGCCGCCGTTGTTGGACATCGGCACGCCGGCGGCGCGCGCGGCGCCGATGTCGGCGCGGTCGTAGCCGGCGCTGAGCAGCTGGATGAGCTTGAGTCTCGGCGCCGCCTTGAACAGCGCCTCGTTGACCAGCATGTCGGCGAAGCCGACGAGGTACTCGGCCTCGCCGATGGCGGCGCGGAACTCGGCGCTGCCGCCGGCGGCCGGCACCAGCTCGAAGCCCTTCGGCAGGATGTCGCGCGCGGTGCCGTGGCTCTCCGACGGCGCGACGAGGACGATGCGCGGTGCCTTTGCCATCGTTGCGCTCACGCCGCGTCGAGCTGGTAGAGCTTGGCGGCGTTGTCGCGCACGACCTTGCGCCGCGTCGCCGCCGGCAGATGGCCGAGCTCGCGCGCCAGGAACTCCTGCGAATCCGGCCAGATGCCGTCGGGATGCGGGAAATCCGAGCCCCACATCACGTTGTCCTCGCCCAGCTCGTCGAGCAGCCGGATGCCGATGCGGTCGGTCTGGTACGTCGCGTAGCACTGCCGCCGCCAGTAGTCGCTGGGCTTCATCTTGAGGTCGAGGTCCTTGAACTGGTCCTCCCATTCGAGGTCCATGTGGTCGAGCACGTAGGGGATCCAACCCAGCCCGGCCTCGCCGATCACCACCTTCAGATTCGGCCAGCGCTCCAGCGCGCCGCTGAAGATGAACGCCATCAGCATCGTCGACATGTGCATCTGGAAGCCGGTGATGTGCGTCGCGGCGGCGCGGCGCTGCACGAACTTCTCGCGCTTGGCGACGTCGGGCGAGCGGCCGCCGATGGTGTGGAAATGCACCGGCAGCCCGGTCTCGTGCGCGACCTTCCACAGCGGCTCCCAGAAGGGATCCCACAGCGGCGTGAGGTCGGGCCGGTTGGCGACGTCGAGGCCGCGCACGCCGCGGGCCGCCGCGCGCTTCACTTCGGCGACGGCGGCGTCCATGTCGTGGCCGGGGATGTTGGCCAGGCCGATCAGCCGGTCGGGATGGGATCTGCAGAAATCGTGGAGCCAGTCGTTGTAGATCTGGAGCATCACGACGGCGGCCTCGGAGTCGTTCAGCCGCATGCTCGAGCCGAGGATGCCGTAGAGCACCTCCGCCTGCACGCCGTCGCGGTCCTGGTCCTTCAGCCGCAGCTCCGGCTCGGTCAGGCGGCGGATGCCCTTCTTGCCGTCGTCGTAGAGCCCGGTCGCCGCCATGCGGTCGGAGCGGTGGATGACGCCCGGCTCGTAGGGGCGGCCGGCCGACCCCATGCCGTTCATCAGGCCGAACTGCGCGCCGTTGGCGCTGACCCAGCGCTTGCCGTCGGGCGCGTCGACGACGTGCGGCATGCGGTCCTTGAACGCCGCCGGTGCGTTGGCGGTGAACAAATCCGGCGGCAGCCAGATCAGATCGACATGGCCGTCGGCCGAGATGACGTCGTACTTCACGGGCGTCCTCCGTCGCTTTCTCGCGATGCGTTCGTTGCCGGAAACCGTGTCACCGGCGCCACCGCCGGTCAATCGCCGCCGCCCGCGCGCCGCGCATGGCGGCGGCGCCCCGTCCGCATCGGCGGCGGATCGCGGCGCTACGCCTCGACGATGAGCTTCGCCAGAGCGTCGGGTTCGCTCAGCATCGGATAGTGGCCGGTCTCGAGCTCGGCCCAGCGCGCGCCGAGCTTCGTCGCGGCGCGGCGCTGGTGCGCCTCCGGCGGATTCGGACTGCCGGCGCAGCGGACCACCGTCGCGCGCCACGGCAGCGACCAGAACGACGGCAGCGAGACGGGCGCGTACATCGTGGCGATGGGGTGCTGCGTCGCGCGCTCGACCGCCCAGGCGCGCGTGGCGGGATCGAGCTCGGCGAACAGCCGCGTCTCGAGGTCGTGGCGCGTCGGGCCGGTGGCGAGCGCCGTGTCGACGGCGGTCGGTCGCTTGACGATGTCCGGCAGCTTCTCGCCGTCGAGCAGCGCCAGCGCGTCGGCGAAGACCAGCCGCGCGATCCGATCGCGCGCCCGCTCGGCCAGCGCGCACATCACCATGCCGCCGGTGCTGGTGCCGACCAGCACGACGTCGCGGAGATCCTCGTGGAACATCAGCGAGGCCAGCTCGTCGGCCTGCGACTCCGTCGTGATGCCGGCGCGCAGCTGGTGGGCGCGCTCGGCGCAGCCGTCGAGCGTCGGCGCCAGCGCGTGGTTGCCGTCGGCGCGCAGACGCGCCGCCACGCGGGTCCAGATCCAGCCACCCTGGTAGGCGCCGTGGATGAGCATGATGGTCGCCATGTCGACGCTCCCGTGAGGCGCGGGCGCATCCGGCCGCGCGCGGTGTCAGTTTCAGCCGCCGATACTGGCACGCGGCCGCGTCGCGGGCGCGGCCGAATCGCGTCGTCCTCGCTTGCCGCGCCGCGCCGGGCGTCGGAGGATCGCCGCGCAACCACGCGCGGAGAACTCGCATGCACGGCAACCGGCCGACCGTCTCGTCTCTGAACGGCGTCGTCGCCGCGGCGCATCCGCTGGCGGCGCAGGCCGGCGCGCGGCTGCTGAACGAGGGCGGCAACGCCTTCGACGCCGCCGTCGCGACGGCGGCGGCGCTGAACGTCGTCGAGCCCTACATGTCCGGCCTCGCCGGCATGGGCGTGGCGACCTGCTACGTCGCCGCCGAGAAGCGCGTGCGGGCGCTCGACTTCGTCACCGCCATCCCCGAGAACCTGCCGGTCGAGCGCTTCCGCGTCCGCGAGGACCTGCTGCGCGGCGCGCTGGCGGTCGGCGCTCCCGGCAATTTCGCGGGCTGGAGCGAGAATGTCGCGCGCCCACGGCCGCAAATCGATGCGCGAGGCGCTGGCGCCGGCGATCGCGCTGGCGCGCGGCGGCTTCCCGCTGATCGAGTTCAACGTCGACGAGATCAACGGCGTCAGCGCGGAGCTGCGCGGCCACGCCGCGCTCTACGACGCGTGGGCGCGCAACTACACCGCCGGCACCGGCGGCGCGACGCCCGGCGCGATCCTCAAGCAGCCCGACCTCGCGGCGACGCTGGAATCGCTGGCGGAGTCCGGCGCCACGCTGCTGCACGGCGGCGCGCTGGGACGCGCCGTGGTGGCGCATCTCCACAGCCTCGGTGGCTGCCTCACGCTCGGTGATCTGGAGCGCGTGCGGCCGGTGTGGCAGGAGCCGCTGGTCGCGTCCTACCGCGGCCTCGCGATCCACGTGCCGCCGCCGTCATGCGAGGCGTTCCAGTACCTGCTGACCCTGCGCATCCTCGAGGGCTTCGACATCGCCGCGATGGAGCGGAACGGGGTCGCCTATCTCGACCTGGTGTGGCGCGCCATCCGTCTCGCCGCCGGCGTGCGCATCGCCGACAACAATCCGACACCGGAGCGGCTGGCGCACATGCTGTCGGACGGGCATGTCGAGACGCTGCGCGCGCGCGTGCGCGACGGCGTGCCGGTGGTCGGCCCGACCGAGCAATGGACGGAGACGCCGGGCGCCGCCGCCGCCGAGGGCCACACGACCTCGTTCTCGATCGCCGACCGCGATGGCAACGTCGTCTGTCTGACGCAGAGCCTCGGCAGCGTGTTCGGCTCCGGCGTCGTGGTGCCGGGCACGGGCGTGTGCCTCAACAATTTCCTCTACTGGGCCGACGTCAATCCGCGCAGCCCGAACCGCTCGAAGCCCGGCGGTCCGCTGCCGGTCTGCGTGGCGCCGAGCGTGGCGCTGCGCGACGGCCGGCCGGTGCTGGCGCTGGGCACGCCGGGCAGCTACGGCATCCTCCAGACGCAGGTGCAGGCGCTGCTCCAGCACGTCGATTTCGGCCTGCCGCTGCAGGCCGCGATCGAGGCGCCGCGGGCGCGGTTGATGGACGGCGTCGAGGTCGTGGCGGAGGGGCGCTTCGCGCCGGCCGTGCTGGCGACGCTGGGCGGCCGCGGACACGCCGTCGAGACGCTGCCGGGCTGGACCATGAAGGTCGGCGGCATGCAGGGCGTGGCGATCGATCCCGCCACCGGCGCGATGACCGGCGCCGCCGATCCCCGCCGCGACGGCTACGTCGTGGCGGTGTGAGGTGCGGCCGGTCCGACATTGTGCGTCCGTCGCGCGACGAGGTCCCTCGCTCCGTTCAGGATGACGGGACTTGGCGCACGTGACCGTCCTTTGTCATCCCGAGCGTAGCGAGGGATCTTTCCGCCGCGCCAAGATCCCTCGCTACGCTCGGGATGACAGAGGACGGTCCCGTCGTCCTGAGCGGAGCGAAGGACGTCGACTCCGCTACCCCGGCCGCTACGGCCACACGCCGGGCACGCGGGTGGCGAGCCAGTGGACGAGGGCGGCGTTGACCTCGCGCGGCCTCTCCTGCGCCATCCAGTGGCCGCTATCGACGACCACCTCCGTCAGATCGCGGCAATGGGCGCGCATCGGCCCGGCCATCGGCGAGTCGACCGTCTCGCAGACGTAGTCGTAGCGCGCGCCGAGGAACAGGACGGGCATGTCGAGGCGGCCGCCGTTGACGGCGCGCGCCGCGTAGGCGGCGTTGGCGGCGTGGTTCACGTACCACGAGTCGGGACCGAAGAAGCCGTTGCGCGCCAGCGCCGCGGCGTAGGCGCGGAGGTCCTCCTCGCTGACCAGATCGGCGTCGCGCGGCACGTCGGGCGCCTTGCCGGCGCCGCCGAACCAGCCGCCGTCGCGCCGTGTCGTGGCGGTGCGCGCGGGCTTGCCGCGGCCGTCGGGCGATCCCTTGCGGAACAACGCTTTCGCGGTGAGGTAGGGATCGGCGTCGAACGCCGCCGTCGCCTTGGCGAAGCTCTCCTCGTAGAAGCGCATGTAGTCCCACTGGCCGGCGGGGAAGCGGTCGACCGGATAGACGTTGCGGTCGACCAAGCCGATCGCCACGTCGAGGCCGAGGTCGAGCGTGCGGTAGGGAACGCACAGGCTGGCGACGGCGTGGCAGCGCCCGGGGTGGTGGCTGGCGATGTTCCACACCACCGGGCTGCCCCAGTCGTGGCCGACCCAGACCGCCTTCTCGACGCCGAGCGAGTCGAGAAGATCGATCATGTCGGCGACGATGTTCTCCTGGGCGTAGTCGGCGTGCGCGCCGTACACGTCCGAGCGGCCGTAGCCGCGCATGTCCGGCGCGACGGCGCGGAAGCCGAGGCCGGCGAGGCAGGGCAGCTGGTGCCGCCAGCTGATCGAGAGCTCGGGCCAGCCGTGCACGAACACCACCAGCGGCCCGTCGGCCGGACCGGCCGAGAGATGGAAGGTGCGGTGGCGCGGCGTGATCGCCATGTGCTCGGTGATCGACACGGCGGTCAGCCCTTGGCGCCGAAGATCTCGTCGTTGTGCTCGCCCAGCTTCGGCGAGTCGCGCCGCGGCACCGGCCGCTGGCGGTCGAACGAGATCGGCAGGCCGGCCACGGGCATGCCGCTGCCGGGCAGCTCGCGCATCATGTCCATCGCCGCGAGCTGCTCGCTGGACGCCAGCTCGGCGATGTCGTTGACCGGCGCGCACGGCACGCCGGCGGCGCCGAGCGCCGCCATCCACGCGTCGCGCGTGCGCGTGCGCAGCAGCTCGGCGATCATCGGCAGCAGTTCCAGCTTGTTGACGACGCGCTTGCGGCCGTCGTCGAAGCGCGGATCGCGCGCCCATTCCGGGCGGCCTACCGCCTCGGCGAACTTCACGAACAGACGGTCGTTGCCGCAGGCGACGCAGAGCGGCCGGTCGGCGGTGTCGAAGGTCTGGTAGGGCACGATGATCGGACTGCCGGTGCCGTGGCGCACCGGCAGGTTGCCGGTCAGCTTGTAGCCGGTCAGCGAGCCGCCGACCCAGCTCACGGCGGTCTCGAACAGCGATGTGTCGATGACGCAGCCCTTGCCGGTGGCCTGGCGGCCCTGCAACGCCGCCAGCGCGCCGATCACGCACCACATGCCGGTGGCGGCGTCGTTGATCGCGGGCGCGCAGAAGGTCGGCGGATCCTCCGGCCGGCCGGTCAACGTCATCACCGCGCCGAAGGCCTGCAGCAGCGGATCGAAGCCCGGCGCCATGCGCAGCGGCCCCTTGTAGCCGAAGGCCCAGATCGAGCAGTAGATCAGCCGCGGGTTGACCGCCATCAGCGCGTCGGGCCCGATCCCGAGCTCGTCGACGATTCCCGGCCGCAGGTTCTGGATCAGGATGTCGGCGTCGCTCGCCAGCGCCTTCAGCTTCGCGACGTCGGCCGCGGACTTGATGTCGAGCGTGACCGAGCGCTTGCCGCGGTTGTTGGCGTGGAACATCACGCTGTCGCCATCGACGAAGGGCGGCCCCCACAGCCGCGCATCGTCGCCGCCATCGGGCTTCTCGACCTTGATCACGTCGGCGCCCATGTCTGCGAGGATCGCGCCGGCCAGCGGCCCGGCGTAGGCCTGTCCGACCTCGATCACCTTGATTCCCGCGAGCGGCCCGGTCATGCGGCGTTTCCCCTTGTCGTGTCGTTCGTGCCCAGGGCCGCGGCGCGGCCTAGGGCAGATCCAGGCTGACGATGACCGCGGCGCTGGCGATCACCGCGACGTCGCCGATCTCCTCGTCGGGCACGTCGAGCCCGCCCTTCACCACCCTCACCGTCACCTGGCCGTGCGGCAGGCTGGCCTTCACGGCGGCGGCGTCGACCTTCGACGGGTCCTGCACGCCGATCACGACCTCGACCCACATCGACTTCTTCGGATCGATCCGCAGCGTGCGCAGCATCGTCAGCGAGCTGTGGTGGATGGCGTCCTGCACGGCGCGCAGCGCGGCCTTGGTGTAGTCGCCGCCGTGCAGGTCGTTGCCGGTGCCCATCTCGAGGATGACGCGCTTCGCGGCCATGGCGCGTCCCCCTAGGCGACGTCGAGGCGGACGACCGCCGCGGCGTTGGCGATCACCGTCGAATCGGTGCCGGCCTCGTTGGCGATCTCGAGACCGCCCTCCACCACGGTCACCGTGCCGGTGCCGTGCGGCAGCACGGCGAGCACGGCGGCCTTGTCGACCAGATCGGGTCTCGGCACGCCGATGGTGACGTCGACGCGCATCGAATCGACCGGCACGCCCAGCGCGTGGGTGATCGTGAGCGAGTTGTGCCACAGCGCGTCCCGCAGCGCGCGCACGGCGGCCTTCGTGTGGTCGGCGCCGCGGATGTCCGTGCCCATCCCGATCTCGAGCGCCATGCGTCTATAGGCCATCGCTGGTTCCTTCCGGGGGATCGGCGGCGCGCGTCCGCTCAGGCGAGCGCGAAGCCCTCGTAGCCGTTCCGCACCACGGCCTCGCACTTCTGCACGTAGGCGGGGAAGCCGCCGATATACGGCATGAACACGCGCGGCTTGCCGGGCACGTTGGCGCCGAGATACCACGAGCTGCAGGACGAACGCAGCGTGTTGCCCGCCACCTCGAGGTTGTGCGCCACCCACTCGTCCTCGGCCGCCGGTTCGGACTCGATGCGTTTCAGCCCTCGCGCGCGCATGTGCTCGACGCAGTCGGCGATCCAGTCGACGTGCTGCTCGATCGACGGGAGCATGTTGGTGAACACCGACGGGCTGCCCGGACCGGTGACCGTGAACAGGTTCGGGAACCCGGCGACCGACAATCCCAGATAGGAGCGGGGACCCGCGGCCCATTTGTCGCGCAGGGAAAGTCCGCCGACGCCCTTGAAGTCGATGCGCAGCAGCGAGCCCGTCATGGCGTCGAAGCCGGTCGCGAACACCACGGCGTCGACCTCGTACTCGACGCCGGCGACCTTCGGCCCCTTGGCGGTGAAGCCCTCGATCGGCGCGCCGCTGACGTCGACCAGCGTGACGTTGGGACGGTTGAACGTGGCGTAGTAGCCGGTGTCGACGCACAGCCGCTTGCAGCCGATCACGTTGGTCGGCGACAGCAGCTCGGCGGTCTTCGGATCGCGGACGATCTCGCGGATCTTGCCGCGCACGAACTCCGCGGCCGTGGCGTTCGAGTCGGCGTTGAGCAGGAGGTCGCCGAACGATGCCATGAACGGGATGCCGCCATAGGCCCATTTGGCCTCGTAGCGCCGCCGCCGCTCCTCGGGATCGGCGTCCAGCGCCGAGGCGGGGTTGAACTCGAGGTCGATGCCCGCCGGCATCTGCCGGGCGCGGGCCCGCATGCCGGCGTAGTCGGCTTTGACCCGCGCCTTGAACGCCGGATCGAGCGGCGCGTTGTGCGCCGGCACGGTGTAGTTGGGCGTGCGCTGGAAGACGTGGAGATGCTTCGCTTGCGCGGCGATCAGCGGGATGGACTGGATCGCCGACGAGCCGGTGCCGATCACCGCCACGCGCTTGCCGGTGAAATCGACGTCCTCGTGCGGCCAGTGGCCGGTGTGGTACTGCGCGCCCTTGAAATCCTCGAGGCCGTCGAAATTCGGCTTGTTGGCCGAGGACAGGCATCCCGTCGCCGCGATCACGTAGGTCGCCGTCACGCGGTCGCCGGTGTCGGTCTCCACCGTCCACTTGCCGGTCGCGTCGTCGAACGCCGCCGCCGTCACGCGGGTCTCGAACTGGATGTCGCGGCGCAGGTCGAAGCGGTCGGCCACGTGGTTGGCGTAGCGCATGATCTCGGGTTGGGTGGCGTAGCGCTCGCTCCAGTCCCATTCCTGCTGCAGCTCGGGCGAGAACTGGTAGGAGTACTGCATGCTCTCGACGTCGCAGCGCGCGCCGGGATAGCGGTTCCAGTACCAGGTGCCGCCGACCCCGTCGCCGGCCTCGTAGACGCGCGCCGTGAAGCCGGCGCGGCGCAGCCGGTAAAGCATGTAGAGGCCCGCGAATCCCGCGCCGATCACCACCGCGTCGTAGGCGCCGCCCTTGGCCGCGCCGTTCCCCGAACCCGACATGTCGCTCCACCGTCCATTCCGCGCGCGAGGGCGCGCACCGATCCGGCGCGAGGTTAGAGCGCCGCCGCGGCGAGGGCCAGACCGCGCGGCGCGGGGTATGGCTGCGATGCGGCCGCCGCGGTGGCCGTCCGCGGCCGCCGCGCTGGCCGTCAGCGGCCGTTGGCTGTGGCGTCGACGCGCCACAGCGCGTGGCGCCAGCGCAGCGCGATGACCAGGGTGAAGGCGAGACCGATGGCGCAGTAGGCGGTCGCGGTGGCGGAGAAGCCGAAGCGCTGGATCAGCGGTCCGGCCGCCAGCAGGCCCAGCGGATAGCCGTAGACCGCGAGCATGCGCACGCCCATGACGCGCCCGCGCATCGCCGGCGGCACGACGCGCAGCAGCATGACGGCCATCGGCACCATGCTGAGGCTCTGCACGAGGCCGGCCGCCAGCAGGGTGGCGCAGCCCGCCAGCGGCCCGCCGGCGTGCGCGAAGGCGATGGTCGCGGCGAACCACAGCGCGGTCGACACCAGCATGACCCGCGCCGGCCGGATCGTGGCGCCGCGCACGCTGAGCGCGACCGAGCCGAGCAGGGCGCCGGTGGCGAAGCTGGCCACCAGCCAGCCCAGCCCGGTCTGGTCGAGGTGGTAGACGTCCTTGGCGACGTGCGCGAGCAGCGCGCCGGTCAGCGGGAACGCCGTCAGGTTGACGAGGAAGGCGAGGTACATCGCCGCCCGCAGCGGCGGCGTCGCCCAGATGTAGGCGAGGCCGTCGCGCAGGTCGCGCAGCGGCGAGACGCGCGGCGCGGCGGCCGGCGCGCGCGCCGCGCCGCCGGCGACGCCGAGGGTCAGCGCCAGGCTGAGCGCGTAGAAGGCGCAGATCGCGATGTAGGCCGGGCCCATGCCCATGGTCGCGACCAGGCCGGCGCCGGCCAGCGCGCCGGCGACGCGGGCGGAGTCCATCGTCGTGCGCGAGACGCCCATGGCGCGCATCAGCAGGTCGGGCGGCATGGTCTCGCCGACCAGCACGTTGCGCATCAGCAGGTCCGACGGCCGCACCGTGCCGGCCAGCAGCGCGACCACGAACACCGTGACCGGCGTGGCGGCGCCGCTGATGAACAGGACCGCCAGCGTGGCGGCGAGCGCCAGATAGGCCGCGCGCATCAGGCACAGCAGGTTGCGGTGGCCGATGCGGTCGCCGGCGACGCCGAACATCGGCGCCGCCAGGGTGCCCAGGAACTGCAGCGAGCCGAACACCGCGAGCACGACGACCGAGCCGGTCTCGACCAGCATGTACCAGCCGAGGATCAGCGTCTCCATCTCGAACGCCCACGACGTCGCGAGATCGGCCGGCCACTGGAAGCGGAAGCTGCGCACGCCGAACGGCGCCAGCGCGGGCACGCGCGACGTCACGCCCATCCGTCGACGCTCCCGCGCGCCATGCGTTCCCCCGTTGGCGCGCTAGGAGCCCGGGCCCCCGGCGCGCGGCGGGATCATACACCGCGGCATGGTCACAGCCAGCGCTTGCGCCGGCGGAACGATTTGAGGTTCTTGAAGCTCTTGCGCGCCTCGCCGCCGCCGCCGAGGTAGAACTCCTTGACGTCCTCGTTCTCGGCGAGCGACGCGCGCGGCCCGTCGAGCACGATCTTGCCGGACTCCATGATGTAGCCGTAGTCGGCCACCTTGAGCGCCATGTTGGCGTTCTGCTCGACCAGCAGCATGGTGATGCCGAGGTCGCGGTTGAGCCGCTCGATGATCTCGAACACCTCGCGCACCAGCAGCGGCGCCAGCCCCATGCTGGGCTCGTCCAGCAGCATCATGCGCGGCCGCGCCATCAGCGCGCGCCCGATCGCCAGCATCTGCTGCTCGCCGCCGGAGAGGTAGCCGGCCAGCCCGGTGCGCTCCTTCAGCCGCGGGAAATACGAGTAGACGCGGTCGATGTCGTCGCCGACCTCGTTGTCGCTCCGGGTGTGGGCGCCGACGCGGAGGTTCTCGATCACGGTCATGTCGCTGATGATGCGGCGGCCCTCCATCACCTGGAAGACGCCGCCGCGCACGATCCGCTCGGGGTCGCGGTGGGCGATGCTGGCGCCGTCGAAGCGGATGTCGCCCGACACCACCTCGCCGCGCTCCGACTTGAGCAGGCCCGAGATCGACTTCAGCGTCGTCGACTTGCCGGCGCCGTTGGGGCCGAGCAGCGTGACGATGCCGCCCCTGGGCACGCGCAGGCTGACGCCGCGCAGCACCAGCACGACGTCGTCGTAGACGACCTCGATGTTCTCGACCTCGAGCAGCGCCGGCGCGTCCACGGCCGCCGCCGCGCGGTCGCCGGCCGCGGCCGTGGGAGTCGTGGTGGTCGCTTCGGTCATGGGGCGGCGGCTCCGGCGGGAGGCCGGAGGGGGCGCGGCGGCCGCGCCCCCTCCGTCGTGCGGTGGAGGGCTAGTAGCCCAGCCACTCCGGCTTGCGCGGCACCTTGATGTCCGCGACCTTCTCCATCTTGATCACGCCCTTGGCGAGCAGGTCGGTGTACTCGCCCTGGTCGGTGTCGCCGGTGACGCGGCCGCGCATCAGCCCGACGGTGTCGACGCTGCGGTGGTCGGTCGCCGTCCAGGTCACGGGCGGGCACATGCCCTCCGTCTTCGCCGGCACGAAGTCCTTCATGCCCTCGAGCGCGGCCTTGATGCCCTCGCCGTTCAGCTTCCCCGCCTTGTCGGCGATGCGCATCGCCTCGGCGAGGTAGAGGACCTGGCAGGCGCCGCGGACGTAGGGCAGGGCGCGGTGGGCCTTGCCGGTCGGATCGGACATGTTCGAGATGGCGCGGAACGTCGCCATGCCCGGCACGTTGGCGCCCCACGCCTCCTGTCCGACGACCCAGACGATGCCGTCCGCCGCCTTGCCCGAGGCCTTGAGGCCGGGCTCGTCCATGCCCCAGATGTTGGCCATGAACTGCACGTTGACGCCGACGGTGGCGCAGGAGCGCAGCAGCGCGATGTTGGCGCCCGTCGTGTTGGCCATGAAGGCGTAGTTGGCGCCCGACGACTGCAGCGCCAGGCACTGCGCCTTGAAGTCGCCGCCCGCCAGCGCGTACTGGATCGACGGCACGACGTCGAAGCCCAGCTCCTTGGCCAGCGACTCGCCGGCTTCCTTGGGCGCCAGCGGATAGGGGTGGTTGTCGCCGAGATGGATGTATTTCGGCTTGCCGGCGCCGCCCTTGCGCTTCCAGTCCTCGGCCGCCCAGATCAGCAGCGCGCGGGCGCCGTCGGAGTACGACGCGGCGCCGAAGAAGTTGTAGGGCGCGGGCTTGATCTTGCCCTCCTTCGCCTTGGCGCTCACGCCGGCCGGATCGGTGAGGTGCCCCGACAGCGAGAGCGAGAAGTAGGGGATCTTGTCCTGGGCGATGAAGCCCACCATCGCCTCGGTGTCGTTGGTGCCGTAGCCCTGGATCGCGACGGCGCCCTCGTCCTTCCACTTCTTGTAGAGCTGGATCGAGCGCTGCGTCTGGTAGCCGTAGTCGACGGTCTCGACGTCGATCATCTTGCCGTTGATGCCGCCGTTGGCGTTGATCCAGGCGAAGGCGTCGACCTTGCCGGGACCGGAGATCTTGCCGACGCTCGACGTGGCGCCGGTGTAGTCGACGAGATTGCCGACCTTGATCTTCTGCTGGGCGAGCGCCGGTCCGGCCAGCAGCGCGCCGGCGGCGACGGACGTCAGGATCGCGCGTTTGAACGTCATGGCATTCCTCCTGCTTTGGTTGGTACGCTTCAGTACGAGAACGGGTAGAGCTTCCAGTACGCCTTGATCTTGCGCCAGCGGGCGGCGAGGCCCTCGGGCTCGAATATCAGGAACAGCACGATGGCGAGCCCGATCGCCATCTCCTTCAGGTAGGCGAGGCCCTCGTTGAAGCCGGCGCTCTGGCCGATCCCCAGGCCCTGCACGATCCGGACGACGCCCTGCATGAACTCGGGCAGGAACAGGATGAAGACGGTGCCCATCAGGCTGCCCATCACCGAGCCGAGGCCGCCGATGATGACCATCGCCAGGAAGTTGATCGACAGCAGCAGGTCGAACGCCTCGGCCGACACGAAGCTGGTGTAGTGCGCCATCAGCGCGCCGCCGATCCCGGCGTAGAACGACGAGATGCCGAACGCCAGGATGCGGTAGTACGTGAGGTTGATCCCCATGATCTCGGCGGACAGGTAGTGGTCGCGCAGCGCCACCATGGCGCGGCCGTCGCGCGTGCGCATCAGGTTGGCCGCGAACACGTACATCGCCACGAGGTAGAACAGCACCACGTAGTAGTAGCTGCGGTCGCCCGACAGCGTGAGGCCGAACAGCGAGAACGGCGGGGCGTTGGCGCCCGAGGCGCCGCCGGTGAACCACGCCGCGCGGCTGAAGAAATCCTGCAGGACGAACTGCGACGCCAGCGTCGCGATCGCGAGGTAGAGCCCCTTCAGACGGCCCGCCGGCAGGCCGACGACCACCCCGAGCAGCGCCGTCGCCAGCCCGGCCAGCGGGATGCTCAACGCCACCGGCACGCCGTGGCGGCCCGAGAGGTAGGCCGACATGAAGGCGCCGAAGCCGAAGAACGCGGAGTGGCCGAGCGAGATCTGCCCGGTGAATCCGACGAGGATGTTCAGGCCCAGCGCGGCGATGCCGTAGTAGGCGATCTGGATGACCAGCGCGAGCCAGTACGAGGAGACCAGCGACTTGCCGCCGAACTGCATCGGCAGGACGCACAGCGCCAGCAGCGCCACGGCGCAGGCGATCGCCGAGCCGCGGGTCGGGAAGATCGTGCGGTCGGCCTGGTAGGTGGTGCGGAAGTCGCCCGCGGGGCGCATCGAGCCGGCCATCTCACACCCGCTCGATGTTCTTGGTGCCGAACAGCCCGTAGGGCTTGATCAGCAGGATGATCAGCATGGCGTAGAACGGCGCGACGGTGATCAGGTTGCCGAAGCCGAGGTACTCGGCGTCGAGGAACTGCGCCAGCCCCTCCAGCAGACCGATGATCAGGCCGCCGAGCACGGCGCCGACGATCGATTCGAGGCCGCCGACGATCACCGCCGGGAACACCTTGACGCCGACCGTCGCGACCGACGCCGACACGCCCGACACCAGCCCGACCACCACGCCGGCCAGCGCCGAGACCACCGCCGAGATCGCCCACGACAGCGCGAAAACGCGCTTGACCGACACGCCCATGCTCTGCGCGACCTGCTGGTCGAACGCCGTCGCGCGCATCGCCAGGCCCATCTTCGAGAATTTGAAGAAGTAGGCGAAGCCGACCATGATGACGACCGATATGCCGAGGCTCATCAGGTAGGCCGTCTCGACGTTGAGGCCGAGCACCTTCACCGTGCTGGTGTCGAACACCGGCGGGAACGGCTGGGTGAAGACGCCGAACACCCACCGCAGCAGCGCCTGGAAGAAGATCGACAGCCAGATCGTCACCATCACGATCGAGATCACCGGCTCGCCGATCAGCGGCCGCAGCACGATCACCTGAACCGCCACGCCGAGCAGCGCCATGAAGACGAGGCAGACGGGGAAGCCGGCCCAGAACGGCAGCTTGAACTCGGCCACCAGCCACCAGCACACCCAGGCGCCGATCAGCACGAACTCGCCCTGCGCGAAGTTCACGACCTGGCTGGCCTTGTAGATCAGCACGAAGCACATCGCGACGACGCCGTAGAGCGCGCCGACGATCAGGCCGTTGACGACGAGCTGCACCAGGAGCTGGGTGTTCATCGGCGGCCGTCGGCTGGCAGGGCGGTCATGGCGGCTCCCGTCGCGCTCAGGCCGACCGCGCCGCCGCCGCGTCGCCGGGCGAGGCGACGGGCAGGGTGGTGCGCACGCGCTGGCGCGAGCCGTCCTGGAAGGTGATCTCGGTGTCGATGCGGACGTCGGCCGCGCCGGAGTAGATCGCCTCGATGATGTCGGCGTACTTCTCCGCGATGACGCCGCGGCGCACCTTGCGGGTGCGCGTCAGCTCGCCGTCGTCGGCGTCGAGCTCCTTGTAGAGCAGCACGAACTTGCGCAGCCTCTGGGCCGGCGGCAGCGAGGCGTTGACGCGCTCGATCTCGCCGGCGATCAGGCCGTAGACCTCCGGCCGGCCGGCGAGGTCCGAGTAGGTCGTGAACGACATCCGGTTCTGCTCGGCCCACTTCGACACGATGGCGAAGCGGATGCAGACGATGGCGGCGGGATGCTCGCGGCGGTCGCCGAGGATCACGGCCTCGCTGATGTAGGGCGAGAATTTCAGCTTGTTCTCGATGAACTGAGGCGAGAAGCGCTCGCCGCCGGCTGTGGTCGCGAGGTCGCGCATGCGGTCGATGACCACGAGCTGTCCCGACGGCTTGAAGTAGCCGGCGTCGCCGGTGTGCATCCAGCCGTCGCGCAGGTCGGCGCGCGTCGCCTCCTCGTTCCGGTAGTAGCCCGAGAACATGTAGGGGTGCGCGCTGACGATCTCGCCGACGCCGTTGGGGTCGGGGTTGTCGATCCGGATCTTGTACTCCTCGCCGAGCCCGGTGCCGACGGCGTCGAAGTCGACCTGGCCGCCGGGCCGCTGCGTGCAGTAGATGCCGGCCAGCTCGGTCTGGCCGTAGAGCTGCAGCATCGGCAGGCCCATGGCCATGAAGAACTTGAAGGTGTCGGGCCCCATCGCCGCGCCGCCGGTGCTGGCGAAGCGCAGGCGGGTGAAACCGAGCCGGTCGCGCAGCGCTCTGAGCACGACGCCCTGCGCCAGCGCGCTGACGCGGCCGCCCTCGACGCCCTTCAGCGCCATGTCGAGGCCCCACTGGAACATGCGGCGCTTGAACGGCGAGGCGTCGATGATGCGCGCCCGCACGTCGGCGGCGATCTGCTCCCACACGCGCGGCGCCAGGAACATGAAGGTCGGCGCGATCTCGCGCAGATCGGCCATCACCGTGTCGGGATTCTCGACGAAGTTGACCTTGTGGCGGCAGACCAGCGGCTGGTAGAGGCCCTGGAACTGCTCGCCGATCCACGCCATCGGCAGCAGCGAGACGTACTCGTCGTCGGGCCCCAGCCCGAACAGGTCGCAGTAGATGGCGACGTGGCGGATGAAGCGGCCCGACGCGATGCTCACGAGCTTCGGGTGCGACGTGGTGCCCGAGGTCGAGCACAGGATCGCCTGGTCCTCGCCCGATGTCGCGTCGACCAGCGAGTCCCACAGCCCGGGCTCGGCGGCGGCCGTCGCGCGCGCCCTCTCCAGCAGCGAGTCGCGCGCCACCAGCCGCGGATCGTCGTACTTGCGCATGCCGCGGGCGTCGCAATAGACGATCCAGCGCACCGACGGCGCGTCGGAGGCGGCGCGCAGGATCTTGTCGACCTGCTCCTCGTTCTCCGCGACCACGACCTTGGCGGCGGCGAAGTCCACGAGGTAGCCGATCTCCGATTCCAGCGCCTCCTGGTAGAGACCCATGGTCAGCGCGCGCACCGCGTGCGCGCCGACCGCGGCGGCGATCCAGTCCGGCCGCGAGTCGCCCACGATGGCGACGACGTCGTCCTTGCCGACGCCGAGCCCGCGCAGGGCCAGCGCCCAGAGCTTGGCGCGGTCGTGGAAATCGGCCCAGGTGTACGACTTCCACAGGCCGAGGTCCTTCTCGCGCAGCGCCGTGTCGGCGCCGTGCGTCCGCGCGTTGTGGCGCAGCAGCCTCGGCAGCGTGTCGTGGGTCTCGACGTGGGCGAACCGGGCCGGGATCACGCGGCCGCCTCCGCCACCGCGGCGCCGTGGTCCTCGCCGAGATAGGCGCGCCGGACCTCGTCGCTGGCCTTGATCTGGTCGGGATCGCCCTCGGCGATCTTGCGGCCGAAATCGAGCACCATCACGCGGTGCGAGAGATCCATGACCACGCCCATGTCGTGCTCGATCATCACGACCGTGATGCCCCACTCCTCGTTGAGGTCGACGATGAAGCGGGCCATGTCCTCCTTCTCCTCGAGGTTCATGCCGGCCATCGGCTCGTCGAGCAGCAGCAGCTCGGGCTTCAGCGCCACGGCGCGCGCCAGCTCGACCCGCTTGCGCAGGCCGTAGGCCAGGGTGCCGGCGGCCTCGTTGCGGATCGCCTGGATGTCGAGGAAGTCGATGATCTCCTCGACGGCGGCGCGGTGCTCGGCCTCCTCCTGGCGCGCGCCGCCGATCCAGTAGGCCATGCCGCGCAGGAAGCCGGCCTTCATCAGGTGGTGGCGGCCGACCGTGATGTTGTCGAGCACCGACATGCCGTTGAACAGCGCGAGGTTCTGGAAGGTGCGCCCGATGCCGAGGTCGGCGCGCTTGTTCGGGCTCATGCGCGTGATGTCGCGGCCCTTGTGCAGGATGCGCCCGGAGGTCGGCTGGTAGCGGCCGGAGATGCAGTTCAGCGTCGAGGTCTTGCCGGCGCCGTTCGGCCCGATGATCGAGAACAGCTCGCCCTCGCGCACGGCGCAGCTCACGTCGGACATGGCGCGCACGCCGCCGAACCGCAGGCTCACGTCGTCGAGTTCGAGGATCGGCGCGCGATCCGCGTCGTCACCCATGGGCGCTGCTCCCTGTCGCGCCAGCCTGTCTTGGCGGTCCTTGTCACCCGCGAGGGTGCGGACCTTTGCATATCAGGTATGGCCGATCGAGCGCCTAGTCAATCGGGTTCATCGCGGCGGACGGCCGTCAGGTGCCGCAGAAGGTTCGGAGCACGCGTTCATCGGGCAAGGGCGGCTCGGTGTAGGCGGCGAATTCCGGCCGCTCCTCGAAGGGCCGCGCCAGCACCTCCATCAGCGTGTCGAACGGCGCCAGATCGCCGCGCTCGGCGGCGGACAGCGCCGCCTCGACACGATGGTTGCGCGGGATATAGGCGGGGTTGACCGCGCGCATCGCGTCGCGGCGCGCGGCGCCGTCCGTGGGCTCGCGCGCCAGCCGCGTCCGCCAATCCACCGCCCAGGCGTCGAAGGCGGCGGGGTCCGTGAACAGGTCGCGCAGGCCGGCGTCGGCCGCCGGGTCGGCGGCGGCGTCGCACAGGCGGCGGAAGGTCAAGGTGAAGTCGGCCTGGTTGGCGGCCATCGCGTCGAACAGCGCCTGCGTCAGCGCGGCGTCGCCGTCCTCGGCCGTCGTCAGTCCCAGCTTGGCGCGCAGGGCCGCGACCAACGCCGTCGAATACAACGGACCGAACGTCTTCAGCGACTCGTTGGCACGCGCCAGCGCCGCCTCGGTGTCGTCGTCGAACAGCGGCAACAGGGTCTCCGCCAGCCGCGCCATGTTCCAGGCCGCGATGCCGGGCTGGTTGGCGTAGGCGTAGCGGCCGCCCTCGTCGATCGAGCTGAACACGGTGGCGGGATCGTAGGCATCCATGAAGGCGCACGGCCCGTAGTCGATCGTCTCGCCGCTGATCGTCGTGTTGTCGGTGTTCATCACGCCGTGGATGAAGCCGATCGACATCCACTTCGCGACCAGCGCCGCCTGACGCGCCACGACGCGTTCGTAGAACGCCGGGTACGGGTTCGCCAACGCCGCGACGTCGGGGTAGTGGCGGGTGATGGCGTGGTCGGCCAGCCATCTCACGGCCTCGCCGTCGCGGCGCGCGGCGAAGAACTGGAACGTGCCGACGCGGAGGTGGCTGGACGCCACCCGCGTCAACACCGCGCCGGGCAGCGCCGTCTCGCGGTAGACCGGCTCGCCGGTGGTCACGGCGGCCAAGGTGCGCGTGGTCGGCACGCCCAGCGCCGCCATGGCCTCGCTGACGATGTATTCGCGCAGCACCGGGCCCAGCGCGGCGCGTCCGTCGCCGCGGCGCGAGAACGGCGTCGGGCCGGAGCCTTTGAGCTGGATGTCGCGCCGGGCGCCGGCGCGGTCGACCACCTCGCCCAGCAGGATGGCGCGTCCGTCGCCGAGCTGCGGCGTGAAATTGCCGAACTGATGGCCGGCGTAGGCCTGGGCCAGCGGTTCCGAGCCGTCGGCGATCCGGTTGCCGGCCAGAATCTCGACGCCCGCCGGCGTCGCCAGCGCGTCGGGATCGACCCCCAGCTCCAGCGCCAGAGGCCGGTTGACGCGGATCAGCGCCGGCGCCGCGACCGGCGTCGGGGCCAGCCGGGCGTGGAAGCGCGCCGGCAGCCGGGCGTAGCTGTTGTCGAACGGGAATGACGGCACGACGGCGGCCGCGGCCGGCCGCGTCGCCGCGAAAGGAATGCCCGTGTCGTTTGCCATGGCCGTCCAGCGCTGAGATCAGTTTGTAGATCGTTTGATTTACCACGACGAACAAGGGCGAGATCACTCGCTCGTGTGCTGCTTGGACTCTAACGACAACATCGGAGTTTGCAGATCTCGCGCAGACGAGGTCAAATAACATGGCAGCGGCGTGGATTGAGCGTTCATATAATTTGCATAGTAAATGCAAAAATAGGATGGCTTGAAATAGCCCACTTCACACTGTACTTCACAAGTATTGCTAGAGAGCTCGGGGAAAAAATGACAGAAGCGCTCGCACCGCTGACCGGGCCGTCGCCAACCGAAGTGCACTTGCCTCGCGCGCCGCTCGTGCGCGTCATCGCGCAGGTGCGTTTCGAGCCCATCTTGGCGATCCGCCTTGCTGATCGCGTTGCTACATTCCAAGAGATTGTCCGCGGGAAATATCCATTCCTTAAAGAAGACCGCGTTCATCAGGTGGAGGTGGCGCTTGGTCCCGCCGTTCCGCCGCAGATCAAGGAAGCGATCCTGTGGCGATTCTCAGACCAAGAGGAGCAGGTCACCTGGAGAGTTAGCTTGGGTGTCGATTTCGTCGCCTTAGAAACTACCGCCTACGAGAGTCGTGACAATTTCCTCCAACGTCTTCGTGAAATCGTTGACGGTGTTGAAGCGGTATTCAAGCCACAAGAGGTTCGACGGTTTGGACTGCGATATATTGATCGCCTGACTGGAGACGCCATGTTGCGGGCTAGCGATCTCATACGCGCCGAAGTTTTGGGGATTGCACAAGGACGGATCGGTGGAGCGGCAAGGCATATCCTCACGGAGACGATACTGGATGCTGAGGAAGGTGTAATCCAAGCGCGATGGGGGCGCCTTCCACCCAAGGCGACGATCGATCCAAATGCAATTGAGCCGATCGATGAGCCAAGTTGGCTTTTAGATCTCGACATGTCAACGCGGTCTAAGCAAAGCTTCGATGGCGACGGTATTTCGAAAACGGCGACGGCGTTTGCGGAGCGCATCTACACCGTGTTTCGGTGGATGGTCACTACGGAATTTCTCCGCTTCTATGGAGGCAAGCCGTGAGTATGTTGGCACCATCCATCGGCAATGGGACGTCGACGTCAGGCTTCGGCGCAATGATACGAGTCAGCGCGCTCAACGCTGCAATTTTCGTCGGGGCGTCCCTCTTTGCCGACGCAACCGGAAATTCGTACCCATCTCACTATCCAAATGAGGCGACCGCAGCCGAGCCGCAGGGTAAAGTGGCCCCATCTGAGCCCCAGTCAACATCTGAAGCAGTACTTGAAATTCGGCGCATCTCTGGCCTGACTTGGGAAGAGATCGCTTCGATCTTCGGCGTTACGCGACGAAGCCTACATCACTGGGCCAGCGGCAAGATCCTATCTGCTTCGAATGAAAGGCGTGTCCGGCAGGTCCTTAGAGTTGTGAAAAACGTAAATCGGAGTGACTCAGCTCAAACGCGCACTCTACTACTTGACGATACGTACGCGGGCGTGTCGATCGTAGACTTAATGAGGAGCGATGCAATATCAAGCGCAATTGAACGAGTCGGCCCAAGTTTGGTTTCTTTTGCCAATACGCCGCGAACGCCTCTTTCGCGCGAGGCGCTGTTGTCACGTCGCTTGCCGAGCCTATCCGAATCCCTCGACATTGATCAGGCGCGTCCCGCGCTTGCTGCAAATGCGCGTCCAGCGCGCGTGACCCGCGTTCCGACAAAGAGTTGAGGTAATGGCTGAATCTGTGGAGGCAGATGAGACTGACGTAGATCGCGCACTTCAGGTGTGGCGCCAAGGTGACGTGACGTTGTCACCGAATATCGGCTTCGTCCATTGGGCGAATATCGTGCATCCCCTTGCGTATGCATCGAAGCAAGCCGTGGCACAGAGGAATAGCGATGACGATTTTCCGGACGGTCATATGCTTGTCGAAGATTCCGCAATTGAAGGATTCGTCATTCTCAGCCAGACTTGCGATATCGTGCGAGCGAGCAATGATCGTCACTATGTCGAAGTTGCGCCGCTGATACGCGTGTCACCAGAGTTTCTCGATGAGGTGCGCCGCGTTCGCCGGCCGGCTTTCGTATACATCCCTGCTACGGCTGCGGAACGGCTTATTGCCGACCTAGACCGCACTATGACCGTCGAGAAGAGCGTAGTAGCCACCTGGAAGCGAACGCCGGGATGGGCGACAGATGCGGAGTCACGTAGCATCGCTCAAGCGCTATCGCGGCAGCGCGCGCGATTCGCATTTCCTGATGATTTCAATGCTGCCTTAGCGCCCTTAGCATCGCGATTTCGTGCCAAGCACAACAAGGCAAGCTCCGAAGGGGCCTATATGCGCGCACTGTCGGAGATTCGTGTTCGGGCAGCGCCTTCTTGGGACGACCCGATCGTTCAGTTGACGGTGTGGTTTGTCAAAGACGAGGCCTCAACTCCTGACATAGTGGATTGGTCGGGCGTCATCGACAAGTGGGTTGAGTTAATAGGTCAATCCGGGCGTTTTCGTGTTGAAAGCGCAATTGCCGTTCGCCTTGAGGATATGACCGCGCGCGACTACGTAGATAGCGATCGCTTGGATCTTGACCATCTATCGATTGGGAGGCCGTAGCGTCGGCTACCGCCAATGACATTTGCCGGATGGCGCGTTACTTCAACCAACGGCGACGCACTGGCCAGCCGCCCTCAGATGCTCAGGTCGAGCAGGTTGTAGTCCCTGATCCCGGCTTTGGCGGCGGCGTCCCAGCGATGGACCTCGCCGGCGTCGGCGTGCGGCTTGTAGACGTAGGGCGTCTCGTCGGGGAAGCGTTGGCGGCGCGCGTCGATGCCGTAGCCGATCAGGCGCGCGCGCTCGCTGATGCGCGCCTCGTCATAGGTCGCGGCCGCGTTGTGGATGCCGGCGCCGGTGACGCCGAGCACGGAACGCCGGCGGTGGAAGCCGAAATTCACCGTCACGCGCCAGTCCGGGCTGGTGTTGGCGAACGAGCCGTGCACGGACTGGCGGTTGGTTATGGCGATGTCGCCGGGCGCGCAGACGATCGGCACGGCGTCGGGCAGCCGCTCGGTGCCGGCCGCCGCCACCATCGCCTTGATGTCGGCCCGGCCGGTCTTGTGCGAGCCCGGCACCACCCAGACGCCGTTGGCGGGCGTGCAGCCGTAGAGCTGGGCCATGAAATTGAAGCCGTGCGAGCCCTGGTCCCAGTCAGGCTTGTCCCAGTGGGTCACGCCGTCCTGGTGCCACGCCACCGACGCGCCGCGGCCCGGCTCCTTGATGAACAGCGCCTCGTTGAACGGCACGAAATCCTCGCCGTTCACGGCGGCGGCGACCGCCAGCATGTGGGGGTGCCCGTAGACGCGCAGGGCCGCCTCGGAGAACTGCAGCGAGCCCAGGATCAGGTAGACGATCTCCTTGGGCGCGTCGGCGGCGGCCTTCGGCTCGAACATCTTCACCGGATGGCGGCCCATCGCCAGCTTGGTGCCGCCGAACGGATCGCCCAGCGGCTTCGACCACTGCAGCGTCGGCGCCTGGCAGTCGGCGGCCAGCGCCGGCCGGCCCTTGGCGTCGACGGCGGCGCCGCGCTCGACCGGCAGGCGGTCCAGGATGTCGCGCAGGTCGGCCTCGATGTCGGCCAGCTCGTCGCGCTTCAGCACGCCCTCGAAGATGTAGAAGCCGCAGCGCCAGTAGGCCGCGAGGATGTCGGGATGCAGCTTCCCGTCGTCGGTGAAGCGGACGGGCCCGCGGTTGCCCAGCGCGCGGGCGCGGTCCTCGCCCTCGCGCAGGTAGGCGCGCATCGCCGCCTCCTCGGAGCCGTAGTCGACGTCGATCTTCCGGGCCGGCTGGTTCATGGCGTCCTCCGCCACCGGCCCCGCGCGCGGCGCCGGCGTTCTCGCGAGCCTAGACCCGGCGACCGGCGGCCGGCAATGCGGCCGGCGACGATCCGGATTGCCGGCGGGCCACCGGGCGCGCTAAGCCGGCATCATCGGGAGGATGCGGCGGAATGGACAGTTTCGACTACGTGGTCGTCGGCGCCGGCTCGGCCGGCAGCGTGCTCGCGGCCCGGCTGAGCGAGGATTCCGGCGTCACGGTCTGCGTGCTGGAGGCCGGTCCGTCCGACTGGAACCCGATGATCCACATCCCGGCCGGGTTCATGTACACGCTGGTCAATCCCAGCGTGAACTGGCTCTACACCTCGGAGCCCAGCGAATGGACCGGCGGCCGCCGAATCGCGGCGCCGCGCGGCAAGACGCTGGGCGGCTCCAGCTCGATCAACGGCCACATCTACAACCGCGGCCAGCGCATGGATTTCGACGGCTGGGCGCAGCGCGGCAACCGCGGCTGGGGCTACGCCGACGTGCTGCCGTACTTCCGGCGCAGCGAGGGCCGCGTCGGCGCCGCCGACGACACCTTCCGAGGCCGCGACGGGCAGCTGCCGATCACCGATCTCGACTGGCGCGACCCGCTGTGCGAGGCGTTCATCGAGGGCGCGGTCCAGCAGGGCATCCCGCGCAACACCGACTACAACGGCGCCACCCAGGCCGGCGTCAGCTACGTGCAGCGCATCGTCAGGAACGGCCGCCGCGTCAGCGCCGCGCGCGGCTTCCTGAAGCCGGCGATGCGGCGGCCCAACCTCGAGGTCCGCACGCGCGCGCACGCCACGGGGATCGTTCTCGACGGCAAGCGCGCGACGGGCGTGCGCTACCGCAAGGGCGGCCGCGGCGGCCCCGAGGTCGAGGTGCGCGCGCGCAAGGAGGTGATCCTGTGCGGCGGCACGGTGAACTCGCCGCAGCTGCTGCAGGTGTCCGGCATCGGCCCGGCGCCGCTGCTCCAGTCGCTCGGCATCGACGTCAGGCACGCGCTGGCCGGCGTCGGCGAGAACCTGCGCGACCACTACGCGCCGCGCTTCGTGGCGCGCGTCAAGAACGCGCGCAGCATCAACGAGCGCTCGCACGGGCTGAGCCTGGTGGGCGAGGTGCTGAAGTACGCGGTCGCGCGCAAGGGCATCCTCGCGCTCAACCCGACCCTGGTCTACGTGTTCTGGAAATCCGACGAGCGGGTCGACAACTACGACCTGCAGCTCACCTTCACGCCCGCCAGCTACAAGGAGGGCGTGCAGTCGAAGCTCGACGACCTGCCGGGCATGACGATCGCCTCGTGGCAGCAGCGGCCCGACAGCGTCGGCTACATCCGCGCGAAATCCGCCGATCCGTTCGACCACCCCGTCATCCAGCCGAACTACCTCGCCGAGGAGAGCGACCGCCGCGTGCTGCTGGCCGGCATGAAGCTGGCGCGCCGCCTGCTCGCGTCCGACGCGCTGGCGCCGTACTACGACCACGAGGTGTTCCCCGGCAAGGACGTCCAGTCCGACGCCGGGCTGATGGAGGCCGCCAAGCAGCGCGGCACCACCACGTTCCATCTGATGGGCACCTGCCGCATGGCGCCCGACGCCGATCCGAGCGGCGTCGTCGACGACCAGCTCCGCGTGCGTGGCCTCGCGGGCTTGCGCGTGGTCGACGCCTCGATCATGCCGACCATGCCGTCGGCCAACCTCAACGCGTCGGTGTTGATGATCGCCGAGAAGGCCGCCGACATGATCCTCGGCAAGCCGGCGCTCGAGGCGGTGCGGCTGGCGGATTGAGAACGCGACGCGGGCGCCGTCGCGCGGCGCGCGTTCGCGCGCTCTTGTCGCTTTCGTCATTCCGAGCGCGGCGAGGAATCCTTCGGCGGCGGAAGGATTCCTCGCCGCGCTCGGAATGACGGAGGGGCTCCGGGATGACGGAGAGGGTGTCCGGAATGACGGAGGGGCGTCCGGGACGATGGGCGCGTGTCGATCGCCCGGCCGCCGCTACACGAACGCCTTGCGGATGCGGGCCCAGTCGGCCAGCGCCTCCTCCTGGCCGGGCACGAGCTGGATCGTGAACTGGGTGTAGCCGGCGCCGCGCAGCGCGTCGATGCGCCGCTTGATCTCAGCCTCCGTCGCGGTGAACGAGGTGGCGCGGATCAGGTCGGCGGTGACGAACGGCCGCTCCTCCGGCTTCACGAACATCAGATGACCGCGGTGGTTGCGCAGCCAGGGCGCGTCGGCCGGCTCGAAGGTCCGCGCCAGCGCGACGTAGCCGTCGATCTCCTCGCGCGCCTTGGTCGGCATGGCGGTGCCCGGCGCCAGGCCGGAGATCGCCTCGTCGGCGGCGCGGTGCAGCATGACGGCGGCGCGCGGCCCGGCCTGGAGCATCGCGCGCTCGGAATCGGCGGGTTCGCCCTCCTCCAGCACGCAGCCCAGCGCGAAGGCCGTCGCCGACAGGTCGCTCTCCGGATGGCCGGCCGCGAGCCACGCCGCCCGCATCGCCTCGACCTCGCGGATGCCGGTCTCGACGTTGCCGACGAAATCGATCCAGCCCGCCGCCAGCCGCGCCGTCAGCGCCCGCGTGCGCGGCCCGAACGCCGAGAGGTGCAGCGGGATGGGATCGCGCGTGTTGAACAGGTCGAGCTCCGGATTGAGGAAGCGGATCCTGCGGCGCTCGCCCTCCATCTCGAAATCGACGATGTCGCCGCGCAGCAGCCCGTAGACCTGCGCGATGTAGGTCTCCATCGCCTTCATCTTCATCGCGCCGAAGCCCATCGCGCGGCGCGCCGTGAAGCCGGTGCCGACGCCGAAGTCGATCCGTCCCGGCGCCAGCTTGTTGAGCGACGCCAGCGCGTTGGCGGCGACCGGCGCGATGCGGTTCGACGGCACCAGCACGCCGGTGCCCAGCCGGATGCGGCGCGTGTTGACCGCCGCCGCGCCCATGGCGACGAAGCAGTCGGCGCTCAGCATCTGCGTGTCGTAGAACCACGCGTGGGTGAAGCCGAGCTCCTCGGCCCGCTTCGCCAGCGTCCACGAATCGGCCGACGTCGGCAGCGCGATTCCGAAATCCATGGATCCCTCCCGTGTGTCGGCGTGTCCGTCCGTCCGGCGATACTAGCGCGGGCCGCGCGGCGCGGTCACGGCGCGGCGATCAGCCCAGTTCGAAGCTGGTGACGCCGTAGAGCCCGTCGAGGTCGATCGCGGGCGTGGCGCCGGTGTACATCCGCGCGGTCTCGAAGGACGGCGCCATGCCCAGCGATTCCGCCAGCGCCACGGCGCGCCGGTTCGGCTCGGGCACGTCCAGCGCGACGGCCCCGGCGCCCACGCGCGCGCGCAACGTCGCGACGATGGCCGCCGCCAGATCGGGATCGTCGGCGAACAGCGGCCCGATCTTGAAGCCGGTCCGGCACGGCCGGATCGCGCCCAGCGCCACGATGTCCCCATCGCGCAGCGCGGCGACGGCGGCATGGCCGGGCGCGGACAGCCACGCCGCGAGGAAACCGTCGCGGGGCGCCGCGAAGAAGCGCCGGTCGTAGGCCGCGAGGCGGTCGAACGGCACCTCGCGGGCGTCGATGATCGTCACATCGCGGGGCGCGGAAGCCGCCGCCGCCGGCGCCGCCGTATCGAAGCGGATGTTGCGCCACGCCAGCCGGAATCCCGATTTGCGGTAGTTGTCCTGCTGCGCCGGCACGCCGTCGAGGCCGACGTTGCGGCCGGCGAGGCGGGCCATGCCGGCGTTCCACAGCGCGATCCCGTGGCCCTGGCCCCGCGCCGCCGGGATCGTGATGTAGAAGCCGAGGAAGCCGACCTCATCGCCGTAGCGCACCACCGAGACGCAGCCGACGGGGACGCCGTCGAGAACGCCGACGATGAAGCCCGCGGGATCGGCGAGCTGGAACAGGGCGGCGTCACCGAGCCCTGGATTCCAGCCCTCGGCGGCGGCCCAGTCGAGCGCCCGCGCCAGATCGGCGGCGGACATGACGCGGATGTCGAGGCGCGGCTGCATCGCGCGAGGCTAGGGCGGTTCCCGCGCCGGCGCCACCGCCGGCGTCATCTTCATCTCCATCTTCCCTTCTCCCCGGAGGACGCGGGAGAAGGGAGGACGGTCCGCGGACCGCCGGACGCCGAGTCAGTCGTTGGCGAGGATGACGTTGCGGAGGATCGGGTAGATCTGGCCGGCCCAGCGCTTGCCGGCGAAGACGCCGTAATGGCCGACGCCGGCCTGCATGTAGTGCTTCTTGCGGTAGGGCCGCAGGCCCGAGCAGAGGTCGTGCGCCGCCACCGTCTGGCCGATCGAGCAGATGTCGTCGCGCTCGCCCTCGACGGTGAACAGCGCCGTGCGGCGGATGGCGCGCGGCTCGACCTTGTTGCCCTGCCAGACCAGCGCGCCGGTCGCGAGGTCGTACTCCTGGAATACGCGCTTCACCGTCTCCAGGTAGAACTCCGCCGTCAGGTCGAGGACGGCGAAGTACTCGTCGTAGAAATCCTTGGTCGCCTTCGCCTTTTCGTGCTCGCCCTTGGCCAGGTGCCCGAACAGATCGACATGCGCCTTGATGTGGCGGTCGAGATTCATGCTCATAAAAGCGCCAAGCTGCACGAATCCGGGATAGACCCGCCGCATCGCGCCGGCGTAGCGCAGCGGCACCGACGAGATCAGGTTGCGCTCGAACCATTCGATCGGCTTCGACGTCGCCAGCTCGTTCACCTTGGTCGGGTTGACTCGGGCGTCGATCGGGCCGGCCATCAAGGTCATGCTGGCGGGCTGCGCCACGTGGTCGTCCTGGGCCATGACCGCGACCGCCGCCAAGGTCTGCACGCAGGGCTGGCAGACCGCGACGACATGCGCGCCCGGACCGAGGGCTTCCAGGAACCGGATCACGTAGCCGACATACTCGTCGAAGCCGAAACGGCCGTGCCACAGCCCGACGTCGCGGGCGTTGGTCCAGTCCGTGATGTAGACGTCGTGGTCCGGCAGCAGCACCTCGACGGTGTTGCGGAGCAACGTCGCGAAATGGCCCGACAGCGGCGCGACGACCAGCACGCGGGGCTGCTCGATGTCGATGTCCTTGGCGAAGCGCAGCAGCGTGCCGAACGGCATCGTGTGCGTCGCCTCCTCGGTGACGGCGACCTCGCGGTTGCCGATTTTGGTCGAGGCGATCCCGAAGGACGGCCGGTGGTGGGTCAGGCCGGCCCGGCCGAGCAGTTCGTAGCCCGCCGCCAGCGCGGAACCCCCGAAACCGCGCAACGCCTCGTGGCGGGTCTGGGCCAGGGCCGTCGCCGAATGCCGCGCCCAGGTGCGGACGGGATACATGAAGTCGCTTTGGGCCTGATAGGCGGCGTAGAGCATGGGCTTTCGGCTCGCTTATTGCATCGCGGCGCGAAGCAGCATCCAAAGCAAATCCCGCCACCGGGGGGAGGGGACAGGACCATGGCCGAAGCCTCGCTGACGATCTCAAGCAAGAACTATTCCTCTTGGTCCTTGCGGGGTTGGTTGTTGTGCCGACTGGCGGAATTGCCGTTCACGGAGAAGATGCTGCCGACCGACGACCCGTCGACCCGGGCCGAGTTGCTGTTGCTGTCGCCGTCATTCCTGGTGCCGGCGTTGGAGCATGGCGACGTCAAGGTGTGGGACACACTGGCGATCGGCGAGTATCTCCACGAAACCTACCCGCAGGCGGGATTGCTGCCGGCCGACAAGGTGGCCCGGGCGCATTGCCGGGCGGTGTGCGGCGAGATGCACTCCGGCTTCGCGAACATGCGCTCGGCGCTGCCGATGAACCTCAAGATGAAGCGCCCCGGCTTCAAAGTGTGGGCGGGTGCCCAGGCCGACATCGACCGGATCGTGGCGATCTGGAAGGACTGCCTCGCCCGCTATGGCGGGCCGTTTCTGTTCGGCCCCCGGCCGACCATGGCCGACGCGATGTACGCGCCGGTCTGCGCCCGCTTCATCACCTACGACGTCCGCCTCGAGCCGCCGGCGGCCGCCTACTGCGCCACGATCTCCGCCATGCCGGCGATGCAGGAATGGTACGCCGCCGCCCGCGCCGAGCCCGAGGAGATGGAGGAGCTCGACGTCGAGTTCTGATCGGCGTTCGATTGGAGCGTGGACGCTTTCTCCCTCCGTCATCCCGAGCGCAGCGAGGGATCTTCGCGCCGCCTCAAGATCCCTCGCTGCGCTCGGGATGACGGAGCGGATAGGCGGCCCCACCGCTCCGAACTGTATCCTCGACTGAACGTGACGACCGCCGGGATCGCGTGCCGCCGCCCGTTGGACCTCTGAAGCGCTTCATACCTTGCGGTCCGCGCCGGGCATACAACGGCGGCCATCAGCACGGCGGTGGTCGCCGGAGCGGACCGAAAAGGGAGAACGTCATGAGGAAGTTCACGCTCGCGCTTCTGCTCGCCGCCGGCATCGGCTCGGTCGGCGTCGCGGTCGCCGCCTCCTTCTCGCCGGCCGAGGCGGCCTGCCACAACTACCGCACCAGCCGCTTCCACACCGGCGTCTGCTAAGCCCCACCCCGGAGCCGACAACAGCCCCGCCGCCCCGCCGCGGCGGGGCCTTCTCGTTCAGGAGTCCGCTCGGCGATCAACGCGGCGGGTTGACGAAGCAGCGGTAGTAGGTGGGCTGGCGCAGGCGCTTCTGGGCGCAGGCCTCGACCCGCAGCAGATCGGACAGCCGCTCGTAGTGCATGTAGGTGCCGATGGCGTAGCGGTTGCCGCCGGGGTAGTGGCCGAGGCGGCCGATCCTGCCCTTCGCCGCGGGATCCGAATCGATGATCGCCTCGCGCAGCGCCTCGCCCTGGATGAAGTTCTCCGGCAATTGGTCGAACGGACCGTCGAGGTAGGTGTTGAGGCGCACGTTCCTGGCGAACGCGCCGATGAGGATCTTCCGGTCGAACCTGTGGTCGCGATAGAAGGCGAAGCCGGTGCGGCGGCCGACGAGGATGCGCGGCGCGCCTTTCAGGGCGTCGAAGCGCTCGATGACGCCCGCGGTCTCGTCGAGCACGTAGTGGAACGTCTTGGCGGCGCGGTTGTAGAGCAGGAAGAAGCGCAGCGCCGACTCGTCGAAGATCGGCCCGATGAAGACATCGCGCGCGTCCATCGCCGCCGCCGGCGGCCGGACGGCGGAGAGGTCGTTGAGCTCGAACACGACGCGCCTGCCGCCATGGGTGACGGCGTAGGCGAGGGGCGCCAGCCTCTCGACGGCGAAGCCCGCGGCGGCGTCCAGCTCGAGATAGCGCTCGGGACCGTCCGGCTTCCATTCCGCCGCCTCCTCGTAGTAGGCGAAATGGATCCTGCCCTTGTCGCGGTCGAGCGGATCGAGCCGGAAATTGCCGGCGTAGGCGACGCCCCCGTGGGTGAACCGGAAATAGTAGTAGTTCTCGGTCGGATAGACCTCGACCCTCTCCTTGAGCGCGGCGAACACGAACGACGCGACCTCCTTCGGCTTGTCGATCGCCAGCGCGTGCGTCCGCCGCAGCTCGTCGGTGAGCTCCTCCACCGTCACCAACCGAGGCGCCGCCGCTTCCTGGGCATCGGACGGCCGCGCGGACCCGATCGCGCAAAGCAAACACCCGAGGATCACGCCGGCGGCGCGTCGGCGGCGGCGCGGGGAGCGGGCCGCCGTGGCGGCGATGGGTTCGCGTTGATCAGGCATGTCGACGTGCGATCCCCCCTCGCGAGGCCGCGACTCCGCGCCGTACCGTGGAGACGCCGGGTCGATCCACCGGATGATACTACACGCGCCGGCGCGCGCCGCGGCCGCGCTTGCCTCGACCGGCCCGTGAAGCTACCGTCCACGCACGGGCAGCGTCGGCGTCGGCCGGCAGCGACGGGGGCATGGACGCCAGCGCGGCGGACGGCGACGCCAAACGCCTTTTCCTCAGCTATGGACGGCGCGATGCCGCTGACTTCGCGCGGCGGCTGCACCGCGACCTGACGGACGCCGGCTACCAGGTCTTTCTCGACACCTCCGATCTCCAGGCCGGCCAGCGCTGGGAGGCCGAGATCGAACGCGCGCTCGACGCCGCCCACGCGCTGGTCGCGATCCTCAGTCCGCACGCGGTGCGCCGCGCCGGCCCGGACGGCGGCGCCGACAGCGTCTGCCTCAACGAGATCGCCCGCGCCCGCGAGGCGCTGAAGCCGATCATCCCGGTGATGGTCGAGCGCTGCGATCCGCCGCTGACCTTGAACCGCCAACACCACGTCGATTTCATCGGCTGGCGCGAGTCGCGCGAACGCTACGACGGGCAGCTCGCGCGGCTGCTGGCCGACATCGCCGCCGCGCTCGACGGCGTCCGCGCCCCGGCGGATCCGGCGCTGCGGCCGTGGGATTTCACCGCCACGATCACCGAGAAGACGCGGCACTTCCACGGCCGTCATTGGCTGTTCGAGGAGGTCGAGACCTGGCGGACGACGACGTCGGAGGCCGCGCTGCTGATCGTCGGCGATCCCGGCCTCGGCAAGTCGACCTTCATGGCCGAGATGGCGCGCCGCGATCCCGGCGGCCGGGTTCTGGGCTGGCACTTCTGCCAGGCGGAGACGCCGGCCACGATCGAGGGCGGCCGCTTTGTGCGCAACGTCGTCGGCCAGCTGGCGCTCCGCCTGCCCGCCTACGCCGCCGCGCTGCGCGCGCCCGACGTCGCGGAGATGCTGCGTCCCGGCGCCTGCGACGCCGATCCGGCGAGCGCGCTTGAGATCGCGCTGGTCGACCGGCTGGCGGCGATCGAGCCTCCGGACGGCGACCGCTACCTGCTGATCGACGGGCTCGACGAGGCCATCGTGCCGGCGGCCCGCAGCCCGACCATCGTCGACCTGCTGGCGCCGCGGCTGGACCGGTTGCCGCCGTGGTTGCGCGTCGTCGCCACCAGCCGCCGCGACGCCGCCGTGCTCGACCGTCTCGGCGGGCCGCGCACGCGCCGCATCGAGGCGCGCGACGCCCGCAACCTCGACGACATCGGCGGCTACATCGGTCGACGGCTGGAGTCCGGTCCGCTGGCGGATGAGCTGGCGCGCCAGGGCGCCGACGCGGGCGCCGTCGCAGAGGCGCTGCGCCGGCGCAGCGACGGCAGCTTCCTCTACGCGCGCCAGGCGCTGGAGGCGATCGCCCGCGAACAGCTCGACCTCGCCGATCTTGAGGCGCTGCCGCTGGGCCTGGGCGGGCTCTATTCGCGCTTCTTCACGCGTTCCTGGCCGAACGAAACCGCCTACGCGCCGACGCGGCGCGCGCTGGAGACGATGCTGGCCGCGCGTGAACCTCTGGGCGAGGCGCGGATCGCGGCCATCGCCGGGCTGCAGGGCGGCCGTCAACTCCGCGCGGTGATGGATTCGCTGACCGGCTATCTTGCGCGCGGCGGGGACGGCGTGGCGCTGTACCACAAGTCGCTGGCCGACTGGCTGACCGACCGCGCGATGTGCGACGGCCGCTACGCCATCGACCGCGCCGCCGGCGTGGAGCGGCTCCTCGCGCACTGCCGGCAGTGGCGCGACTCCGACGACGCGTATCCGGTGCGGCACCTACCGGCGCATCTCGCCGAGGCCGGCCATGTCGACGAGCTGCGCGCGCTGCTGACCGCCGGCGATTTCGCGTCGGTCAAGCGCGAACGCATCGGCGATCCGTTCCAGGTCGCGGCCGATTTCGGACTTCTGGCGACAGCCCTGATCGCCCAGGGACGCGATGCGGATCTGCCGCCGCTGCTGGCGACAGCCGACGCGGCGCGGCGCGACGCGATGGTCGCGGCGCTGGAGCATGCCGGCGTCGCCAAGGCGCGTCTGGCCGACATCGCGCGGCGGACCGATCGATGGAGCCGGCCGGGCCGCTGGTCGTCGGCCGGCCGCGCATCGGGCATGGCGGCGATCAACGGTCGATTGGCGGCGTTGCGTCTGGCGGGCGCCGCCGGCGCCGACGATCTCGCGGTCGACGCCGCCGCCGATCCCGACGCCGCCGTGCGTCTGCTGGCCGTCCCCTATCTCTACCGCCTGTGGCACGAGGACCGCGGGCAGGGCACGCGGGCGATCGACCGGCTGCGCGAGCGCGTCGTCGGCGCCATGGGCCTGCCGCGCGGCGACGCGCTGGACGGATTCGGCGGCGTGTCGCTGGCCATCCTCAGCCGGCATTTCGACGATCCCGACGCCATGCTGTGGCTGCGGTCGCAGTGGCGCACGCTGGTGCGCGACTTCCTGCGGTCGCCGATGATGCGGATCGTCGGGCGCGGCTGGGTCGTCTCGACGCTGACGCGCGGGCTGGCGCTGCTGATGGCGCGCCAGCCCGACTACCAGCCCCTCAATCTCAAGGAGCTGGCGGCGATGTACCGCCTGCCCTCCGGCGCGCGCCGCGCGGCGCTGACCGTCGTCGACCATCTGGAACGGCCGGACCGCGGCTATCGCGGCGTCGTCGACGCCCTGCGCGACGCCGAGGCGCCGTTCGACGTCCATCTCATGCTGGCGGCGGAGCGCACGCTGGTGTTCCACGCCGCCGGCGATCCCGCCGGCGTGCTCGACGCCCTGGAGGAGATCCACCGCGGCGGGCCGGCGTGGTTCCAGCAGTCCGTGCTCTACGCCGGCTTCCATCTGCTGAAGCGCGCGGCCGTGGTCGAGCCGGAGTGGGTCGACCGCTACCTCGCGATGACGCGTCAGACCATCGAGTCGACGCGCGGCACGCTGGTCACCGCCGCCGGCCGCTACCAGCTCATCCCGCACATGGCGTGGGCCGAGGTGGTGCTGGCGCGCCACCGGCCGGGCGCGCCGCCGCGGTCGTTGCCGCTGATCTTCGCCGACGCGATGCGGCTGGACGACATGGACTACGCCGCGCGCGCGATCGCCGCCGCCCAGGTGCTGAGCTACGCCTACCGCCTCGACCGGGTGGCGCTGGAGTCGCTGCGCCCGGTGGTCGAGGCCGACGATCCCCGGCTGCGCGACAAGCTGGTCGAGACGCTGGCCAACATCCGGTTCAACGCCCAGCGCCAGGTCGACGAATTCCTCGCCGGGCACCAGCGCGGCGATCTGGCGCGCCGCGTCGAGGCGGCGGCGCCGACCGTGAAGGCGGCCGACTTCCCGACCTGGATGGACGAGTTCTTCAACCACCTGCTGGTCGATTCGGACGCGTTCCGCCGCGAGGTCGTGGTGGCGTTCCGCCGGGCCGCGGAGATGCGCGACGCGCCGCAGCTTCTGCGCTGGGTGCTGATCTGGGTCATGCACCTGATCGCCGACGGCCCCACGCCGCGTTAACCGACTACGCCACCCGGCAGACGAACGCGGTGTGCGGGACGGCAGCGAAACTGGCCCGCGGGAAGACGCGGCTGAACGGGATCTCGGCCTCGATCGTGAAGCCCTGGCGCGCGAGCACGGCGCGCCATTCGCCGGGGCCGCGGTAGTGGTGCGGCTCGTCGGCCGCTTCGACGTTCAGACGCCGGTCGGACGCCTCGACGATGCGCCACTCCGCGTCGGTCGCCGGCGTGTCCTCCAGCAGCAGGAAGGCGCCACCGGGCCGCAGCACACGGCGCGCCTCGTCCAGTAGCCGCCACTGCTCGTCGTAGGGGACGTGGTGCAGCACGAACGCCATCCACGCCACGTCGAAGGCGCCCGCTGCGAAGGGCAGGCGGCGGCCATCGGCGCCGAGGAACCGCCAACGTCCGGCCGCCGAGCGGTCCAGCCGGCGCCGCAGCCGGTCGGCCGGCATCCACACGGGGTCGACGCCGACGCAGCGCCGGCGCGGCGCGTCCGCCAGCAGCGCCTCGGCCAGATGGCCGAGGCCGGCGCCGATATCGAGGCAGCGCGCGTCGGCCGGCAGCCGGCCGTCGAGGCCGGTCTTGGCGACGATGTCGGCGGCGCGGCGGCGCAGGACGGCGTCGAGGCAGCGTCCGCGCACCACCCGCCGCAGCAGCCAGGGCGGCAGCGCGGTCGGCGGCCGGGTGGTCGCCGGGGCGCCGAGATCGAGGTCGATGCTCATTCCAGGTCTCCGTGGCGGTGGCGGCGGGGAGGGTGCCGGGTCCGCTTTCCATGGCCGCCATTCTGCCGCGCGGACCCGTCGCGGGCGGTGAAGCGCTTCATAGGGCGGAGGGGGGTCGCGGCCGTATCCATGGGTCAACGCAGCCGAGGGGGCCGCGTCCACAGACCCGGAACGGGGAGGCCAGAAATGTCCAGCTTCATCAAGCTCCGCGCGATCTTCACCGTCGGCGCCGCCGTCGCGGCCGTGACGCTCACCGGCGCGGCGGCCAACGCCGCCACGTTCCACCTCGGCGACCTGCGCGGCGCCCGCGCCGACGGATCGCGCGAGGTCGTGCTCGCCGCCGCCGGCGACGCCGAGCGCGCCCGCGCCGAGGCGCAGCGCCGCCAGGCCGATCAACAGCGCCAGATGGCTGTGCAGCAGCAGCAGCGCGCCAACGCCGAGCGCCAGCAGGCGGTCCAGCAGCGTCAGATGGCGATGCAGCAGCGCCAGGTCGCGATGCAGCAGCAGCAGCGCTCGAACGCCGAGCGCCAGCAGGCCGTGCAGCAGCGCCAGATGGCGATGCAGCAGCAGCAGCGCGCCAACGTCGCGCGCCAGCAGGCCGTCCAGCAGCGCCAGCAGGCGGTGCAGCAGCAGCAGCGTGCGAACGCCGAGCGCGCCAACGCCGACTCCCAGCGCCGCCAGCTCGAGGCGCAGCGTCGCCAGGCTGAGCAGCAGCGCCAGCAGCAGCGCCGCCGCTAGCCACGCCGCGGCCGAAAGCGCCCGTGCCGCCCGGTACGGGCGATTTCAATTCCCTACCGGACGCGACCGCTGCCACGTTGATGGCGGTCCGGTGGCCGAATATGCTGGCGCGGTCGCCGCCGGCCGGGGCCCGGGCGGCACGGGGGCCGCATGACGGAGCCGATCGACGAGGTCCGGACGCTCGAGGCCGCCGGTCTGTTCCTGTCGGCGTACGACCGCGCCATGGCGGCGCTGGCCGCCGGCGCCGACGACGACCGGTTGCGGCACCGCGCGGTGCTCGCGCTGGCCCGCGGTGGCGCCACGCGCCCGGCCTTGGCGCTGTTCCGCCAGTTCGGATTGCGCGGCCACGCCGAGACGGACATCGCCGCGCTCGAGGGACGGCTGCTCAAGGACCTGGCGCTGCGCGCAGGGCCGGCGCGCATCCAGCCGCTGGCCGCCCGCGCCGCCGCCGCCTACACACGGGTCTGGCGCCGCGACCCCGCCGCGCCCTATCCGGCGATCAACGCCGCCTCGATGAGCCTGCTGGCCGGCGACCGCCACGGCGCGCTGGAGATCGCCCGCCGAGTGCGTCTGCTGCAGCGGGACGACGGCGGCTACTGGGCGGCGGCGACGATGGCGGAGGCCAGCGTGCTGCTGGGCGACGCCGACACCGCGCGCCGCCACCTCGAGGTCGCGCAGGCGCGCGCCGGCGACGACTTCGCCGCGCGGGCGACGACCCGCCGCCAGCTCCGGCTGGTCGCCGCCATCATGGGCATCGATCCGCGGATCATCGACACGCTGCGCGTGCCGAAGACGATCCACTATTGCGGCCACATGCCCGAGGCCGCGCCGGCGCCCGACGCGGCGCGCCACGAGCTGGCGCTGGTGGCGCGCATCGACCGCGCGCTCGCCGAGCTGGACGTCTCGTTCGCGTACGGGGCGCTGGCCGCGGGCGCCGACATCCTGTTCGTCGAGGCGCTGCTGCGCCGGGGAGTGCGGCCGACCGTCGTGCTGCCGTTCGACCGCGAGACGTTCGTGCGCGAATCGGTGCTGCCCTATGGCGCCGCCTGGGTCGCGCGCTTCGAGCGCTGCGTCGCGAAGTGCGACGTGCCCGAGCCGGAGGGCGGGCGCTACCGCCACGACGAGCTCGATTTCGGCCACGGCAGCCGCCGCGCCATGGGCCTGGCCCGCCTGCACGCGCGCCGGATCGACGGCGCGGTCGCGCAGGTCGCGGCGTGGGACGGCGTCGCCAGCGCCTGGGAGGCCGGCACCGCGTCGGACGTGGCGCGCTGGGCGCGGCCGGCGGCCGGACGATGAACCTCGGTTGCGGCTGGCGCCGGCCGGCCGCGCCCGCGCCGTCGGCGCCCGACCCGCTGCGGCGGCGGTGGATGGGCGTCCTGTTCGGCGACCTGCCGCGGTTCAGCACGCTCGACGACGACGGCCTCGGGCGCTTCTACCGCGGGCCGCTGGCCGAGATGGGCCGGGTGGTCGACCACCACGCGCCGCGCTACCGCAACGCCTGGGGCGACGCCGTGCAGCTCGCGTTCGATTCGTCGCGGCAGGCGGCGGCCTGCGCGCTCGGGCTACGCCAGACGGTGACGGCGCAATCGCTGACCGCCGCCGGCCTGCCGCCGGCGCTGGTGCCGCGGCTGGCGCTCGACCACGGGCCGGTGCTGGCGGTCGCCGACGCCGTGCAGCGCGCCCACAAATTCGCCGGCCGCGTCATGACCCGCGCCGCGCGCATCGAACCGGTCACGCCGCCCGGCCAGATCTACGCCACCGAGGCGTTCGCCTGCGAGGTGGCGCTCGACCCCGGCGCCGTCTGCGACTGCGACTACGCCGGCCGCGTGCCGACGGCGAAGGATTTCGGCGTGCTGCCGCTCTACGCCGTGCACCCGCCGCGCCTGTCGTCGGCCGAGATCGAGGCCGCGCTGCGCGCGCCGGACGCCGCGCCGCCCGCCGCCGGAGCCGCGCCATGAGCGACGACGGCGCGGATCTCGCCACGGCGCTCGGCGCCTTCCCGGTGTTCGCCGGTCTGCCGGCGGCGGCGCTGCGCAAGCTGGCGGCCGGCGCGGTCACCCAGCGCTGCGACGACGGCGCGGCGATCTTCGCGCTGGGCGAGCCCGCCGACACGGTGTTCGCGGTGCTGGGCGGCGACGGGCGCGTCCGGGTCGACGTGCCCGACGCCGCCAGCAAGCGGCTGATGGTCGAGGTGTTCCGCGAGCGCGACATCTTCGGCGAGATGGGCGTGATCGACGGCGGCGCGCGCAGCGCCGACGCCACGGCCGACGGCGTCGTGCGCATCGCCCGCATCCGGGGAGCGCAGTTCCTCGACGTGATGGAGACGAGCCCGGTCCTCGGCGCCAACCTCGTGCGGCTGCTGAGCCGGCGGCTGCGGCGCACCTTCGGGCTGTTCCAGGACGCGATCTTCGAGCCGCTGGAGGTGCGGCTGGCGCGCCAGATCCTCTATCTCGCCGCCGTCGGCGCGCGCCGGACGGACGGGAAGCTGCGGATCGCCGGCCGCTTCCGGCAGGGCGACCTCGCCGACCTGCTGGGCACGACCACGCGCAGCATCATCACCATCCTCAACGACTGGCGCGCGCGCAAGCTGGTCGACTACGACGCGCAGCGCGGGTTCGTGACGGTCCTCGACGAGCCGCGCTTCCGCGCCATCGTCGACCACGCCGGGGTCGCCGACACGCGGTGAGGCGCGATCAGGCGAACGCCGCGAAGATCTCCTCTATCGCCTTCATCTGGTTGCCGGCGGCCGAGGACGGCACGAGGATCGGCGTGCGCACGCCGGCGGCGCGCCACGCCGCCACGCCGTCGCGTACCTTCGCCACCGGTCCGAACAGCGTGTTGTCGGCCAGCCATTTGTCGGTGAGGTACCTCGGCACGTCGTCGCGTCGGCCCTCGGCGATCGCCTTCTCGATGGCGTCCATCTCCTCGACGTAGCCCGCCTCCTTCCAGTAGTTCCGGTAGTTCGGCAGGAAGGCGTAGTTGCTCAGGGTGCGCCGGTTGACCGCCTTGGCGGCCTCGACGTCGTCGCTGACGCAGGTCGGGATCATGTCGCCGATGAAGAAGCCGGGGTCGCTCCGCTTGGCCGCCGGCAGCGCCGCCAGCGACTCGCCCATGTGCGACAACGAGGCGTTGGCGAACACCACGCCCTCCGCCATCTCGCCCGACAGCGCCACCATGCGCTTGCGCAGCGCCGCGACGATGATCGGCGGCAGCGGTCCGAACGCGGTCTCTGCGCGGAACTTCTCGATGAAGGCGCGGGTGTCGGCCAGCGGCTTGCCCGGCGTCACGCCCATCCTGACGTGCGACGGGCCGTGCGCGATGCCGATCCCCATCCGGAACCGGCCGCCCGAGACCTCGTGCATCATCGCCGCGCTCTGCGCGAAATCGACCATGGTGCGCTGGTAGATCGGCGCGATCGCCGTGCCGAACGTCACCGTGGACGTGTTCCACGCCAGAGCCTCGCACATCGACATGTTGCCGACCGGACTGGGAACGTAGATGCCGTCGAACCCGCGCCGCTCCGCCTCCTGGCACAGCTCGATGGTGCGCCGGCGGCGGCCGGGCATGGCGATCAGGCACAGGGCGGGAAGCGGTTCGGCCATCGCGGGGTTTCCTTCTCGGTGACGGCCGTCTCGGCCGGTGGGACGGCGGCGGCGCCGCTCAGTGGAACGTGCGGCCGGAATCGATGACCAAGGTCTGGCCGGTCATGGTGTTGGTGCGGCACATCGTGACCACCTGGTCGGCGACGTCGTCCTTGTCGGCGGCCTTGCCGAGCAGCGAGGCGCTGGCGGCCTTCTCGATCTGCTCCGGCCGCAGGTTCGACGTCGCGCGGGTGCCCTCGAGCAGGCCGGGCGCGACGCAGTTCACCAGCACCTCCGGCGCCAGCGCCACGGCCATGCATTTGGTGAGGTGGATCAGGCCGGCCTTCGAGACGGCGTAGGGGATCGACGATCCTTGCGGGCCGAGCCCGGCGACCGAGGAGATGTTGACGATCCGTCCGCCGCCGCCGCGCTTCATCACCGGCGCGACGGCCTTGGTGGTGAGCATCGGCCCGGTGAGGTTGATGTCGATGATCTTGGTCCATTCCTCGTAGGTCATGGCGTCGAGGTCGGTGAACGGGATCGAGATGTTATACGCGGCGTCGTTGATCAGGATGTCGAGCCGGCCGAAGCGTTTGACGACGTCGTCGACCATCGCGGCGACCTGGTCGCGCTTCGTGACGTCGCACGCGAAGGCGGCGGCGGCCACCTGGTGGCGCTCGAGATCGCGCGCGACCTCCGCGGCCTGTTCGGCGCTGCGGGCGTAGACGACGGCGATGTGGCAGCCCTGCGCCGCCAGCGCGTGGCAGATGCGCTGGCCGAGCCCGCCATTGCCGCCGGTGACGACGGCGACCTTGCCTTTGAGGTCCATGTGCCTTCCCCGCTGTCGGGCCCGCCGGATACGGCGGCGCGACGATATCGCAATGTCGCGGCCCGCCAAAGCGCGGTCGCGCGGATCTCCGGGAGGTCGGCGCGTCAGCGCCGCTTCGGCGCGTGGAACTCGTAGGGCGGGTAGTCCTTGGTGATGTCCGAGACGACCTCGATCACCGCCGGCGCGTTGGCCGCCAGCGCCTCCTTGAGCGCGCCGCGCAGCCCGTCGGAATCCTCGACGCGCCATGCCGCGACGCCGAAGGCGCGGGCGTACGCGACGAAGTCGGGATTGGCGAGCAGCGAGCCGGAGTGCCGGCCCTCGTACAGCCGCTGCTGGTCGCGCAGCACGTTGCCGTATGAGTTGTTGTTGACCACCACTGTGACGAGGTTGATGCCGAACTGCACGGCGGTGGCGAGATCGGAGCCGCCGAACAGGAAGCCGCCGTCGCCGGTGATCGAGACCACGGCGCGATCGGGGTTGGCGACCTTGACGCCCAGCGCGGTGGGGAAGCCGTAGCCCAGCGTGCCGGAGAACCCCGAGGTGATCAGCGTCCGCGGCCGGTGCACCGGGTAGCCGTACCAGGCGATGTACGCGACCTGCGTCACCTCGTCGACGACGATGCCATCGTCGGGCAGCGCGTCGCGGATCGCTTCGACCATCGAATATTGCGGCTGCGCCTTCTGGATCGCGGCCAACGCCACGGCCTTCGCCTCGGTCACGGCGGCGCGGCGTCCGGGGTCGTCGCGGCGCGCGACGGCGTCACGCAGCGCGCGGGCGCCGTCGGCCGAGTCCGCCACGATCGCCACGTCGACCGGCAAGCGGCGGTGCTCGGCGGGATCGATGTCGATGCGCGCGACCTTCAGCCCGGCCGGCGCCGGCGCCCAGCGCGCGATCGGCACGTCGAGCCTCGTGCCGATGCCGATCAGCAGATCGGTGGTGTCCCAGAGATGGAAGCCGCCGACCGTGTTCAACGACAGCGGATGGCGGGAGTCGACGACGCCCTTGCCGGTGCGGAACGACACGACAGGCGCGCCGATACGCTCGGCCAGCGCCAGCACCTCGGGGCCGGCGTCGGCCGCGCCGCCGCCGACCCAGATCATCGGCGCCTTGGCGCCGTCGACCAGCTTGGCCAGCGCCGCGATCTTCTCGGGATCGGGAACCGGGTTGGCACGCCGGCCCAGCGGCTCCAGCGGCGTGACGTCGGCGCTGGCCGAGAACATGTCCCACGGCATCTCGACGGCGACCGGACCGGGACGGCCCGACAGCATCGCCTGGAAGGCGCGCGCCATGACCTGCGGCGCCTCGGTCGGATGCTCGATGCGCTCCGCGAACTTCAGCAGCGTCTTCAGCGTCGCGAGCTGGTCGGGCATCTCGTGGAGCTGGCCGCGGCCGCGGCCGATCATGGCGCTCGGCACCTGGCCGGTGATGCACATGACCGGCGCGTTCACGCCCCAGGCCGTGGTCAGCGCGCCCATGGTGTTCATCACGCCGGGGCCGGGCACGACCGTGAAGGCCGACGGCCGGCCGGTCGACAGCGCGTAGCCCAGCGCCATGTAGGCCGTGGTCTGCTCGTGCCGCGCGTTGACGACGCGCAGCCGGTTGGCGTTGCGCGCGAAGGCGTCGAACAGCCCGTACATCTGCACGCCGGGCAGGCCGAATATCGTGTCGATCCCGTGGCGCAGGATGGAATCGACGATGGCGTCTCCGCCGGTCATGCGAGGCATTGGCGTTTCCCGTGTGGATCTGGATGGTCGATCCTGACACGAATCGCCGGACGGCGGCGCGGATTTGCGGAGGGTCGTTCACGGAACCGCTGCGAGCGATTTCGGAACGCGTCGAAGCGACGATGGAGGCGCTGGCGTCCCCGAGAGGATTCGAACCTCCGACCTCCGGTTTAGGAAACCGCTGCTCTATCCGGCTGAGCTACGGGGACGTGGCGACGGCGCCGACGCGGCCCTTATATCAAGCCGCCGGCCGCGAATGAAGCGGGGCCTCGTTGTGGCGGTCCCGTCGCGGCGGTACCCTGCCGGGAACGAGGTGCGGGGAGGGGATCGGCGATGGCGGCCTGGAGCGAATACTCGCGCTTCGTCATCGCGCTGTTCTCGATCCTGACGCCGTTCGCCGCCATCCCCATCTTCCTCGACCTGACCCGCGACATGCAGCCGGCGGGCCGCGCGAAGGTCCTGCGCGCGGCCGTGGCGACGGTGTTCACGGTGCTGGTCGGCGCCGCCCTGGGCGGCGACCTGCTGCTGCGGCTGCTCGGCACCAGCCTCGATTCGTTCCGCGTCGGCGGCGGCATCGTGCTGCTGCTGATGGCGCTGTCGATGCTCAGCGCCCAGGTCAGCGGCGTCCAGCGCACCCAGGAGGAGGCCGACGAGGCCGGCCACCGCGCCGCCATCGGCGTGGTGCCGCTGGGCCTGCCGCTGCTGGCCGGCCCGGGATCGATCAGCGCCGTGGTGATCGAGATGCAGCGCGTCGGCGCCGGCGGCTTCAGCGTCTGGGTCCACGGTGCGCTGGTGATCCTGTGCATCGCCGTCGTCTGCGCCATCGTCTGGGTCGGCCTGGCGCTGGCCGAGCCGATGGGGCGGCGCCTTGGCCGCACCGGCCTGAACGTGCTCAACCGCCTGTTCGGGCTGCTGCTGGCGGCGATCGCCATCGAGACCTTCGCCGCCGGGCTGCGCGGCCTGCTGCCCGGTCTGGCGCGTTGACGCAGCGTTGCGTCCGGCGCTGGTGTGCCGGCGGGCGGCGCCGGCGTATCCTGCGGGCGACCACGCCGAGACCGCCCCGAGGGAGAGACTGGACATGGCGAAGATCGCCACCGCCGCCGAGGTCCTGGACAAGGACGCGCCGAAACTGAAGGTCGGCCAGGAGCGGCCGGTCGACAAGACCTACGAGGGCGACAAGCATCCCGCGATGAAGCCGCGCGACGCGGCGACCCTGATCATCGTGCGCAAGCCCCGGGCCGCCGACGGCATGCCGGAGGTGCTGCTGGGCTGCCGCGACGCCGGCCACGCCTTCATGCCCAACCGTTACGTATTCCCGGGCGGCCGCGTCGACAAGGTCGACGCGCGGGTGCCCGTGGCGACGCCGTTGCGGCCGGAGGTCGACGAGCGCCTGCGTCGCGCCGCCAGCGCCCAGAAGGCCCGCGCGTTGGCGAACGCGGCCATCCGGGAGACCTGGGAGGAGACCGGGCTGATCGTCGGCGACAGGTGGGACGGTGAGGCGCCGGCGGACCTCGACGAGGGCTGGCACGGATTCTTCGCGAACAAATTCGCGCCGGCGCTGCACCACCTCGACTACATCGCCCGCGCCGTCACGCCGCCCGGACGTCCGCGCCGCTTCAACGCGCGCTTCTTCATGACCGACGCCGATGTCCTGCAGGGCGAGCTCAAGGACAGCAGCGAGCTGGGCGACATCCGCTGGGTGCGCCTCGACGAGGCCCAGAAGCTGCCGCTGCCGACAATCACCGGCATCATCCTCGGCGAGGTCGGACGGCTGATCAAGGAGCCGCCGGCCAAGGACGTGCAGCGCCGGATCCCGCTGTTCAAGACCGTCCACCGCAAGCACATGCTGCTCGAGGAGTGAGTGCGCGGCCGCCGGCCGTCGCCGCGCGGCCTCAGACCTCGACCTGGCCGCCGAGCTCGACCGCGCGGCCGGGCGGGATGCGGAAGAACACCTTGCTGGCCAGCGCCGTGGTCGACAGGAAGATGAACAGCGCCTGCCGCCACGCGCCCAGCGGCGAGCGCGCCGCCGGCACCAGCGTCTCGCGCCCGAGGAAGAACGAGGTCTGCATCTCGTCGTAGGGCAGCCCGTGCGCCTTGCAGCTGGTCAACGCCGTCGGCACGTCCGGCCGCTCCATGAACCCGTAGCGCGCCACCACGGCGTGGAAGCCCTTGCCCAGCCGGCGCACCTCGATGCGCTTGTCGCGCGCCACCCTCGGCACGTCGACGGTCAGCACCTGCAGCAGGATGATGCGCTCGTGCAGCACCTTGTTGTGCTTGAGGTTGTGCAGCAGCGCCAGCGGCACGGTGTCGATGTCGCCGGTCATGAACACGGCGGTGCCGGTGACGCGGGTCGGAATGCCGCGCATCGTCGACAGGAACAAATCGACCGGCAGCGCGTCGCCGTGCAGCTTCTCGTAGACCAGCGCCCGGCCGCGGCGCCACGTCGAGATCACGAACCAGGCGAACAGCGCCATGGCGAGCGGGAACCAGCCGCCGTCGGGGATCTTGATGGCGTTGGCGGCGAGGAAGGCGACGTCGATCAGGCCGAGCGCCGCGAACACGCCGAACGCCGCCCAGCGGTTCCACTTCCAGATCGAGACGGCGACGATGGCGGCCAGCACCGCGTCGATGGTCATGGCGCCGGTCACCGCGATGCCGTAGGCGCCGGCCAGGTTGCTCGAGGATCCGAAACCGATCACCAGCGCGATGACGCCGGCCATCAGCAGCCAGTTGACGCGCGGCACGTAGATCTGCCCGATCTCCGTCTCCGACGTGTGCTGGATCTGCATGCGCGGCAGCAGGCCGAGCTGGATCGCCTGCTGGGTCAGCGAGAAGACGCCGGAGATGACGGCCTGCGAGGCGATGATCGCGGCCATCGTGGCCAGCGCGATCATCGGGATCAGCGCCCAGCCCGGCGCCATCTCGTAGAATAGGTGCTCCAGCGCCGTGGGCTCGCGCAGCAGCAGCGCTGCCTGGCCGAAATAGTTGAGCATCAGCGCCGGCAGCACCAGGCCGAACCACGCCAGCCGGATCGGCCGGCGGCCGAAATGGCCCATATCGGCGTACAGCGCCTCGCCGCCGGTCACCGCCAGCACGATCGCGCCCAGGGCGACGAAGGTCTGCCAGCCGAGCGAGCCGATCAGCGCCACGCCGTACATCGGGTTGATCGCGGCCAGCACGCCCGGCGTCTGCGCGATCTGCCAGGCCCCCAGCGCGGCCAGCGTGGCGAACCACACCAGCATGATCGGGCCGAATAGGCGGCCGACCCGGCCGGTGCCGCGCGACTGGATGACGAACAGCCCGCCGAGGATGACGACCGCGATCGGCACGACATAGGTCTGGAGGCCGGGCTGCACGAAATCGATGCCCTCGATCGCGCCCAGCACCGAAATCGCCGGCGTGATCAGCCCGTCGCCGAAGAACAGCGCGAGGCCGAGGATCGACGCCAGCAGGATCAGCGCGCGGCCCTTGGCCGCGCCCGGCGGCAGCGCGTTCGACGCCAGCCGCGCCAGGGCGAGCACGCCGCCCTCGCCTTTGTTGTCGGCGCGCAGGATCAGCACGACGTATTTCACGGTGACGGTCAGCAGCAGCGCCCACAGCGCCAGCGACACGACGCCCAGGACGTGCGCGGGCTCGCGCACCGACAGGCCGCTGGAATGCGCGAACGCCTCGCGCATGGTGTAGAGCGGGCTGGTGCCGATGTCGCCGTAAACCACCCCCAGCGCCCCGAGCATCAGGGCACGGAGCGCGTCCTTGTGTCGGTGGTCGGCGGCGCTGTCGGGATTGTGCTCGGGCAGCATCGCGTCGCGGGTCGACACGCCCGGCGCGCCCGGCGCCATCGCGGCGCGCGGGTCGTCGACCAGCGGATCCGGCGCCACGGGCGAGTCCGTGGCCGGACGCTCGCCGGCGACCGGCGCCGTGGCTCCGTTCGCCGCGTCCGATGCGTCGCGGGGGGCGCCGTCGAGGGTCGTCATTCGCACTCGGATCTTCGACCGAAGGACCGGATCATCCACCCGCCCCCGGCGGATCGCAATGACCCGCCGATGGCGGCCGGCGCGGGGTCATGCTCCCGGGGCGCCGCCGAGTCAAGGCGTCGAACCGACGCCGCCGGACGCCGGTCCGCACCGCGATAGCCCCGTGCTAGCGTCGCGGCCCGACATCCACGAGGCCCGCCATGGAACGAACCGAGGACCGAGACCGCCCGATGGCCGTCCCGACGCGCCAGCTCGAGACCGACCGCGCCATCGTCACGATGTGGCGGTTCGCGCCCGGCGCGCACACCGGCTGGCACCGGCACGGCCACGACTACGTGGTCGTGCCGACGACCTCCGGCAGCCTGGCGATCTGGAACGGGACCGTGCTGGTCGAGGCGGCGATGACCGCCGGGGCGTCGTACTGCCGCGCCGCCGGCGTCGAGCACGACGTGATCAACCCGGGCCCCGGCGAGTTCGCGTTCGTGGAGATCGAGTTCAAGCCCTGACGGGGCCGGTCCCGTCAGGACCGGCAGGCCGCGCGCAGATCGGAGACGCCGCGCGACAGCGCGGTCTGGAACAGCCCGACATCGTGCGAGATCGACAGGAAATCGAAACCCTGCGCGTGCAGAGCGGCGCATTCCTCGACCGTCGCGGCGAGGCGCCCCGCCGATTTTCCATGGCGCCGGCAGGCCGCCAGGGTCAGGTCGACGGCGCGGCGGAAATCGGGGTGCTCGAAGCGGCCGGGGATGCCGAGGCTGACCGACAGGTCGAAATGCCCGACCCACAGCACGTCGACGCCGTCCATCGCGGCCATCGCGTCGGCGGCCTCCGCGCCGCTACCGTTCTCGATCTGCAGCATCACGATGGTGCGCGCGTTGTGGGCGGCGAAATGCTCCGGCAGCGGGGTCGACGGCGGCGTGAAGCGGTCGTGCGCGAAGCCCATGGCGACGCCGCGCTTGCCGTCGGGATGGTACTTCGCGACGTCGAGCACGTGGCGCGCCTCCTCGGCCGAGCGCACCATGGGCACCATGATGCCGTCGGCGCCGGCGTCGAGGACGCGCGAGATGTCCTCGCGCCGCTGCGAGGGCACGCGCACGACGACCGGCAGAGCCGCGGCGCGCATCGAGGCGACCGCGGCGCGCACCGTGTCGAAGCCGAAGCCGCTGTGCTCCATGTCGAGCACGGCGTAGTCGGCGCCGGCCGCCTTCACGATCTGGCCGACCCCCGGCGTCGCGAACTCGAAGATGAACGTGCCGATCTTCGGCGCCGCCGTGCCGACATGCGCGCGCAATCCAGTGTCTGCCATCGATCCCTCCCTCTTGCCGGACGCTAGCGCCCGCTCTAGGGCTGGGGCAAGCGCCGGCCCGTGGAGGCAGCATGTCGATTCCGGACGATCTCGCCCGACGTCTCACCCTGCCGCTGATCGCGGCGCCGATGTTCCTCGTGTCCGGCGTCGATCTCGTCGCGGCGGCGTGCGCGGCCGGCGTCGTCGGCTCCTTCCCGACCGTCAACTGCCGCTCGGTCGAGGAGCTCGACGCCTGGATGTCGGAGATGCGGCGGCGGATCGCCGAGGCGGAGGGTGAGTCCGGACGCGCCGCCGCGCCGATCTGCCCCAACCTGCTGGTGCATCCCTCCAACACGCGGCGCGACGCCGACGTCGCGGCGCTGGCGCGCCACCGCGTCGAGCTGGTCATCGCCAGCGTCGGCAATCCAAAGCCGGTGGTCGCGCCGCTGCGCGACATCGGCTGCAAGGTGTTCGCCGACGTCGCCTCGTTGCGCCACGTCGAGAAATGCCTGGAGGCCGGCGTCGACGGGCTGATCCTGCTGACCGCCGGCGCCGGCGGCCAGACCGGCCAGGCCAATCCCTTCGCCTTCGCGCGCGCCGCGCGCGCGATGTTCGACGGCCCCATCGTGCTGGCCGGCGGCGTGTCCGACGGCCACGCGCTCTACGCCGCGCGCGCCCTGGGCTGCGACCTCGCCTACATGGGCACGCGGTTCATCGCCACGCGCGAGAGCATGGCGAAGCCGGCCTACAAGGAGATGCTGGTGTCGTCGCGGCTCGACGACGTGCTGCTGAGCCGCGCCTTCACCGGACTGGAGACCAACATGCTGCGGCCGTCGATCGTGGCGGCCGGGCTCGATCCCGACGCGCTGCCGGCGCGCGGCGCCATCGATGTCGCCAAGGACATCGACCGCGGCGCGCGCGAGAGGGCCGAGGCGTCCGGCGCGCGGCGTTGGACCGATATCTGGAGCGCCGGGCATTCGGTGTCCGGCGTCACGGACGTGCCGTCGGTCGCGCAGCTCGTCGCCCGCACGCGGGACGAGTACGACGCCGCGCGCGCCGCGGCGTCGCGCTGATCTCCGGCGGCGGGAGGGATCGGCATGCCTTCGAATCGGACCCCTGCGCCCGCGTCCCGGTCCTGGGGCGCGCTCGCGCTGTGCCTCATAGCCGTCGCGCTGGTCGCGGGCCTCGGCGCGCGATTCTCGCCGGCGGTCGATCCCGCCTGGTACGCCGCGCTTCGCAAACCCGGCTTCAATCCGCCGGCGTGGCTGTTCGCGCCGGTATGGACGACGCTCTACGCGATGATGGCGGTGTCGTGCTGGCTGGCGTGGCGCGCCGCGGCCGGGCCGGTGGCGCGATACCGCGTCGCGGCGCTATGGACGCTGCAACTGGCGTTGAACGCCGTCTGGACGCCGCTGTTCTTCGGCCTCCAGCGCGTCGATCTCGCGCTGGCGGACATCGTCGCGCTCGATCTCGCCGTCGTGGCGACGATCATCGCGTTCCAGCGCGTCTCACGCGTGGCCGCTTGGCTGCTCGCGCCCTATCTCGCCTGGATCAGCTTCGCGACCGCCCTGACGGCGGCGATCTGGCGGCTCAATCCCTGACGACGGCGGCGATTGTCAGTGCAGATGCAGCAAGGCGTCGGCGTGGCGCAGATCGGCTGGTTGGATCAGCCCCGCGTTCGCGACGCGGACGCGGTGCAGCTTGCCGTCGAGATTGCGCTCCCAGAACTCCAGGAATCGGTTCAGGACGGGGAAGCGCGGCGCGATATCCAGATCCTGCCAGACGAAGGTTTGAAGCACGTGCCGGTGGTCCGGCATCCAGTAGAGGATCTCGGCCGTGGTCAGCCGGTAGTCTCTGAGCTGCTTCTCGAATGCGATCGACATGAGCCAAGCTCCATCATCAGTGCATCCGAGGGAAGGGTCTCATGCGTCATCCAAAAATTCAAATATTATCCATATATATCAATTCATTAGCAGCCTATGGACATGATTGCTGCCACAAAATGTAGTGTGGCGCAAATGACACGCGGCGACATTCCTAGTGGCCGGTCCTCCTATTTCAGCACAATGCTAAGTGACGGAAATATAACGAAAATCCATTTTGATGTTGTCCCTTGACTCCGCGCGGCCGGAACCCTAAATCCCCGGCGCGCGTTGGCACTCGTTTGAGCAGAGTGCTAACAGTCGCCTCGAATGCCGTCCCGTTCCGGGGCTGTCGAACGACAATCTGAGGAGGATATTCATGCAGTTTCGTCCGCTGCACGACCGCGTCGTGGTGAAGCGCGTCGCGGAGGAGGAGAAGAGCAAGGGCGGGATCATCATCCCGGACACCGCCAAGGAGAAGCCGATGGAAGGCGAGATCGTCGCCGTCGGTCCGGGCGCCCGCGACGACAAGGGCGTGCTCGTCGCGCTCGACGTCAAGGTCGGCGACCGCGTCCTGTTCGGCAAGTGGTCCGGCACCGAGGTGAAGCTCGACGGCGTCGATCTCCTGATCATGAAGGAGAGCGACATCATGGGCATCCTCGAGGCCACCAAGGCCGTGCGCAAGGCCGCCTGATCCGCCGCGCGCCACGCCGGCGCGCCCGTTCAAAATCCAGAGATTTCCCGAAAGGTAGAAGACCATGGCTGCTAAAGACGTGAAATTCGGCGGCGACGCCCGCGACCGCATGCTGCGCGGCGTCGACATCCTCGCGAACGCGGTGAAGGTGACGCTCGGTCCGAAGGGCCGCAACGTCGTGATCGACAAGTCGTTCGGCGCGCCGCGCATCACCAAGGACGGCGTCACCGTCGCCAAGGAGATCGAGCTCGCCGACAAGTTTGAGAACATGGGCGCGCAGATGGTGCGCGAGGTCGCGAGCAAGACCAACGACGTGGCCGGCGACGGCACCACGACGGCGACCGTCCTGGCCCAGTCGATCGTCCGCGAGGGCGCCAAGCTGGTCGCCGCCGGCATGAACCCGATGGACCTCAAGCGCGGCCTCGACCTGGCCGTGACTGCGGCCGTCGAGGACATCAAGAGCCGCGCCAAGAAGATCACCACCTCCGACGAGGTGGCGCAGGTCGGCACGATCTCGGCCAACGGCGAGGTCTCGATCGGCAAGATGATCGCCGAGGCGATGAAGAAGGTCGGCAACGAGGGCGTCATCACGGTCGAGGAGGCCAAGAGCCTCGAGACCGAGCTCGACGTCGTCGAGGGCATGCAGTTCGACCGCGGCTACCTGTCGCCGTACTTCATCACCAACGCCGACAAGATGACCACGGAGCTCGAGAGCCCGTTCATCCTGCTGTTCGAGAAGAAGCTGTCGGGCCTGCAGGCGATGCTGCCGGTGCTCGAGGCGGTCGTGCAGTCGACCAAGCCGCTGCTGATCATCGCCGAGGACGTCGAGGGCGAGGCGCTCGCCACGCTCGTCGTCAACAAGCTGCGCGGCGGCCTCAAGGTCGCGGCCGTCAAGGCGCCGGGCTTCGGCGACCGCCGCAAGGCGATGCTCGAGGACATGGCGATCCTGACCGGCGGCCAGCTGATCAGCGACGACCTCGGCATCAAGCTCGAGAACGTCACGCTCGACATGCTCGGCAAGGCCAAGCGGGTTCTCATCCAGAAGGAGAACACGACGATCATCGACGGCGCCGGCAAGAAGGCGGACATCCAGGCGCGCTGCGGCCAGATCAAGGCGCAGATCGAGGAGACGACCTCGGACTACGACAAGGAGAAGCTCCAGGAGCGTCTCGCCAAGCTGGCCGGCGGCGTCGCCGTCATCAAGGTCGGCGGCTCGACCGAGGTCGAGGTCAAGGAGCGCAAGGACCGCGTCGACGACGCGATGCACGCGACCCGCGCCGCGGTCGAGGAAGGCGTCGTCGCCGGTGGCGGCTCGGCCCTTCTCTACGCCGTCCGCGCGCTGGACAAGCTGAAGGCGGCCAACCCCGACCAGAAGGCGGGCATCGACATCATCCGCCGCGCGCTGCAGGCGCCGGTGCGGCAGATCGTCGACAACGCCGGCCATGACGGCTCGGTGGTGGTCGGCAAGCTGCTGGAGTCGAAGGACACCAACTTCGGCTTCGACGCCCAGAAGGGCGAGTACGTGAACATGATCAAGGCCGGCATCATCGATCCGACCAAGGTCGTGCGCACCGCGCTCCAGGACGCCGCCTCGGTGGCCGGCCTGCTGATCACGACCGAGGCGATGATCGCCGACCGGCCGGAGAAGAAGGCCCCGCCGATGCCGGGCGGCGGCATGGGCGGCATGGGCGGCGACATGGACTTCTAGTCCGCCGTCCGGTCCCGCAAGGATCGAACGCGAAGGCCGGGGAGCGATCCCCGGCCTTTTCGTTTGCCGACCGCGCGGCTGGACGGCCGGCGGCGGTTGAAGTATTTATGGGCGCAACGCGGGCCGCTCCAGCCGGTCCGCGGTTCTATTTGGAGAAAGGGCTATGGGGTACAAGGTCGCCGTCGTCGGCGCGACCGGCAATGTCGGGCGCGAATTCCTGTCGATTCTCGCGGAGCGCGGTTTCCCGGTGGACGATCTCGTCCCCCTGGCCTCGTCGCGCTCGGTCGGTCAGGAGGTCTCGTTCGGCGAGAAGACGATCCTCAAAGTCCGCGACCTCGAGAAATTCGACTTCAAAGGCATCGACATCGTGCTGTCGTCGCCCGGCGCCAAGGTGTCGGCGGTCCACAGTCCGCGCGCGGCCAAGGCCGGCGCCGTGGTGATCGACAACACGTCGCATTTCCGCATGGATCCCGACGTCCCGCTGGTCGTGCCCGAGGTCAATCCGCGGGCGATCTCCGGTTGGACGCGCAAGGGCATCATCGCCAACCCGAACTGCTCGACCATCCAGATGGTTGTGGCGCTCAAGCCGCTGCACGACGCCGCCACGATCCGGCGCGTGGTGGTGTCGACCTACCAGTCGACCTCCGGCGCCGGCAAGGACGGCATGGACGAGCTGTTCAACCAGACCAAAGGCGTGTTCGTGAACGACGGCATCGTGCCGCAGAAGTTCACGAAGCAGATCGCGTTCAACGTGATCCCGCACATCGACGTGTTCATGGACGACGGCTACACCAAGGAAGAGTGGAAGATGGCCGCCGAGACCAAGAAGATCCTCGATCCGAAGATCAGGATCACGGCGACCTGCGTGCGCGTGCCGGTGTTCGTCGGCCACTCGGAAGCGGTGAATCTCGAGTTCGAACGTCCGCTGGACGCGACCGAGGCGCGGGCGATCCTGTCGAAATCGCGCGGCGTCGTCGTGCTCGACCGCCGCGAGGACGGCGGCTATGTCACGCCGGTCGAGATCGCCGGCGAGGATCCGGTGTACGTCAGCCGCATCCGCGACGACGAGACGATCGAGAACGGCCTGAACCTCTGGATCGTCAGCGACAACCTGCGCAAGGGCGCGGCGCTCAACGCCGTGCAGATCGCCGAGGAGATGGTGAAGGGCCACCATCTCAAGGCCGCCGCCTAGCGGGTCCGGAGATCGTCCGGACCAGCCCCCGGCGTCCCGCGCCGGGGGCTTTTTCATGGCCGGAGCGATCGGCCCCGCCAAGCCCTTGAAATCACCCGCAAAGATTCCCGTATATTAAGTTAAGAAAATGGTATAAATAATTGAATTAGAAAGATTTTGAGTCAGGATCAATGAGCGACGACTTCGAGTGGCTGCCGCGGGGTGTGGCGCCGGTTTCGATGACGCCCGTCGCGCCGGCGTCACCGTCTCCGCCGTCGGTCGTGGCCGCGACGCCGTCCACGCCGATCACGATCCGCCCGACCGCCGGTGGCGGCAAGCCGCGCGTGACCGTGGACGACCTTCGCCGCTGGATGCGCGACGCCTTCGACAAGCAGCAGAAGGACGACCTCGACGGCGCCATCCTCGACTACCGGCGGGTGCTCGCCGTCCAGCCCGGCAACCGCGCGGCGTGGGGCAATCTCGGCGTCGTCTACCGCAAGGCCAAGCGGCCGGAGATGGCGGTCGCCTGCTACGTGCGCGCGCTCGACGGCGACGAGGGCAACGCCGGCGTCGTGGGCAATCTCGGCAACGCCTACAAGGACCTCGAGCGCTACGACGAGGCGCTGGAGTGCCATCGCCGCGCCATCGCGCTCGATCCCAAGGCGATCGGCCTGCTGCACAACTACGGCGTGGCGCTGTCGGAGGCCGGCAAGGCGGCCGAGGCCAAGGCGGTGTTCGACCGCGTCATCGCCAGCGAGCCGGACCACACCGACGCGCACTGGGACCGCGGCATCGCCTCGCTGCGCATGGGGCACTTCACGCGCGAGGCGTGGGACGACTACGACTGGCGCTGGAAACTGCAGGAGCTGGCCAACTACAAGCCGCCGACGCGCGCGCCGGTGTGGCGCGGCGAGCCGCTCGAGGGCCGCACGCTCATGGTCTATTCCGAGCAGGGCTTCGGCGACACGCTGTTCGCGCTGCGCTACCTGCCGCGCCTGAAGGGGATCGACGGCAAGGTCGTCCTGCGCTGCCAGCCCGATCTGATGCGCCTGGTCGGCGAGGTCGGTGGCTACGACGAGCTGTCCTCGGCGCGCGAGGCGCCGCCGCCGCACGATCTGGCGATCCCGATCATGAGCCTGATCGGGCGCTACACGAAGTCGATCGACGAGATTCCGCCGCCGCCGAAGCTGACGATCCCCGCCGGCGCCGGCGCCAAGGCGCGCCCGCGGCTGGCGTTGGCCGGCGACCGCTTCAAGGTCGGCATCGTGTGGTCGGGCAGCGTGACGTTCCGCGGCAACTCCAAGCGCGCCGTCGGCCTCGAGCGGTTCCTGACCTTCGCCGGCGTGCCCGGCGTGCAGCTCTTCAGCCTCCAGAAGGGGCCGCCCTACGAGGAGTACCGCCAGCAGGCGCCGCATCCGCTCGTGGTCGACCTCGGCTCGGCGTTCGACGATTTCGCCGACACCGCCGCGATCATCCGCGAGCTCGACCTGGTGCTGATGACCGATTCGTCGGTCGCCCATCTCGCGGGCTCGCTCGGCGCCCCGATCTGGGATCTCGTCAACTACAACACGTACTGGATCTACTTCCAGGACCGCGACGATTGTCCCTGGTACCCGTCGATGCGGCTGTTCCGCCAGCGGGCGGCGGGCGACTGGGACGAGCTCTTCGACCGCGTGCGGGGCGAGCTGGCGCGGCATGTGACCGAGGTGCGGCGCGCGTCGGGCGCCGCGGAACGGAACGCGCGGTGAGGGACGTGACCGGATTCGGCGACGATGGCGGCGACGGCGCGCGGGGCGCGCCGGCCGGCGATCTGCGCCAGTTGTTCCAGAGCGAGGACGAGAGCTTCCACCAGCAGATGCGGCTGGCGGCGGCGGCGCACCGCGCCGGGCGGCTCGACGAGGCGATCGGCGGCTACCTGCGCCTGCTGACCGCGCGGCCCTACCACGCCGAGCTGCACAACAACCTCGGCGTCGCGCTGCGCCTGATCGGCAAGCTCGACGCCGCCGTGTCGCACCACCGCGTGTCTCTGGCGCTCGACGCCGAGAACGCCGCGCTGCAGTCCAACCTCGGCAACGCCCTGCGCGCCGCCAACCAGCTCGACGAGGCGGTCCGCCACCATTTCCGCGCCGTCACGCTGCGGCCGGACTACGCCGAGGGCTTCTTCAACCTCGGCCTCTGCCTGCGCGACCTCGGCCGCATCGACGAGGCGCTGGGCTGCCTGACGCGGGCGCTGGCGCTGGCGCCGGAGAACGGCCGCGCCCGCGTCGAGATCGCCGTCGCGCGGCTGATGCGCGGCGAGTTCGCGCGCGGCTTCGCCGACTACGAGTGGCGCAAGCGCCTCGACGACGTGCCGCCGCCGGAGTTCCGCCAGCCGGCGTGGGACGGCGGCGACATCGCCGGCCGCCGCGTGCTGCTGTATCCCGAGCAGGGCCTGTCGGACGCTTTGATGTTCGTGCGCTACGCGCGCGACCTGAAGCGGCGCGGCGCCACTGTGCTGGTGCTGTGCCAGGCGCTGCTCAAGGAGCTGCTGCTGCGGCTCGACTACGTCGACACCGTCGTGGCCGAGGGCGAACCGCTGCCTGAGTTCGACCTGCACGCCTCGCTGCTGTCGTTGCCGCATCTCTGCGGCGTCGACGTCCCGGCCGCCGCCGCCGAGGAGCCTTATCTGCGCGCGCCCGACGAGCCGCGGGTCAAGCTCGGCCGCCTGCCGCGGGCGCGTCTGCGGATCGGCATCTACTGGGCGGCGATGCCCGGCCAGCAGATGGACCGCCAGCGTTCGGCGCCGTTCGCGCGCTTCGCCGGGCTGGCCGGCGATCCGGAGATGCTTTTCTTCAGCCTCCAGGGCGGCGCGGCGCAGAAGGACATCCAGCAGGCCGGCGCCAACGGTCTGGTGCACGACGTCGGCCGCGGCATCTTCGACTTCGCCGAGGCGGCCACGGCGCTGGCGCAGCTCGATCTGCTGATCACCGTCGACGCGCCGATCGCCCATCTCGCCGGCGGCATGGGCATGCCGACCTGGCTGCTGCTGCCGAACGTGGCGGACTGGCGCTGGATGCACGGCCGCGACACCAGCCCGTGGTATCCGACGTTGCGGCTGTTCCGGCAAAGCGTCCCGGGCGAGTGGAGCGACGTGTTCGAGCGCGTGCGCGTCGAGCTCGAGGCGCTGAAGGCCGTCGCCCCGGCGGAGTGACGCCGCCGGCGGGTCATCCCACGGGGGTCGCCACGCAGTACAGCACCTGGTACGCCGTGTCGGGACGGTCGGCGGGGATCGGCACCGGCGCGACGTAGGGCGCCTCGTCGCCGCGCAGCTCCGCCGGCATCGGCGCGAGCTTGCCGAACACCAGACGGCGCAACCGTTCCTTGCCGGCCATCGTGCCGGGCATCAGCCCCAGCTTGCCGGCGAGGGCCTTGACCGGCGCCAGCGCGCGACGCCGCAGGCCGGCTTCAGCGACGGGCGCGCCGCCTAGAAAGGTCATGTTGAATCCCGCCGCCGCGAACAACGCCGCCAGCTCCGGCGGGTCGTGGTAGGCGACGCTGTGCGGGCTGGGCGTGAAGCCGAGCAAGCTTTTGTTCGCCGTGCACAGAAGGACCTCGCCGCCGGGCCGCAGCACGCGGCGCGATTCCGCGACGAAGCGCTGAGGCGCGGCGAGGTAGTAGAGCGCCTCGAACATCACGACCACGTCGAACGAGGCGTCGGCGAACGGCAGCTCCTGCGCGTCGCAGCGTCGCAGCTGAACGCGGTCGCCGTAATGGCCGCGCGCGACGGAGAGGATCGTCTCGTCGATGTCGCCCGCGACGACCGAGCGCGCGCGGGCAAGGAACATGCCCAGGCCGGCGCCGGCGCCGCAGGCGACGTCGAGCACGTCCTTGCCGGCGCACCGGCCGGCGGCCCAGACGTAGCGCTGCACCAGACGCTCAAGTTGCGCCCGGCTGATCGGCGCGGCCGGTAGCTCGGTGACGTCGGTGAAATCGGGAGCGATCATCGCCCGATCCTACGCGCCGCCGCGTCTGGCGCGCGCCAGGCGTTCGACATGGTCGATCATGCGGCCGTACACCGTCTCGGCGCGCAGCCGCGCGTCGAACACGGCGCGGGCGGCCGACCGGCGCGCGGCGAGCCGTTCCGGATCGTCGCCCAGCGCGACCAGCGCGCGCGCGAGATCGGCGGCGTCGGACTCGGCGTAGCGTTCGCCGCAGCCCGTCTCCTCGATCAGCGCGCCGGCGACGCCGCCGAGGCTGGCGACCACCGGCAGCCCGGCCGAGAGGTACTCGGCGAACTTGTTGGGCAGGGTCGCCGACAGGTCCGGCCGGCTGGCGTAGGGCAGCAGCCCGACATCGGCGCGCTCCATCAGCGCATGGATCCCTGCGCCGTCGACCCAACCCGGCGTCACGACATTGGGCAGCGCCGCCGTCATCGCGCGCAGCGCCGGCTCGCTGGGTCCGGCGCCGCAGAGCACGAAGAGTATCCGTCCGCGCGCCGCCGCCGGCAGCGCCGCCGCCGCGCGCGCGACCACCTCGACGTTGGCGCGCGCGCTGATGTTGCCGAAGAAGCAGCAGACGAGTCGGCCGTCGCGCGGACCCAGCATGCGATCCCAGCGGCCGCGCGCCGCGTCGAGCGCGTCGGCCGGATAGTCGGGCGCGGGATAGGCCATCGGATAGGCGGTGTCGTCGGGCCCGCGGCGGCGCGCCGCGATCGCCAGCGCGCGGTCGATCAACGGATCGCTGGCGCCGAACACCGCGTCTACGGCGCGCAACGCGGCGGCCGCCTGGCGGTAGAACGGCGCGGCGGCGACGCGCGCCAGCGGCCGCAGCGGCGCCGGCGCCCACTCGACCCAGACGTCGGGCCACAGGTCGCGGATGTCGGCGACCACGGCGGCGCCGCGCGCGTGGCCGACCGCGGCGGCGTCGCGCACCAGCTCGATCAGGGGATAGGACACGAGGATCGCGTCCGGCGGCGCCTCGCCGGCGGCGACGCGGCGGAACTCGGCGGCGACGTCGCGGTTCGAAAGGATGCGCTGGAGGCCGACGTTGCGCGCGTAGAGGCGGCCGTCGAGACACCACGCCGCCAGCCGCGGCTCCAACTCCAGCCGGGTCGAGCGCTCGAATCGGCGGCGGCGGGCGGTGTGGTCGACGTTGGCGTTCCACCACACGACGTCGTGGCCACGCGCCGCCATCATGCGCGCCACCACGCCGCTGCGCAGCAGCCGGGGCGCGCCGGGATCGGTCGGCATCGGCTCGGCGTTGGTGACGACCCAGATCCGCATCGCGCTGGTGGTATCCGTTTCGGCCGGACCCGCGCGCCGCGACGGATGCGGGGCTACGCGGCGGGCGTCAGCCCGCGCGCTGGAGCATCATGCGCTTGATGTCGGCGATCGCCTTGGCCGGGTTGAGACCCTTGGGGCAGGTCTTGGTGCAGTTCATGATCGTGTGGCAGCGGTACAGCCGGAACGGATCCTCGAGCTGGTCGAGCCGCTCGCCGATCGCCTCGTCGCGCGAATCGACGATCCAGCGGTAGGCCTGCAGCAGCACGGCCGGGCCGAGGTAGCGGTCGCCGTTCCACCAGTAGCTGGGGCAGCTCGTCGTGCACGAGAAGCACAGGATGCATTCCCACAGCCCGTCGAGCCTGGCGCGCTCCTCCGGCGACTGCAGCCGCTCGCGCTCCGGCGGCGGGGAGTCCGTCTTGAGCCACGGCTCGACCGACGCGAGCTGCGCGTAGGGGACCGACAGGTCGGGCACCAGGTCCTTGACCACCGGCATGTGCGGCAGCGGGTTGATCCTGACGTCGCCCTTCACCTCGTCGATGAACTTGGTGCAGGCCAGCGTGTTTGTGCCGTCGATGTTCATCGCGCACGAGCCGCACACGCCCTCGCGGCAGGAGCGGCGGAAGGTCAGCGTGCTGTCGATCTCGTTCTTGATCTTGATCAGCGCGTCCAGGACCATCGGCCCGCAGGCGTCCATGTCGACCTCGTAGGTGTCGACGCGCGGATTCTTGTCGTCGTCCGGGCTCCAGCGGTAGACCTTGAACGCCTTGACGTTCTTCGCCTCGGCGGGCGCCTTGTAGACGTCGCCGTCCGGGCGGACCTTCGAGTTGGCGGGCAGGACGAGTTCGACCATCAGACTTACTCCGGAGCCTTCGCGGCGCTCAGTACACGCGCGCCTTGGGCGGGAACGACTGGACCTCGTTGGTCATGGGCTGCAGCTTGACCGGCCGGTAGTCGATCCTCGTGCCGCCCTTCTCGTCCACCCAGATGATGGAGTGCTTGAGCCAGTTGACGTCGTCGCGCTCGGCGTAGTCCTCGCGCGCGTGCGCGCCCCGGCTCTCCTTGCGGTTCACCGCCGAGCGGATCGTCGCCTGGGCCTGGCCCAGCAGGTTCTCGAACTCCAGCGTCTCGACCAGGTCGGAGTTCCAGATCATCGAGCGGTCCTTGACGCGGATGTCGTCGCGGCCGCCGTAGACCGCGTCGATCTTGACGCAGCCCTCCTCCATCGTCTGCTGCGTGCGGAACACGGCGCAGTCGTTCTGCATGGCGCGCTGCATGCTGGCGCGCAGCTCGGCGGTGGCGGTGCCGCCCTTGGCGTGGCGCAGCCGGTCGAGCCGCGCGATCGCCTCGTGGCCGGCGTCGGCCGGCAGCGTCTTGTGCGCGGCGCCCGGCGTCATCGTCTTCTCGACGCGGTTGGCGGCGGCGCGGCCGAAGACCACGAGGTCGAGCAGCGAGTTCGAGCCCAGGCGGTTGGCGCCGTGCACCGACACGCAGGCCGCCTCGCCGATCGCCATCAGGCCGGGCACCGGCACGTCGGGATCGTCGCCGCGCTTGGTGACGACCTCGCAGTGCACGTTGGTCGGGATGCCGCCCATGTTGTAGTGCACCGTCGGCTGCACCGGGATCGGCTGCTTGGTGACGTCGACCCCGGCGAAGATGCGCGCCGTCTCGGCGATGCCGGGCAGGCGCTCGTGGATCACCTTGGGATCGAGATGGGTGATGTCGAGCAGGACGTGGTCCTTGTTCGGTCCGACGCCGCGGCCCTCGCGCACCTCCAGCGTCATCGAGCGGCTGACCACGTCGCGCGACGCCAGGTCCTTGGCGGTCGGCGCGTAGCGTTCCATGAAGCGCTCGCCGCTGGCGTTGCGCAGGATGCCGCCTTCGCCGCGCACGCCCTCGGTGATCAGGCAGCCGGCGCCGTAGATGCCGGTCGGATGGAACTGGATGAACTCCATGTCCTGCAGCGGCACGCCGGCGCGCAGCGCCATGGCGCTGCCGTCGCCGGTGCAGGTGTGCGCCGACGTCGCCGACTGGTAGGCGCGGCCGTAGCCGCCGGTCGCCAGCACCACCATGTGGGCGCGGAAGCGGTGGATCGTGCCGTCGTCGAGGTTCCACGCCATGACGCCGCGGCAGACGCCCTCGTCCATGATCAGGTCGAGCGCGAAGTACTCGATGAAGAACTCGGCGTGGTTGCGCAGCGACTGCTGGTAGAGCGTGTGCAGGATGGCGTGGCCGGTGCGGTCGGCGGCGGCGCAGGTGCGCTGCGCGATGCCCTTGCCGAACTCCGTCGTCATGCCGCCGAACGGCCGCTGGTAGATCTTGCCCTCGGGCGTGCGGCTGAACGGCACGCCGTAGTGCTCGAGCTCGATGATCGCGGGCACCGCCTCGCGCACCATGTACTCGATCGCGTCCTGGTCGCCGAGCCAGTCCGACCCCTTGACGGTGTCGTACATGTGCCAGCGCCAGTCGTCCTGGCCCATGTTGCCGAGCGCCGCCGAGATGCCGCCCTGCGCCGCCACCGTGTGGCTGCGGGTCGGGAACACCTTGGTGATGCAGGCCGTCTTGAAGCCCTTGTTGGCCATGCCGAACGTGGCGCGCAGACCCGCGCCGCCGGCGCCGACCACGACGACGTCGTAGACGTGGTCGACCACGTCGTAGGCGCGGCCGCCGATGTTGACGGCGCCCGGCTTGCCGTCGCCCTTGCCCTTGCCGGAATCCTGGTCGAGCGGCATGGCGTCAGCCTCCGAACGCGATCTTGAAGATGGCGACCACGGCCGCCACGGCGAGCAGCGCCGCCGCGAATTTCACCACGAGGATCATCGCGATCTTCGCGCCCTCGGCGTGGATGTAGTCCTCGATCACGACCCGCAGGCCGAGCGCGCCGTGCCACAGGCCGGCGGCCACCGTCAGGATCAGCATGACCATGGTGACCGGCGAGGCTATCCAGGCGCGCGCCTCGGCCTGGCCGGCGGGCGCGTGGAGCGTCAGCGAGACGGCGAGCCAGACGACCAGCAGGACCAGCGCGACGGCGGTGACGCGCTGCATCCACCAGTGGTGCGTGCCGCTCCTGGCGGAGCCGAGGCCGCGGACGCGGGCGACGGGGGGACGGAGATCGGCCATGGCGCTACCTCATCGTCCCGGCGACGAGCCAGCACCCGACCGAGCACACGAGCGTGGCGGCGAGCACCAGCCAGCCGCTGCGCTCGGCGTCCTTGATCTCGAAGCCGTGACCGGCGTCCCAGAACAGGTGCCGGATGCCGTTGAACAGGTGGTAGAACAGGCACACCGTCCAGCCGAACAGGCAGATCTTGCCGATGATCGAGCCGTTGATCGCCGCGACGCGCTCGTACCAGCCGCCGCGCGACGCCGCCGCGCAGATCCAGACGACGAGCCAGACCAGACCGGCCGACAGCGCGACGCCGGCGATTCGGTGGCTGATCGAGAGCACCGACGTCATCTGCATCTTGTAGACCTGCAGATGCGGCGACAGGGGCCGGCTCACGGGCCGGTTCGCGGAACTCATGCCATACCCCGGAAAACGACGGTGCCGGACGCGGTGCGGACGGGCGTCCGCCGTCTGTCCGGCCGATGAACCGCAGTTTAGCCGCCGGTCCGGTCAAGTCAATGAATCGTGCGCGCCAGTGCGTTTCGTCGCGCAACGGATGGCGCGACGTCGTATCGAACGCGCGGACGATCTACGCCGGCTCGGCGTCGCGCTTGGCCCACATCGCCTTGAACGCCGGCCGCGCCTGGCAGGCCGCCAGCCACGCCTTCACCCGCGGCGCGGCGTCGAACAGCTCCGACGCCGCCGACGCGTAGCGCACGACCTCCGCGACATTGATGTCGGCCACCGTGAAGCGGCCGCCGACGAGGAAGCCGGTCGCGGCCAGCGCCTGGTCGAGCACCGCGAAGGGCCCGCGCAACGCCTCGACGGCGGCGTCGGCGATCTTCCGGTCGGGTTCGCCGGACGGCGGCCTGGCGGCACGGTGGTAGACGATGAGGATCGCCTGCGGCTCGACCTCCGTCGCGGCCCAAAGCGTCCACATCGCCATCTGCCCGTCCTCGGCCGCCGTCGCCGCTGCCAGCGGGCCGCCGTGCTTGCGCGCGAGGTAAAGGTTGATCGCCAGTGATTCGTGCAGCACCAGCCCGTCGTCGTCGATCGACGGGATGTGCCCGTTGGGATTGACCTTGAGGAACGCCGGCGACTTCGAGTGGAGCGGCGCGTCGACTGCGCCGGGATCGGCCAGACGGTAGTGCTGGATCACCGGCACGTGGCGGAACGGCACGCCCAGCTCGTCGGCCAGCCAGATGTTGCGCGAGGCGCGCGAGCGATAGACGCCGTAGATCGTCAGCATGGATCGTTCTCCGTCGAGGTCGGTGCGCCGCGGCGTGTCGCACGCGCGGGCGCCGAGTTCAACCGGTCCGCCGCGGCCGTTGCGGAACGCAACGCTATGCCGCGCTCACGCGTGCGCCGGCGTCAGCATGGCGACGTGGCCCGGCTGCGCCGCCACGCGCGCCAGCCAGCCGCGCACGGACGGGAACGGCGCGAGATCGATGCCCGCCTCGTCGGCGCGGTGGGTGTAGGCGTAGAGCGCGATGTCGGCGATCGAGTAGCCGGCGCCGGCGAAGAACGGACTCGCCGCCAGCCAGGCCTCCATCACGCCAAGCGCGTCGCGGCCCTGCTTCTGACGCTGCGGCAGCTCGGCGCGGCGCGGATGGTCGGCCGGCAGGTGGCGCAGGATGAAGCGCGGCGTGGCGACGTAGGGCTCGTGGCTGTACTGCTCGAAGAACATCCACTGCAGGGCGCGGGCGCGGCCGATCCGGTCGGCGGGAACGAACGGCGTGCCTTCCGCGAGATACCACAGGATCGCGTTCGACTCCGCGAGGCAGGCGCCGTCCTCGAGCTCCAGGGTCGGGATGCGGCCGTTGGGGTTGCGCGCGAGGAACGCCGGCGTGCGCGTCTCGCCCTTCATGATGTCGACCTCGACCAGCGCGTAGCGGATTCCGAGCTGCGCCAGCAGCAGGCGCGCCTTGTAGCCGTTGCCGGAATCGGCGTAGTCGTGGAGGGTCAGCATCGGATTCTCCGGGGCTCGTCGGTCGGCCGAGACAATCGTCGAGTTTAAATCCGGCTGCAAATAGGAACTCCTTTCGTCGAGGCCCGGAAATTCCTATGCTCGTGAGATGCCACGCCGCCTTCCACCCCTCAACGCGCTGCGCGCCTTCGAGGCCGCCGCCCGCCACGGCGGCATCGCCCGGGCCGCCGACGAGCTCGGCGTCTCGCCATCGGCGGTCAGCGAGCAGGTGCGCCTGCTCGAGCTGCGGCTGGGCGCGCCGCTGTTCCGCCGCCGCGCCCGGGGCGTGACGCTGACGCCCGAGGGCGCGGCGCTGCTGCCGGGATTGTCGGAGGGCTTCGACCGGTTGGCCTCGGCCAGCGAGGGCGTCGGCGACCGGCGCCGGCGCGGCCGCGTCTCGGTGAGCCTGCTGCCGTCGCTCGCCGCGGCGTGGCTGGTGCCGCGGCTGCGCGATCTGCGCGCCGAGCTGCCGACCATCGACCTGCACGTCAAGGCGCAGCGCCATATCGTCGATTTCGCGCGCGAGGACGTCGACATCGCGATCCGCTTCGGCGCCGGTCCGCACCGCGACCTGTGGAGCGCGCCGCTGATGGGCGAGATCGTGTTCCCGGTGTGCAGTCACGCGCTGGCGCACGGGCCGCGCCCGCCGCACACAATGGCCGATCTGCGGCGCTTCACCTTGCTGCACGACGTCGACGCCTTTCCCCGCCAGCCGTGGATGAGCTGGCCGGCGTGGTTCGCGCGCGCCGGGCTGGCGGAGCGCGACGCCGGCGCCGGCCTGTTCTTCGACGATTCGATGGTCATCCTCGCGGCGGCGATCGACGGCCAGGGCGTGGCGCTGGGCCGCGGTCCGATGGTGCGCGATCATCTGGCGCGCGGACGGCTGGTGCGTCCGTTCGAGGCGGAGTGGACGGCGGAATGGCGCTACTGGATCGTGGCGCCCCCGGCGCATCTCCGGCGTCCGGCGGTGCGCGCCGTGGTCGACTGGCTGGTGGTGCGCGCCGGCGTCGAGCCCGGCGGCTGACCGGCGGTCAGCGCGGCATCAGCGCCCAGTAGTCGAGATCGAGCACCACCGACGGATCGGTCCGGCCGTCCGCGCCCTTGTCGGGGAAGGCGGCGGCCGGCGCGTTCTTGACGGCGAGCGTGCGCAGGCGCAACGCGCCGACGTCGCCGCGGCCGGGGATCTCGGCCTTCTCCTTCACCTCCGACCACGCGTAGATCGTGTCGCCGGCGAGCGTCGGATTGGTGTGGCTGCCGGCGTTGATGGCGGCGATCTTGAAGGCGTTGGCGAGACCGTTGAACGACAGCGCGCGCGCCATCGAGATCACGTGGCCGCCATAGATCAGCCGGCGGCCGAAGCGCGTCGACGCGGCCAGAAGCTGGTCGAAATGCACCTTGGCGGTGTTCTGGTAGAGGCGCGTGGCGATCATGTGCTCGGCCTCCTCGATGGTCATGCCGTCGACGTGGTCGATGCGCTCGCCGGCCGCGTAGTCGCCCCAGCGGTGCGGCGCGCCCGCGAGCGCCGCGTCGTAGGCGCGCAGGTCCAGACCGTCGGGCAGCGCGAGATCGGCCGCCGCGACGGCGGGCGCCAGCTTCGGCACGTCCGGCGGCGCCACGACGGCCCCCTTGTCGCGCTTGCGCACCATCACCCAGCGCACGTAGTCGAGGACGGCGGCGCCGTCCTGGTTGCGGCCGGTCGAGCGCACGTAGACCACGCCGCTCTCGCGGTTGGCGTTCTCGCGCAGGCCGATCACCGTGGAGCGCGTCGACAGCGTGTCGCCGGGATGGACCGGCGCGAGGAAACGGCACTCGGCGTAGCCGAGATTGGCGACGGCGTTGAGCGAGACGTCCGGCACCGTCTTGCCGAACACGATGTGGAACACCAGCAGATCGTCGACCGGCGCGCGCGCCAGGCCGGCGGCGCGCGCGAATTCGTCCGACGACTGCATCGCGAAGCGCGTGCCGTAGAGCGCGGTGTAGAGCGAGACGTCGCCCGTCGTGACCGTGCGCGGCGTGGCGTGCGCCAACTCCTGCCCGATCCGGAAATCCTCGAAGAAGTTGCCGGTGTTGGTCTTGGTCATCGCCCGCGCCCCGTCGACCGCCGTCAGCCGGCGGCGAGCTCCTCGATCGCCGCCGCCAGCGCCAGCGCGCGCTGCGCCTGCTCGACGTGCAGGTTCTCGATCATGCGGCCGTCGACCGTGACGACGCCCTTGCCGGCGGCGCGCGCGGTCTCGAAGGCGGTCACGATCTTGCCGGCCATGGCCAGCTCGGCGGCCGTCGGCGCGAACGCCTCGTTGCACGGCTCGACCTGGCTGGGATGGATCAGCGTCTTGCCGTCGAAACCCATCTCGACGCCCTGGACGCAGACCGCGCGGAAGCCCTCGGAATCCTGGATGTCGTTGTAGACGCCGTCGAGGATGGCGATCCCGTAGGCGCGGGCGGCCAGCATGCCGATGCCCAGCGCCGTCACCATCGGCAGGCGCATCGGCGTGTGGCGGGCGCGCAGGTCCTTCACCAGGTCGTTGGTGCCCATCACGATCAGGGCGAGCCGCGGCGAGGCCGAGACGATCTCCTCGGCGTGGAGGAAGCCCTTGGGCGTCTCCATCATGCCCCATACGGCCATGTCCGGCGGCGCGCCGGCCTCGTCGAGCAGCTCGACGACGGCGGTGACGTCGGCGGCGCACTCCAGCTTCGGCACCAGCACGGCGTCGGCGCCCGAGGTGGCGGCGGCGAGCACGTCCTCGCGACCCCACGGGGTGGTCAGGCCGTTGGCGCGGATCACGATCTCCCGCTTGCCGTAGGATTTGCTCGCGGCCGCCGCCACGACGTTGGCGCGGGCGGCCTCCTTGGCGTCGGGCGCCACGGCGTCCTCGAGGTCGAAGATCAGCGCGTCGGCCGGCAGGGTGCGCGCCTTCTCCAGCGCGCGGGTGTTGGCGCCCGGCATGTACAGGACGCTGCGCCGCGGACGGACGGTCTGGGTCATGTCGGAAATCCTCTCCCCCCCGAAAGCGCGGCGGACTATATATCGAACGACCGGCGGGACAACCGTCGCGATGGCCGACCAGTCCGGGCGATGCGAATCCTGTCGATCCAGTCCCACGTCGCCTACGGCTATGTCGGCAACCGTGCCGCCGTTTTCCCGTTGCAACGACTGGGCCACGAGGTCTGGGCGGTCAACACGGTCGATTTCTCCAACCACACCGGCTACGGCGCGTGGCGCGGACGCGTCGCGGGCGCCGACCAGGTGCGCGAGGTCGTCGAGGGCGTGCGCGAACGCGGGGTGTTTCCCGGCTGCGACGCCGTGCTCACCGGCTACCTCGGGGACGCGGCGCTGGGCGCCGTCGCCATGGACGCGGCCCGCGCGGTGCGCGCCGCCAATCCCGCCGCGGTGTGGTGCTGCGACCCGGTGATCGGCGACGTCGAATCCGGCGTCTTCGTGCGGCCCGGAATCGCCGAGTTTTTCCGCGATGTGGCCATTCCGGCGGCGGACATCGTCACGCCGAACCATTTCGAGCTGGAATTGCTGACCGGCCGCACGGTCGCGACCCTGGCCGACGCCGTCGACGCCGCCCGCACGTTGCTGGGCGTCGGCGCGGCCGGCCACCATCCGCGCGTCACGCTGGTCACCAGCCTGCGCCGAGCCGCCGCCGCGGCGGACACGATCGAGATGCTGGCGGTGACGGAACGGGCGGCGTGGACGGTCGCCACGCCGCTGCTGGCGTTCGATCCCGCGCCCAACGGCACCGGCGACGCGGTCGCGGCGCTGTTCCTGGCGCGCTGGCTGGAGACGCGCGACCCCGGCGCCGCGCTGGGGTTCGCCGCCTCGGCGATCTTCGCCGTGCTCGCCGCCACGGTGGCGGCGGGCGGCCGCGAGCTTCGGCTGGTCGAGGCGCAGGACGCGATGGTGGCGCCGCCGCGCCGCTTCGACGCCGTCCCGGTCTGAGGCGCCGCGCGTGCCGCCGATCGACATCGCCCCGCTGTTCCTCGTCATCGAAGGCTCGATCATCGGATTCCTGATCGCGCTGCCGATCGGGCCGGCGGGAATCCTCTGCATCCAGCGAACGATCACCGCCGGCACCATCGCCGGCTACGTGACGGGCGTCGGCGCGGCGATCGGCGACGCGGTGTTCGGCGGCGTGGCGGCGTTCGGCCTGAGCTTCGTGGCCGAGTTCATCTCGCGCTACGAGAGCTGGATCCGGGGCGTCGGCGGCGCGATCCTCGTCTGGCTGGGCTGGTCCTACTTCCGCCACCGCCCGCGCAACATCGGCGATCCCGTCGCCGCCGACACGGCGCATCCCTACGTCACCTACGCCCGCTACCTCAGCTCCAGCTTCTTCATCACGATCTTCAATCCGATCACCGTGATGGCGTTCGGCGCGGTGTTCGCCGGCCGCGGGCTGAGCAACGTCGGCGGCGACGCCACCTCCGCGACGGCGCTGATCGCCGGCGTCTTCGCCGGCGCGCTGGCGTGGTGGGCCTGCCTCTGCCTGATCGCGTGGATGGCGCGGGTCTGGTTCGAGGGCGGCGGCCTGTTGTGGTTGAACCGCGTCTCGGGCGCGGCGCTGGGCGGCTTCGGGCTTCTGGGCGTGATCTCGATCCTGCCTGTGGACTGGAGGGCGTTGCGCGCGCTCGCCGGAATGTGACGGTGCGCGGGCGTCGCGTCCGACGTAAGGTCCGGTCCGTGCGAAGCGGGCGGGAGCGGGACATGGCCACGATTCTGACGGACCAGGGCGAGCACGATGTCGCGGCGCGCGACGGGTTGTGGGTCGGCGGCGCCGACGCCGAGCGCGCGCTCGGCTGGACGCTGAAGCCCGAGGGCATGTGCCGCGGCGACGTGTGCGTGCCGTTGCTCGCCGCCGAGACGCGCGACGGCCGCGTCGACCTCGCGGCGTTCTGGCGCCGGCTCGGCCATCCCGTGGTCCGCGCCGAATCGGGCGACGTCTGGTCGCTGGGCACCGGCGCGGCGACGCGGCGGGAGTCCTTGGAGGGCCTCGCCGCGCCGGATTTCACGCTGGCCGGTCTCGACGGCGCGCCGCGGTCGCTGTCGGAGCTGCGCGGCCGCAAGGTGTTCCTCACCACATGGGCCAGTTGGTGAGGCTGCAGGTTCGACTTGCCCGTGTGGCAGACACTCTTCGCCGGTCTCAAGGATAGGAATTTCATGGTCGTGGCGGTCGCCGAGGAGACCCGCGGCGCCGAGCACGCGCGTCAGTGGATCGAGGCCGCGAAGCCGGACTACTGGTGCCTCGTCGACCCCGACCACCGCGTCGCGGACCTTTACGGCATGACCAACGTGCCGCAGGCGGTGTGGATCGACGAGACGGGCCGCGTCGTGCGGCCGGCGGAGACGGCGGGGTCGACCGACCATTTCCGCCGCATGGATCTTGCCACCAGGACGATGACGCCGGAGGACCAGGCCGCCCGCAGCGCGGCGCGCGAGGCCTATCTCGAGGCGGTGCGGCAGTGGGTTCTGACCGGCCGCCACGCGCTCGCCGCGCCGGCGGCGCGGGACCACCTGCCTCCGGTCACCGACGATATCGCGCGCGCGCACGCGCTGTTCCGGCTCGGCACCTGGCTGCGCCGGAACGGGCGTGCGGAGGAGGGCGACCGGCATCTGTCGGAGGCCAGCCGCCTGCACCCGGAATCGTGGAACATCTGGCGCCAGGCCGCCGATCTCGACGCCGTCGGCAAGGCGTCCGGTCCGGAGTTCTGGGCGAGGGTCAAGGCGCTGGGCGACAAGCCCTACTACCCGCCGCCCGATCTGGGGTGAGGCGCGCACGGCCGCGTTGCGCCGGTCAAGGTTGACCGTGGGGCGGCCGCTCCGCGATGCTCCCGGCCGAAACAAGAAGCGCCGGAGGAATCGTGGCCGACGAGGCACTGCCGCTCAGCGGAATGCGCGTGCTCGACATCAGCAGCTTCATCGCCGCCCCGGCGGCCGCCGCGGTGCTGGCCGACTGGGGCGCCGACGTGATCAAGGTCGAGGCGCCGGAGGGCGACCCCAACCGTCTGATGGTGCGCGATTCGCCGAGCTATCCGAAGAGCCCGGTCAATTACGCTTGGCACCTCGACAGCCGCAACAAACGCTCGATCTCGCTTGATCTCAAACAACCCGCCGCGCGCGCGGCGCTCGACCGGCTGATCGAGAGATCCGACATCCTGATCATCAACTTCCCGCCGCCGGTGCGCGACCGCCTGCGCCTGCGCTACGAGGATGTCAAAGCCGTCAACCCGCGCATGATCTACGCGTCGCTCACGGGCTACGGCGAAACCGGGCCCGACCGCGACCGGCCCGGTTTCGACGCGACGGCGTATTTCGCGCGCTCCGGCCTGTTCGACGCGCAGCGCTACGAGGGCGGTCCGCCGGGCACGGCGGTGCCGGCCCAGGGCGACCGGGCCACGGCCATGGGTCTGGTGTCGTCCATCCTGATGGCGGTCATCCACCGCATGAAGACGGGCGAGGGCAGCTGGGTCGGCACGTCGTTGCTCGGCAACGGCCTGTGGTCGTGCGGGATCGTGGCGCAGGCGGCGCTGGTCGGCGCGTTCCTCGCGCCGCGGCCGCCGCGCGACCGGCCGCGCAGCGCGCTGGGCAACCTCTACCGCACGAAGGACGACCGCTGGCTGCAGCTCACGATCGTGCGCGAGGAGAAGCTGTGGCCGCCGTTCTGCAAGGCGCTGGAGATGCCGGAGCTGGAGCACGATCCGCGCTTCGCCACGCGCGACGCCCGCCGCTCGCGGACGCCGGAACTCGCCGCGATGCTGTCGGAGGCGTTCGAGCGCCGCGATTACGCCTACTGGCGCGACACGCTGGCGGCGCACGACATCACCTTCGGCGTCATCAGCCGGCCGCAGGACATCCCCGACGACGAGCAGGCCGTCCACAGCGGCGCCATCGTGCCGGCCGACAATCCCGAGATGCCGCGCACGATCGCCAATCCGATGCGCCTTGATTTCGCGACGCCGCGCACCGCCGGACCGGGGCCGGCGCTGGGCCAGCACACCGACGAGCTGCTGCGCGAAGCCGGTCTCGCCGACGCCGACATCGCCGCGCTGCGCGCCAGCCGCGCGGTCATCTGACGCCATCCGGGCCGCGCGAGCCGCAAGGGAACGACCATGTCCGACGCCGCGCCGCCGACCGAGGACCTGCCGCTGGCCGGCCTGACCGTGCTCGACGTCAGCAGCTTCATCGCCGCGCCGGCCGCCGCCGTGGCGCTGGGCGATTTCGGCGCCGACGTCATCAAGGTCGAACCGCCGGGCGCCGGCGATCCGCACCGCGCGAGCTGGCTGAATCCCGGCTATCCGCGCGCGCCGGTCAACTTCACGTGGCAGCTCGACGCGCGCAACAAGCGGTCGGTGGCGCTCGACCTCAAGGCCCCGGCGGGCCGCGCCGCGCTCGACCGGTTGATCGCCAAGGCCGACGTGCTGATCACGAATTTTCCGCCGCGCGTGCGCGCGCGGCTGCGGCTGGACTGGGCCGACGTCGAGCCGGTCAATCCGCGGCTGATCCACTGCGCGCTGACCGGCTACGGCGAGTCCGGCCCCGACCGCGACCGGCCGGGCTTCGACGTCACCGCCTTCTTCGCGCGCTCCGGCATCCTCGACGCGCTGCGCTACGAGGACGCGCCGCCGGGCTTCTCGCTCCCGGCCCAGGGCGACCGCTGCACGGCGATGACGCTGGTGGCCGCCGTGATGATCGCGCTCTACCGCCGCGAGCGCACCGGGAAGGGCGGCGCGGTCGGCACCTCGCTCTACGCCAACGGCGTGTGGTCCAACGGCACCCTGGCGCAGGCCGCGCTGCTCGGCGCCATCCAGCCGCCGCGTCCGCCGCGTGAGAAGGCCCGGTCGGTGATGGTGCAGCAATACCGCGCCGGCGACGGCCGCTGGTTCCTGCTGGCGGCCAATCCCGAGGACAAGCACTGGAGCAATCTGTGCAAGGCGCTGGGCCGGCCCGAGTTCGAGACCGACCCGCGCTTCGCGGTCAGGGACGCGCGCCGCGCCAACACGGCCGCGCTGCTGGCCGCGTTCGAGGCGGTGTTCGCGACGCGGGACTGGCCGCATTGGGAGCGCGCGCTGGGCGCGGTGAACGTGCCGTGCGAGGTGATCGGCCGGGTCATCGACATCGTCGAGGACCCGCAGGCGCGTCACGCCGGCATCGTCGCGCCGACCACCAACCCCGAGATTCCGGCGACGGTGAACAACCCCGTCCGCCTGGGTTTCGCCGAGCCGCGACTCGCCGGCGCGCCGCCATCCGTCGGCCAGCACACCGACGAGATCCTGCGCTTCGCCGGCTACGACGACGACGAGATCGCGGCGCTGCGCCGCGACGGCGCCGCCGCGTGACCGCGCCCGCCGCCGGCGCCACGCCGCTGCTCGCCGGCCTGCGCGTCCTCGACATCGCCTCGTTCATCGCCGCGCCGGCGACCGCCACGGTGCTGGGCGATTTCGGCGCCGACGTCGTCAAGGTCGAGCCGCCGGACGGCGACCCGCACCGTTTGATGTCGACCGGCACCGGCATGCCGGTCAGCGACGTGAACTATTGCTGGGAGCTGGATTCGCGCAACAAGCGCTCGATCGCGCTCGACCTGAAGAATCCCGCCGGACGCGCCGCGCTCGACCGGTTGATCGCCAGCGCCGACGTGCTGATCACCAACTATCCGCCGCCGGCGCGCGAGCGCCTGCGGCTGCGCTACGCCGACGTGGCTCCGCTCAACGCTCGGCTGGTCTACGCCTCGCTCAGCGGCTACGGCGAGGAGGGACCGGACCGCGACCGGCCGGGCTACGACGTCACGACCTATTTCGCGCGCTCCGGCATCGTCGAGACGATGCGCCGCGCCGATCTGCCGCCGAGCCTGACGCTGCCGGCGCAGGGCGACCATCCCTCGGCCATGACCCTGTTCGGCGCCATCATGATGGCGCTGTACGCGCGCGAACGGTCCGGCGTCGGCGGCGAGGTCGCGACCAGCCTGCTGCACAACGGCGTGTGGTCCAACGGTCTACTGGCGCAGGCGGCGTTGCTCGGCGCCTACCCCGAGCCGCGCCGCGGCCGGGAATTCGCGCGCAACGCGCTGGCCAACGTCTACCAGGCGCGAGACGGCCGTTGGCTGTCGTTGGTGATCGTGCGCGAGGACAAGCTGTGGGGGCCGCTGTGCCGCGCGGTCGGCCTGCCGGCGCTGGAAGGCGATCCGCGCTTCGCGACCAAGGCCGCGCGCGCCGCCCATCCACGCGAGCTGATGGCCTTGCTCGACGCGGCCTTCGCGGCGCGCGATCTCGACGACTGGCGCCGCGCCCTGACCGCGGCGGACATCACTTTCGGCACTTTCGCGCGCCTGCAGGACCTGCCCGACGATCCGCAGCTCGCGGCCAGCGGCGTCGTGGTCGAGACCGGGCGCGCCGATCTGCCGCGCACCATCCCCAATCCGATCCGCGCCGCCATGGCGCCGCAGGTGCCGGCCGGCCCGGCGCCGGCGCTGGGCGCCGACACCGACGCCGTGCTGCGCGACGCCGGCTTCGACGCCGCCGAGATCGCTGAGCTGCGGCGCTGCGGCGCGGCGCGCTGAGCGCCGCGCCGCGCTGAGCGCCGCGCCGCCGCCTCAACGGACCACGGCCGCGGTCTGGCCGAACAGGATGCGGCGTTCCTCCTCGGTGCGGACCCCGCCGGCGTTGGGGTTGTACCTGGCCGTCAGCGCGTAGGCGCGCTGCGTCGCCGGCCGCGCCTTGATCGCCTCGAACCAGCGCTTGAGATGCGGGAAATCCCCGAGCTTCTGGCCTTGCCGCTCGTGTGGCACGATCCACGGATAGCTCGCCATGTCGGCGATGGAGTACTCGCCGGCGACGAACGGCCGGTCGGCGAGGCGCTTGTTGAGCACGCCATAGAGCCGGTTTGTCTCGTTGACGTAGCGGTCGATGGCGTAGGGGATCTTCTCCGGCGCGTAGGCGTTGAAATGGTGGTTCTGGCCGGCCATCGGCCCCAGCCCGCCCATCTGCCAGAACAACCACTGCAGGACATCGGCCCGGCCGTGGACGTCGGAGGGGATGAACCTGCCCAGCTTCTCGGCGAGGTACAGCAGCATCGCGCCCGATTCGAACAGCGACACCGGCGCGCCGCCGCCCTTGGGCTCGTGGTCGACCATCGCCGGGATGCGGTTGTTCGGCGCGACCCTCAGGAAGTCGGGCTGGAACTGCTCGCCTTTGCCGATGTTGACGGGGATCACCTTGTAGGGCGTCCCCGTCTCCTCGAGGAGCATCGTGACCTTGTGGCCGTTCGGCGTGGTCCAGTAGTAGAGGTCGATCATCGTCGTTCTCCAAGCGTGTCGGCGGCCGGGTCGCCGCGGCGCCAGCGACGGTAGCGCCGGCCCCCGGTCCCACAAAGCCATCGCATGTCCCGGTTGACATATCGATGCGAATCGATATATCGAGAATTATCGATGTATCGAGGATGATCGATGGACCATTCCGAAGCCGAGGCCGTCGACCTGGTGTTCCGGGCGCTGGCCGATCCAGTGCGCCGCCGGATCGTCGAGATCCTGCGCCGGCCGCCGGCGTCGTGCTGCGACACCGACGGCAGCGTGTGCGGCTGCGATCTGGAGGCGCCGCTCGACCTCTCGCAGGCGACCGTCAGCCACCACATGAAGTGCCTCGCGCTGGCCGGGCTGGTCAGCGGCGAGAAGCGCGGCCGCTGGGTCCATTGGAAGCTGCGGCCGGAACGCTTCCGCCTGGCCGGCGCCTGGCTCGCGGCGTTCGACGCGGCGCCGGCGCGCGCCAACCCGCCGCCGCGGCGTCGCGCGGCGTGACCACCGGCTCCGGCCGGATTCGAAGGACGATGGAGAACGACATGGATGGATCGATGGTGGTGGCCGATACGACGCTGCCGGTGGCGGTGATCGGCGCGGGACCCGTCGGACTGGCGATGGCGGCGCATCTGGTGGCGCGCGGTCAGCGGGTCGTGGTGCTGGAGGCGTCGGACGGCGTCGCCGCGCATATCGGCGACTTCGCCCATGTCCGGCTGTTCTCGCCGTGGCGCTACAACGTCGACGCCGCCGCCCGGGCGCTGCTGGAGCGCCGCGGCTGGACGATGCCCGACCCGGAGGCGCTACCCACGGGCGGCGACCTGCGCGACCGCTACCTGGCGCCGCTGGCCGCCACGCCGGAGATCGCCGCGGCCCTCCGGCTCGGCCATCGCGTGGTGTCGGTGTCGCGACACGCCATCGACAAGGTCAAGACCGCCGGACGCGACGCCGCGCCGTTCACGCTGCGCGTCGCGCGCGCCGATGGCGCCGGGATCGACATCCAGGCGCGGGCGGTGGTCGACGCCTCGGGCACGTGGAGCCACCCCAACCCGATGGGCGCCGGCGGCGTGCCCGCGCTCGGAGAGACTGCGGCCGCCGACCGCGTGCGCTACGGCATTCCCGACGTGCTGGGGCGTGAACGCGCGCGCTACGCCGGCCGTCGCGTCCTCGTGGTCGGCGCCGGTCATTCCGCCGCCAACGCGTTGCTCGACCTCGCCGCGCTGGCGCGCGAGGCGCCGGGAACCGAGATCGTGTGGGCGGTCCGCGCCGAGGGCGACCTGGCGCGGCTCTACGGTGGCGGCGACGCCGACGCGCTGGCCGCGCGCGGCGCGCTGGGCACGGGCTTGCGCGCGTTGGTCGAAAGCGGCGCGGTGACGCTCCGGACCGGCTTCCGCGTGGCCGAGTTGCGCCGCGCCTCGAACCGGGTCGACGTCGTCGGTGCGGACGGCGTCGTCATTCCGGGAGTAGACGAGATCGTCGTCGCGACCGGGCAGCGGCCGGACCTCGAGATCACCCGCGAGCTGCGCCTGCGCCTCGACCCGGCGCTGGAGTGCGTCGAGGCGCTGGGGCCGCTGATCGATCCCAACATCCACAGCTGCGGCACCGTGCGGCCGCACGGCGCGCGCCAGCTGGCGCATCCCGAGACGGGGTTCTTCACCGTCGGCGTGAAGAGCTACGGCCGCGCGCCGACCTTCCTGCTGGCTACCGGCTACGAACAGGCGCGCTCGGTTGCGGCGGCCCTGGCCGGCGACTGGATCGCGGCCGACCGCGTCGAACTCGACCTGCCGGCGACCGGCGTGTGCAGCTCTACGCCCGCGACGGGCGCTACGAGGCCTGCGGTCGGCACGCCGGTGGCGACGGGCTGTTGCGGTCCATCGGCGCCGGCGATCGCGCCCATGTCGGAAAGGGTCGCGGCGGCGGGCGCCTGCTGCGGTCCGGCCGCGGCGTCGATCAAACCGGCGGCGGCGCCGGCGCTGGCCATCGCCGGCTCGGGGTGCGGCGGCAAGGCGAGGGGCTGACGCCGCCCGTCCGCTTGTCGTCCCCGACGGCGGCCGCGCCCGGCGCGGATCGACAACCGCGCCCGCGTGGGCGAACATGACGGAACGATGACAGCCGCCTCCGCGCCACACCGCGCCCCGCCTGTCGGCGTCATCGCTCCGTCGCTGGTGCTGTCGATGGCGATGATGGGCGACACGCTGCTCTACGCCGTGCTGCCGCTCTACGCCGCCGAGTTCGGCGTCAGCCTGTTCGTGGTCGGGGTGTTGCTGTCGCTGAACCGCTGGGTGCGGCTGGTCGCCAACTCGGTGGTCGCGGCGTTCGGCGAGCGGGTCGGGCCGCGCCGGCTGATGATCGCGGCCGCCGCGACGGCGACGCTCTCGACGCTGGGCTACGTGGTCGCGCCGCGCGAGGAGTTCCTGATGGCGGCGCGCGTGCTGTGGGGCCTGTCCTTCGCGGCGCTCAACCTGTCGCTTCTGGCCTACGCCGTCAGCGACCGCGCCAACGCGGGCAAACGCCTCGGTGCGGGCCGCGCGGCGATCGGCCTGTTCCAGGGCGGCGCGCTGGTTGGCGGCGCGCTGCTGGTGGCGCCGCTGGGGCCGCGCGACGTCTTCCTCGTGATGGCCGCGTTCGGCGCCGCCGCCATGGTGGTGTCGTGGCGCCTGCCGACGCTGCGGATGGACGAGCCGAAGCGCGACGGATTCCGCCTGCCGCTGCCCGGCCGCCTCGAGATCTGGGGTTTCTCGCTCGGCGTCGTGGTCGACGGCATCTTCCTCGTGACGTTGTCGTTGCTGTTCAAGGACGCGCCGCTGCCCTTCGCGCCCGTGGTGGTGGCCGGCGCGCTGCTGGCGACGCGCTGGGCGATGGAGGTCGTGACCGCGCCGATCGGCGGCGCGCTCGCCGACCGCTACGGCGCGCGGCCGCTGGCGATCATCACCGGGATCGCGCTGGTCGGCGGACTGATCGCCATCGCGCTCGGCCACAGCCTGCCCGGCGCGGCGCTGGTCGTGGTCACGCGCGGCATCTACAACACGCTGCTGCCCGTGATGATCGCGGAACGCCCCAGCGGCGGCACCATGTCGAGCCAGGCCAGGTACTCGACGTGGCGCGATTTCGGCGCCGCCGTCGGACCGATGGTGGCCGGCGCCCTGTTCGCCGCCGTGCCGACCGGGACGCTCTACGGCGCCTGCGCGGCGTCGCTCGGCGTCGCGCTGTGGTGGTGCGTGGCGCGCCGCTGACCGGCGCCGCCGGCCTCAGGGCTCCTTGCGCGCCTGGAGCGCCACGCAGGCGAAGCCGACGCGCGCCTCGGTCGGCACGCCGAAGCGGACGGTGTGACGCGCGGGCAGGCCACCGGGGAAGTGCCGCACGTACTCCTCGTTGCAGGAATCGTAATCGGCCGGATCGGTGATCAGCATGGTCATCTGGACCACCGCCTCGAGCGAGGAGCCGGCCTCCGCGAGCACGCCGGCCACCACCGCCAGCGCGTTGCGCACCTCCTCCTGCGGCGTGGCCCCGCGATGCACGCCGTTGCCGGGGTCGTGCGGTGCCGTGCGGCCCGACACGAACACGAAGCCGTTGGCGATCGTCGCGCCGCTGAACGGCCGCTTCGACTCCACGCCGCGCTTGTCGACGAACCCGATCACGCCGGCCTCCCGCGTCACGGCTTGAGGAAACCGACGATGCGGTAGACCTCGTCGAGGATCGGCCGCGCCAGCGCATCGGCCTTGCCCGCGCCGGCGCGCAGCACGGAGTCGACGTGGCCGGGATCCTTCATCAGCCGCTGCATCTCCGCGCCGATCGGCCCCAGCTTGGCGACCGCGAGCTCGGTCAGCGCCGTCTTGAACGCCGAGAACTGCCGGCCGGCGAACTCCGCCAGCACCGCGTCGCGCTCGCGCCCGTCGAGCGCGGCGTAGATGCCCAGCAGGTTGTCGGCCTCCGGCCGCTTGTCGGCCTCGGCGGCGGTCTCCGGCATCGGCAGGGGATCGGTCTTGGCCTTGCGGATCTTCTGGGCGATGGCGTCGGAGTCGTCGGTCAGGTTGATGCGGCTGTAGTCCGACGGGTCGGACTTGCTCATCTTCTTGGTGCCGTCGCGCAGGCTCATGACGCGCGTGGCGGCGCCGAAGATCAGCGGCTCCGTGATCGGGAAGAAGCCGGGCGCGCCGAAATCGTTGTTGAACTTGATGGCGATGTCGCGCGTCAGCTCGAGGTGCTGCTTCTGGTCCTCGCCCACCGGCACGTGCGTGGCCTTGTAGGCGAGGATGTCGGCCGCCATCAGGTTCGGGTAGGCGTACAGCCCGGTCGAGACGTTCTCGCGATCCTTCCCGGCCTTCTCCTTGAACTGCGTCATGCGGTTCAGCCAGCCCAGCCGCGCGACGCAGTTGAACACCCAGGCGAGCTGGGCGTGCGCCGGCACCATCGACTGGTTGAAGACGATGTTGCGCGCGCCGTCGAGGCCGGCTGCCAGGAACGCGGCGGCGATCTCGCGCGTCTGGTTGGCGAGCTGCCTCGGATCCTGCGGCACGGTGATGGCGTGCAGGTCGACCACGCAGTAGATGCAGTCGTAGTCGTTCTGCAGGCTGACGAAGTTGCGGATGGCGCCGAGGTAGTTGCCGAGGTGCAGGTTGCCGGTGGGCTGGACGCCCGAGAAGATCCGGCCCTTCAATCCGCGCGCGGCGTAGGGCGCGATGTGCGGATTCTCGGCGGCGGGGGTGGCGGCGTCGGGCATGGATGTGGACTCCCGGAGACGGTCGAGGGGCGCGGGGTTTGGACCTCCGCGCGCCGCGCCGGTGGAGGGCGGCGGCGGGCCGGGTTATAGCAGAGCGGGCGTCCGCGCCAACCGTCCCGCTCCCCGCCTCGATCCCGGAGTGCCAGATGTTCGGAATCCGCTTCCTCAAGGCCGATCCCACGCAGCACGTGCTGCATTTCAAGGGCGGCAAGGTGGTGCGCGAGGGCGCCGGGCTGTCGTTCTACTACTACGCGCCGACCAGCGGCATCGCCCTGGTCCCGACCGCCAGCGCCGACGATCCGTTCATGTTCACCGAGACGACGTCGGACTTCCAGGAGGTCTCCGTCCAGGGCCAGGTGTCCTACCGCGTGGCCGATCCGCGGCGGCTGGCCGAGATGATGAACTTCTCGCTCGACGCGCGGGGCCAGTACGCCTCGGAGGATCCGCGCAAGCTCTCCCAGCGCGTGCTCGACCAGGTGCTCGTGCTGATGCGCACGCAGATCCAGGCGCTGCCGCTCAAGGAAGCGCTCGGCGCCGGCGACGGGCTGGGACGCCGCGTCGCCGAGACGCTGGCGGCCAGCCCGGTGGTCGCGGCGCTCGGTCTCGAGGTCCTCGGCCTGTCGGTGATCGCGGTGCGGCCGAAGCCGGAGACGGCGCGCGCGCTCGAGGCGGAGGCGCGCGAGGCGCTGCTGCGGCGCGCCGACGACGCCACGTACGCGCGCCGCAACGCCGCCGTCGAGCAGGAGCGCGTCATCAAGGAGAACGAGCTCAGCACCGAGATCGCCGTCGAGAACAAGCGCCGCCAGGTGCGCGAGGCGCAGATGGACGCCGAGCGCTCGGTGCGCGCCCGCCAGCAGCAGATCGAGCGCGAGGCGATGGAGGGACGCATCGCGCTGGAGGAGCGCAACAAGGCGCTGATGGCGCTGGCGAGCGAGAACGCCCGCGTCGACGCCGACGCCAAGGCCTACGGGCTGGCGGCGGCGATGAAGGCGTTCGCCGGCGTCGATCCGGCCACGGTGCAGGCGCTGGCCACGACCGGCATGCAGCCCGACCAGCTCATCGCGCTGGCCTTCCGCGGTCTGGCCGACAACGCCACGCGCATCGGCGAGCTCAACATCTCGCCCGACCTGCTGCGCGAGGTCATGAAGCGCGGCAAGGGCTGAGCGCCGTGCCTCCGCTGACCGAGCGGCGGCTGGTCGTCGTCACCCGGCCGACGCGGCTCGAGGAGCTGCTGGTCCGCCACAACACCCGAGGCCAGGCGAAGTTCCACGTCGAGAGCCGGGGCGGCGCCTTCGGCGACTACCTCGACGAGCACGACCGCTACCACGCGGCGCTGGTCCGCGCCGAGACGGCGCTGCGGGAGCTGGGACGGGTCCACCGGCTGGCGCGCGCCCACGTGCCCAGCTACCTGTTCGGTCCGGACGACGTGGTGGTCGCGGTCGGCCAGGACGGGCTGGTCGCCAACGTCCTGAAATACCTCGACGGGCAGGCGGTGCTCGGCGTCAATCCGGACCCTGCGCGCTGGGACGGCGTTCTGCTGCCGTTCACGGCCGCCGACGTCGCCGCCGCCGCGCGCGACCATCTCGCCGCGCGCCGGCCTCTGCGCGAGATCGCGATGGCGCGCGCGGCGCTCAACGACGGCCAGGAGCTGCACGCCGTCAACGACCTGTTCATCGGACCGCGCAGCCACACCTCGGCGCGCTACGTGCTGCGCGCGGCCGGCGGCGAGGAGCGCCAGTCCTCCAGCGGCGTGATCGTCTCGACCGGGCTGGGTTCGACCGGCTGGCTGCGCAGCCTCCACGCCCAATGGGCCGGCATGGGCGCGGCGCTCACCGGCGCGGCGGCCGGCGGGCCCGATGACTGCCGCTTCGCGTGGGAGGCGCGCGAGCTGCGCTTCTGCGTGCGCGAGCCGTTCCCCAGCCGCAGCTCCGGCGCCACGCTGGTCTACGGGCGCGTCGAGGAGTCGGGCCCGCTGCGCATCGAGTCGCTGATGCCGGAGAACGGCGTCATCTTCAGCGACGGCATCGAGGCCGACCATCTGGCGTTCAACAGCGGCGCCATCGCCACGATCGGCGTCGCCGCGCGCCGCGGACTGCTGGTGGTCTGACGCCGGCGGCGACGCGCCGCGTATCGAATCGACAGCGAACCGGCATTTCAGCCCGCGGCGCCGATCTCCGACGATGCGATCCACGGCCCGGATGATCCGGTCCGGGGACATCGACCTCGCTGGAGACCTCGCCATGACCAACACCACCGTCCATCCGCGCCGGGCGCGCGGCGCCTTCGCGTCGGCCGCCGGGATCGCCGTCGGCCTGTTCGCGCTCTCGGGCGCCGCCAACGCCGGGCAGTGCCCGGCCGACAAGCGCGGCGTCGACGTCACCAAGCCGGTCGCGCACGCCGCCAAGGGCGTCACCGACACGGTGCTGACGTCGATCGACCTCGCCAAGGAGACCAACGTGAAGGCCGACGGCCGCATGTTCCGCCTGCGCCGCCTCGTCGTGCAGCCCGGCGGCATCGTGCCTTGGCACAGCCATGGCGACCGTCCGGCGATCATTTACGTCGTCGAGGGCGAGATCGTGGAGTACGCCAGCAACTGCGCCGTCGGCATCCTGCACAAGGCGGGCGAGTCGACGCCGGAGCTGAAGGGCACCGCGCATTGGTGGCGCAACATGGGGGCCAAGCCCGCCGTGCTGCTGTCGGCCGATCTGCTCGCCGACCCGCACGACAAGCACATGTGAGCCGGACCGCGTCGCGCCGGACCGCCGGCCGCGACGCCGACGCTCCACCGGCGCCGCGCGCGTCCTTGAAACGGAGTCGAGCATGTCGACGGTCGCGGCCGCCTCCGCGCGCGGCGTCGCGCGCGCCTTCGTCATCGGCCTGACGGCGTTCCTGACCGTCGTCGATCTTTTCGCCACGCAGGCGCTGCTGCCGTCGCTGGCGCGCGTCTACGGCGTCTCGCCGGGCGCGATGGGCCTGGCCGTCAACGCCTGCACCCTGGGCATGGCCGTGGCCGGCCTCGGCGTCGCGCTGGCCGGCGCGCGGATCGACCGCCGCCGCGGCATCCTGGTCAGCCTGGTGGTCCTCGCGGTCCCCACCAGCCTGCTGTCGGTCGCGCCCGATATCGCCACCTTCGCGGCGCTGCGCGTCTGGCAGGGCCTGTGCATGGCCGCCGCTTTCACGCTCACGCTGTCCCATCTCGGCGAGCACGGCGACGCGCGCGACACGGCCGGCGCCTTCGCCGCCTACATCACCGGCAACGTCGCCAGCAACCTGTTCGGCCGGCTGTTCGCCGCGGGGCTGGCCGACCATTTCGGCCTGGCCGCGAACTTCCACGTGTTCGCCGCGCTCAACCTGCTGGGCGCGGTCCTCGTCCACTTCACGATCGACCGCGCGCCGCCGATGCCGCGGGGCGCCGCCAGCGGCGCCGCCGCGGGCGCGGCGTGGCTGGCGCATCTGCGGAATCCGGAACTGCGCGCCACCTTCGCGATCGGCTTCCTGATCCTGTTCGCGTTCATCGGCACGTTCACCTACGTCAACTTCACGCTCGTGCGCGCGCCGTTCGGCGTGTCGATGATGGGGCTCGGCTTCGTCTACCTCGTCTTCGCGCCGGCCATCGCCACCACGCCGGTCGCCGGACGCGCCGCCGCGCGCCTCGGCGCTCCGGCGGCGCTGGTCGCCGGCTTCGCCGCGGCCGGCGCCGGGCTGGCGCTGCTGCTGCTGCCGTGGCTGGCGGCGGCGCTCGCCGGCCTCGTGCTGGTCGGCATCGGCACGTTCTTCGCGCAGGCCGTCGCCACCGGCCATGTCGGGCGCGTCGCGACGGCGGACCGCGGCGCGGCCAGCGGCGTCTACCTCGCCAGCTACTTCCTCGGCGGCCTCGTCGGCAGCTTCGCGCTGGGCCGGGTGTTCGACGGCTATGGGTGGACCGCCTGCGTCGCGGCGATCGGCGCCGCGCTACTGCTTGCCGCTATCCTGTCGGCGCGCCTGCGGGGATCTCCCCCGACCTGATGTCGCCGCGCGCGCCGGCGCCCCGGACACGTCGAGGATCGCATCCATCGCCGCCACCAGCGCGTCGCGGTCGGCGAAGGCGCGCCAGGCGTCGGGCGTCTCGAAGGAACGCGCGTAGCCCGCTTGATCGGCCAGCACGGCGGCGAGATCGGGGAAGCGCGCGGCCTCGCCGTCGCGGCCGTCTTCGAGGGCGGCGCGGGCCTGGATGCGCCGCAGCGTCGCGGCCGGATCGGGCGCGATCCACAGCAGGTGGCGGGTCCACGCCCCCGGCCGCGCCAGCGCCGTCAGCACGTCCATCAGCGGCCCGTTGAACCAGTCCTGCGACAGGATCGCGCCTTCGACCACGAGGTCGCCATCCATCCCGGCCAGCTCCGGATGGCGCTCCCGCGCGCAGTGCGCCAACAGCTCCTCCAGCCGCATCGTCGCGGGATCCTCCGGCCAGGCCTGCCAGTTGAAGCGCTCCGCCTCGCGGATGAACGGGAACGCCAACGCCACGGCGGCCTGCTGGATGTCGTCGACATGGACGTGGAAGGCGCGGCCGGTCAGCGCCAGCGCGGCGGAGGTCTTGCCCGTGCCGGTGGCGCCGGCGATCAGGATCATGCGCCGCGCCGGCGCGGCGCGGGAGCGGGGCATGGCGGCGGGGCGGGATCGTCCTGTTTTCACGCGCGTGCGAGAATGCGGCTCGGGGCGCCGGACCGCAAGCCGGGGCCCCGATCCATCCACGACGCGCGGACGGCGCTGTGTCGCGCGCCGCGCCGATGTCCTAGATTCGGGGCTCCGCCCCGCCACCACCAGCCATGACCGATACCGTCTCGAAAGCCCGCCGCAGCGAGATCATGCGGGCCATCAAGGGCCGCGACACCGGCCCCGAGATGGCCGTGCGCCGGCTCGTGCATGGCATGGGCTACCGTTACGGCCTGCACTGCCGCGACCTGCCGGGCTCGCCCGACCTGGTGTTCCGGTCGCGCGGCAAGGTGATCTTCGTCCATGGCTGCTTCTGGCACGCCCACCACTGCGACGCCGGTCGCCGCGTGCCCAAGACGCGCACGGCGTTCTGGACGAGCAAGATCGCCGCCAACCGGGCGCGAGATATCCGCAACCGGCGCGATTTGCGGAAGCGGGAGTGGGGGGCGATGGTGGTGTGGGAGTGCGAAATCAAGGCGCTCGACCGTCTGGCGCGGCGACTCCGGAGGTTTCTGGAAGCGTGACGATGCGATCGGTCGAGCTCTTCGCCGGCGCCGGTGGCATGGCGATCGGCGTGTCACGGGCCGGCTTCCAGCCGGTCGCCGTGATCGAGCGCGATCCCTACGCCTGCGACACGATCCGCGAGAACCAGGCCGCCGGGCTGCCGCCGATGGCGCATTGGCCGTTGACGCAGGGCGACGTGCGCGATGTCGACTACGGCGCGCTCGGCCGTGTGGACCTCGTCTCCGGCGGTCCCCCCTGCCAGCCGTTCTCGCTGGGCGGCAAGCACCGCGGCCGGCTCGACGCCCGCGACATGTTCCCGGAGGCCGTGCGCGCGATCCGCGGGCTGCGCCCGAAGGCGTTCATCTTCGAGAACGTGCGAGGCCTGACGCGGGCGGCGTTCCGGAATTACTTCGAGTACGTCCGCCTGCAGCTCGCCTTCCCGCATCTCGTCGCGAAGGCAGACGAGGGATGGATCGACCATCTCGGCCGCCTCGAGCGACAGGCGACCCGTGGACGGGGCGGCGACGCGCGCTACCGCGTAGTGGCGCGCGTGCTCGACGCCGCCGACCACGGCGTGCCGCAACGCCGCCACCGCGTGTTCCTCGTCGGCTTCCGCGCCGATCTCGATATCGAATGGTCGTTCCCCGAGGCGACGCACGGCGCCGACGCGCTGCTGCGCGACAAATTCAGGACCGGCGCGTACTGGGAGCGCCACCGGGTCGCGCGACGCCACCGGCCGGCGCCGACTGCCGCCGAGCGCGCCCGGCTCGACAAGGCCGCGGACACGCGCGGCCCGGAGCGGCCGTGGCGCACCGTGCGCGACGCCCTGGCCGGCCTTCCCGATCCCGAGCGGGCGCCGGCGGCGGCGGCGCGGATCGCGAACCACGGCTTCAATCCCGGCGCGCGCGCCTATGCGGGCCACACGGGCAGCCCGCTCGACGCGCCCGCGAAAGCGTTGAAAGCCGGCGACCATGGCGTTCCCGGCGGCGAGAACATGCTGGTGCGCGACGACGGTTCGCTGCGCTACTTCAGCGTCCGCGAGAGCGCGCGTCTCCAGGCGTTCCCCGACGAATTCCGCTTCCACGGCTCGTGGTCCGAGACCATGCGTCAGCTCGGCAACGCGGTCCCGGTCACGCTGGCGGAGACCGTCGCCCGCGGCGTGATGGCGCGTCTGGCGTCGCACGGCGCGCCGAGCGCGTGACGTGCCGCCGCGCGCCGACTAGCCTGTTTCCGTCCTTCGCCTCCGGAGCCTCCACGCATGACCGACGCGCCCATCGAGTTCGCGTTCCCCGACATCTCGCGCTGGCGCGACTCGACGGCGGGCGCGCCGTTCGTGCACGTGTTCGACTCCGGGGCGCCGGGTCCGGTGGTGATGCTGAACGCGCTGACGCACGGCAACGAGGTGTCCGGCGCCATCGTGGTCGACGCGCTGCTGGCCGCCGGTTTGCGGCCCCGCCGCGGCGCGCTGATCCTGAGCTTCGCCAACGTGGACGCGTATTTCTCGTTCACGCCGGACGCGCCGTTCCGCTCGCGCATGGTCGACGAGGATTTCAACCGCGTGTGGGGCCGCCTCGACGGTCCGCCCGACACGGTGGAGATGCGCCGCGCCAAGGCGCTGGAGCCGTTCGTGGCGCGCGCCGACCTGCTGCTCGACCTGCACTCGATGCACGACGATTGCGTGCCGTTGATGCTGTCGGGTCCGCTCGACAAGGGCGTCGCGCTGGCCCGCGCCGTCGGCGCGCCGGTCGACATCATCCGCGACGCGGGCCATCCCTCGGGCCGGCGCATGCGCGACTACGGCGGCTTCGGCGATGTGGCCAGCGCGAAGAACGCGCTGCTGATCGAGACCGGCCAGCACTGGCGCGCCTCCTCGGTGGTCGTGGCCAAGGACGTGGCGGCGCGGTTCCTCGCGCTGAGCGGCGTGGTCGACCCGGCTGACCTTCCGGCCGGCTGGCGCCAACCCGATCCGCCGGCGCAACGCGTCGTCGAGGTGACCGACGCCGTCGCCACGAAAGGCGGCGATTTCCGCTTCGTCCGCCCGTTCGCCGGCCAGGAGGTGGTCGCGAAGGCGGGCACCCTGCTGGGCCACGACGGCGGCACGCCGGTGCATACGCCCTACGACGACTGCGTGCTGGTGATGCCGTCCAACCACAACGTCAAAGCCGGCGTCACCGTCGTCCGCCTCGGCCGCATCGTCGCGTGAGACGGCGCGCCGCGCGCTACACGCGGTCGAAGGGCAGGTTCTTGATGCGGCCGGTCGAGACCAGCAGGCCGGTCGGCTTGCCGGCGGCGTCGCGCACGATGCGGGCGTGCTGGACCACGTTGAGCCAGGTGCCCGGCGTCTCGATCTCGATCAGATCGCCCGCCAATCCGCGCACTGGCCATGCGGCGCCGGTGAAGAGCGGGCCGGCGACCAGCGCCACCACCGCGTCGCCACGGCGCTCGAACGTCCAGGTCGCGCCGACGTCGGCCGAGCGGTAGGCGCCCGCGAGATCGGCCGGCACCGCGTCGCGCGCCGCGACCTTGGCGAAGCGCCGCACGCGTCCGGCGCCGAGGTCGACGTCGATCGCGCCGTCCCCCGCCTTGATGGCGAAATCGAAACTGCCGCGCTCGGCCGCAAGCCAGCCGTCGCCGCGGTTCGCCAAGGTGAACGGAATGCCGTTCTGCGTGACCACCGCCTCGCCATCGCGCCACGCGAGCTCGAAGGCCGAGATCTCCTCGACGCTGGCGTAGAGCCCGGCGGCGGCGCGGATCGCGGCCTCGTCGACCGGCGCCGGCGGCGGCGCAAGTCGCGAATCGCCGCGCAGCGTCTCGGCGGCGACGGCGCGCGCCAGCTTCGCCGGATCGGACGATCCCAGATTCACGATCACGACCACCGTCAGCCCGGCGTCGGGGATCCGCAGGAACTCCGTGCGGTAGCCCGGCCACAACCCGCCATGGTCGATGGTGTCGAAGCCGCGCCACGTCGAGGCCTCGACGCCGCGGCGGTAGCGGTTGGGCAGCCCGCCGGTGAAGTTCGCGGACGCGGTCAGGCGCGTGGCGAGGTCGCGTGGCGCCAGCGCCGGGCGGTCGTAGTTGCGGCTCCAGATCAGCAGATCCTCGACCGTCGAGGTCAGGCCGCCCTCGCCGCCCTGCGGATAGGCGTGGCCGGCGCGCCGCGGCGCGCCGTCTGGACCGGCGACGTACCCGGTGGCCAGGTCGGGGATCGGCGTGTCGATCGACGGCACCAGCGCCGTGCGCGTCATGCCCAGCGGCTTGAACACGCGCTCCGCCAGGAAGGCGCCCAGCGGCGCGCCCGCGATCCGCTCGACGATGCGGCCGAGCAGCAGGAAGTTGGTGTTGCTGTAGAGGAAGCGCGAACCGGGTTCGAAATTGAGGTGGTGGCAGCGCGCCACGGCGGCGTCGAGATCCTCCGGCCGCACCGGCTTGTCGAGATTCGATCCGCCCAGCCGCGTCAGCTCGAGGAAGTCCGGCCAGCCGCTGCAGTTGCGCATCATCTGGTCGATGGTGATCGGCAGCGCGGGCAGTTCCGGCAGATAGCGGTGCGGCGGCGCGTCGAGCGCCAACCGGCCCTCGCTCTCCAGCATCAGGGCCGCCGTCACGGTGAACTGCTTGCTGACCGACGCGATGCGGAAGCGGGTGCGCGGCGTGACCGGCACGGCGTGCTCGACGCTGGCCAGCCCGTAGCCGCGCGTCAGCACGATGTCGCCGTCGCGCATGATCCCGACCACGGCGCCGGGCGTGGCGGGGCCGGCGACCTTCGCGAAGATCGCGTCGATCCGGCGTTCGAGGGCGAACTGGTCGATCCCGGTCATGGCGTCGCGTCCTCGCGTCGGGGGCCAACGAAAAAGCGCGGCGTCAAGCGCCGCGCGTCGGTCGATGGAGGGTCGGCGGCCTTCCGGCCGCCGCGCGCCTCATTTCTGCTGGGCGGCGCACTTCGCCTTGCACTGCGCGACCATCGCGTCGACGCTGGCCTTGTAGCGCTCCGGGAAGTAGTCGTACTCGTCCTTGGTGCAGTCCTTGACCCGGTAGGTCGGCACGCCCGACGCCGAGATGAAGCGCACCGGCTCCGGCGCGCAGGCGTTCTGGGTGGACGGCAGATCGTAGCCTGGCGCCGTCGTCGGCGTCGCGGTCGCCGCCGGCGCGGCGCCGGCCGGGGCCGACGCTGTCGACCCGGAGGTGCCGCTGGTGCAGCCGGTGAGAAGGGCGACAAGCGCCATGGAGGAGAGAAGAATTTTCATTGTCGTGCTCCGGATGCGCGACCGTAAATGGATGAAATCAATGATGTTTCACTGCCAAGGCCGATAATTACGCTGTTATCCACCGTCGCGTAAAGGGATATTTGCAGCGCGATCACCACAGCTCCGCGCGGCGGGCCGCGCCGGCGGCGTGACATGGCTGTATTTTCGCGTCCGGAGACCGCATTCTACGTGGACGGCATCGCGCCGCCACGGCGGCGCAACTCTGGAGGTATCGATGGGAACGGGCGGCTGGATCATCCTCGGCGTCATCGTCGCGGTCGTCGGCTGGGTGATCATCACCTACAACGGACTCGTCTCGGCGCGTAACCAGAGCCAGAACGCCTGGAGCCAGATCGACGTCCAGCTCAAACGGCGGCACGACCTGATCCCCAACCTCGTGAACGTCGTGAAGGACGCGATGGGCTACGAGCAGGAGACGCTCAAGGCGGTGATCGAGGCCCGCAACAAGGCGGTGTCGGCGTCGGGGCCGGCCGAGGCGAGCGTGGCCGAGGCGGCGCTGTCGCAGGCGACGTCCAAGCTGTTCGCGCTGGTCGAGAATTATCCGACGCTGCGCGCCAACGAAAACATCATGCAGCTCCAGGAGGAGCTGACGGCGACCGAGAACAAGATCTCGTTCGCGCGCCAGTTCTACAACGACAGCGTCATGGGCATGAACAACTCCGTCCAGGCGTTCCCCGGCAACCTCATCGCCAACAATTTCGGCTTCCGCACCGGCACGTTCTTCGAGATGCCGGAGACCGAGAAGGCGGTGCCGCAGGTGAAGCTGCGCTGACCGCCTCCGTCGCGGCCGCTCCGGCGGCCCGGCGACCGGTGGAGACCCGTCGATGAGCGATCCGCGCGCACCGCCGCCAGGTGGACCCGGACCTTGGGGCGTCCAGGGCTTGCCCGGTGGCGCGCCGGCGCCTTCGGCTTTCTCCGGCGGCACCGGTCCCGCGGCGCCGCCGGGCGCGCCGATTCCCGGCGTGCCGATCCCGGGTGTGCCCATCCCCGGAATTCCGATTCCCGGACTGCCGGGCGCCGGCCCGTGGGGACAGCAGCCGCCCGGCCAGCCCGGCGCCGGGTCCGACGCCGGTCCGTGGGGCGCGCAGGGCCTGCCCGGCGGCGCGCCGCAGAACGACCGCAGCGCCGATCCGTCTTGGGACGCGCCGACGCGTCCGATCGTCGACCTGCCGCCGATCGGGGCGACCGACTTCATCCGCGCCCAGCGCGCCAACCGCCGCGCCACGCGGGTGCTGCTGCTGGTCCTCACGCTGCTTGCGGCGGCGCTGGGCTATCTCGCCGGCTGGACCATGGAGGCGACCGGCGGATCGGCGCCACGCGGCCAAGGCATCTGGTTCGTGAGCGCGGGCGGGATCGTGTTCGCGCTCGGCATGGTGGCGGTGTCGCTGATCTGGAGCGCCGTCTCGCTGAGCTGGGGCTCGCGCATGGTGCTGTCGATGGCCGGCGGCCGCGAGGTGACGCGCGACGAGGAGCGGCGTCTGTTCAACGTCGTCGAGGAGATGCGCATCGCCTCGGGCCTGCCGATGCCGAAGGTGTTCGTCATCGAGGAGGAGGCGCTGAACGCCTTCGCCACCGGCTCGTCGCCTGACCGCGCCGCCGTCGCGGTCACCCGCGGGCTGTTGCAGCGCCTCAACCGCGAGGAGCTGCAGGGCGTGATCGGCCACGAGATGGCGCATATCGCGAACATGGACACGCGCTACATGACCGTCGTCGGCGTCACGGTCGGCCTGATCGCGCTGGTCAGCGAGATGATCCTGCGGACGCTTAACTGGGGTGGCCGCCGGTCCGGCCGGCGCGAGAACAACGGCGCCGCGATCCTGCTGGTGGTCGTGCTGGTCGTGGTGGCGCTGCTGGCCCCACTGGCGGCGCGGATGGTGCAGTTCGCCGTCTCGCGCCAGCGCGAGTACCTGGCCGACGCCACCTCGGTGCGGTTCACGCGCAATCCCACCGGCCTGATCTCGGCGCTGCGCCAGCTCACCGCCGAGGCGCGGCCGTTCTCCGGCGTCAGCGGCGCCACGCAGCACCTGTTCATCGTCAATCCGCTGCGCCAGTTCAGCAGCAAGGCCTCGGCCCTGATGGCGACCCATCCCGCCACCGAGGACCGGATCGACCGTTTGACCCGATTGGGACAACGCTGATGGCCGCCACAGTTCATCCAATTCATTGAATTAGAACGAGGATTTGGTGATCGCCGGCTGGACTCGCCTTCGCCCGTCGCTTTCTGTATACAGAATACAACATGCTCGTCGAGCGCCTCCATTCGTCGCCGGAACTGGCCGCGCAGGTCCATGACTCGCTGCTGGAGGCGATCTGCGCCGGCCGACTGGCGCCGGGCGAACGGATCACCCAGGAGGGTCTCGCCGAGACGTTCGGCGTCTCGCGCCAGCCGGTGCTTCAGGCGCTGATGCTGCTGCGCCGCGCCGGCTTCATCGTCGATGCCGGCCGCAAGGGCATCCGGGTCGCGCCGCTCGATCCCCATCAGACCCGCGACCTCTACGAGGTGCGCGCCGCCCTCGATGGCGCCGCCTGCCGGGCCGCGGCCCGGCGGATGGACGCCGCCTTGGCGGCGCGTGGCCGCGCCGTGCTGGCCGACGCCGCGGCGGCGCGCGCGTCGGGCGACGCCGCCGCGCTGATCGCCGTCGACGTGGCGTTCCACCGTTTCATATACGAAGCGTCGGGCAATGCGCTGTTCGCCGCGACCGCGGCGCCGCACTGGTCGCATCTGCGCCGCGTCATGGGCGCGGTGCTGCGCGGTCCCGACGGGCACGAACGGGTCTGGCGCGAGCACGCCGCGATCCTCGAGGCGATGGTCGCCGGCGACGGCGGCCGCGCCGAGGCGCTGGCCCGCGCCCACGCCGAGGGCGCCGCGGCGCGGCTGCTCGACGGGCTTCCACGCGCGGCGGTGGCCGCGCCCGACGACGAAAGACAGGCAGGAGACGTCCGATGAAACTCACGACCGAGCAGCTCGCCCGCTTCGACGACCAGGGCTACCTGTTCTTCCCCGACTATTTCTCCAAGGAGGAGGTCGCGCTCCTCAAGGGCGAGATTCCCGGCGTCTTCGCGCAGCGGCGGCCGGAGAACGTGCGCGAGCGCACGGGCGACGTCGTGCGGACCGCGTTCGCGGTCCACACCTACAATCCGGTGTTCGAGGCGCTGGTGCACCACCCGCGCTTCGTCGAGCCGGCGGAGCGGCTGCTGGGAGACCGCACCTACATCCACCAGTTCAAGATCAACGGGAAGGCCGCGTTCGACGGCGACGTGTGGCAGTGGCACCAGGACTACGGCACCTGGAAGGCCGACGACGACATGCCCGAGCCGCGCGCCATGAACCTCGCGGTGTTCCTCGACGAGGTCAACGAGTTCAACGGACCGCTGTGGTTCATCCCGCGCTCGCACAAGAAGGGCGCGATCGAGGCGAAGCACGATCTGACCACGACGTCGTATCCGCTGTGGGTGATCGACAACGACGTCATCGCCAGGCTGGTCGAGCAGGGCGGCATCGTCGCGCCCAAGGGAGGTCCCGGCTCGGCGATCTTCTTCCACGGCACGCTGGTGCACGGCAGCCCGCCCAACATGTCGCCGTGGGACCGCCAGATCATCTACGTCACATACAACGCCGTCTCGAACGCGATCCGCCAGTTCAAGCGGCCCGAGCACATCGCGCACCGCGACTTCACGCCGGTCGACGCCTGGGCCGAGGATTGCGTGCGCGCCGCCGCGGCGCGTCTACCGACCGCCGCGGCGCGCCCGCGGGCGGCGGAATAGGCGCCGGACGATGAACCTGCACGCGATGCTGCGCCGGCGCGAGGCCGAGGGCCGGCCCGTCCGCGTCGGCCTGATCGGCGCCGGCAAGTTCGGCTCGATGTACCTGGCGCAGATCCCCAACACGCCCGGCACGCATCTCGCCGGCATCGCCGATCTCTCGCCACCGGCCGCGCGCGCCAATCTCGAGCGCGTCGGCTGGGCGGACGGACGCGCCGCCGCGGCGTCGCTCGACGCCGCTGTGAAGGACGGCCGCACGACCCATGTCGGCGATGACTGGCGGGCGCTGGTGTCGCATCCCGCGATCGACGTCGTGGTCGAGTCGACCGGCAACCCCGTGGCCGCCGTCGACCACGCGCTGGAGGCGTTCCGCCACGGCAAGCACGTGGTGATGGTGACGGTCGAGGCCGACGCGTTCTGCGGTCCGCTGCTGGCGCGCCGCGCCGCCGAGGCGGGCGTCGTCTACAGCCTCGCCTTCGGCGACCAGCCGGCGCTCATCTGCGATCTGGTCGACTGGGCGCGCACCTGCGGATTCCCCGTGGTCGCCGCCGGCCGCGGCCACAAATGGCGGCCGTTCTTCGCGCAGTCGCCGCCCGACACGGTGTGGGACAACTGGGGCCTCACCGCCGAGCAGGCGCGGATCGGCGGGCTGAACCCGAAGATGTTCAACTCATTCCTAGACGGTTCCAAACCCGCGATCGAGAGCACGGCTGTGGCCAACGCGACCGGTCTCGCGGTGCCCGAGGCCGGCCTGGCCTATCCGTCGGCGGCGGTCGACGACATCCCCTACGTGATGCGTCCGCGCGCCGAGGGCGGCCAGCTCGAGGCCAAGGGCATGGTCGAGGTGATCAACGCGCTGGAGGCCGACGGCCGTCCCATCCCCTACGAGATCCGGATGGGCGTGTGGGTCTGCTTCGAGGGCGAGACCGAGTACATCCGCCGTTGCTTCGAGGAGTACAAGGTCCGCACCGATCCCAGCGGCCGCTACGCCTGCCTCTACAAGCGTTGGCATCTGATCGGGCTCGAGGTCGGCGTCTCGGTCGCCGCCGTGGCGCTGCGCGGCGAGTCGACCGGCGCGCCGACCGAGTTCAACGCCGACGTCGTGGCGACGGCCAAGCGCGACCTCGCCGCCGGCGAGATCCTCGACGGCGAAGGCGGCTACACCGTCTACGGGCACCTGTTCCCGGCGCGCAAATCGCTGGCGATCGGCGGCCTGCCGCTCGGCCTGGCGCACGGCGTGAAGCTGCTGCGGCCGATCCGCGCCGGCCAGGCCGTGACCTACGCCGACGTCGCGCTCGACGGCGCGCTGACGGCGGTGAAGATCCGTCGCGAAATGGAGACGATGTTCGCGCCGTCGGCGCGCGTCGCGGCGCAGTAGCCAAGCGCCGCGCGCCGTCGCATCCTGCGTCCGGCCACGATGGACGGGGATGGCATGGATAGACGGGCGTTTCTTCTCGCCGGCGGCGCGACCCTCGCCACCGCCGCGCCGGCGGCGGCGCAGGACGCGGCGGACCGCACCATCGTGCCGGGCGTGCGCTTCGGCGCCATCAACCGGCGCACGACATGGGCCGATCTGCGGCGGCTCTACGGCGCCAGCGCCCGGATCGGCAAGTTCCGCACCGGCGACGGCGAGTTCGGCGGCGCCGAGCTGTTCGCCGGCAAGCCCGACCATCTGCGCGTCTACGGCAGCGAGGACGGCAGGCGCATCGAGTCGCTGGAGACGGTGGCCACCGCCGGACTCTGGCGCACGGCCGAGGGCATCCGCGTCGGCGCGCCGCTCGACCTCGTGGTCAAGGTCAACGGCCGGCCGGTGACGCTGATGCCGTTCGGCGGCGAGGGCGGCGGTCATTTCATCGGCGACCACAAGGGCGGCCGGCTGAAGAACGACCTCGGTCTCTATTTCTTCTTCGACGCGACGCTGACGGAGGCCGAGCGCAAGGTCATAGACGCCGACAACGGCGTCGCGTCCGACCATCCCGTCGTCGTCAAGGCGCGGATGTACGTCTACCGGGTCGCGATGGGCTTTCCCGAGGGCTGAGCGCGGCGGTGGATTCCGCCGGCGGACGTGCGATCATCGGGTGGCGCGGCGCCGGCTGGCGTTCCGCGGAGGGAGGCGGCGATGGATGGCGCGATGCCGTCGACGATGTCGGTGCCGGCGAAGCCCGGCGAGATTCCCGTGCTCGACCTCGGGCCGTACCGCGCCGGCGCCGATGGCGCGCTGGAACGCCTCGCGGGCGAGTTGCGCCACGCGCTGGAGAACGTCGGCTTCTACTTCATCGCCGGCCACGGCGTGCCGTGGAGCGCGGTCGAAGCGACGTTCGCCGCGGCCCTGCGCTTCCACGACCAGCCGGTCGAGGCCAAGCTGGCGTTGAAGCTGAACGAGCACAACGCCGGCTACCTGCCGATGCGCGGCAACACGCTGCGCACGTCGGAGGTGCAGAAGGACACCAAGGCCAATCTCAACGAGGCGTTCTTCGTCAAGCGCGACCTGCCGGCCGACCATCCCGACGTCGTCGCCAACCGCCGCTTCCGCGGCGCCAACCGCTGGCCCGCCGGCCTGCCGGGATTCCGCGAGACCGTGGTCGACTACTGCCGGCGGATGGAGGCGGTGGCGCTGTCGCTGCTGCCGGCCTACGCCCGCGCGCTGGACCTGCCCGCCGACTATTTCACCGACGCGTTCCGCGAGCCGCAGTACACGCTGCGCATGACGCATTATCCTCGGCAGGACGTGGTCGACGGCGCCGAGTTCGGCCTGGCGCCGCACACCGACACCAGCTTCATGACGCTGCTGCCGTCCAACGACATCCCCGGCCTGGCGATCCTGACGCGGGACGGACGCTGGATCGACGCGCCGGCGATGCCCGGCACTTTCGTGGTCAATGGCGGTCAGCTGCTGCGGCGCTGGACCAACGACCGGTTCCTCGCGACGCCGCACCGCGTGCTCAACCGCTCAGGCGCCGAGCGCTACGCCATCCCGTTCTTCGTCGATTGCTCGATCGACCACCCGATGGAGTGCCTGCCGGGCTGCGCCTCGCCGGACAATCCGCCGAGATATCCGGTGACGCTCTATACCGACTACATGGTCTGGTACCAGAACCGGAACTACGACGTGCTGCGCGATCCCGGGACGCCGCCGCCCGCGGCGTAGCGCGGCGCGGTGAAAATCGGCGTTGCCACGCGGCCGCGATGCGTTAGGAAGTCGGCCGGTCATGAGCGTCGTCGAGGATCAACCGGACCCCGCGCCCGCGCCGCCGGCGATGCCGCCGCCGACCGGCGAAGGGCCGCTGTCGAACCTGGAGGCCCGGCTGGCGGCCGGCGTCATCAAGGCCGATTCCGAGCAACGCCGCGTCGTGGCGCGCCTGCAGGTCCTGCACGACACGCTGCGCGCCGCCGCCGCGGCGCCGCGCGGTGGCCTGCTGTCCCTGCTCGGCCTCGGGCGCAAGCCCGCCGCCGCGCCGCCGGGAATCTACGTCTGGGGCCCGGTCGGCACCGGCAAATCGATGGTGATGGACCTGTTCTTCGCCGACGCGCCGGTCGAGCGCAAACGGCGCGTCCATTTCCACGAGTTCATGCTCGAGGTCCACCGCCGCCTGTTCGAGCGCCGCCAGGCGATGGCGGCGGCCGGCGGCGAGGCCGACGCGATCCCGCCGGTGGCGCGCGACATCGCCGCCGAGGCGGCGCTGCTGTGCTTCGACGAGATCCAGGTCACCAACATCGCCGACGCGATGATCCTGTGGCGCCTGTTCGACACGCTGTTCGCCTGCGGCGTGACCGTCGTGGCGACCTCCAACCGCGTGCCCGACGACCTCTACAAGGGTGGTCTGCAGCGCGACCGCTTCCAGCCCTTCATCGACATGGTGAAGGCGCGCATGGAGGTGCTGTCGCTCGACGGCGGCCGCGACTACCGGCTGCAGCGCTACCGCCAGCTCGACCTCTATCTGACGCCCGCCGGGCCGTGGGCCGACCGCAAGCTCGAGGAGGCCTTCGCCAGCCTGACCGGCGGCGCGGCGGGATCGCCGCGCACGCTGCGCACGCAGGGCCGCGACGTGCGCGTGCCGCGCGCCGCGCCGGGGGTGGCGTGGGCCGAGTTCGAGGATTGGTGCGGCAAGCCGCTGGGCGCCGCCGACTTCCTGTGCGTCGCCGACCATTTCCACACCGTGCTGCTGCGCGGCGTGCCGAAATTGACGGCGAGGAACCGCGACCGCGCGTGGCGCTTCGTGACGCTGGTCGACGCGCTCTACGAGCGGAAGGTGAAACTGATCTGCTCGGCCGAGGCGGCGCCGGACAAGCTCTACGTCGAGGGCGATGGCGCCTTCGAGTTCGAGCGCACCGTGTCGCGCCTGATGGAGATGCAGAGCCCCGAGTACCTGGCGCTCGAGCACATCGAGGATTGACGCGACGCCGCCGGCCTAGTTCCGGAAGCTGGGATCCTTGGCGTCCATCATGCGCAGCATGGCGCCCCAGGCGAGCGCGTTCATATCGGCGCCGCTGTCGGGGCCGCCGCGGCGCATGACCTGCGCACGGACCGTGTCGATGGCGGCCTGGCTCGGCATGTTGAGCCGCGCCGCGCCGCCGGCCATGGCGGCGATCTGGATGGTGCAGGCGCGCTCGAGGTTGTGCAGATGGACCCAGGCGTCGGCGATCGAGGTCCCGGCCGCCAGCGTGCCGTGGTTGCGCAGCAGCATCAGCTTCTTGTCGCCGAGATCGGCGATCAGCCGCTCGCGCTCGGCGTAGTCCAGCGCGACGCCCTCGTAGTCATGGTAGGCGAGATAGGGCAGCGCGAACATGGCGTGCTGCGACAGCGGCAGCAGGCCGTCCTTCTGCGCCGCGACCGCGACGCCGTCCTTGGTGTGCAGATGGATCACGCACTGCGCGTCGGGCCGGCCCATGTGGACGGCGCCGTGGATCACGAAGCCGGCCTTGTTGAACGGATAGGGCGAGGGCGTGAGGATGTTGCCCTCGTGGTCGACCTTCAGCAGCGACGAGGCCGTGATCTCGTGGAACATCATCCCGTAGGGATTGATCAGGAAGTGGTGGTCGGGACCCGGCACGCGGGCCGAGATATGCGTGAAGATCAGGTCGGTCCAGTTGTAGTGCGCGACCACGCGGTAGAGCGCGGCGAGATCGACGCGCACGTCCCACTCCTCACGGCTGACCTGGTCGCGGACGGACGGGGCGGATTTGACGGCGGCGACCGGGCTCATGGCGGGCTCCTGGGCGTGGATGATGTCCGGTTGATCGTGGGCGCCGACGCCGCGGCCCGTCAAGCGTGGTCGGCCGGCGCGTCGTCGTTCATGCCTCGCTTGCCGCCTTCTCGAAGAGGACCTCGCCACGGATGTCGCGGCCGCGATCGTTCCAGCCGTTCGCGCGATAGAAGCGTTCGGCGCGGGTGCCGGCATCGGTGCTCAGTTTGATCGTCGCATGTCCGGCCGCCTGGAGTTTCGCGCAGGCGCGGGCCAACAGCGCGCGGCCGACGCCCCGGCCTTCGCGGCCGGGATCGACGAACAGCGCCCAGATAGATCCGTCGCGTGAATCGCAGGCCGAGAATCCATCGATGCGGCCGTCGACCTCGCAGACCCAGATCGCGCCGTCGTCGAGCCGACGGCGGTAGTCGGCCGGAGTCACACGGGCGGGATCGGACAACCGGTTCTCGCGCACCGCCGCGCGGATCTCGATCATGCGCGGGATGTCGGCGGTGGTGGCGTCCCTGATCATGCGGCGGCCATACCATCGACCAGGATCGGCGTCGAACCGCGCGCCCCGTCGAGTGCCGATGTGGCCATACGCCCGTCACCAGACGGAAACCGCCGCCGGGCCGATCTCGCTGGATTGTGATCGACTTGTAGGGCGCCGGCACCATACCGTCCGGTTCGGAACGCGCCGGGCCGTCTGGCGCGGATGAAGGGGATGACATCATGGACGGAGATCGTTTCATCGCGCCGGCGGCGGAAGGCGTCTCGCGGCGCGAGGTGTTCGTGGCGCCGGCGGCGGTCGGACTGGGCGTGGGCTTCGCGCTGGCGGTGCAACCGGTGCAGGCGCAGACGATGATCACGACGCCGAGCGACGGCCTCGTCGCCGGCGAGATCAAGGTCAAGACGGCCGACGGCAAGGAGATGCCGGCGTACCGCGCCATGCCGGCCGCGGGACAGGGTTTCGGCACGATTCTCGTCGTGCAGGAGATCTTCGGTGTCCACGCGCATATCGCCGACATGTGCCGCCGTTTCGCGAAGGCGGGCTACTACGCGGTCGCGCCGGAGCTGTACTTCCGACAGGGCGATCCCAAGGGCTACACCGAAATTCCGAAGCTGCTGGCCGAGATCGTCAGCAAGGTTCCGGACGCGCAGGTGATGGCCGATCTCGATTCCTGCGTCGCGTTCGCCAAGGGCGAAGGCAAGGCCGACACCGCCAAGCTCGGCGTCACGGGCTTCTGCTGGGGCGGCCGGATCACCTGGCTTTACACGGCGCACCAGGCCGCCGTGAAGGCTGGCGTGGCATGGTACGGCCGGGTTGTCGGCGCGGCGAGCGAGATGAACCCGAAACACCCCATCGACGTCGTGAAGGATCTGAAGGGACCCGTGCTCGGCCTTTACGGCGGCGCCGACACCGGCATCCCCAACGACACCGTCGACAAGATGCGCGAGGCGCTGAAGGCCGCCGGCACGCCGGCCGCGACCAAGTCGATGATCCACACCTACGCCGACATGCCGCACGCTTTCAACGCCGACTACCGCCCGTCGTACCGCAAGGAGGCGGCCGACGACGGCTGGAAGCGGTGCACGGCGTGGTTCAAGGCCAACGGCGTCGGCTGACGCCAGCCTGCCCGTTCGCACGGTCCGACCCGCCCCCGGCCCGAAAGCCGGGGGCGGTTTCGTTCCGGCGGTGCGGCGGATGCCATCCGAAGGCGGTATTTTCACTTCAATACATAAATTATCTATTAAATATCAAATAGATAGAAATTATTGTTTATGTTTTAGATGTGCTGTAGTGTGATCATATTGAGTTGCGTCCCGACAATGGTCGTCGGGTCGTCCGGCAGGCGAGGCCGCGATGTCTTTGACCGATATTTCCACCCGTGATGGCGCCGGCGCGCTCGCTCTGCCGGGGTCCGTCGTCGACACGCCGGCGAACCGGCCGGGCGTCGGCGTCGCGCCGCTTCCGGGCCGCGCGGGGCTGACGGCGCGCGCCAAGGCGGCGCTGCGCCGCGGCGTCTGGCACGCCATGACGCTGGGCCAGCGGCTCGGCGTCAGCGCCGTTCCCAACCATTTCTACTCGCCGATTCCCGACGTGCGCGATCTCGCGTCGCGCACGGATTGGCGCGCGCCGATGTCGATGATCGGCGTCGCCGGCTGGTCGCTCGACTCCCAGCTCGATTTCGTCCGCGACTGCTGCCCGCCGCCGGTGGTCGCGCGGCTGCGCACCCACGACGTGCACGCCGAGGCCTGCGCCGCGAACGGCGTCGACGGCTACGGCCGCGTCGAGGCGGATTTCCTCTACGCCCATGTCGTGCGCCACAAGCCGCGCAGCGTCGTGCAGATCGGCGCCGGCGTGAGCACGGCGGTGATCCTGCGCGCCGCGCACGACGCCGGCTACCGGCCGCACGTCGTCTGCATCGATCCGTTCCCGACGCGCTACCTGTGCGACATGGCGGCCGAGGGCCGCGTCGAGCTGGTGCGCGAGCCGGCGCAGCGCGTGCCGGTCGAGGCGTTCCAGCGCCTCGGCGCGGGCGACCTGCTGTTCGTCGATTCGACGCACGCCGTGAAGGTCGGGTCCGAGGTCAACCGCATCGTGCTCGAGGTGCTGCCGCGCCTGGGCGAGGGCGTGTGGGCGCATTTCCACGACATCTACTTCCCCTACGACTACCAGCGCCGCGTGCTCGACGGCGAGATCTACTTCAGCGCCGAGAGCACGCTGCTGCACGCCTTCCTGCTCGGCAACCGCCGGGTCGAGCTGCGCGCCGCGCTGAGCTACCTGCACTACGCCGCGCGCGCCGAGCTCGGCGCCGTCATGCCGAACTACCGGCCGGCCGAGGATTCCGACGGGCTCGAGAAGCGGCCCGGCCATTTCCCGTCATCGGCCTGGCTGCGGATCGTCGCCGACCGCTGACCGTCGGCGGCGTGCGCCACGCCGTTCCAATAGATCCGATCCACCGCCGTCGCCGCGCGACGGTCGACGGCCCGTGTCCGTCGTGCGAGGCTCGCCGCGAATGGACGCGGTGGGGGGCGGAATGCTCGAGACGAAGCGGATCACGACGCGCGCGGGATTGACGTTCGACGCCTGGGACGAGGGTCCGGCCGACGGACCGCTGGTGTTGTTGCTGCACGGCTATCCGCAGTCGCGGCACACCTGGCGGGCGCAGGTGCCGGCGTTGGCGGCGGCGGGCTACCGCGCCGTGGCGCCCGACCAGCGCGGCTACTCGCCGGGCGCGCGGCCCGATCCCGCCGACCTCGCCAACTACCACTACGACCGCCTCGTCGGCGACGCGATCGACATCGCGGCGGCCTGCGGGCGCGACACCGGGAGATTCCATCTCGTCGGCCACGACTGGGGCGGGCAGGTGTCGTGGGGCGTCGCCGACCGGCATCCCGACCGGCTGGCGTCGTTGACCATCCTGTCGCGGCCGCATCCCTCCGCGTTCATCCGCGCGCTTCAGTCGCCCGACGGCGACCAGAAGCACCGCTCGCGCCACCACCGCGCCTTCCTCGATCCCGACACCGCCCGGCTGTTGCTGGAGGACGACGCGCGGCGTCTGCGGCGCGGCCTCGTCGACGCTGGCGTGCCCGACGACGCTGTGGGCATGTACCTCTCGGTGCTGACCGATCCCGGCGCGCTCGACGCGGCGTTGGGATGGTACCGCGCGCAGCGCGAATTGCGCGTCCAGACCGGGGCGATCTCGGTGCCGACGCTCTACGTGTGGGGTGACGCCGACCACTCCGTCGGCCGCGCCGCCGCCGAGGGAACGGCGGAGTTCATCAAGGGTCCGTTCCGCTTCGTCGCGTTGCCGGGCGTCGGGCATTTCAGCACCGACCAGGCGCCGGAGCGCGTCACCGCGCTGCTGCTCGAGCATCTCGCGCGCCATCCCGTGGCGTCGTCGTCGTGAGCGTCGTCTTCGGCGTCCTCGCGGGCGCCGCCGTCGCGGCGTGGTTCACGGCGCTCTACGCCTTCATCTCGCTGGCGGGAAAACTCAGCGGCCGCAAGTCGCTCGGCGCGATGCTGTTCTCGGGCATCGCCTGGTTCGACGCCCGCAATTTCAAGGCCGAGGCGGCGCCGGCGCGGCGCCTGCTGGTGCGCGCATTCGTCGCCTTCTTCATCTGCGTCGTGGCGCTGGCCGTGGTCTCGATGGTCCTCACCGCTCCGCGCTGAGGCCGCCGGCGGCGGCTTGCCGCTCCCATCGAATCGCGCTATGGCGCCGCGTCTTTCATCGCGCGGCCCCGCGCCGGCGCCCCATCCGACAACGGAGATCACCATGGCTCGCAAGAAGATCGCGCTGGTCGGCGCCGGACAGATCGGCGGCACGCTGGCCCTGCTCGCCGGCCAGAAGGAGCTCGGCGACATCGTCCTGCTCGACATCCCCGCCGCCGAGGGCACCGCCAAGGGCAAGGCGCTGGACATCGCCGAGCTGTCGCCGGTCGCGAAGTTCGACGCCCACTACTCGGGCACCTCGAACTACGCCGACATCAAGGGCGCCGACGTGGTGATCGTCACCGCCGGCGTGCCGCGCAAGCCCGGCATGAGCCGCGACGACCTGATCGGCATCAACGCCAAGGTGATCGGCGCGGTCGGCAAGGGCATCAAGGAGAACGCGCCCGACGCCTTCGTCATCGTCATCACCAACCCGCTCGACGCCATGGTCGGCCTGATGCGGGAGGTCACCGGCCTGCCCGCCAACCGCGTCGTCGGCATGGCCGGCGTGCTCGACTCGGCGCGCTTCCGCTGGTTCCTCGCCGAGGAGTTCAAGGTCTCGGTCGAGGACGTGAGCGCCTTCGTGCTCGGCGGCCACGGCGACACGATGGTGCCGCTGGTGCGCTACTCGACCGTTGCCGGCATCCCGCTGCCCGACCTCGTCAAGATGGGTTGGACCACGCAGGAGAAGCTCGACAAGATCGTGCAGCGCACCCGCGACGGCGGCGGCGAGATCGTGGCGCTGCTGGGCAACGGCTCGGCCTTCTACGCCCCCGCCGCGTCGGCCATCGCCATGGCCGAGAGCTACCTGAAGGACAAGAAGCGCCTGCTGCCCTGCGCGGCGCTGCTGACCGGCCAGTACGGCGTGAAGGACCTCTACATCGGCGTGCCGGTGGTGATCGGCGCCGGCGGCGTCGAGCGCATCGTCGAGGTCCAGCTCAACGGCGACGAGAAGGCGATGTTCGAGAAGTCGGTCGCCGCCGTGAAGGGTCTGGTCGAGGCGACCAACAAGATCGTCGCCGCGTAGGGCTCCCGACCGGGCCGGAACGGCGTTACGCGGGGCGGGCGATTCACCGCCCGCGGGCGCGGTCGCCGGCGATTCGAAACCTCGGGTTTTCCGGCATCGGATGGCTTCCGGGCCGCGGCGCGATGGGCGATTCGGCGTTTGTATATTGTATTTTGTATACAATATACAAAATCGGCCTCCGACGCCTGTTTCTCCGCGGTGACTGGCGACGTGGCGCGGCCGAAGAATAGCCGGCGGCGGCGGATAGACATTGCGAACCCGCCGCAAAGTGATAGATTGCCCCCGCATCGAGGGTGGGTTTTCTATAGCAACCGACCATTGCCGCTGGCCGTTCCCGGCCGAATGCCGAGCCGGCCCGCGATGCGCCCGAACCCTGCCGACAGGTTTCCATGAACATCCACGAATATCAGGGCAAGGCGCTGCTGGCCAAACTGGGCGTGGCGGTCCCCAAGGGCTTCGTCGCCTACACCAAGGACGAGGCGGTCGAGGCGGCCAAGAAGCTGCCGGGCCCCGTCTACGTGGTGAAATCGCAGATCCACGCCGGCGGCCGCGGCGCGGGGCGCTTCAAGAACGATCCCAACGGCAAGGGCGGCGTGCGCGTCGTCAAGTCGGTCGAGGACGTCGGCGTCCAGGCGGCGGCGATGCTCGGCAAGACGCTCGTCACCAAGCAGACCGGTCCGGCGGGCAAGGAGGTCAAGCGCGTCTTCATCGAGGAAGGCGTCGACATCAAGCGCGAGCTGTATCTCTCGATCCTGCTCGACCGCGCCACCGGCCGGAACACCATCGTCGCCTCGACCGAGGGCGGGATGGAGATCGAGAAGGTCGCGCACGAGCACCCCGACCGGATTCTCAAGGTCCAGATCGATCCGGTGGCCGGCTACCAGCAGTACCACGGCCGCAAGGTCGCCTTCGCGCTGGGGCTGGAAGGCAAGCAGGTCGGCGCCGCGGTGAAGCTGCTGGGCGCGCTGTACGCCGCCTACATGCGGCTCGACTGCTCGCTGCTCGAGATCAACCCGCTGATCGTCACCGGCGCCGGCGAGGTGGTCGCGCTCGACGCCAAGGTGAACCTCGACGACAACGCGTTGTACCGCCACCCGGAGCTGGAGGCGCTGCGCGACGAGAGCGAGGAGGATCCGGCCGAGCTGGAGGCGGGCAAGCACGCGCTGAACTACGTCAAGCTGGACGGCAACATCGGCTGCATGGTCAACGGCGCCGGCCTCGCCATGGCGACGATGGACATCATCAAGCTCTACGGCGGCGAGCCGGCCAACTTCCTCGACGTCGGCGGCGGCGCCACCAAGGAACGCGTCACCACGGCGTTCAAGATCATCCTCTCCGATCCCAACGTCGAGGGCATCCTGGTCAACATCTTCGGCGGCATCATGCGCTGCGACGTGATCGCCGAGGGCGTGGTCGCGGCGGCGCGGGAGGTCTCGCTGCACGTGCCGCTGGTCGTCAGGCTCGAGGGCACCAACGTCGATCTCGGCAAGAAGATCATGAAGGATTCCGGCCTGCCGATCCTGTCCGCCGACAACCTGGCCGACGCCGCCGAGAAGGTCGTCACCGCCGTCAAGGAGGCGAAGTGATGGCCGTCCTGGTCGACAAGAACACCAAGGTCATCTGCCAGGGCTTCACCGGCTCGCAGGGCACGTTCCATTCCGAGCAGGCGATCGCCTATGGCACCCGGATGGTCGGCGGCGTGACGCCCGGCAAGGGCGGCAGCAAGCACCTCGACCTGCCGGTGTTCGACACCGTGCAGGAGGCGGTCGCTAAGACCGGCGCCAACGCCACCGTGATCTACGTGCCGCCGGCCTACGCCGCCGACGCCATCCTCGAGGCGATCGACGCGGAGATCGCGCTGATCGTCACGATCACCGAGGGCATCCCGGTCAACGACATGATCCAGGTGAAGCGCGCGCTCGCCGGCTCGAAGTCGCGGCTGATCGGTCCCAACTGCCCCGGCGTGATCACCCCGGGCGAGTGCAAGATCGGCATCATGCCGGGCCACATCCACAAGCGCGGCCGCATCGGCATCGTGTCGCGCTCGGGCACGCTGACCTACGAGGCTGTCGCGCAGACCACGGCGGCCGGCCTCGGCCAGACCACCTGCATCGGCATCGGCGGCGATCCGGTGAACGGCACGAACTTCGTCGACTGCCTCGACATGTTCATGCGCGACCCCGAGACCGAGGGCGTCGTGATGATCGGCGAGATCGGCGGCGACGCCGAGGTCAAGGGCGCCGAGTACCTGCGCGCGTCGGGCGCGAAGAAGCCCGTCGTCGGTTTCATCGCCGGCGTCACCGCTCCGCCGGGCCGCCGCATGGGCCACGCAGGCGCCATCATCTCGGGCGGCAACGACACCGCCGATTTCAAGGTCGCCGCGATGCGCGAGGCCGGGATCCACGTCGTCGACTCCCCGGGGTCGCTCGGCAGCGGCATGCTCGAGGCGATGCGCAAGCGCTGATCTAGTTTCCGGTCCGCCGCCCCGGGCGCCGGACCGGCCGCCGTCAACAGCGGAGGCGGCGCCCTGGCGCGCCGACGGGCGACACATGGCACAGACGGAACGCACCTCATTCCTGCACGGCGCCAACGCCGCGTTCATCGAGGAGCTGTTCGCGCGCTACGCGGCCGACCCCTCGTCGGTCGACGAGAGCTGGCGGGCGCTGTTCGACGAGCTGTCGGACGAGCAGCAGGCGATGCTGCGCGCCGCCACCGGCGCGAGCTGGGCGCCGCGGTCGGCGCGGGTCATCGGCGTGGTCGACCCCGACGCGCGGCCGGCGGCGGCCAACCGGAACCTCAAGGCCGACGCGCCGGCGGAGGCCGCGCCGGCGGCCGGCGCGACGCAGGAGCAGGTGCGCGCCGCGGCGCTGGATTCCGTGCGCGCGCTGATGCTGATCCGCGCCTTCCGCATCCGCGGCCATCTCCAGGCGACGCTCGATCCGCTCGGCCTGACGCCCAAGGCCTACCACCCCGAGCTGGATCCGAAGACCTACGGCTTCGGCGACGGCGACTACGACCGGCCGATCTTCATCAACGGCGTGCTCGGGCTCGGCGACACCGCGACGCTGCGGCAGATCATGTAGCGGCTCGACAAGACCTATTGCGGTCCGATCGGCGTCGAGTTCATGCACATCGGCGATCCCGAGCAGAAGGCGTGGATCCAGGAGCGCATCGAGAACGTCGAGAACCACACCGACTTCACGGTGAAGGGCCGGACCACGATCCTGCAGCGCATCATCGAGGCCGAGCACCTCGAGAAGTACCTGCACGTGAAGTTCGTCGGCACCAAGCGCTTCGGCCTCGACGGCGGCGAGTCGCTGATCCCGGCGCTGGAGCAGATCGTCAAGCGCGGCGGCCAGCTCGGCGTGAAGGAGGTCGTGATCGGCATGCCGCACCGCGGCCGCCTGAACACGCTCGTCAACATGATGGGCAAGAGCTACACGGCGCTGTTCTCGGAGTTCCAGGGCAAGGCGTCGCACCCGGAGGAGCTGCGCGGCTCGGGCGACGTGAAGTACCACCTCGGCGCGTCCTCGGACCGCGAGTTCGACGGCAACACCGTCCATTTGTCGCTGACCGCCAATCCGTCCCATCTCGAGGCCGTCAATCCGGTGGTGCTCGGCAAGGCGCGCGCCAAGCAGGACCAGCGCGCCGACCGCTCCCGCGAGCAGGTGATGGCGATCCTGATGCACGGCGACGCCGCGTTCGCCGGGCAGGGGCTGGTCGCCGAGTCGCTCGACCTCAGCGACCTCGCCGGCTACCGCGTGGGCGGCACCATCCATTTCATCGTCAACAACCAGATCGGCTTCACGACCTCGCCGACCTACTCGCGCTCCGGTCCGTACTGCACGGAGGTCGCGAAGATCGTCCAGGCGCCGATCCTGCACGTCAACGGCGACGACCCAGAGGCGGTGGTGCACTGCGCGCGCATCGCCACGGAGTTCCGGCACAAGTTCAAGCGCGACATCGTCATCGACATGTTCTGCTACCGGCGCTACGGCCACAACGAGGGCGACGAGCCGATGTTCACCCAGCCGATGATGTACAAGAAGATCGGCCAGCATCCCTCCGTCCAGGAGGTCTACGCCCGCCGGCTGGTCGCCGAGGGCGTGCTCTCCGAGGACGGCCTGGCCGGCATGATCGGCGAGTTCCGCCAGCGGCTGGACGACTCCTTCGCCGCCGCCGCCTCGTTCAAGCCCAACAAGGCCGACTGGCTCGAGGGCAAGTGGACCGGCATGACGACGGCGCCCGGCGAGGAGGACCGCAAGGGCGACACCGCGGTGCCGCTGGAGTCCCTGCGCGAGGTCGGGCTCGCGATCTCGCGCAAACCCGCCGACCATGACACCAACCGCAAGATCCTGCGCCAGCTCGACGACAAGCGGAAGATGATCGAGACCGGCGAGGGCATAGACTGGTCGATGGGCGAGGCGCTCGCGTTCGGCACGCTGCTGACCGAGGGCACGCCGGTGCGGCTGAGCGGCCAGGACTCGGGCCGGGGCACGTTCTCGCACCGCCACTCCGTGCTCGTTTGCCAAGGCAGCGATGCCCGACATGTGCCGCTCAACGCCATCCGCGACGGGCAGGCGCGGTACGAGGTCATCGACAGCCCGCTGTCGGAAGCCGGCGTGCTGGGTTTCGAGTACGGCTACTCGCTGGCCGAACCGAACGCCCTGGTGTTGTGGGAGGCGCAGTTCGGCGACTTCGCCAACGGCGCGCAGGTCATCATCGACCAGTTCATCTGCTCGGGCGAGAGCAAGTGGCTCCGCTTGTGCGGTCTGGTGATGCTGCTGCCGCACGGATACGAGGGCCAGGGCCCCGAGCATTCCTCGGCCCGCCTCGAGCGCTTCCTCCAGCTCTCGGCCGAGGACAACTGGCAGGTCGTCAACGTCACCACGCCGGCCAACTACTTCCATGTGCTGCGCCGCCAGGTCCGCCGCAGCTTCCGCAAGCCGCTGATCGTGATGAGCCCGAAATCGCTGCTGCGGCACAAGGATTGCGTGTCGACGCTAGCCGAGATGGGGCCGGGCACCAGCTTCCACCGCATCCTGCCGGAGACGGACAAGCTGGTCGCCGACGCCAAGGTCCGGCGCGTCGTGCTGTGCTCGGGCAAGGTGTACTACGACCTCGTGGCCGAGCGCCGCGCGCGCAAGATCACCGACGTGGCGATCGTGCGGGTCGAGCAGCTCTATCCGTTCCCGTTCACGGCGACGTCGAAGGAACTGCGGCGTTACCGCAACGCCGAGGTGGTGTGGTGCCAGGAGGAGCCCGAGAACATGGGCGCGTGGCATTTCGTGGACCGGCGCATCGAGCGCGCGCTGGCCGAGCTCGACGTCAAGGCGAAGCGGCCGGTCTACGTCGGCCGCCGCGAGGCGGCGTCGCCGGCCGTTGGTCTGGCGAAGCTGCACGCCTTGGAGCAGGCCGATCTGGTCAACCGCGCGCTGACGGTCGGCTGAGGCGCGCCCGGCGGATTCAGGAGAGGGCGGCGGGCGGCGCTGGAGCGGCGCCGGCGGCCCGGACAGAGGGCGACATGGCGATCGAGATCAAGGTTCCGGCGCTCGGCGAATCGGTCACCGAGGCGACCGTGGCGCAGTGGTATAAAAAAGAGGGCGACGCGGTCGCCGTCGACGAGGCGCTGTGCGCGCTGGAGACCGACAAGGTCACCGTCGAGGTGACCGCCAGCGCCGCCGGCGCCCTGTCGCGCATCGTCGCCGCCGAGGGCGCCACGGTGCCGGTCGGCGCGGTGCTGTGCGAGATCGAGGCCGGCGCCGCCGGCGCGGTGTCGAAGCCCGCCGCCGCCCCGGCCGCCAAGCCCGCCGCGCCCGCGCCGGCCGCCGCGCCCGCCGCCGTCGTCAACCTCGCGGCCTCCGGTCCGGCCGCGCGCAAACTGGTGGCCGAGCGCCAGATCGATCCCGCGGCGGTTGCCGCCACCGGCAAGGACGGCCGCATCACGAAGGCCGACGTCATCTCTTTCCTAGCCGCTCCGCCCGCCACCGCCGCGCCGGCCGCCGCGCCCGCGGCCGCGCCCGCCGCGCCGCGTCCCGCCGCCGCGCGCGAGGAGCGGGTGCGCATGACGCGCCTGCGCAAGACCATCGCCGCGCGGCTCAAGGAGGCGCAGAACACCGCCGCCATGCTGACCACCTTCAACGAGGTGGACATGACGGCCGTGATGGCGCTGCGCGACCGCCTCAAGGAGGATTTCGAGAAGCGCCACGGCGTGAAGCTGGGCTTCATGAGCTTCTTCGTGAAGGCGAGCCTGGCGGCGCTGCGCGAGATCCCCTCGGTCAACGCCGAGATCGACGGCGACGAGCTGGTCTACAAGAACCACTACGACATCGGCGTCGCCGTCGGCACGCCGCAGGGCTTGGTGGTGCCGGTGCTTCGCGACGCCGACGCGCTGGGCTTCGCCGGCGTCGAGAAGGGCATCGCCGAGCTGGGCCGGCGCGCCCGCGACGGCAAGCTGTCGATCGCCGATCTCACCGGCGGCACGTTCACGATCTCCAACGGCGGCGTCTACGGCTCGCTGATGTCGACGCCGATCCTCAACCCGCCGCAGTCCGGCATCCTCGGCATGCACAAGATCCAGCAGCGCCCGATGGTGATGGCCGACGGCAAGATCGAGGCCCGCCCGATGATGTACCTGGCGCTCAGCTACGACCACCGCATCGTCGATGGCCGCGAGGCTGTCACATTCCTCATACGCGTCAAGGAATGCGTCGAGGATCCGGAGCGCCTGCTGCTCGAGGTGTGAGCGCCGGCCCGCGACCGAGGACACCGACATGGCCAGCGAAACCTACGATCTCGTCGTCATCGGCGCCGGACCGGGCGGCTACGTCGCCGCGATCCGCGCCGCGCAGCTCGGCATGAGGGTGGCCTGCGTCGAGAAGCGCGCGACCCTGGGCGGCACCTGCCTCAACGTCGGCTGCATCCCGTCGAAGGCGCTGCTGCAGTCCTCGCACCTGCTCGAGGAGACCGCGCACGACCTGAAGGCGCACGGAATCACGGTCGGCGGCGTGTCGTTCGATCTGGCGGCGATGATGAAGCGCAAGCTCGACGTGGTCGGCGCCACCACCAAGGGCGTCGAGTTCCTGTTCAAGAAGAACAAGATCGCCGCGTTCACCGGCGCCGGCCGGATCGCCGGTCCCGGCGCGGTCGAGGTGGTCGGCGCCGACGGCGCGGTCGCGGCGACGCTGGCGGCGAAGAACATCCTGATCGCGTCCGGGTCGGAGGTCATGCCGCTGCCGGGCGTGGCGGTCGACGAGAAGACCATCGTGTCGTCGACCGGCGCGCTCGAGCTGGAGGCGGTGCCGAAGCGGCTGGCGGTGATCGGCGCCGGCATCATCGGGCTGGAGCTGGGCTCGGTGTGGCGCCGGCTCGGCAGCGACGTGACGGTGGTGGAGTTCCTCGACCGCATCGCGCCGGGCATCGACGACGAGGTGACCAAGCATTTCCAGCGCGCGCTGGCGAAGCAGGGCCTGAAGTTCAAGCTCGGCCGCAAGGTGACCGGCGCGGTGACGGGCGCCGGCGGCGTGACCGTGACCCACGAGCCGGCCAAGGGCGGCGCCGCCGAGACGCTGGAGGTCGACGTCGTGCTGGTGTGCATCGGCCGGCGCCCGTACGTCGAGGGACTCGGCCTCGACAGGGCGGGCGTCAAGCTCACGCCGCGCGGCCGGATCGCCGTGGACGCGCATTTCCAGACCTCGGTGCCGGGAATCTACGCCATCGGCGACGTGATCGACGGACCGATGCTGGCGCACAAGGCCAGCGAGGACGGCGTCGCCTGCGTCGAGACGCTGGCCGGCCAGAAAGGCCATGTGAACTGGGATCTCGTGCCGTCGATCGTCTACACCCAGCCGGAGGTGGCGTGGGTCGGCCGGACTGAGGAGCAGCTCAAGGCGGCGGGCGTAGCGTACAAGATCGGCAAGTATCCGTTCACCGCCGACCCGCGCAGCCGCGCCAACGGCCGCACCGAGGGTTTCGTGAAGGTGCTGGCCGACAAGGCCACCGACACCGTGCTGGGCGTGCACATCATCGGCGCCGAGGCCGGCACGATGATCGCCGAGGCGGCGCTGGCGATGGAGTACGGCGCCTCGGCCGAGGATATCGGCCGCGTCTGCCACGCCCATCCGACCGTCAACGAGGCGCTCAAGGAGGCGGCGCTCGCCGCCTGGGACAAGCCGATCCACCTGTGACGCGGCGGCGCGCGCGGCGTCCGCCGTTACGCGCCCTCGCCGAACGACCTGAATTGGTAAACCCGCGTCCTGCATGTCGTCGACCGTCGGCTTGGGCGCATCGCGACGCGATATCGTCCGCCGATTTGTCTGCGCTTCCGCGCCGAGCCCCCGGACGCCGGCCCAACCTCGTCTCGACGTGGCATGGCAGCGTCGCGGCCGGTGGCGATTGACCGCCGCCCGCGGCGTCGCGAAGCTTCGCGCGACACAGAGTCCGCGAGCCGGGAGCGCGCCATGCCGTCGAACGACGCCGACACCGACGACCAGCCCTTCGCCGGCCTGCGCGTGCTGGACATCGGCAGTTTCGTCGCCGGACCGGCGGCGGCCACGATTCTCGGCGACTACGGCGCCGACGTCGTCAAGATCGAGCCGCCGGGCGAGGGCGATCCTTTCCGCGCCTTCCACGCCTCGCACGGCGTGCCGCGGCACGAGGTCAATTTCTGCTGGCACCTGGCGTCGCGCAACAAGCGCTCGCTGGCGCTCGACCTGAAGAGCGCCGATGGCCGCGCCGCGCTCGACCGGCTGGTGGCCGGCGCCGACATCCTCGTCACGAACTATCCGCCGGGGGTGCGCGCGCGGCTGCGGCTGCGCTACGCCGATCTGGCGCCGCTCAATCCACGGCTGATCTACGCCTCGCTCACCGGTTACGGCGAGAGCGGGCCGGACTCGACGCAGCCCGGCTACGACGCGACGGCGTATTTCGCGCGCTCCGGCCTGCTCGATTCGACCACCTACGAGGGCGCGCCGCCGTCCTTCTCGGTGCCCGGCGCCGGGGACCATCCCACCGCGACGGCGCTGTTCGCGTCGATCATGCTCGGCCTGTGGCGGCGCGAGCGCACCGGCAAGGGCTCGGAGGTCGGCACCTCGCTGCTGGCCAACGGGCTGTGGGCCAACGGCGTGCTGGCGCAGGGCGCGCTGCTATCGGCGGTGCTGCCGCAGCGGCCGCCGCGCACGCGGCCGCGCTCGGCGCTGGCCAACCAGTACCGCACGAAGGACGGGCGCTGGATCAACCTCGCGGTGGCGCGCGAGGAGAAGCTCTGGCCGGTGTTCTGCGGCGCCATCGGCCGGCCGGAGCTGGTCGAGGATCCGCGTTTCGCCGACACGCCGACGCGGCGCGCCAACGGCGCCGCGCTGACGGCGATCCTCGATCCGCTGTTCGACGCGCGCACGCTCGACGAGTGGCAGGCCGCGTTCAAGGCCGTCGGCATCACCTACGGCGTCATCAACCGGCTGGGCGATGTGGCCGAGGACGCGCAGGCCGTCGCCGCCGGCGCGGTGGTCGCCACCGCCATCCCCGGCATGCCGCGCACCATCGCCAATCCGGTGCGCGCCGATTTCGCCCGCCAGCGCGCCGCCACGCCGGCGCCGGCGCTCGGCGCCGACAGCGACGCCGTGCTGCGCGAGGCCGGCTTCGGGCCGGACGAGATCGCGGCGCTGCGGCGGAGCGGCGCGGTGGGGTGAGCGGGGTTCCATATCTGGCGCCATCGTTTTTTCCCTCTCCGCCGCGCAGCGGGGAGAGGGAAGGGGCCCGCGCGTAGCGCGGGAAGGGTGAGGTGGTCGTCGTATCGCCGGTGATGCGAGTTAGGGAGTACGTGTGCCGGTATCGAGCCTTGGCAGGTCGGTGAAGATTCTCGATAGGGGACGCGTCGATTCTCCGCGCACATTCCCTTCGATGCGGACACCACCTCACCCTTCCCATCGCGCTACGCGCGACGGGCCCCTTCCCTCTCCCCCGCTGCGCGGCGGAGAGGGAACGAGTCGTGACGGAGTAGTGTGAGTCCGATAGGGGCCGCGTGAGGGGTGTCGGCGCCGCGCGCGAGGCGGCGCGTCAGAGCGTGATCGCCGCGCCGCTGGCTTTGAGGGCGGCGACCTCGGCGTCGGACAGGCCGGCCTCGCGCAGGATGGCGGCGGAGTCCTCGCCGAGCAGCGGCGCGCCGCGGAGGTGGCGGCTGGGGGTCTTGTCGAACTTCACCGGCGGCTCGACGTTGAGCAGCTCGCCCTCGCTGTGGTGCTCGACCTTGCGGAACATGCCGCGGGCCTTCATGTGCGGATCGTCGATCACCTGCGCCAGCGTCTTGACCGGCGTCGCGGGGATCTCGGCCGCCTCCAGCGCCGTCAGCCACTCCGCCACCGTGCGGGTCGGCGTCACCTCGTCGAGCATGGCGTAGAGATCGCCGATATGCAGCGAGCGCTGCGCCATCGTCGAATAGCGCGGGTCGTCCATGATCTCCGGCCGCCCGGCCAGCGTGAAGAATTTGGTCCAGTGCCGGTCTGTGTAGGGCAGGATCGCCAGCCAACCGTCCTTGGCGCGGTAGGGCTTGCGGTGCGGCGAGGTCAGGCGCGAGTAGCCGAGGTCGCCGTCGTCGCGGTAGGTGCGCTCCCACAGATGCTCGAGCGCCAGCCACGAGGCCATGGTCTCGAACATCGGCACCTCGACCTTCTGGCCCTCGCCGGTGCGCACCTTGTGCATCAGCGCGCACAGGATGGCGTAGGCGAAGGTCAGGCCGACGGTCTTGTCGGCCAGCACGGTCGGCGCGTATTTCGGCACGCCGCCGTCGACGCCGTCGAACGCCGTGCCGGCGACCAGCGCGGCGTAGCCGGAGATCGCCTGGATGGCGTCGTCGTAGGCCGGCCGGTCGCCATAGGGGCCGTCGAGCGAGTAGCCGTAGGCGCCGGCGTAGACGATCGACGGGTTGATCTTGACCAGGTCCTCGTAGGCCAGCCCGAGCTTGGCCATGGCCTGCGGCCGGAACGAGTAGACCAACGCGTCGGCCCGCGCGATCACCTTGAGCAGCGCCGCCCGCGCCTCGGGCCGCTTCAGGTCGAGGCACAGCGAGCGCTTGTTGCGGTTCACGAACAGGTGGTGCGGGCCCATCCCCTTGGTCGCCTTCGACCGGCCGACGTGGCGCGTCGTGTCGCCGGCCGGCGACTCCACCTTGATGACCTCGGCACCCTGCTCGGCCAGCATCATGGTCGCGAACGGGCCGAGCGCGACCCCCGTCATGTCGACGATCCTCAGCCCGTCCAGCGACCCGGCCATGCCTAAACCCCTTCGAGCATGTGAAATTTTCCCGATCATGGCCGGCCGCCAGGGGGCCGTCCATCATCGAAGGGATCGCCGGATTTTCAGCCGGAGAACGCTATAGATTGATATTATACACGGTTATAGAATGTAATTAGCAAAATTTACATCGTAGAAATAGTTAAACTAAATTGTAACCACCCATGGAGATGTTTAATTCCTTCCGAGCAACAGTTGGCCGAGGAAGAAAATGGTCGCGATGACCGATCCGGATACGCCCCGACAGCGCGGTCGTGCCTCGGCATACACCACGACGACGGTCGGCGACCGCCTGCGCGCCTGGCACGCCGCCAGCCCGAAGGCCGTCGGGGCGGCCGCGCGGTTGGTCGAGGTGGCGGGCTGGATCGCCGTCTATGTGCTCGTCCGCTGGTTGGGGGGCTAGCCGCCATGAAGCATCTCCCGGCGTTCTTCGATCTCGCGGGCCGGTCCGTGCTGGTGGTCGGGGCCACCGACTCAGCGGCGCAGCGCGCGCGGCTGGCGCGGGACGCCGGCGCCGACGTGGTCGAGGCCGAAGATATCGATTCCAGCGACTTGGCCGCGCGGCGTCCGGTCATCGCGTTCGTCGCGACCGGCGACGCGGCGCGCGATGGCGTGGTCGCTTCCGCGCTGCGGGCGGCCGGCGTTCCGGTCAACGTGGTCGACCGGCCGGCGCTCAGCGATTTCATCATGCCGGCCATCGTCGACCGCGGCGACGTCGTGGTGGCCGTGTCGACCGGCGGCGCCTCGCCGACCCTGGCGCGCCACATCCGGCAGCTCGTCGAGCGCGCGCTGCCGTCGCGGATCGGCGCGCTCGCCGCCTTCGGCGCCCGTTTCCGCGACACCGTCAAGCGCGCCGTCGAGCGACCCGACGCGCGCCGGAGGTTGTGGGAACGCGTCGTCGCCGGCCCGATCGGGCAGGACGTCCTCGCCGGACGCGACGGCGTGGCCGCCGCGGCGATGCTGCGCGCGCTGAACGCGCCGGCGGCGACGCGCGCGCCGGAGGGCTCGATCGCGCTGGTCGGCGCCGGCCCCGGCGATCCCGAGGTGTTGACGCTGCGCGCCGCGCGGCTGCTCGGCGAGGCAGACGTGCTGCTGTACGACGACCTCGTCGATCCCGCGATCCTCGACATGGCGCGCCGCGACGCGCTGCGCGTCGGGGTCGGCAAGCGCAAGGGCAGGCCGTCGATGCCGCAGGCCGAGATCAACGCGCTGATGGTCGAGCACGCCCGCGCCGGCCACCGCGTCGTCCGCCTCAAGGGTGGCGATCCGTTCGTGTTCGGCCGCGGCGGCGAGGAGCGCGACCACGCCCGCGCCCATGGTTTCGATCCGGTCGTCGTGCCGGGCATCACGGCGGCGCTGGGCTGCGGCGCGTCGGCCGGCATCCCGCTGACCCACCGCGACCACGCCTCGGCCATCACCTTCGTCACCGCGCAGCGCAAGCCCGGCGACGACGCGCCGGACTGGGCGGCGCTGGCCCGCGCCGGCCACACGCTGGCGATCTACATGGGGCTGACCTCGGCGCGCGACGTCCGCGACGGCCTGGTGGCCGGCGGGCTGTCCGCCGCCACGCCGGTCGCGGTCGTGCAGAACGGCACGCGCGCCAATCAAAGCGTCTCGTGCGGAACCCTGTCGGATCTCGCCGTCCTGGCCGCGCGCCACCCCGGCGACGGACCGGCGCTGATCGTCGTCGGCGCGGTGGCGGCCTTGGCCGACATTCCGCCCGGACTTCTTCTCGCGGAGGCATCGTGATGGCCAAGAACGTCGCCGGCGAAGTCCAGGTCGTCACCGCCAACCGTCTGCGCGACGGCGTGGTCGTGTACCTCGCCGCCAACGGCCAGTGGACCACCGACATCGGCGCGGCGGCGCTGGCGCGCGACGCCCAGGCGGCGTCGCTGCTGCTGTCGATCGGCGCGGTCGCCGCCGCCGAGTCGCGCGTGATCGAGCCCTACCTCGCCGCCGTGGTGGAGGAGGGCGCGAGCGTCGTGCCGGTGACGCTGCGCGAGCGCATCCGCGCGACCGGGCTGACGATGGACGTGATCGCGGCCGAAGCGCTGAGCTACGCCTGAGGCCGCGATGTACCGCTACGACCACCACGACACCACTTTCGTCGCCGAGCGCGTGGCGCAATTCCGCGACCAGGCGGCGCGCCGGCTGTCGGGCGAGATCAGCGAGGACGAGTTCAAGCCGCTGCGCCTGCAGAACGGCCTGTACCTGCAGCTGCACGCCTACATGCTGCGGGTGGCGATCCCCTACGGCACGCTGAGTTCGACGCAGCTGCGGGCGCTGGCGGGGATCGCGCGCAAGTACGACCGGGGCTATGGCCACTTCACGACGCGCCAGAACATCCAGTTCAACTGGATCAAGCTGGAGCAGGCGGCCGACGCGCTGGCCGACCTGGCGGCGGTCGGCATGCACGCCATCCAGACCAGCGGCAACTGCATCCGCAACACGACCGCCGACCACTGGGCCGGCGTCGCGCCGGACGAGATCGAGGATCCGAGGATCTGGTGCGAGATCATCCGCCAGTGGTCCACCGTCCACCCGGAGTTCTCGTTCCTGCCGCGCAAGTTCAAGATCGCGGTCGCCGGCTCGCCCAACGACCGCGCCGCCGTGCGCGTGCACGACATCGGCCTGCGCATGGTGCGCGACGCGGCCGGCGAGACCGGCTTCGAGGTCATCGTCGGCGGCGGGCTCGGGCGCACGCCGATCATCGGCAAGACGGTGCGCGCGTTCCTGCCGAAACGTCATCTGCTGTCCTATCTCGAGGCGATCCTGCGCGTGTACAACCGCTTCGGCCGCCGCGACAACCTCTACAAGGCGCGCATCAAGATCCTGGTGCACGAACTGGGCATCGACGAGGTCCGCCGCCAGGTCGAGGCGGAGTGGCTGGAGATCCGCGACGGCGCGCTCGACCTGCCGGCCGACGTCGTGGGCGCCATCGCGTCGCAGTTCGCGCCGCCGGCGTACGCGCGACAGCCCGCGATCTCGCCCGAGGTCGAGCGCCTGCGGCTGGAGGACCGCGACTTCGCGCGCTGGCTGAAGGCCAACGTCGCGCCGCACCGCCAGGCCGGCTACGCCATCGTCAACCTGTCGCTGAAGCCGGAGGGCGCGCCGCCGGGCGACGCCAGCGCCGCCCAGCTCGAGGCGATCGCCGATCTGGCCGACAGCGACAGCTTCGGCGAGGTCCGCGTCACCCACGAGCAGAACCTCGTGCTGCCCGACGTCGCCGTCGCGCGCCTGCCGGCGGTGTGGCGCGAGCTGCGGCGCATCGACTGCGCCACGCCCAACCTCGGCATGATCTCCGACATCATCGCCTGCCCGGGCCTCGACTACTGCGCGCTGGCCAACGCCCGCGCCATCCCGGTGGCGCAGCGCATCTCCCGCCGCTTCGCCGACCTCGACCGCCAGCACGACATCGGCGAGCTGAAGCTCAAGATCTCGGGCTGCATCAACGCCTGCGGCCACCATCATGTCGGCCACATCGGCATCCTCGGCGTCGAGAAGAACGGCGTTGAGTTCTACCAGCTCACGCTCGGCGGCCACGCCGGCGACGACGTGTCTTTGGGCGCGCTGGTCGGCCCGGCGGTCGGTGCCGACCAGGTGGTCGAGGCGGTCGATCGCTGGTCGCGACCTACGTCGAGGAGCGCCGGGGCGGCGAACGCTTCCTCGACACCTACCGGCGCGTCGGCCTCGCGCCGTTCAAGGAACGCCTCTATGCCGCTGCTTAGGGACGGCAACGTCGTCGAGGATCGCTGGACGCGCGTCGACGACGCGGCGGAGATCCCCGCCGACGCGCCGGCGATCGTCGGCTTCGCGCGTCTCGCGCGCGAGGGGGACGCGCTGACGGGCCGCAACGGCCCGCTCGGCGTGGCGCTGCGCAACACCGACGCGGTCGAGGACCTGGCGCCCTACCTGCCGCGTCTCGCGCTGGTGGCGCTGGAGTTCCCGAAGTTCAGCGACGGGCGCGCCTTCTCGCAGGCCCGTCTGCTGCGCGAGCGCCACGGCTTCAAGGGCGAGCTGCGCGCCACCGGCAACGTGCTGCCCGACCAGCTTCTGCACATGCGGCGCTGCGGTTTCGACGCCTTCGAGCTGGCCAAGGGCGATCCGGCCAAGTCGTGGGCGCGCGCCGTCCGTGGTTTCAGCGCCCACTACCAGCCCGCCGGCGACGCCGCCGCGCCGGTGTCGGCGCTGCGTCGTCGCGTCGCGGCCGCCGCCGACTGAGAGGTCATCGGCGCGTACCGGCGCCGCGCCGGCCTTCGTTCCTCCCCGATCTTCACCGGCGTGGCAACGCCGCGCGTTGGTGTACGATGCCCTCCGTGACGCGCGTCCTCCGAGGTGCGCGCCGCCGGCGCCCGACGCCGGTCCCTGGGGAGGGAAGCCGCATGAGACGCGACACGCCACCGTTCCGCGCCGACCACGTCGGCAGCCTCCTGCGGTCGCCCGCGCTCAAGGCGGCGCGCGCCGAGCGCGAGCGCGGCGGCATCGGCGCCGTCGCGCTGCGGGCGATCGAGGACCGCGAGATCGCGGCCCTGGTGGCGCACCAGCAGGCCATCGGCCTCCAGTCGGTGACCGACGGCGAATACCGCCGCTCGATGTGGCATTTCGACTTCCTCGAGCGCCTCGGCGGCGTCGAGGGCTTCACGTCGGACCGCGGCATCCAGTTCCAGGGCGGCATCGCGACCAAGGCCAAGGGGCTACGGGTCGTCGGCAAGCTCGGCTTCAACGGCCATCCGATGATCGACCATTTCCGCTACCTGAGGAGCGTCGCCAAGGTGACGCCCAAGATGACGATCCCGTCGCCCAGCGTGCTGCATTTCCGGGGCGGCCGCAGCGCCGTCAGCGCCGAGGTCTATCCCGACATGCGCGATTTCTACCGCGATCTCGGCGACGCTTACGGGCAGGCGGTGCGCGCCTTCGCCGACGCGGGCTGCCGCTATCTCCAGCTCGACGAGACCAACCTCACCTACCTGTGCGACACGGAGCAGCGCCGCATCCTGGTCGAGCGCGGCGACGATCCCGACAAGCTGCCGGCGATCTACGCCGACATGATCAACCGGTCGATCGCCGGGCGGCCGGCCGACATGACGATCGCCATGCACCTGTGCCGCGGCAATTTCCGATCGTCGTGGATCGCCACCGGCGGCTACGAGCCCGTCGCCGAGATCCTGTTCAACGGCATCGACGTCGACGCCTATTTCATGGAGTACGACACCGACCGCGCCGGCGGCTTCGAACCGCTGCGCTTCGTGCCCAAGGGCAAGACCGTCGTGCTCGGCGTCGTGACCACGAAGACGGGCGTCCTGGAGTCCAAGGACGAGGTCAAGCGCCGTGTCGAGGCGGCCGCGAAGTTCGTCGACATCGACCAACTTTGTCTGAGCCCGCAATGCGGCTTCGCCAGCACGGAGGAGGGCAACGTGCTCGCCGAGGAGGCGCAATGGGCGAAATTGCGCCTCGTCGTCGAGGTGGCGCGCGAGGTCTGGGGCGGCTGAGCGCCGCGGCGGCGCGCGCCGCATTGACTCGCCGCCGGGCCGCGTCGATAACCGATTCCGCACCGCGGCGCGCCCGATGCGCGGCGGCCACGTTTCCGGACGGAGCCCATGGCGAAAAGCAAGGTCTACAAGGACGCCGCGTCGGCGCTGGAAGGCGTGCTCAGGGACGGCATGATGGTCATGTGCGGCGGCTTCGGCCTGGTCGGCGTGCCCGACCGGCTGATCGGCGCGATGCGCGATTCCGGCGTCAAGGACCTGACCTGCGTGTCGAACAACGCCGGCGTCGACGGCGCCGGCCTCGGCCTGCTCCTGGCGACGCGGCAGATCAAGAAGATGATCTCGTCCTATGTCGGAGAGAACAAGATCTTCGCCCAGCAGTACCTCGCCGGCGAGCTCGAGCTCGAGTTCAACCCACAGGGCACGCTGGCCGAGCGCTGCCGCGCCGGCGGCGCCGGCATTCCCGCCTTCTTCACGCCGACCGGCGTCGGCACCGTCATCGCCGACGGCAAGGAGGTGCGCGAGTTCAACGGCCGCCGCTACGTCATGGAGACGGGCCTGTTCGCGGACGTCTCGCTGGTGCGCGCCTGGAAGGGCGACACCGCCGGCAACCTCGTCTACCGGAAGGCGGCGCGGAACTTCAATCCGATGATGGCGACCGCGTCGCGCTTCACCGTCGCCGAGGTCGAGGAGATCGTCGAGACCGGCGCGCTCGATCCCGACCACATCCACACGCCCGGCATCTTCGTGAAGCGCATCATCTGCGGCGCGCCCTACGAGAAGAAGGTCGAGCAGCGCACGACGCGCAAGGCGTGACGGCGGGCGGGACGGCGCGCGCTGTCTGGCGAACCCACCCCTTCCGTCATTCCGTGCGCAGCGAGGAATCTTTCGGCCGTGAAGCCGGCGCGGGAAGGTGAAAGATTCCTCGCTGCGCCCGGAATGACGGAGATACGGAAATTCTGAGGAGGCACACATGGCCTGGAACCGCGATCAGATCGCCGCGCGCGCGGCCAAGGAACTGAAGGACGGCTACTACGTGAACCTCGGCATCGGGATCCCGACGCTGGTGTCGAACTACGTCGCCGAGGACATGGACGTCACCCTGCAGAGCGAGAACGGCATGCTCGGCGTCGGCCCGTTCCCGCTCGAGAACGAACTCGATCCCGACATCATCAACGCCGGCAAGCAGACCGTCACCGAGATCAAGGGCACGTCGTATTTCTCGTCCGCCGACTCCTTCGGGATGGTGCGCGGCGGGCACATCGACCTGTCGATCCTCGGCGCCATGGAGGTGGCCGAGAACGGCGACCTCGCGAACTGGATGATCCCCGGCAAGATGGTCAAGGGCATGGGCGGGGCGATGGATCTCGTCGCCGGCGTGAAGCGCGTCATCGTCGTGATGGAGCACGTCTCCAAGGACGGCGCCTCGAAGCTGCTGCCGGCCTGCACCCTGCCGCTGACCGGCCAGCGCGTCGTCGACATGGTGATCACGGAACTCGGCGTGTTCGGCGTCGACAAAGCCGGCGACGGCGGGGTGACCCTGATCCAGCTCGCCGACGGCGTGACGGTCGACGAGGTCAAAGCCAAGACCAAGGCCAAGCTGACGGTGCCGGCGTCGCTGCAAGCCGCCTGATTTCGCTTTTCTGCCCGTTCAGGCGTCCAGATGCCCCGCGTTTTCGGGGCTCCAGCCGCATCATGGCGTAAGGATGGACGTGTTTCGGCGGTTTGGGTGGCCGAGGCATGCGTTTTCGGACGTGGTCGGCTGATATCGCATAGCGTATTGATGACGGCGTCGCGGCGATGGCATCGAGTGATGTCCCGCCGCCGGAGTCCGCCATGTTCGCCGCCGGGTCGCCCGCGTTTCCGATGCCGTTGATCGCCGCCGTCCGGGCGCTGCCGCCGAACCTGCGCGGCGCTCTCTGGATCATCGCCAGCGGCTTCGTCTTCACGAGCGTCAGCGTCTTCATCCGCCTGTCTGTGCGCGAACTGGACAGCCTCCAGGTCTCGTTCTTCCGCGCCGTCTTCGGCCTGCTGTTCATCGCCCCGGCGTTGATCCGCTTGCGCATGAATCCGCTGGGGACGTCGCGCCTGGGGCAGCATTTCTGGCGCGCCGCGCTGGGCACCGCGTCGATGGCCTGCGGCTTCTACGCGGCGGCGCATCTGCACATCGCCGAGTCGACCTCGATCAGCTTCGCCGCGCCCCTGTTCATCACCGCCATCGCCGCGTTGTTCATGGGCGAGGACGTGCGCTGGCGCCGCTGGGCCGCGACCATCGCGGGCTTCGCCGGCGTCGTCATCATGCTGCGGCCCGGCGCCGAGACCCTGCAATGGGCCGCGCTGGTCGCGGTCGCCGGCGCGTTCCTGACGGCCTGCTCGGCGATGCTGGTGAAGCAGCTTTCGGCGCACGAGCCGCCGATGCGCATGCTGGCGACCTTCGCGATCTTCTCGACGCTGTTCCTGGTCGGCCCGGCGATCTGGGTGTGGCGCTGGCCCTCGCCGCATGTCTGGCTGTACGTCGCCGCGATCGGCGTCTGCGCCACCATCGGCCAGTATTTCTGGGTGCGCGCCTACGCCATCGCCCAGGCCTCGGCGGTGGCGCCGTTCGACTATTTCCGCATGCCGTTCTCGGTGCTGGTCGGCTTCGTGATGTTCTCGGAGCTGCCGACCATCTGGACCTTCGTCGGCACCATGGTGATCGCCGCCTCGGGCCTCTACATCGCCCACCGCGAGGCGGTGCGCGGCAAGCGCATCACCGCAGAGGTCAAGCCGCACAAGAACCTGGCCTGATCCGGCTCAGGACGGCGGCGCGGCCGGCGGAAGCTGGAGATCGCCGCCGAGGCGCGGCTCGCGCACCGCCGTCTCGATCTCCTTGAGGTCGGGCAGATCCTTGGGGCGTTCACCCGGCGTCAGGTCGCGAAGTTGCCGGGCGGTCGGGAACACGCGGCCCTCGAGGCTGCCGATGAAGCGGTTGTACTGCGCGGCGGCGGCCTCGAGGCTCTTGCCCAGCGCCAGCACCGGTTCGCCCATCGTCGACAGGCGCTGATAGAGCTCGGTGCCAAGGCGGCCGATCTCGCGCGCGTTCTCGGTGGTCTTGATCTGGTTCCAGCCATAGGCGACGGCCTTTGCCAGCGCCACCAGCGTCGTCGGCGTCACCACCAGCACGCGCCGCGAGATCGCGTACTCGAACAGGTCGGGGTCACGCTCGGCGGCGGCGCTGTAGAAATTCTCGCCCGGCACGAACATGGCGACGAAGTCCGGCGCGTCGTCGAACTGCGACCAGTAATCCTTGGCCGCCAGCAGGGTGACGTGCTGCTTGAGCTGGCGGGCGTGCTCCATCAGCTTCGCGTCGCGCGCCGCCTCGTCGGGCGCGTCGATCGATTCGAGATAGGCCGACAGCGACGTCTTGGCGTCGACCACGATGCTGCGGCCGCCGGGCAGGCGGATGACGGCGTCGGGACGCAGCCGGCCGCTCTCGGTGTCGACGCTGTGCTCCAGCACGAAGTCGACGTGCTCGCTCATGCCCGCGAGCTCCATGACGCGCCGCAACTGGTGCTCGCCCCAGCGGCCGCGCGTCTTAGGCGCCGCCCGCAGCGCCATGGCCAGCCCGCTGGCGGCGCCGCGCACCGATTCCTGGCCGCGCACGACGTCCTCGAGCTGCTGGCGCATCGCGCCGTAGGCCTTGGCGTTCTCCTGCTCCAGATCGGTCAGGCGCTTCTGGTAGGCCAGCAGCGTCTCGGCGACGGGTTTGACCAGCCCGTCGATCGCCGCCTGGCGCTTCTCGAGATCCGCGTCGGCGGCCCCCAGGCGCTTGCCGTGCTCGGCCTCGACCAGCTCGCGGTGGCTCTTGAGCAGCTCGTCGGCGCGCTCGACCAGCGATTTGCGGCTCTGTTCCAGCGCGGCGTCGGCCAGCGCCTTCATGCGCGCCTCGACGTCGTCGCGCAGCGCGGTCAACGCCGCGACCTTCTCGCCCTGCGCCTTCTCGCGCTCGACCAGCTCCGTCTCGAGCCGGCTCTTCTCGGCGGCGAGCGCGTCGAGCCGGGCGCGGGCCGCCGTCAGCTCGCCTTCGACCACCGGCACGCGCTCGGCCTGCGCCGCGAGGCGCGATTTCTCGGACAGCAACGCGTCGCCCGCGTCCTCGGCGGCGCGCAGGCGGTTCTCGAGCTCCGGCACGCGCGCCGCCACCGTCTCCAGCGCCGCGAACCGCACGCGCTCCTCGTGGACGGCCGTCGCGGCCGCCGTGGCCTCGGCCCGGGCGGCGTCGCGCTCGCCCAGCGCGGCGCGCAGGCGCGGGCCGCGCATCAACCCGCCGATCCACGCGCCGACGCCGAGCGCCACCAGCGCGGCGGCGACGAGCGGCCAGATCAGGTCCGGCGGAATGGTCGGGAGCGGGGGCATCGGCGGTCTCTTGGTTGCCGGCGAGACTCGCAGATCGCGCCCCGCCGATCAACGCGGCCTCACCGTTTCACCGCGTCGACGCGCGTGATGTCGGTCCGGCCGCCGGTCGGCAGCGGTATCAGGCCGGGCAGCGTCGGCTGGAAGGTGTCGCGCCGGAACGTATAGGTGATCCGGAACGGCCCGTAGGTCACCTGCTGGGCGCCGGCCCCGCAGGCGTAGGTCTGCACGCACGCGACGGTGCACGGCCCGGTGACGCCGGGCAGCGCGCCGAGCGCGTCGCGGCCGGCCGGCTGGTTGCCGGGCCCGACGTCGAACACGAAATGCGAATCGGGGAAGCTGTTGCGCGCCTGGCCACCGGCCGGGACGTTCCATGGCATCTCGATGTTGCCGATCGGCAGGCGGATCGAGTTGCCCTGCCCGCCGACCGTGAAATTGCGGTGGCCGCCGGTGCCGCACAGCGCGGCGGCGTTGGGGATGGCGCACGTGTTCGAGGCCGCGTCGAGCCGCACGGTCTCGACAATGCGGGCGCCGCTCCAGTTGCGCGCGGCCGGCCGCGCCTCCATCGTCGAGACGATGCCGCCGCCGGTGCGGCCGCCGCGCGCGAACCATTGGCGGTCGACGATGTCGTCGTGCGCCGTGGCGCCGCTGACGACCAGCGAGTCGGGACAGGATGGATCGCCGCCAGCGTCGGGACAGTAGAGCGAGAGCGCCTGCACGACGCGCTGCCGCGGCAGGACGAAGGTGTCGGCCACCGCGACGGAGATCGCCGAGACGCCGCCAGTCGCACGGCAGGCGATCGTGGCCAGGCCCTCCTCCACCACGTTGGCGGGCAGCCGGGTGCGGCCGAAGCCGCCCTCGGGGTGGTGCCACCGCCCCTCCTCGCGGGCGACGCGGAAGAAGCTCCGCGCACCGCGGCCGGTGATCCGGGAGCACTCGATGGCGAGATCGGCGGCGTAGTCGAACTGGGTGAAGCGCACCACGCGCGCGCGCACGCCGCTGACCATCTCGTCCTGCGCGCAGGTCATCGCGGGGTGCGCGTCGCCGCCGCCGCCGCCGGCCGCGGCGCCCGGCCGCGACGCGGTCCAGCGGCAGCCGTTGGCGTCGCACACCGGCGTGGCGCAGGCGACCTGTACGCGGTCGAGCACGTTGCCGCGCCGGATGCCGACGCCGACGATCGCGTCGCCCGCCGGACAGCGCAGGGCGCTGAGCTCGTAGTTGACGCCGAGGCGTCTGCCGCCAGCCTGGCCGCCGGGGCGGTTCGCGGTGTCGACCTCGCCGGGTCCAGGCCGCGATTGCAGCGTCTGGACGGTGCGCTGCGCCGAGGCGGCGCCGGGAAGGGACCACGTGACGGCGGCCGCCAAAAGCGCCGGCGCGAGCAGACACGCGAGGAACGGACGATCAGGCATGGCCGGCTCCACCGCTGGCCGGCGGTCGCGCCCCGGCCGATGCGGCCAGCCTAACGCCTAGCCGCGCAGGCCTTCAATCGACGTCGATGGATTTCAGCCAGCGGCCGGCCCGTGCGCGGTGCGCGTCGGTGATGCTGCCGCCGACGATCTTAAGCGCCGTAAGCAGGACCGCGGCGTCGTCGGTGAAGCCGAGCGCCGCGATGAAGTCGGGCACGGCGTCGATCGGCAGGACGAAATACGCCAGCGCCCCGACCAGCGTGGCGCGCACCTTGAACGGCGTCGCCGGATCGCGGGCGCAGAACCACGCCGCCACGGCGTCCTCGGCGAACGGCACGCGGCGGGCGACCGATTTGATCTTGTTGACGAATCCCGCGCGGACGGTGGCGGCGTTCTGGGCGTAGCTGCGGGAATCCGACATGGGCATCGCGAACCTCCACGGTCCGGCGGTGAGATGGGCACGCCTGCGCCGGAAACAAGTGCCGCCCGTGGCCCGCGCGCTCGACAGCCGGCGCTTCGGACGGTAAACGCCGTCGCCGTCCGAAACCGCGCCATCATGCGTCCACCTCGGGGAATGTCCAGATGATCCGTCGTACCACCCGCCGTGCCGCCTTGGGCGCCGCCGGCGCCACTCTCGCCGCCGCCCTGTCGCGTGGCGCGCACGCGCAGGGCGCCGACTGGCCGAAGCAGCCGATCAAGTTCGTGGTGCCGTTCCCGCCGGGCGGCTCGGTCGATCCGCTGGCCCGGCTTGTGGCGCAGCGGCTGACGGAGACCCATGGGTGGAACATCGTGATCGACAACCGCGCCGGCGCCAGCGGCTCGGTCGGCACGGCCATCGTCGCGAAGGCGCCGCCCGACGGCCACAGCTTCGTGTTCGTGTTCGACACCCACGGCGTCAATCCGACGCTGATCCCCGGGATGCCGTTCGACACCCAGAAGGACCTCGATCCGGTCAGCGTGGTCAGCACCTCGTCGATGGTGTTCTCGACCCACGAGAGCCGCCCGTACAAGAGCTTCGCCGACGTCGTCGCCGCCGTGAAGGCCAAGCCGGACTCCGTGTCGTTCGGCAGCATCGGCAACGGCAGCCTCGCGCATCTCACGATGATGCTGCTGCAGAAGCAAGGCGGGTTCCGCATCCTGCACGTGCCCTACAAGGGCGGCGCGCCGATGCTGCAGGACGCCGTGGCCGGCCAGATCGACACCGCGTTCTCGACCGTGGCGCACCAGATGCCGCAGATCCGCAATGGCAAGCTGCGCCCGCTGGTGGTCACCGGCGACAAGCGCGCGCCGCAGCTACCCGACGTGCCGTCGCTGGCCGAGGTCGGCTTCCCCGGCTTCTCCGCCAAGGCGTGGTGGGGCGTGCTCGCGCCGGCCGGCACGCCGAAGCCGATCATCGAGCGCATGAACGCCGAGCTGCGCCGCATCCTCGGCGAGCCGGCCGTCAAGCAGCGGCTGGCCGACCAGCTCGGCATGGACATCTGGGCGAGTTCGCCGGAGGAAATGCGCGCCTTCGTCGCCGCCGAGATCGACCGCTGGGGCAAGGTCGTGCGCGAGAACGGCATCAAGGCCGATTGAGCGACCGCCTGGACCGCCGTCGATCCGCGCGAATCGCGCTTGATCGACGGCGGACGCGGAAGATAATCGACAAGGGCGGGCGCTGTGGGGCGCCGGTCCGGGGGGATGCCGATGCCGGACGATCCGCAAAGCGCTCGCGTGGTTCCACCGTGCGCCGTACCCGACGCTTTCCCGATGGCCGCGCGCGACGCCGGCGTGGACGACCACGTCGGCTACCGGGTCGAACGCCAGATCGGATATCTGCTGCGGCGCGCGCACCAGCGCGCCACGGCTGTGTTCCAGGCCAATATCGGCGATCCGACCGTGACGCCGACCCAGTTCTCCAGCCTCGTGAAGCTGCACGAGCACGGCGAGCTGTCGCAGAACCATCTCGGGCGCCTCGTCGCGATGGACAAGGCGACGACGCAGGGCGTGATCCGCCGGCTGCGGTCGCGCGATCTGGTGTCGGCGCGGCCCGACCCGGGCGACGCCCGCCGCACCCTGCTGCGTCTGACGGCGGCCGGCGAGCGGCTGGTCCGCATGCTCATGCGCAACGGCCAGACGGTGTCGCGGGAGACGCTGAAGCCGCTCGACGTCGCGGAGCAGCGGCAGCTTGTCGATCTGCTGGCGCGGATCGGGTAGGTCCCGGCCGGGCGCAAAGGCCGTCGTGACGGTTGGCGGAACGCCGGACCGGCGCTAGGATCGGGCGGTCGTTCGCTTACGAACGGTTCTGGATGCGGCAGGCGGATGGGGCGGTATCTGCGACCGGACACACTGGCCGAGGCCACGGCGGCGCTGGCGGATGCCGCCGCCGCCCGGCGCGCGCTTCTGCCGTTGGCCGGCGGCACGGATTTCTATCCCGCGCGCGTCGGACGCGCGCTCGACGACGACGTCCTCGATCTCACGGCGGTGCGCGGCCTGCGCGGCGTCGAGATGCGCGGCGACCGATGGCGCATCGGCGCGACGACCACATGGCGCGACATCCTCGACACCGATCTGCCGCCGTTGTTCGACGGCTTGCGCGCGGCGGCGCGCGAGGTCGGCGGCGCCCAGATCCAGAACGCCGCGACCATCGCCGGCAACCTGTGCAACGCCTCGCCGGCGGCGGACGGCGTGCCCTGCCTGCTGGCGCTCGACGCCGAGGTCGAGCTGACCGGCGCCGATGGCGCGCGCGCGCTGCCATTGTCCGCCTTCATCGCCGGTAACCGGCGCACGGCGCGGCGCGACGAGGAGATCGTGACGGCGATCCTGGTGCCGGGCGCGCCGGCGTCCGCGCGCGGCGGCTTCCTCAAGCTCGGTGCCCGGCGGTACCTCGTGATCTCCATCGCCATGGTCGCGGCGACGCTGGAGGACGACGGCGCCGGCCGCGTGGCGCGGGCGCGGGTCGCGGTCGGCGCGTGCTCGGAGATCGCGCGGCGGCTGCCGGCTCTGGAGGCGGCGCTGGTCGGTCGCGCGATGGACGCGGCGCTGGGCGACGTCGTCGCGCCGGGACATCTCGCGCCGTTGGCGCCGATCGACGACGTGCGCGGCTCGGCCGCCTACCGCGCCGACGTCGCGGCCACCCTCGTGCGCCGCTTGCTCTCGATGCTGGGAGGCGCGCATGGGTCGGCGTAACGCTGTCGTATCGTGGTCAACCTCACGCCCCCTCCCCCCTTGTGGGGGAGGGCTGGGGTGGGGGGTGCGACCGCGAGGAGCGTGTCGTGAATGTCGAGCGCGCGGTGTGCGTCGTGGTGATGCCCGATGACTCTTGGCGGACATCGCACCCCCCTCCCCAGCCCTCCCTCACAAGGGGGGAGGGAGTCTGAATGGCGTACGCCATCCGAACTTGCGACGACACATGCCACCGTCAACGGCCGCGCCGTGACGTTCGACGCGCCACCGCTGGCGCGCCTTTCGGACGCGCTGCGCGACGGGCTCGGCCTGAAGGGCGTGAAGATCGGCTGCGAGGCCGGTGATTGCGGCGCCTGCACGGTGCTGGTCGATGGTCGCCAGGTCTGCGCCTGCCTGGTGCCGGTGGCGCAGGCGGCGGGCCGGGACATCATCACCGTCGAAGGGCTCGCGGCGCTCGACGGCGCGGCCGCGCGGCTGCCGGCGGCGTTCCTCCAGCGCGGCGCGGCGCAGTGCGGCGTGTGCACGCCGGGCATGCTGATGTCGGCCGCCGAGCTCTTGCGGCGCAACGCGGCGCCGACGCGCGAGGAGACGCTCGACGCGCTCGGCGGCACGCTGTGCCGTTGCACCGGCTACGGCAAGATCGTCGAGGCGGTGATGGCCGCGGCCGGCGGCGCGGCGCCGGTGGTGGCGGCGCCGGAGGTCGGCGCTGCCGTCGGCGCGCGCGTCGCGCGGGTCGATGGCGTCGGACGGGTCGACGGCACCGAGGCGTTCGGCGCCGACGCGATTCCCGCCGACGCGCTGTGGCTGCGCGTGGTGCGCTCGCCGCACGCCCGTGCCACCTTCACGCTCGGCGGCCTCGACGCGTTCCGACGCGCCCATCCCGCGATCGCTGGCCACGCTCACGGCGCGCGACGTGCCGTTCAACGGCTTCGGCATCTATCCGACGATCAAGGACCAGCCGGTGCTGGCCGACGGGATCGCGCGTTACCGCGGCGAGGCCGTCCTGGCGCTGGTCGGGCCGCGCGACGCCGTGCTCGCGGTGCGCGACGCCGATCTGCCGATCATGTGGACCCCGGAGACTCCCGTGATCGGCATCGACGCCGCGCGGGCGCCGGACGCGGCGCTCGTCCAGGCGGACAAGCCCGGCAACCTCCTGACCGAGGGCGGTGTGCGGCGCGGCGATGTCGACGCGGCGTTCGCCGGCTGCGCTGAGGTGGTGGAGACCACGATCGAGACCGCCTTCGTCGAGCACGCGTACATCGAGCCGGAGGCCGGCTGGGCGCGCCGCGTCGGCGACCGGATCGAGATCCACGTCACGACGCAGACGCCCTACATGGACCGCGACGAGGTCGCCAGCGTGATGCGCCTGTCGCCCGACAGCGTGCGCATCGTGCCGACGGCGTGCGGCGGCGGCTTCGGCGGCAAGCTCGACCAGTCCGTCCAGCCGCTGGTGGCGCTGGCGGCGTGGACGCTGCGGCGGCCGGTGGCCTGCGTCTACACCCGGCCCGAGAGCATGGCCGCGACGACCAAGCGCCATCCCGCGCGGGTGCGGGCGCGGTTCGGCTGCGACGCCGACGGGCGGCTGCGCGCCTGCGATGCGCGGGCCGACTTCGACACCGGCGCCTACGCCTCGTGGGGACCGACCGTGGCCAACCGCGTGCCCGTGCATGCGAGCGGGCCCTATCTCGTGCCCAACGTGCGGACCTGGGGGGCGGCGTGGTTCAGCAACGGTCCGCCGGCGGGCGCGTTCCGCGGCTTCGGCGTGCCGCAGGCCGCGATCGCGCACGAGGCCGCGATGGACATGCTCGCCGACCGCCTCGCCATCGACCGGCTGGAGTTCCGCCACCGCAACGCGTTGCGCGTCGGCAACACCACGCTGACCGGCCAGACGCTGGAGAGCTCGGCCGGCCTCGCCGCCTGCCTCGACGCGCTGCGGCCGCGCTGGCGGCGCGCGAGAACCGATGTGGCGGCGTTCAACGCGTCGAGCGCCGCGGGCCCGCGGCGCCGCGGCGTCGGGATCGGCTGCATGTGGTACGGCATCGGCAACACCTCGATGTCGAACCCGTCGACCATGCGGATCGGCATCGGCCGCGACGGCGCCGTCACGCTCTACAACGGCGCGGTCGATATCGGGCAGGGCAGCAACACCATCATGACCCAGATCGCCGCCGACGCGGTCGGGCTGCCGTTCGAGGGTTTCCGACTGGTCGCCGGCGACACCGACCTGACGGCCGACGCCGGCAAGACGTCGGCGTCGCGTCAGACCTTCGTCTCGGGCAAGGCGGCCGAGCTCGCGGGCCGCGACCTGCGTCGGCGCATCCTGCGGCTGGCCAACGCCGGCGACGCCGCGACCTTGGCGATCGACGGCGCCACGCTGCGCGTACGCGACGGCGGCGCGGTCCGCTCGATCGATCTCGGCGCGTTGCCGTTGGTCGCGGGCGGCGACGTCCTTTTCGGCGAAGGCTCGTTCGATCCGCCGACCACGCCGCTCGACGCGGACGGGCAGGGGATTCCGTACGCGTCCTACGCGTTCGCCGCCCAGATGGCCGAGGTCGAGGTCGATCTGGAGCTCGGCACGACCAGGGTTCTGCGCATCGTCGCGGCCCACGACGTCGGCAAGGCAGTCAATCCGACCATGGTCGAGGGCCAGATCGAGGGCGGCGTGGCGCAAGGGCTGGGGCTGGCGCTGATGGAGGAGTATCTTCCAGGGCGCACGGAGAACCTGCACGACTATCTGATCCCCACGGTCGGCGACGTGCCGGAGATCGAGGTGATGCTGATCGAGGATCCCGATCCGCTGGGTCCATCCGGCGCCAAGGGCATCGGTGAACCGGCGCTGGTCGCGACGGCGCCGGCCATCCTCGGCGCCATCCACCACGCCACCGGCGTGCGCGTCTCCCGCGTGCCCGTCCTGCCGCACCGTCTCCGCGCCGCGATCCTCGAGGCGAGGCGCACGTGAGCGACGAGATCGCCCTCAGCAAGTCCGAGCGCGACGCCGGGATCGTCCGGTGCGACGCGTGCCCGGTCCTGTGCCGCATCCGGCCGGGACGGGCGGGCGCCTGCGACCGCTACGCCAACGAGGCCGGCGCGCTGGTGCGCGTCGATCCGCTGGTGCTGTTGCATCGGCCCGACGCCGCCGCCGTGCCGTTCCTCGACCGTGACGGCGCGGGCGACGGCTGGAACGGCCGTCTGGGCGAGGGCGCGGCGGGCTTCGTCACCGGCATCGGCGCGACCACGACCTATCCCGACTACAAGCCGGCGCCTTTCATCGTCGCCAGCGCCGTCGACGGCGTCGACATGGTGACGGTCGTGACCGAGGGCATCTTCAGCTACTGCGGCGTCAAGGTGAAGATCGACACCGACCGCTATCTCGGCCCCGAGCAGGCCGCGGTGCGCGTCAAGGGCGAGGCGGTCGGCCACGTCACGACGGCCGAGTACGGCTCGCAGATGCTGTCGCTGGGCGGCGTGCACCACCTCGTCGGCGGCAGCAAGAAGGAGGGCGTCACGACCTGCGACGCGCTGCTGGCGCTGTGCAACCGCGAGTCCGTCGAGCTGGCGGTCGACGGCGGCGCGACGGTCGTCGTGCGCGCCGGAGCCGCGCCGGTGGTCGACGGCGCGCGCGAGGAGCACATGCGCGTCGGCTGCGGCTCGGCCGCCATCGGGATGTTCGCGCCGCAATGGCGCCCGCACGTCGACGAGGTGATCGTGGTCGACGACCACATCACCGGCGTTCTCACCGAGCACCAGGGCGGCCGGTTCCTCGACATGAGGCCGGCCGGCATCCGCGTGCGCGGCCGCAAATCCACGCCCGGCCGCTATTTCCAGGTGGCGGCGCCGGGGCAAGGGTGGGGCGGCACCGACGTCGCCGATCCGCTGCAGATCATCGAACGGATCGATCCGAAGACGGCGTGGCCGGGCCTCCGCCTGCTGATGGTGTCGACCACCGGCGAGCATTCGGCGTGGTTCACGCTCGACGAGGCGCTGAAGCCGGTCGAGGCCGACATGCCGCGGCCGGTGCGCGACGTGGTCGAGCGCATCGCCGAGAATTGCGAGCCGGCGCTGTGCACCGTGATGTTCATGGCCGGCGCCGGCGGCTCGCTGCGCGCGGGGGTGACCGAGAATCCCGTGCGCCTGACGCGCTCCGTGCGCGACGCGCTGACCCGCGTGACCTGCGGCGGCGCGCCGGCCTATGTCTGGCCGGGCGGCGGCATCACGCTGATGGTCGACGTGGCGCGCATGCCGGAGCGGTCGTTCGGCTACGTGCCGACGCCGGCGCTGGTGGCGCCGATCGAGTTCACGTTGCGGCGCGACGACTACGCGGCATTGGGTGGATATCTGGACCGCGCCGTGCGTCTGGAGGATATGCTGGCCGCGACGCGGCACGAGACGCGGCCCGGTCCGGAGACGGCGCCGTGGCCCGGCGCGCCGACCGGAACGAAAGGCTAGGGCGCGCGCCGCCCGCGGGAGACGAGACATGGCGATCTACAGGATCGGCGACGACGCGCCGGTGATTCCGGCCTCCGCGTACGTGGCGGCCGAGGCCACGCTCATCGGCCGGGTGATCCTCGGCGAGAACGCCAGCGTCTGGCCGGGCGCGGTGCTGCGCGGCGACAACGAACCCATCCGCATCGGCGCCGGCAGCAACGTGCAGGAGGGCGCCGTGCTGCACACCGATCCCGGCTGCCCGCTCGATGTCGCCGAGGACGTCACCATCGGACACCAGGCGATGCTGCACGGATGCACCGTCGGCGCCGGCTCGCTGATCGGCATCCAGGCGATCGTGCTCAACCGCTCCGTGATCGGCCGCATGTGCCTGGTCGGCGCCGGCGCCGTGGTCACCGAGGGCAAGACCTTCCCCGACCGCTCGATGATCCTCGGCGCGCCGGCCAAGGTGGCGCGCGAGCTGGACGAGGCCAACGCCGAGCGCCTGCGCATGAGCGCCCAGAGCTACGCGCTGCGCGGCAGGATGTTCCGCGAGAAGCTTGTGCGGATCGGCTGATCCCGCTGGTCGGGCGGCGCAGCTCGTGGCCGGGCCGGTCGCGACGATGCTGCCCGACGGGCGTCGGTTGCATCTGCGACACGGCCCCATCGATCTGGTGATCGAGGCGTGGGGCGCGGCCGGTGAGACCGCCGCCGCCTATCGCCAGGCCGTCGCGCGCTCCGCCGACATCCTCGACACGCTGGCCGGCGAGTTGGCCGCGCTGCGCGCGCCCGTCGCTGGCGCGGCGCCGCCCGCCGTCCGGGGCCCCGTCGCGCGCCGCATGGCCGCGGCGGTTTGGCCGCACCGCGCCGTCTTCATCACGCCGATGGCCGCGGTCGCGGGGTCGGTCGCCGACGAGACTCTGGTGGCGTTGACGCGTGGACGGACCCTGGAGCGCGCCTACGTCAACAATGGCGGCGACATCGCGTTCCACCTCGCGCCGGGCCATGCCTTGCGCCTCGGCGTGGTCGCCGATGTCGACGCGCCGGCGCTGGACGGCTTCGCCACGCTCGACGCGGCGGGACCATCACGTGGATTGGCGACGTCGGGTTGGCGCGGACGGTCGTTCTCGCTGGGCATCGCCGACGCCGTGACGGTGTTCGCGGACACCGCCGCGGCCGCCGACGCCGCCGCCACGATCGTCGCCAACGCGGTCGACGCCGACCATCCCGCCATCGCGCGCGCGCCGGCGCGGTCGCTGGACCCCGATTCCGATCTCGGCGGTCTGCCGGTGACGACCGTTGTCGGGACGCTGCCGCCGGGAATCGTCGACGGGGCGCTCGACCGCGGCGCGTCGGTGGCCGGTGATCTGCTCCGTCGCCATCTGATCCACGCCGCGACGTTGATGCTCCAAGGCCGGACGCGGGTGGTCGGCGCGCTGGCGCCGGCTGTGGCGATCCGATGATCCCGGGCACGCTGGCCCGACGCCTCGCGGCCGGGCTGCTCGACGCGCTCATCCTGACGCCGCCCTCGCTTGCCGTCCTGTTCCTGACCGGCGAGCGCTGGGCGCTCACCCCGATGGCGGTCCTGCTGATCGCGGCCCTCGATCTGGTCTACCGGGCCGGTTTCGAGGCGTCCGGGTGGCGGGCCACACCGGGAAAGCGGCTGCTCGGTCTGGCCGTCACGACCCTCGACGGCGGCGGGTTGGGCCTGGCCCGGGCGATCCTGCGGACCTTGCCATTCTGGGGCGGGACCTTGATCGCCCTGCTAAGCCCCGCCACCGGCCGGCCGGAATTCACGGCGCTGGCATGGCTGGCGGCGCCCGCCTGCCTGCTGTGGCTGCCTTTCGCGGGCTGGCGGCGGGCGCTGCACGACGTCTGGGCGGGGGCGGTGGTCGGGCCGGCGGCGGGCCCTCCGCCTTGACCCGGACGGCGATTCCCCGTTTATTCCGGCCGCTTTCGGTCGGGAGGGAATGACCATGGAGAAGTTCACGACGCTGACGGGCGTGGCCGCGCCATTGCCGATCGTCAACATCGACACCGACATGATCATCCCCAAGCAGTTCCTGAAGACGATCAAGCGGACGGGACTGAAGGAAGGCCTGTTCTACGAGATGCGCTACGCCGCCGACGGCGCCAAGCTCGACTTCGTGCTCGACCGGCCGGCCTACCAGAATTCCAAGATCATCGTCGCCGGGCCGAATTTCGGCTGCGGCTCCAGCCGCGAGCACGCGCCCTGGGCGCTGCTCGATTTCGGCATCCGCTGCGTGATCGCCGAGAGCTTCGCCGACATCTTCTACAACAACTGCTTCAAGAACGGCATCCTGCCGATCAAGCTGCCGCGCGAGGACATCGCCAAGCTGATGGACGACGCCGAGCGCGGCGCCAACGCCGTCGTGACGATCGATCTCGTGAACCAGGAGATCAAGGGTCCGGACGGCGGCACGGTGAAGTTCGAGATCGACGCGTTCCGCAAGCAGAGCCTGCTGGACGGGCTCGACGACGTCGGCCAGACCCTGAAGGCGGCGCCGAAGATCGACGCGTTCGAGTCGTCGCAGAAGATGGGGCAGCCCTGGCTGTCGATGAACCCGGCGGCCTGACGGCGCCGACGGTCTCCACGCGCGGCGCCCGTTTCCGGGCGCCGTCGCTTTTTCGACCCCGATCCTCCGGAGCAAAGGCCATGGCCACCTCGAACCGCAATCTCCTCATGCTGCCCGGCGACGGCATCGGTCCCGAGGTCATGAACGAGGTCCGCAAGGTCATCGCCTGGACGGCCCGCAAGCGCGCCGTCGGCTTCGACATCGCCGAGGACGTGTGCGGTGGCGCCGCGCTGGACAAGCACGGCGTGCCGGTGACCGACGCCACGGTGAAGGTCGCGATGGAGGCCGACGCGGTGCTGTTCGGCTCGGTCGGCGGCCCGAAATGGGACAACGTCGCTTTCGACAAGAAGCCGGAGCGCGGCCTGCTGCGCCTGCGCAAGGAGATGGACCTGTTCGCCAATCTCCGGCCCGCCAAGGTGTTCGACGCGCTGGTCGACGCCTCGACCTTGAAGCCCGAGATCGTCAAGGGTCTCGATATCATGATCATCCGCGAGCTGACGGGCGGCGTGTATTTCGGCGAGCCGCGCGGCATCTCCGACCTGCCCAACGGCGAGCGGCTGGGCGTCGACACGCAGCGCTACAAGACCAGCGAGATCCGCCGCGTCTGCGCCGTGGCCTTCGAGCTGGCGCGCAAGCGCGGCAACAAGGTGTGCAGCGCCGAGAAGGCGAACGTCATGCACACCGGCGTGCTGTGGCGGCAGGAGGCCACCAAGCTGCACCAGGAGTCGTACAAGGACGTCGAGCTCAGCCACATGTACGCCGACGCGCTGGCGATGCAGCTGGTGCGCTGGCCGGCGCAGTTCGACGTCATCGTCACCGACAATCTGTTCGGCGACATCCTGTCGGACGAGGCCTCGATGCTGACGGGCTCGCTCGGCATGCTGCCGTCCGCGTCGCTTGGCGCGCCCGACGCCACCGGCCGGCGCAAGGCGCTGTACGAGCCGATCCACGGCAGCGCGCCGGACATCGCCGGCAAGGGGCTGGCAAATCCGATCGCCGAGACGCTAAGCTACTCGATGATGCTGCGCTACTCGTTCGACCTCGGCGCCGAGGCGGACCTGGTCGAGCGGGCGGTCGAGAACGTGCTCGGCGCCGGCTACCGCACGGCCGACCTGCTGACCGGCGGCATGGACGACAAGGCCGCCGCCGCCAAGGGCCTGCGCAAGGTCGGTACGCAGGAGATGGGCGACGCCATCGTCAAGGAGCTCGACCGGCTGGCCTAGCCGGGCCGTGGACGCCGCGCGCTTGCCATGACGCGCTCGGCGCCACAGTCTTCGATCCGCCCGCATGGCGCGGGAGGAGCGTAGGGATGGCCGGAGCACATGGCGCGTCGGCGGGCGGCGGACCCGGCCCCGGCCCCGGTAAGGAGGCGCCGCCGCTCGGGCGCTATTCCTGGGCGCTGTTCGACTGGGCCAACCAGCCGTTCTTCACGCTGATCACCACGTTCATCTTCGCGCCGTACTTCGCCAACGTCCTGGTCGGCGATCCCGTGAAGGGGCAGGCCCAATGGGCCTTCACGCAAGCCACCTCGGGCGTGATCATCGCGCTGTGCTCGCCGTTCCTCGGCTCGATGGCCGACGCCGCGGGGCGCCGCAAGCCCTACATCCTCGCCTTCCAGATCGTGCTCGCGACGGGGTGCTTCGCGCTGTGGTGGGCGGTTCCCGGACGTCCCGATCTCGTCGCCGTGGTCGCCTGGGCGGTCGTGCTGGCGACGGTCGGCGCCGAGATCTCGATCGTGTTCAACAACGCGCAGCTGCCCAACATCGTCGGCCCGGACAAGATCGGACGGCTGTCGGGGATCGGCTGGGGCTTGGGCTATTGTGGCGGCCTGCTGTCGCTGTTCATCGTGCTGGCGGTCCGCGATCCGGCGATGCTGGGGCTGGCGCCGGCCGGCAGCCCGCCGCTCTTCGGCCTCGATCGCGCGACCTACGACGTGGAGCGACTGATCGGGCCGGCGACGGTCCTGTGGATGGCGCTGTTCGCGCTGCCGATGTTCCTGTTCACGCCGGACGGACGCGCCACCGGCCTTTCGGTGGGCGCCGCCGCGCGGCGGGGCGCGAGCTCCCTGCTGGCGACGGTCAAGGCGCTGCGCGGCTACCGCAACGCCGCGCGGTTCCTGGTCGCCTTCATGATCTACAACGACGGTCTGACGGCGGTGATCGCGTTCGGCGGCGTCTACGCCGCGGCGACGTTCGGCTGGACGACGACGACCCTGGGCGTGTTCGGCATCATCCTGACGGTGTTCGCCACCTTCGGCGCTTTCACCGGCGGCCGTCTCGACGACGCGATCGGCTCGAAACGCACGATCCAGATCGCCATCGTCGGCGTCTTCATCGCGACGCTCGGCATCCTGTCGGTCACCGACCACTCCATCCTGTTCGCCGTCGAGACGCCGCGGCCGGCGGCCGACCGCGGGATGTTCGGGTCGCCGCAGGAGAAGGTGTTCATGGGCTTCGCGCTGATCCTCGGGATCTGCATGGGCCCGATGCAGGCGGCCAGCCGCACCATGGTCGGCCGGCTGGCGCCGGAGGGCATGACCGGCGAGTTCTACGGGCTGTTCGCGCTGAGCGGCCGCGCCACCGCGTTCATGGCGCCGCTGCTGATCGGCGTGGTGACGCAGGTCACCGACTCGAACCGCGGCGGCCTGATGGTCGTACTGGTGTTCCTCGCCGTGGGCTTCGCCATCCTGTGGACCGTGCGCGAGGAGCGCGCGCCGCGCCTGCACTGAGCGCGCGCCGGCGTCCGCGGCTCAATGCGACGGTCCGACCGGCCGGATCTCGCGCTGTTCCAGCGTCGCCATCCCCGCGAAGCACGCCATCGCGATCTTGACCACCGACACCGCCAGCGCCGCGCCGCTGGCCTCGCCCAGCCGCATGTCGAGATCGAGCAGAGGACGCTTGCTCAGCCTCGCGCATAGCGCGGCATGCGCCGGCTCGGCCGACCGGTGCGCAACGAGGCAATGGTCGAGCGCGTGGTCGTCGATGGCGTGCAGCACCGCGGCCGCCGCCGTGCAGGCGTAGCCGTCGAGCAGCACCGGGATGCGGCCCATGCGGGCGGCGACGATGGCGCCGCAGATCGCCGCCAGTTCCTCGCCGCCGAGCGCCGCGAGGATCGCCAGCGGATCGCCCGTCAGGCCGCGATGCCGTTCGACGCCCAGCCGCACCGTCTCGACTTTGCGGGCCAGCGCCTCGCCTTTGACGCCGGTGCCGGGTCCGACCCAGTCGGCCGCGTCGCCGCCGAACAGCGCGTGGCACAGCGCCGCCGCCGAGGTGGTGTTGCCGATGCCCATCTCGCCGAGGCAGAGGACGTCGATTCCCGTCTCGGCCGCCATCATGCCGTAGGCCATGGCGCGGGCGCATCGGCCCTCGTCCATCGCCGGCCCGGCGGTGAAATCGGCGACGGGATGGTCGAGATCCATCTCGTAGACGCGCAGGTCGCCGTCGATCGCGCCGGTGATCTGGTTGATCGCCGCGCCGCCGTCGATGAACGTGCGCACCATCGTCGCGGTCACGTCGGGCGGGAACGCCGAGACGCCGCGCGCGGCGACGCCGTGGGCGCCGGCGAACACGCAGACCCGCGGCCGGTCGCAGCGCGGATGCTCGCGGCCCTGCCACGCCGCCAGCCAGTCGACGATCTCCTCGAGCCGGCCGAGCGATCCCGGCGGTTTGACGAGGCCGTCCTGGCGCAGTCGCGCCCGCGTGCGCGCGGCGACGTCAGGGCCGGGCAGGCGCGCCATCACGGCGCGCATCTCGGCGAAACTCGCCTCCGGCGGGGCGTCGGATCGTTCGGTCATGTCGTTGGGGGAGCGGGTGGCAGGGGCGCGACGTTGTCCTACACTGTCCGGGCGATGACCAGCGAAAACCCCGATCCCCGGCTTGATCGCGACGCGCCACCGGCGCCGCGCGACGCGGCCGGCTGGCTGGCGGCGCTGGGCGAGGCGGCCGCGTTCTTCACGCGGCTGCCCGTCGGCGGCGCGGGCGCGCCGAGCTACCGCCTCGCCGACACGCTGCCGGTGGTGCCGGTGGTCGGCGTCGCGATCGGGCTGGCGGCCGGGATCGACCTCGCCATCGCACGCGGGCTCGGCGCCTCGTCGCTTCTCGCCGCCGCGGTGGGGGTGTTGACGGCCGTCGTCATCACCGGCGCGCTGCACGAGGACGGGCTGGCGGACACCATCGACGCCTTCGGCGCGCCGGGCGCCGTCCGGACGCGGCGTCTGGAGATCCTGCGCGACAGCCGCATCGGCGTGTTCGGCGCGTTGGCGTTGATGTTCTCGCTGCTGTTCAGGGTCGCGGCGCTGGCACAGATCGTCGACACGCGCGGCGCGCTGGCGGCGCTGCTGGCGTTGGCGGCGGCGCACGCGCTGTCGCGCGCGGCGCTGGGCTGGACCTTGTGGTCCTCGCCACCGGCGCGCGCGGACGGCCTCTCGGCCGGAATCGGCGCGGTCTCGCAGGCGACCGCCGGCTGGACGCTGGGCGTCGGTGGCGCGATCGCCTTCGTCTGCCTCGTCTGGGTCACGCCGCTGGTCGCGCTGCTGGCGCCGCCGCTGGCGGTGGCCATCGCCGCCGGGACCGCGTCTGTGGCGCGCGAGCGCGTCGGCGGCCACACCGGCGACACGCTGGGCGCGACGCAGCAGTTCGTCGAGATCGCGATCCTCATCCTTGTCGCGCTCGCCGTCGGGCTCGGAGCGCGGGTGTGAGCGGCGCCGATCTGACGCTCGTGCTGGGTGGCGCGCGTTCGGGCAAGAGCGTCCATGCCGAGCGGCTGGTGGACGGCACGCTCGACGGCGCGGCACCGCGCGCAAGCGTCTACATCGCGACCTGCGACGCCGCCGAGAGCGCGCGCCACGACGACCGCGAGATGCTCGAACGCATCGCCGGGCATCGCGCGCGGCGTGGTCCGCATTGGACGACCGTCGAGGCGCCTCTCGAGCTTCCCGGCGCGTTGCGCGCGCACGCGGCCGACCCGCGGCCCGCGCTGGTCGACTGCCTCACGGTCTGGGTGTCGAATTTGTTGCTGGTGGACCGCGATATCGCGGGCGCGACGACGGAGTTGCTCGCCGCGGTCGACGCCACGACCGGACCCGTGACGCTGGTCGCCAACGAGGTCGGGCTCGGGGTCGTGCCCGGCACATCGCTTGGCCGCCGCTTCCGCGACGAGGCCGGCCGCCTCAACATCCACGTCGCCGCCCGCGCCCGCCGCGTGATCCTGATGACGGCGGGAATCCCCATGACTCTAAAGGGCTGACCCCGCCAGCGTCGAATTCGACGCCGATCCCCGGATGGCGCCACCGCCGTGCATGGCCGACAACGCGATCCGTCGCGCCGCTGGCGCCGGAGGTCTCCCGAATGGATACGCGCGCGCGGCCGATGGGCCCCGTCGAATGGTCGCTGCTGGTCGCGTTGGCGCTGCTGTGGGCCGGCTCGTTCTTCTTCGCCAAGATCGCGGTGACGACGCTGCCACCGCTCACGGTGGTGCTGGCACGGGTCGGCATCGCCGCCGTCGCGCTCAATCTGCTGCTGGTGGGGTCGGGCCGACGCATGCCGGCGGATCTCGGCATCTGGGCGGCGTTCGTCGCCATGGGCCTGCTCAACAACCTGATCCCGTTCAGCCTGATCTTCTGGGGTCAGACGCGGATCGGTTCCGGTCTCGCATCGATCCTCAACGCCACCACGCCGCTATGGACCGTCGTGGTGGCGCATCTGTCGACCCGCGACGAGCGGATGACGGCGGGCAAGCTGGCGGGCGTCGCCGCCGGTATCGCCGGCGTGGCGGCGTTGCTGGCGCCGACGCTGTCGGCCGGCGCGGCCGGCGACCTCGCGGCGATGGCCGCGGTGGTGGGCGCGGCGCTGTCCTACGCCGCCGCCAGCGTGTTCGGCCGCCGCTTCGCGCGCATGGCGGTGCCGCCCTTCGCCGTGGCGTCGGGGCAGCTGACCGCGACCACGGCGATGATGCTTCCCGTCGTGGCGATCGTCGATGCGCCATGGATGCTGCCGGTGCCGGGCGTCGAGGTCTGGGCGTCGCTGGTGGCGCTGGCGTTGCTGAGCACCGCGCTGGCCTACGTGATCTATTTCAGGATCCTGGCGACCGCCGGCGCGACCAACCTGATGCTGGTGACGTTGCTGATTCCGCCCGGCGCTGTGGCGCTGGGCGCCGTGTTCCTCGGAGAGCTGATCTCGCCCGAGCATCTCGTCGGGTTCGCGCTGATCGGCGTCGGTCTGGCGCTGATCGACGGCCGCCTGATCGGCGTGGCGCGGCGGCTATCCGGGTAGCCGTCCACGGGCCGCGACACCAGGGCCGGCGCCACATTTCCGCCGCGCGTTGAACCGATGATTCAGCGGACTTGAAGTGATATGGTAAGCGCGCCTCGGCCATAGGCGTCCCTCCGCCGGCCGGTGGCCATGAATGGAGAAACGATATGACGACGCTCCGCCCGGGCTTGTCCCGCCGCACCCTCGTCGCGTCCGCCGCCGGCGCCGCCGCCTTCGGCGCCGCCCTGCCGGCGCTGGCCGACGCCAAACGCCAGGCCCTCGTCAACGACGCGCTCGCCGCCGCCCAGCGCGTGGCCGAGAGCAAGGACATCGGCGATCCGCCGGCGCTGCTGCGCCGCTGCAAGGGCGTGATGATCCTGCCGAGCTTCGCGCAGGCGGCGTTCGTGGTCGGCGGCGCCGGCGGTCGCGGCGTGCTGCTGGGCCGGCGCGGTCCCGGCGACTGGAGCTACCCCGCGTTCTACAACATGGGCTCCGGCAGCCTCGGGCTGCAGATCGGCGGCCGGGTGCAGGAGATCGTCCTGATCGTGCTCACCGACAAGGGCCTGAACTCGCTGCTCGACAGCCGCTTCAAGTTCGGCGCCGAGGCGGGCGTCACGGTGCTGGAGCTGGGCGGCGGCGTCGCCGGCGCGACCACGGCGGCGGCCGGCGCCGACATCGTGTCGTTCTCGCGCGCCAGCGGCCTGTTCATCGGCGGCGCCCTGGAGGGCTCGTACCTCGATCCCGACAACGACTGGAACGCGCTGTACTACGGCCAGGGCGCCCGGCCGCGCGCCATCGTGCTGGAACGCCGCTACTCGAACCCCGGCGCCAACGCCCTGCGGCAGTATCTCGCGAAGTACTAGGGCGCGTATGGAAGGCGCGGCGACCACCGTGTCATCCCGAGCGTAGCGAGGGATCCAGGTTCCGTCCCTGGATCCCTCGCTACGCTCGGGATGACAGGGCCGGCGGCTCGGTCAGCGCTGCTCTTTCGCGCGCTTCAGGGCGTGCTCGTCGAAGCGGAAGAGGTCGTTCGCCAACGGCATGCCGGTCTTGAGCGCGTTCAGCGTCACGTCGACGCGCGTGCCCTTGGAATCCCAGGTCGTCCAGCCCTTGAGCATCAGGGGCCGGTCGGCGAACGCGATCTCGACGCGGCCTTCCTGCGGCCGAGAGGTCTGGATCATCGTCAGCCGCAGCTCGCCGGCGGCGCGGGTCACGCCGGTCACGGTGAGATCGCCCGACAGGACGACCTTCTCTGCGGCGAGGAAGCTGGCCGAGGTCCAGCCCAGCGGCCACTGGCTGAAGGTGCCGTCGGAGAAGTCCGCCATCGTCACCTGCGACCCGTCGGCCACGATCAGCAGCTTGACCGGCGGATCGTACTCGAAACGCATGCGGCCGGGCCGGCGCAGCGACAGCGTGCCGGGCAGCGTGCGGCCGCTGGCGCCGACCTGCGCGAAGCGCGCCTGCAGCGTCTGGACGTCGTTGAGATACCGCTCGGCGCGCACCACGTCGGCCTGGTCGGCGGCCGAGAGCGCCGGCGCGGCGGCGGTGGCGGCCGGCGCCTGCTGACGCCGCGACGGGCGCGGCTGCTCGGCGGGCGTCTCGCTCGGACCCTGCGCGTTGGCGTCGTCGAACGACAGCGTGAGGATGTGCCGGTCGCCGCCGAGCCTCGGCGTCAGCGCCCACGCGGCCACGCCGGCGGCCAGCGCCAGCGCGCCGACGGCGAGGCGGCGGACGAACGTGCGGGCGGCTGGCGGGTTGGTCATCGAATCGTCCGGGACGGAGCGGGAGCGGGCGATTCTGGCGATGAAAGCGGCGGAATGACGGCGGCCGCGCCGGCGCTCACGCCGCGTCGCCGTCGATGTCGCGCGCCAGCACCTCGCGCTTGCCGACGCTGTTGGCCGAGCTGACGACGCCCTCGCGCTCCATGCGCTCGACGATGCGGGCGGCGCGGTTGTAGCCGATCTGGAGGTGGCGCTGCACGAAGCTGGTCGAGCATTTGCGCTCGCGGCAGACCACGGCGACCGCCTTGTCGTACATCTCGTCGGCCGCCTCCTCGGCGCCGTCGCCGCCGCCGTCCTCGCCGCCGGCCGCGCCGCCCTCCGAATCCTCGATGATCGAGTCGAGGTAGTTCGGACGTCCCTGCCGGCGCAGGTGCTTGACGATCTTCTCGACCTCGGTGTCGCTGACGAACGGGCCGTGGACGCGCACGATGCGGCCGCCGCCGGCCATGTACAGCATGTCGCCCTGGCCCAGCAGCTGCTCGCCGCCCTGCTCGCCGAGGATGGTGCGGCTGTCGATCTTGCTGGTCACCTGGAAGGCGATGCGGGTCGGGAAATTGGCCTTGATGGTGCCCGTGATCACGTCGACCGACGGCCGCTGCGTCGCCATGATGACGTGGATGCCGGCGGCGCGCGCCATCTGCGCCAGCCGCTGCACGGCGATCTCGATGTCCTTGCCGGCCACCATCATCAGGTCGGCCATCTCGTCGATGATCACGACGATGAACGGCAGGGAGTCCAGCGCCATCGGCTGGTCCTCGTAGACAGGCTTGCGGGTCTCCGGGTCGACGCCGACCTGCACCGGCCGCAGGATCTCCTCGCCGGCCTCGCGCGCCTCGGTGACGCGCTCGTTGTAGCCGGCGATGTTGCGCACGCCGAGCTGGCTCATCGCGCGGTAGCGCGTCTCCATCTCGCGCACGGTCCATTTCAGCGCCACCACGGCCTTGCGCGGCTCGGTGACGACCGGCGTCAGGAGGTGCGGGATGTCCTGGTAGACGCTGAGCTCCAGCATCTTGGGGTCGATCATGATGAACTTGCACTTGTCCGGCGGCAGCCGGTACAGCAGCGACAGGATCATCGTGTTGATGCCGACCGACTTGCCCGAGCCGGTGGTGCCGCCGATCAGAAGGTGCGGCATGCGCGCGAGGTCGGCGATCACCGGTCCGCCGCCGATATCCTTGCCGAGCACCATCGGCAGGTTGAGGCGGCCGTCCTCGTAGTCCTTCGACGACAGCAGCTCGCGCAGATAGACCATCTCGCGCCGCGCGTTGGGCAGCTCGATGCCGATCACGTTGCGGCCGGGCACGGTGGCGACGCGCACGCTGACGGCGCTCATCGAACGGGCGATGTCGTCGGCCAGGCCGATGACGCGGCTCGACTTGGTGCCGGGCGCGGGCTCCAGCTCGTAGAGCGTGACGACCGGCCCGGGGCGGACCTTCACGATCTCGCCCTTGACGCCGAAATCCTCCAGCACGCTCTCCAGCAGACGCGCGTTCTGCGTCAGCGCCTCCTCGTCGACCTTGGCGGCGACCAGCGCCTTCGGCGCGGCGGTGAGGATGTCCAGCGGCGGCAGCTGGAAATCGGCGCCCAGCGCCAGCTCGGGCTGGCGTTCGCGTTCGACCCGGCGGCCCGGCTGCGGCGCGGCGCGCTTGACGACGACAGTCGGCGTGGCCGGCGCGGGCACGGGCGCGGCCGGAGGCTCGGACGCCGGCCGCAGCGGAAGCTGCAGGACCTGCGCCGACGGGAGCGGGGCGTCCTCGACCGCCGCCGGCGCGTCGGGCGGCGCCACGTCCCACACCGGCGCCGGCGGCGCGGCCACGACCGGCGCGGCGGCCATCAGCACCGGCTCGACGCGACCGTCGACGGCGTCGTCGCGGCCGAACAGGCGCGCCCATAGCGGGCGCTTCGGCATCGGCGCGGCGGCGGGCGCCGGCGCGAGCGGCACGGGCGCCGCCGGCACGTCGGGCGGCAGCTCCGGCGCGCGCAGACCCGCGATCGGCGACATCGGCGCGTCGACCAGCAGCGTATCGCGCGTCGGCAGCGGCGCGCCGTTCTCGGGGATGCCGTGGAAGCGGGCGGGATCGTACTGCGAGGCGTCGATCTCGCCGGGGATCTCGGCGTAGCCGATCTCCGGCTGCGGCGTCCGCGCGGCGGCCTCGCGCTCCGGCCGGCCGCGCCAGATCGAGATCGCGCCGCGCACCAGCAGCCGCGCCGCCGTCACCGGCAGCAGCAGGGCGCGGAACACGATCGGCAGATGGCCGCGCTTCATGCCGATCACCGGCACCATCAGCGCGGTCGCGGCGATCGCGGCGAGCGGCGCCAGGAACGGCAGCAGGGCGCCGTCGGAATGGGTCAGCGTGAGCTCGCGCAGATGCAGCGCAAGCGCCGCGCCGGTGACGCCGCCGGCGCCGGCGTGCGGCGTCCAGTGGCCGATGTCGCCCAGCGCGGCGGCGGCCGACGCCGCCAGCAGCGTGGTGGCCAGCAGCAGCGCCAACCGCAGCCCGAAGAACGGCAGGCCGTGCTGGCGCATCAGCATCACGCCCCAGGCGATGCCGGCCACGGGCACGACCAGCGCGCCCAGGCCCAGCGCCTGCATCATCACGTCGGCGAAGGTGGCGCCGGGAACGCCCAGCAGGTTACGCGGCGCGAAGCCGGTGGCGCGGTTCAGAGACGGATCGGTCGAGTGGTAGGTGATCAGCGCGATCATCGCCGCCATGCCCAGCGCGATCAGGACCAGGCCGACGATCTCGGTCGCGCGCCGGCGGAAGAACATGCCGGCGCCGGTCGGCAGGAACTGGCCGCCGTTGGAGGAGGGTTTCAGCGTCGCGAAGGCCATCGGTGCCCCGTCGGTTCCCGGCCGCCGTCACAGAAGCTCGGCGATGCGCGTCAGCGCCGCGCGCGTCGTCTCGAGGTCCTGCACCAGCGCGATGCGGATGTAGCGCTTTCCCGGATTCTCGCCGTCGACGTCGCGCGCCAGATAGCCGCCGGGCAGCACCTTGATGCCGCCCTCGGCCCACAGCTTGCGCGTCGCGGCCTCGCCGTCGCCGACGTCGAGCCACAGGAAGAAGCCGCCGTCGGGCATGAAGAAGCCGCCCTTGTTGTGCAGCACGGATTTGGCGATGCGGAAGCGCTCGCGGTAGCCGTCGCGGATCTCGCGCACGTGCGCCTCGTCGTTCCACAACGCCGTGGCGGCGTTCTGGATCGCGATCGGCACCTGCGCGCCGCCGTAGGTCTTCCAGCGCAGCATCATGGCGACGATCCTCGGATCGCCGGCGACGAAGCCCGAGCGCAGGCCGGCGGCGTTGGACCGCTTCGACAGCGAGTGGAACACCGCCACGCCTTCGAACGGATTCGCGCCGCCGGTCCTGTCCATCGCCAGCGCCGCGGCCAGTCCGCCCGGCGGCGGCGCGTCGTTGTAGATCTCGGCGTAGCACTCGTCGATCGCCAGGGTCGCGCCGGTGGCGCGGCATTTGCGGATCAGGTTCTGCAGGTACGGGATCGACGCCATCGCGCCCTGCGGATTGCCGGGCGTGCAGAGGTAGACCAGCGCCGCGCGCTTCCACACGTTGTCCGGCACGGCGTCGAAATCCGGCATGAAGCCGTTCGAGGTGTCGGCGTTGACGAACACCGGCTCGGCGCCCGCCAGCACGGCGGCGCCGAGATACACCTGGTAGAACGGGTTGGGGATCAGCACGGTCGGCCGGGCGCCGCCCTTGTCCTGCGGCACCGCGACCGTGCCGATCACGTAGACGCCCTCCTTCGATCCCGCCAGAGGCAGGACGTGCTTCGTCGGATCGATCGTGCCGGGCGGCAGCGCGTAGCGGCGGTGCAGCCAACCGGCGATGGCGGCGCACAGCTCGGGGGTGCCCTGGTTCGGCGGGTACTTGTTCGCCGTCGTCAGGTCGCGCGTGATGATATCGCGGGCGAACTGCGGCACCGGACCCTGCGGTTCGCCGACCGACATGATGATCGGATTCTTCGGCGCCGGCAGATCGGCGATCAACGCGTTGAGGCGCGCGAAGGGATAGTCGTTGAGCTCGTTTTCGAGACGCGGATTGATCATCTTCGTCGTTCGCCTTCCGGGTCGGGTGGGGAGCCGACCTTCGCGCCCCGACCGGCGCCGGGCAACACCCCATCGTTCGGCGCACCCCCGCGCCTCGACGGTTCATTTGTCGATTCACTGTAGATGAACAATTTATCAATTACAAGAACGGCTTAGAGAATTTTTCTCACATGGATTTCAATGGGTTGCGGGCGGTGCAGCCGCGCCGTGGCGCCACGCCGGCGGAACCGCGCTACCGCCCGACCCCTCGTCAGCGGCCGTAGCGCACCTCGACCTTGCGCTCGGTGGAGGTCTCGCGCCGCCCGAAGACGCGCTTGGGATCGATGATCTTGTTGATGAAGATCCTCTCGCGCGGATAGCCGTTGGCGACCAGCTCGTTCCCCACCGCCTCGGCCCGCGCCTTGGCGAGCAGCAGGTCGTCCTCGTGGCCAAGGCGCGCGTCGGCGTAGCCGTCGAGGCAGAGCCGGGTCGCCTTCTGGCCGATCGCCCTCGAGGCGAACCCCGCCAACTCCTGCTTGGCGCGTGGCGTGATCGTCGACTGGCCGGTGTCGAACTGCACGATGAACACGCCGCCCGGCGTGTTGCCGCCGGTGCAGCGGTCGTCCTGGGCCGCGGCCGGCGCGATCGACAAAGCCGCCAGCGCGCCCGCCAGCACGGCCGCGGTGAACCCCTTGTGCATGGAAACTCCCTCCCCCCGTCACGGCGCCGCAGACCGGCGCCTTCGCCGGCGATGGTGACGCGGGCGCGGCGCGCCGCCAAGCCCCATCGCGCGGCGGTGCCTGCGGAACCGACGGCCAGTGTGCGGCCGCGGTCAGGCCTTCTCGACCACGCCGGCGGAATCCACCCAGCCCTTGAAGCCGCCCAGGTTGCGGACGTTGGCGTAGCCCATGTCATTGAGCGTCTTGCCGACCAGCGCCGCGCGCCCGCCCGAGGCGCAGTAGACGACGACCGTCTTGGCGCGGTCGAACGCCGCGTCGTGCAGCGCCGAGGCGGGATCGGCGCGGAACTCGATCAGGCCGCGGGGTATCGCCACGGCGCCGGGCACTTTGCCCGACGTGGCGACCTCGGCCGGTTCGCGCACGTCGAGGAACAGCGTGTCGTCGCGGCCGACCATCCCCTTGGCCTCGTCGGGGGTGATGCGCGGCACCACGGCCTCGGCCTCGGCCAGCATCTGTTGCACGGTCTTCATGGGTCACCTCCATTCCGGGCCGGCATCTTGCGGGATTCCACGCGGTGTCGGCAAACACCATCGGATCGCGGGTATGATCGACCGGCGTTCGCGGGAGGCGGCATGGACATCCATCTCGACTGGAACGGCGTCGCGCCGGGGTCGATCGCGCCGGGCTCGGCGGCGATGCGGGCGCTGTTCCCGCTCGATCCGGCCGTCACGCAGTTCAACCATGGCGGCTACGGCGTGACGCCGCTGCCGGTCTCGGCGGCGCGCGACGCCTGGCGCCGGAGGGTCGAGGCGAATCCCACGGCGTTCTTTTTCCAGCACGACTTCGTCGCGCGGGTGCGCGCCGCCGCCGGGCGCGTCGCCGGTCTGTTGGGCGGCCGCGGCGAGGACTGGGTGTTCGTCCCCAACGCGACGGCCGGACTCAACGCCGTCATCCAGGCCGTGGACCTCGCGCCGGGAGACGAGATTCTGCTCACCGACCATGGCTACAACGCCGTCAAGCAAGCCGCGCTGCGCTGGACGGCGCGCGCCGGCGCCGCCGTGCGCGTCGCGGCGTTGCCGTGGCCCGACGCGACCGCCGACGGAATCGTCGCCGCGATCTCCGCGGGAATCACGTCGCGCACGCGGCTGGTGATCGTCGATCACATCACGTCGCCCACGTCGCTGACGCTGCCGGTGGCGCGGATCGCGGCGCTGTGCCGAGATGCCGGCATGCCGCTGGCGGTCGATGGCGCGCACGCGCCCGGCCACATCGCGGCGCTCGACGCGCCATCGCTCGGCGCCGACGTCTACGTCGGCAATCTGCACAAATGGGCCTATGCGCCCCGGGCGCTGGGCGCTCTCTGGGCGTCCCCGGCGTGGCAGACGCGGCTCCATCCCACCGTCATCAGCCACGGCTACGGCCAGGGCTTCACGGCCGAGTTCGACTGGCAGGGCACCGTCGATCCGACGCCCGTGCTGACGGTCGACGCGGCGTTCGCCTTCGCTGAAGCGCTCGGCCGCGGGCGGCTGGCGGCATGGAGTCGCGCGACGCTCGACGTGGCGCTGCCCGCGCTGATGACGTCGCTCGGTTCCAACGCCACGACGCCGGCCGAACTGCGCGCGCCGGCGATGGCGACGATCGCGCTGCCGGAATCCGCGGGCGTCGACGTCGACGCGGCGATGTCGCTGCGCCGACGGATGCGCGAACGCCACGGCGCCGAGATCCAGATCGTGCCGTTCGCCGGCAGGCTATGGCTGCGCGTCTGCGCCACGCCCTATCTCGACGTGGCGGATTTCGAGCGCCTCGCGCGGGCGCTGCGGGCGGAGATCGGTTGACGGAGGACGCCCCTCATCCGGGGCTCCTCGCTTCCGTTCTCCCCCGCCGTCGCCGCCGCCTAGAACAGCGTGTACGCGCCGTCGATCACGAAGTCGCGGCCGGTGGTGTACTTGGTGGCGTCGCTGGCGAGGTAGACGGCGATCGGGCCGAAATCCTGCTCGACGCCCCAGCGGCGCACGGGGATGCGCGGCATCACGTTGCCGGCGAACTTCGGATCGTGGAACGCGTTGTGCGTCATCGCCGTCTCGATCCAGCCCGGCAGGATCGAGTTGACGCTGATCTTGTGCCGCGCCAGCTCGACCGCGAGCGCGCGCACGAAGGCGGTCACGCCGCCCTTGCTGGCGCCGTAGTGGCTGCTGCGCGCGGCGCCCTCGATCGCCGCCGTGCTGGCGACCGCGACCAGCGAGCCGCCCTGGCCGCGCGGCACCATGTGGCGGGCGGCGGCGCGGAAGGTCAGGAACACGCCGTCGAGGTTGACGCGCATGACGCGGCGCCACTCGTCGTGGGTCATGTCGAGGATCGCGCCCTTCCCGCGGCCGGACACGCCCGAATTGGCGACGCAGTTGTCGACCTTGCCGAGCACCTTCACGGCCTCGGCGAAGCCGGCGTCGACCTGGGCCTCGTCGCCGACGTCGACGATCTGGGCGTGCACGCGCCGGCCGTGGCGCTTCAGCTTCTCGCTGGCGGCGTCGTTCTTGGCCTTGTTGGTGCCCCAGATGCAGACGTCGGCGCCGGCCTCGGCCAAGGCGTCGGCCATGCCGAAGCCGATGCCGCCGTTGCCGCCGGTGACCAGCGCCACTTTGCCGCTGAGATCGAAACCCTTGTACGCCATGGCGCCTTCCCTCCGTTGAATCGTCCGGCGCGCAGCAAATCCGCTCGACCGCGCGGCGTCAATCGCCGGACGCGCGCCGATATGGCCGGAATTCCGGCCCGCGGCCGCGGCGCTGCTTGTGAGGGCTCGCGCGCGTGGCGTATCATCGCGGCGCATGATCGACGTCCAGGACCACCGCGGGAAGCATCGACAATGACGGGCTCGCCGGTGAAGCGACGCGTCGACGCCGCGACGTCCGTCGCGGTGGCGCCGGGCTTGTCGCGGCGATGACCGGCGGCGACGGACGTCCGCCGCCGCGGTGGCAGGAATCGACGCCGCCAGGCGGCGCGCCGCCGCACTCGACGCCACCTGCCTACCCGCCGCCGCCGGCGTCTCCACCGCCCGTGTCGACGCCTCCACCCGCCGCGCCGCCGGCCTACGCGCACCCCGTCTCCGCGCCGCCCGCGTCGGCGCCGTCCGCCTACCCGCCGGCATACCCGCAGCCCGTATCCGCACCGTCGGCATCCGCGCCGCCCGGCTACATGCCGCCGGTGTCGACGCCGCCCGCTTCCGCGCATCCCGCTTCCGCGCCGCCGGCCTACGCGCAGTCCATGTCGGCGCCGCCGCAGGCGACCTCGGCGTCGCCCGCGCAGTCCGCGCGGCCGTCGTTCCAGGGGCTGACGCCGCCGTCGCAGATGTCCGGCGGCACGCCGCTGGTGCCCGGCATGGTGCTCAACAACACCCACCGCATCGACCAGCTGCTGGGGCGGGGCGGCATGGGCGAGGTCTACCGCGGCGTCAACGTGCACACCGGCGACGCCGTGGCGATCAAGGTGATCCGGCCCGAGCTGGTCGACGACGGGCCGATCCGCGACCTGTTCCTGCGCGAGGCCAACGCGCTGCGCCGCATCCGCCACCCCGCGATCGTGTCCTACGAGGGCGCCAGCGCCGATCCCAGCGGCCGGCTCTACCTCGTGATGGATTTCGTCGAGGGCCAGTCGCTGGCGCACATGGTCGTGCGCGAGCCCCTGACGGTGCCGCGCATGCGCGCGTTGCGCCGCCGTCTCGCCGAGGGGCTGCTGGCGGCGCACGAGCAGAACGTCGTGCACCGCGACCTGTCGCCCGACAACATCGTGCTGCCCGGCGGCGATCTGAACCGCGCCGTGATCATCGATTTCGGCATCGCCAAGCGCACCGACGGCGGCAAGACCAGCATCATCGGCAACAGCTTCGCCGGTAAGCTCGAATACGCCGCGCCGGAGCAGCTCGGCATGTTCGGCGGCGTCGTCGACGCGCGCTCCGACATCTACACGCTGGCGCTGGTGTTGATGGCGGCGATGCTCGGGCGGCCGTTCGACATGGGCGATTCGGCGGCGGCGGCGATCGCGGCGCGTTCCACCGTGCCCGACCTGTCCGCGTTCCCGGCGGCGGTGCGGCCGGAATTCGCCGCCATGCTCCAGCCCAACCCGGCACGGCGGCTGGCCTCGATGCGCGACGTGCTGGCGCTCGAGGGCGGCTCGACGCCGGGCTCGGTGTATCCGGCCGCGGCGGCGGGTGGCCGCGGGCGCGGCAAGCTGGTGTGGATCGCCGGTGGCGGCGTGGCGGCGGCGCTGGCTGTGGGCGCCGCCGTGTTCGCGCTCGGACCGATGCTATGGCGGCCCGCCCCGACGATCGCGACCGCGCCGACGCAGCCCGTCAAGCCGTCGCCGGCCAACAAGGCGGCGTCGGCCCCGACACCCGCGCCCAGACCACCCGACACCAGCGCCGAGGAACGCGCCTGGGCGGCGGCGGTCGCGTCCGACACGGTGGCGGGCTATCGCGACTTCCTCCAGAGCCACGCCACCAGCGCGCGCGCGGCGGAGGCGGGACGGCGCATGGCCGCAGCGATCGAGCGCGAGGCGCGCGCCGAAACGCAGCGACGCGGCGCCGAGGCCGCGGCCGCCGCGGAAGCGCGGCGGCATCAGGCCGAGGCCGAGGCGGCGGCACGGAGCCAGACGACGTCGCGGCCGGGGGCGGCGCTGCCGACCCAGCCCGCCTGGTCGACCGTGCCATGCGCCTCGATACCGATGGCCGTGCCGACGGGCTTCCAGTGCCAGACCAGCGCCGACTTCTCGATGTCCGGCGCCGGACGCTACGGCGCGGCGGCGTTCGGCGGCACCGTCAACGGCTGGCAAACCTACGTATGGTTGTATGAGCCGCGTGGTGATGACAGCCAATCGGTCCGGCCGATCGCGGACGCCGCCGACGCCCTGCGCACGCTCAATGCGCTGACGACGGCGGGCACGTACTGGTCCGAGGTCGGCACCTACGGCGGCGCCGAGTACATGACGTTCCGCTCCGGCTTCGCCCAGTGCGTGGCGTTCCGCAAATTCGGCCCGCCACGCCCGCCGGGCTACGCCCACGCCTTCACCGGCGTGCAATGCGCGCCGCAAGGCTACGTGCTGGGTGAAGCCGACATCCGCACGACGATCGACGCCGTGCGGCGGCGCTGAGTTCGCCGCGTCAGTTCAGCCGGTCGGTCTCGACCATCACGATCTCGGCGTCGTCCAGCGCGGTGATGGTCACGTTCGCTTCGTCGACGATGGCGACGCCGTCACGCGCGTCGAGCTCGACGCCGCCGACCGACACGCGACCACGCGCCGCCACGAGATAGGCGGGTTTGCCGCCGAGCGTCTGCTCGATGGTCGCGCCCGCCGCCAGAGTGCCGGCGTAGAGCGCCCCATCGGCGTGCAACGGCAGCGCGCCGGCGTGTTCCGGCCGGCCCGACGCCAGCGGCACTAGCCTGCCGGCGCGATCGCCGCCGGGAAACTCGACCGTCTCCCAGCGCGGCGCGACCCCGGTCTTGTTGGGCAGCAGCCAGATCTGGAACAGCTCGGTCTCGTCGGATTCACGGTTGTACTCGGCATGGGTGATCCCCTTGCCGGCGCTCATGACCTGGACCTGCCCCGCGCCGGTGCGGCCGCGGTTGCCGAGATGGTCCTCGTGCGTGATCGCGCCCTTCAGGACGTAGGTGACGATCTCCATGTCGCGGTGCGGGTGGGGCGGGAAGCCCGTGCCGGCCGCGATGCGGTCGTTGTTCCACACGCGCAGCGCGCCCCAATGGTCGCGGGCGCGGTCGCGGTACTCCGCGAAGCTGAAGTGGAAGTTCGCTTTCAGCCAGCCGTGATCGGCCTTGCCAAGGCCGGAGAAGGGCCGTTTCTCGATCATCGCGCACCCGGTTTCGAATTGTGACTTGGTCGTGACCCCGCCAGATGGGCCGTCGCGCCGGCAACATCAAGGGATTGTGCCTGGGCCGCGACGTGTTGTCGGATCCTGCCCGGCGAGTTTGTTCTAAATACTTGCTAGAGAAAGGTTTTTCGCGTCACTCAGTCGCGTGATTCACGCTTGCGGAAACGCCGTGGCGCCAATCTGTCACGCTTCCGCGAACGGCGGTTCACATCATCGCAAGTTCACGCTATAGTTGTTAATACAATGAATATTCAAGTTCTTATCGGTATTGTTTGCTTCGCCCAGACATTATCGATGCTCGGGGCCAACGGCTTCACGACGCTGCTGCCGATGTTCCAGATCGAATGGGGTCTGTCGAACACGCAGGCGGGTCTCGTGGCCGGCTGCCAGTATTTCGGATTCATGCTGACCGTGCCCGTCCTGTCGGCGCTGACGGACCGGTTCGACGCGCGCCGCGTGGTCCTCTGCGGCCTCGGCGTCGTCGTGGCCACCAGCTATCTGTTCGCCTTCGTCGCCGACGGCTTCTGGAGCGCGCTGATCATCCGCAGCCTCTACGGCACCGGCTTCGCGGCCACCTACATGCCGGGCCTACGCGCCCTGACCGACCAGATCGACGATCCGGCGATGAAGGCGCGCGCCACGACCTGGTACCTCGTGGCGTTCAGCACCGGCGTCGCGCTGTCGATCCTGATCGCAGGGCAGTTGGCGCCCCCGCTGGGGTGGCGCGGCTCGTTCGGCATCGTCGCCGCGCTGGCCACGGTGGCGTTCGCGCTCAACATCTTCTACCTGCCGCGCCGGCGGGCCGCGCCCGCGCAGCCGCCGACGCTGCGCGAAGTGTTCGATTTCCGGCCGGTGCTGCGCCATCGGCCGGCGATGGCCTACGTCGTCGGACAGTGCGGCCACACCTGGGAGATGTTCGCGATCGTCTCATGGACCGTCGCGTTCCTGATGTACGTCTCCGACCGCGCCGCCGGCACGAGCGGCTGGCCGCGGCCCACCGAGATCGCGACGCTGGCGGCCTTCGCCGGCATTCCCGCGTCGTTGATCGGTGGTGGACTGGCCGCCAGTTTCGGCCGCCGCAAGGTTATCCTGACGGCGATGGTCGCTTCGTGCGGCGCCATCCTGGCGTTTCCATGGGTGGCGGATTTCGGCTATCCGGCGGCCGCGATGTTCGTGATGGTCGTCATGATGTTGATCTACGTCGACTCGCCGGTCCTGACCGCAGGCCTCGTCGCCAACGCGCCGGAAGGACGCGCCGGCGCGGCGATGGGTCTGCACACCTTCCTCGGCTTCTGCGGCGGGTTCCTCGGGCCGCTGGCGTTCGGCGCCATGCTCGACACGGTCGGACGCGAGAGCACGATGGACTGGAGCATGGCGTTCGCCACGGCGGCGGTCGCGGGCATGATCGGATGGCTTCCGATGCTGCGCTGGGGCCGCTGATCGCCGGTTGATTCACGGCCGCGTCCGACGGCATGCTGCGGCCGACCAAGCGCATGCGCCAGATCGCCGAATTCGTCCCTCCACCCCGTCCGCCGGCGCCGCGGCGCCGTCGCGCGCCATGGCGCTGACCGGCCGCCCTCTCGTCCTCGCGATGGCCGTCGGGCAGGTCGGCGGCTTGCTGCCGCACGTGACCTTTCCGGCCGTGATGGCGGTCCATCTGATGGGACCGTGGGGCCTCGACAACGCCGAGGCCGGCGCCATCGCGGGTGGCTACATGCTGGGCTACACGTTGGCGGTCCCGGTGCTGACGGCGCTGACGGACCGGATCGACGCCCGCCGCATCCTCGCCGTCGGCTCGGCCGCCAGCGCGCTGGCCACGATCGCCTTCGGCCTGCTGGCGCAGGGATTCTGGTCGGCGCTGGCGCTGTGGGCGCTGGCCGGCGCCGGATTCGCCGGCGCCTACATGCCCGGCCTGCGCGCGCTCACCGACCGGCTCGAGGGGCCGGACTCCTCGCGTAGCGTCACGGTCTACACCGCGAGCTTCTCGATCGGCGTCGGCCTGTCGTTCCTCGTGGCGCAGGTGGTGGCCGACCGCTGGGGCTGGCGCGCCGCTTTCCTCGCGACCGGCGCCGGACCGTTGGTCATGCTGGCGGTCGCCGCCGCGATGGGGCCGAAGCGGCCGACGCCGGCGGCGAAGGCCGCCAACCTGCTCGATTTCCGCCCGGTGCTGCGCAACCGCCCGGCGCTCGGCTACATCCTCGGCTACGGCGCGCATTGCTTCGAGCTGTACGGCATGCGGGCGTGGCTGGTGCCGTTCTGGATCTACGTCGTCGCGCGCGAGGGATCCGGCGCGCCGCTCGACGCCAAGTGGCTGGCGCTGCTGGTCACGGTGCTGTCGCTGCCCGCCAGCCTGCTGGGCAACGAGGCGGCGCTGCGCTTCGGCCGCCACCGCGCCATCGGCACGATCCAGGTCGCGTCGGCCGGCGTCGCCGTCGCGATCGGGCTGGCGGCGGGTGTCGCGCCGGTCTGGGCGATCCTGGCGTTGTTGGTGCTCTACGGCGTCACCGTTCCCGCCGATTCCGGTTCTCTGACCTCGGGCATGGTCGGCGCCGCCGCGCCCGATTTCAAGGGCGCCACCATGGCGGTGCACTCGACCGTCGGGTTCGCGACCTCGGCGGGCGCCGCCTACGCGGTCGGCGTGGCGCTCGACGGCGCCGGCGGCGCGGCCAGCGGATCGGGCTGGCTGGCGGCGTTCTGCGTGCTGGCGGCCGGCATCTCGCTCGGTCCGCTGGCGCTGTGGTGGTCGCGGCGCGCAGGTCCCGGCCATGCGTAGCGCCGTGTTCGCGGCGCTCGCGCTGCTATCGCTCACCGGCACGGCGCGGGCGCAGGAAAGCGTGTCGTTTCCGGTCGCGCTGGCCGGCGGCGACACGCTGACCCTGACGGCGAAGGTCTTCCGGCCGCCCGGCGATGCGCCGCGGCCCGCGGTGGTGCTGGTGCACGGATGCTCCGGCGTCGGCAACGCCACGCGTCGCTGGCCGAAAGTGCTCAACGAGCTGGGCTACGTCGCGATGATGATCGACAGCTTCGGCGGCCGCGGCGTCAAGGAGGTGTGCACCCGGGGTTCCCGTCCGGTCGAGGCGCGCGATCGCGCCCGCGACATCGCCGGCGCCGTCGACTGGCTCAAGGCGCGTCCGTTCGTGCGGCCCGACCGGGTCGCCGTGCTCGGCCAGTCGCATGGCGCCGCCGCGACCCTGTTCGCGGCGCTGCGCGAGGACGGCGGCCGGCCGCTGCCGGCGCCGGGATTCGCCGCCGCCATCGCGTTCTATCCCGATTGCTCGCTGCGCGGCCGGACCGACAAGCGCTTCGAGGTCCTGCGCCCGACCCTGGTCCTGATCGGCGAGAAGGACGACTGGACGCCGGCGGAGCGCTGCCGCGACCTGCTGCCGCGGATCGGCGGCGCGCCGCTTGAGCTGCGCACCTATCCCGACGCGTTGCACGCCTTCGACAGCGTCGGCGTCGCTCCGCGCTACCGGCCTGAGGTCTCCAACCGCACCAAGCCCGGCGGATGCTGCGGCGCCTGGATCGGCTACCACGAGGCGTCCTACCTCGACGCGCGCGCGCGTGTCGCCGCGTTCCTCGCGCAGCATCTCGGCGGCGCGCGATGACGGCGCGGCCGCGCCGCGCGCTGGCAGCGATCCTCCTGGCGGTCGCGGCCGTCGTCGCGGTTCCGGCGGCCGCGCAGCAGCAGGTGCGCGTGCCGGTCGTCGACGGCGGCGCGCCGCTGACGCTCGCCGCGACCTTGTTCCGTCCCGCCGGCGCGCCCGGCCCGGCGCCGGCGGTCGCGATCCTGCACGGCTGCGGCGGCGTCGGCGTCAACGTCACGCGCATGGCGCAGCGTCTGGCCGCCCGCGGCTACGTCGCGTTGCTGGTCGACAGCTTCGGCGCCCGCGGCATCCGCGACGCCTGCACGCGCAACTGGCCTACTCTCGCACAAGCCGCCGAACGCGCGCGCGACCCCGTCGCCGCCGTCGCCTGGCTTCGCGCGCAGCCCTTCGTCGCCGCCGACCGGGTCGCCGTGATGGGCTATTCCTACGGCGGCGGGGTGGCGTTGATGCGCGCGCTGGAACCGGCGCGCGGCGCCACGTCGGCCGCGCGGCCGCCGGCGGCGCCGCTGGCGCGCGCGGTGATCGCCGTCTATCCGGATTGCGCGCTACCGCACCCCGACTCCGGCGCTCTCGTCGCGCGGCAGCCGGTGCTGATGGCGATGGCGGAGCGCGACGACTGGACGCCGGTGGCGCAGTGCGAGGCGTTGCTCGCGCGGATCGGCGACGGCCGCGGCCGGATCGAGACCAAGATCTATCCCGGCGCCTACCACAGCTTCGACGCCGTCGGGCTGCCGGTGCGGTATCTCGCCGCCGCCGGCAACCGCTCGAAACCCGGCGGCTGCTGCGGCGCGCACTACGGCCACGATCCGGACGCCTACGCGCGCTTCGTGGTCGACGTCGACCTCTTCCTCGCCCGCGAGCTTCGCGGACCGTAGCGCCGCGCCGACGGCGGGGCGGGCGGCCGCGTCAGCCCTGCGCCTTGGCGCGCGGATGGGCGGCGCGGTACACGGCCGCGAGCCGCGCGGCGTCGACGTCGGTGTAGCGCTGCGTCGTCGACAGCGAGGCGTGGCCGAGCAGTTCCTGGATGGTGCGCAGATCGCCGCCACGGCCGAGCAGATGCGTGGCGAAGGAATGGCGCAGCGCGTGCGGCGTGGTCGAGGCCGGCAGGCCGAGCTCGAGACGGACGCGGCGCACCGCGCGCTGCACGATGCCGGGATCGAGCGGCCCGCCGCGCGCGCCGATGAAGAATCGGTCGCCCGGCGCCGCCGCCGGCAGATAAGGACACGCGGCGCGGTAGGCGGCGAGCGCCGCGAGCACGGCCGGCAGCAGCGGCACCAGCCGCTGCTTGCCGCCCTTGCCGCGGATGACGACGGTGGTGGCCCGCGCGCGCAGCAGCTCCTCGACGGTCGCGCGCGTCAGCGATAGCGCCTCGGCGATGCGCATGCCGGCGCCGTAGAGGAGCGTCAACACGGCGCGGTCGCGGCGCGCGATCCATTCGACGGCCTGGTCGGCGTCGGACTCGGTCAGCAGATCGCGCGCGTCGCGCTCGGTCAGCGCCTTGGGGACGGCGCGGGGCAGCTTCGGCGTGCGCACCAGACCGACGACGGCGTTGGCCGCCAGCCCGCGGCGGTCGAGGAAGCGGAAGAAGCCGCGCACCGAGGACAGCGCGCGCGCCGTCGAGGTGCGCGCCATGCCGCCGCGCGCCCGCTTCGCCAGCCACGCGCGGAAATCGCCGGCGCGCAGCGCGGCCAGGGCGCCTAGGTCGGCCGGTCCGCCGCGGTGCTCGGCGGTGAAGGCGAGGAACTCCGCCACGTCGCGGCGGTAGGCCGTGATCGTGCGCGCCGAGGCGCGCCGCTCGGTCGCCAACCACGTCGTCCAGCCGTCGACGGCGTCGACGACGTCGGGCGGCGCGGCCAGCGGCGGTCGCGCGGGAGGGGGAGGCGGCTGGTGCTTACGCGCCATGGTCGGCCGGCATGATGACGCCATCGCGCCGGCCGCGCGAGGGGGCGGACGCCGGCGCCCGGCGCGTCACTCCGGCAGGTCGAGCCAGGCGCGGATCGTGTTCTCGAGCACGCGGGTGAGGAAGAACAGCAACTCGGTCGACTGGTTCGGGCCGAACGTCTCGGGGTCGCGGGCGCCGAACGACAGCACGCCGTCGGGCGAGCCGCTGGAGACCTTCAGGCGCACCAGCACGTCGGCGCGGACGTGCCGCGCCACGGGGCCGAAGAACGCCTCCTCGCCGACGATGTCGCCGCGCAGCCGCGCGCTCTCGCCCGGACCGAGCGCCGCGTCGATGGCGCCCGGCGCCAGCACGTAGACGCCGCGCACCGGCACCCGGCGCGGCGCGTCCTCGGCGCCCTCGATCGCCAGCGCGATGAAATCGACGTCGAGCAGGCCCGGCAGCTCGTGGGTGACGACGTGGATCAGCTTCTCGAAGCTGGTCGCCTGGATGATGCTCAGTACCGCCACGTGGATGCGGTTCTGGGTTATCTGGTTGGCGCGGCCGGCGCTGACCAGCTCGTGGTGGGTGGCGCGCAGCTTGTCGATCTCGCCGCGCAGCCGGCGCACCATCGCCGTCTGCATGTCGATCACGCCGGCGCCGCTCTGGCGGGCCGGCGGGTCGATCTTGCCGGCGTTCTCGATCAGGAACTCGGGATGCGCGCGGAGATAGGCGAGCACGTCGGCCGCCGTGATCTCGTCCTTGCCGCGGGCTGCGCCGCGATCGGCCGGCATCGCTCTTGACTCCGCGTTCAGAGGATCGACTGGCCCGTCTTGGCCCAGTCGTCGAGGAAGGCCTTGAGCCCGTTGTCGGTCAGGACGTGCTTGAAGAGCTGCTTGAGGATGTTCGGCGGCACGGTGACGACATGGGCGCCGAGCTTGGCCGCCGCCACGACGTGCTGCGGGTGGCGCACCGAGGCGACCAGCACCTCGGTCTTGAAGGTGGCGGGATACTGCCGGTAGATCGTCATGATCTCGGCGATCAGCGCCATGCCGTCGTGGCCGATGTCGTCGAGCCGGCCGACGAACGGCGACACGAAAGACGCGCCGGCCTTGGCGGCGAGGATCGCCTGCGCCGGCGAGAAGCACAGCGTCACGTTGACGGCGATGCCCTCCGACGACAGCGCCTTGCAGGTGCGCAGCCCGTCCGGCGTCAGCGGCACCTTGATGCATATGTTGTCGTTGCGCGCCTTGCCGATGGCGTGGAGCTTGGCGGCCTCCTTCATCATCGTGGCGTGGTCGGTGGCGGTGACCTCGGCGCTGACCGGGCCGGGCACGATGTCGGCGATCTCGCGGATCACCTCGATCATCGGCCGGCCCGATTTCGCGATCAGCGAGGGATTGGTCGTGACGCCGTCGAGCAGGCCGCTTGCGGCGAGCTCGCGGATTTCGGAGACGTCAGCCGTGTCGACGAAAAACTTCATGGTCCGTCCACCGTTTCCCCGCCGCGCGCCGCCGACTATGGTGCGCGCATGACCGCGCCGCGCCGCGCCGCTTCTTCTAACGAATGGCCCCCCACCGGGCAAGGCGACGGCGCCGGGGCGGGCGCCGCCCCGTGCGCGCGTGTGGATAACGTCGCGGTGCTGCTGCCGCTGCCGCTGGGCGAGGCCTACGACTACCGCGTGCCGGACCATATGGCCGTCGCGCCCGGCGACTTCGTCGTGGTGCCGCTGGGACCGCGCGCGCTGGTCGGCGTCGCGTGGGGACCGGCGCGCGGCGATGTCGCCGAGGCGCGGCTGCGCGACGTGGCGCGGGTCCTGCCGGCGGCGCCGATGTCCGCGGCGATGCGCAGGTTCATCGACTGGGTCGCGTCCTACACGCTGACGCCGCCGGGCGCGGTGTTGCGCATGGCGATGAGCGTGCCCGAGGCGCTGGAGGCGCCCAAGCGCGAGACCGTCTTCCGTCTGGTCGACGATGTCGACGTGCTGATGATGGCCGGCGAGTCGCCGGCGACTCCGGCGCGGCGCCGCGTGGTCGAGATCCTGCGCGGCATGCCGCCGTCGCCGCCATCGGAGATCGCGCGCGCCGCCGGGGTCGGCGCCGGCGTCGTGAAGGCGCTGCTGGCGGCGGGATGGCTCGAGGCGCTCGAGCGCGACGTGGCGCACGCCGCGGTCGCGGCGCCGGACGCCGATCACGCCGGGCCGACTCTGTCGGTCGAGCAGGCCGCCGCCGCCGCCGACCTCGTCGCCAAGGTCGAGGCGCGGCGGTTCTCGGCGACGCTGCTCGACGGCGTGCCGGGCGCCGGCAAGACCGAGGTCTACTTCGAGGCCGTCGCCGCAGCGCTGCGCGCCGGGCGCCAGGCGCTCGTGATGCTGCCGGAAATCGCGCTGTCGACGCAGTGGCTGGGGCGCTTCGCGCGGCGCTTCGGCGCGCCGCCGGTCGAGTGGCACTCCGAGCTGTCGCCGGCCGAGCGCCGGCGCAACTGGCGCGACGTCGCCGGCAACCGCGCCCGGGTGGTGGTGGGCGCGCGCTCGGCGCTGTTCCTGCCGTTCGCCGATCTCGGCCTGATCGTCGTCGACGAGGGCGACGGCGCCTTCCAAGCAGGAGGATGGCGTCCTCTACAACGCGCGCGACATGGCCGTGGTGCGCGCGCGCCTCGAGGACGCGCCGGTCGCGCTCGCGTCGGCGACGCCGTCGCTCGAGACCGTCGCCAACGCGCGCGACGGCCGCTACGGCGCGCTGCGCCTGCCCGACCGGCACGGCGGCGCGCGCATGCCCGAGATCGGCGTGGTCGATCTGCGCCGCCATCCGCCGCCGCGCGGCCGCTGGCTGGCGCCGCCGGTCGAGGCCGCCGTGCGCGAGACGCTGGAGCGCGGCGAGCAGGCGCTGCTCTTCCTGAACCGCCGCGGGTACGCGCCGCTGACGCTGTGCCGCGCCTGCGGCCACCGCCTGCAATGCCCGAACTGCGCGGCGTGGCTGGTCGAGCACCGCTTCCGCGGCCGGCTGGTGTGTCATCATTGCGGCCACGGCGCGCCGCTGCCCAGCGCCTGCCCGCGGTGCGAGGCGAAGGACTCGTTCGTGCCGTGCGGCCCCGGCGTCGAGCGCCTCGCCGAGGAATGCCTGGTGTCGTTCCCGGATAAGCGGGTCGAGATCTTCGCCAGCGACACGGTTTCGACGCGGCGTGCGGCGCAGTCTCTGGTGGAGCGCATCGCGGCGGGAGAGGTCGACCTGATCATCGGCACGCAGATGGCGGCCAAGGGTTACCACTTCCCGCAGCTCACGCTGGTGGCGGTGGTCGACGCCGATCTCGGCCTCGCGGGTGGCGATCTGCGGGCGGCGGAGCGCACGTTCCAGCTCCTCTACCAGGTCGCCGGCCGTGCCGGGCGCGAGGAGCGTCCCGGCCGCGCGCTGCTTCAGACGCACATGCCGGAGCATCCCGTGATGCGGGCGCTCGCCAGCGGCGACCGCGACCGCTTCGTCGCCGCCGAGCTGGCGGAGCGCGAGCGCGCCGGCTGGCCGCCCTTCGGCCGGCTGGTCGCGTTGATAGTGTCGGGCGCCGACGAGGCCGCCACGGACGCCGCGGCGCGGACGCTGGGCCGCGCCGCGCCGGCGTTCGACGACGTGCGCGTGCTCGGGCCGGCGCCGGCCCCGCTGTCGCTGCTGCGCGGGCGCTTCCGCCGCCGCCTGCTGCTGCGCGCCGGCCGCGGCGTCGACGTGCGCGCCGTCGTCGCCGACTGGCTGGCCGCCGCGCCCGTGCCGGCGTCGATCCGCGTGCAGGTCGACGTCGATCCGTATTCCTTCATGTGACGTCGGCGCGGCGGCGCGACGCGCGCGCGTCAGTCGCGGCGCTTCATGTAGACGCCGATGCTCCAATAGGTCTCGGCGTGGGTCGCGGGATCGCCGCCGATCACGCGCGCGTCGGCGGGATCGGCGCGCCGGTAGCGCAGGTTGAACAGCATGCGGCGCGTCAATCCGAGCATCGGATGGAGGCGGCGCATCGTCGCGACGTCGAAACGCGACAGCCAGTCGACCGACAGGATCTCCATGCCGTTGGCGTCGGCCAGCGCTTGGAAGTCGGCCAGCGTGTAGCCGATGCGGACGTGGTCGCCGTCCTGCGTCGGCGAGACGTTGTCGAAGCCGGGAATTTCCCGCGCCATGCGTGTGACGAACGGCGCGCTCGGCGTCGACACCAGCAGCCTGCCGCCCGGGGCGACGTGGTCGCACAGCTTCGAGAACAAGCGGCGGTCGTCGACCAGATGCTCGAGCACCTCGAGGCATGCGACCAGATCGAAGGGCCCGAAACCCCAATCGCCGTCGAGATCGAGTTCATGGAACGCGCGTGCGAACGGCAACGCGGCGAACCGGCGTTGCGCGCGTTCTACCTGATGATCTATGCCAACGTAGGATGCGATCCTGTCGGGAAGCTGACGAAAATTGAAGAACGCCGTCGAGCTGCCGCAGCCTACATCGAGGATCGAGATCTTCGGCTGCGGCGCGGTCGCGACGTAGTGCGTCAGATAGTCCGCGCGATCGAAAATCGTGATGTCGCGGGTGAGTTCGAAGTACGGACGTCCGAACCGCCGCACGAGCGCGTTGTCGACTCGCGCCAGCGTCTTGCGGAGGCGATGATCCGGTCGCAGCGGCATAGGGTCGATCTTATCGGGCAGAAATTTAGTCGAATCAACAGATTACGGTGGCGTGATCGCGTGCGTCCCGCCGCCGACTCCGGCGCGGGGGCGGCGATGCACCCGACCGACGGGGCGAATCCGCCGATCGACCGGGTCACGCGTTCGCGTGCCCGGCGTCCGCCGCGCCGTCGCGGCGCGCTGTCGTTTCAACCGCGCCGACGGACGCCGCGCCGCGCCGCGGGCCTATACGGGCGCGCTTTCTTGCAACGCCGGAAACCGTGTGCTAGCAAGCGGCCGCGCTTTGCGGGGGCGATGCCGACCCTGTGTCCGTCTGTTGCAACAACGTACGTAATTCCAAGGGGTTCCGACCCCTCGAACCACGAGCCTCCGGGGAAATTTCGCCGTGGCGAACGAAGCATCCGGTCCGGCCGGTCTGGCGGGACGATACGCGAGCGCGCTGCTGGAGCTCGCCGACGCCCAGAAACAACTCGATGCCGTCGCCGGAGATTTGTCCGCGCTGCGCCGTATGATGGCCGAGAGCGCCGATCTGCGCCGCCTGGTCGACAGCCCGGTGATCGGCCGCGCCAAGCAAGGCAAGGCGATGGCGGCCATCCTGGCGGCCGCCGGCTCGGCCGACCTGACCCGGAAGTTCATCGGCACGATCTGCCGTAATGGCCGCCTGCGCGACCTGCCGGCGATGATCACGGCCTATCTGGCCGAGCTGGCGCGCCGTCGCGGCGAGACCACGGCCCAGGTCGTGTCGGCCGCGCCGCTGACCCAGGCCCAGCTCGACGCGCTGTCCGAGACGCTGCGCCGTCTGGTCGGCAACAAGGTGACCGTCGACGCGCGCGTCGACGCCGACCTGCTCGGCGGTCTCGTCGTCCGGGTCGGCTCGCGCATGTTCGATTCGTCTGTACGCACCAAGCTGCTCAGGCTGCAGCTCGCCATGAAGGGAGTCGGGTGATGGATATCCGCGCGGCCGAGATCTCGGCCATCCTCAAGAAGCAGATCGAGGACTTCGACTCGGCGGCCGAGGTCGCGGAGGTCGGCAGCGTCCTGTCGGTCGGCGACGGTATCGCGCGCGTCCACGGCCTCGACAACGTCAAGGCCGGCGAGATGGTCGAGTTCCAGGACGGCACCAAGGGGATGGCGCTGAACCTCGAGAACGACAACGTCGGCGTCGTGATCTTCGGCGACGACCGCCGCATCAGCGAGGGCGGCGTCGTCAAGCGCACCGGCACCATCGTCGACGTGCCGGTCGGCAAGGCCCTTCTGGGCCGCGTGGTCGACGGCCTCGGCAACCCGATCGACGGCAAGGGTCCGATCGCCACCACCGAGCGCCGCCTGGTCGAGGTCAAGGCGCCGGGCATCATCCCGCGCAAGTCGGTCAGCGAGCCGATGCAGACCGGCCTCAAGGCGATCGACGCGCTGGTGCCGGTCGGCCGAGGGCAGCGCGAGCTGATCATCGGCGACCGCCAGACCGGCAAGACCGCCGTGGCGATCGACACCTTCATCAACCAGAAGTCGATCAACGCCGGCGGCGACGAGTCGAAGAAACTCTACTGCGTCTACGTCGCGATCGGCCAGAAGCGCTCGACCGTGGCCCAGATCGTCAAGACGCTCGAGGACGCCGGCGCGATGGAGTACTCCATCGTCGTCGCCGCCACCGCGTCCGATCCGGCGCCGCTGCAGTTCCTCGCGCCCTACACGGGCTGCGCGATGGGCGAGTATTTCCGCGACAACGGCATGCACGCCGTGATCGTGTACGACGATCTCTCCAAGCAGGCCGTGTCGTACCGCCAGATGTCGCTGCTGCTGCGCCGCCCGCCGGGCCGCGAGGCGTATCCCGGCGACGTGTTCTATCTCCACTCGCGCCTGCTCGAGCGGGCCGCGAAGCTCAACGAGAAGAACGGCTCGGGCTCGCTGACGGCGCTGCCGATCATCGAGACGCAGGCCGGCGACGTGTCGGCCTACATCCCGACCAACGTGATCTCGATCACCGACGGCCAGATCTTCCTCGAGACCGGTCTGTTCTACCAGGGCATCCGCCCCGCCATCAACGTCGGCCTATCGGTCAGCCGCGTCGGTTCGGCCGCGCAGATCAAGGCGATGAAGCAGGTCGCGGCTCGATCAAGCTCGAGCTCGCGCAGTACCGCGAGATGGCGGCCTTCGCGCAGTTCGCGTCGGACCTCGATGCCTCGACGCAGCGTCTGCTGGCGCGCGGCCAGCGCCTGACCGAGCTGCTCAAGCAGGGCCAGTTCCAGCCGATGCCGGTCGAGGAGCAGGTGATGTCGATCTACGCCGGCACCCGCGGCTACCTCGACAGCCTGCCGGTGGCCAGGATCGGCGAGTTCGAGCGGCGCGCCCTCGAGGCGCTGCGCGCCTCGGGCAACGGCGTGCTCGACGGCATCCGCTCGGCGCGCGAGCTGACCAAGGACAACGAGGCCGCTCTCAAGGCCTTCTTCGACGACTTCGTGAAGAAGTTCGCCTGACCGAACGGGCCGGCGCCGACGCCGGCCCACCCCAGACACCGCGACCTCACGGGCTGAAGCGCCGATGCCGAGCCTCAAACAGTTCCGAATGCGGGTCCGAAGCGTCCAGTCGACGCAGAAGATCACGAAGGCGATGAAGATGGTCGCCGCCGCCAAGCTGCGCCGCGCGCAGGAGGCGGCCCAGGCCGGCCGTCCCTACGCGCAGGCTATGGACGGGATGATGGCGTCGCTGGGCGCCGGCATGGCCGGCAAGGCGGGCGCGCCGCGGCTGCTGGCGGGCACCGGCTCGGACAAGGTGCAGCTCCTGGTCGTGGCGACCGCCGACCGCGGCCTGTGCGGCGGCTTCAACAGCTCGATCGTGCGCGAGGCGCGCCGCGCCATCCGCGCGCTGCAGGCCGAGGGCAAGACCGTCAAGGTCCTGTGCGTCGGCAAGAAGGGCCGCGACCAGCTGCGCCGCGACTTCGCGTCGCTGATCGTCGACACGATCGACGGGCTGGGCAAGCCGCGTCTGGGTTTCGCCGACGCGCGCCGGGTCGCCGACCGCATCCTCGAGCTGTTCGAGGCCGGCGAGTTCGACGTCGCCACGGTGATCTACAACCGTTTCCGCTCGGCGATCAGCCAGATCACCACGCGGCAGCGCATCATCCCGCCGGCGGCCGGCGAGACCGGCGGGGCCGCGCCGTCGGCCTCGTACGAGTTCGAGCCCGACGAGGAGACGATCCTCGCCGACCTGCTGCCGCGCAATCTCGCGGTCCAGATCTACCGCGCCCTGCTGGAGAACAGCGCCTCGTTCTTCGGGGCGCAGATGACGGCGATGGACAACGCCACCCGCAACGCCGGCGACATGATCAAGCGGCTGACGCTGCAGATGAACCGCCAGCGCCAGGCGTCGATCACCAAGGAACTCATCGAGATCATCTCGGGCGCCGAGGCCCTCTAGCGCCTCCGCCCGCGACCAACGCACGACCGACAAAGGGGTTACCGACATGGCCGCCAACAACATCGGCAGGATCACGCAGGTCATGGGCGCCGTCGTCGACGTCCAGTTCGACGGCGAGCTGCCCTCGATCATGAACGCGCTGCACGTCGACTCGGACGGCCGCAAGGTCGTCCTCGAGGTCGCGCAGCATCTCGGCGAGTCGACCGTCCGCACCATCGCGATGGACACGACCGACGGCTTCGTGCGCGGCCAGAAGGCGACCGACACGGGCGCCCCGATCGCCATGCCGGTCGGCCCGGAGACTCTGGGCCGCATCCTCAACGTGATCGGCGAGCCGGTCGACGAGCGCGGCCCCGTCGGCCACAAGAGCACGCTGCCGATCCACCGCCTCGCGCCCGAGTTCGTCGACCAGTCGACCGAGGCGCAGATCCTCGTCACGGGCATCAAGGTCATCGACCTGCTGGCGCCCTACGCCAAGGGCGGCAAGATCGGCCTGTTCGGCGGCGCCGGCGTCGGCAAGACCGTCACGATCATGGAGCTGATCAACAACGTCGCGAAGGCGCACGGCGGCGTGTCGGTGTTCGCCGGCGTCGGCGAGCGCACCCGCGAGGGCAACGACCTCTACCACGAGATGATCGAGTCGGGCGTCATCAAGCTCGACGGACCGGGCTCCAAGGTGGCGCTGGTGTACGGCCAGATGAACGAGCCGCCGGGCGCGCGCGCGCGCGTCGGCCTGTCGGGCCTCACCGTGGCGGAGTACTTCCGCGACGCCGAGGGCCAGGACGTGCTGTTCTTCGTCGACAACATCTTCCGCTTCACGCAGGCGGGCTCCGAAGTGTCGGCGCTGCTCGGCCGCATCCCCTCGGCGGTCGGCTACCAGCCGACGCTGTCGACCGACATGGGCGCGCTGCAGGAGCGCATCACCTCGACCAAGAAGGGCTCGATCACCTCGGTGCAGGCGATCTACGTGCCCGCCGACGACCTCACCGACCCGGCGCCGGCGACGTCGTTCGCCCATCTCGACGCCACGACGGTGCTGAGCCGCTCGATCGCCGAGCAGGCGATCTTCCCCGCCGTCGATCCCCTCGACTCGACCTCGCGCATGCTCGACCCGCGCGTCGTCGGCGACGAGCACTACAAGGTCGCGCGCGACGTCCAGCGCGTGCTGCAGCAGTACAAGTCGCTGCAGGACATCATCGCCATCCTGGGCATGGACGAGCTGTCGGAGGAGGACAAGCTGACCGTCGCGCGCGCGCGCAAGATCCAGCGCTTCCTCAGCCAGCCGTTCCACGTCGCCGAGGTGTTCACCGGCACGCCCGGCGTGTTCGTGAAGCTCGAGGACACGATCAAGGGCTTCAAGGGCATCGTCGCCGGCGACTACGACGACCTGCCGGAGTCGGCCTTCTACATGGTGGGCACGATCGAGGAGGCCGTCGCGAAGGCCAAGAAGATGGCGGCCGAGGCGGCCTGACGGACCGCGCGTCGACGGGAGGGGGCCCGATGGCCAAGGTTGCGTTCTCACTGGTGCTGCCCGAGCGCGAGCTCGCCCGGCTCGACGCCGACATGGTGGTCGTGCCCGGCGGCGACGGCGATTTCGGCGTGATGCCCGGGCACATCGCGATGGTCTCGACCGTCCGTCCGGGCGTGGTCGAGCTGCACGACGCCGGCAAGGTCTCCGCCCGCTACATGGTCGCCGGCGGTTTCGCCGAGGTCACGCCGGAGCGCTGCACCGTTCTGGCCGAGGAGGCCGTGCCGCTGGCCGAGGTGACCGCCGACGGTCTCGCCAAGCGCGTCAAGGACGCCGACGCGGCCGTCGCCGACGCGGCCACGCCGGGCGAGAAGGCGGCCGCCGAGCGCGCCGCGACGGTCGCGCGCGAGCTTCAGCGGGCGCACGCCTACGCGGCGGCCCACTGACGCCGCGGCCCGATCCACGGAATCGAGGGGGCCGGCGTTGCGCGCCGGCCCCCTCTCCGTTTATGACTCGCGCATGACGCCCCCGGGCGGCCCGGAACCCGGGACGGACCGGCGGCGTTCCAAAGGGCGGCGGGATCCATGAAGAACTGGACGCTCGACGACATTGCCTGGGACCGGTTCGAGCCGGCGAAGGTCGACGCCGACCTCCTGGGCATCGTCAAGGCCGCCGCCCTCGTCGAGCGCAACGGCCTCGACTACGGCGTCTACCTCAACAACGTGTTCGCCGACGACCCGGAGTTCCGCGCCGTGATCGACCAGTGGTCGCGCGAGGAGGTCCAGCACGGGCTGGCGCTGGGACGCTGGGCGGCGATGGCCGATCCGTCGTTCGACCCCGACGCCGCGTTCCGGCGCTTCACCGACGGCTACAAGCTGCCGCTCGACGCGCGCACGTCGGTGCGTGGATCGCGCGCCGGCGAGCTGATGGCGCGCTGCATGGTCGAGACCGGCACCAGCTCCTACTACGCCGCCCTGCGGGACGCCGCGACCGAGCCGGTCCTGAGGCAGATCTGCGACTGCGTCGCGCGCGACGAATTGCGCCACTACAAGCTGTTCTACGCCCACATGCGGCGCTACGTGGAGACCGAGCGGCTCGGCGCCTGGGGCCGGGCCCGAGTCGGCGTCGGCCGCATCGCCGAGAGCGAGGACGACGAGCTGGCCTTCGCCTACTACGCGGCCAACGCGCCGGCGGACGCGGTCTACGACCGGCGCACCTACAGCCGCGCCTACGCGCGGCGCGCCTACGCCGTCTACCGTCCGCGGCACGTCGAGCGCGGCGTGGCGATGATCCTGAAGGCGGTCGGCGTCAACGCCACGGGCCGTCTCAACGCCCTGTTGACGCGGCTCGCCGCGTGGTTCCTCCGCTGGCGCTCCGCGCGGCTGGCGCGCGCCGGCGCCTGAGGCGCCCGCTCAGTCGACGAGGTCGGCGAACTCCGCGACCACGGCGCGGTAGACGTCGCGCTTGAACGGCACGATCAGCTCCGGCAGCTCCGCCCGCGCGCCCAGCGCCACGCCGCGAACTCGGGATGGCGCGTGCGGATGTCGATGTCCTCGTCGCCGCCGAGGAAGCGCATCGCCACCCAGCGCTGCGCCTGGCCACGCCAGCGGCCGCGCCACAACCGCTTGGCCACCGGCCGCGGCACGTCGTAGGCGTACCAGCGCGCGCTCTCGCGCAGAACCTCGGCGGCGGCGGTGCCGACCTCCTCCTCCAGCTCGCGCGCGGCGGCCTCGACCGCCGACTCGCCGTCGTCGATGCCGCCTTGCGGCATCTGCCACGCGTCCTCGCGTGAATCGACGCGCCGCCCGATCCAGACGCGTCGATCCGGCGCGATCAGCATGATCCCGACGTTGGGGCGGTAGCCCTCCGGGGGCGCGTCCGATTCGATCATCGCGGCCCCGCCGCCGTCAGCGCGCGCCGACGGCCAACGCCTTCTCGACCCGGGTGGCGCAGACGTCGACGCATTCCGTCAGGCCCGTCACCGGGGCCAGCGCGAAGCCGCGGGCCTCGACCTCGCGCGACCATGTCGCCAGCTCCTCGACGGTGTCCTTGCGGGCCATCGCCACCGCCAGCGCGAACTTGTTCTGGCGGGTGAATTTCTCGAGCGCCTCGAGGTTCGCCTTGAGCTCCGCCGCGCCGGGTTGCCGGTCGACCCAGCCGGCGTCCGCGCTGTAGGGCAGTCCGGCGTCGCGGCTGGCCTGGTAGACGGCGCGCCCGGTGCGGAACGTCTCGACCAGCATCAGGCCGCGGTCGGCCAGCGTCTTCACGATCGGGCGAAGGGTGGCGTCGTCGGCGCTGACGGGGCCGGGCAGCGGCAGCACGACGCCGACATAGCCGGTGCCGCCCCGCGCCAGCGCGGCGGCGAGGCGGCGCTGATTCTCGGCCGCCGACACGTCGACGCGCAGCGACGCCGCCGGCGCACCGTCCTGCGCGCCCTCCGGCGCCTGAGCCGGCAGCACGATCAACGCCTCATGGCCCTTGCCGCGCGCGCGCTCGATCCAGCGGTCGAGGAACGGAGCGTCCCACATGAAGCCGAGGGTGATCTGTGGCGGCAGACCGTCGATGGCGCGCTGCGTCAGCGCCGGATCCTTTCCCAGACCGAGGATCAGCACGCCGATGCGCGGCCGCGTCTCGCGGTAGTTGAACACCGCGGCGTGGGCCAGCCAAGGCATGCAACCATGCGCGTCGATGCGGGGCAGGCGGCCCTGCGGCGTCGTCTCGACGAGGGTGGAAAGGTCGACGGGTGGGCACCGGATCGGCACCGGCGGCTTCTCGGGCGGCGGCGCCGGCAGGCCGCTGGCGGCGAGCACCGTCCACGTGGTCCGCGGCGCCGCCGTCGCGGCAGGCGGTGTCGTGCCGGTTGGTGGCGACGCGCCGCCGGCCGCCGCTGGCGGCGCGGGGGGGACAGTCGACGACGGGGCGATGGACGATGGCGGCGCGGCGGCTGATGGCGGCGTGACGGCTGTCGACGCCTCGGCGCCGGGCGCAGCCGCAGCCGGCGGTGTCGACGCCTCGGCGCCGGGCGCAGCCGCGGCTGGCGGCGTCGGCGCGGCCGGCGGCGGCGCTGGCGGCGCGGCCGCTGGCGCCGCTGGTGGCGGCAGCTTCGGCATCGCCAGGTTCACCGGCGGCGGCATCTGGAGGTTCGTGCGCGCCGCCGCCGGCGGCCGCGCCTCGCCCGCCCTGGCCTCGGTGGACGGGGGCGTCGCCGGGCGCGGACGCAGCTGCCAGACGGCCAAGGCGCCGGCGCCGACCAGTAGAGCGACGGCGATGCCGTAGGCTGCGAACACCTCGGGTCGGCGGCGCCGTCGCGGCACCGGCAGGCGCCGGTCCCACGGATCGCCGCCGTTCGTCATGGCCGCCCGTCCTAACGTCCGGCCCGCGCGCCGGTCACTGGCCGCGCTGGCCGTAGAGCGCGATCCCGCGGATCAGGTCCATGGCGCGCTGGAGCTGGTAGTCGGCCGTCGCCGCGTTCGGCGGCTCGTCCGTGTCCACCTTCTCTTCCTTGGCCTCGCCCGGTTTGGCGGCCTCGCCGGGCTTGCCGTCGGTCTTGGCCTCGGGCGCCTTGCCCGCCGGACCCGCCGGCGGCTTGGCCGGCTCGCCGGCCTTGCCGCGGTTCGCCGGGTTGACGATCGAACCGCGCAGATTTTCCTCGCGCGTGCGCTCGGCCGGCTTCACGGCCTCGACCTTGGCCTGCTCGACCTCGATGTCCGGCTTGATGCCGTCCTTCTGGATCGACCTGCCGGAGGGCGTGAAGTACAGCGCCGTCGTCAGGCGCATGGCGCCGCCACCGGTCACCGGCATGATCGTCTGGACGGAGCCCTTGCCGAAGCTGCGGGTGCCCAGCACGATCGCGCGCTTGTGGTCCTGCAGGGCGCCGGCGACGATCTCCGACGCGGAGGCCGAACCGCCGTTGATCAGGATGACGATCGGCAGACCCTGGGCGGCGTCGCCGGGCGTGGCGTTCCAGCGCTGCACGTCCTCGGCCTTGCGGGCGCGCGTCGAGACGATCTCGCCCTTGTCGAGGAACAGGTCCGACACCTTGACCGACTGGTCGAGCAGGCCGCCGGGGTTGTTGCGCATGTCGAGCACGACGCCCTTCCACTTGGGCCCGAGCTCCTTCTTGAACTTCTCCAGCGCCGCCGCGAGCCCCGCGGTTGTCTGCTCCGTGAACGACGTGATGCGCACGTAGCCGATGTCGCCGCCCTCGACGCGGCTCTTCACCGACTGCACCACGATCTTGGCGCGCGTCAGCGTGACGTCGAACGGCTCCTTGCCGGCGCGCCGGATGCCGAGCGTGATCTTGGTGTCGATCTTGCCCCGCATGCGCTCGACCGCCTCCTGGAGCGTCAGCCCCATGACCGGCTCCTTGTCGAGCGTCACGATGTAGTCGCCGGGCTGAAGGCCGGCGCGCGACGCCGGTGTGTCGTCGATCGGCGAGACGACCTTCACCAGGCCGCCGTCCATCGTCACCTCGATGCCCAGCCCGCCGAACTCGCCGCGGGTCTGCACCTGCATGTCGCGGAACGCCTTGGCGTTCATGTACGAGCTGTGCGGATCGAGCGACGCCAGCATGCCGTTGATGGCCGCCTCGATCAGATCCTTCTCGTTCGGCGGCTCGACGTACTCGTTGCGCACGCGTTCCAGCACGTCCCCGAACAGGTTGAGCTGCTGGAAAATCTCGGTCTTGTCGGTCGCCTTCGGCTTGTCCTTGGCCTCGGCGGGCTTCTCCTGCTGCTGCGCGCGGGCGGCGGGGGCGAAGGCCAGATCGACCGGCGACCAGAACGTCGCGAGCGCGGCGAGGGAGGCGGCGGCCGCGAGGGCCGGGAGACGGACGGTCTTCATCGGGACTTTCCGGAGCGGGCGCTCCAACGGGGGGAATTTCGCCGTTTCGGCTGTGAAGAGGACATTACCCGCCGCAATAAGGCCGAACAAGGGCGGGCCCGTCCGCTCGCGCGACCGTGTGCGTGGGTGGTCGAAAACAGTGCGTTCCCGGGCGCCGCGCGGCGCTCAGGCAGCGGCGGCCCGCGCGCGCAGCTCCGCGGGGACGGACAGCACGCCCGGGCGCGGCTCGGCGCGCAGCAGCGACGTCCCGGTCATCTCCGCGGGTCGCGGCAGGCCCATCAGCGCCAGCAGCGTCGGCGCCACGTCGGCGAGCCGGCCATCGGCCAGCCCCGCGACCCCGGCCGGCGCGTTGAACAGGATGGCGGGCACGCGGTTGAGCGTGTGCTGCGTATGCGGCTGGCCGGTGGCGTGGTCGAACAACTGCTCGACATTGCCGTGGTCGGCGGTCACGAACATCGCGCCGCCGGCGCGGCGGACGGCGTCGGCGACGCGCCCGAGGCAGGAATCGACCACCTCGACCGCCCGCACGGCGGCGGCGAACACGCCGCTGTGGCCGACCTGGTCGGTGTTGGCGTAGTTGACGACGACGAGGTCGAACCTTCCGGAATCGATGGCCGCGACGAGCTTGTCCGTCACCTCCGGCGCGCTCATCTCCGGCTGCAGGTCGTAGGTCGCGACCTTCGGCGAGGGGACGAGGATGCGCTCCTCGCCGGGGAAAACGCGCTCCTCGCCGCCGTTGAAGAAGAACGTGACGTGGGCGTATTTCTCGGTCTCGGCGATGCGCAGCTGCGTCCGGCCGGCGGCTGACACCACCTCGCCCAGCCCGCGCGACAGCGCGGCCGAGTCGAACAGCGTGCCGAGGAACGGATTGAGCGCGCTGGAGTACTCGACCAGGCCGAGCGCCGCGGCGAAGGCGGGCCGGCGCGGACGCGTGAAGCCGTCGAACATCGGGTCGAGCAGCGCCGTCAGGATCTCCCGCGCGCGGTCGGCGCGGAAATTGCCCATCAACACGCCGTCGCCGTCCCTCATGCCGGCGTAGTCGTCGATCACTGTGGGCAGGACGAACTCGTCCGTCAGACCGGCGGCGTAACCCGCGGTCACGGCGGCGTCGGCGGTCGGGGCGCGCGGACCCGCGGCGTCGACCAGCGCGGCATACGCCTTCGTGACGCGCTCCCAGCGCTTGTCGCGGTCCATCGGATAGAAGCGGCCGCTGACGGTGCCGATCGCGATGTCCTTGCCGTTGTCGAGACGCGCCGTGAAATCGGCGAGATACTCGCGGGCGCTGCTGGGAGGCGTGTCGCGACCGTCGAGGAAGGCGTGCACGCGCACCGCGACGCCGTGGCCGGCGACGATGTCGGCCAGCGCCGCCATGTGGTGGTGGTGGCTATGGACGCCACCGGGCGACAACAGGCCCATCAGATGGCACACGCCGCCGCTGCGCTTCAGCGCCGCCACGAACGCCAGCAGCGCCGGCGCGCGCGCGAGGCTTCCGTCGGCGATCGCCTGGTCGATCCGCGGCAGGTCCTGCATCACCACGCGCCCGGCGCCGAGGTTCATGTGGCCGACCTCGGAATTGCCCATCTGGCCGGACGGCAGGCCGACATGCAGCTCAGACGCGTCGATCAGGCCCTGCGGACAGGTCGCGACCATGCGGTCGAAATTCGGCGTGCGCGCCGCCAGCACGGCGTTGTCGCGCGGATCGAGGCGGTGGCCCCAGCCGTCAAGGATGCACAGCACCACAGGGCGCGGCGCGGCGGTCGGAGCGGAGGCCATCTATCGTTGCTCTCTTGCGGGTCGTTTCACGGATGCGCGTCAACCGCCGCCGTGGACGCCGCCGGCCATCATGGTCGGCGCGGCGGGCGCGCCGACGGATTGGAACTTGTTCGGGCAGGACAGCTCCGTGGGATCGATGTCCTCGTCCTGCTCCTTCAGCTCGATCGCGCAGAACACGAACTCGCCGCGCGGCTCGCCATCGATGGTGATGTGGTAGGTGTAGGTGCCCGGCGGATCACCCTCGATGATGCACCACGAGCGCTGTAGATAGCCGTCGACCACGCGCTCGCGCATGCGCGTCGTGGCGCGGGTCTTGTCCTCGCTGACCTCGGTCTCCGGCCCGGCGATCACGTCCTTGGCGGGCTGCGACGTCTGCAGCACCTCGACCAGGCTGATCGACCGGTTGGGGCCGCCGAGCCACGCCCGCCAGCCGAAGCACGCCTTGTTGATCAGCAAGGGGATGGCGTTGGTCTCGAAATACCGGGTCGAGCCGTCGCTCTTGGTGATCGACACGAAGGGGATGCTGCGCGCCTTGCCCGGCTTGCGCGGCGTGTCCTGCGCCATCGCGCCGACACCGGCTGTCAGGGCGAAGGTGGCGGCGGCCAAGGTCGCGGCGCGCGCGAGGCGGTGGAGGGGTGTGGCGAGGGTCGGTCTGGACATGGGCCCAATGTAATCGCGATTTCGCGGCGGAAAAGCGGCAAGCGTCGATTTCCCGCCGGAACGCCGCCCGAAACCGCGGTTTCCCCGCGCTTCAGGCCCGGTGGTAGGGGTGTCCGGCCAGGATCTGCTGGGCGCGGTAGAGCTGCTCGGCCAGCATCACCCGGGCCAGAAGGTGGGGGAACGTCATCGGGCCGAACGACAGGGCCAGCGCGCAATCCGCCAGTAGCGCCTCGGTATGGCCGTCGGCGCCGCCGATCAGGAACGCCAGCTCGGCGGTTCCCGTGTCGCGGCGGCCGGCGATCCATTTGGCGAAGGCGGCGCTATCCAGCGTGCGGCCGCGCCGATCCAGGGCGACGAGGGTCGCGCTGGCCGGGCAGGCGTCGCGCAGGAGCCTGCCCTCGCGGACCATCGTCTCGGCCGCCGGCAGCGGGCGTCGCTCCTCGACCTCGCGCAGGGTCAGCGGCCACAGCATGCGTCGGGCGTACTCGTCGTAGAGCGCCTTCTCCGGCCCCGATTTCGCCCGACCGACGGCGGCGATGGTCAGACGCATGGGCGGCCGCCCGCAGGCGTCAGGCTTTCCCGGCCGCGACGGGCGGTTTGGCGTCGGCCGCTTCCTGGGCTTCGTCGTCGGCTGTGGTCGCGGCTTTCGAGATGCGGCGGCGTTTCGGCGCGCCCTCCGCCGGCTCCTCGGGGAAGGTCCACAGCCGCTCGAGCTGGTACAGTTCGCGGATCTCCGGCCGGAACACGTGCACGATCACGTCGCCGGCGTCGACCAGCACCCAGTCGCCCTGCGTCTTGCCCTCGACCCGCACGCCTTTGTGGCCGGAGTCCTTGAGGCGCGAGGCCAGTTTGTCGGCGATCGCCGAGACCTGCCGGGTCGAGCGCCCGCTGCACACGATCATCCAGTCGGCGACGCTGGTGCGGCCGGCGACATCGAGTTCGACGATGTCCTCGGCCTTGTCCTCCTCGAGGGATTCCCGGACGAGCTTGCGCAGGGCGTCGGAGGGGCTGGGACGGCGGCGGGGGCGGGCGGGAATGACAGTTCTCCGTCGGTCTTCAGGGATGGCGGGCGGCGCGGATCGCGGTCGCCGAGAGCGGGCTGAGCCGGCAACGCAGGAAACACCACGCCGGCGGCCCGGCGGCGGCGAGGCCGCGCACGGCGCCGTCGCGCGAACGGGCCGCACCATAGCGCCGCGCGACCGCCCCGGCCAGCGCCCGTACGCCGCAGCCCGGCCGGTCGATCACCGCGATCGGCGCCATGGCCGCGATGTCGGGCCAGCGCTTCCAGCGCGCCATCTGCGCCAGATTGTCGGCCCCCATCAGCCACACGAACGCGATGCGCGGGAACAGCCGGCGCAGCCGCGCCAAGGTGTCGACCGTGTAGCGGGTGCCCAGGACGCGTTCGATGTCGGTGACCCGGATGCGGTCGTGGCCGGACATCCGGCGCGCCGCGGCGAGCCGTTCGTCCAGCGCGCCCATGCCTCGGGCGTCCTTCAGCGGATTCTGCGGCGCCACCAACCACCAGATCTCGTCGAGATCGAGCCGGCGCAGCGCCTCGACGCTGATATGGCGGTGGCCCTCGTGCGCCGGGTTGAACGATCCGCCCAGCAGGCCGATCCGGCGCGGCGCGGCGCCGAGCGCGGCGCGCGCGGCCGGGGGTAGGAACGGGCGGATGCGGTCGCGGCGCACGGGGTCGGCCTCACGAGCCGAGGAAGCGTTTGGCGCAGGACAGTCCGCCCAGCCGCGGCGGCGCGCCCTCCGGGAGCTTGATGCCGCAGAATCGGAACGCCGCGACGAAGCGGCCGTCGATGTCGACGCGGTAGTGGTATTCGCCGGGCGGATCGGCGTCGTTGACGCACCATGTGTGCGCCACGGCGCCATCGCGCACGACCATGCGCCGGGTCCATTCGGTCGCGTCGGAGGCGTCGTTGATCCGGATGTCGGCGCCGACGTCGAAGCGCGTCGGACCCGGCGTCGTCTGGCGCTCGGTGACGTTCACCAGGCGCTCGGCGCCGCCGACATGGACGACCCACGTGTAGCAGGCCCGCGCAGGCCACAGCGGGAACGCGTCGCCGCGGACCGGGCCCTCGATGGTCTTCCCGTCGGCATCGCGTAGCCGGATCAGCTTGCGGTGCTCGCCCGGAGGCGCGGCCAGCGCGGCCGTCGACGCGAACGGCGTCGCCAGCAGGCCGGCGCGGACGGCGTCGCCGCTCACGACCCCTCGTGCCTGCGCGGACAGGCGAGTTTCTCGAGGTCGAACGGCTCGTTCTCGGGCACACGGATGCCGCAGTAGCGGAATTCCGCCGCGTGGCGGCCGTCGATATGGACGTCGAAGCGGTACTCGCCCGGCGGATCGGCGTCGTTGACGCACCAGGTGCTGACGATGCGGCCGTCGGCGCCGACCGTAAGGCGCTGCTTGGCGGTCGTGCCGTCGAGCGTCTCGTGCACCTCGAAACCGTCGCCGGCGAAGCGCGACGGGCCGGGCAGCTTCTGGATCTCGACCACCTCGACCGTCTGGAAGGCGTAGGTCGGCAGGGTCAGCACCCAGCCGAAGCAGCTGCGGATCGGCCACAGCGGCACGACGTTGGTGGCGACCGGCCCCTGCAGCAGCTTCTTGTCCGCGTCGTAGATCTCGACGAACGGGTAGTTGCCCTCGGCGGCGGCGGCGGGTTGGAACGCCGTGAGCGCGGCGATCGCCAGCGCGGTGGCGGCGCCGCGGATGCGTTGGGAGACCGTCACGGGCGCAGCGTGCCGTCGCCGCGCACGACGTTCTTGTAGGTCGTCAGCTCGGCCAGTCCGACCGGCCCGCGCGCGTGCAGGCGGTCGGTCGAGATGCCGATCTCGGCGCCCAGCCCGAACTCGCCGCCGTCGGCGAACTGCGTGGACGCGTTGTGCATGACGATGACGCTGTCGACATCGCGCAGGAACCGCTCGGCCGCCGCGGCGTCGGACGTGACGATGCAGTCGGTGTGGCCGGAGCCGTAGGTGGCGATGTGGCGGATGGCGCCGTCGACGCCGTCGACCACGGCGGCGCTGATCACCGGCGCCAGATACTCGGTGCGCCAGTCCTGTTCCGTCGCGGCCGTCGCGCGCGGCTCGATCGCGCGGATCGCGTCGTCGCCGCGCACGGCGCAGCCCAGCGCGATCAGCCGGTCGAGCACCGGCCGCGCGTGGGTCGCGAGCGCGGCCCGGTCGATCAGCAGCGTCTCGGCGGCGCCGCACACGCCGACCCGGCGCATCTTGGCGTTGGCGACCACGTCGCGCGCCATGGCGATGTCGGCGGCGCCGTCGACGTAGACGTGGCAAAGCCCCTCGAAGTGCTTGAGCACCGGCACGCGGCTCTCGCTCGAGACGCGCTCGATCAGGGCGCGTCCGCCGCGCGGTACGATCAGGTTCAGGAATTCCACCGCCCTCAGCAGCTCGCCGACGGCGGCGCGGTCGGTGGTCGGCACAAGCTGGACGCAGTCCTCGGGCAGGCCGGCGCTGGCGAGGCCGCGGCGCAGACAGGCGGCGATGGCGCGCGAGGAGTGGAAGCTCTCCGAGCCGCCGCGCAGGATCACGACGTTGCCCGATTTCAGGCACAGCGCGCCGGCGTCGGCCGTGACGTTGGGGCGCGACTCGTAGACCACGGCGATCACGCCGATCGGCACCCGTACCCGCGTGAAACGCAGGCCGCTGGGCCGCGTCCATTCCTCCATCACCTGGCCGACCGGATCGGGCAGGGCGACGATGTCGTCCAGGCCGTGCGCCATCGCCTCGACGCGGCCGGGATCGAGCATCAGCCGGTCGAGCATGGCGGCGTCGAGCCCGGCCGAGCGTGCGGCCGCCATGTCGCGGGCGTTGGCCTCGACGATGGCGGCGCTCTCGGCGCGCATCAGCCGCGCGGCCTCGACCAGGGCGGCGTCCTTGGCCGCCGTGGTGGCGTTGCGCAGCGCCGCCGCCGCGTTCTTGGCCCGCGCTCCGAGGTCGCGCACGAGGGCCGCGACCTCTTCCCCGGACGCGGGCCGGGTCTGGACGTTCATGACGAATCCTTTCGCGGCCGCACTATACGCGAAAAATGTGCGTGGCGATGCAGCCCCGCCAGACCGGCGAGCCTCCCCGATTTGGCATGTCCGTGTCCCGGCGGGATGGCGGACCGCCGTGGTGGACCCGCCGCCCCCCGGTCTGGAATACTCCCGCCCGTCCTAGGGGAGGGCGCCGCACAAAATGAACTGGTCCGATCGTCGAAAGCGCTTCCGCGCCGTGCTTGCGGGTGACATCTGCGTCCATCCGGGGTCGGTCCACGACGCCATCTCCGCCCGGATCGCCGAGGATCTCGGGTTCGAGGTCGGCATGTTCGCCGGCTCGGTGGCCTCCCTGACGGTGCTGGGGGCGCCGGATCTGATCGTCCTGACCCTGTCGGAGTTCGCCGGCCAGGCCTACCGGATCAACCGGGCGGGCGGCCTGCCGCTGATGGTCGACGCCGACCACGGCTACGGCAACGCGCTGAACGTCAAACGTACGGTCGAGGAACTGGAGACCGCCGGCGTCGCCGGGCTGAGCATCGAGGACACCGAGCTGCCGCGGCCCTATGGCGACGGAAAGGTGACGCTGATCCCGGTCGAGGAGGGCGTCGGCAAGATGAAGGCGGCGCTGGCCGGTCGGCAGGACCCGATGCTGGCGATCGCCGGCAGGACCAGCGCCGTCATGCTGACGGGCGTCGACGACGCCATCGCGCGGGGCCGCGCCTACGAGGCCGCCGGGGTCGACGCGTTGTTCTTCGTCGGCGTGACGACGCGCGCGCAGCTCGACGCGCTGTCGGCCGCCACGACCCTGCCGATCATCCTCGGCGGCGTCGCCGGCGACCTGTCCGACAAGGCCTATCTCGCCAGCCGGCGCGTGCGCATCGCTTTGCAGGGGCACCAACCGTACGCGGCGGCGGTGCAGGCGACCTACGCCACGCTCAAGGCGCTGCGCGACGGCGTGCCGCCCTCGAAGCTGGAGGGCGTGGCCTCGGCCGACCTGATGAAGCGGGTCACGCGCGACGGCGACTATGCGCGCTGGACCAAGGAATTCCTCGGCGGCTAGGCCGTCGACGACAACGTATCAATCGGGGGAAGCGATGCGCGGACGTCAGGTGTTCATGGAGAGTCTCGTCGCCCACGGCGTCGAGCGCATGTTCGGCAATCCCGGCACGACCGAGAGTCCGCTGATCGACAGCCTCGGCGCCTATCCAAGCGTGGAATACGTCGTGGCGCTGCACGAGGGCATCGCGCTGGGCGCCGCCAGCTTCTACGCGCAGGCCAGCGGGAAGACGCCCGTCGTGAACGTCCACGTCGCGCCGGGGCTGGGCAACGCGCTGGGCATGCTCTACGGCGCGCTCAAGGCCAACTCGCCGATGGTCGTGACCGCGGGCCAGCAGGACACGCGGCTGCGGCTGCGCGATCCGCTGCTGGGCCACGACCTCGCGGCGATGGCCGCGCCGGTGGTCAAATGGAGCGTGCAGGTCGAGCGCGCCGACGAGATGGCGCCGATCCTGCGCCGCGCCTTCAAGATCGCCAACGACCCGCCGTGCGGGCCGGTGTTCGTGGCGTTGCCGATCGACGTGATGGAGCAGGAGACCGACGTGCTCGCCGCGCCGCCCGGCGCGCTGTACCGCGCCACGCGGCCGGACCCCGACGGCGTGGCGGCGGCGGCGCGGGCGCTGCTGGCGGCGCGCTCGCCGGTGATCGTCGCCGGCGACGATGTCGCGCGCGCCGGCGCCGTGGCCGAGCTGGTCGCGTTGTCGGAGACGCTCGGCGCGCCGGTGTGGGTCGAGGGCCTGCGCCATCAGCTCTCGTTCCCGTCGTTCCACCGCAACGCCCGGGGCGCGGTGCCGTTCGACGCCGCCGCCATGCGCAAGGCGTTCGACGCCCACGACCTCGTCATGCTGATCGGCGGGCCGTTCTTCGAGGAGGTGTGGTACGCGCCGGGCGCGCCCTTCGCCGACGGCGCCGCGGTGGTGCATCTCGAGGAATCGTTCGAGCGGCTGGCCTACAATTTCGCGCCGACGGTCGGGCTGGCCGGCCATCCGCGCGCCTCGATCGCCGCGATCCGCGCCGCGCTGGCCGCCGCGCCGTCGGAGTTCACCGTCGCCGCCGCGCGCCGCGGGGCCGCTTTGAAGTCCGCGCGCGACGCCGACGACGCGGCCCAGGCGGCGCGCGCCGAGAAGAGCCGCGCGCGCTCGCCGATGTCGATGGCCGTGACGATGGCGGCGATCCGCGACGCGTTGCCGGTGGACGTCGTGGTGGTCGACGAGTCGATCACCGCCAACGTCGATCTGGCCCGCACCATCCCGTTCGAACGTCCCGGCGACTATCTCAGCGGCCGGGGCGGCGGCATCGGCCAGGCGCTGGCCGGCGCGATCGGCGCCAAGGTCGCGTGCCCGGACCGGCCGGTGCTGGCGATCTCCGGCGACGGCTCGGCGATGTACAGCGCCCAGGCGCTGTGGAGCGCGGCGCACCACGACCTCGCCATCGTGTTCGTCATCCTTGCGAACCGCGAATACCGCGTGCTCAAGCACAATCTCGACACCTACCGGCAGCGCTTCGACGCGATGTCCAACCGCGACTACCCGCAGATGGACCTGACCGGGCCGAACCTGGGTTTCGTCGACATGGCCAGGGGCATGGGCATCGCCGGCGCGCGGGTGACGAAGCCGGACGAACTGACGGCGGCGCTACGCGCCGCCTTCGCCTCGGGCAAGCCCTACCTTCTGGAGGTCGAGATCGAGGGCAAGCGGTGAGGCGGAGGGGCGAGGAACGGCCCCTCGTCCGGCGCTACGCGCCGCCTTCTCCCCCGTCTTCGGAGAGGAAGCTGCCCCGAAGGGGTAGATGAGGGGATTCGTCTTCCGCTGCCTACTTCACCTTCACCGCCGGATGCGGCAGCAGGATGATCGATTCGAGGTCGGTGAGCATCGGGGCCGATCTGGCGATGAACGCCTGCCACTGCGGGTCCTTGTAGAGGTCGCCGCGCGCCGCGCCGCGCGAGTCGAGCGTCGGGTAGTGCCACATGTGCGCCACCTCGTTCGGGTCGGGCGCCTCGCCCTGCCACAGGCCCACGTTGGGCGACGGCGCGTATTTCTCGCGCACCGGCAGGATGTCCTTGAACATCTGGCACCACGGCCCGGCCTGGCCGAGATTGGTCTTGTACATGCGCAGCTCGTAGAAGCCGCCGTCCGTCTTCGGCGCCTCGAACGGCTTGGCCGCCTTCCAGAACCGGATCGACTGCCGCTTCACCAGCGGCCGCACGCCCGGCACGTACTCACCGGTCCAGCGCGGGTTCTTCGACAGCGCCACGCGCTTGGCCTCGCGGTCGTCGAGGCTGTCGTAGCTCCACAGGTGCCACGCCTGGTTCAAAGTGCCGAACTCCGACGCCCAGTAGCCGTGGTTCATGCCGTAGTCGTCGCCGCGCACCGGCCGGCCGACGTCGCGCACGTGGTCGAAGTACTTCGGCAGCGCGCCGGGATGGAGCGTGTAGGTCCGCATCTCGAAGATCATCGCTTCCTCCCGCGCCGCGTCGCGGCGTCGCCCTGTGTCACTTCGCCTTGCCCAGCGCGCTGAACGGCACGTCCTTGTCGACGCGCACGTCCTGCGGCAGGCCGAGCACGCGCTCGGCCACGATGTTGCGCAGGATCTCGTCGGTGCCGCCGGCGATGCGGAAGCCGGCACCGCCGATCCACTGCGCCTGGAAGCCGCCGGCGCCCGGCACGTCGCCGGTCATGACGCCGCCGGTGCCCATCAGCTCCATGGCGAAGGCGCCGAGGTCCTGCATCTTGGGCGCCGCCACGATCTTGCCGATCGAGGATTCCGGTCCCGGCGTCTGGCCCTTCGAGAGCGACGTCAGGGTCCGGTACTTGGTGTATTTCAGCCCCTGCGTCTGCACGTACCAGTCCGCGATCTTCGACCGCACGTGGGCGTTGCGGATCGCCGGGCCGTCCTCCAGCTCGGTCTCGCGCGCCAGATCGAGCAGCTCGTCGACGTCGAGCCCGCCGGACGGCGTGCCGACCGCGAGGCGCTCGTTCATCAGCGTCGTCAGCGCCACCTTCCAGCCGTCGCCGACCTTGCCGAGCCGCTGCGAGTCGGGGACCCGGACGTTGGTGAAGAACACCTCGTTGAAGTTGGCCGCGCCGGAGATCTGGCGGATCGGCCGCACCTCGACGCCCGGCGACTTCATGCTCAGGAAGAACATCGTCAGCCCCTGGTGCTTGGGCACGTCGGGGTTGGTGCGGGTGATGACGATGCCGTAGTCGCAGTAGTGCGCGCCGGACGTCCACACCTTCTGGCCGTTGATCACCCAGTCGTCGCCGTCGCGCTCGGCGCGCGTGCGGATGCCGGCCACGTCCGAGCCGGCGACCGGCTCGGAGAACAGCTGGCACCACACCTCGTCGCCGTGCAGCGCCGGCTTCACGTAGCGGGTGAGGTGCTCCTTGGAGGCGTAGGCCATCATCGTCGGGATGCACATGCCCAGCCCGATGTCGAAGAAGCCCAGCGGCACGAGGTAGTTGGCCTCCTCCTGGCTGTAGATCACCTGCTGGATCTGCGTGCCGCCCATGCCGCCGTACTCGACCGGCCAGGTGATGCGGGCGTAGCCGGCGGCGGCCTTCTTGTCCTGCCACTCCTTGGCGCGCTTCAGCAGCTCGGGGTCGTCGACGCGGGCGCGGTAGGCCTGCTTGTCGTCGGTCTTGCGCTTGGCGTTGGCGTCCAGCCAGGCGCGGGCCTTGGCGCGGAACGCGGCTTCCTCGGGGGTGTCGTTGAAGTCCATGGCGGCGTGTCCTCTCGGAAATCGCGGATCAGGCGGCGTTCTTCTGCTCGAGGCGGGAGACGAGCTTCTCCTTCCACGCCATCGGGCCGCCGATGCCGAGCGCCAGCAGGCGCGAGCGGCGGTAGTGGAACTGCGTGTCGGCCTCCCAGGTGAAGCCCATGCCGCCATGCGTCTGGATGTTCTCCTTGGCGGCGAAGTCGTAGGCGTCGATGGCCGACACGCGCGTCGCCGCCGCCGCGACCGGCAGGTCGGCGCCGCGGTCGTTGAGCATCATCGCGCCGTAGTAGGCGTTGGACCGCGCCAGCTCGACCTTGACGTACATGTCGGCGAGCTTGTGCTTGATCGCCTGGTAAGAGCCGATCTGCCGCCCGAAGGCGTAGCGCTGCAGCGCGTAGTCGCGCGCCATCCACATCGCCGCCTCGGCGCCGCCGATCTGCTCGAAGGCGATCAGCACCGCGGCCGCGTCGTAGAGCTCGTTGAGCATCCGCCAGCCGTCGCCCTCGGCGCCCAGCGGCTCGGCCTTGGCGCCGTCGAACGCCAGCCGGGCGTGCTTGCGCGCCGGATCGACCGTGGCGACGCGCTCGCGCTTGACGCCGGCGCCGGCCAGCTCGACCAGCGCCAGCGACAGGGCCCGCTCGCCGGCGCCGCCGGTGTTGACCAGCACGACCGCGAAATCGGCGGCCTCGCCGTCGGGCACCGGCAGCTTCTCGCCGCTGAGCTTGCCGCCCGACAACGCCGCGCGGACCGTCCGCGGCGAGGCCGGCTTCGGGCCCTCGCCGGCGGCCAGCGTGCCGATCGCCGAGCCGTCCGCGAGCCGCGGCAGCCACGTCTTCTTCTGCGCGTCGCTTCCCCAGCGCATCAGCGCCTCGGTCGCCAGATACACCGACGACGCGAACGGCACCGGCGCGCAGGACCGGCCCAGCTCCTCGGCGATCACGCACAGCTCCAGGGCGCCGAGCCCCGAGCCGCCGTAGGCCTCCGGGATCGCGGTGCCCATGGCGCCGAGCTCGGCCAGGCCTTTCCAGACCTCGGCGGCGTGCGTCTCAGGCCCGTCGAGCACGCGGCGCACGACCTTCATCGGGCACTTGTCGGTGAGGAACTTCCGCACCTGGTCCTTGAGCATCTTCTGGTCGTCGGAGAAGTCGAAATTCATGTCCGTGATCCTAGATGTGGCGCGCGATCATGCCGCCCGTCCGTGGCCCGCCGCAACGCCCGCGTCGCCCGCCGCCGCCGGCTCGCCTCGCAGGCCGAAACCATGCCCGGCCGTCTCCGCCGACCTTAAGCCTTCTTCGGCCAGTACGCGTCGCGCAGCAGGCGCTTGTACAGCTTCCCCGTCGGCAGCCGCGGCATGGCGTCGGTGAAGTCGATCGACCGCGGCACCTTCTGCCGCGACAAGCGCCCGCGCGCGAACTCCAGCAGCTCTTCGGCCAGCGCCGGCGAGGGCGCGATCCCCGGCGCCGGCTCGACCACCGCCTTGACCTCCTCGCCGAGATCCTCGTTGGGCACGCCGAACACCGCCACGTCGCCGACCTTGGGGTGCAGCACCAGCGCGTCCTCGATCTCCTGCGGGTAGATGTTCACGCCGCCGGCGATGATCATGAACGCCTTGCGGTCGGTCAGGAACAGGTAGCCCTCGTCGTCGAGGTAGCCGACGTCGCCCAGCGTCGACCACAGCGGTCGCGCGGGATGGCGCGCCGCGTCGGTGCGGGCGTCGTCGTTGTGGTAGGCGAACGGCATCTCCTCGCGCTCGAAGTAGATCAGGCCGGCCTCGCCCGCCGGCAGCTCGCGCCCCTCGTCGTCGCAGATGTGGATGATCCCCAGCGACGCCTGGCCGACCGAGCCGGGCTTGCGCAACCAGTCGTGGCTGTCGATTCGGGTGGAGCCGTTGGACTCGGTGCCGGCGTAGTACTCGTGCAGGATCGGCCCCCACCATTCGATCATGCCGCGCTTGACGTCGACCGGGCAGGGCGCGGCGGCGTGGATCGCGGCGCGGTGGCTCGACAGGTCGTGGCGCGCGCGCTCGGCGTCGGTCAGCTTCAGCATGCGCACGAACATCGTCGGCACCCACTGGCTGTGGGTGACCTTGTGGCGCTCGATGGCGGCCAGCGCCTCCAGGGGGTCGAAGCGGCGCATCATCACCACCGAGCCGCCCAGCGCCTGCGCGCCCAGCGTGAAACCCAGCGGCGCGGAGTGGTAGAGCGGGGCCGGCGACAGGTAGACCGTGTCCGGCCCGAAACCGTAGCGCGCCAGCGTGTCGCGGCTGCGCAGCCCGGCCGACGGATGCTCGTCGCGCAGCGCGCGCTTGATGCCCTTGGGCCGGCCGGTGGTGCCGGAACTGTAGAGCATCGTGTCGCCCAGCCGCTCGTCCTCCAGCGGCCCGCCGTCGACCGACGCCAGCGCCTCCTCGTACGAACGCCAGCCGCCGCCGGCGCCGTGCATCATCAGCCGGATCCCGCAGCCGGGGATCAGCGGCGCGAGTCCGTCCGCGGTGTCGCGCATCGCCGCCGACGTGACGATCGCCTTGGCGCCGCTGTCGTTGACGATGTAGGCGGCCTCGTCGGGCACGAGGTAGCGGTTGATGGCGGTGATGTAGAGGCCCGACCGCAGCGCCGCCCACGCCACCTCGTGGTAGTGGAGATTGTTCTCCATCAGCAGCGCGACATGGTCGCCGCGCCGCAGCCCGGCGCCGCGCAGCAGCCGCGCCAGCCGCGTCGAGGCCTCGTCGACCTCGCGGAACGTGACCATGGCGCCCGTCGCGGAGTCGATCACCGCCGGCTTGTCGGGCGTCAGCCGCGCGTGTTCGCCGATGTACATGGTCGCGTCCTATGCCGGGGCTAGCGAACGCCGCGCCGCGATCCAGCGGCCAGGTCCTTCGCCGCGCTCTGGACGACGGAGAACGCGAACGCCCCTGCGTTTCGCGTCGGCCCGAGCGCGGCGAAGGATCTCGATGCCCGCTCGCGTCGCGCCCCTCTCCGCCGGCATGCGCGGCGGAGAGGGCGACGACCCGTCAATCCAGATCCATGCCGTCCATGCCGGCGTTCTTCCGGGCGCGGGCGACCATGTCCTTGACGATCGGGCCGAGCGTCGCCGGATCGGCGACCTGCTCGATGGTCGGGCCCTTGTGCCAGCCCTCGGCGACGGCGATCTGGCCGTTGCCGGCCTGGAACACGCGGCCGGTGATCTCGCCGGACTCCTCGCTGGCCAGCCAGACGGCGATCGGCGCCACCCACTTGGGATCGCGCTTCTCGAGATCCTCGGGCGAGTACTGGCGCAGGTCGGCGGTCATGCGCGTGTAGGCCGACGGCGAGATCGAGTTCACGGTCACGCCGTAGCGCCGCATCTCGCGCGCCGCGATCACCGTGAACGCCGCGATGCCGGCCTTGGCGGCGCCGTAGTTGGTCTGGCCGACATTGCCGTAGATGCCCGACACCGAGGTCGTGGTCAGCAGGCGGCCGTTCACCGGCCGGCCGGTCTCCTTGAACTTGTCGCGCCAGTAGGCGCAGGCGTGCCGCGCCGGCGCGAAGGTGCCCTTCAGGTGCACCTTGATGACGGCGTCCCACTCCTCCTCGCTCATGTTGGTGAGCATGCGGTCGCGCAGGATGCCGGCGTTGCTCAGCACGATGTCGAGCTTGCCGAAGGTCGAGATGGCCTGGTCGACCATCCGCTTGGCGCCGTTCCAGTCGCCGACGTCGTCGCCGTTGACCACGGCCTCGCCGCCCATCGCCTTGATCTCCTCGACCACCTGCTGCGCCGGGGTCAGGTCGGCGCCCTTGCCGTCGCGTTCGCCGCCGAGGTCGTTCACGACCACCTTGGCGCCGTGCTTCGCCAGCAGCAGCGCGTGCTCGCGTCCCACGCCCCGCGCCGCGCCCGTCACCAGCGCCACGCGCCCCTCGCACAACCTCGCCATCTTCCGTCTCCTCCTGATCGGCGCCCGGCTTGCGACGCGGGCGTTCCACCGCGACCTTTGCCCGGCTGCGGCCCCGGGACAAGCCGTCCGACCATGCGGGCGGCGCGGCCCCCCTCTGCGCCGGACCGGTAGGACCGGGCGGTGAAATCCGCTAGCTTGCCGCCGAATCCGAACGGGAGGAGAGACTCATGGCCGGCAAATTCGCGGACCTCGGCGTCAGCAGCGAGGGACACGTCGGGATCGTCGAGATCCAGCGTCCGCCGCACAACTATTTCGACAATTCGCTGATCAACCAGATCGCCGACGCCTACGAGGATTTCGACCGCGACGTGAACATCCGGTCGATCGTGCTGTGCGCCCAGGGCAAGTCGTTCTGCGCCGGCGCCGATTTCGCCAACCGCCCGGCCACCGGCGCGGCCGAGAGCGGCAAGCACCTCTACAAGGAGGCGACCCGCATCTTCCGCGCGAAGAAGCCGCAAGTGGCGGCGGTGCAGGGCGCGGCGATCGGCGGCGGTTTGGGTCTGGCGCTGTCGTCGGATTTCCGCGTCACCTGCAGCGAGGCGCGCTTCAGCGCCAACTTCAACCGGCTGGGCTTCCATCCCGGCTTCAGCCTGACCTACACGCTGCCCCGCCTCGTGGGCCAGCAGAAGGCCAACCTGCTCTTCTACACGGGCCGTCGCGTCACGGGCGACGAGGCCGTGGCGATGGGCATGGCCGACGTGCTGGTGCCGGCCGCCGAACTGCGCGCCGCGGCGATGGCGCTGGCGACGGAGATCGCGCAATCCTCGCCGCTGGCCGTGCAGTCGACCCGCGAGACCATGCGCCGCGGCTTCGCCGATGGCGCCGAGGCGGCGACCGAGCGCGAGCTGACCGAGCAGGACTGGACCCGCAAGACCTCCGACTTCAAGGAGGGCGTCAAGGCCTGGGCCGAGAAGCGCCTGCCGAACTTCCAGTCGAAGTAGGGCGCGCGCTTCCCTTCTTCCCCGATGACGGGGGAGAAGGGACGGCGTCGAAACGGCGCGTTCCTCCCTTTTCCCTCCGACGAGGGGGAGAGGTCGCCCCGAAGGGGCGGAGGAGGGGCTTCCGCCGCGCAGGGGGAGCGGGACATGGGACAGGTATCGGGCAAGGTCGCGCTGGTGACCGGGGGCGCGTCGGGCATCGGGGCGGCGTGCTGCGAGACCTTGGCGCGCGAGGGCGCCAAGGTGGTCGCCACCGACATCGACGCGCCGCGCGGCGCGGAGTTGGTGGCGCGCATCAAGGCGGCCGGCGGCGAGGCGTCGTTCCTGACCCAGGACGTCGCCGACGAGGCGCGCTGGATCGAGGTCGTGGCCGACATCGTCAAGCGCCACGGCCGGCTCGACGTCATGGTCGCCAACGCCGGCATCGGCATCATGGTGCCGAGCATCGCCGACATGTCGTTGGCCGATTGGCGGCGGCAGACCGCGATCAACCTCGACGGCGTGTTCCTGTCGGTGAAGCATTGTCTGCCGGTGATGCGGAAATCCGGCGGCGGCTCGATCGTGATGATCTCCTCGATCGCGGGATTGCGCGGCTCGCCGACGCTGGCGGGGTACTGCGCCACCAAGGGCGGCGTGCGGCTGTTCGCCAAGGCGATCGCCATGGAGTGCGCCTCGGTGGGCGACGGCGTGCGCGTGAACTCCGTGCATCCCGGCATCATCGACACCCCCATCTGGGGCAAGCTGCCGGTCGGCGCGTCGGGCGGCGGACGCAACGCGCCGGTCGATCCGCACGAGCTGGCGAAGATCGGCGCGCCGGTGGGCCGCGCCGGCAGCGCCCAGGACATCGCCAACGGCGTGCTGTTCCTGGCCTCCGACGCGTCCAGCTACATGACCGGCGCCGAGCTGGTGATCGACGGCGGCATCACCAGCGGCGGCGCCGTGCGGCGCGGCTGAGCGCGGCGCACCAGGAGAGGATCGACGATGGACGTCTCGCGCATCGAGAGCTGGCACGCCCACGTCTATTTCGACGCCGGCACGCGCGACACCGCGTGGGCGTTGCGCGAGGAGATCACGGCCCGCTTCGCCGACGAGATGGTGATGGGCCGGTTCCACGAGCGGCCGGTCGGACCGCATCCGCGCTGGAGCTACCAGGTCGCGTTCAAGCCCGACAAGTTCGAGCGCATCGTGCCGTGGCTCAATCTCAATCGCCGCGGCCTGACGGTGCTGGTGCATCCCAACACCGGCGAGGATCTCGAGGACCACCGCGACCGCGCGGCGTGGCTGGGCGAGAGCGTCGCGCTCGATCTCGCGGCGCTGGCGCCGCTCACCGCGTAACGCGGCGACTCCGGGGAGCACGACCATGGACACGCTGCTGCCGATCGCCACCGCCATCGCCGGGCGCCTGAAGGCGCGCGGCGAGACGTTGGCGATCTCCGAATCATCGATCGGCGGTTTGCTGTCGGCGTCGCTGATCGCGGTGCCCGGCGCCTCGGCGTATTTCCTCGGCGGCGCGGTGATCTACACGCGCGCGGCCGGCGACGCGCTGCTGGCGATCCCGCCGCAGGCCCGCAGCGGGCTACGCTCGGCGACCGAGGCCTACGCCGCGCTCGGCGCCCGCACGATCCGCGATAAGCTCGGCGCGACCTGGGGCATGGCCGAGACCGGCGCCAGCGGCCCGGCAGGCAACCGCTACGGCGATCCCGCCGGCCACGCCTGCGTCGCCATCGCCGGCCCGGTGTCGCGCGCCATCACCGTCCGCACGGGCGATTCCGACCGCGTCGCCAACATGCGCGCCTTCGCCCGCGCCGCGCTCGAGCTGCTGCGAGCCGAGCTGGGATGATCGGCGCCGCCGGTTCCCGGCGCGTCCGACCAACGCGGCGTCATCTTGGATCGTGGCGAGGGGCGCGGCCGGCGTAGGGCGGGGCTGCGTCGCCGCGCGGTGTCCCGCCGGCGCGTCCGTGCTGTAGTGACCGGGGTGGTCGGACGGACGCCGGAGCGACGGGAATGGATGGAACCACGCGGGACACGCTGATCGACGCGGCCTCGATGCGCGCGGCGCTCGACGAGGCCGACATCGTGCCGCTGACGTTGGCGCTGGTGCACCTCACCGGCGATCGCCAGCCGCTCGACCTGATCCGCCCGCACGTCGCCGGCGCGTGGAACTTCATGCAGAAGGTGCCGGAGGACGTCGCCGCGGGGCTGCGCGACAGGCTGGCCGCTATCCTGCTGTCGCGCGCGCCCGACGCGGTGGTGCCGCCGCCATCCGACGACCTGCTGCGCGAGATGATGGCGGCCGGCGTCGGCCAGGCCGTGCCCGACGAATACATCCCGCTGATCCTCGAGGAGACGCGTCTGACCGGCGACGGCGATCCGCGCAGTGTGCCGTGGCGGCGCGCGCCGGACGCGGCGGCGCTGTCGCGCTTCCGCGTGCTGGTGATCGGCGCCGGCCTGTCGGGCCTGTGCGTGGGGATCAAGCTGCGCGAGGCCGGCATCCCGTTCACGATCCTCGAGAAGAACGACACCGTCGGCGGCACCTGGTACGAGAACGCCTATCCCGGCTGCGGCGTCGACACGCCCAACCACTTCTTCTCGTTCTCGTTCGAGCCCAACCACGACTGGCCCGACCATTTCTCCAAGCGCGACGAGTTGTGGGGCTATCTCGAGCGCGTCGCCGACAAATACGACGTGCGCCGCGCCGTGCGCTTCGGCGTCGAGGCGACCGCCGCGGGCTATGACGCGGCGAAGGGCGTCTGGCGCGTGGCCGTCCGCTCGAAGGACGGCGCCGAGGAGACGATCGAGACCGAGATCCTCGTCGGCGCGGTCGGTCAACTCAACCGGCCGGCCATCCCGGACATTCCCGGTCTTTCGGATTTCGAGGGTCCCGCGTTCCACACCGGCCACTGGGAGCCGGAGCACGATCTGAGCGGCAAGCGCGTGGCCATGATCGGCACCGGCGCCAGCGGCATGCAGGCCGGCCCCTCGATCGCCGGCGACGTGGCGCGGCTGACGATCTTCCAACGCACGCCGCACTGGTCGGTCCACAATCCGAACTACCACGCGACCGTCGCGGCCGGGAAGAAATGGGCGCTGCGCCACGTCCCGTTCTACGACAAGTGGTACCGCTTCCTGCTGTTCTGGGCCTCGGCCGACGGCTTGCACGCCTCGCTGCAGATCGATCCCGCCTGGCCGCATCCCGACCGCTCGCTGAACGCCGTGAACCAGGGCTTCCGCGACATGCTGGAGGCCCACATCCGCGCCGAGATCGGCGACGATCCCGTCCTGCTCGCCAAGGTGATCCCGCCCTATCCGCCCTACGGCAAGCGCATGCTGCGCGATAACCGCTGGTACCGGATGCTGAAGCGGCCAAACGTCGATCTGGTGACCGCGCCGATCGCGCGCGTCACCGCCGACGCCGTCGTCACCACCGACGGCGTGGCGCATCCCGCCGACGTCATCGTGTTCGCCACCGGATTCCAGGCCGGCCGCATGCTGTGGCCGATGGACATCCGCGGACGCGGCGGTGTGTCGTTGCGCGACCTGTGGGGCGACGACGATCCGCGCGCCCATCTCGGCATGACCGTGCCGGGCTTCCCCAATTTCTTCATCGTCTACGGCCCGAACACCAATCTCGGCCACGGCGGCAGCATCATCTTCCACACGGAATGCCAGGTCCGCTACATCATGCAGGCGCTGCGGGAGATGATCGAAGGCGGCCACCGGACGATCGAGTGCCGGCGCGAGCCGCACGACGCCTACAACGAACGCGTCGACGCCGCGCACCGCCGGATGGTGTGGTCGCATGGCGGCGTCGGCAACTGGTACAAGAACGCATCGGGCCGCGTCATCGCCAACTCGCCGTGGCGGCTGGTCGACTATTGGTCCATGACCCGAGAGTTGGATCCCGCCGATTTCGACTTCGCGTGACGCGTCCTTCCGCCGACGGCGTCAGGGCCGCAGCAGCGGCGCGGTGATCGGCCGGGTGCCGCCCATCCACAGCGGCACATGGGTCATCTTCAGCCCGGCGCCGCCGGTGACGACGAGATGGATGTCGTCGGGCGAGCGCGCCACGCGCGCCTCCGGTTCGCTTTCCGTGAACAGGTAGTGCTGCGCCGCGCGCAGATCCCAGCCGCCGCGCTCGATCATCCGCGCCATCTCCGGCGGCAGCAGGAAGACCTGCTCGCCGCCGGGACGGGCGCGTCCGGCGCCGGCGGCGGCGCGGGCGGCCGCCATGGCGCCGAGGATCGGCCGCAGCACCGCCTGCGGCGAGGAGCCGCCGTCGAGCGGCAGCACCTCCATCGTGCCCGACACGCCCAGCACGGTGACGGCGTCGGAACCGGCGGCGAAGCCGCGCCGGACGTGCAGCGGCGGCGCCCAGGGATCGTCGTGGTCGGCGAAGCAGAAGGTGTAGCGGCCGGGCTGGCCCATCGTCGCCATCGAGCCGATGCCGGGATGGGCGCCGCCGATGTTGGTCAGCGACAGACGGATGGCGCGGCCGATGCAGGCGTTGGCGCGGACGCCGGGGCCGAGGCAGTTGGCGCCGGCGTTGATCCTCAGCCGCGCCGCGGCCGGCCCGTGCACGATCGCCGCCACGGTCGGCGTGCCGGTCGTGGTCTGGATGCCCAGCAGGTTGAAGTCGGGCTCGAGGCAGGCCGCGACCGCCGTCAGCACCACCGGCAGCTCGGCCGGGACGCAGCCCGCCAGCACGCACTGGTAGGCGACGGCCGCCGCCGTCAGATCGCCGAACAACGGCGGCACCGGGCCGTAGGAGCGGTCGGGATCGTCGACGTCGGCCAGCATGCGCTCCAGGCGCCGGCGCGTCGGCGGCACCATCGGCAGACCGTCGCCGAGCTGCAGCGCCTCGAGCGCGCGCTGCGCGTCCTCCCAGGACGCCGACTCCTCGAAGATCGGCAGCGCGTCGTCGTCGGGCATCGCGGTGGACCTCGTCAGCGCCGGCGGCGGGGGCCGCGGCGGGTCAGGACGGGAGGTTCACGCGCACGCTGCACACCGCCGTGCCGCCGAAGGACGGGATGTAGGCGGAGTGCTTGCCCGGCCCGCCGGCGACGGCGATGTGCACGTCCTCGGCGGTCGGCGACATGCGGTAATGGTCGTCGATCGGCACGTGGCCGGTGCTGGCGTAGCTCTCGCGGTTCTCCTTGGAGACGCGCGTGTAGTGCACGCGGGCGCGCTTGAAGACTTCGTCACGGAGCGCGTCGATCTCCCAGCCGTCGCGCCGCAGCGTGGCGGCGTGCTCCGGTCCGAGCAGCAGCACGTAGGGGCCCTTGCCATAGACCAGGTTGGAGCCGGGCTGCGCGATCGAGCCGCAGATCGTGGTCAGCAGGCCCTCGCCGCTGACGCTGCCATGGTCGTTGATGTTGTGCGGCCCCTCGCCGGCCATCACCGTCACGACGCTGTCCGCCGCGCCGAATCCACGGCGGACGTGGTACGGCGCCCAAGGGCTCTCCTCCTCGTTCTCGCCGAAACAGAACGAGTACTTGGCGGGCGAGCCCTGCGTCGAGCGGTCCATCACGCCCGGCTTGGCGCCGCCGACGTTCAGCAGGATCAGCTCCAGCGCCCGGCCGATCGTGGCGTTGGCGCGCCAGCCCTGGCCGAAGCAGTTGCTGGAGCAGTTGATCTCCAGCGTCTTCCGCAGGGGGCCGTTGACCATGATCATGGGCGCGCAGGGATGCGTCGTCGCCAGCGTGCCGTGCAGGTTGTACTCCGGCGTCAGCACGCCGCGCAGCGCCGACAGCACCACCGGGAAGTACTCCGGCTTGCAGCCGGCCATCACCGCGTTGGCCGCGAGGCTGGCCAGGGTGGGCACCACCTGGCGCGGCGAGATCGGCGCGAAGGTCTGGTTGTCGCCGCGCGCCGCGGCGGTGAACCTCGCCACCGCCGCCTCGGTCGGGACCGCCAGCGGCATGCCGTCGCTCCAGCCCTGCTCGATGGCGTACTCGTTCCACGAATCGGAATCGAGCGCCTCGAGGTCGATGATCTCGCTCTCGGTCGTGTCCTTCATGCCACCGTCTCCGCGGACGGCGCGCCGGGGGGACCGGCGCGCCCGGCCGGCGCTATTTGCCCATCATCGCCTTGATGCCCTCGAAGGCGCGGTCGATGCGCTCCGAGAGTTCCTCGGCGTTGAGGCCGCCGACGGGATGCTTCACGACGACCAGCTTGGGGTCGATCTTGCGGGCCTTCGCCTGGGCGAGGACCAGAGGACGGAACGTCTCGGTCGCGATCACCACGCCGGTGACCCCGCGCTTTTCCAGTTCGACAGAGTCGTGGAAACTCCACGATGAGCAGGACCCTCAATCGGCGAGGGCCAGCAGGGCTATTCGGTAGTTCTGCGCGACATGCGCCAGCGTGTCGGCCGGCGCGCCCTGGCTGGCGCTGTTCTTGTGGGTGTAGCCGACGTTGTCGACCGGCCGCAGGGTGGCGATCCTGGCCTTCAGCCCGTCGAGCAGCTCGCGCGCGTTGGGCTTGGAGTTCGAGAACAGGACGATCGGGTCCTTCAGCCAGTCGACCGGTCCGGTCTTCAACGTCTCGGAGCCGGCCGGCGCGACGCCGAAGGCGGGATTGACGATCCGCATGCTTGGTTCCTCCTCTTGCCTGACGCCGACGGCTCACGCCGACAGCGCGCGCAGGACGGATTGCCCCGCCCGCCGTCCGTCCGCGATCGCCTCGGCGACGCGCTCGGACGCGCCGGCGCGCGCGTCGCCGGCCGCGAAGAGCGATGGTGCGCCCGCGCGCATGTCCTCGTCCACCGCGATTCGCGAAGTGGAGTCCTGCGCCAGGGCGCCGGCGGCGAAGCCGAGATCCGGCCGGCGGCCGGCGTAGGCGAACACCGCGCGGGCCTCCAGGGTCGAACGCCTGCCGTCGCGCTCGATCACCACCGAGTCCAGCCCGTCGGCGCCGTTCAGCGCCACCACGCGCCCCGGCACGATGGTGGCGTTGAGCAGCGCCGCGACGTGGTGCGTGCGCGGATCGGCCACGTCCAGCCGCGCGTCGCCGATCGTCAGCGTGACGTGGCCGGAGGTCTCCGCCAGCTCGACCGCCTCCTGCAGCGCCCATTTGTCCGATCCATCCACGACCACGGTCTGGCCGGCGTAGAGCGGCCCGTCGCAGGCCGCGCAATGCGACAGCCCCTTGCCCTCGAACCGCGCCTCGTCGTCGATCCCCAGCCGACCCGGCGCCAGGCCGGTGGCGACAACCACGGCGCGCGCGGTATGGGTCGCGTCGTCGGTGGCGACGGTCCACGGCCCGCCGCCGCCCAACGACGTCACCTCGCCGAAGCCCATCTCGACGCCGGCGTCGGTGGCGGCTTCGGTCAGCGTCGCGACCAGGTCGGGGCCGGTGGTGCCGGGTGCCAGTCCGGGACAATCGTGCAGCGCGGCGAGATTGATCAGCACGCCGCCCGGCCCGACCTTGTCGATGCACAGGCAGCGCAGCCCGCCGCGCGCCACCGTCTCGGCCGCGCTCAACCCGGCGACGCCGGCGCCGATCACGATCACGTCCCAGGCCTGGTCCATGCGTCCCCATCCTCGCCGCGACGGTCCGCCCGCCGCGCCGCGATGCTTGCCCGCGGCGCCGCCGCGACGCAAGCGGCATGGCCGCCAAATCACGACTTCGCGAGCGGCCGGACAGACGGACGTTGTGGATGGCGGCGCCGCTCCGCTACGGTCGCGGCCGACACCGAGTGACGCCGCCGCGACGGCGGCCGTGGGAACCGAACGCGGTCGGTTCCGTCCGGACGAGAGGAGACGACGCATGCCTGCGCTCAACGTCAACGGCAAGACCTACCAGACCAACGCCGATCCGCGCACGCCGCTGCTGTGGGTGCTGCGCGACTCGCTCGGCCTGACCGGCACGAAGTACGGCTGCGGCATCTCGCAGTGCGGCGCCTGCACCGTGCACATCGACGGCGTGGCGACGCGCTCCTGCCAGGTGCCGCTCAGCGCCGTCAGCGGCGCGCGCAAGGTCGTCACCATCGAGGGGCTGGCGGTCAACGGCGTCCTCAGCAAGATCCAGAAGGCTTGGCTCGACAACGACGTGCCGCAATGCGGCTACTGCCAGAGCGGAATGATCATGGCCGCAGCCGCGCTGTTGAAGTCGACGCCGAAGCCCACCGACGCCGACATCGACGCGGCGATGAGCAACATCTGCCGTTGCGGCACCTACCAGGAAGTGCGTGCGGCCATCCACGCCGCCGCCAAGGCCTGAGGAGGAACGCCCCATGACCGCGACCGCCACCATCAACCGCCGCTCCCTGCTCACCGCCGCCGTCGCCGCCGGTGGCGGGCTGTCGCTCGGCTTCGGCCTGCCCGGCGCGCGCGACGCCGCCGCCGCCGAGGTCAAGGAGATCAACGCCTGGGTGGTGATCCATCCCGACGACAAGGTCGTCGTGCGCGTCGCGCGCTCCGAGATGGGGCAGGGCTCGGCCACCGGCCTCGCCCAGCTCGTCGCCGAGGAGCTGGAGTGCGACTGGGCGAAGGTGTCGGTCGAGTACCCGACGCCGGGCCAGAACGTCGCGCGCAACCGCGTGTGGCGCAACTTCTCGACCGGCGGCAGCCGCGGCATCCGCGAGTCGCACCAGTACGTGCGCGAGGCCGGTGCCGCCGCCCGCGACATGCTGGTGCGCGCCGCGGCCGCCCAGTGGAAGGTGAAGCCCGAGGAGTGCGTCGCGGCGCGCAGCGTCATCACGCACAAGGCCAGCAACCGCACGATCTCCTACGGCAAGGTCGCCGAGGCGGCCGCCAAGCTCGAGCCGCCCAAGGAGGTCAAGCTCAAGGACGTCAAGGACTGGAAGATCGCCGGCAAGGGTTTGAAGCGGCTGGACACGCTCGACAAGCTGACGGGCAAGCAGATCTACGGCATCGACCTGCGCCTGCCCAACATGCTGACGGCGTCGATCCGCGACACGCCGGTGCCCGGCGGCAAGCTGGTGAGCTACGACGCCGCCAAGGTCGAGGGCATGCCCGGCGTGAAGAAGGTGGTGAAGGTCGGCGACAGCGCCGTGGCCGTGGTGGCCGATTCCTACTGGTCGGCGCGCAACGCCCTGCAGGCCCTGCCGGTCGTGTGGGACGGCGGCGCCAACGCCAAGGTGTCGAGCGCCCAGATCGCCGAGACGCTGAAGGAGGGCCTGACGGCCGAGCAGGCCTTCGTCGGCAACAAGGCGGGCGACGCCAAGGCGGCGATCGCCGGCGCGGCGAAGAAGGTGGAGGCTGTCTACAGCTACCCCTACCAGCACCACGTCACGATGGAGCCGATGAACGCCACCGCGCTCTACACCGCCGACAAGTGCGAGGTGTGGTGCCCGACACAGAACGGCGAGGCGGCGCTGGCCGCCGCCGCCGCCGCCGCCGGCCTGCCGATCGCCAAGTGCGAAGTGCACAAGATGCTGCTGGGCGGCGGTTTCGGCCGTCGCGGCCGCTCCGACTACGTCACCCAGGCGGTCGACATCGCCAAGCAGATGCCCGGCACGCCGGTGAAGCTGGTGTGGTCGCGCGAGGAGGACATGACGCACTGCCAGTACCATCCGGTGACGCAGTGCAAGATGACCGGCGCGCTCGACGCGCAGGGCAAGCTCGTCGGTCTGCACATGCGCGTCTCCGGCCAGTCGATCCTGGCGTCGCTGCTGCCGCAGAACCTGCAGAACGGCATGGATCCGGTGGTGTTCCAGGGCCTCAACCCCGGCGGCGCCGAGTCGGCGTTCGGCTACGACATCCCGAACCTGCTGGTCGACCACGCGATGCGCAACCCGCACGTCGTGGCCGGCTTCTGGCGCGGCGTGAACACCAACCACAACGCCATCTACGTGGAGTGCTTCATGGACGAGCTGGCGCGCGCCGCCGGCAAGGATCCGCTGGAGTTCCGCCGCGCCATCCTCAAGCCCAAGCACCGCGCGGTGCTCGAGGCGGCGGCGGCCAAGGCCGGCTACGGCAAGGCGCCGAAGGGCCGCTTCCACGGCCTCGCCCAGGTGATGGGCTTCGGCAGCTACGTCGCGGCCTGCGCCGAGGTCTCGGTCAGCGACGACGGCACGCTGAAGATCCACCGCATCGTCGCGGCCACCGATCCCGGCGTGGCGGTCAACCCGGCGCAGATCGAACGCCAGGTCTCGGGCTCGTTCGTCTACGGGCTGTCGGCGGCGCTCTACGGCGAGATCACCGTCAAGGACGGCGCCATCGAGCAGACCAACTTCGACAGCTACAACATGATGCGCATGGACGAGATGCCGAAGGTCGAGTCGGTGATCGTGCCGTCGGGCGGATTCTGGGGTGGCGTCGGCGAGCCGACCATCGCCGTGGCGGCGCCGGCGGTGCTCAACGCCATCTTCGCGGCGACCGGCAAGCGGATCCGCTCGCTGCCGCTGATGAACCATGATCTAAAGAAAACCGCCTGACGGGTCCGCCGCCGGGGCGCTCGCGCCGCCGCGGCGGCGCGACGTCCGCCGCGGCCACGCCGGAAGGAGGCGCGATCGCCGTGCGCTGGTTGCCGATCGTCCTGCTGATCGCCGCGTCGGCGCCGGCCGCGCGCGCGGCGCCGCCGCCCGACGGGCCGGCGCTGGCGTCGGGCTGCTCCGGCTGCCACGCCGTGTCGAGATCGGTCGAGACGCCGGTGCCGCGCATCATCGGCGTCGAGCCGGCGCGCATCTCGGCCGCGATGCGCGAGTTCCGCGCCGGCGACCGGCCGGGCACCGTCATGGGCCGCATCGCCAAGGGCTTCACCGACGCCGAGATCGACGCCATCGCGGTGTGGCTCGGCGCGCAGCGCGACTGACCGGCGACGCCATGCCCCCGCACTCGCTCCCGCGCCGCGCCTTCCTCGCCACGACCGCCGTCGCGGCTCTGCCGCGCGTGGCGGTGGCGCAGGGGCCGGCGCGGATCGTCGTGATCGGCGGCGGCTTCGCCGGCGCGGCCTGCGCGCGCGCGCTCAAGACGCTCGATCGCGCCCTGTCGGTCACGCTGGTCGAGCCGAACGCCGTCTTCATCGCTTGTCCATTCAGCAACGCCGTCATCGCGGGCATGCGCGAGATCGAGGCGCAGCGCTTCGGCTACGACGGCGTCCGCCGCGCCGGCGTGACCGTGGCGCGCGCGACTGCCACCGAAGTCGACGCCACCGCTCGGCTCGTGACGCTCGACGACGGCACGCGGCTTCCCTACGACCGTCTGGTCGTCGCCGCCGGCATCGACCTCAGGTGGGACGCGCTGCCGGGCTACGACGAGGCCGCGTCGACGCGCATGCCGCACGCCTGGAGGGCCGGCGAGCAGACGTCGCTGCTGCGGCGGCAGCTCGAGGCGATGGACGACGGCGGCGTCGTGGTGATGTCGGCGCCGGCCAACCCGTTCCGCTGCCCGCCCGGTCCGTACGAACGCGCCAGCCTGGTGGCGCACTATCTCAAGACCCGCAAGCCGCGCTCGAAGCTCCTTCTGCTCGACGCCAAGGACGCGTTCTCCAAGCAGCGTCTGTTCACCGGCGCCTGGAAGGCGCTCTATCCCGCCATCGTCGAGTGGGTGCCGCTGTCGAAGGGCGGCAAGGTGGCGTCGGTCGATCCCGGCGCCATGACGCTCACCACCGACTTCGCCACCCACAAGGCCGCGGTTGCCAACGTGATCCCGCCGCAGCGCGCCGCGCGGATCGCCGCGACGGCCGGTGTGGCCGACCGGTCGGGCTGGTGTCCGGTCGATCCGGTGTCGTTCGAATCGACGCTGCGGCCGGGCGTCCACGTGATCGGCGACGCCGCGATCATGGGCGCGATGCCGAAATCGGCGTTCTCCGCCAACGCGCAGGCGCGGATCTGCGCCGCCGCCATCGTGGCGCGGCTGGCCGGCCGCGAACCGGTCGAGCCGCGGCCGGTCAATACCTGCTACAGCCTGGTCGCGCCCGACCGCGGCATCTCCGTCGCCGGCGTCTACCGGCCGGTCAACGGCCAGCTCGCCGACATCCCCGGCGCCGGCGGCACCAGCCCGCCCGACGCGTCCGAGGATGTCCGCGTCCAGGAGGCGCGCTACGCCGAGGCGTGGTTCCGCACCATCACGACCGACACGTTCGGCTGAGATGATGGGTGCGCCGTCCCGCTCCTCGCGGCGCGCGTCCGGCGTGCTTCGCGAAGCCGCTCCCCCCGACCTACTCCCCTCATGCGAGGGGAGCGGGGTTACGAGTCCGCGCCCCGCGAAGGCGGGGGGAGGAAGGGACCCGTCGCGTAGCGATGGGAAGGCGAGGAGCTTCGTTGCCGCGTTCGCGCTGTCGCTTGTCGCTAGCGCGGCGCCCGCCGTGGCCCAGGACGGCTTGCGGCCCTATGTCGTGGTCGACGACGCGATCCCCGTGTCGCTGACCGGCGTGGCCGGCGATCCGGCGCGCGGACGCGCCATCGTGGCGAACCGCCAGATCGGCCTCTGCCTGCTGTGCCATAGCGGCCCGATCGCCGAGGAACGGTTCCAGGGAACCGTGTCGCCGACCTTGGCCGGGGCGGGATCGCGCTGGTCCGAGGGCCAGCTGCGCTTGCGCATCGTCGATCCGAGGCGCTTCAATCCCGCCACGATCATGCCGTCCTACTACCGGACGGCCGACCTGACCCGGGTCGCGCGGGCCTTCGCCGGCAAGCCGATCCTGACGGCCGAGCAGGTCGAGGACGTGGTGGCGTATCTCGTGACGCTGAAGGATTGAGATGACGACGCGTTTCCGCGATTCCGCGAACCACCGCGCCCCGACGCGGCGGGATTTCGTCGCGCGCGGCGGCGGCGGCGCTGGGCGGCGGCGCGCTCGCCGTGGCGGTCGCGGCGCCGGCGCGGGCGACTCCGGAATCGATGCGCGCCGCGGTCCTCGAGGTGACGCGCGGCGTGGCGCCGCGCGAGGGCCGCGTCTCGCTCGACCTGCCGCCGCTGGTCGAGAACGGCAACGCGGTGCCGCTGACCGTGTCGGTCGAGAGTCCGATGACGGCCGCCGACCACGTGCGCGCCATCCACGTGTTCAACGAGAAGAACCCGCAGCCGCACGTGTTCGCCGCGACGATCGGTCCGCGCGCCGGCCGCGCCGTCATCTCGACCCGCATCAAGCTGGGCGACTCGCAGCGCATCGTCGCCATCGCCGAGACCAGCGACGGCGTTTTCTGGACGGCGGGTGTCGACGTCATCGTGACGCTGGCGGCGTGCCTCGAGGAGCTGACCTGATGACCGGCGCCCTCATCAACGTGCCCCGGACCGCGCGCCCGGGCGAGATCGTCGAGATCAAGACGCTGGTGTCGCATCCGATGGAGACGGGATTCCGCGTCGGCACCAACGGCACGCTGATCCCGCGCGACATCATCGGCGAGTTCCAGTGCCTCTACAACGGCGAGGAGGTGTTCCGCATGCGGCTGTCGCCGGCCATCGCCGCCAATCCGTTCGTGTCGTTCTCGACGGTGGCGACCGAAAGCGGCACGCTGCTGTTCCGCTGGACCGGCGACAAGGGCTTCACGCTGGAGCAGAGCGCGTCGATCACCGTCGGATGATCCCGGCGTGGCGGACGGCGGTGGCGCTGGGGGTGGCGCTGGCTTTCGCCGGCACGGCGGTCGTGGCGCAGCTCCGCCTCGAGGAGCGCCGCTCCGGCTACGCCGACATGGGCCCGGCGCTGCGCGCCATGCAGGACGACGACGCGGCCAATCCCGCGATGTTGTGGGTGTTGGAGGGAGCGGCGCTGTGGGCGCGCGTGGCGGGCGCCGCCGGAAAGTCCTGTGCCGATTGCCACGGCGCGCCTGAATCGATGACCGGCGTCGCCGCGCGCCATCCCGCCTTCGACGCCGCGATGGGGCGGCCCGTCACGCTTGAGCAACGCGTCAACGCCTGCCGCGTCGAGCGGCAACAGGCGCCGGCGCTGGCGCCGGAGAGCCGCGAATCGCTGGCGCTGACGGCGTTGATCGCGAAGCAGTCGCGCGGCGCGCCGCTGGCGCCGCCGGACGATCCCCGGCTCGAACCGTCCGCCGCCAGCGGCGCGGCGCTGTTCGAGCGGCGGCAAGGGCAGCTCAACCTGTCCTGCGCCATCTGCCATGATGACAACCACGGCCGTAAGCTCGGCGCCGCCACCATCCCGCAGGGCCATCCCACCGCCTATCCACTCTACCGGCTGGAATGGCAGGGCGTTGGTTCCCTGGCGCGCCGGCTGCGCAACTGCATGATCGGCATGCGCGCCGAGCCCTACGCCTACGGATCGCCCGAATACGTCGATCTGGAGCTGTTCCTCGCCCGCCGCGCCCGCGGCATGCCGTCCGAGGCCCCCGGCGTGAGGCCATAGCGCCGCGCGCGGATCGGCTATAGTCCGGCGGCGTTTCCGTCCGGCGTGGAGTTCCAGTGATCCGTCTGTCCGTCCTCGACCAGTCCGTCGCCGTCGCCGGCCGTCCGCACGACGTGTCGATCCGCAACACCGTGTCGCTGGCGCGGCATTGCGAGACGCTGGGCTACGACCGGTTCTGGGTGTCCGAGCACCACAACCACCCGACCATCGTCGGCACCGCGCCGGAGATCGTCATGGCGGCGATCGCGGCCACGACGGAGCGCATCCGGGTCGGCAGCGCCGGCATCATGCTGCCGCACTACGCGCCGTTCAAAGTCGCGGAGCAGTTCCGCGTGCTCGACGCGCTGGCGCCCGGCCGCATCGACCTCGGGTTGGGCCGCGCGCCCGGCTCGGACGGGTTGACGGCCTACGCGTTGAACCCGATGGCGGCCGAGCGGCCGGAGCAGTTCCCGTCGGACGTGCGCGATCTGATGGCGTGGGTGCACGGCGAACCGCTGGCCGCCGGCCATCCGTTCGCCAAGGTGCTGGCCTTTCCGCGCACCGACACCGCGCCGGAGTTCTGGATCCTCGGCAGCTCCGACTTCGGCGCCCAGGTCGCCGCCCATTTCGGGCTGCCGTACTGCTTCGCGTGGTTCTTCGCCGAGGGCGCCGGCGGCGAGCGCGCGATGGAGCTCTACCACCGCACCTACCGCCCCAGCGAGCGCCACCCCGAACCGCGCGGCGCGCTGTGCGTGTGGGCGCTGGCCGCCGACAGCGAGGCCGACGCGCAGTTCCATTTCAACTCGCGCATCCGCACGCGGCTGAACCGCGACAAGGGCATGCTCACGCCGCTGGGCGCGCCGGACGCGTCCGACGCCGCGCCGCGCGACGCCGGCGAGATGGCGAAGGCCGAGCGCATGCGGCGCGACGGCTTCGTCGGCACGCCGGACGTGGTGCGCAAGCGCATCGAGGAGCTGGCCGCGCGGGTGCAGGCGAAGGAGATGGCCGTCGTGACGTGGACCTACGACGAGGCGGTGCGCCGCCACAGCTACGCGCTTCTCGCGCGCGAGTTCGGAATGGTCCCGGCCTGAGCGCCGGCGCCTCGACCAAACGGGAGGGAGACGACACCATGTGGGAACCCAGCGAACGCTATCCGGATCCGGCCGTCCGGTCGCTCGATCCGGCCTTCGACAAGTACAAGCTCGCCTTGGCGTCGGTCGAGCGGCTGCACACGGGCTGCCGCTGGTCCGAGGGGCCGGTGTGGTTCGGCGACGGCCGCTACCTGTTGTGGAGCGACATTCCCAACAACCGCATCCTGCGCTGGGACGAGGAGACCGGCGCGGTGTCGGCGTTCCGCAAGCCCTCGAACAACGCCAACGGCAACACCCGCGACCGCCAGGGCCGGCTGGTGACCTGCGAGCACGACTCGCGCCGCGTCACACGCACGGAGCACGACGGCTCCATCTCCGTGCTGGCCGATTCCTACCAGGGTCGCAAGCTCAACTCGCCCAACGACGTGGTGGTCGCGGCCGACGGCGCGGTGTGGTTCACCGATCCGCTGTTCGGCATCCTCGGCTACTACGAGGGGCACAAGGACGAGTCCGAGAACAAGCCCGCCGTCTACCGGATCGATCCGCGGAGCGGCGAGACCGAGATGATGAACGACGAGATCCCCGGTCCCAACGGGCTGGCCTTCTCGCCGGACGGCCGGCTCCTCTACGTCGTGGCCTCCCGGGCCGCGCCGCACCGCACGATCCTGGCCTTCGACGTGCGCGACGGCGGGGGGCTGGGCAAGGCACGGGTCCTCGTCGACGCCGGGCCCGGTGGATCGCCCGACGGATTCCGCGTCGACGTCGACGGCAATCTCTGGTGCGGCTGGGGCATGGGCGCCAACGGCCTCGACGGCGTGCGGGTCTTCGACCCCGAGGGCAAGCCGATCGGCCACATCGCCCTGCCGGAGCGCTGCGCCAACCTCTGCTTCGGCGGACGCCACCGCAACCGCCTGTTCATGGCGGCCAGCCACGGCCTCTATTCGCTCTACGTCAACACCCAGGGCGTCGCCGGCGGGTGATCGACGCTTCCCTCTCCCGCTTGCGGGAGAGGGCGGGGCCCGTCGCGCGCAGCGCGATGGGAGGGTGAGGGGCCATGGACGCGGTGCCCGCCCGTGCGGTCCGATGCCCGTGCGTTTTCCCCTCACCCCGGCCCTCTCCCGCGATCGGGAGAGGGAGCATGAGAGTCCCGTCGCCCTACACCGCGAATCCGCCGTCGACCATCAGGGTCTGGCCGGTGATGTAGGTGGCGCGGTCCGAGACGAGAAAATCGACCGCGTCGGCGATCTCGCGCGCCGTGCCGATGCGGCGCAACGCGACCGTGTCCTTGGTGGCCTGCAGGAAGCGCTCGTCGAAATCGCCGGACGCCAGCAGCGCGTGGTACATGCCGTCGTCGATCACGCCGACGCCGACGCAGTTGGCGCGCACGCCGAAGCGGCCCTCCTCGGCGGCGACGCCCTTCACGATCTGCTCGACCGCCGCCTTGGGCGCCGCCGACAGGACGTCCTTGACCGCGTAGCGCCGGATCGCCGGCGTCGCGAGCGCCGCCACCACCCCGCGCGACTTGCGCAGATGCGGCAGGGCGGCGTGCACGACGTGGTAGCAGCCGAACACGTCGATGCCGACGGTGCGGCGGAACAGCGCCGGCTCGAGCCGGCTGATGTGGCGCATGTCGATGTAGGGGCCGGCGGCGTAGATCGCGGTGTGCACGCCGCCGAACCCGGCCGCCGCGTCCTCGACGAAGCGCGCCACCGCGGCGTCGTCCGTCAGATCGACGGCGGCGATCGTCGCGCGCCGGCCGGCCGCGCGCACGGCTTCCGCCGCCGCCTCGGCGCGTTCGGCGCCCTTGTGGTAGGTCAGCGCCACGTCGCTGCCCGACGCCGCCAGCGCCGCGCAGATCGCGGCGCCGATGCCGCCGGAGCCGCCGGCGACGACGGCGCAACCCTGCGCGTAGCGCGCGGCGGCGCGGGCGGTCTCGGCCATTGTCTTCCTCGCTCGTTCCCGGATCGCGGCGACTGTGCCGGCGCGGCCGCGCGCGAGTCAAATAATTTCTAATCCAAGTTAGGAAATCGCCGCGGCCGGCTTGCGGATGGTTTCTAACCGGGAATAGAATATCGCCGTGGACGGCCTCGGGGGCGCGCGGTGGATCTCGGTTTCGACGGCAGGACGGTGATCGTCACGGGCGGCGCGTCCAATATCGGGCGGGCGATCTCGATGGAGTTCGCGCGCGAGGGCGCCGTGGTCGCGATCCTCGACCGCGACACCGCCCAGGCGGCGAGGACGGTCGCGGAGATCGAGGCCGCCGGCGGCCGCGCGGCGGCCTTCGCGCTGGACGTCACCGACGTCGCCGCCACCAAGGCCGTGGTCGCGCGCGTCGAGGCCGATCTCGGCCCCGTCGCGGCGCTGGTCAACAACGTCGGCTGGAACGGCAAGGCCGAGTTCTTCCTCAACCTGACGCCGGAACGCTGGCGCCAGGCGTTCGAGCTGAACCTGTTCTCGACGCTCAACGTCACCCACGCCGCGCTGCCGGCCATGGTCGAGCGCCGCGCCGGCGCCATCGTCTCGATCGCCAGCGACGCGGCGTTCGGCGAGTTCCCGCATGGCCGACTACGGCGCGATGAAGGCCGGCGTGCTGGCGTTCACGCGCACCATCGCCAAGGAATACGGCCGTTACGGAATCCGCGCCAACGCCGTCGCGCCCGGACTCGTCATCCCGCCCCCCGAGGCGATCGGCGAGGGCAGCCTGTGGAGCGTCGACATCGGCATGGGACCGAAGGAGATCCAGAACATCGAGTCGGGCATCCCCCTGCGCCGCCGCTCCGAGGCGGTCGACATCGCCTGGTCGGTGCTGTTCCTCGCCTCCGAGCGCGCGCGCCAGCTCACGGGCCAGGTGGTCAGCGTGTCCGGCGGCTTCATCATGCCGCGCTGACGCGGAGAGCGGGGAACGCCATGCGCCAGTCGAAACAGCTCGAGCTCCTCGACCGCCTGGTCGGAATCGACACCTCGCAGCCGTGGGGCTACGCGCCCGCCAGCATGCGCAACCCCGCCTCGGCCTATGTCGATCCGGCGCGCTTCCAGAAGGAGATGCGCGTGCTGTTCCGGGAGCGGCCGCAATTCGTCGGCCTGACCGGCGAATGCGCGAAGCCCGGCGCCTACATGACGGCGACGCTCGGCGGCGTGCCGATCGCGGTGGTGCGGCAGCCGGACGGCACGCTGCGCGCGCTGGTCAACGCCTGCCGCCACCGCGGCGCGACGCTGCTGGAGGGCGCCGGCGACGGCGGCATGCGGCGCATCGTCTGCCCGTACCACGGCTGGACCTACGACACCGATGGACGTCTGGTCGGCCGTCCCGCCGCCGGCACCGGTTTCGACGATCTGGCCACGCGCTGCGACCTGCACGCGCGGGCGGTGTCGGAGAAGCACGGCATGATCTTCGTGCATCCCGACAGCGACGCGCCGTTCGACGTCGACGATTCGCTGCATGGGGCGGAGGACGAGCTGGCCGACTACGGGCTGGCGGACTACGTCCACGTCGAGACGCGCGTCAACACGTGGCGCATGAACTGGAAACTGGTGCTCGACACCTTCACCGAATCCTACCACATCCGGTTTCTGCACAAGGATTCGATCGCGCCGTACTTCATGACCGACGTGCTGTTCGATCCGTTCGGACCGCATCCCCGCACCATCGGCCTGCGCAAGAGCGTGGTCGACCAGTTCGCCACCACGCCGCGCGAGCAGTGGCGGTTGCTGCCGTACTCGACGACGCAGTACATCCTCGTGCCCAACGGGCTGGTCACCTACCAGCTCGACCACATCGAGGTGTGGCGCGTGACGCCGATCGACGTCGGCAGCGTGCGCGTCGCCACCAGCATCTTCGCGCCCGAGGCGCCGAAGGACGACAAGGCGCTGCGCCACTGGACGCGGAACCTCGACATCCTTCTGAAGGTCACGGAGAGCGAGGATTTCCCGTTGATGGAGGGCATCCAGCGCAACCTCGAATCCGGCGCCCTGCCGGAGCTGGTCTACGGCCGCATCGAGCCGGCGCTGGCGCACATGCACGCCTCGATCAACCGCGCCCTCGACGAGGCGGCTTAGCGCCGGTGTGCCTGGTCCAGCGTCGAGGTCCTTCGCCGCGCTCGGGACGACGTGATGGCAGAACCTCGGGTGCTCGGACGCTGACCTTCGCCGCGGTCAGGATGACGATTTCCTTCACGTGGCGTCTTCACCACGTCGTCCTGAACTGAGCGCAGGACCTCTATACCCGTCCGACACGCGGCCTCGGGGGTGTGGCCCCTCAGATCAGGAACGCCAGGTTCGGCAGCGGCGCTTCCGACGTCACCAGCTCGACCGTCTTCGCCGACATCCGCAGCGCGCCGTCGACGCGGCGGAGGTGGTGCGTGGCGCGGCCCGGCCAGACGCGCAGCGCGCCGGTGGATTGCGCCGCCAGTTCGTAGAGCACGAAGTTCGATCCCGTCGCGTAGGTACCGGCGGCGTCGTTGGCCGCCAGCACCTCGATGTTCGACACGATCCGCCGCATCGGCGAGACCGGCGTCTGGGCGTGGCGCAGGCCGGTGCCGAGCTGGCGGATGCGCGTCGCCAACCGGGCGCGGTTGTCGTTGATGTAGGAGAGCCGGTCGGCGGGATCGTGGTCGGCTGGGCCCTTGGGCACCCAGTAGTGGAAGTCGTCGGTGACCAGCGCCTCCCACTCGGCGTGGCGCGACTCGTCGGCCAGCCGCGCCTCGAGGTACAGGAACGCCTCCAGTTCGCGCCGCAGCGCCTCCGGGACCGAGACCGCCGGCGCCGCCGGGCTCATGCGCGCGCCTCCATCACCTGGCGGTAGTGGCGCCAGAAACCGCGGTTGGTGGTCTCGTCGCTGATATGGCCGACGCGGCTACCGCCCGCGCCGCGCGTCTCGCGCGCCCGGCCGCGCGTGAGATCGATCCAGCCCAGTGCTCCGCCGTTCCCGGAATCCGCCGTCGCGCCGGCGAACGACATCTGCATGCGCTCGGCCACGACGGCGTCGTCCGGCACGATGAAGCTGGCCGGCCCCAGCGCGGCCTCGGATTGCCGCAGCAGGCGGCGGTTGAACGCCGCGTCGACGCCGTCGAACTGCACGACGGTATGGTGGTGGACGGTGGCGCCGACGCCGAGCGGCTCGATGCGCGCGATGTTCAGCTCGCCCAGAAACAGGTTGGGGAAGATGAAGGCGTGCGGCGGCCCGTCATGCAGCGCCGCCGCCGCCCGCGCGGCGCCCAGCCGGGCGGTCAGCGCGTCGCAATACGCCGACACCTTGGCGCGCGCGCTGCCCAGCCACGACAGCTCACCCTTGTAGCTGGGGCGCATGTCGAGCTCGACATGGCCGCCGCCGTGGTCGACCGCCAGCGAGGCGTTGGCCTTCTCGCCGCCGACCACCGTCTCCTTGTAGTAGCTGTCGGCGGCGCGCAGCATCGAGGCGTGGACGAAGTCGAGGTGGTAGCCGTCGTTGTCGCTCTCCGGCCACATCTTCCAGTTCGAGTCGATCCGATGGCCGATCCAGCCGGCGTCGAAGCGCAGCGCGCCGGTCGGCGACAGATCGCACAGCCGGTCGAGCAGGGCGCGGCCGGCGCTCCCGAGATGCGCCGCCAGCGGACCGGCGTCGCCGGAGATGTTCGCGAACACGAAGCCGCGGTGCGAATCGACCGCGCCGGGACGGTCCAGACCGAGCGCCGCGCGGTCGCCGTCGAAGCCGCTGACGAACGGGACCGAGCGTAGCGCGCCGTCGAGGCCGAAGGTCCAGCCGTGGTAGGCGCACTGGAACGCTTTGGCGTTGCCGCGCTCGCGCACGCACAGCCGGTTGCCGCGGTGGGCGCAGCGGTTGGCCAGCGCGTGCACCGCGCCGCTTCCGTCGCGCGTCATCAGGACCGGCTCGAGCCCGATCCGGCGCGCCACCCAGTCGCCGGCGGCGGGAATCTCCGACTCGTGGCCGACGAACACCCAGCCGCGGCGGAACACGCGGTCCATCTCCTCGGCGAACACGGCCGGGTCCGTGTACAGGCTGCCGTGCACGCGGTCCTCGTGGACCAGCGCCGCGTAGGGAACGCCCATCTCCCGCCTCCCCGGTCCGACGATACCGGTTGATATTCTAATTCATTTTAGATTATCGTCCATCCCCGGGGCGGCCGCAAGCCGCCCGCGCCACGCGGAAGGGGACGGCGATGGACGTCGGCATTCAGATGGTGTTCTCGAGCCATGGCTGGCCGGGGATCTCCGACGGGCAGGTGGTCGACGAGGAGCTGCGCCTGGCGCGGCTGGCCGACGATCTCGGCTTCGACGTCGTGTGGTCGGTCGAGCACCATTTCTTCGACTACTCGTTCTGCCCCGACAACGCGCAGCTTCTGTCGTGGGTGGCGGCGGCGACGAAGAACGTGGATGTCGGCACGGCGGCGGTGATCCTGCCGTGGAACGAGCCGCTGCGGGTCGCCGAGAAGATCGCGCTGCTCGACCATCTGGCCCGCGGCCGCCTGCGCTTCGGCATCGGCCGCGGCCTGTCGCGGCGCGAGTTCGCCGCCTTCCGCGGCATCGCCATGGACGAATCGCGCGAGCGCTTCGACGAGGCCGCGGAGATGATCCTCGAGGCGCTGCGCACGGGATTCATCGAGGGCAATGGCAAGTTCTACCCGCAGCCGCGCGCCGAGATCCGGCCGCGTCCGTCGCGCAGCTTCGCCGACCGGCTCTACGCCGTGGCGTCGAGCGACGATTCGATCGAGTCGGCTGCCCGCATCAAGGCCACGATGGTGATGTTCGCCGACCGATCGTGGGACCACCGCATGCCGTCGATCGAGCGGCACCGGACGCGCTTCCAGGAGCTGCACGGCGTCGCCGCGCCGCCGCCGCTGACCTGCGACTACTGCGTCGTCGCGCCGACCACGGACGAGGCGAAGGACCTGGCGACCCGGCACATGGGCACCTACCTCGAGAGCGTGCTTGAGCACTACGAGGTGATGGGCTCGCATTTCGCCACCACCAAGGGCTACGGCGCCTATGCCGCCGCCTCGGAGGTGCTGCGCCGCATCGGCGAGAGCGGCTTCCTCAAGGGTTTCATGCAGGCCTCGGCCTGGGGCACGCCCGACGACGTGCTGCGGACGCTGGAGGCGCGCCGCGCGCTGCTCGGCCCGTTCGAGCTGGCGACCTCGTTCCGCTACGGCGGCATGCCGTTCGACAAGGTCGAGCGCTCGCTGCGGCTGTTCGCCAAGGAGGTCCTGCCGGTGCTCAAGACCTGGGACGTGGCCGCGACGAAACGCGTCGCCGCCGCCTAGGCCGCGCGCGTGGACGCCGCCGCGCCGGAGCGCCACAATCGGCCGGCGGCGGATCGGGCCGGAACCAGCGGGGGCGTTTGACATGGCGCGGGCGGCGACGGCGGGCAGGCGGCGGGCGGCGGTGGAACCGGCGGCGCCGACCAAGGCCGAGGCCACGCGCCAACGCATCCTCGACGCCGCCGCGCGGGTCTTCGCCCGGCGTGGCTACGCCGACACGCGGCTGAGCGACATCGCCGATGAGGCCGGCACCTTCGCCGGCAGCATCTACTACTACTTCGACTCGCGCGAGACGCTGGTCGCCGAGGTGCTGGACATCGGCGTGCGGCGCGTGTTCGACGCGGTGCGCGCCGACATCGAGGCGCTACCGGCGGGCGCTGGACACCGCGAGCGCATCGCCGCGGCGATCCACGCCCATCTCGCCTTCACCCTGTCGATCGACGATTTCGCGACCGCCAACCAGCGCCTGTTCGCTCAGGTGCCGGCCGAGATCCGCCAGCGCCATATCCACGTCCATCGCGCCTACGGCGACTACTGGCGCAAGCTGCTCGAGGCCGCGCGCCGCGGCGGCGCCATCCGCCGCGACCTCGACCTCTCGGTGCTGCGCCTGCAGCTGCTGGGCGCGATCAACTGGTCGCTGGAGTGGTACAAACCCGGCAGGCGCTCCGTGCGCCAGATCGCCAACCAGCTCGCGGACATGGTGTTCGACGGCGTCGCGCCCAAGTGACGCGGGCGGGGCCGCCGTCGAATGCCGAGGCGTCGCGCCGCCGAGGGGGGCTCGCTGCGCTCGGGACGACGATGTGGCGCGCGATGCCCGGTTCCTGTCGGCCTGAACGCGGCGAAGAACCTCCACTCCGCCGCGTCGGGAGCGTTGACCTGACGACCCGCTACTCCGCCGCGACGCGCTTGTCGGCGGCGGCGGGCACCGTGTACCGGAACGCCACGTCGTCGAGGTCGATGGCGGGGAAGATGTTCTTCTCGTTCCAGTAGTCCTGGGTGTGCTGCCACTCCGGCTTGTCGCCGCGCTTCGGCAGCAGGTGCATGCCGCGCATCAGGTAGCCGGGGTTGAAGTTCTCCGGGTCGATCCACGGCAGCAGCTTCATGTCCTTGTCCTCGGGCCGCAGCGCCACCTCGACCCGCGCCGCGCCCTTGCGCCGCATGTGGTTGAGCAGGCGGCAGACGAAGTCCCCGATCAGGTCGGCGCGCAGCGTCCAGCTGGCGCGGAAGTAGCCGAACACCCACAGCATGTTGGGCATGCCGGTGAACATCATGCCGCGGTAGGTGACGGTGTCGGCGAAGTCCAGCGGCTGGCCGTCAATGACGAAGGCGATGTCGCCCAGCACGTTCAGGTTGAAGCCGGTGGCGGTGACGATGATGTCCGCCTCCAGTTCGCGGCCCGACTTCAGGCGGATGCCCTTCTCCGTGAAGGTCTCGATCTCGTCGGTGACGACCGACGCCTTGCCGGCGCGGATGCCGCGGAACAGATCGCCGTCGGGCACGAAGGCGATGCGCTGGCGCCACGGCCGGTAGGTCGGCATGAAGTGCGGATCGATCTCGGCGTCGGGGCCGAGATAGGCGCGGACGCCGGCCAGCAGCTCCTCCTTCACCTTCTCCGGCTCCTCGAAGGCGCGGCGCGTGAACACGGCCTGGTCGAACAGGATCTTGCGGCGCACGATCTCGTGGATCCAGGTCTCGTCGACCTCGAGCTCGCGCAGCGTGTCGGCGAGCACGTTGGCGTTGCGCGCCGGGATGAAATAGGTCGGCGAGCGCTGCAGCACCGTGACGTGGGCGCAGTCGCCGGCCATCGCCGGCACCACCGTCGCCGCCGTCGCGCCGGAGCCGATCACGACCACGCGCTTGCCCTTGTAGTCGAGGTCCTCCGGCCAGGTCTGCGGGTGCACGACGCGGCCCTTGAACGCCGCCATGCCCGGCCATTCCGGCGTGTAGCCCTTCTCGTGGCGGTAGTAGCCCTGGCACATCCAGAGGAAATTGCAGGTGAAGCGGACGGTCGAGCCGTCGGCCGCGCGGACCGCCTCGATGGTCCAGAGATTTTCGGCGCTCGACCAGCGCGCCGACGTGATCTTGTGGCCGTAGCGGATGTGGCGGCCGAGATCGTTCTCGTCGATCACCTCGCCCATGTAGTCGCGGATCTCCGCCGCCGTGGCGATCGGCTTGCCTGTCCACGGCTTGAAGCGGTAGCCGAAGGTGTAGAGGTCGCTGTCGGAGCGGATGCCGGGATACTTGTGCGTCAGCCAGGTGCCGCCGAAGCTCTCCTGGCCCTCCAGCACCACGAAGCTGGTGCCGGGGCATTGCTTGGTCAGGTGGTAGGCGCCACCCACGCCCGAGATGCCGGCGCCGACGATCAGCACCTCGAAATGCTCGGTCCGCAGGGGCGTCGCGGCGGATGGCATGATCGTGTCGGGCATGGCTGCGTCTTTCCTTCGGTCGGGCGGGTTCGGCGCCGCCCCATGGTCCGTATGAACCACTGTTCACCCCGGGCGGTCCAGATCATTGATCGGCGTCAAAGCAGGCCCGCGGCCGCCGCCCGGTCCGGTCCGCGGAACGGCCGGAGCCGCGCCGTCCTAGGTCAGCGCCCCGACCACGGCGCCCAGCAGGCAGGTGGTCAGCGTGCCGGAGACGATCGTGCGCGGGCCCAGCGCGACGATGTCCTCGCGGCGCTCCGGCGCCATGCCGGTCAGGCCGGCGATCATGATGCCGAGCGAGCCGAAATTGGCGAAACCGCACAGCGCGTAGACCATGATCAGCCGCGAACGCTCCGACAGCGCCTCCTTCGGCAGCTTCGCGAGGTCGAGATAGGCCAGCAGCTCGTTGAGCACGGTCTTGGTGCCCATCAGCCCGCCGGCCGTCATCGCCTCGCTCCACGGCACGCCCATCAGCCAGCACACCGGCGCCATCACCAGCCCGAGGATGCGCTGCAGCGTGACCGGCGCGCCGGCGATGTCCGGCAGCAGGCCGAGCGCGGCGTTGGCCATCCACACCAGCGCCACGAACACCACCAGCATGGCGATGATCGACCACAGCAGCTCCAGTCCGGCCGCCGTGCCGCGCACGATCGCGTCCATCGCGCTCGACGCCACCTCCGGCGTCTCGAACGCCTCGACGGCGCGCGTTGTCTCGGTCTCCGGCACCATGATGCGCGCCACCAGCAGCGCCGCCGGCGCGCCGAGCAGGGCGGCGATCAGCAGATGCGCGCCGGCGTCGGGGATCACCGGCTTGAGGAAGATCGAGTACAGGACGAACACCGTGCCGGCGATGCCCGCCATGCCGCCGGTCATCACCATGAAAAGCTCGGACCGCGTCAGACGCGCGAGGTAGGGGCGGATGAACAACGGCGCCTCGACCATGCCGAGGAAGACGTTGGCCGCCGTCGACAGTCCGACGGCGCCGCTGACGCCCATCGCGCGGCCCAGCAGCCACGAGAAACCGTTGACGATCGGCGGCAGCACCCGCCAGTGGAACAGCAGCGTCGTCAGCGCGCTCATCACCAGCACCACCGGCAGCGCCTGGAAGGCCAGCACGAAGCTGGCGGCGGGATCCTTGACCTCGAACGGCGCCGGGCCGCCGCCGAGGTAGCCGAATGCCAGCGTCGTGCCGGCCCGCGTCGCCGCGGCGACCGCGTCGACGGCGGCGTTCACGGCGCCGAACGCGATGGCGATGGTCGGCACCTTCAGCAGCAGCAGCGCCAGCGCGAAGGTGATCGCCAGGCCGATGGCGGCGTCGCGCCAGCGCACGGCGCAGCGGTTCTCCGACAGCAGCCAGCACAGGCCGAGCAGGGCGAACGCCCCGAGAAGCGATTGCGTCTGCGCCATGGTCCCCCCGCCGACGCCTCAGGGCAACATCCGCGGGGCGGGGTGTCAATCGCGCCGCGCCGGCCGGCGGCGTGGTAAGGTGAGGGCCTCGGACGCGAGGGAAGGCCCATGAAACGCCGGAAAGTCGTCGCGCTGCTTGGCGCCGCCGCGGGCTGGCCGCTCGCGGCGCGCGCGCAACGGTCCGGGAGCGTCCCGCGGCTCTGCTTCCTCACGCTCGATCCAGGCACGATGCGGACGACGCGGTTCGACGCGTTCTTCCGGGCGCTGAGCGACCTTGGTTACGTGGACGGTCGGACAATCGCCATCGACTACGCCTCCGCCGAGGGACGCGACGAGCGATTTCCGGCGCTCGCCGCCGAATGTCTGCGCCGCGAGGCGGACATCATCGCCGTCAGCACCACCCCGGGAGCCCAGGCCGCGAAGGATGCGACCCCCACCGTCCCGATCGTCATGCTTCAACTCGGGGATCCGGTCGGAACCGGGCTCGTGGACAGCCTCGCCAAACCCGGGGGGAACGTCACCGGCCTGTCGCAGATGACGTCCGACCTCGCGGCCAAGCGGCTCGCGTTGCTGAAGGAGGCCGTGCCCGGAATCTCGCGCGTGCTCGTGCTGGCGTACCTCGCCGACCCGATCGCGCGGTTGCAGGTGAACGCGCTGGAGGACTCGGCCCGATCGCTGGGCGTGACGCTGCGCGTCCAGGACATCAAATCGGTCGACGACCTGCCGGGCGCGTTCGACTCCGGGGCCCGGGAGCGCGTCGACGCGCTCCTCGTGACGGTCGCGGCGATATTCGTCGTCAACCGCGCGCGGGTGACCGGACTCGCGGCGCGCCACCGGTTGCCGGCGATGTACCCCAACCGGATCCAGGTCACCGACGCCGGCGGCCTGATGGCCTACGAGCCGAACGTCGCCGATCTCCATGGGCGCGCCGCCACCTACGTCGACCGTATCCTGAAGGGCGCCAAGCCCGCCGACCTTCCGGTCGAACAGCCGACGAAATTCTCGCTGGTGGTCAACCTCAAGGCCGCCGCGGCGATCGGGTTGACCATCCCGGAATCCTTCCAGCGGCGGGTCGACGAGCTGATCCAATGAGCGATCGCGGACTGCGCGCGCGGCCGCGGTGCGCGAACCCCCTTCCGACCCTCCTGATACGCGCGCCGACGCGGCTTGCGGCGGCAAGGGGGACATTGGCGATCCATCCGCCGGCTGCCCGGCGCGCCATGAGCGCGCCGCCTAGTCGCGTACCGGCTCCCACTCCAGGATGCCGCGGTCGGCCATCAGCGACATGAACAGCAGGCCGTCCTTCAGCCGGTAGCTCCTCACATAGGCGAGGTCCCGCGCGAGGCGGTCGCCCAGCGACGGCGGCGGACACATCGCGCGCGTCGCGGCGATGGCGCCGAACTCGAGCGTGCCGGAATCGCCGGCGGCCGACGGCGTGGCGCGCCAGCCGGCCGCGCCGCGGTTGCAGTCCAGCCGCAGCGCCGCGCGGCCGTCGGCCATGAACGCCACCGTCAGGCGCGACGGATCGGCGACGCGCGTGGTGCCCTGCGCGTCGTCCATCGACTGGATGGCGCGCAGCCGCCAGGTCGTGCCGGCGAGGGGCTGGCCGTCCTGGCCGGTCGACGGGGCCGCGCAGGCGCAGATCGAGGCGCAGACGGCGGATGCCAGCAGTCGCCTGATCATCGCGTCGCTCCGTCGTCGCCGGCGCGAGTGGTCGGGAGTGCCGTCTAACCGCCGAAGATCACCGCGTCCGGGATTTCGTAGCGCTCATCGCCGATCCGGATGAAGTGCAGATCGCTCTCCTTGCGTCCCGTCAGCGCGCCGGCGCCGTCCGCCTGGCTGCTGTCGGACCCTGTCGGCGCGCCCTTCTCGAAGAAGATCATGCGCTTGCGGCCGTCCGGGAGCGTCACCACGACGGTGGCGGTTCCGCCGCCGGCGCGGGCCACGCCGGTCTTGCACCGCGTCGTCGGCTGGCCCTTGTTCTGGGCGCAGGGAATCTCGCTTGTCGCGTCGAACCGGCCGGCGCCCGCGCGCGAGATCGCGTCGGCCGCCTTCGGATCGAGCGCCGGCGCGGCCGCCGCGCCGGCGCTCCGGATCGAGACGTCAAGCGTGTAGGCGGAGGTCTCGCCGCGGCGCGCCGCGGCGCGGATCAAATAGACCCTGAGCGTGTAGTCGCCGTCCGCCGGCAGCTTTCCCTCGAAGCGGTTGCCGGCGCTGGAGCCGATGAAGATGGCCTCGCCGGCGCTGCCCGGCGGCAGGACGTTGAAGTAGGCCATCGGATTGGCCGGCTTGAACTCGACGACCATCGTCTGCCCGGCCTTCGCGCCGAGCCTGTAGTCGATCGTCAGGTCGCCGTGGAGGGTGCCGTTGACGCGCGCCGAGCTCGCGCCCGGCGCGAAATGGACGCGCTCCTCCTTGATCTGCGCCTGCGTCGCGCTGGCGGCGACAACCATGGCGAACACGCCCGCGACCATGATCCTCATTCCCGCCTCCCGCGCGGCCGTTGGACCGCCGCGCCTTTCGCTATCCATCGATGCGCGGACAGTCGATCGCCTCGTCGCACCGTCGGATCGCCGCCGCCGGCTGTCAATGGCGGCGGCAACTCCACGCGGCGACAACGCACCGCTTGCGTCGGGCGACCTTCGACGTCGCGGTCGCGCCGCCCGACGCCGCGCCGGGCGGGTGGCCCGGCCCGCCGCCATGTGATTGGATCGTCGCCAATCGGCACGCGGACGGGAGGGAACACCGCATGGATTTCAAGGACAAGGTCGCGCTGGTCACCGGCGGCGGCAACGGCATCGGGCGCGCCAGCAGCCTGGGCTTCGCGTCGCGCGGCGCGAAAGTGGTGGTGGTCGACCGCGACCGCACCGGCGGCGAGGCGACCGCCGGCATCGTGCGCCAGAACGGCGGCGAGGCGTTGTTCGTCGAGGCCGACGTCACAGACGCCGCGGCGACGCGCGCCTACGTCAAGGCCGCCATCGACGCCTACGGCCGGATCGACTGCTTCCACAACAACGCCGGCATCGAGGGCAAGGTCGCGCCGGTGGCGGAATGCGACGAGGCGATGTTCGACCAGATCATCGCGATCAACGTCCGCGGCGTGTTCCTCGGCATGAAGTACGTGCTCCAGCACATGCTGGCGCGCGGCGGCGGCGGCGCCATCGTCAACACCGCCTCGATCGCCGGCCTGATCGGCTCGCCCGGCATGCCGGCCTACGTCGCGTCCAAGCACGCCGTCATCGGCCTGACCAAGACCGCCTCGGGCGAGGTCGCGCGCCAGGGCATCCGCGTCAACGCCGTGTGCCCCGGCCCGATCGACACGCGCATGATCCATTCGCTCGAGGCCCAGCTCGATCCCGGCCAGCCCGACAAGGTCTCGGCGCGCTACCAGTCCAGCATCCCGCTGGGTCGCTACGGCACCTCGGAGGAGGTGGCGAACGTCGTGCTGTTCCTGTGCTCCGACCTCGCCGCCAACATCACCGGCGCGCAGTACGTCGTCGACGGCGGCCGCACCGCCACGCCGGGCGCGGTGACGTCGATGGCCGACAAGTAGCGTCGCGGGCGCGGAGCGAGCGGGCGCCACGAGGTGCCACCGCGACCGCCCGTCATTCCGAGCGCAGCGAGGGATCTTTCGACGACCTAAAGATCCCTCGCTGCGCTCGGGATGACAGTGTGGACTGGTCCGGCCGCGGCGTCCGCTAGTTCGCCGTCATGCCGCCGTCGATCACCAGCTCGCTGCCGGTGACCCAGGACGAATCGTCGGACGCGAGGTAGAGGCAGCCCGCCGCGATGTCCTCGGGCGTGCCGAAGCGGCCCAGCGGCGTGGCCGCCAGCCGTTGCGCCGCCACCTCCGGATTGGCGTGGCCGGGCTGCGTCATCGGCGTGTCGACGAAGCCGGGATGCACGGAGTTCACGCGGATCCGGTCCGGCGCGTACTGGATCGCCGCCGCCTTCGAGAAGATGCGCACCGCGCCCTTCGAGGCGTGGTAGGCGGCGTTGGCGTGCGAGCCGACGATGCCGCAGATCGACGAGATGTTGATGATCGAGCCGCCGCCGGAGCGCTGCATCTCCGGGATCGCCGCCTTGGTGCCGAGGAACACGCCGGTGGCGTTGATCTCCATCACGCGGTTCCACTGCTCCAGCGTCTGGTCGGCTAGCCGCGGCCCCGCCGTGACGCTCACCTGGATGTTCAGCTTCGGATCGCGGCCGGAGATGCCGGCGATGTTGCAGAGGATGTCGAGCCGCCCGTAGGTGTCGACCGCGCGCGTCGCGATCTCCGCCCACCGCGCCTCGTCGCGCACGTCCTGCGCCGCGAAGCTGGCGGTGCCGCCGGCGGCCTCGATCTCCTCGGCGACGCGCGCGCCCGCCGCGGCGTTGCTGTCGGTCAGCAGCACGGCCGCGCCGTGGCGCGCGAACAGCCGCGCCGTGGCCGCGCCGATGCCCGACGCGCCGCCCGTGACGATCGCGACCTTGCCGACCAGTCTCTTGCCCGGTTCCATGATGTCGTTCCCTCCGCTGGTAGTTCTTCCGCTCCGCGTTTGCCGCGCTCACCATCAGCTCCCGCGCCGCGACGCGGACGCGTCGTCGCCACAGTCCCACCTGTCATCCCGAGCGCAGCGAGGGATCCAGGCGCCGACCCTGGATCCCTTGCATGGTGTTTCCGCCTCGCTGGCGATGCCAGAGTGGCGGTGACGCGCGCCGGGGGTGGCCACCCCCGGCGCGCGTCGGCGGCGCGTAGCCCGACGGATATCCGGCGGCCCCCAGGGACCCCGACAGCGAGCATGGTGCGCGCGTCGCCTTCTTCGCAAAGCCCGAACGGTTGGCTGGTCGCAAACCGCATGCAAGATGGGGTCACGAAGATGGACACGACGATAGCAGTGGCCGGCATCGACGTCAGCAAGGCGAAGCTCGACGTCGTCATGCCGGATGGCGGCGCCTTCGTGGTGCCGCGCGACGGGCGCGGCTTGGCGGCGCTGCGCGGGCGCTGCCGGGGCGGGCGTCACGGACATCGCCTTGGAGGCCAGCGGCGGGTACGAGCAGGAGGTGCTGGACGGCCTCGCCGACGGCGACTGGCGGATCCACCTGCTCAACCCGCGCCGCGTGCGGCGCTTCGCCGAGGCCGCCGGCGTGCTGGCCAAGACCGATCCGATCGACGCCCGGGTGATCGCCCTCTTCACCCGGCACTTCCCCGAGGCCGGCGTCGTCCGCCGGCCGCCCGGGGCGCGCCGCCTGGCCGAGTTCCTGCGCGTGCGCGCGATGCTGCGCAAGGCCGTCGACGACGCACGCAACCAGCTCGAGCACCTGCGCGAGCCGGCGTTGCGCGAACTCGTCCTCGCGCACCGCGCCGGCCTGGAGGGCCGCCTCAAGGCCCTCGACGCCGACATCGCCGCCGCGATCGAGGGCCGACGGCGAATGCCGCCGCAAGGCCTCCTCATGCGCTCGATGTGCGGCGTCGGCCCGGTGCTCGCCGCCAGCGTGCTCGCCGTGCTGCCCGAGCTCGGCTCCTGACCCGCCGGCAGGCCGCCCATCTCGCCGGCACCGCCCGCACCGACCGCAGGAGCGGCGCCGGCCGCGCCCGCGCCACCGTCCGCGGCGGCCGCGACGGTCTCGTCGAGGTCCTCCACATGGCCGCCCTCAACGCCATGCGCTTCAACCCCGACATCAAGGCCTTCGCCGAGCGGCTCCGCGCCGACGGCAAGCCCTTCCAGCTCGTCTGCATGGCCTGCGCCCGAAAGATCGTCGTCACCCTCAACGCCATGATCCGCGACGACATCCCGTGGACGCCCCGCCTCGCCGCTTGACTTCGACCACGGTTGCTCGCTGCGCTCGGGATGACAGTGAGCCGCGCCGCCTCAATACCCCTTGGCGCGGTCGACCAGCTCGGCCAGCGGTCTGCCGTCGAGGAAGCGGCCGAGATTGTCGACGAACAGCTTGGCGACGAACTTGTCGCGCCGCGGGTGCGGGCCGCCGATATGCGGCAGCACCAGGATGCCCGGCGTGGTCCAGAACGCGTGCTCGGCCGGCAGCGGCTCCTGGCGGAACACGTCCAGCACCGCGCCGGCGATGGTCCCGGCCTTCACCGCCGCGATCAGGTCGTCGTCCTTGATGGTGTGGCCGCGGCCGAAATTCAGCAGCCACGCGCCGGGTTTCATCTTCGCGAGCCGCTTCGCGTCGATGAAATTGTCGGTCTCCGGCGTCGCCGGCAGCAGCAGCAGCACGTAGTCCGACGCCGCCAGCACGTCGTCGGTGCGCGACGGCGGGAACACCTCGGCGACGTTGGCGACGGCGGCGGGTTGCCGCCTGGTGCCGATCACGCGCATGCCCAGCGCCGACGCCAGCCGCGCCACCTCGGCGCCGATCGCGCCCAGTCCGAGGATGCCCAGGGTCTTGCCGGTCAACGGCTGCGCCACGGTATGGACCCAATTCGACGTCTTCTGGTTCTCGGCCGCGAGCGCGTACGGCTTGGCGACGTGGAACAGCGCGCCGAGGATGTTCTCCGGCATCGACTCCAGATGCGTGCCCCTGGCGCAGGTCAGCGCCAGACCCGCCGGCAGGTCGGGCAGGGCCATCCAGCCCTCGACGCCGGCGGTCATCGCCTGCGCCCAGCGCAGCTTCGGCATCGCGCCCAGCGTGCCCGGCGGCACGGCGCCGGCCATCAGCGCCTCGGTGCGCGCGAGCTGCTCGGGCGAGGGCCGCTCCTTGCGCGGCAGCGTGTCGAAGGCGACGCGGTCGGCCAGCCCCGCCGCTTTGGCGGCCTCGACGTAGGGCGCGGGATTGTCGGTCCACAGCAGGACATGGGCGCGGTTGGTCACGGGCGGTCGTCCTTCGGATCTGGAATCGGATGTGCCCCGCCACGGTAGGGTCGCGCCGCCGCGAACGCCAGCGCCGAACGCCTCATGCCCCCCTCGCCCCGCGAAGGCGGGCAGAGGGTCGGGGTGAGGGGCTTCCGCTGGACCGCGAGTTCCCTTGATTCGAACGGCGGCGCGCCTTCCGGATGCCGCGAAGCCCCTCACCTTCCCATCGCTGCGCGATGGGCCCCTTCCTCTCCCCGCCTTCGCGGGGCGAGGAGTTCAGCGGCGCTTGGCGCGAGCCCGCTCCCTCTCTCCGTATGGGCGGGGACAGGGCTGGGCCGAGGCGCTTCTCCCGGCCGCGCGCACGGCTTCCTCTCGCTTTACACGCGGCCCGCGATGGATTGTGCTGACGGCGGCGCCAGCGGAGGGGAGAGGGAACGCGATGCTCGACAAGGTCGACGTGTTGATCGTGGGGTCCGGCGCGTCCGGCGCCGCCGTGGCATGGAGCCTGGCCGAGACGAGGATGCGCATCGTCTGCCTCGAGCAGGGCGGCTGGGTGAAGCCGACGGACTATCCCAGCAACGGCCGGGACTGGGAGGCCCGCCTGTTCAGCGACTTCGCCACCAATCCCAACCGGCGCGCGCGGCCGACCGACTATCCGATCAACGACGACAACTCGCCGATCAAGGTCGTGAACTTCAACGGCGTCGGCGGCGGCACGATCATGTACACGGCGCACTTCCCGCGCCTGAAGCCGTCGGACTTCAAGGTCCGCACGCTCGACGGCGTCGCCGACGACTGGCCGGTCGACTACGCCACGCTGGAGCCGTTCTGGGCCGAGAACGACCGCATGATGGGCGTCTCCGGCCTGGCCGGCGATCCCGCCTATCCGCCGAAATCCCCGCCGATGCCGCCGCTGCCCCTCGGCAAATCCGGCCAGCGCTTCGGCCGCGCGATGAACCGGCTGGGCTGGCACTGGTGGCCGAGCGACAGCACGATCGCCACCGTCGACTACGAGGGCCGCGCCAGGTGCGTGAACCTCGGCCACTGCACGCCGGGCTGCGCCCAGGGCGCCAAGGCCAGCACCGACATCACCTACTGGCCGCTGGCGATCCGCGCCGGCGTCGAGCTGCGCACCCATTGCCGCGTGCGCGAGATCACGGTCGGTCCCGACGGCATGGCCACCGGGGCGGTCTACTACGATCCCGACGGCAAGGAGGTGTTCCAGCCGGCCGAGATCGTGATCATGGCCTGCAACGGCGTCGGCACCCCGAGGCTGATGCTCAACTCGACCTCCGGCAAATTCCCGCGGGGCATCGCCAATTCGAGCGACCTGGTCGGCCGCAACCTGATGTTCCACCCCTACGCCAACGTGCACGGCTACGTCGACGAGCCGCTCGACGGCAACAAGGGCCCGCCGCTGTGCCTGTGGAGCCAGGAGTTCTACGAGACCGATCCCGGCCGGGACTTCGTGCGCGGCTACACCTTCCAGTTCGGCCGCGGCTACGCCGCCATCCTCGAGGCGATCAACAGCATGTCGCATGGCCGTCTGCCGTGGGGCGATGACCACCACGCGACCTACCGCCGCCTGCTGCACCACCGCATCGGATTGTCGGCGATCTGCGAGGACCTGCCGGAGGCGCACAACCGCGTCACCCTCGATCCCGCGCTGAAGGACTCCCACGGCATCCCCGCGCCGAGGATCGACTACACGCTCGGCGCCAACAGCCTGCGCATGATGGACCACGGTATCGCGCGGGCGAAGGAGATCCTGGCCGAGGCCGGCGCCACCAACATCGGCGTCGAGAGCCCGATCCTCAACGGCGGCTGGCACCTGCTGGGCACCGCGCGCATGGGCGTCGACCCGGAGCGCTCCGTGGTCAACGAATGGGGCCGCAGCCACGACGTGAAGAACCTGTTCATCGTCGACGGCAGCATCTGGGTGACCTCGGGCGGCGTCAATCCGACCTCGACGATCCAGGCGCTGGCGCTCTACATCGCCGATCAGATCAAGCGCCGTCTCGCCGATCTGTTCGATTGAGGCCATCAGCCATGACCGCCACCCCGACCGACGCCGGCCACGGCCTCACCGACGACGAGATCCGCGATCTGCGCGCCATATCGGCCGCCATCATCCCGGCCAGCGCCCGCTACGGCGTGCCCGGCGCCGACGACGATCTCATCTTCGCCGACATCGTCCGCAGCCTCGAGCGCGACCGCGACGACATCAGGCGCGCGCTGGCGCGGCTGGTGGAGCTGGCCGGCGGCCGGCGCTTCGCCGATCTCGATCCGCCGGCCCGCAAGGACGCCGCCGAGGCGCTGCGCGGGGAGCGCGGCGCGCCGGTGGCGGCGCTCACGCGCGTGGTGCTGCTCTGCTACTACCGCGACGACCGCGTGATGCGCTCGCTCGACATGGAGCCGCGCCCGCCCTTCCCCAAGGGCCACGAGGTCGAGCAGGGCGACTGGTCGCTGCTCGATCCGGTGCGGGGGCGGAAGCCGTTCTACAGGACGGCGCAGTCTCCGAGCGATGGAGCTACCTCGTAGGAGGCCAGCATGATTTCGAAATCGATCCGAAATCCATCTTGTCCGACGACGCGGACGTCGCGAGCGCGCTTGCGTAGTCAGGGTTTGCGACCCGTTGAGATCTGGGTGCCGGACGTCCGGGCGCCCGGCTTCCGCGCCGAGGCCCATCGCCAGTCACTGGCGGTGGCGGCCAGTGCCCACGGGGCCGAAGATCAAGCGTTCATCGACACAGTGTCCACTCCGTCGTCCGGCGACCGCGATGAAGAAGCGACGCGAGACACGGCATAGGTTGTCGCCGTAGCCCTCACTCCACCACAGGCACGCCCCGCAGATACTCGAACAGCGCCCGCGCCACGCGCCGGCGCTCGGCCTCGGGCAGGCGCGGCGCCAGCGCCGGCATGGTGGTGTCCTTGCGCCGCGACGACGGCGCCAGCAGCCAGGCGGTGAAATCCGGCTCCTCCATCGCCCTGGCGATCTCCGCGAGGTTGGCGGGGAATTTGCGCCCGCCATAGCCGTTGACCTGGTGGCAGCTCAGGCAATGCGTCGCCGCCAGCGCGGCGCCGCCGCGCAGCCGCGGATCGAGTCCCGGCGGCGTCAGCACCGAATCCGACGCCGTCGATGGCACGATCTCCGTCACCTGGTACGGCCAGTGGCGCGCGCCCTCCGCGCGCGCCGCGGCGTCGGCGACGTTCTCCCACACGAGGTAGTAGGGGCCCAGCGGCACGTCGCGCTCGTTCTGGGCGACGTTGTCGACCGTGAACGGCCGCCCGTCAGCGCGCGCGAACACGATGAACGCCTTGCCCGGGGCGAACCGCGCCGCCGGCACCCGCGAGACGTAGCCGTCCAGCGCGTGGAACTCGATCGTCGCCGCCTTGCTCCGCCATTCCGCGCCGAACAGCGCCGCCAGCACGAGTTCCGCCGGATAGCCGACGTACGCGACCGCGACCGGCGCCGCCGCCGTCGACAGATGCGGCTCGTACACGCGCACCACGGATGGCGCCGCGCCGATCCGCGCCTTGAGCGTCTCGACCGGCGGCAACGTCTCCGCCGCCGCCGGCGCCGCGACGGACGCGGCCAGCGCGAGGAGGAGGGCCATCAGCGTCCTGATCGACATCTCGGTCGTCCCCGCGCGCCGAACCACCGGCGTCCCGACTTCTTGCGGCCCTGATCCGCTGGAGTCCAGCCGGGCATGGTGCGCGACCGGCTTCCGCGGCGGTGGATATCCATGCGAAATGAGAGGCCCTTGATCCACCCCTGAATCCGGCCGGTCCGACCGTGAACAAATCCGAAGACCGCCGCGCCGCCATCGTCGACCGGCTCGCCGATTTCGTGCTGGCCGAGGGCCTGTCGGCGTCCAGCCTGCGGCCGCTGGCCGACGCCGCCGGCACGAGCGACCGCATGCTGCTCTACTATTTCAAGGACAAGACGGAGATCGTCGCCGCCGCGCTCGAGCGGATATCGCAGCGCCTGGTCGCGGTGCTCGACGCCGCCGCCGCGCCGGCGCCGCTGCCGTTCGACCGGCTGCTGCCGCGGCTACGCCGGATCCTGCTGGCCGACGCCATGCGGCCCTACATGCGGCTGTGGCTGGAGGTCGCCGCCCTGGCGGCCCGCGGCGATCCGTTCCACCGCGCCATCGGCGAGCGGCTGGGGCGCGGCTTCCTCGCGTGGGGCGCCGCCCAGCTCGACAGCGCCACGCCGCGCCAGCGCGCGGCCGACGCGGCCCGGCTGTTCGTCATGCTGGAGGGCATGGTCCTGCTCAACAGCCTCGGCCTTGGCGACGTCTGCGACGCGGCGTTGCCGCCGCGCCGGAGGTCATGAGCGCGTCGTCCTGTTCATGACGCAGCCCAGCGCCAATCCGACGCCGCCGCCCCAGAGGATCACGGCGCCCGCGCCGGCCACCTGAGGGAGGTCCGCGCCATACAGCGCCGGGAACCAGGCCAGCGCCACGCCGTCGAGCAGCGTCGCCACCGCGGTCATGACGGCGACGCCGAGCGCGATCCGATCCGGTTCCAGTTTCGCCGCGCGCCGGGCGACCAGGATCAACGGCACCGTGCCGGGCACGACGAGCGCGTAGAGGACGATCCGGGCGAGACCTTCGTAGACGCCCATGGGGCCGAGGACGCGGCACGTCAGGGCGCCGGCCAACCAGAACGCGACGCCGAGGGCGGCCAGCGCCGCGAGCTGCGCGGGCCGCAGCGGCAGGCGGGCGGCGATAGTCGTCGGATCGGGCATGAGGTGTCCTCTTGTAGCGAGTGCTACAGGTCATCTACAGAAATGTAGCGATCGCTACAAGAGCCGAGATCCGATCCGTCACGCGCGCCGCGCGCACCTACGGCGCCACCGGATTCCTCGCGTCCATCAGGATCCGCCCGCCGATGGCGATGAAGCAGACGCCGGCGGCGCGCTCGATCCAGTGGCGCGCGTCCGCGAACCGCCGCACCACCGGCGCCGACGACATGAACAGCGACACGATCGCGTACCAGACCAGCGCGCTGGCGACGACCAGCCCGATCATCAGCGCCATCAACCAGCCCGGCGTCGCCGGCGTCACCGCCGTCGCGAACACGCTGGCGAACAGCACGATCGCCTTGGGGTTGGTCAGCGTGACGAGGAAGCCGAACAGCAGCGCGTTGCCGGCCGGCCGGCGCGCCGCGCCGTCGCCCGCCACGTCGATCTCGATGACGGCGGGCTTGGCGCGCACCAGCTTGATGCCGAGATAGATCAGATAGCCGCCGCCCAGCACGCGCACCGCCCAGGTCAGCCACTGGTATTCGACGAGGATCGCCGACAGCCCCAGCAGGCTCAGCGTCGCGTAGAATCCCAGCCCGGCCGACACGCCGATGGTCGTCAGCAGCCCGGCCGTCGTGCCGCGCGTCATCGAGGCGCGCACCACCGCGACGAAATCCGGCCCCGGCAGGATCAGCGCCGGGATGAACACGCCGAACACGGCGATCAGGACGGCGAAGGTTTCCATGGTCGGTCCGCGAGGGGGTGGAACGCGGCGCGTCGCGCCGTCCCGTCATTCTGCCGCGGCGCACGACATCGCGCCACGCCCCGCGCGCGAAGCATGGTCGCGGCGGATTGGGTCCGCGGCCCAAGGGCGTTACCGGCCCTCCTGGCCGCGCTAGTGACGGCGGCTGGGAGGGCCGGCGCGATGCGCTACTCGCGGTCGCTTTGGTCGCCCTCCGGGCCGTCCTGGTCCTTGTCGACGCCCGGACGCTTCTCGGTCTGGTCCTTCTTCCGCCGGTCCAGGCGCTGCTGCTTGCGCAGTCCCTCGATCCGGCAGACCATGCCGCCCGCGTCGCGATGGGAATCGCGGCCGGTATGGGAGCACGTCATGGTCGACGAACTGCTGCACTTCTCGCGCACGCCGCGGGAGGCGGAGGTCGAGGGCGCCAAGCTCGACGAGACAAAACGCGGACGCGCGCCCAAGCCGCTGGAGCCGTTCGAGAAGGCCCGGTTGCACACGCCGGCCACGGCCAAGGACGTCGCCGCCGCCATCCGCCGCGTCTGGGGCGCAGGGTACATGAAGGGACCGGCTTCGCAGGACGCGGTCTGCGTGCTGTTGGGCCAATGGGGTGTCGAGACCTTCAAGGGGGTCGATGGCCAGGCCTGCCACAACTGGAACCTGGCCGGCATCAAGACGGCGCGGCCGGAAAGCGAGTGGCACTACCGCATGCAGACGCCGGATGACATGCCGGAGAAGGAGGCGGAGGCCTATGTCGCGGCGCAAAAGCGGCTGCGGCCGGGCAATCCGCTCGCCTTTTTCGACACTGACAAGAACTTGGCCGGCCCAGGCAAGCTGCGGGTCTGGCAAATCGCCTGCTTCCGTTCGAGCGAAAGTCTGGAGTCCGGCGCCAAGCTGTTCATCGGTACCGTGGCGCATTTTGCCGCCGCCCTGCCCTTCATGCATGCCGGCCAGCCCGAGGCCTATGCCAACGCCTTGAGCGATCAGGTGATGGGTCGGAACAAAGGCTGGTTCAACGCGCCGTCCTCTGCCTACCAGCACGGCATCCGGGTCCGCTTCGACAAGTACAAGGCGGCGGGGATCTAATCCGCGGGTCCGGCCGGAACCGCCGTCGCGAACACGCAGGCGAACAGCACGATCGCCTTGGGAGTGGTCAGCGTGACGAGGAAGCCGAACAGTAGCGAATTGCCCCCGCGCATCCGCGCGCGCCCGCCGCCGCGGGATCGACGTCGATCTCGATGACGGCGGGCTTGGCGCGCACCAGCTTGATGCCGAGATAGACCAGGTAGCCGCCGCCCAGCACGCGCACCGCCCAGGTCAGCCACTGGTATTCGACGAGGATCGCCGACAGGCCCAGCAGGCTCAGCGTCGCGTAGAATCCCAGGCCGGTCGACACGCCGATGGTCGTCAGCAGCCCGGCCGCCGTGCCGCGCGTCATCGAGGCGCGCACCACGGCGACGAAATCCGGTCCCGGCAGGATCAGCGCCGGGAAGAACACGCCGAACACGGCGATCAGGACGGCGAAGGTTTCCATCGCGGGCCCGCTACGGATCGATGGCGGCGCGGCGGATGGCGGAGGGGGTGGGATTCGAACCCACGGTACCCTTGCGAGCACAACAGTTTTCGAGACTGTCCCAATCGACCACTCTGGCACCCCTCCGGGATCCCTGACGGGACAGACACCGGGTTCGTCGACGGCGAGCGGGTTATATAGACGGCCCGCCGGCCGGGCAAGGGCTCGGCGCGGGGTGCCGGCCGCGTCCGCGACCGCCGCCCCCGCGCGCCGGCCGGCGCCTACAGGTCGACCTTGGAGATGCCCCACGTGATGTTGGGGATGTCCGGCATCTCGCGCCCGTCGTCGACGCCGATCTCGTCCTTGATCACGGCCTCGAGCTTGGCGTTCATCGCCATGATCGCGCCGGCGTTGGCGGCGCGGTCCAGCGCCAAGGTTGCGGGTCTCGCCGGGGTCGGTCTGGTGGTCGAACAGCTCGACGTCGTTGTGCCGGAACAGCTCGTCGATCGTGGTCGGCCGGTTGCGCTCGACCGGCGCGAAGTACCGGGTGAAGCGATAGCGGCCGTCGAACGCGCTGCGCACCGTGCCGCGCTTCTTGAGGTCCGGCTTGAATCCGGTCCGCTTGGCTTCCTCCATCGCGTTCTTGCCGGCGGCCATCGCCTTCAGCGCGAACTCGAACGCGCCGGCGTCGTTGGTGCCCAGCCCGCTGTAGGTGAACAGCGCCGCCTCGCGCGCCGCGTGCTTGCCCTGCGCGCCCGGCCGCGACAGCAGCGGCGCCAGATCCTTGCCCGGCAGCTTGCGTCCGGCGACCTCGGCGGCGCGCTCCGGCTTCAGCCCCGCCATGGAGAGGATCGTCGGCACGAGGTCGATGTGGCTCGTGAGCGAGGCGCAGGTCTGACCGCCCGCCACGTCGGGATGCACGATGTGCATCGGCAGGTGCAGCTCCTCCTCGTAGGCGAACGGCCCCTTGCCGCGCAGCCCGTGCGCGCCGGCCATCTCGCCGTGGTCGGAGGTGAACACGATGATCGTGCGCTGCGACAGGTTGAGCGCGTCGAGCTCGCGCTGCAGATCGGCGATCTGCTGGTCCACGGCGCGGATGCAGTTGACGTAGTAGTCGTTGAACCGCCGCCAGCGCTCCTCCTCGAGCGGGATGTTGCCCAGCACGTGGTCCCAGATCCGGTCGAACTCGCGGTGCGCCCCCGGGCGGCCCGGCGCGTCCAGCGGCTCCTTCAGGGTCGGCGCGACCGGCAGATCCCAAGTCGCCGCGTAGAGCTGGTGGGCGGGGGCGCGGGCGGCGTGCGACAACAACCTGCCATTGTCCTGGACGCGCTGGTCCGGCCGGTCGGTGTTGAAGTACATGATGTCGTGCGGGTTCACGAGGCTCATGTACATGCACCACGGCTTGCCCTCGTCGGCCATCGGCCGGCCCTTGGTGCGCAGCCAGTTGATGGCGCTCGCCGTCGTGAGGTGGTCGAAGCTGTAGCCGCCCAGCGTGTGGCCGATGACGTCGCCGGGCGAGAAGCAGTCGGCGAAGCCGTACTTCTCCATCTCCTCGGTGAGGAGCTTCTCGATCTTCTCGGTGTGGAACGCGCGGGAGAGGTGCCACTTGCCCTTGTACACCGTGTAGTACCCGGCCTTGCGCAGCATGTGGCCGACGGTCGGATTCTTCACCGGCAGGTCGCGCATCCACGGCACGTCGAGGTTCTCGAACATGCCGTTGTCCGGCGTCTGCAGACCGGAGATCAGCACCGAGCGCGACGACGTGCACATCGTCGCCGGGCAGTAGTGCGACGTGAACGTCGTGCCCGAGCGCATCAGGCGCTCGTGGCCCGGCAGCGACAGGCCCGTCGGCCATTTCGGGAAGTGGCGTTCCTGGTCGGTGAACACGAACACGATGTTGGGCGCGGACGCCGCGCGGCCGATCGCCGGCGCCGCCGGGGGCGCGCCGCTCTGCGCCCGCGCCTCGTGGACCGGTCCCAGGCCGGCCAGCGGCAGCGCCGCGACGCCCGCCGTCAACGCCATGAACTCGCGCCGCGACCGCGCCTCCGCGCCCTTCGCCTTCCCGCTCATGCTCCGCCCTCCTCGATGCCCTGCCGGGCCGATCTCGTCCTCGAATCGTACTGGAACCGCGCCGCCGTTAGAAGCGGTAGCCGCCGCCGACGATCGGTCCCGACATGTCCGCCTTGTAGAGGAACGCGCCGTTCCGGTACTTGTCGTAGAGATGGCGGTAGCCGACCTCGAACGTCATCCGGCCGCTCCGGTACTGCACGGTCCCCAGCGCCTGCCATGTCAGGTCGGAACCGCCGGCGCCCACGTCGAACGTCCCGCGAACCGCGAAATCGCCGCCCACCGGTATCCGCAGGGTCGCGCCGACGATGGCGTCGACCCAGCTCTCCGTCGTCTTCACGGCCAATAGCGGCGCCGCCTTCAGCTCCTGTCGCTGCGACCAGAACCGGCCGCCGACGAAGCCGTCGACCGTGATCGCCTTCTCGTCCTCGTAGAAGCGGTACGCCGCCGCCGCCGTCACGGTCCACGACCGCAGATCGGCGCTGAGCTGCTGCACGAGCGGACCGTTGCGCGACTCCTTGGCGCCCAGATCCATGTACATGACGTCGAGGATCATGGCGTAGCGCTGGTAGCGCACCTCGGTCGCCATCATCATCCCGAAATCGAAATGGTTCATGATGTCGCTGAACGACGCGTCCACCTTGCTGGGCGGCAGGAGCGATGTCGAGGCCACCTTTCCCTTGAGCCCGGCGGCCCAGAGGTACGGCGTGACGCGGACGCTCCAGCCCGGCGGCGTGGGCGAGGCGGGTTCCTGGGCCCGCGCGTCGAGCGCCGCCGACACCGCCGCCATCGCGGCGAGCATCGCGATCCCCCGCTTGCCAGCATATCGCATCGTGTCTCCGCGGACGCGTCGTCACCAAGGCGCGGCCGGGTCGCGCGGGCCGAAGATCCCGCCGCGGTCCATCGACCTCGCGGCGCGAAACTATGGACGGTGGCGCGCGGGCGCTATCCGTTCTGCGACACGCCCTTCGATTTTCACCGCTGGGCCGGCGCGCGGCGCCGCGCGAGCGGGCGTCGGCGCGGCCACGCGCCGGGGTCCCCATGTCGAACCACGTCGCGATCCGCGCTGGACGCGCCCGTTCGACCGTCCGCCGGCGCGTCTCGCTCGGCGTCTCCGCGAAAAGCGCGTGGTAGTTCACCGAGAACCGGCCGAGGTGCCAGAAGCCGTGCCGGATCGCGACGGTCGTGACGGTCTCGTCGATCACGGCGGGGTCGAGCAGATCCTCGCGCGCCGCCCGCAACGCGCGCAGTTGGAGGTACTCCTTCGGCCCGACGCCGAGGACGTCGGCGAACGCCCGTTCCAGCGTCCGGCGCCCGATCCCCAGGGCGATGCAGATCCCGGTGATGTTGCGCGCCGGTTCCGCCGCGGCGTCGAGGAGGCCGTCCACCGCGCGGACGACGCTCATCGCGTTGGCGACCGGTCCGTCCTCGCGCCTCGCCGCGGCGGCTTCGACGCCGGCCATCAGCGTCGTCACATACCGGTCGGCCACGGCCCGTTCGACGTTGCGCCGCCAGACCGGATCGTCGAACAGCGCCGGAGTCCGGCGCGCGAAGGCGTCCACCGCCGCCAGCGTGTCGGCCAGGGCCGCGCCGGCAGCGTCCGGCGGCGACGTCGCGAGGAAACCTCTCCGCCATGGCGGATCGCGCCTCGACAGGGCGGACCATGCCCTCTGGAAATCGGCGCGGGGAAGCCGCAGCCCGATCCAGTCGATCCCGGCGCCCACCCGCGCGTCGGTGGATGTGCCGGCGTCGACGGCCAGCACCATCCCCTGCCGCACCGGGGCGCCCAGGACGCGCGCGCCGGCCGGCGTCCGGTTCGGGAACACCAGATTGACGGCGTCCGGCTGGAGCGTCGCGGCGAAGCGCATGTCGACGGTGAAATTGACACGCCGGATCGCGGCCCGATCCAACGGAAGGAGCCCGATCTCGCCCCGGAGGCGTCCCTGTCCGATCTGGACGTGTTGGCTGGAGGACGTCGGCAGGAAGGCGCTCAACGCCGCCTCGGAGAACCCGTCGAGCCGCGCGAACACCGGGCGCCGAGGTACCGCCAGCCCGCCCATGCCCGTGCCATCTCCTCGTTCGACGCTTCTCAGGCGGGAAGTATAGTCGCCGCGACCTCGGGTGTCGCCGCCTTCGCGACCCCTAACGCCCCGTCCCCGCGAGTCTCAACCGATTGTGAAACAACACGGAATTGTCGAATTTCAGCCTTGGCGGCGGCGATGGCCGCGGCACCCGATGGCGGCCGCGCCGGCGTTGACTCGGCGGCGGCGGTGCGTATATTGCGCGCCGCGACGGAGGGCGGGCCGAGACCCGCCTTCGAACGTTTTTGGGGTACTCCGGCCACCGCCTTCGCGCGCCGCCGACCGCCCCCGGACAGGGTGATGACGATGTATGCGGTGATTCGCACCGGCGGCAAGCAGTACCGCGTGGCCGCCGACGACGTGGTCCTGGTCGACCGCCTGACCGGCGAGGCCGGCACCTCGGTGGAGTTCGGCGACGTGCTCGCCGTTGGCGGCGAGGGCGGCCTCAAGGTCGGCGCGCCGACCGTGGCCGGCGCCAAAGTGACGGCGTCGATCGTCGAGCAGCACAAGGGCCGCACCATCCTCGTGTTCAAGAAGCGGCGCCGCCAGAACTCGCGGCGCAAGAACGGCCATCGTCAGCTCATGACGAAGGTCAAGATCGAGAGCATCGTCGCCTGAGGCCTTCGCCCGGCGGCTTGGAATTCTGGAGTATCGGTCATGGCACACAAGAAAGCGGGCGGCTCGTCGCGTAACGGCCGCGACTCCGAGAGCAAGCGCCTCGGCGTCAAGCGGTTCGGCGACCAGGCCGTGCTCGCCGGCAACGTGCTGGTGCGCCAGCGCGGCACCAAGATGGCCGCCGGCGTCAACGTCGGCGTCGGCCGCGACCACACGCTGTTCGCCCTCGTCGACGGCAAGGTGAAGTTCGCCACCAAGTCGGGCGGCAAGGTCTTCGTCAGCGTGCAGCCGGCCCCGGCCGCCATGGCGGCCGAATAGCCTTTCCCCGCGCTTCGGGATCACGAGGGGGAATGGCTCGCCATTCCCCCTTTTGCTTTTTGTGGACGCGGGCGGCCCTCCGCCCGGCACGACGCCCCGCCAGTCCCCATATGTCCCGCGTAGTCTCCACCCAAACACATCCGTTCCGGTCGCCGCCATGAAGTTCCTCGATCAGGCCAAGGTGTTCGTCCGCAGCGGCGCGGGCGGCGCCGGCGCGTGCAGCTTCCGGCGCGAGAAATTCATCGAGTTCGGCGGCCCGGACGGCGGCGACGGCGGGCGCGGCGGCGACATCGTGATCGAGGTGGTCGACAACCTGAACACGCTGATCGACTACCGCTACGCCCAGCACTTCAAGGCCGAGCGCGGGCACCACGGCATGGGCCGCGACCGCACCGGCGGCCGCGGCGAGGACGTCGTCCTGCGCCTGCCGCGCGGCACGCAGGTGCTGGCCGAGGACGGCGAGACGCTGCTCGCCGATCTCACGCGGATCGGCCAGCGCGTCGTGCTGCTGCCGGGCGGCGAGGGCGGCGCCGGCAACACGCGCTACAAATCCGCGACCAACCGCGCGCCGCGCCGCTTCGGACCGGGCGGCGACGCCAAGGAGATGTGGATCTGGCTGCGGCTGAAGCTGATCGCCGACATCGGCCTGGTCGGGCTGCCCAACGCCGGCAAGTCGACCTTCCTCGCCGCCACCTCGCGCGCCAAGCCGAAGATCGCCGCCTATCCGTTCACGACGCTGCATCCCAACCTCGGCGTCGTGACGGTCGACGACGGCGAGTTCGTGATCGCCGACATCCCGGGCCTGATCGAGGGCGCCAGCGAGGGCGCCGGGCTGGGCACGCGCTTCCTCGGCCACATCGAGCGCTGCGGCGCGCTGCTGCATCTCGTCGACGCCACCCAGGACGACGTGGTCGGCGCGTGGCGCACCGTGCGCGCCGAGCTCAAGGCCTATGGCGGCGGGCTGGCGCGCAAGAAGGAGATCCTCGCGCTCAACAAGGTCGACGCGCTGACGCCCGAGGAGATCGAGCGCAAGCGCGCGCTGCTGGCCCGCGCCAGCCGGCGCGCGGTGCACGCGATCTCCGGCGCCACCGGCATCGGCCTGCCGCCGGTGCTGCGCCTGCTGCGCAAGATCGCCGACACCCGCCGCGCCAAGGAGTCGCCCGCCGCGCGCGACGCCCTGCTGCGCGAGGAAGCCTCGCCGTGACCATGCGCGTTCATAGCCGGCACCGCGACCCCCCACCCCGGCCCTCCCCCACAAGGGGGGAGGGGGGAAGAGGGCATCGTGTCCACGTCGCCAGGACATCAGGAGTGGATGCACGCGCGATCGCGCGCCCGACCTCATGCTCCCTCCCCCCTTGTGGGGGAGGGTCGGGGTGGGGGGTGCCACCGCGCCGCGCCGTGGACGGAGCGTCGCGATGACGACGCGCCGCGATACGCCGCCCGCGCTGCGCGTGGTCGCGCGCGGCGTGCGTTCGGTGGCGCCGACGTCGCATCTCGCCGCCGATGTGCCGCGACCTGTGCCGTCGCCGGATTCGCCGTCGCGCGCCGGGCGTGGCCCGCTTCCCCTCGCGCCGCGCACCGGCCGCGTCGACGACAACGCGCCCGCCGGGAGGCGGCGTCCGTGACCACGCGCGGCGACAGGCGTCTCGCCGGCGCCAGACGTCTCGTCCTCAAGATCGGCTCGTCGCTGATCGTCGACGAGGCGTCGGGCGCGGTGCGCCAGGACTGGCTCGACGCTCTGGCCGACGACGTCGCGCGCCTGCGCGCCGCCGGCGCGGAGATCATCGTGGTGTCGTCCGGCGCCATCCGGCTGGGCCGCGCGCGGCTGGCGCTGCCGCGCGGCGCGCTGCGGCTGGAGCAGAAGCAGGCCGCCGCCGCCGTCGGCCAGATCGACCTCGCCGCCGCGTGGAGCCGCACGCTGGCGCGCCACGGCATCGTCGCCGCGCAGCTGCTGCTGACGCTGGAGGACAGCGAGTCGCGCGACCGCTACCTCAACGCGCGCCGCACGACGACCACGCTGCTGGAGCAGGGCGCGGTGCCGGTGATCAACGAGAACGACACCGTCGCCACCGCCGAGATCCGCTTCGGCGACAACGACCGGCTTGCGGCGCGCGTGGCCGAGATGACCAGCGCCGACACGCTCGTCCTGTTCTCCGACATCGACGGGCTCTACAGCGCCGACCCGAGGCGCGATCCCGACGCGCGCTTCATCCCGGAGGTGCGCAAGCTCACGCCCGAGATCGAGGCGATGGCCGGCGTTGCGCAGAGCGAGCTCAGCAACGGCGGCATGGTCACCAAGCTGATGGCGGCGCGCATCGCCATGGCGGCGGGCTGCCGCATGGCGATCGTCGACGGCCGCCCGGCGCATCCCTTGGCGGCGCTGCTCGACGGCGCGGCGCGCTGCACCTGGTTCCTGCCGGCGGCCAAGCCCGACGCCGCGCGCAAGCGCTGGATCGCCGGCACGCTCAAGCCCGCCGGCGCGCTGGTGGTCGACGACGGCGCCGCGCGCGCGCTGGGCGCCGGCAAGAGCCTGCTGCCGGCCGGCGTGGTGGCGGTCGAGGGCGAGTTCGCGGTCGGCGCGCCGGTGCTGGTGCGCGACAAGGCCGGCCGCACCCTGGCGCGCGGTCTCGTCGCCTACGCCGCCGAGGACGCCCGCCGCATCGCCGGCCGCAAGAGCGCCGACATCGAGGCCGCGCTGGGCTGGCGCGGCCCCGACGAGCTGATCCACCGCGACGACCTGGCGATGGCGTAGCCGCCGGCGGACCACGTCCGCCCGCGCCGCTACGCCCTGGTATCGGTGTCCGTGGTCACGCGCCCGGCCGCGGTGCCGCTACGCCTTGGTGTCGGCTTCCTTGGTCACCCCGGAGCCGCCCGCGGGCGGCCTAAGCCTTGATGTCGGCTTCCTTCGTCGCCCGCAGAGCCGCCGTCCGGCGGCCTAAGCCTTGATGTCGGCTTCCTTGGTCACCCCGGAGCCGCCTGCGGGCGGCCTACGCCTTGATGTCGGCTTCCTTGGTCACCCCGGAGCCGCCTGCGAGCGGCCTAAGCCTTGATGTCGGCTTCCTTGGTCACCCGCGCCCACTTCTCGATGTCCGAGCGGATGCGCTTGGCGAAGTCGGCGCGCGACTCGCCGCCGGCCTGCGCCGACTGCTCGGTCCAGATGCGGACCATCTTCTCGGTCTTCAGCGCCGCCACCACCTCGGTGTACATGCGCTCGACGATCGGCGCCGGCGTGCCCTTGATGGCCCACAGCCCGTACCACGTCGCCACCTCCCAGCCCGGCACGCCGGCCTCGGCGGCCGTCGGGATATCGGGGAACTCGGTCACGCGCTTCTGCGTCGCCACGGCCAGGCCGCGCAGCTTGCCGGCCTTGATCTGCGACGCCGAGGTGCCCATGCCGTCGAACATCATGTCGACCTGGCCGGCCAGCAGGTCGTTCATCGCGGGGCCGGCGCCCTTGAACGGCACGTGCACGATGTTGGTCTTGGTCAGCAGCTTGAACAGCTCGCCGGCGTAGTGGTGCGCGGTGCCGGCGCCGGGCGAGGCGTAGTTCACCTTGCCGGGGTTCTTGCGCACGTAGTCGAGGAACTCGGCCATGGTCTTGACCGGCACCCGGGTGGGGTTGATCGACACCACCTGCGGCACCAGCGCCAGCATGGTGATCGGCTCGAACGCCTGCTCGAGGTCGTAGTCCAGCGTCTTGTAGATGTTGGGCGCGATGGTGTGGTGGGTGGCGCCGACGAAGAACATGTAGCCGTCGGGCTTGGCCTTGGCCGCCAGCGAGGCGCCGAGCGTGCCGCCGGCGCCGCCCTTGTTGTCGATGATGACCTGCTGCTTGAGCTGCTCGCTGAGCTGGGCGGCGATCGGGCGGGCGAACACGTCGGTGCCGCCGCCGGCCGGGAACGGATTGAGGAAGGTGATCGGCCGTTCGGGCCATGCCTGCGCGCGCGCGATACCCGGGGCGGCGAGGAGGCCGGCGGCCCCGGCGACGGCGGCGCGGCGGCCCAGCTTGGTGGTCATGGTCGTTGTCCCCCTAGGACGTTTTCATTGCGGGAGACATACCACATCATCAGCCGCCGCTGGAAGCGGCGGCGCGCCGGGGCGCGTCCGGCGGCTGGCGGAAGCGGGCCGGCGGTGCGCCTCGGCCGCTGGCGCGGCGTGCGGGATGGACGAGGGCGGGCGCGCGCCCGCCGCCGACGGGGCCGGTCAGCGGATCTCGACGTGCACGCAGCCGTTGCGCTCCTTCAGGATCGTGCCGTTGTAGAGCGTCGAATTGGCGCCGGCGACCATGGTGGCGACCCGCACCTGCTCGGCGTCGGCCGGCCCGCCGATGTCGATCGCCTTGCCCTTCTGGTGCGGGCTGGTGCCGGGCCGCGCCACCTGCTGGCCGATGGCGCGCAGCTCGGTGACCATCGCCGCGTAGCGCGCGTCGCCGGTCATGGCGCCGATCGTGTCGTAGCGCGCCCCCAGCCGCGTCCGCAGCTCGGCGGCGTAGGTGACGGTCCACATGTTGTCGATGATGCGCTGCTGGTCGGCGGCCGAGCGGTAGGCCGAGGTGCATTTGCTCTGCGCCGGCAGCAGCGGCGAGAGGATCATCCACGCCGTCTTGAGCTGCGGCGTGTTGAAGTTGACCCCGGCGTTGACCGGGCTGAGCGCCCAGCCGTTCATGAACTTGTGCGTCGTGCCGCCGGGCGAGATCACGCCGTCCGGCGTCTTCATGAACAGGCTCTGGAACTCCTTGATCCAGCCCACCGTGATGTCGTCGCAGACGCCGGTGGGCATGCGCGAGATCTCGCCGCGCGGCCCCAGCCCGGCGTAGCTCTGGCCGCGCAGCGGCACGCCCTCCCAGCTCGAGGTCTCGCGGATCGCCATCAGCTTGCCCTGCACGGCGCTCACGTCGGCGGCGCGGTTGGCGGCGCCGGGTCCGCCGACGGACCCGGACATCAGGATCGGCGTGGGGGCGGTGATCGGCATTGTGCATCTCCGTGTGAATACTCGCTCATTTTAGAGTCGAGCATCGCCACGGTCAAGCCGCCGCCGGCGCCGTCAGTCGCAGACCTCGAACGTGCCCGCCACCTTGGCGCCGATCGGGCAGATGATGCCGCCCCAGTGGTAGCCGGTCCGGCCGCGGAAGCGGATCTTGAACCACGGGCTGCCGTTGTGGTCCGGCGCGTTCGACACCTCCAGCACCGTGATCGGCTCGCGCTCCGCCAGCGTCGCGATCGCCGCCGACCCCATGCCCGGGGCCGCCCGCACGATGCCGCCCCACGAGCGCGCCTCGAACGGGAAGCCGCCGGCCGGGCCCTGCGCGCCGGCGTCGCCGCCGGAGGCCCCGGCCGCGGCGAGTCCGATCGCGAGGAACGCCGCCGCCGCGCGTCGCTTGAGTGCCATCGTCGCCGCCTCTCCCGTGTCTTCGCTCCGGATATCTAGCCGCGCGCCACCGGCCGGCGCCAGACGATTGTCGGCGCGTCGGCCGCCGCGCGGAATCCGGGTTGAGCGGAACCCCGGAAGGTGGTGCGATGCCTCCGCGCGCGACGCCGTCGCCCGCCCGTATCCCGGGAGACCGCCCACATGGCGACGATCCAGCGCCTCGTCCTGTCCGTGCTGCTGGCGCTCGCCGCGGCGCTCGCGTCGATCCCCGCGTCGGCGCAGTACGATCCCGAGGCGCCGTGCGGACGCGACCAGTGGGGCCGGCCGCTGGCCTGCGCGCGGCCGCCCGCCAGCCAGAACCTCGAGGCCGCGTGCATCACAACGGGCCGGCTCGAGAACTGCGTGCCCTACCACAAGAACTCGTGCGAGATCCGGGGCTTCGCGACGGCCTGCCGGCTCTACCAGATGGGCATGAACTGCTACGGCGGCGATCCCAACGTCTGCAACTATTACGTCACGCTGCTGCGCGCGAACACGTCCTGCCAGCTCGACCGCAACCAGCAGGCCTGCGCCTGGCTGCAACAGCAGCAATTCTGACGCGGGGCGCTTCCGCCGACCCTGCCTCTCCGTCATTCCGAACTATTCGTCATTCCGCGTTATTCGTCATTCCGAGCTATTCGTCATTCCGAGCTATTCGTCATTCCGAGCGCAGCGAGGGATCTTTCCGCGGCGGAAGGATTCCTCGCCGCGCTTGGAATGACAGCGGGGTCGGTTCGACAATGCGGTTGGCACGACAGCGCTTGGCCGTGGCGACGGCGCGGTCGTTGCGACAAGGCGGGCACGGCGGCGGCGTGGGGTCGTCGCGGCGGGGTGCCGCCGGATCCGTCGTCTCACCACCACATGTCATCCCGAGCATGGCGAGGGATCCAGGCACCGCTCCTGGATCCCTCGCCATGCTCGGGATGACAGGATGGTGCTCGCGATGACAGGGTGATCGTCGCGATGACGGCGAGGCGCGGCGCGACGCCGCTGCCACCGCCCGGCGGCCTACGGCTTCGCCCGCTCGAAATTGCGCACCGGGCGCGCGCCCGACGTGGCGAGGTCGACGAGGCGCAACCAGTCGTCGGCGCCGGCGTCGGTGTTGTCGCGCGACACCACCAGCACCGGCTTTCCGTCCTCGAAGAACGCCGCGCGAATGCGCTCCACCCGCGTCGCCCGGACCGGCCCGGCCACGACCTTGCCGTCCCAGTCGAGGTGCCGCGCCGAGATCTCGTCGCCCTCGACCACGATCAGGCTGCCGCCGTCCGGCGCCACGACGATGCGCCCGACCGCGCCGATCTCCGACGCCTTCAGCGGCGCGCCGGCGAGGACGCCGTCGCGGCCGACGCGCACCACCGTGCCGTCGACCAGCCCGACCGCGAAGCCCGCGCCCGCCGGCAGCGCCGCGACGCTGCGCGTGCCGGCCGGCAGCGCGGTCCTGACCACGCGCTTGTCGGCGGGATACGCCAGCCACACCGCCGGCCGCTCGTCGGCCACCGCGATCACGTCGCCCGCGGTCGACACCGCCAGGCCCATGACCCGCATCGGCTTCGCCTCGCCGTCGACCAGCGTGAACGCGACGGCCGCCCCGCCGGCCCGCGGCCAGCTCCGCAGCTCGTTGCCCGGCCCGGCGGCGGCGATGCGCGTCCCGTCGGCCGAGAACGCGACGTGGAAATCCTGCAGCCCGTACCGCGAATGCGCCGCGATCCACGCCGGCGCACCCGACGGCGCCACCAGCCCGAGCGTCGCCGAGGCGAACGCCGCCACCATCGATCCGTCGGCCGGCAGCGCCGTGGCGCCGTAGCTGCCCCCCGCGCCGGTCTGGACGCGGCGGACGAACTTGCCCTGCCGGGTGAACAGGTCGACCCAGCCGCCGCGCTCCGCCGCGACGATCGCCTCGTCGTCGGCGCCGGCGGCCGCCTCGCCCAGCGCGTAGTTCTCGAACCCCGCCGGCCCCACCAGCCGCTTGCCGGCGCCCGACCACAGCGTCGCCCTGTCGTCGCCGTCAAAGCTGGCGATCCCGCGTCCGCCGGCCAGCGCCACGATGTGGCTGGCGTAATTCTCCTGGTCGCCGAACTTCGCGAGGAGCGGCGGCGCCAGCCGCAGGATCGCCGGCGCCTCCATGCCGTACAGCAGCACCGCGTCGCCGGACGTCGTGAAGGTGGCGCCGCTGGCCAGCAGGTGGTGCTCCGCCGGCTCCCTGCCCTTGGGTTGGACCCGCCGCCCCGCAGCGTCGAAAACCGCCGTCGCGAACGGACCGCCGCCGTAAGTGATGGCGAACCGCCCGCCGGCCGGCGCCACGGCCAGCTTGAACATCGCGTTCTCGTCGTACCGGGCGACGGTCAGCTCCTTGTTGAGCGGCTTCAGGTCGATCACGCGCTGGACCGCGCCGTCCATCCCGCGGAAGCGCGCCACCCAGTCGTCGGCCACCACCATCAGCCCGCCCTCGGGCCGGAAGCCGAAGCCGTAGGCGCGCTGCGGCGAGACGCCGAACACCGACCGCGGCAGCAACCGCCGGCCGGCGCCACCGCCCTCGACCGCGAACGTCGCCATCCAGCCATGCGGATTGCCGACCGCGACCCAGTCGCCCTTCGGCGCCACCGCCAGCCCCGCGACCTCGCCGATGCCGCTGGGCACGGGCTTGCCGACCGGCCGGCCGGCCTCGTCGAGCAGGAAGAGATGCGCCGTCGGCGTGCCGTCGTCCGGCGCGTGCGGCGCGACGTGCACGGTGAACGCGCCCTTGGGTCCGACCGCGAAGGTGGCGGCGCCCAGCGGCCCGAACGGCGCGAACGCCGCGGTGCCGGCGGCGCGGTCGAAGCGCAGCCGCAGCAGGCGTTTTTCGACGTGCTGGCTGTAGACCGCGATCAGATCGGCGTCGGCCGCCACGGCGATGGGGCCGGGGTACTGCGCGGCGGCCGGCGCGGCGCAGAGGAGGGCGGCGAGGGTGGAGGCCGATGTGAGGAGGCGGCGGGGGAGAGTCACGCGGGGGGCCTCGCCGCTGAGAATGGGAAAATTAAGGACGCGAAAGCGGGAAACGTAAGAAGAGCAGATAGCGATGCCAGCGCAATGACGTCATCCGAAGCGCTCAAGCGCCATTCCTTGCGGGTAGTTGCGTCGCCAAATGACTTCGTAGCATCCGACGGCTCTCGCACGCCACGACACGACGGCGAACTCGATCATGCACTAGCGGCTACCTCTTGTGGCCGGGATGAGGCGATACTGTGAGCACACGCCTATGGGAGCTTATATGTCGATAGATCCGTTGCTGTGATCGCGCTGGCATCGGTAAGTCGGTAGTGTTGCTCGCGCACGATCGACACGTCATTTCCGTCAAACAACAACTCGAACATTGCAATGACATCATTGGGCATGAACTGTGCCGAAACGGGTCGCAGCACGCAATTGGCATAGCGCGGAACACTCTGGCAAAACACCGTATCCTGAATCGTTTGAATCACGCCGAGAATGTCTTTTCCGCCCTTGGCTTGCACAGGTACAATGTACTGCGCACCGCGCGCATCAACTCCAATGTAGAGCTCATCAATTTCAATTTGTCCGTAGTTGCTAATCTTTGTACGAAGGTGATTTTGCAGGGAGTACGCGGTGATGCCGAGAAAGGTATCAATCAGACGATTGTATCGGATCTTCGCAAGGAGAGCTTGCTCATCAGACAGCGCATAGTGACCAATTATCTCGGGCGTAGAGTCTGGAATCTTCCTAACTAGAAGCCCCTTGTTTGGATAAATATATGCAACATTACTTTGTCGGAATCGATACATAGCGTCTCCAGCTCCAAGGATAAGCCAATGCATATCTGGAGCTTGATGATCAAGGATTGATTGTGGGAGCTTCTTTCGATATCTGAAATAGTAAACAAGATCACCGTAGTTTTTCGGTGGTTTTACGTCGACATTCTTGGCGCTGACGCCGATCTCGTCGCGATGAAAAACGAAATCTGCCTGACCTTTGTGTAGGCGCCCAAAGATGTCCTCGATAATTGCTTGATAGCGCTTCAATTTGCTCACAGCCATCAGTTTGCTCCGTTCGTCGACGGTGGCGTTCTCTACGCGACAGCACGCACGCTGCTTCGCGCATTCTCGATCTGTTGCTGCTTCCTCTTTTTTGCGCCGCTCTTGCGATCACGGCGCCCGTTCAGTGGTTCGACTCCGAAGTACATTGCCGCTTCCGACATCTCGAAGTAGAGAAGGTCGGTGGAGGCAAGCTTTACAAGCATGTTTGACCGCTTCGGTCGAATGCCTAGACCTTCCAACACTCCGTTCGCGATTGCTCGCGCCAGCGGCGGTGGCACCGCGTTGCCGATCTGACGCGCGCCGTGCCACTTTGTGGCGTGCAGGCGGAACCAGTCGGGGAAGCCGTGCAGGCGGGCCATCTCGCGCACGGTCACGCAGCGCGCGTGCTCGTAGTGGATCGGTCGCGGGCTGGTGAAGGCGCCACGGGCGCCATCGGTTCCCGCGCGGAGCGTGTTCGAGAGTCCATCCGGCGCGAGCTTGAAGAAACGGCTGATCGGTTCGACATTTCCCGGCGCGACCTCCGCGAACCGCCGTCGCGAGATATCGGTGTGCGTCGTGCGCGCGCTCGACGTCAGCACGGCCGGGTTCCATGCGCGCGGATATCCGAAGTGCCACGCGTCGTTGCCGAGACACCGCAACTGGGCGGCGTACGGCGATGGCGCACCGAACGCGTCGGGCGCCACCCCGTCGGTCTCGAGCAGCGCGTCGTACCGATCGGCATCCGGGAGATCGCCGATGGCGTCGAGGCAGGTCGGTCCGACCGGGAGGCCGGCGATGGGCTTCCTGTCGCCCGCTGGATTTGTCGATGGCGCGGGGTAGTCGGGAAGCGGCGTGCCCTTCTTCGCGCCGAACAGGATCAGGCGCTCGCGATGCTGCGGCACGCCGTACCGCGCGGCGTCGAGCACGCGCCACGGAAGACGGACCTCGTAGCCCAGGCCGTCGAAGGTGGCGACCAACTCGTGCAGGAACGCCTTGTGGCTCCCGACGGTGAGTCCTTTGACGTTCTCGAAGACGAACGTGCGCGCGTCGAGCTCGGCGACCAGGCGGACGAACTCGAGCACGAGGCTGTTGCGTGGATCGTCGAGCACGCGATGCCCGATCAGCGAGAATCCCTGGCACGGCGGCCCGCCGAACACGCAATCGACGCGACGGCCGCCGATCTTCGCCGCCTTCCGGATCTCCGCGGCGGTCAGGCCGACGACCGACCGGGCGAGGACGGCTGTCTCGGGGAAGTTGAATTTGTGGACGGCGCCGTGGATCGGGTCGATTTCAACGGCGGCGGCCACGTCGAACCCGGCCTGCTCGAAACCGAGGCTCATGCCGCCCGCGCCGGCGAACAGGTCGATTCCGATGGGACGCTCGTTCATAGTCGCTAATCTCCGACGTCCAAGGATGTTACCGGCATCGACGCCGGTTGTCGATCGCCCTGGGGCGGATCGTCCCCAGAAATCTTCTCAAGGCATACGTGGCGCCCCGGTAAACCGTCATCGAGTCGTCGGCGCACACACCCACTTGCGTGATCCTCGCATAGACGGGCATCGCAGGGCCAGCAACCAACCACAGGTTGTTCTCTTGGGGGCCGGCTCTCGGTCCTCCGCGTGACTGGACATCAAGGTTCGCCTCGCTTGGCGGCGCGTCTACGCGCCCGTTGGGCGAGAAATTTCCGCCGCTCGTCGTGCGGTATGCGCTGTTCATTGAACGCTTCGAACATCGCGTCCTGCTCCGGCGTGGCGTGCGACCCTTCGATGGCGAGGCTGGCGCGCGCGTTCCGATCACGACGCTTCGCCGCCGCAACCTCTTGATCGCTCATACGGGGCGTGTCGGTGTGCATCTGATCCACCAGCTCCTACTCGGCGCCTCTCACGCCGCGTCCTTCCTCTTCCGCCGCCACGCCGCCGCCCGCTTCTTCGTCGCCGCCCGCGACACCGCCGCGTCGCGTTCGCGCCCGACATGCGCCACCAGCAGGCGCCGCGCCGCGGCGGCGTCGCGCGCCGCCAGCTTCTCGACCAGGCCGGCGTGGTCCTCCACCGCGCGCTGCCACTTGGCGCGGTCGCGGGTGGTGCGGTAGCGCGCGGCGGCCAGCCGGTCCTCCAGCGCGCGCCGGATGCGGGTCAGCTCGGGATTGCCGGCCGCCGTGTCCAGCCGGTCGTGCAGGTCGCGGTAGGCCTGGTCGTAGGCCGGCGGGTCGTCGCGCTCGAACGCGGTCTGCATCGTGCCGCCCAGCGCGCGCAGCGCCTCGAGGTCGAGCGGCGTGGCGTGGACGCAGGCCAGCTCGCCGCTCAGCCCCTCCAGCGCGCCCAGCACGTCGAAGGCGCAGCGCAGCTCCTCGGCCGTGGGATCGGCCACCACGGCGCCGCGGTTGGCCGGCATCGTCACCAGCCCCTCGCCGGCCAGCCAGCGCAGCGCCTCGCGCAGCGGCGTGCGCGACACGCCGAGCTCGGCGCACAGCAGCCGTTCGTTGAGGCTCTGGCCCGGCGGCAGGGTGCCGTCGACGATCATCTCCCGCAGCCGCAGGGCCGCCGATTCCGTCAATCCACCGCGCGCGACCGGCTTCGTTCCAACCATGCTATGAGGCTCCGTTGCGGCCCGGAAACCGGGCGATCAGGCCTATTTTGTATATTGTATACAAAATACAATATACAAACCCCGAAACCACCCTCCGCGGGAGGCGTCGATGAGCGCGAAAAGCCCGGATTCCGGCACTTTCCAAAAAGCCCAGCGCGGCCGCCACTTCCTCCAGATACCCGGTCCGACGAACGTCCCCGACCGGGTGCTGCGGGCCATGGACTGGGCCACGATCGACCACCGCGGACCGGCCTTCCAGGCGATGGCGAAGGGCCTGCTGGCCAAGCTGCCGGCGGTGTTCCGGACCACGCGGCCGGTGGTGATCTTCCCCGGTTCCGGCACCGGCGCGTGGGAGGCGGCGCTGGTCAACACCTGCTCGCCCGGCGACCGCGTGCTGATGGTCGAGACCGGCCATTTCGCGACCCTGTGGAAGCGGCTGGCGGAGCGGCTCGGCCTCGTCACCGAGTTCATCCCCGGCGACTGGCGCCGCGGCGTCGATCCCGCGACCATCGAGGCGGCGCTGCGCGCCGATACCGCCAAGGCGATCCGCGCGGTGTGCGTCGTGCACAACGAGACCTCGACCGGCGTGGTGTCCGACGTCGCCGCCGTGCGCCGCGCCATCGACGCCGCCGGCCATCCCGCGCTGCTGATGGCCGACACCATCTCGTCGCTGGGCTCGATCGACTTCCGCCACGACGAGTGGGGCGTCGACGTCACCGTCGCCGGCTCGCAGAAGGGCCTGATGCTGCCGCCCGGCCTGTCGTTCAACGCCATGAGCGCCAAGGCGATGGCGGCGTCGAAGACCGCAAAGCTGCCGCGCTCCTACTGGAGCTGGGACGAGCAGCTGGCGATGAACGCCGACGGCTGGTTCCCCTACACGCCGGCCACCGGCCTGCTCTACGGCCTCGACGCCGCCGTCGACATGCTGCTGGAGGACGGGCTCGACGCCGTGTTCGCGCGCCACGCCCGCCACGCCGAGGCGACGCGCCGCGCCGTGCGCGGCTGGGGCCTGGAGATCCTCTGCGCCGATCCATCGCAGCACAGCGGCGCGCTGACCGCCGTGATGATGCCGGCCGGCCACGACGCCGATTCGTTCCGCCGCGTCGTGCTCGACAATTTCGACATGTCGCTGGGGCAGGGGCTGTCGAAGCTCTCCGGCAAGATCTTCCGCATCGGCCATCTCGGCGATTTCAACGACCTGATGCTGATGGGCACGCTGTCCGGCGTCGAGATGGGGCTCGAGATCGCCGGCGTGCCGCACCGTGCCGGCGGCGCCCAGGCCGCGATGGCGCATCTCGCCGCGACAGCCCCGAAGCGCCCCGCCCGCGCCGCCGTCGCCGCGTCGTAGCCCGGCCGCGCGCGGCGGCCCCGGCGCCCGCCGCGACCCGCCGGCGCCTCCCGCGAATCCGGAAGGGTGACCGCCGACATGGACGACTCGCTGCCCACCGTCCTGACGGCGCACGAGAACTTCGCTGACGTGTCCGAGGTCGATTGCCTCCATCTGCTCCAGCGACTCCATTACATCCGGGAGATCGCGTCCAAGATCGCGGAATGGCTGTCGGAACACGGCGAACCGCTTCGCCACTTCCTTGAGGACATCGAGCTAGATCTGACCGTCTGCGTGGTCTTCGGTATCGGCGAAAAGTCGTCGACGCTCAGCTCGTGGTTGCTCCACAGTTGCCACACGGTAGGATTCGACGGCGCCGCCATGCGCGGCCATCTGTCCGAGCGGCAGGTCGCCCTGCTCGACGCGACATTGCCGACCGACTGCGCCGTGGTGGAGATCGAGGTCTGGCTCGGCGCGCTCGCGGCCGGTCTGAACGAGACGCTGGACCGCTTCTTCGCGGCGCGGTCGTACGCCGAGGCGATGGCCCATCACATCGCCCTCGACTCCCTCGTCGCCGCGGCGACCGCCGTCGTCGCGAAGCTGCACCTCAATCCGTCGATCGACCGCGGATGACGGCGTCGGGAGCGCCACGTCGGTGAGCGCGGCGATGCGGTTCGATCGCGGCGCGCTGGTGCGTCGACTGCGCGACCTCGCGGAATGGAAACGGGCCGCGTTCGCGCTGGCGCTGTGCGAGCGGATGCTGCCGAACCACCGCGCCTTCACGCGCGCCACCGGCGGCGGTTCGGACGCGCTGCGTGGCGGCCTCGACGCGGCGTGGGCGCGGCTCGTCGCAGGAGGCGCGCCTGCCGACGCCGAGGCATGGATCGCGCGCTGCGCCGCGGCGGCGCCGGACACCGAGGCGCACGACCATCCGCTGGTGTCGGCCGCGCTCGACGCCGCCGGCGCGGTCGAGCTGCTGCTGCGCTACCTCGTCGACAGCGACATCGACCGCGACGTGGAGGCCGCGTCGCTGGCGCGCGACACCGTCGACATGGCGGTGGCACTCCCCGGCGTCCCCGGCGCACGCGCCGCCGACCGCGAGGCGCGTGCGCTCCGCGATCCCTTGGTCCAGCGCGAACTCCGCCGCCAACGCGACGATTTGGACTGGCTGGCCGCGCTGGACGGCGACGCCGGTTCGCGGATCGATGAGCTGCGCGCGCGATGGTATGATCCCGCATCGGGCAGCCTCGGCGGTTCCGTTCGGTGATCACGGGCCGGCCGTGTCGGCTGGCGGCCGGCGCGTTGTGTCGCGGGTCCGTCCGGGCCAAGACCATGGGTCCCGTAACCCCTTGAAACGGCACCGCAAAGCCATCGCGACGATATCCGGTCGGCGGGCGTTTTTTCGTCGCCATGCGCGCAATTCCCGTGCAATAGTTGGGGAATAGTCTGGTGGTCGGACAAGGTTGGGGGGCCCGGCCAGCCGGGGGGAGACTAGGGACATGACCGGTCCGAACCGGCCGAAACGCGTGCTGATCTACAGCCACGACAGTTTCGGGCTTGGCCACCTCAGCCGCTGCCGCACCATCGCCAACGCGCTGGTGGCGGCAGACGACGACCTCTCCGTGCTGATCCTGTCGGGCTCGCCGATCATCGGCAGTTTCGACTTCAAGGCGCGGGTCGACTTCGTGCGGGTGCCCGGCGTCGTCAAGCGCGCCGACGGCGAGTACGAGGCGCTCAACCTCAACATCGGCATCGAGCGCACCTTGCGCATGCGGGCCAAGCTGATCCGCAAGACCGCCGAGCTGTTCGACCCCGACCTGTTCATCGTCGACAAGGAGCCGCTGGGCCTGCGCGGCGAGGTCGGCGAGACGCTGGTGTCGCTGAAGCGCCGCGGCACGCCGCTGGTGCTGGGGCTGCGCGACGTGATGGACGAGCCCGCCCTGCTGGCGCCGGAGTGGAAGCGCAAGAACGTCATGCCGGCGCTGCGCGACCTCTACGACGACATCTGGATCTACGGCCTGCCGCAGCTCAACGATCCGCTGGCCGGCATCGCGCTGTCGAAGACCGTCAAGCGCAAGATGGTCTACACCGGCTACCTGCGCCGCGACCTGCCGACCGACCGCGGCCTGCCGGCGGTCGTGCGCGACCTCGACCGGCGCTACATCCTCGTGACCCCCGGCGGCGGCGGCGACGGCGAGGAGCTCGTCGACTGGGTGCTGCGCGCCTACGAGCACGATCCGCGCATCCCCTACGGCGCGGTGATCGTGTTCGGCCCGTTCATGGCGCCGGACACGCGCGAGGCGTTCCGCCAGCGCGCGCTGCGCCTGCCGTCGATCCGCACGCTGACCTTCGAGAGCAGCCTCGGACCGCTGATGGCCGGCGCCGCCGGCGTGGTCGCGATGGGCGGCTACAACACGTTCTGCGAGATCCTGTCCTTCGACAAGCCGGCGGTCATCGTGCCGCGCATGCGGCCGCGGTTGGAGCAGTTCATCCGCGCCCAGAGCGCGCGCCAGCAGAAGCTGCTGGAGATGCTGCCGGAGGACGACGCGCGCGATCCCGCCACGATGGCGACGGCGCTACGCCAGCTGCCGCAGCAGGGCCTGCCCTCGGCCGCCGTGATCCCCGGCCTGCTCGACGGCATCCCCAACGTCTGCAAGCTGGTCGCCAAGCATCTCGACCGGCCGCTGCGCGCGGTGTCGATGGTGCCGGTCGACGACGGCACGTTCGGCGGCGCGATCGATCCCGTGCCCTACGACCCCGCGCCCGCCCGCAAGGCCGGCGACGCGTAGTCCATCCGTCAGTGCTCTCTCCGGCTGTCCATCGGCGTCGCGGCTCATGCCGTGTCTCGGACGCGCTCCGCCGCGTAGCGCAGGAAGGGCGAGAGGGGATCGCGGTGAAGACGATCGCGGTCGACCACGACGACGATCAGTTGGGGCGCGTATCGATCGAACCGGACGTCCACTGTCATCCCGAGCGCAGCGAGGGATCTTTAAGCCGCGGAAAGATCCCTCGCCGCGCTCGGGATGACGGAATGGAAGGGCGGCCCCGCTCCATCGGGAAATGCCCTGGATCCCTCGCTGCGCTCGGGATGACAGGGGGGATGGGGCGGCGTGATACGCTCATCGCCGCGCCATGACCCGCACCGTCGCCATCGTGCTGAAGGGCTATCCGCGGCTGTCGGAGACGTTCATCGCGCAGGAGATCGAGGGGTTGGAGCGGCGCGGGTTGGACGTGTCGCTGGTGTCGCTGCGCCATCCCACCGACAAGCTGCGCCATCCCGTGCACGGCCGCATCCGCGCCGCCGTGTCGTACCTGCCGGAGTATCTGTACCAGGAGCCGCTCAGGGTGCTGCGCGGCTGGTGGGCGGCACGGCGCCTGCCGGGCTACGCGGCGGCGCGTCGGCAATGGCTGCGCGATCTCTGGCGTGACCGCACGCCCAACCGCGGCCGCCGCTGGGGCCAGGCGCTGGTCCTGGCGCGCGAGCTGCCGGACGACGTGGCGTGGCTGCACGTCCATTTTCTGCACACGCCGGCCTCGGTGGTGCGCTACGCCGCGATGATTCGCGGCCTGCCGTGGAGCGGCTCGGCCCACGCCAAGGACATCTGGACCACGCCGGACTGGGAGATCGCCGAGAAGCTGGCGGCGTGCCGCTGGCTGGTGACGTGCACGGCCAGCGGCCGCGACCGGCTGGCGTCGCTGGCGCCATCGCCGGACACGGTCGAACTGATCTACCACGGGCTCGATCTGGCGCGCCTGCCGCCGCGCCCCGCGCCACCGCCGCCGCGCGACGGCGGAAATCCGGCGGCGCCCGTCGTGGTGCTGACGGTCGGCCGGCGGGTCGAGAAGAAGGGCTTCGACGATCTGCTCGACGCCCTGGCGGCGCTGCCGCGGGATCTGAATTGGCGGCTCGAGCATATCGGCGGCGGACCGCTGGGCGACGCGCTCAAGGCCCGCGCGGCGCGGCTGGGGGTCGCCGATCGCTGCGTCTGGCACGGCGCGCAGGCGCAGGGCTTCGTGTTCGAGGCCTACGCGCGCGCCGATCTGTTCGTGCTGGCCAGCAAGATCGCCGGCGACGGCGACCGCGACGGCCTGCCCAACGTGCTGATGGAGGCGCAGAGCCAGGGCGTCGCTTGCGTGGCGACGGCCGTGTCGGCGATCCCAGAGCTGATCGAGGACGGCGTCAGCGGAATCCTCGTGCCGCCCGCCGATCCCGTCGCGTTGGCGGGCGCGTTGGAGAGGCTGATGCGCGATCCCGCCGGACGCGCGCGGCTGGCCGACCGCGGCCACGAGATCGTGCGCACGCGCTTCTCGTTCGACGCCGGCGTCGAGCGCCTCGCGGCGCGGCTGCGCGACGGCGTCGGGGCGTAGCGCCGATCCTCACGATCCAGAGGCGCCCGATGGCGGCCGTGCTATCGTGCCGGCGGCGCGGCGCGCCGATCCCGGCGGGACGATGTCCGCCACCGGTCGCGCGGCGCCCACACCGGAGGGAAAGGATTCAAGCGATGCCCATGTCGAAGCGCCTGGCGGCGGAATGCCTCGGAACGTTCTGGCTCGTGCTCGGCGGTTGCGGCAGCGCCGTGCTCGCCGCGGCGTTCCCCAGGTCGGCATCGGTCTGACCGGCGTGTCGATCGCGTTCGGCCTCACCGTGCTGACCATGGCCTACGCCATCGGCCACGTGTCGGGCTGCCATCTCAATCCGGCCGTCACCATCGGCCTCGTGGTCGGCCGCCGCTTCCCGGCCGGCGAGGCGCTGCCGTACATCGTGGCCCAGGTCGTCGGCGCGGCGATCGGCGCGGGCTGCCTCTACCTCATCGCCAGCGGCCAGGCCGGCTTCGATGTGGTCAAGAACGGGCTGGCGTCGAACGGCTTCGGCGAGCGTTCGCCGGGCAAGTACTCGATGGTCTCGGGGATCGTCACCGAGATCGTGATGACGTTCATGTTCCTGATCATCATCCTCGGCGCCACCGACAAGCGCGCGCCGGCCGGCTTCGCGCCGATCGCCATCGGGCTGGGCCTGACGCTGATCCATCTCATCAGCATCCCCGTCACCAACACCTCGGTGAACCCCGCGCGCAGCACCGGCCCGGCGCTGTTCGCCGGCGGCGCGGCGCTGGGCCAGCTCTGGATGTTCTGGGTCGCGCCCGCCATCGGCGCGGCGCTGGCCGGCCTCGTCTACCCGGCGATCGCCGGCGACAAGGATTGAGGGGCGCGGTCGCCGCCATCCTCATGCCCCCTCTCCCGCTTTGCGGGAGAGGGTTGGGGTGAGGGGGGCACACGCTGTCGCGGGGTATCGACACACCGAGGCCACGGTCGGTGCCTCGACGCTGGTTCCGCGACACCGACCTCGTGCGTGGCCCCTCACCCTCCCGCGCTGCGCGCGGGCCCCTCCCTCTCCCGCAAGCGGGCGAGGGGTTCCAGGCTATGTCAGCGCCGCCGGGTTCATGACGCGGATGGGTTTGCCGTCGAGCCAGGCCAGCAGGTCCTCGAGACCGTCGGCGTAGAAGCTGCGGAACACCGGCTCGGCGACGTAGCCGAGATGCGGCGCCAGCACGACGTTGTCGAGCGACGCCAGCCGGTGTCCGGCCGGCAGCGGCTCGACGTCGTAGACGTCGAGGCCGGCCGAGCCGATGTGCCGGCTCTCGAGCGCCGCGATCATGGCGGCCTCGTCGACGATCGGGCCGCGCGACGTGTTCACGAGAATGACGCCCTTCCTCATGCGCGCGATCTCGGCGGCGCCGATCAGGCCGCGGGTGCGGCCGCTGAGGATCAGGTGGATGGTGATGGCGTCCGAGGTCGCCAGCAGCTCGTCCTTCGACACCAGCTTCGCGCCGTGCTCGGCCGCCTTCTCGGCGGTGAGGTTCTGGCTCCACGCCACCACGTCCATGTCGAACGCCTTGGCGTAGCGCGCCATCTTCGAGCCCAGCTTGCCCAGGCCGATGATTCCCAGCCGCTTGCCGGCGAGGATCAGGCCCATGTCGAGCCCGCCGTGCCAGCCGCCGGCGCGCACGCCGCGGTCCGACTTGGTGACGAAGCGCGCGGCGTCCATCAGCAGCGCCCAGGCGAGCTCCGAGGTCGACGACCCGCTGGGTCCGGTCGTGGTGTTGCAGACCGGGATCTTGCGCGCGGTCATGGCGTCGATGTCGACGCTGGGCGCGCGCGCGCCTGTCAGGATGGCGAAGCGCAGCTTCGGCAGACGGTCGACCAGCGCCTTGGGGAAGGGCTGGCGCTCGCGCATCAGCATGACGGCGTCGAAATCCGCCAGCGCCGCGGCGCAGGCGTCGACGCCGCCGAGATGGTGGTCGAACGCCACCACCTCGACGCCGCGGGCGCGCGCCTTGTCCCAGTCGGCGTAGGCCAGCGCGACCTTCTGGTAGTCGTCGAGGATGGCGAGCTTCAGCTTGTTTTCCACGTCGTCGGTCCCCGATCGTTCGGCCGCGCCGGCGCCGCCGGCTATTCCGGCTTCAGGTTGTTGTCGCGGATGGTCTTGCCCCAGATCGCCTGCTCTTTCGCCTGGAACTCTGCGAACTGCTCGGGCGTCGTGGTCAGGACCTCCATGTTGAACTGGTCGACGAACTTCTTGCTGACGTCGGCGCTGCGCGCCGCCTTGAGCAGCTCGGCGTGCATGCGGTCGACGATCGGCCTCGGCGTGCCCTTGGGCGCGTAGACGCCCCACCACGAGTAGGACGGCGCCGCCTTGACGCCCTGCTCGATCAGCGTCGGCACGTCGGGCAGCAGCGGCGAGCGCTTGTCGCTGGTCACCGCGATCGGGCGCAGCTTGCCGGCGGCGAAATGCGGCGCGATGGCCGTCAGGCTCGAGATCGCCAGGTCGGTGTGGCCCGCCAGCGCGTCGGCCAGCAGCGGGCCGCCGCCCTTGTACGGGATGATGTTCATCTCGTAGCCGTTGTCCTTCTGCATCTGGTTGAACAGCACCAGCGCCTGGCTGGCCGCGAGAACGCTGGCCGCCACCTTGCCGGGGCGCTTCTTGCAGTCGGCGATCACGTCCGCGAAGCTCTTGTACGGCCGGTCCGGATGGCAGCCGATGCCCTGCGGCGTGCGGCCGATCTGCATGACGTTGAACAGGTCGCTGTCCTTGTACGGCACGTCGGGCGTGAACAGCGAATTGAGGATGTGGTTGTCGAACACCACGAGCCAGGTCTGGCCGTCGGGCGGCGCCTTGGCGGCGAAGCTGGCGCCGACCACGCCGGTGCCGCCCGGCTTGTTGTCGACGATGATGTTCCAGCCCAGAGATTCCTGCAGCTTGGCGGCGAGGATGCGCGCCACCGGGTCGGTCGAGCCGCCCGGCGGAAACGGCACCACGAAGCGGATCTGGCCCTTGGGCCAGGCGTCCTGGGCGCGGGCGATGGACGGCGCGGCGAGCAGCGCGCCGGCGCCGGCGACGAGGCCGCGGCGGCGGATATGGACGATGCCTGTCATTGGAACCCCCTGGTGTCTCCCGGCCTTCGGCCGGCCGGTTTCCGCGCCGCGTCCGGACGGCGCCGGCCGCGGGGCGGGCGGATTTATAGCGGATGCGTCGGCGCCGCGCGCCCGGATTCTCCACCGGCCGGCCGGCCGGCGCCCCGCGGGCATGGCTGACCCCGCGAATCATGCCGCCAGCCGGGGCCGGGACGCGCTATTTTCCCGCCCGGAGCGGGTCGCCCGCCAAACAATCACGACGGAGGAAACCATGGGCAAGCGGATCGCGGTGGTCGGAGTCGGCGCGCTGGGCGGCTACGTCGGCGGCTATCTCGCGCACGCCGGCCACGACGTCACGCTGATCGACATGTGGCCGGAGAACATCGAGCTGATCCGCAAGCGCGGCCTGTTGCTCGACGGCGTCACGCCGGAGGAGAAGTTCACGGTCACCAAGGCCAAGACCATGCACCTCACCGAGCTGCAGGACCTCTCTCGCCAGAAGCCGATCGACATCGCCTTCGTCGCCGTGAAGTCCTACGACACGGAATGGGCGACGGCGATGATCAAGCAGTACCTCGCGCCGGACGGCTACGTGGTGTCGCTGCAGAACTGCCTCAACGAGGAGCGCATCGCGGGCGTCGTCGGCTGGGGCAAGACCGTCGGCATGGTGGCCTCGCTGATCTCGGTCGACATGTTCGAGGCCGCGCACATCCGGCGCACGGTGTCGAAGGGCGGCGACAAGCACACCGTGTTCCGCGTCGGCGAGGTGCACGGCCGCATCACCAAGCGCGTCGAGGAGCTGCACGAGATGGTCTCGATGATCGACAGCGCCAAGACGACCACCAATTTGTGGGGCGAGCGCTGGTCGAAGCTGTGCCAGAACGGCATGAAGAACGGCGTCTCGGCCGCGACGGGTCTCACGGGTTCCGACTGCGACCGCAACGACATCATCAGACGCTTCTCGATCCAGCTCGGCGGCGAGGCGGTGCGGGTCGGCCAGGCGCTGGGCTACCACATCGAGAAGATCGGCAAGATGGAGCCGGAGACGCTGGCGCGCGCCTCGGAGAACGATCCCAAGGCGCTGGAGGAGATCGAGACCATCCTGCGGCCGGGCTCGAACACCAACCCCAACCCGCGGGCGGACATCCAGCGCCCGTCGATGGCCCAGGACATCCTCAAGGGCCGCCGCACCGAGATCGAGTTCATGAACGGCTACATCGCCGACCGCGGCGACTTCATCGGCGTCAAGGCGCCGGCGCACGTGAAGCTCACGGCCATCGTCAAGAAGGTCGAGCGCGGCGAGGTGAAGGCGGCGCCGTCGACGCTGGGGGGCTGACAGATCCGCGGCGACGACGATCTCCAGACGTTCATTGACAGCGCTCACTTTCTACGCCGTGATACGGATGTCGAAGTCAATGCCCGCACGCATTGCGTGTGTCGATGACTCCATGCGAGCCAATTCGCTGGGGATGTCGTTTGGAGGCGAAGATGGCTGAGAGCGGCGAAAAAGACGAGCGCCCGAGGAAGACAGTCCTCATCACAGATTTGGACAATACGCTGTATGACTGGGTCGAAATATGGTCGAAATCATTCTCGGCCATGATTGATCAGCTCGCTGTCGACAGCGAAGTTAATCGTGATCAATTGCTCGATGAGATCAAAGCGGTTCACCAGAAGCATCGTACGTCTGAGTATGCATTTTTAATCGAAGAGTTGCCCTGTCTTCAGAAAAAGCACCCGTCCGGTGATCTCGCGAAAATATATGACAAGGCGATTCATCGATATCGAAGCGCTAGAAAGAGAGCGGAACGCCTGTATCCAGCAGTTCTTGAAACGTTACGCCTTTTGCACAATGAGGGGGTGACAATCGTCGGGTATACAGAATCCATGGCCTTTTACTCGGCACGTCGGATTAAGAAGTTTGGTTTGGATGGCGTGATCGACTACCTATACTCACCGCCAGATCATGATCTGCCGCAGGGTATGACGCCCGAGCAGCTGCGTACAATGCCCCTTGAGCAATACGCGCTTACTGCGACCGAGCACCGCCACACACCAAAGAACGAGATCAAGCCAAATCCGGGAATCTTGCGCAAGATTGTCAGCGAGCTCGGTGTTGATGCGTCAGATTGCATCTACGTCGGCGACAGTCTTATGAAGGATGTCGCTATGGCGATTGATGCAGGCCTAACATCTGTGCACGCGAAGTATGGAATCGCACAGGGCCGTGAGGAATACGAGCTTCTACGGCGAGTGACTCATTGGTCCTCAGAGGACGTTCAACGTGAAAGAGAAATACAAAACCGACCGAATGTTGTCGCAGACATCACGCTAACAGGCTCATTTGCTGAGTTGCTCGCCTTCGTCGACTTTCAGCCAGCACCAAGGAGGGATACTGCCACAAACATCGCGACGTATGTTGATATCTGGAAGAAGGTCGTTGATGTTCAGCAGCACTTTAACGACATTGAGATCAGAATCCGAACGTTGGCGGTGACGACGCTAACAGCGATTCTTGGAGCTGCCGGCTACGCTCAGAAGGAGAGCATCGGATTTGCGATGTTTGGCGCGTGGCTCAATGCTTCGTCTGTTATCCTTATTGTAGGCTTCCTTGTCTGGATGGTTTTTTATCTCATGGATCGATTTTGGTACCATCGTCTCCTGTACGGTGCTGTTGCAAATGGAGGAAAGCTTGAGAAGGCAATTCAGCGCGTGATACCTGAGATGGGGTTAGGAGAAGAGATTGGACGTCAGAGCCCCGTCACCGTCAATTTTGGGGTGGGTAAATTTACGTTTCATTCTGGCCACAAGATGGACTTCATCTACTTGACGCTGGCGTTTGGCCTCGCCGCGCTCGCTGTTGTATTTTGGTAGCGATCTGCGCTTCGCGCTATCAGGCTACCACACCGGATCGATCGGCGTCGGCATCGCGCACCGCGCCTCGACGACCTCGGCGGCGTCGAGCGCGAGGTCCTCGCGGAAGCGGGCGGCGATGATCTGGGCGCCAAGCGGCAGGCCCATCGGCGCGTCGGCGGCTTCCATCACCCCGGCCGGGACGGACACCGCCGGCAGGCCGAGCGCCGGCACGATGTTGAGCAGCGTCTGGGCGCCCAGCAGCGCCGCCGTCGCCGCCATGTCGCCGAGGTCGAAGCCCGGCTCGAACGGCGGCGCGCCGGACACCGGCGCCACGATCAACGGATAGCGTTCGAGGAACAGCGACCAGTCGCGGATGTGCTTCGTGCGCTCCGCCAGCGCCGCGAGATAGGTTTCGTGGTCGACCTCCGGCGCGACCGCGAACCACAGCTCCATCGAGCGGATCAGGTCGGGGTCGCCGACCCGCAGCGCCAGCGGATACTGGTGGCGGCGGGTGTCGCCGACCACGATCTTGCGCCACACCGCCTCGACGGCGGCGATCGACGGCGGCTCGACCTCCTCGACCGCGTAGCCGGAATCGGCCAGCGCCGCGCCGGCGCGGCGGACGGCGTCGGCGATGGCGGGATGCGTGGGCATGTCGCGCGGCGCGGCGCACAGCGCGACGCGGATCGGCCGCGGTGGCGGCGGGCCCTCGAGCGGCGCCGGCACCCACCACGGATCGCGCGGATCGCGGCGCGCCATCGCCGCCAGGCCGAGCCGCAGGTCGCGCACGCGCCGCGCCAGCGGACCCTGCACGCTCATGAGCTGCGCGGTCGGCGGCCGTTCGCCGACGGTCGACGGGTTGTAGGCGGGCACGCGCCCGAAGCTCGGCCGGATGCCGGCGACGCCGCAGCAATGGGCGGGATGGCGGATCGAGCCGCAATAGTCGTTGCCGTGCGCCAGCGCGCCGATGCCGGCGGCGACGGCCGCCGCGGCGCCGCCCGACGAGCCGCCGGGCACGCGCGCCGGCGACCACGGATTGCGCGTGCGTCCGCGCAGCGGGTTGACCGTGTCCCAGCGCGACGACAGGCCGGGCGTGTTGGTGCGGCCGATGATGACGGCGCCGGCGGCCTTCCAGTTCGCGACCGGCGGGCTATCCTCGGCCGCGACCATCTCCGCGAAGGCGACGATGCCGTTGGTGGTCGGCAGGCCGGCGTGGTCGACGTTCTCCTTCATCGTCACCGGCACGCCGTGCAGCGGGCCGGGCGCGTCGCCGCGCGCGACGGCGGCGTCGGCGGCGTCGGCCGCCGCCAGGGCGGCGTCGCGCAGCGGCAGCGCCACGGCGTTCAGCTTCGGATTGACCGCGTCGAGCCGGCCCAGCGCCGACAGCGTCGCCTCGCGGCTGGAGATCCGCTTCGCGCGGATGGCGTCGGCCAGATCGACGGCGTCCCAGCGCCAGAGCTCGTCCGACGATCCGCTCGACGATGCCATCGGTCCGCTCCCGCGCTACGTCGCCTTGCCGACCATGGCCTCGATCAGGGTCGGGCCGTCGGTCCGCGCCATGGCGGCGTCGAACGCGGCGTCGAACTCCTTGGCGTTCGTCGCGCGCACCGCCGACACGCCCAGCGCGCCGGCCAGCGCCGTGAAGTCGATGGCGGGGTCGCGGAAATCCATGCCGATCGGCTTGTCGTTGCCGTGGAACGCCTTCAGCCGGTCCTTGAGGATCTGGTAGCCGCCGTTGTTGCAGATCAGGAACACGACCGGCAGCTTGTAGTGCGCCGCGCTCCAGATGGCCTGCACGCTGTACATCGAGCTGCCGTCGCCGATCACCGCCACGACGCGCCGCTCCGGCCGCGCCATCTGCACGCCGACGGCCGCCGCGATGCCCCAGCCGATGCCGCCGCTGACGTTGCCGAAATACGCGTAGCGGTCGCGCAGCGGATAGTGCGCCAGCAGCGAATTGGCGCTGGTCAGGCCCTCGTCGACCACGATGCCGTCGGCCGGCAGACGCTCGGACAGGCGCATCATCACCCATTCCGGCGCCATCGGGCTCTCGCCGGCGCGGGCGGCCACGGCGGCGCGGCGCGCCGCGCGCTTGGCCGACCAGTTGCTCGACGCCAGCGCCGCCACGGCCGCCTTCGCCGCCTCGGCGCGCGCCGCGCCGCCGATCCGCGTCAACGCCGGGATCAACGCCTTCAACGTCTCCTTCACGTCGGCGCGGACGGCGATCTCGGCGGGGTAGTTCTTGCCCATCTCCCAGTCGCGCTGGCCGATCTGCACGATCTTCATGCCGGCCGGCACCGGCTCGACCGTGCTCCACACCGACATCTGCAGCACGTCCGAGCCGACGCAGACCAGCAGGTCGTAGGGCGCCAGAGTGTCGCGCACCTGCGTCTGGTTGCGGTTCAGCGCGCCCATGAAGCAGGGATGCTCCGACGGGAAATGCGCGCCGTGCGCCACGGTCTGCTGGTAGACCGCCGCGCCCAGCGTCTCGGCCAGTTCGGCCGCCTCGGCGAAGGCGTCGCTGCTCACGATCTCCGGTCCGGCGAGGATAACCGGCCGCTTCGCCGCCAGCAGGCGCCGCGCCAGCCGCTCGACCGCGTCGTCCGACGGCCGCGTCGCGGTGTCGACGCGCGTCGACTCGCCGAGGTCGATGGCGGCCTCGGCGTTGAGGATGTCGCCGGGCAGCGAGATGAACACCGGCCCGGTGGGATGCGTGGTCGCGATCTTGGCGGCGCGGCGGAGCGTGCGCGGCAGGTCCTCGATGCGCGCGATCTCCGTCGCCCATTTCACGACGGGCTGCGCGATCGGGACCAGCGGCGCGTAGAGCAGCGGCTCGGTCAGGCCGTGGCCCTGCTCCTGCTGTCCGGCGGTCACGATCATCGGCGTGCCGCTCATCTGCGCGGTGTAGATCGCGCCGATGGCGTTGCCGAGGCCCGGCGCGACGTGGACGTTGCACGACACCAGCTTGCCCGAGGCGCGCGAGAAGCCGTCGGCCATGCCGATGACGACCGATTCCTGGAGGCCCAGCACGTAGCCGAGGTCGGGATGCTCGCTGAGCGCGTGCATCACCGGCAGCTCCGTCGTGCCGGGATTGCCGAACAGCTTCGTCACGCCCTCGTCCTTGAGGATCGAGAGGAAGGCGCTGCGCCCGGTGATCGAGTTCTTGCCGCCGCCGTCGGCCATGATGTCGTCCTCCCGTTGGATCGCCGCTACGCCGCCGGCTTGCCGAGCAGGTTGTCGGAGATGATGCGTTTCTGGATCTCCGAGGTGCCCTCGAAGATCTTGGTCAGCCGCGCGTCGCGCCAGTAGCGCTCGACGGCGTGCAGCTTGGTGTAGCCGGCGCCGCCGAAGATCTGCAGCGCGTCGCTGGTGACGCGCTCCGCCATCTCGCTGGCGAACAGCTTCACCATCGACGCCTCCTTGTCGCAGCGCCGCTTGCTGTCGATCTCGTCGCACACGAAGTACATCAGCTGGCGCGCCGCCTCGATGTCGGTCGCCATCTTCGCCAGCCGGAAACGGGTGTACTGGAACTCGCCGATCGGCTGGCCGAACTGCACGCGCTCCTTGGCGTAGCGGGTGGCGTCCTCGAGCCCGCCGCGCGCCAGCCCGATGGCGCGCGCCGCGGTGTGGGCGCGGGCGCGCTCCAGGCCGGCGGAGAGGTAGTAGAATCCGCGGCCCTCCTCGCCGACCAGGCAGTCCGCCGGTATGCGGCAGTCGTCGAACGCCAGCTCCCAGGTCTTCCAGCCGAAATAGCCGATCTTCGGGATCGGGCCGCCCTTCACGCCGGCGGGAAGCTGGCCCCGGGGCTTCTCGATCATGAAGCAGCTGATGCCCTGGTGCCGCTTCTTCGGATCCGTGGGCTGCGAGGTGCGGGCCGCCAGCGCGATGTAGTCGGCGCCGTCGGCGAAGGTGCACCAGTATTTGTTGCCGTTGATGACCCAGGAATCGCCGTCCCGGGTAGCGCGGCAGGCGATGCCGCCGAGGTCGGAGCCGACACCGGGCTCCGACAGCGAACCGGCGCCGAGGAACTCGCCGCGGGCGGCCCGCGGCAGATACTTGCGCTTCTGCGCCTCGTCCATGCCGCGCGCCGCCGACAGCCCGTTGCCGCGCGCGATCAGCGACGCCACGCTCATCCAGGCGCGCGACAGCTCCTCGGTGATCAGGCAGTACTCGAACACGCCCAGCCCCATGCCGCCGTACTCCTCGGGGATGAGGATGCCGAAATAGCCCATCTCCGCGAGCTTATCGCGCAGCGACATGGGGATGTCGCCCTCGACCGGATCGAGCTTGTTGGCGAGCGGCAGCACCTCGTTCAGCGCGAACTCGCGCGCCGTCTCCTGGATCATCCGCCGTTCTTCCGTCATGTACGACATCTCGCCGCCGTCCCTCCGCGTCCCCGGTCCGGCGGCGACGTTAGCCGATTCCGGCGCGTCGTGGGCGCTCCGCGCCGGCCTGAACGGCTGCCATGCGAAAATTCGGCCGGGTCAGCGCGGGCCGGCCGGGCTATGGATGCGTCGACCCACCCGTCTGGAGGCCACGCCATGCACGATCTCGTCATCCGCGGAGGGGACCGTCGTCGACGGCTCGGGCGCCGCGCCGCGCGGGGCCGACGTGGCGGTCGATGGCGGCCGGATCGCGGCGGTCGGCGCGATAGCCGGCCGCGGCACGCGCGAGATCGACGCCAAGGGCCTGCTGGTGACGCCCGGCGTCGTCGACATCCACACGCACTACGACGGCCAGGCGACCTGGGATCCCTACCTGACGCCGTCCTCGTGGCACGGCGTCACCACCGCGGTGTTCGGCAATTGCGGCGTCGGCTTCGCGCCGGTGCGCCCCGGCGCGGCGCCCTACCTCATCAATCTGATGGAGGGCGTCGAGGACATCCCCGGCACGGTGCTGGCCGAGGGCGTGCCGTTCAACTGGGAGAGCTTCCCGCAATACATGGACGCGCTGGCCGCGATGCCGCGCGCCGTCGACGTCGGCGCGCAGGTGCCGCACGCGGCGCTGCGCTTCTACGTGATGGGCGAGCGCGGCGCCGACCATGCGTCGGTGCCGACGGAGGCCGAGCTCGAGCGCATGGGCGCGCTGCTCGAGGAGTCGCTGACGGCGGGCGCGCTGGGCTTCACCACCTCGCGCACCACCAAGCACCGCGCGCGCGACGGGCGGCTGATCCCGAGCCTGACGGCGCGCGAGCCCGAGCTGTTCGCGATGGCGCGCGCGATGAAGCGCGCCGGCCGCGGCGTGCTCGAGGTCAATTCCGACTTCGGGCCGGGCGAGTTCGAGGTGCTGCGCGCCGCGGCGGAGATCGCCGGCCGGCCGCTGTCGTGCCTGCTGGTGCAGGTCTCCAACGCGCCGGGTCTGTGGCGCGAGACGCTCGACCAGATCCGCGCCGCGCGCGCCGCCGGCCTCGACGCCAACGCCCAGGTCGGCTGCCGGCCGATCGGCGTGCTGCTGGGCCTCGACACCACGGTCAATCCGTTCTCGGCCCATCCCGTGTGGGCGTCGCTGCGCAAGCTGTCGGCGGCGGAGCGCCACCGCGCGCTGGCGACCGACGCCGACCTGCGGGCGCGGCTGCTGGCGCCGGCGCCGGAGGGCACGGCGTCGATCTTCGCCGCCGATCTGACCAACGCCTTCCCGTTGACGGCCGGCGGCATGGACTACGAGCCCGATCCGGCCGGCAACATCGCCGCGCTCGCCGCGAAACGCGGCATGGAGCCGCGCGCGCTGGCGCTGGAGCTGATGATGGCGGGCGAGGGCAGCGGCCTGTTGCTGCACCCGTTCGAAAACTACTGCGGCGGCGATCTCGAGGTCGTGCGCACGATGCTGACGGACGACGCCACCGTGCTGGGCGTGGCCGATGGCGGCGCCCATGTCGGCGTCATCTCCGACGCCAGCGCGCCGACCTTCCTGCTGACGCACTGGGCGCGCGACCGCAAGCGCGGGCCGAAGCTGCCGCTGGAGTTCCTGGTGCGCAAGCAGACCCGCGACACGGCGCTGGCCTACGGCATGAAGTACCGCGGCCTGCTGGCGCCCGGTCTGAAGGCCGACATCAACGTGATCGACTTCGACCGCCTGCGCATGCTGGCGCCGACCATCGCCTACGACCTGCCGACCGGCGGCAAGCGGCTGGTGCAGAAGGCCGAGGGCTACCGCCACGTGTTCGTCTCCGGCGTCGAGACGCTGCGCGACGACGCCCACACCGGCGCGCTGCCGGGCCGGCTGGTGCGGTCGGCGTAGATATGATCCCTCTCCCGCTTCGCGGGAGAGGGCGGGGCCCATCGTGAAGCGATGGGAGGGTGAGGGGCCAAGGACGTGGTCGGCTGTGGCGAAGACGCGCCACCGGCGTCGGGCGCGCCATCAATCGGGGACCGCGCGCTTAGCCCCTCACCCCGGCCCTCTCCCGCAAGCGGGAGAGGGAGAAAAAAGCCGAAATCGGTAGCGTGACTCCGTCAGCCCGCGAGCGGGAGAGGGAGATCACGCAAGTCGCTCCCCTCAATACCCCTGGTCGTCGAGGTTCAGCAGCGGGAAGGCGCTGTGGACGCGGGGGTCGGCGACGTCGGGCGCGCCCTTGTGCAGGAAGGAGTGGTCGAGGTCGGAGAGCTTCGGCGCGCCGAGCAGGCCGAGCGCGCTCTTGATCTCGTCCTCGAGGATCTCCAGCAGGCGCACGACGCCGTCCTCGCCCGCGGCCGCCAGCGCGTAGCAGAACAGCCGGCCGATCGCGACCGCGTCGGCGCCCATGGCGATGGCCTTGACCACGTCGGTGCCGCGGCTGATGCCGCCGTCGACCACCACCTTGGCGTGGCCGCCGACCGCCTCGAGGACCTCCGGCAGGACGTCCATCGAACCGCGGCCGTGGTCGAGCTGGCGGCCGCCGTGGTTGGAGACGTAGACCACGTCGACGCCGTGTTCGATCGCGATCCTGGCGTCCTCGGCGGTGGCGATGCCCTTGAGGATCAGCGGCACTTTGTGCGTCTTCTTGAAATGCGCGACGTTCTTCCAGCTCAGCCCCGCCTGGAACTCGGTGCCGGTGAGGTTCGACCGCCACGATTTGTTGAAGCGCTTCGCGATGTCGCGCTCGCGCCGGCTGTAGACCGCCGTGTCGACGGTGATGCAGAACGCGTCGTAGCCGGAATCGACGGCGCGCTTCACGCGGTCGTCGATCCAGGAATCGTCGCCGCGCACGTAGAGCTGGAAGATCTTGAAGCCGCCGGCGGCCTTGCCGACGGTCTCGATGCCCAGCGTCGACACCGAGCTGACCAGCATCGGCACGCCGAAGCGTTCGGCGGCGCGCGCCACCGTCGAGCCGCCGCCGGGCTCGAACGACTCCAGCGAGCCGATCGGCGCCAGCATCACCGGCAGGCGCAGCCGCTTGCCGAGGAACGTCGACGAGGCGTCGATGTCGGAGACGTCGCGCAGCACGCGGGGCCGCAGCGCGATGGCGTCGAGCGCGCGGCGGTTGCGCCGCATCGTCGTCTCGGTCTCGGTGGCGCCGACGAGGTAGTCCCAGATGTAGGCGTTGAGCTTGAGCTTCGCCTCCTTCACGAACTCGTGCAGCGTCTGGTATTCCTGTTCCAATCCGGTCGACATCGGGATCTCCTCGCGGGGCGCCGCAACCTAGCAATCCCCGGCCGGCGGCACAAAGCGCCGGACGCCCGGCGGCCATGCGATGGCCGCGCCGCCGGACCGCTGGCGGCGCGGCGGCGACGCGCTATGGTGCCGGCGAAACCGGAGGTCGCGCCATGATTCCCAAGACACACCGCCGCGTCACGCTGCTGCGCCGCCCGCCGGGCGAGCCGGCCGAATCGGATTTCCGCGTCGAGGAGGTCCAGACGCCGGAGCCCGGCCCGCGCGAGGTGCTGGTGCGCGTGGTCTACCTGTCGCTCGATCCCTACCAGCGCGGCCGCATGCGCGACGCGGCGTCCTACGCCGCCGCCGTCGGCATCGGCGAGGTGATGACCGGCGGCACGGTCGGCGAGGTGGTGGCGTCGAAGCATCCCGACTTCAAGGTCGGCGACATCGTCGAGGACCGGCTGGGGTGGCAGGAATACGCCATCGGCGGCGGCCCGGCGCTGCGCAAGGTCGATCCCTCCATCGCGCCGATCTCGACCGCCAACGGCGTCCTGGGGATGCCGGGGATGACGGCGTATTTCGGCCTGCTCGACGTCGGCCGGCCGAAGCCGGGCGAGACCGTGGTGGTGTCGGCGGCGTCGGGCGCCGTGGGACAGGCGGTCGGCCAGATCGCGAAGATCATGGGCTGCCGCGCGGTCGGCATCGCCGGCGGCAAGGCGAAGTGCGACTTCGTCGTGAACGAGCTCGGCTTCGATTCCTGCGTCGACTACAAGGCCGGCGGCGATCTCGACGCCGCCGTGAAGGCGGCCTGCCCGGACGGCGTCGACGTGTATTTCGACAACGTCGGCGGCGTGGTGTCGGACGCGGTCCTGCGGCAGCTCAATTTCTTCGCCCGCGTGTCCCTGTGCGGCTCGATCTCGCAGTACAACGCCGTGACGCCGGAGCTGGGGCCGCGGCTGATGGGCACGTTCGTCGGCAAGCGCGTGTCGATGCGCGGCTTCATCGTCACCGATTTCGCCGGCCAGTACGCGCCGGCCATGCGCCAGATGGGCGAATGGGTGCGCTCGGGCCGGCTGAAATACCGCGAGGACATCGTCGACGGCATCGACAAGGCGCCGCGCGCCTTCATCGGCCTGCTGCGCGGCGAGAATTTCGGCAAGATGCTGGTGCGGCTGGGGCCGGAGCCCGCGAAGCGGTAGGGCGCCCGAAGAGAAGACCCCTCATCCGGCGCTCCGCGCCACCTTCTCCCCCGAAGACGGGGGAGAAGGGATGATTTGGGTCGTCCCTCTCCCCCGTCTTCGGGGGAGAAGGTGCCCGACGGGCGGACGAGGGGCCTGCGGTTACAGGCGCGATGAATGCGATGGAGGGACGGCGATGGCGGCGAAACTCGAGACGGTCATGGACGGGCTCACCTTCGCGGAAGGGCCGCGCTGGCATGACGGCCGGCTGTGGTTCTCCGATTTCTATTCGCACCGCGTGATCGCGGTCGAGGCGGGCGGCAAGTCCGAGACCATCGTCGAGGTGCCGCAGCGGCCGTCGGGGCTGGGATGGACTCCCGCCGGCGACCTGCTGATCGTCTCCATGCTCGACCGCGCGCTGTTGCGCTTCGCAGGCGGCAGGCTCTCGCCCTACGCCGACCTGTCGGCGCTGGCGACCGGGCCGTGCAACGACATGGTGGTCGACGCCAAGGGCCGCTGTTATGTCGGCAATTTCGGCTTCGACCGCCACAAGGGCGAGGCGCAGCGCACGACATGTCTGGCGCGGGTCGATCCCGACGGCACGGTGAGCCGCGCCGCCGACGACCTGATGTTCCCCAACGGCACGGTGATCACGCCGGACGGCCGCACCATGGTGGTCGCCGAGACCTTCGGCAGCAAGCTCACCGCGTTCGACGTCGCGGCCGACGGCACGCTGTCGAACCGCCGGCTGTTCGCCGATCTGCCGGGGATCTTCCCCGACGGCATCTGCCTCGACGCCGAGGGCGGCGTGTGGGTGACCGACGCGCGCGGGCCGGACACGGTGCGGGTGTTCGACGGCGGGCGCATCGCCGAGCGCATCCCGGCCGGCGAAGGGCGGCACGCTTTCGCCTGCATGCTGGGCGGCGCCGATCGGCGCACGCTCTATCTCTGCACCAACGTCGCCAGCGGCCCGGCCGTGGCCGAGAAGCGCGCCGGGCGGATCGACGCGGTGCGCGTCGACGTGCCCGGCGCCGGCCTGCCATAGGAGGCGCCGCGATGGCCGCCGACACGATGAAGGAAGGCGACTCCGGCCTGGCCGGCAAGGTCGCGATCGTCACCGGCGGCGGCGCCGCCGGCGACGGCATCGGCAACGGCCGCGCCGCCGCGATCCTGCTGGCGCGCGCCGGCGTGAAGGTGATGGTGGTCGACCGCGACGTGGCGCTGGCGCAGCGCACCGTCGACATGATCGCGGCCGAAGGCGGCACCGCCACGGCGTCGGCGGTCGACGTCACCGACGAGGCGCAGTGCGCCGCGATGGTCGAGGAGGCGGTGCACCGCCACGGCCGGCTGGACTTCCTCGACAACAACGTCGGAATCGGCAGCCGCGGCACGGTGGTCGAGGAGAAGCCGGAGATCTGGCGCCGCGTCATGCAGGTCAACGTCGAGACCATGTACCTCGTCGCCAAATACGCGATCCCGGCGATGGTCGGCACGGCCGGCGGCGGCGCCATCGTCAACGTATCGTCGATCTCGGCGCTGCGGCCGCGCGGACTGACGGCCTACACCACGTCGAAGGCCGCCGTGATCGGCCTGACGAAGGCGATGGCGGTCGACCACGGCCCGCAGGGGATCCGCGTCAACTGCGTCGCGCCGGGGCCGGTCTACACGCCGATGGTCTACGCGCCGGGCATGACCGAGGAGGCGCGCGCCCAGCGCCGCCGCGCCTCGGTGCTGGCGCGCGAGGGCACCGGCTGGGACATCGGCCACGCCGTGCGCTTCCTGATGAGCGACCACGCCCGCTACATCACCGGCCAGACGCTGGTGGTCGACGGCGGCGCGACGCTGGTCGGCCCGTCGCGCTCGCCCAACGACGAGCACTGACGGACTCTCCGCGCGCCTCAGCTCCACGCCGCCGGCGAGGAGCCCAGCGGCTCGGCCGGGCGGGCGTGGAACGGCGGCGTCTCGGACAGGCCGATCACCGGCTTGAGGTGGCGCAGCCGGCCGAACGGGCCGACGCTCTCCATGCACAGGCGGTCGATCTCGTCGGCCGGCAGATCGGCCGGCGCGCCCGCCGCGTCGATCCGTTCCATGCCCGCCAGCCACTGCGCGACCTGCACCAGCGACACTCGCACCAGCCACGAGCCGCCCTCGGTGGCGCGCCGCGCCAGCGCCAGCGCGATGCCCAGCGCGGCGAGATAGCCCGCGATGTAGTCGTTGGCCTGCACCGGCAGATTGCGCGGCGTCGCCAGCGAACTGCCGCCGACCGCCAGGCCGGTGACGTTCTGCACGATCGAGTCGAAGCCGCGGCGGTCCGACCACGGCCCGGCATGCGAATAGGCGCACAGGCTGAGGCAGACGATGCCCGGCCGCAGCGCCGCCAGCGCCTCGGGCGAGAAGCCGCGCCGCGCCAGCGCGCCGGGCCGGTAGCCCTGGCTGAACACGTCGGCGTCGGCGGCCAGCGCCTTGAGCCGGTCGACGTCGGAGGCGTCGCGCAGGTCGAGCCAGGCGCAGCGCTTGCCGTGGCCGGTGTCCATCAGGATCTCGGTCTGGTAGGGCAGATGCGGCGCGGCGATGTGCAGCACGTCGGCGCCGTTCTCGGCCAGTACGCGGCCCGCCGTCGGACCCGCCAGCACGCGCGTCAGGTCGAGCACGCGGATTCCCGACAGCGGACGCGCGCCCGCCGGCAGCGGCCGGGGCGGCGCGTCGCCGATCCTCACGATGTCGAACAGCGGCAGGCCGGCCACGGCGCGGCTGTGGGGATGCGCCCGCCATTCCTCCGGCGTGCGCGTCATGCCGCCGACCATGCCGGCCGCCGCGATCGCGTCCTCGATGTCCTGGACGTCCCATTTCGCCACGGCGGCGGCCAGCGCGGCGCGGTCGTCGGCCGCCGCGCCCGCGACCCGCAGCGCGCCGGCACGGTGGTGCGGATGGTTGGTGTGCAGGAACATGTGGCGGCCGTCGCGCGTCGGATAGTGGCCGCTGAGCGGATCCCAGCTCACCGGCTTCTCGCCGTCGCGCGTCACGTAGACGTTGCTGCGCAGCGACGCCGCCGCCGCGCGGACGTCGATGGCGACCGCCTGGCCGCGGCCGGCGCGCAGGCGCCAGAGATCGGACATCGCCAGCCCGATCGCGCCCAGCGCGGCGGCGCCGGCGGCACCGACGCGGTAGGGCGTGGGGAACACCGGATCGGCGCCGGCGAAGGCCACGGAATCGTCGGCCCGCGGCGGCCGGCCGCCGGCCGCGAGCACGGCGTTCATGAGGTGTCGCGTCATGGCGTCCCGGACTCCGAGCGACCCGTCCACCCTAGAGCTTCCAGGACACGCCGCTCATGTCGATCGAGGGCGTGGGCGAGTTCTCCCACATGCCGACCAGGTTCTTGTTCCACACGCCGACCTTGCCGAGCTGGTAGAGGAAGCCGTTGACGGCGTCGTCGGCGATGATCTTCTGCGCCTTCTTGACCAGCTCGGCGCGTTTGGCCGGATCGGCCTCCTTGATGACCGCCGCCCAGTTGTCCTTGAACGCCTTGGAATCGTAGCCCCAGTAGTATCCGTCGCGCGCGTAGCGGTCGAGGTCGTTGGCCTCGGTGTGCGCGACGATGGTGAGGTCGTAGTTGCGCTCCTTGAACACCTCCGCCAGCCATTGCGGCCACTGGAGCTGGGTGATCTTCAGCTTGATGCCGATCTTGCCGAGCTGGCTGACGACGATCTCGCCGGAGCGCTGCGCGTAGCCGACCGGCGGCAGCTTCAAGGTCGCCTCGAAGCCGTTGGGATGGCCGGCGTCGGCCAGCAATTTCTTTCCCTTCGCGATGTCGAACGGATAGGTCTTCGTCAGGTCGACATAGGCCCGGTCGTGCGGCGGGAAGTGGCTGCCGATCGGCAGGGCGAAGCCGTTCTCGCCGGCGATCAGGTCATCGCGGTTGAGGGCGTGGGCGATCGCCTGGCGCACGCGCAGATCGTCGAACGGCTTGCGCCCGTTGTTGGTGGCGAGGATCGTCTCGCCCTGGGTCGAGCCGATCACCACGGCGAAGCGCGGATCGGCCTTGATCTGGCCGACCTGCTCGGGCGACTGGAAGCCGGGGAAGGTGTCGACGTCGCCGGCCTTGAGCGCGTTGAGCTGCGCGGCGGCGTCCTTGATGAACTTGAACACCAGCTTGATGAGCTTGATCGACGCCGGGTCGCGGTAGGTCGGCGATTTGAAGAGGGTGACGGAGTCGCCCTCCTTGCGCTCCTTGAACATGAACGGGCCGGTGCCGACCGGCTTGACGCCGTTGGTCGCGGCGCTCTTGCGGCCCATGATCGAGGCGTCGCCGATACCGACATTATAGAGCAGGAACGCGTCCGGCCCCTTGAGCGTCAGCTTCACGGTCGTGGGATCGACCACGTCGACCGATTTGATCGTCGTGTAGAGCGATTTTCCGGGCGCCGTCGCGTCGGGCGCCGAAAGGCGGTCGAGCGTGAACTTCACGTCGTCGGCGGTGCACGGCTCGCCGTCGTGGTACTTCACCTCCGCGCGCAGCTTGAACACGTACTCGGTGCCGTCGGCCGACACCGTCCAGCTCTCCGCCAGACCCGGCACGATGCTGCCGTCGCGCGCGATGCGGGTGAGGCTCTCGTAGATGTTCTGGTAGGTGATCTCGCGCACCGCGGCGGCGGCGTTGAGATTGGGATCGAGCACCGGCGGCTCGAGCGACATGCCGATCACGACCATGCCGTCCTTCGCGCGGGCCGGCACCTGCGCCAGCGCCGGGATCGAGGCGGCCAGCAACGAGGCGGCGCCGGCGCCGCCGAGAAGGCCGGTCATCTGGCGGCGGGTGAAATCGGTCATGCGATCCTCCTGTCGGATCCGGGCCGTATGGGGGCCGGGCGGGTCGCGCGGACCTTATCAAGCCGGCCGCGGCGGGCCAATGGACGGCGAATCGCCATGTCGCCCGTGTGGTCGGCATGCTACAGCGCGGCTCGTCCATCCGGCGCGGCGAGCGCGACGGAAGGGCCCCCATCCGGCGCTCCGCGCCACCTTGCTCCCCGGAAGGCGATGTCGCTTTCTTCCCTTCTCCTCCGTCTTCGGGGGAGTAGGTGCCCGAAGGGCGGATGAGGGGCCTTCCGCCGACCGCGCCACCATCTTGAAGCGGCCCACCGCCATGACCGACGACACTCAATTCACCGACGAGGCCATCGAGGCCGGGCGGCGGCTGTTCGCGGGGCGCTGCGATTTCATCGCCGGCGCGGCCTCGATAGAATCGCTGCCGCCGATCGGCGCGCCGGAGGTGGCGTTCGCCGGCCGCTCCAACGTCGGCAAGTCGAGCCTGGTCAACGCGCTCACCGGGCGCACGACGCTGGCGCGGGTGTCGTCCAAGCCCGGCCACACGCGGCAGCTCAACTTCTTCGATCTCGACGGCCGGCTCGCGCTGGTCGATCTACCGGGCTACGGCTTCGCGCAGGTGTCGAAGAGCCTGAAGGCCGGCTGGCAGGATCTCGCCGCCGCCTATCTGCGCGGCCGCCCGACCCTGGCGCGCGTCTGCCTGCTGATCGATTCGCGCCACGGCGTGAAGGAGAGCGACCGCGAGACCATGCGCAACCTCGACAAGGCGGCGGTGGTCTACCAGCTGATCCTGACCAAGATCGACGAGGTGCCGCCGTCGAAGGTCGGCGCCGCGCTCGACGCCGCGCGCGCCGTCGCCGCCAAGCACACCGCCGCCCATCCCGAGCCGCTGGCCACCAGCAGCGAGACCAAGGCCGGCATCCCCGAGCTGCGCGCCACGCTGGCGGCGCTGGTGTGAGGGAGCGGGAAGCACTTCGCTCCGCGCCCTATGCCCGTCGCGTCGCCCATTTCGTCATCCCGAGCGCAGCGAGGGATCTTTCAGCGGCGGAAAGATCCCTCGCTGCGTTCGCGACGACGGGATCCGACGACATGCGTGCGACCCCTCACCCCAACCCTCTCCCGCACGGCGGGAGAGGGGGCATGAAGGTCGCGGCTCAATCGGCGACGACGGCGATCTGCTTCGGGTCGATCACCAGCGTCACGGCGGCGTCGATATCGACGGCCTCGTGCGGCGGCGCGCTGACACGCAGCATCGCGGCGTCGGAGGCGCCGGCGGGCGCGACCTGGTAGTCCCACGAATCGCCGAGATAGGCGCGCTTGCGGACCACGCCGGCGATGCCGATTCCGATGAGATCGCCGCCGTCGACGCGGGCGCGCAACCCGATGGCGTGCGGCCGGATCGAGACCGCCACCTTGCCGGCGGCCGGCGCGCCGGGCACGGCGGCGGCGGGGATCGAGAAGCCGTCGAAGCGCAGCACGCCGCCGTCGGCGACGCCCTCCAGCAGATTGGTGCGGCCGATGAAGCCGGCGGTGAAACGTGTGCGCGGCCGCAGGTAGAGCGATTGCGGCGTGTCGATCTGCTCGATGCGGCCGTGGTTCATGACCACGATGCGGTCCGACGTCACCATCGCCTCGGCCTGGTCGTGGGTGACGTAGACCGAGGTTACCTTGAACTCGTCGTGCAGGCGGCGGATCTCGAACCGCATCTCCTCGCGCAGCGTGGCGTCGAGGTTGCTGAGCGGCTCGTCGAGCAGCAGCACCTGCGGCTCGACCACGATGGCGCGCGCCAGCGCCACGCGCTGCTGCTGGCCGCCGGAGAGCTCGGCGGGGTAGCGGTCCTTCAGCGCCCCCAGCCGCACGACGTCGAGGATGCGCGCGACCCTGTCCTCGATCTCGGCGCGGCCGAGCTTGCGCAGCTTCAGCCCGAACGCGACGTTCTCCGCCACCGTCATGTTCGGCCAGATGGCGTAGCTTTGGAAGATCATCGACATGCCGCGCTTCTCCGGCGGCACGACGCTGGCGGGCGACGACACGACGAGGCCGCCCATCTCGATGCGGCCCTCGGTCGGCGGCACGAAGCCGGCGAGCATGCGCAGGGTCGTGGTCTTGCCGCAGCCCGACGGGCCCAGCAGCGAGACGAACTCGCCGTCGCCGAGATCGAGGTCGACGGCGTCGACCGCGGCGACGGCGCCGAAGCGCTTGGTCAGGCCGCGCAGGGAGAGCTTCGCCATGGTGACTGTTTCCGCGCGGGTCGGACCGCGCTCAGTTGTGGAACTCGGCGACGACGATGCGGTTGTCCTTCACCGGCCAGGTCCGCGTCGCGATCGTCTCGATGTTGAACACCGCCACCACCGTGCGCGGCGGCGCCGGCTCGAACGTCAGCCGGCCGGTCGAGGTGCCGGGCACGCCCTCGTTGATCCCCGGCGGCACCTTGCCGTCGAGCGAGAACTTGTCGCGGCCGTGCCCGAAATAGCCGCGCGGCCGGCTCATCACGACGACGGCGCCGGCCTTCTCCTCGTCCTTGGCGTAGAGCGCCGGGCGCAGGTGGATGACGTCGCTCGAGCGCAGGAATGGCGAGCGGTAGATGTGCGTGACCGGGCTGCCCGACACGGCGACCACGAACTCCAGGCACCAGTCCTTGCGCGCCCGGAACGGCCCCCACAGCCCGTCGGCGCCGGTGGCCTTGCGATGCGCCGGCGCCGCCGTGCGCCGCGCGCCGGTGCGCGGGTCGACCTCCCAGATCTCGACGGTCGCGTCCCGCACCGGCAGGTTGGTGTAGACGCCGCCCTCGGCGACGCCGGTGACCTTGCCGTTCAGCACCGGCTCGGGCTCCGGCGCGATGAAGGTCGCCGCCGCCGGACGGCCGACGATGAACTCGTACATCCTCTGGAAGGCGAGCTTGTCGAAAGCCACCTCGCGGTGGTCGAGGCCGGGCAGCACGACGTTGGTGGCGCCCTTCAATTCCGGCGCGTCGTACGAGATCCCCGTCGGCTTGCCCGGCATGCCGAGGAACTGGCCGTCCGGCTGGGCCCATTTGTCGAGCTTGTCGCTGCGCAACGTCAGGAAGGCGACGCCGGGGACGGTCTCGACCGGGCCGGCGTTGAGCTGGCGCAGGAACGGCGCCGCGCCGTTGAACTCGCTGCCCTTGAGCACGGTGTCGGAGACGACCACGCCGTGGTTCGTCGCGCCGCACAGCACCGCGTGCGAGACGGAGTCGGCGCCGCCGTTCCTGAGGAAGGCGCGGATCGGGTTGCCGCCGCGCGAGCTGCCGACCAGCGCCGCCTTGCGCCGCCGCGTGTCGGCGAGGACCCGCTTGACGAAGGCCGCCAGCTCGTCGCGCTGGTCCGTGGTCGAGGAGCGGAACGGCTGCGGCCGGGAATCGTCGGTGCGCGCGGTGGGGTAGGGGAAGTCGATGGCGTGCAGCAGGTTGCGCGGATAGCCGTTCGACTCGAAGCGCCACATCGTGGTGTGCCACAGCGCGGCCGTGTCCATGTTGCCGTGGACGAACACGATCGGCGGCAGTCCGGCGGTGCCCGGCGCCGCGCGCGGCCGCTGCTGGCCCTGGCCGCTCTGGGCGCCCGCGTCCGCCGCGGCCGCGACGCCGCCCAGGCCGCCGATCAACGCCGCGCGCCGGCCGATTCGCGAAGGACCGTCCTGCCGAGCCATGAATCTCCCCTTCGCGGCATGTTGGCAAATCGCGGCCGTCGGGGCTAGCCTCGCGGCATGGAACAAATCGCGGCATCCCCGCGCTTCCGGCCGCCGCCGGCGCCCGACGCCATCGGCGCGCGGGCGCCGGGCTGGATCGACACGCCGGTCGGCCGCCTCCAGGTCGACGTGGCCGGCGAGGTCGTGACGTCGATCCGCTGGGTCGAGGCGGGGATCGGTGGAAACGCCGCGCCGGGGGAATCGCCGGTGCTGCGCGCCGCGCTGGCGCAGCTCGACGCGTATTTCGTCGGCCGCCTGCGGGATTTCGACCTGCCGCTGGCGCCCGCCGGCTCGCCGTTCGAGCACGCCGTGTGGGATCTGATGTGCGCGATCCCGTGGGGCCGGACGATGACCTACGGCGAGATGGCCGACGCGCTGGGCGGCACGGCGCGCGCCGTCGGCGGCGCCTGCGGCTCCAATCCGATCCCCGTCGTCATCCCCTGCCACCGCGTGCTCGGCGCCGGCGACCGCATGACGGGGTACTCCGGCCGCGGCGGCGTCGAGACCAAGCGGCGGCTGCTGATGCTCGAGGGCGCGCTGCTGATCTGACCCCGGCGCGGTCCGCGGCATGTTGGCAAGCGCCGCCGCATCGCGCAGCATGGCCGCGCTCCATCGCCAACGACAACACTGGAAACGCCCGATGCCGAACCTTCCGACCTACGAAGTCCACGCCTGCAAGTACGGCCATCTGCCGCGCAAGGGCCACGAGGTGCAGATCATGGCCGATCCGCACGACGCCGATCATCCCATGGACTATTTCGTCTGGGTGGCGATCCCGCTGGGCGAGGACGGCAGGCGGCTGGTCGGCGGCAAGCCGATCGTGATCGACACCGGCTTCAGCGAGGAGGTCGGCGGCAAGCGCGGCCGCAAGATGATGCGCAGCCCGGCGGTCACGCTGCGCGACCTCGGGGTCGACGCCGCCACCGTCGAGGACGTGATCATCACCCATCTGCACTACGACCATGTCGGCGGCTGGGCGCTGTTCCCGAAGGCGCGCTACCATCTGCAGGACATGGAGATGCGGTTCGCCACCGGCCGGCACATGACCAAGAAGCCGTTCCGCCACGCCTACGAGGTCGAGGAAGTCGTGGCGATGGTGCGCGCGCTGTACGGCGACCGCGTCGTGTTCCACGACGGCGACGACGAGATCGCGCCCGGCCTCAGCGTCCACCACATCGGCGGCCACACCGCCGGCATCCAGTCCGTGCGCATCTGGACGCGCGGCGGCTGGCTCGTGCTGGCGTCGGACGCGGCGCACTACTACTGGGGGGCTGGAGGAGGACAAGCTGTTCGCGATCGTGTTCAACGTCGCCGACATGCTGGCGGGCTACGACCGGCTGAAGAAGCTGGCCGACGGCCGCCTCGAGATGGTCGTGCCCGGCCACGACGCCCGCGTCATGGACCGCTACCCGCCGTCGTCGGAGGCGCTCAAGGGCTGGTCGGTGCGGCTGGACTAGGAGGGCGGCGCATTTTTCACCCTCCCCCGCCGCGCGGTGGAGAGGGACCCGCTCAATGCGTCGCGCCGGCCTGCAGGGCGATGTCGCCCTCGACGTCGAGCGCGGTCTCGATCGCGACGCGGATGCCGGCCAGCAGCGTCTCCACCGACATGCTGGCGGCGCCGGGATGGCGCGCGGCCTGCTCCGGCAGGTAGGGGATGTGGATGAAGCCGGTCCGCCGCAGCCCGGGCCGCGTCGTCGCCGCGAGATGGCGCGCGACGTAGAAGGCGTGGTTGCACACGAAGGTGCCGGCGGTGTTGGAGACGCCGGCGGGGATGCCGGCGGCGCGCAGCCGCGCCACCGTGGCCTTGATCGGCAGGGTCGAGAAATACGCCGGCGGCCCGCCGGCGACGACCGGGACGTCGACCGGCTGGCGCGCGTGGTTGTCGGGGATGCGCGCGTCGACGACGTTGATGGCGACGCGCTCGACCGACATCTCGACGCGGCCGCCGGCCTGGCCGACGCAGATCGCGATCTCAGGCGCCAGCTCGCCGATGTGGCGGTCCAGCGCCGGCAGCACGGCGTCGAAGGCGCAGGGCAGCAGCCGCGCCGCCACGACATGGCCGTCGCAGCGCCAGCCGTCGAGGCGGCGCGCCACCTCCCACGACGGATTGACCGTCTCGCGGTCGAACGGCTCGAAGCCGGTGACCAGGATCGTCGTCATCGCGCCGCCTCCCTGAGCGCTTCCCATGTCGCGCGCTTCACCCGCGGCCGGCCCTCGGCGGCGCCGGCCGCGGTCTCGGCTGCGTCGATGCGGCGCCATCCCGCGGCGTCGACCACGGCGACCGCGCGCGAGGCGAGCAGCGCGTCGAGGCCGTCCGGTCCGGCTTTCGCCGCCGCCGGCGCGGCGGAGAGATCGGCCGCGATCCGTTCCGCCACGGCCAGCGAATCGGCGCGGTTGGTCGGGATCACGCCCGACGGTCCGCGCTTGGCCCAGCCGACCGTGTAGACGCCGTCCAGGCCGCGCACGCGGCCGTCGTCCTGCGCCAGCCGGCCGCGCTCCAGCGGCAGGCCGGCCGGCGCGGCGATATCGTAGCCGATGCAGGTGACGACGAGATCGGCCGGCGCGCGGCGCCGGCGCGCGGGATCGCGCGCGTCGGCGAACTCGACCGCGCGCACGCGGCCGTCGACGCCGTGCAGCGCGACGGGCATGTCGTGGAAATGGAACGTCAGCCGCCGCGGCCGGTCGTCGGTCGCGAAGCCGCGCAGGATCTCGAGGTTCTTGCGCTTGCGCATCCGCTCCGGCGCCGGGTCGGACTCCGGCGCGTCGATTCCACCGAGCGCGTCGGCGGCGACCACGGGCGTCCAATCGCGCAACCGCCCCAGCTCCGCCAGCTCGTTGTTCGTGAAACTGGACTCGGCGGGACCGCGGCGGCCGTGGATGCCGATATCGCGTAGCGCGGCCGCGGCGATGGCGGCGGCGGCGGTCGGCGCGATGTCGGATTTCGCCATCTCGTCGGCGGTCTTCGCCAGCACGCGGGCGACGTCGATGGCGACGTTGCCGTTGCCGATCACGGCCACCGACCGCGCGTCCGCCAGCGGCGGCGCGAGCGCGGCGAAGTCGGGATGGCCGTTGAACCACGCGGTGAACGCGGCCGAGCCGAACACGCCCGCGAGGTCCTCGCCGGGGATCCCGAGCCGGCGGTCGCGGTGGCAGCCGATGGCGATGACCACGGCGTCGTAGAGGTCGCGCAGCTCGTCGAGCGACACGTCGCGCCCCAGCTCGACGCCGCCGAGGAAGCGGATCGAGGGCTTCGTCAGCAGCCGGTCGAACTGCCGGGCCACGCCCTTGGTGCCCTGGTGGTCGGGCGCGACCCCGAAGCGCACCAGACCGAACGGTGTCGGCAGCCGGTCGACGACGTCGACGCGGCATTCCGGCAGGGCGCGCGTCAGGCCGTCGACCGCGTAGAATCCGGAAGGGCCGGCGCCGACCACGACGATGGAGGGGCTCATGCCCCGACCATAGCGGGCGGCCCGGACGCGCGGAAGCGGCGCGACCGGCCGGTGGCGTGCTAGGGTCGTGTGGACCCATACGGAGGCCTGACATGCCGTTGCGCGGGAAGATCGTCCTCGTCACCAACGTCACGCGCTTCGCCGGCCGCGCCGCCACGCGGATGGCGCAGGCGCAAGGCGCCTCGGTCGTCGTCACCGACGAGTCCTTCGCCGAGGCCAAGGCGCGCAAGGCGTGGCAGGCGGAGTTCGCCGGCTCGACGGCGCTGGCCGAGAGCGAGCCCGGCCCGGTCGCCGCCGCCGTCATGGCGCGCCACGGCCGGATCGACGCGCTGGTGAACAACGACGCTTGGCCGGCGCAGCGCGCGCCGCTGGTCGAGGCCCGGCTCGACGACTACCGCGCCGCGTTCGAGACCATGGCGGTGCGGCCGTTCGCGCTGACGCAGTCGGTCGTGCCGCACATGCGCGCCGGCGGCCGCGGCGGCAAGGTGCTGTTCGTGTCGTCGGCCGCGCCTTTGCGCGGCATCGCCAACTATTCGATGTACGTCTCGGCGCGCGCCGCCACCAACGGGCTGGTGTCGTCGCTGGCCAAGGAGCTGGGACGCGACGGCATCACCGTCAACGCTCTGGGCTCGAACTACGTCGAGAATCCCGACTACTTCCCGCCGGCGCTGCTGGCCGACAAGGCGGCGATGTCGAAGATGACGGCCCAGATCCCGCTCGGCCGGCTCGGCCGGCCGGAGGAGATCGCGGCCACGATCTGCTTCCTGATCTCCGACGGGGCCGGGTTCATCACGGGCCACGTGCTGCCGCACGCCGGCGGCTGGGCTTAGAGCGTTCGCCGCTGGCGCGGCGTCACCGCGGCTCGACGGAGTCCAGCGCGCGGCGCACGTCGCGCAGGATCTTGCGGCGGGAGCGGTCGTCGGCGGCGCGGTCGAGCCGGTGCTCGAGGTCGAGCAGGATCTCGGCGAAATCGCTCTGCCAGTCCCGGCCGCGCGTCGCGGCCTCGACCTGCGGCGCGTCGAGCCGGCAGCCGCCGTCGATCATCGCCGCGCGCCAGACGCCGTCGCGCTTCTCCAAGGCGTAGCAGGAGTCGAGCCGCGGCTGGACCACGCGGTCGGCCGCGAACCCGGCGGCCTGGAGGGCCGACGACAGCCCGTCGCGCGCCGCCGGCTCGCCATGCGTCAGGAACAGCGCACCTAAGGTCGGCAAGGTCGGGCGGATCCAGTTCACGAGATCGTCGCGGTCGCCGTGGCCCGAATAGTCGCCGATGGCGCGCACGCGGGCGCGGACCTCGACCGTCTCGCCGTGGATGCGCACCGTCGGCGCGCCGTCGCGGATCAGGCGGCCGAGCGTGCCGGCGGCCTGGTAGCCGATGAACAGCACGGTCGATTGCGGCCGCCAGAGGTGGTCCTTGAGGTGGTACTTGATGCGCCCGGCCTCGCACATGCCGGAGCCGGCGACGATGATCGCGCCCGACTTGACCCGTCCGATCGCCTTGCTCTCGTCGGGGGTGCGCGTGACAGAGACGTTGGCGGCGCCGAACGGGTCGCCGGCGCTGTCGAGATCGAGCTCGCGCTGGTGTTTGCGGAACACCTCCGTGGCGCGGTGCGCCAGCGGCGAGTCGAGGAACACCGGCGCGTGCGGCAGGCGTCCGCGGCGCATCAGCGTCAGCAGGTCGTGAAGCAGCTCCTGCGTGCGCTCGACCGCGAAGGCGGGGATCAACACGTTGCCGCCGGCGGCCAGCGCGTCGGTGATCTCGCCGCGCAGCCGGTCGCGGCGCTGCTCCTCGTCGCGCCGTTCGCGGACGCGGTCGCCATAGGTCGACTCCAGCACGGCGAAGTCGGCCGGCGCCGGCGGGACGGGATCGCGCTGCAGGGTCTGGCCGGGCGGCCCGATGTCGCCGGAGAACGTCAGGCGCAGCGGCCCGTCCGGCGTGTCGATGGTCGTCTCGACGAAGGCGGCGCCGAGGATGTGGCCGGCGCGCCGGAACACCGCCGTCACGCCGGGCAGGGGCGAGAAGGCCTCGTCGAACGGCGTCGGCGCGAAGCGCTCGACCGCCGCCTCGGCGTCGGCCCGCGTGTAGATCGGCTCGACACGGCCGCTGCCACGGCGGTCGCGACGGCGGTTCAGACGTTCGACCTCGGCCTCCTGGATGGCGCCGGAATCGGGCAGCATCCAGCGCGACAGGTCGCAGGTGCCGGGCGTCGCGTAGGCGCGGCGGCGGAAGCCCGCGACCACCAGCTTGGGGAACAGGCCGGTGTGGTCGAGATGGGCATGCGTCAGCAGCACCGCCGCGACGCGCGACGGCGACACCGGCGGCTCGCGGTAGTTCAGCTCCTGCAGCGTCTTGGACCCCTGGAACAGGCCGCAATCGACCACGATCTCGCCTTCGGGCGTCGTCAAGCGCATGCACGAGCCCGTGACCGTGCCGGCGGCGCCGAAGAACTGCAACGTGATGGCCATGGCGTGTTTCGCTCCCTCGTCGCCGCCATGGTAGGTGTGGGGACGCGCGCGCTCCAGCGCCGCGTCGAAGGAGTACCGCGGCATGGGCAAGCGCATCGGCCTTCTGACCAGCGGCGGCGACTGCGCCGGGCTCAACGCCGTGATCCGCGCCGTCGTGCGGCGCGCGCACCACGGCTACGACTGGAACGTCGTCGGCATCCACAAGGGCACGCACGGGCTGCTGGCGCGCCCGGTGGAGGTCGAGGAGCTGCGGCCGGAGGACGACGACGCGGCGTTGCTGCGGCTCGGCGGCACGATCCTCGGCACCACCAACCGCGGCGATCCGTTCGCGTTCCCGATGCCGGACGGTTCCGTCAAGGACCGGTCGGCCGAGATCATCGAGGGTTTCCGCGCGCTCGACCTCGACGCGCTGATCGGCGTCGGCGGCGACGGCAGCCTCGCGATCCTCTCGAGGCTGGCGGCCCAGGGCGGCATCCCGTTCGTCGGCATCCCGAAGACCATCGACAACGACGTCGCGCGCACGGAGCGCGCGGTGGGGTTCACGACGGCGGTGGCGACGGCGACCGAGGCGCTGGACCGGCTGCAGCCGACGGCGGCGAGCCACGACCGGGTGATGGTGCTCGAGTTGATGGGCCGCGACGCGGGCCATATCGCGATCGCGGCCGGCATCGCCGGCGGCGCCGACGTGGTGCTGATCCCCGAGATCGCCTGGACGCTGGAGACCGTCGGCCGGCACGTGAAGGACATGCGCGTCGCGGGGCGCAATTTCGCGCTGGTGGTCGTCGCCGAGGCGGCGCGGCCGGCCGGAGTCGACGCCGCCGCGGTCAAGGCGGCCGGCGGCATCGGCCATTGGCTGGCGGACCGGCTCGACGACCTGACCGGCGCCGAGACGCGCGTCACCGTGCTGGGCCACGTCCAGCGCGGCGGCACGCCGACGGCCGAGGACCGGCTGCTCGGCTCGGCGCTCGGCGTCCACGCGGTCGACCTCGTGGCGCAGGGCCGGACCGGCCGCATGGTGGCGTGGTGGAACCGCGACGTGATCGACGTACCGCTCGAGGAGGTCGTGGCGGTACCACATGTCGTCGACCCGCTCGGCCCACTGGTGCGCACCGCGCGCGGTCTGGACATCTGCCTCGGGGATGCCGGCTAGGTCCGCGGCGTATCTTCGGCAACGGCGGAATCGGCCTCTTGACTCTGAGTGTTCGCTCATCTAAAAATGAGTGGACATTCACGAAAGGAGGGGCCGATGGTGTTACCGCATTTCCGCGTCGCGGCGTTCGGCTCCGTGATCTGCGGCATGATCGCCGGCCCCGACTCGATGCGCGCCCAGAGCGTCGCGGCCCTGTCGGCCATCGGCTTCCCCATCGTGTTCGGCTCGGCCATCGACGTCTCCGACCTGCGCTCGCGACGGGGCGGCGCGGTGCGCGGCGCTGGCCGCGACGCCGCCGCCACGCTCAGCATGGTCGGCGCCTGGTCGGTCTCGGCGGTGTCGGCGGACGGCGCGGCGGCGGTGATCTCGTTGGTGGACGGCGGCGGCACGCTGCGGGCCGACGTCCGCCTGCCGGCGCGGGTCGTGCGCACCGCCAAGCTGCGCATCGGCGACAGCCTGCGCACCGTGGCGGCGGAATCCGGAATCGTGCTGCACAAGAACGGCGACGTCGTGGCCTTCGTGGCGCGCGACGAGTTCGGCCGCGCCGCGTGACGACGCGCGGGCTCCGCATCGGCCTGATCCTGGCGGCGCTCGCGGCGCCGTGGATGGCGCCGCCGGCGGCTCGGGCCGGGGAACCGGCCTGCGACCCGTCGGCCGGCCAGCGCGTCGATAAAGTCGTCGCCGCGTCGGCGGCCGCGCGGCGCCTCGAGCGCGCGTTGGAGGCCTCCGGCGCCGAGATCGCGATCATCGCCCGGGTCGGCTCCGACCTGCGCCGGCACGGCATCGTGTGGACGCACGCGGGCATCGCGTGGCGCGACGATCCGGCGGCGCGCTGGCAGGTGACGCATCTGCTGAACGACTGCGCCGGACGGTACTCGCGCCTGTACCGCCAGGGTCTGGTGAACTTCTTCCTCGACGATCCGCTGGTCTACGACGCGCTGGTGCTGGTGCCGGGGCCGGCGACGCGGACGGCGCTGGCGGCGCGGCTGCGATCGGGCGTGGCGCTCACGCTGCATCAGCCGCTCTACAGCGCCATGTCGTACCCGTTCGCGACGAGCTACCAGAACTCCAACCAGTTCGTGCTGGAGAACCTCGCGCTGGCCCAGATCGGCGACATCGGCGGCGGACGCGAGGCGGCGATCGCGCGGCTGCGCGCCACCGGATACGCGCCGCACGTCGTGCGCTTGACCGGTTTCGAGCGCATCGGCGCCGGCATGAAGGCCAACGTCCGTTTCGACGACCATCCGCGCGACGCCGACCAGGCCAACCGCTATTCCGTCGTCACCGTCGCGTCGGTCGAGGCGTGGCTGGCGGCGACCGGCGATCTGGCGCGCCGCGCCGAGGTGCGCTAGCGCCGCCGCGTCATTCGCAGGCGTCCAGCGCCGCCGCCATCGCGGCGCGGTCGCAGCCGGCGCGCAGCAGTAGATCGAGCAGCAGGCGCGTCTTCAACGGATGCAGGCGGCCGGCGTACATCAGCCCGCCGGCGCGCAACGCCATCTCGGAGCCCGGCCCCTCGTAGGTGCGGCGCAGCAGCGGGCCGCCGCCGGCGCGCGGCGCCACGGCGACCGGCAGGCGCGCGGCCAGCGCGAACAGGCGGTCCAGCAACGGATCGGGCACGTGGCCGCCGCCCATGGCGCCGAGCACGAGCCCGCCATGGCCCAGCGCGTCGTCGGCGCGCGCCATGGCGTCGAGCAGGCCGCCGGCCTCGCCGAGCCCGAGCCATAGCAGCGCGACCGGCGGCGTGCCGGCCTCGGCCAGGCGCGCCGGCGGGATCGACCCGATGACGGCGCGGACGGCGTCCTTCCAGGCGCGCACCGGGCGCGTCAGCGGCACGACGCGGTCCTCGACGATGGTCGCCACCGGGCCGGTCGCGGCGCTGCGGAAGGCGTCGATCCGGCTGGTCTCGGTCTTGGCGACGTCGAAGGCGGCGTGGGCGTGGTCGAGCATCACCGCCAGCACGCCGACCTCGCGCTGCCGCGCCCACGGGGCCGCCGCGACGCGCGCCGCCGCCACGAGGTTGCCCGGCCCGTCGGCCGAGGCCAGCGACGGATTGCGCATCGCCGCCGTGACGATCACCGGTATGTCGATGTCGAGCAGCGCGTCGAGCAGGAACGCCGTCTCCTCCAGGGTGTCGGTCCCCTGGGTGACCACGACGCCGTCGGCGCCGGTCGCGGCGGCGTCGCGGATGCGCGCGGCCAGCGCGTGCACCATGTCGATCGTGATGCTGTAGCTGCCGACGCGGGCGACGGTCTCCGCCCGGATAGTGGCGATGCCGCCCAGCGCCGGCGCCATGGCGACGAGGTCGTCGGCGCCGAGGCCATGGGTCATGCCGCCGGACGCGCCGGGGCGCGTGGCGATCGTGCCGCCGAGGGCGAGCAGCTGGAGGACGGGCTTGGGCATCGGCGCGGGTTCTCCGGATCGGGCTCGCAGCGCCGTCGCATGATCTCCGGGCGCCGGCAAGGGCCGCGCCCTGACCGGCCGCTTTCAGAGCGCCGCGAGTCCCTGCGGGTCGACCAGCCGTTGCAGGCGCTCGGCGCCGAGCCGGGCGCAGCGGATCAGCAGCGCCTTGCGGCGCGCCGCGCCCAGCCGCGTCGTCGCGGGATCGCGCGGATCGTGCCGGACGATCTCGCCGCCGAACGCGTCGGCGACGATCACGCCGACGTCGGTCGGCAGGATGTCGAGCGGAAAGTCGGCCGCGACCGCGAAGTAGAACCGGTCGCACCACGCCAGGTAGTCGCGCCATTTCTGGTCGACGCGGAAATCCTCGATCGAGGATTTCACCTCGACGATGGCGACGTCGCCGTCCACCGCCGTCGCCAGGATGTCGGCGCGGCGGCCGTCGGCCAGCGGAACCTCAACCAAGGGTGCGGCGTTACGTGCGCGCCAGAGACGGCAGGCGCCGCGGCTCACCGCCGTCGTGACATCCGGACGCGTGGGCGCGGAAGCCTGAGGGACGTCTGTCATCGCGTTCCAGGGTGTGCGGCAGTCGCGCGCTCGCCAGTGGCGGCAGTGCGTGCTATCCACGGAAGTATTGTTGAAAGTAGTAACGCTACAAGTAATTCGATGCGGGGGGCGATTCAATGCGTGGCACTTCCAACAGTCGCGACACAACGGCTTGTGCGCCTCGGTCCGACGCGACCTCGGGCCGGCGTCGCGCCTTGGCGAGGCTTGGCCTCGCGGCCGCCGCCGCTTATTCGGCGCCGACATTGATAAAGCTCGATCGTCGGGCGTACGCCGCGGCGACGCCGTGCCCGCCGCCAGGCACGAACGTTGTGCGTCCCGCGAGCTGCCCGAAGATGTAGGGCGGCTGGATCGATCCAACTCGGCGGACGTCAGCGAGAAGGACGGGCGTTCCGGATCGCGCGGAATCTTCGATGGCCTCACCAGCGCTGCGTAAGCGCGGCTTCCGTGCGCACGCCCACGGCATGTCCAACAGCGATGCCGATCCACCAGCATCGACCGGGCTCCGCTAGCCAATAATGAGGTCATGTGGTAGTGTTAGGATAATTGGCGCAAGTGATTTCGCATGGAGTTTGGTGTGATGCGTAACCCTTCCGACGCCGGTGACAAAGCCCTGACGCCGGCATCGCGCGACGCCGCCGTCGGCCGCCGTCGCGCGCTCGCGAAGCTCGGCCTCGCGGCCGGCGCCGCCTACGCCGCGCCGACGCTGATCAAGCTCGACCGCCGCGCCTACGCCGCGGCGACGCCGTGCCCGCCGCCGGGCTGGCCGGGGCCGCGTCCGCCGAGCTGTCCGCACAAATAGGCGCCCCGGCGCCTCCCGCGATCCGCCGGATCGCGCCTGCACGGCCCGCCATGGCGGGCCGTTTTCGTCAGCGCCGTTTGATCCAACGCACCGGACTGGCCCAGTCGAGCCGCACGTTCACGAGCGGCGCGGCGTTGTACGACACCAGCGTGTACTGTCCGCGGCCGCCGCCCATCTCGACCCGCTTCACCAGCGTCGGACCGTTGGCGACCTTCACGACGCAGTCGCGGCCGAGACAGGTGCCGAGCTCGACGCCATGCGCCTGCGGATCGCGGCCGTAGAACAGCGTGTCGCCGTCGCCATAGACCGGCAGCATGCTCTCGCCACGGACATAGACGGCGACGGTGCCCAGCGAATCGCCCGGCGGCGCGTCGACCATGTCGAGGCCGGAACCGACGGGATGGTCGTCGATCGGGAAGATCTCGGCGCCGGCGCCGACGTAGCCCACTACCGGCACCAGGCTGCGGGAGGCGCTGCCGGGGCTGTAGCGGAACTCCGCGACCGACATGCCGGCGAGCTCCGACAGCGCCTCGAGCGTCTGCGGATCGGGCTCGAACGCGCCTTTCTCCCAGCGATGCACGGTCGGCTGGGTGACGCCGAGCCGGGTCGCGAATTCCTGTTGGGTCAAGCCGTGCTGCTTGCGCAGTGTCTTGACCCGTTGACCGAGATCCCAATACGGCTCCCGCATCGCCATTCCTATCGGGTTGTCTTATAGAGAATATATACTGAATATTAATGTTAACGAGTCAAGCGGTTATTGGCATCCGTGTTTGTTATTACGTGATTTCAGCGGCAAGGATCGGCTGTCGTCAGGGGCGGCTGTTCTTGATATGCCTTATATGCATTGACAATAAAACCTCCATGCGTATATTTTCTTTGGTCAGCGGATACTTCAAGGAGGCGGCAGTGGGGTTCATCGATCAAGCTGCGGTGGCGCATGGCGTCCCGGGAGCCAATCCGGGCGGCCCAGCCGGATTTTCCGCCGAGATGCCGTTGGCGCTGGCCGGCGCCGACGTGCCGACCACCCGCGAGATCGCCGCTTGGCTGGACCGCCTCGCGCCCGGCCAATCCCTGTGCTGGTACCGCGGCTACCTGCCGACCGACCGCATCGGACGCGACGAGGCGGTCGAGGCGGGCCACGGCGCGCCGGCCCGCTGGCGCGCCGACCGCGGCCGCGCGGTGTCGCGACTGGCGAATTTCATGTGGCGGCAGGCCAATCCGCCGGCGCCGGAGGCCGACGAGCGCCGCCGCCGCCGTCCGGCCCCGCCCGCTGGATTGGGGTTTCTCTGGCAACGGCGGCTCGCCGACATGCACTACGAGTACTGGTTCACCCGCGCGGGGACCGGCCGATGACGCGGCCGGGACGCGCGGCGCGCGTGGCGGCGCGGTCGCCGGCCGGCGACACGGGAACGGCGGAGCGCCGCCGCCACGACGCGGTGGTCGACGAGCGCGTGCCGGAGGAAGGCCGGGGCGTGGTGCGCGCCCGGGTGCAGCGCGCCCATCCGCTCGACCGCTACCTCGGGCGCGGCGAGATCGACCAGAGGCAGCACGACGCCGGCATGGCGCTGGCGTATCTCGCGGAGCGCGCCTGCTTCGGCGCCCGGGTGACGCAGCGCTACGCGCCCCGGATCGCGTCGACGTCCGGCGCGGGCTGGCGCGAGACCACGCCGGGCGGCGCGGCGTTGTCGGCGCGCGCGGAGCTGCGCCGCCGCCTCGCCTTGGTCGGTCCGATCGGCGCCGACATCCTGTGGCATGTGTGCGTCGTCGGCGACGCCGCCGGCTCGTGGGGCGGACAAACCGTGCGGCGCGCGGGCGACGGCATGGTGCTGCTGCGGGCGGCGCTCGAGACGATCGCGGAGATCGACCGTCCGCCCGACCGCGCGGCGCGACCGCGCGCCTGGCAGGCGGCGCTCGCGGCCTGACCGCGGCGCGGCGTCACGGCGTCGTGGTCGCGGGCGGCTTGAGCGGTGGCGGCGGATCGTCGGGTCGCGCCGGCGCGCGCTCGGGTTTGGCGCGGAACGCGCCGGCCTGGGCCTCGGCCTTGCGCGCGTCGGCCGCCGCGAGCGACGACGTGGTGCGCACGCGGACCTTCATCGCGTTGCTGTGGCCCTGCTTCTCGGCCAGCAGCAGCCACTTGTAGCCGTCGACCGGGTCCTTCTTGCCGCCGATCCCGCCGCTGCGCCAGATGCCGAGCGTGTACTGCGCGTCGGCGTCGCCCTGGTCGGCGGCGCGGATGTACCAGCGTTCGGCGACCGCGAAATCGCGCTCCGGACCGGCGCCGGCGAAGTACGCGTTGGCGAGCTTGAACTGCGCCGATGCCAGACCGGCCTCGGCCGCGATGGTGTACCAGCCGACCGCGGCCTGGGCCGCGGCGCGCGCGCCACGTCCGGTCGCCTCGGCCGCGGCGAGATCGCCCAGCGCCAATGCGCCCTCGGGAAAGCCGTTGTCGGCGGCGTGCTTCAGCCACATCCGCGCCGCGCCGAGATCGCGCTTCGCGCCGCGCCCGGCCGCCAGCAGCGCGCCCAGCCGCAGCGCCGCCGGCAGATGGCCACGCTCGGCCGCCGCGCGGTAGGCTTTGACGATCTCGGCGGCGCGGGCGTCGGCGCGCGGCCCCGTCTCGATCGACCGGCCGAACGCGTAGGCGCCGTAGGGATCGCCGTCCTTGGCGGCGCGCTCGTACCACTTCGCCGCCTCGGCCGGATCCTTGGGCACGCCGCGGCCGGTGGCGTGGAGGAAGCCGAGGTTGTACGCGGCGCGCGCGATGCCGCCCTCGGCCGCCTCCTCGAACAGCTTCGCCGCCCGCGCCTCGTCGCGCGGCACGCCCTTTCCGGCGGCGTATTGCAGCGCCAGCAGGTGGCGTGCGCGCGGATTGCCGGACTCCGCGCCCCGCTTGAGCAGGCCGATCGCCTCCCGCAGGCCTGACGCGTCGCCGCGGTCGAGCAGCGCCGCCGCGAGCCACGCCGCCGCCTCCGCGTCGCCCGCCGCCAGCGGCCGCAGCGACGCCTCCGCCGCGGCGGTGTCGCCACGCTCGACCGACGCGATGCCCGAGCGCAGCGCCACGGCGTCGTCGCTCTCGGCGCGGCCCGGCGTCGGCGTGAACGTCGACGATATCGACGCGAAGGCCAGCGCCGCGGCGACGCCGGCGATACGGCGCGCGCGCCGGCTCATGACCGCGGCTTGAACTCGTCGGCCGCGCGCTTGGCGCGCGCGAGCTGGTCGTCGGTCATGCTCTCGGACATCCGCGACATCGGCGCGACCACGGTCTTCAGGCCCTCGCGCGACGCCAGCACCATCCACTTGTAGGCCTCGACCAGATCGGTCGCGCCTCCCATGCCGGATCCCAGCGCCACGCCGTAGATCTCCATCGCCGGCGGGAAGCAGCGCTCGGCGGCGTCCTTGAGCAGCGCCAGCGCCTTGGCGGGGTCGTGCTTCTTGGATTTCTCGTTGCCGTAGACGAAACCACCGAGCAGGGTCTGGGCGCGGCGGTCCTTGCGCGCGACCAGCGGCGCGAGCAGCGTCTCGGCGCGGTCCCAGTCCTGCTTCCCGATCGCCCCCAGCGCGTCCTTCAGTTCCGGCGTCGAGTCCATGCGGGGTTCGGTCGCCTTGCAATGGACAGTGTAGGCTGGCGCAGCCTGCGCCCAGGCCGCGGGATGCGCCGCGACGGCGCCGACGAGGACGGCCGCGGCGGCGATCGCGCGGAGTCCGGAATTCGCGGTGCTGGCGGTCATCGTCCCATCTCTTCGCATCGGCGCGGCGCGGCGCGGATGCGCGCGGGCGGGGCCGGTCGGTGGTCGTGGTATTTCCGCAACATGGCGGAAGAGCGGCGTCGTTTCAATCGCTTGCGCCAGGTCGGCGCGACGGCGCGCGATCTCGCGGCGTGGGTCCGGCTGTAGTAGCTTCCGTGCGTCAGGCTGGCGTGGCGCGCCCGGCGTTCCGTCATCCAATTTCCCCCCTTTCTCGAGCGGCCCGGCGTGTTCGGACGGCGCGTGGCGCCGCCCGCGCGCCCGACGCCGCGACCGGAGCCGTCCGCCGATGAGGAAACCGCCGTCCGCGGCCACCAAGGGGCCCGGCAAGCCGCCGCGTCGGTCGGCCATCCAGCTGCGGCGCTTACGTTACACGACGACGCTGGGGCGGGAGATCTGCCGCCGCGTCGCGGAGGGCGTCGACGTGCGCGCGCTCGCCGGCGCGCCCGGCATGCCGCCATGGCCGACGATCCTGAAGTGGATCGAGACGGTGGACGAGTTCAGGACCGCGTGGCTGAACGCCCGCGCCGGTCACGCCGAGCTGTTGATCGACGAGGCGCTGGCGCTGGCGCGTGGCGTCAAGAGCGCGACCCTGCCGGAGACGAAGGTAAAGCTCGCCGAGCTGCACTGGCAGGTCGCGACGCGGCGCGCCGCGGCGGCGGCCTTCGCCGGCCGCGGCGCAGAGGACGGCGATCCGGCCACGGCGGCCGAGAAGGCGGCGCGCGTGCGCCGCGCGCTGACGCGCCTCGACGCCCCGGCCTTGGCGCGCATCACGGAGGATCGACATGGCCACACGTCCGCATCGCGCCTCGCCGGCGGCTCCGGTGCGCGGGGCGGCGCCGTCGAAGCGGTCGACCGGGACGACGAAGGCGACGACGCCGTCTGATGCCGCGGAGCCCGCGCGGACCGCGCCGCCGCGCGCCGCGATCGCGGAGTCTTTGTCCGAGCGCATGGCGGCGTTCCGCGACGATCCGTCGGGCTTCGTGAGGTTCGCGTTCGACTGGGGCGTCGGCGATCTCGCCGACATGGCGGGACCGGACCGCTGGCAGGCGGCGGTGCTGGACGCCATCGGCGCGTCGCTGGCGCGCGGCGAGGCGCCGCGGATCGCGGTGTCGTCGGGCCACGGCGTCGGCAAGACGGCGCTGGTCGCCTGGATCGTCCTGTGGTTCCTGGCGACGCGCGCCGATCCGCAGGTCGTCGTCACCGCCAACACCACGCGCCAGCTCGCGACCAAGACGTGGCGCGAGCTGGCGAAGTGGCGCCGCCTGTGCCTGGTCGGCGCCGATTTCGCGATGACCGCCGACCGGCTGGCGCGGCGCGGCGCCGAGCGCACGTGGTTCGCCGCGGCGGTGCCGTGGAGCCGGGAGCGGCCGGAGGCGTTCGCCGGCACCCACGAGCGCCATGTGCTGGTGGTCTACGACGAGGCCAGCGCGATCGACGACGCGGTGTGGGAGGTCACCGAGGGCGCGATGACGACGCCGGGCGCGATGTGGATGGTGTTCGGCAACCCGACGCGCGTCGAGGGACGCTTCGCCGACTGCTTCGGCCGCCAGGCGCATCGCTGGCGCACCTTCAGGGTCGACGCGCGCGACGCCGTGCGCGCCGATTCCGACCAGATCGGCCGGTGGATCGCCGATTACGGCGAGGACAGCGACTTCGTCAGGGTGCGCGTGCGCGGCGAGTTCCCGCGCGTGTCGGCCGAGCGCTTCGTCGGCGCCGATCTGCTGGCGCTGGCGCGGACGCGCGCGGTGCGCGACGGCCGTCCCGGCGCCGCCGTGCTCGGCGTCGACGTGGCGCGCTTCGGCGACGACGACTCCGTGGCCCTGCTGCGGATCGGGGGCGTGGTGGCGCGCGTCCAGCGCTGGCGTCGCCTCGACACGATGCAGCTCGCCGCGAGCGTCGCCGAGCTGATCCTGGCGTGGCGGCCGCGCCAGGTGTTCGTCGACGGCGTCGGCGTGGGTGGTGGCGTGGTCGACCGGTTGCGCCAGCTCGGCCACCGCGTGGTCGATGTCGGCGCCGGCGGACGCGCCGCCGACGAGCGCCGCTTCGCCAATCTGCGGGCCGAGATGTGGAGCCGGATGCGCGACTGGTTGCAGGAGGGTGGCGTGCTGCCGGCCGCCGACGAGGCGCTGGCGCGCGAGATCGGCGCGCCGGGCTACGCCTTCGACGCCCGCGGCCGGCTGCGCATCGAGTCGAAGGACGACCTGCGCGCCCGCGGCGAGGGCTCGCCCGACGCCGCCGACGCGCTGGCGCTGACCTTCGCCTATCCGGTCCGCGACCACGGCGTCGGCGACGATCCCTACCTGTTCCCGCGCCAGACCCGCACCGACAGCGCCTACCGCATCCTGCCGTGAGCGCCGCGAAGCCGGTTGCCCGCGGACGGCGGCGGCCGCAAACTGGCGTCGAGCGCCAACAGGAGCCGTGAATGCCCGACGACAAGACGCCGCGCACGATCCGCGTGTGGGATCTGCCGACGCGGCTGTTCCACTGGACGCTCGTCCTGCTGCTGATCTTCCAGGTCGTGACCGGCAAGATGGCGGGCGAATGGCTGCGTTGGCACTTCTGGGCCGGCTACGCGATCCTCACGCTGCTGATCTTCCGGATCGTCTGGGGGATCATCGGCAGCACGACGGCGCGGTTCTCGGATTTCGTGCGCGGACCGATGGCGGGCGTCGCGCACCTCAAGGAGCTGCTCGGGCCGCACGCGCCCAAGGACGTCGGCCACAATCCCGTCGGCGGCTGGATGGTGGTGGCGCTGATCCTGGCGCTGTTCGTGCAGGCCGGCAGCGGGCTTTTCACCACCGACGACATCCTGGTCGACGGTCCGCTGGTGGCCAAGGCGAGCGAGGGCTGGGTCAAGGCCATGACCTCGCTGCACAAGCTCTGGATCAACCTGCTGTTCCTGATGGTGGCGCTGCACGTGGCCGCGGCGCTGGTCTACCTCGTCGTCAAGAAGCAGAACCTGATCGCGGCGATGATCACCGGCCGCAAGCCGTGGCCGTTCGCCGACACGCCGAAGCTGCGCTTCGTCGGATCGGGCGTCGCGCTGTCGTGCCTGGTCGCGGCGGCGGCGCTAGTCTATCTCGCGCTTCGCGTGGCCGGATAGCGGCCAAAGAAAACGGCCGGTCGAACGCCGACCGGCCGTGATCCGGAGGTCGCGCCCGCCGCGCGGCGGGCGTCGCGCCTATTTCGCGCGGAACTTCTCGTGGCAGCCGCCGCAGCTCTTGCCGACCGCGCCGAAGGCCGCGCCGACCTTCTCCATGTCGCCGGTGCCGGCCGCGGCCTGCAGCGCGTCGATGGCGTCGGACTCCGCCTTGACCGCCGCCGTGAAGCCGGCCTTGTCGGTCCAGATGTTCGGCAGCGCCTTGGTCTCGCCCTTGTCCGACCCGGCCGGGTAGAGGCCGGCGTGGGCGGCGCTCAGCTCCTTGAGCTTCGCCGCCGCCGGGACGACCGCGGAGGCGGGTCCCTTGGCGTCGATCGCGCCCTTGATCGCCTTCATCTGGCCGCCCGCCTGCTTGCGGTTGTCCTTGCGCGCCGCGATCGGGTCGGTCGCCTGGGCGATGGCGACACCGCCCACGAGCGCGCCGGCGAGCGCCAATCCGATGGCGCCGACGATCAGCCCCTTGCGCATGTTCTCGTTCCTCTCAGAAAATGTGGACGGACTGCTGATCCGCTTCGCGCCGTCGTCCGCCTGATCCGACGCCTAGGCGACATACAACACCGATTCGAGGTCGATGTGGCTATCACGAAGTCGTGAACACAGTCAAAAAATCCAATGTTTCCAAGTCGTAACTGGGTTTCATATGGCCGCGTACGGAATGCCCCTATGGACGGAGCGGTCAGGCTCCGCTGTCGGCGAAAGGCGGTTGGTTTTCCGGCGGGTTGCTGGATAGCGTAGTGATTACCGATAGTTGACGAATATATATAAGATTCTCCCGAATATAGCTGATCGAGTCGAACTGGAGTAGGCTGTTTTCATTAAGCTGGCGATCCGTGGATGGACGCCGCTTCCGATCCGACACCAACGACATTCCGCATCAACCAGCACCGCGCCGGACCCCGGGGCGGCGGAGTCCACGCATGCCCGTGTCGTCCGCGCCGCAAGGATTCGACATCGATCTCTGGCCGGCGCCGGACGCGGGGGGCGACCCCGACGGCGCGTCGCTGATCGATCCGCCGCGCATGCCCGCGCGGCCGGGCGGCGCCGACGCGTTGCCGGCCGAGGCCCGCGCCGTGTTCGACCGCGTCCGGGCGCGCGAGGACGACCACTTCGTGTCGTCGCAGACGCACGACGCCCGGCTGGCGTGGCGCGAGGCGTTCGAGGCGGGCATCGAACCGCGGGACGCCGCCGAGGCGCGGCGCGACGACGGCCTCGCACGCGGGCTGACGACGCGGATCGACGCCGACATCGCGCGGCGTCTGGAGGAGGCGCCGTCGCCGGAGGCGCGCCGCCGTCTCGACGAGGCGCTGCGGACGGCGCGGCGCGCGACCTTGGCCGAGGCGGTGCGCGTCGAGCACGGCGCGCGGGTCGCCGACCTGCGGGGATCGCTCGACGCCCGGCTCGCGGCCATCGCCGCGCGCGCCGTCGAGGCGCCCGACGGGATCGATGGTGGAATCGCGGAGGCGCGCGCGCTGCTCGAGGCCAACCCGCTGCTGGTGCCGGCGCGCGAGCGCGACCGGGCGATCGCGCGGTTCGAGCGCGAGACGACCGAGGGCGCGGTCGCGCGGCTGGTCGATGTCGATCCGGCGGGCGCCGCGCGTCTGCTCGAACAGCCGGCGTGGCGCCGGCGCGTCGGCGACGCGCACGGCGATCTCGTCGAGCGCGCGCGCGCCGCCAGCGCCACCCGCGCCGCGATCGAGGCGGCCGGCGTGGAGGGCGCGATCGAAGCGGACGCCGCCGCCGCGCGTGAGGGGCGGGATTCGGCGCGCTTCGACGTCGATGGCTGGATCGCGGAGGCGCGGCGTGCCGGCGACGCCGACGAACTCGGACGACGCATCCGCGCCGGTGAGCGCCACCGGCGCGTCGTCGCCGCCGCGGATGGCGCGCGCCGGCGCTTCGAGGTCGAGCGCTGGTCGTCGACGGCGAACGTCGCGATGGACGAAGTCGATGACCGCGCCGCCGACGCGTCCGTCGACCCGATGTCGGCGGAGGACGCCGACCACCATCTCGCGATCCTGCGCCGCGGGCGCGCGCGGCGCCTGCGCGACGATCCGGCCGGCGAGGCCTTCGGCCATCCCGCGCTGCGCGCGTCGCTGGCGCGGCTGGGCACGCCGGGGCACGACGGCGCCGCCGCCGGGCTGATCGCGCGGGGCCTGGCGCTCCAGGCGGAGATGGGCGTCGCCGAGGATCGCCGGCGCCTGCTGCCTGTGGCGACACGCGGCGGAATCGTCGCGGCGATCGAGGAACGTGGAGACGACGCGTTGGCGCGCCTGGTCGAGCTCTGTCCGTCGCCGCACCGCGCGCGTCTGACGGCCGAGCTGGTCGAGACGGGGCTGCGGCCGCGCTTCGCGCTGATGGCGGCGCTGCGCGCCTCGCCGGTGACGGCGGCGGCCGCGGCGCGGCTCGCGGCGGCGCACCGTCTCGCGCTCGACGACACCGCGCCGGGCGTGGAGGCGCGCGGCGCGGCGGCGGAGTCGGCGGCCGAGGCGCTGTTCGCGCGCTCGACGCTCGGCGTCGTCCTGCACGAGGGCGCCGCGCGGCGCGGCCGGGCGACGCCGCCTTTCGACCGCGCCTACGAGGACCTCGAGGCGGCGGCGACGCGGATCGCCCGCGCGCTGACGCCGCGCCACGGGCGCGCCGCCGCGCGCATCGCCGTCGACGCCTTGTGCGCCGCCTACGAGGCGGGCGCCGCGAATCCGGGCGCGCGCGACCGGCTCGACGCGTTCCTGCGCCATCTCGGCGTCGTCGAACGCACGGCGCGGCGGGACGCGTTGCGCGCCCTGTCGCGCGACGAAGGCGCGTCCGCTTCCAACTGACACTGGCTTCCCTCGGTCGCGGAGGATGACCCGATGGCTTTCGTGATGCCCAAACCGCCGAAGGTCCGGCAGGCGCCGTCGCGCGACGATCCGCGTGTCGAGGAGGAGCGGCGCCGGCGCCGGCTCCAGGCGGCGGCGGTCGGCCGCGACGCGCTGATCCTGTCCGGATCCGGCGCCTCGGCGCCGCCGCCGGTGGCCGCCAAGCGGCTGCTCGGCGAATGAGCGCGCGGGCCATGATGGCGCGATCCGACGGCCCCGGCGCGGCGCCGGCATCGCGCCCGGTCGCCGGTGGCGACGACGGCGTGTCGACGCCGGCCGAGGGCGCGGTCCTGGCGGCGGCGATCCTGCGTCGCTGCGACCAGTTGTTCGCGGCGCGCCAGCCCTGGGAGACGCACTGGGCGCAGGTCGCGGACCACGTGCTGCCGCGGCGGGCCGAGATCGGCGGCCCGCCAGTCGTCGGGGACATGCGCGGGCGCCAGCTGCTGGACTCCACGGGCATCCACGCCAACGAGCTGCTGGCGGCGGCGCTGCACGGCATGTTGACGAATCCGGCGACGCGCTGGTTCCAGCTCGACATCGCCGGGATCGACGACGACGCGCTGGCCGACGCGGCGCGCGGGTGGCTGGCGGCCGCCGGCGACTCGCTGGCCGAGGCGCTGGAGGAGAGCAACTTCGCGACCCAGGCGCACGAGCTCTATCTGGATCTCGGTTGCTTCGGCACGGGCTGCCTCTACCTCGACGAGACCGGGGGACGGCTGCGCTTCGCCACCAGGTCCCTGGCGGAGATCGCCGTCGCCGAGGACGCGTTCGGCGCGATCGACACCGTGATGCGCCGCTTCCCGTTCACCGCGCGCCAGGCGGTCCAGGCCTTCGGCGCCGCCGCTCTGGGCGCGAAGCTGCGCGAGGCGGCCGCGCGCGAGCCCGACCGTCCGTTCTCGTTCATCCACGCGGTGTTCCCCTCGGCCGACGACGTCGACGGCGCGCCGGGCGGCGAGGGCGCCGCGGCGTCCCGCGCGCGCTACGTCTCGGTCTACGTCTGCGCCGAGGATCGCCGCGTGGTGTCCCGCGGCGCGTACCATGAGTTTCCGTACATGGTGCCGCGCTGGAGCAAGGGGACCGGCGAGGTCTACGGCCGCTCGCCCGCGATGTCGGCGCTGGCCGACATGAAGGCGCTCAACGAGATGTGCCGCACGTCGCTGCTGTCGGCGCAGAAGGCGGTCGATCCGCCGATCATGCTGCCCGACGACGGTTTCGTCGGAAAGATCGCGACGTCGCCGGGGAGCATCAATTTCTACCGCGCCGGCGCGCAGGACCGCATCCAGCCGCTGCCCTTCGCCGGCGACGTGCGCCTCGGCCTCGAGATGGAGGAGCGGCGGCGGCAGTTCATCCGCGCCGCGTTCTTCGTCGACCAGCTGCGGCTGGCCGAGGGACCGCAGATGACGGCGACGGAGGTGCTCCAGAGGACGGAGGAGAAGCTGCGGCTAATGGGGCCGGTGCTCGGACGCCTGCAGAGCGAGCTGTTGCGCCCGCTGATCGCGCGCGCCTTCGCGATCCTGGCGCGGCTCGGCCGGATCGCGCCGCCACCGGCGGCGCTGCGTAAGGCGGTCGGCGGACGGCTGCGCGTCGACTACACCTCGCCGATCGCGCGCGCCCAGCGCGCCGACGAGACCCAGGCGATCGGGCGGGTGACGCAGATGGCGCAGCCCTTCATGGCCGCCGACCCGTCGCTGCTCGACCTGATCGACGCGGAGAAGCTGATCCGCCACGTCGCCGCGCGCGAGGGATTGCCGCGCGGCCTGCTGCGCGACGAGCGGCAGCTCGCCGGCCTGCGACGCCGCCGCGCCGAGGAGATGACGGAGGCCGGCGCCGCCCTGTCCGGGGCCACGCGGCCCGGCGGCGCCCCTGTGGAGGCGCCGGTAGGCGATCCGTTGCTCGCGATGCTGCGTGGCGGCGCAAGCGCGGCGCCGGTCGGCCCGGCGCGTGGCGGTGCGTCGTGACGACACCGGAGGTTTCCGGCGACGCCGGACGGGGTCCCGGGATCGGCGACGAACGCGAACGCCGCCGCCTCTACGCCGCCGTGTTCGACTCGCCGGATGGCGTGCGGGTGCTCGACGATCTCGGGCGCGCCTGCTTCGCCGCCGCGCCGACCTACGTGCGCGGTGACGCCGTCGAGAGCGCGCGCCGCGAGGGCATGCGCGCGGTGTGGCTGCGGATCGGCGGGATTCTCGATCCGCGTCCACGCGGTTCCGACGCGCCGTCCGACGCCGGACGCTAGCCCGCGACCACGAAATTCCCGAGTGAACACGAGTGCGGCCCGCCGCGACCGCGCGAGCCCATCCGATCGCGTCCGACCAAGGAGTGCCCGATGGAATCCGGATATCCGTACCCGCGCGACCCGTCGCCTGAGGACACGCTCGTGCGTGGCGTCGACGACATCGACCGCCCGGTCGAGACGGCCGCGCCCGCGCCGGCGGTGGACTGGCGCGACGCGCTGCCGCTGGAACTGCGCGACGATCCCACCCTGCGCGACGTGCGCGACGTCGCCGGCCTCGCGAAAGGCTACATCCACGCGCAGCGACTCGTCGGCGCCGACCGGATCCCGGTGCCCGGTCGCAACGCCGATCCCGAGGCGTGGGCGATGGTGTTCGACCGGCTGGGCCGGCCGCGCTCGCCCGACGGCTACAGCCTGGAGCGCCCGGCCGAAATGGAGCTGCCGTACGACGAGGGACTGGAGTCCGCGTTCCGCGAACGGGCGCACGCGCTCGGATTGCTGCCGGAGCAGGCCGCCGGGCTCTACGCGTGGTGGCTCGACCTGAACCGCGACGACGTGGCGCAGCAGCGGCGGATGGTCGAGTCGCGGCGCGACGGCGCGCGGGAGGCGCTGCGCGCGGAATGGGCGCACCGCTTCGACGACCGCCTGCGGCGCGCCAACGACGCGCTGCGCCGCTTCGCCGACGACGAACTGCGCGAGCGTGTCGCCGAGGGGCTGGGCGACGATCCCGCCTTCATCCGGTTCTGCGCGCGGATCGGCGACCTGGTCGGCGAGCACCGTCTCGAGGGGCCCGGCGCCGGCGCCGGATTCTCGTCGGCGGTCGACGCCAAGCGGCGCATCGCCGAGGTCTTCGCGGACCGCGGCCATCCCTATTTCCAGCGCGACGATCCGCGCCACGCGCACGCCGTGGAGGAGGTCCGCCGGCTGTTCGAATCGGCCTACGGCTGAAGCGTCGCGAAAGGGAGGGACGATCAGATGATCCTGTCGACGACCGCGGCGGCGAGCCGCCTCCGGATCCGGCCGTTCGATGCCGGCGACGTCGAGCGCATCGAGCCGCGCGCGGCGGCGCGGCGCGAGCTGCTGGCGCTGGGCGACACCGCGGCGCGGGCCGCGATGTGCGCGGAGGCCGGCCCGGCCTTCACCGGCTTCTGCGGCGACCGGCTGGTGTTCTGCGCCGGCGCCATCGAGCTGTGGCCGGGCGTGGCCGAGGGCTGGGCGCTGGTGTCGCCGTTGGTCGAGCGCCGGCGCGTGGCGTTCCACCGCGCGATCCTCGGGTTGCTGGCGCGGCACCAGCCGGCGTGGCGCTGCCACCGGCTGCAGGCGACCGTGCGGCAGGGCGAAGCCGCCGCGGCGCGCTGGCTGTCGCGGCTGGGCTTCGTCTACGAGGGCCGCATGGCGGGCTATGGGCCCGACGGCGCCGACCATCTGCGGTTCGCGCGCATCCTGCCGATGGCGCCGTCGGCCTCGGATGCGCCGCTCCGCGCGCCCGACGCCGGTCCGTGGACCTACGACGCCACGACGCGGCGCGCGGTCGAAGCCGAACTGCTCGCGGCGTAGGGGCTGGAAATGTCCTGGGCGCTTCCCGTCGCCGCTGCCATCAGCGCCGTCGGCTCGTTCACGCAATCCATGTCGCAGGCCTCGGCCGCGTCGGCCGCCGCCCGCCAGGCGCGGCAGGACGCGGCGCTGGCCGAGGCGGCGCAGCGCCGTAAATCGGCCAAGCTGCTCGGCACCGCGCGCACGCGCTTCCTCGCGTCGGGCGTGACGCTCGACGGCTCGCCGCAGGACGCGCTCGACGACATCGCGCAGGACGCCGAGCTCGACGCGCTGACCCTGCGCTACCGCGGCGAGGTCCAGGCCGAGCGCCTCGAGGCCGAGGCGCGGATGCGCCGCTTCGGCGGTGGCACCGCGCTGGCCGCCGACACGCTGCGCGTGGGCCACAGCCTGTGGGGGCCGCGACCCCGATAGGCCGCGCCATCGTTCCGGCCGGGCAGCCGCGACGCGCTCGCGGTCCGGCGGTCCTCCGGACGCGCGGGCGTCCGGTTCCACCCACGGGCCCGCCACCGCGGCGGCCGGACCAGCCGCCCCGCCGCCCGCGGGAGAACGGCCCGGCGTCGCGCGCGGACAACCCGCATCCATCGCGCGGCGCGACCGGCGCCGCGAGGAGGTCCCATGTCCATCCAGATCAGCGAAGCGTTCATCCAGCAGTACAGCCACAACGTCACGCTCGTGGCGCAGCAGAAGGGCTCGCGCCTGCGCGAGGCGGTGCGCGAGGAGCGCCACGTCGGCAAGGCGGTGTTCTACGACCGCATCGGCCGCACCGCCGCGATCCGCCGCACCTCGCGCCACGGCGACACGCCGCGCATCGACGTGCCGCACTCGCGCCGCCGCGTCACCCTGGTCGACTACGACTGGGCCGACCTGATCGACAACGTCGACCGCGTGCGGCTGTCGATCGACCCGGCGTCGCACTACGTCACCGCCGCGGCGTGGGCGATGGGCCGCGCCATGGACGACGAGATCGTCGCGGCGGCCACCGGCGTGGCGCAGGCCGGCGAGAACGGCCAGACCGACGTGCCGTTCCCGGCGTCGCAGGTCGTGCCGGCCAGCGCGACGGGCCTCACGGTCGCCAAGCTGTTGGCGGCCAAGGAGCTGTTCGACGCCGCCGACATCGACCCCGACGAGCCGCGCTTCATCGCCTGCACCGCCAAGCAGATCGCCAACCTGCTGTCGGAGGACGAGGTCGCGAGCGCCGACTACAACTCGGTCAAGGCGCTGGTCCAGGGCGAGGTCGACACGTTCCTCGGCTTCCGCTTCATCCGCACGCAGCGTCTGCCGCTGAGCGGCGGCGGCGCGCGGCGCTGCATGGCGTGGACGCGCGACGGGCTGCTGCTGTCGGTCGGCGCCGAGCCGGTCGCCAAGATGACCGAGCGGCCGGACAAGAACTACGCGACGCAGGTCTACTTCTCCATGTCCGTCGGCGCCGCCCGGATGGAGGAGGAGCGCGTCGTCGAGATCCAGTGCGTCGAAGCGGCCTGAGCGCGGAGGAGAGACCATGACCACGACCAATTCCCTCGAGCACGCCAACACCCTGGCCAAGCCGCCGGTCTTCAACCCGCCGGGCGTCTGGTACAGCCGCGTGCGCTGCTTCCAGGCGACGGTGACGCTGGCGTCGCAGGCGGTCGGCGACGACATCGTGCTGTTCCTGCTGCCGGCCGGCTTCCGCCCGGCCTACGGCGTCGTCGCCTCGGGCGTCTCGGTCGCCGGCAGCAAGCTGTCGATCGGCACGTCGGACGAGGCCGGCAAGTACCGCGCGCTGGCCGACGGTCCGGCGGCCGACGTGCCGCAGCTGTTCGGCATCGTGGCCGCCACGCGCGATCCGCTGGCCGCGTCGGAGACCGTGCGGCTGAAGGTCGAGACCGGCGGCGCGGCGCTGCCGGCGTCCGGTTCGCTCGTCGTGCGCCTGTTCGGAACGGGCGCCGACTGAGCCGGCGTCCGGCCGTCCCACCCTCGCGGCCGGGCGCCCGCGGCGCGTCGTCGATCCCGCTCCCCGGCGGGCGGCGGCGCGCCGCCCTTTTTTCTTGTCCATCGATTCCGTGCGCGCGAGGCGTCCATGACGACGACCGTCGATCTGTGCAACGCGGCGCTGGCCAAGATCGGCGCGCCGCCGATCGCGACGCTCGACGACGAGTCCGAGCCGGCGCGGCTGTGCAAGCGGCGGATCGACGCCGTGCGCGACGCCGTCCTGCGCGCGCACCCGTGGAACTGCGCCACGGCGCGGGCGCGGCTGACGGCCGATCTCGCGGCGCCGCCGTTCGGCTTCGCGCACAAGTTCCTGCCGCCGGCGGACTGCCTGCGCGTCGCCGCCGTCGAGGGCGGCGTGGCGTTCCGCGTCGAAGGCGGACGGATCCTGGCCGACGCGGAGTCGCTCGACGTCGTCTACGTGCGCCGCCCCGCCGATCCGGCGGTGTTCGACGCGCTGCTGCGCGAGACGATCGCGGCGCGGTTGGCGGCCGAGCTGGCGTATCCGCTGGTGAACTCCTCGGCGCTCGCGGAGTCGCTGTGGCGGCTCTACGAGCTGCGGCTGCGCGAGGCGCGCGGCATCGACGCGCAGGAGGACGGCGAGCCCGTCGCGCCGGCCAGCTCGTGGATCGCGGCGCGCGCGTGATGGCCCGACGGATCGATCGACGGAGGGACGCGCCATGACCCGCGCCGCCTTGCTGCAACCCTCGTTCACGGCCGGCGAGCTGAGCCCGCGGCTGGCAGGCCGGGTGGATCTCGCCCAGTACAAGAGCGGCCTGGCGGTGTGCGAGAACATGATCGTGCTGCCGCACGGCGCCGTCACGCGGCGGCCGGGCACGCGCTTCGTGGCCTTGGCCAAGGACCAGACGGCGCCGGCGCGGCTGGTGCCGTTCGTGCATTCGGTCGACCAGTCCTACGTGCTGGAGATCGCCGCCGGCGCCGTCCGCTTCCTGTCGGACGGCGTCGACGGTCCCGGCGCGCTGCGCGTGCCAGCGCTGCCGGCGGGCGTCGCGGCCGGCCCGTTGACCGGCTGGACCGACGCCTCGGACGCCGGCGCGACGGCGGTGGCGGGCGCCGCGCCGTCGAGCCTCGACCTGACGGCCGGCGCCACGGCGCGCGCCCGCGCCCGCCGGCTGATCACGGGGTTGTCCGGCCCCGACCGCGCGCTGCGCGTCGAGGTGGCCGGCGGGCCGGTGTCGATCCGCGTCGGCACGGCGGCCGGCGGCGCCGAGCTGGTCGCGGAGCGCGCGCTGGACACCGGCTGGCACAGCGTGGCCTTCGCGGTGGCGGCCGGCGGCTCCGACGTGTGGCTCGAGATCGCGGTACCCGAGGCCGGCGGCGCGCGCCATGTCGGCTCGATCGCGCTGCTGTCGGACGTCGATCTGGAGCTGCCGCTGCCCTACGGGTCGGCGGCCGCGCGCGAACTCGACCACGCGCAGTCCGGCGACGTGCTGATCCTGACGCACGCCGACCACGCGCCGCGGCGGCTGGCGCGCTACGGCCATCTGTCGTGGTCGTCGACCGCGCTGGCGGTCTCCGACGGGCCGTTCACGACCGAGAACCTCGATCCCGCCAACCAGCTCTACGTCTGGAACCTGACCGGCGACGATGTGCAGCTCACGTCGTCCAAGGACGTCTTCGCGGCCGCGGACGTGGGCCGCCAGGTGCGGCTCAAGCAGGGCGCGCGCTGGGGCTGGGCGCGGATCGTCACCTATGTGGGCCCGCGCGAGGTCCGCATCGCGATCCCCGCGCCGCTGCACACCTATGGCGGCACGGCGGCGTGGCGGCTGGGCGCGTGGGGCGGTTCGCGCGGCTGGCCGCGCTGCGTCGCGTTCCACCAGCAGCGCCTGTTCTTCGCCGCGACGCGGGCCCAGCCGCAGACGGTGTGGGCGTCGAAGGCGGGCGAGTACGACGTGTTCTCGCCCACGGTCGCGATCGACGGCGCGTCGGGCGACCACGAGACCACCGACGAGTGCGGGCTGTCCTACACGCTGGCGGCCGACCAGGTGAACGGCATCCTGTGGCTGGCGCCGCTGCGCGACCTGATGATCGGCACCGCCGGCGGCGAGTTCCGGCTGGCGGCGGGCGAGGACCGCGGGCTGACGCCGCTCAACGCGCTGGTGCGCGCCGAGACGGTGCACGGCTCGGCGGCGCCGCGGCCGGTGCGCTGCGGCTCGGCCGTGCTGTTCGTGCAGCGCGCCGGACGCAAGCTGCGCGAGCTTGGCTTCGACGCCGCCGCCGACGGCTTCCGCGCGCCCGACGCGACGCTGCTGGCCGAGCATGTCGGCGCCGGCGGCATCGTCGATCTGGCGTGGCAGCAGGAGCCCGACGGGCTGATGTGGGCGTGCACGGGCGCCGGCGGACTGATCGCCATGACCTACGACCGCTCGCAGCAGATCGTCGCCTGGCACCGCCATCCCACCGATGGCGCGGTCGAGTCGCTGGCCTGCGTGCCGGGAGCGCGCGAACTGGGCGCCGACCGGCTGTGGTTGATCGTGAACCGGCCGGTCGGCGCCACGGCGCACCGCTTCATCGAGGTGATGGAGCGCTGCGACATCGACGCGCCGATGACGGCGCTGCGGGTCGATTGCGGCCTGTCGCGCCACGGCGCGCCGGTGACGACCGTCTCGGGCCTCGACCATCTCGCCGGGCGCGTCGTGACCGGCGTCGCCGACGGCGTCCCGGTGCCGCCGCGCGCGGTGTCCGGCGGCGGCGCGGTGACGCTCGACGCGCCGGCGGTCGACGTGTCGCTCGGCCTGCCGTTCGTCTCGGCCATCGAGACCTTGCGGCCGGAGGCCGGCGCCGAGGATGGCACCGCGCAGGGCAAGGCCAAGCGCGCCCACAAGGCGCTGCTGCGGCTGCGCGCCAGCGCCGGCGGCCATGCCGGCGTGCCCGGCGGTCCGCTCGATCCGCTGGTCTACCGCGCGGCGACGCCGTGGAGCGGCGACCTCGCCATCGATCTACCGGCGGGCCTCGGCCACGACGGCCGGGTGCGGATCGAGCAGCGCCAGCCGCTGCCGTTCACGCTGCTGGCGCTGTCGACCCGCCTGGTCGTCCACGACGGCGGCTGACGCGCCGCCCCGATCTTCCGACCCATCCGACGAAGCCAAGGAGACATCGATGCCGATCGCCTACGCGCGCGCGGAGATCGCCGCCGCCGACCAGTTCACCGCGCCGGTGCGCCTGCACGGGCTGTTCAACCTCTCCATCGAGCGGCCCGGCGCGGCGTGGACCGCCACCGTGACGGTGCAGCGCAGCTTCGACGGCGGCGCCACCTGGAACGACGTCGAGGCGTTCGGCGCGCCGGCCCAGCGGCTGGGCTACGAGCCGGAGGACGGCGTGCTGTACCGCGCCGGCTGCAAGGCCGGCGAGTTCACGTCGGGCGTGGTGCCGGTGCGGCTGAGCCGGTGAGGGCGGGGCGATGACCAACCTGTATCCCGTCTTCCTCCGGTTCGGCGCCGCGCCGGCCGGCCACCGGCCCGAGGCCGAGGCGTTGTTCGCGCGCCGCCAGTCGCTGGGCGTCGCGACCGACTCGGCGCGCCGCGCGCTCGACGCCGCCCTGATCGACACGCTGGCGTCGGCCGGCGTGTGGGCGAAGCTGCGCTTCTTCCTGATGTTCGCGGCGCCCGGCGTCGCGTCGGCGCTGATCGACTGGACCGTCAACCACCACGATCCCGAGTCGCAGGGCGCGCCGGCCTTCGAGGCCGACCGCGGACTGTCGTTCATGGCGGTCGGCGACCGGCTGCTGTCGCCCTACAACCCGGCGCTCGACGCGGCGGTGTCGGTCGGCGACATCGCGGCCGGGGTGTACGCGCGGACGGATGGGGAGGCGACCGGCTACTGGGATCTGTCAGCGTACGACGATCGCGTACCGTCGGCTCTTACCATCTCCGTGAAGTACAATTCCGACGCAACGGGCCGAGGAATCGTCGCGTCGAACTCGGAGCAGAATTGGGCGTTCGGGGCGGCCGGCGACGGAAGCGTTCGCGGCTCAAGCATCGTAAGCGCGCTTGGTGGAACGAGAGCGGCCTATCGGAATGGTGCAGCGGCTTACGCCGCTGCGGTTGTCAGTGCGGCGGCCAAGCCCGATTGCGGTGTGGGAATCGGCGACGGCAGGTTGGTGAATAGCGCCGGCACGCTAGGCTGGAACGGCGCGCCATGCCGCCGTCAGCTCGCCTACGCCTTCGTGTCGCGCGGCTTGTCGGGCGTGGAAGCCGCGTCGCTGCACGCCGCCTGCGAGACCTATCTCGACGCGCTGGGCGCCGGCGTCGCGGCCTGACCGGCGCCCCATGGAGGTTCCGATGAACACGTCCCCCGAGAGGCCGGGCGACGGCGGCGTCGACGCGCGCCTGCTCGAGGACGCCGCCGAGATCGGCGCGCGTCGCGCGCTGGCGGCGGTCGGTCTGCACGACGCCGACGCGTCGAAGGACGTCCACGAGCTGCGCGCGCTGCTGGCGGATTGGCGCAGCGTGAAGACCGGCGTGCTGGCGGCGCTGGGCAAGGCCTTCGCCATGGCGATCCTCGGCGCGCTGGCCGTGGCCGTCGGCTGGAAGTGGATCCCGCGGGCCGATTGAGGCCTCCCGTCACCGTGGAAGGAGCGTCGCGATATGATCACGCTGTTCGGTGCGCTGCTGGGCTTCCTGGCGCCGTTGCTGCCGGAGGTCTTCAAGCTGCTGACCGCGCGCGCCGACCGGGCGCACGAGGTCGCGATGGCCCGGATGCAGATGGACCTGGTGATGGCGGGGCACCACACCCGCATGGCCGAGATCGGCGCGATGGCCGACATGGCCGGCGACCAGACGGCGTTCGCGGCCTCGCTGCGGCGTAGCGGCGTGCGCTGGATCGACGGCGCCAACGGGCTGGTGCGGCCGGCGCTGACCTTCTGCTTCTTCGTGCTCTACGCCGCCGTGAAGGCGGCGCAGTTCGCCACGATCGCCGAGACCGCCGGGATGGCGGCGACGGTGATGGAGCTGTGGGGCGACGAGGACCGCGCCATCTGGGCGGCCATCGTCTGCTTCTGGTTCGGCCAGCGCTCGTTCAACCGCTCGATGGGGCGGGCGTGAGATGCGGCCGGCCGGCGTCGCCTATCCGCTCGGCGCGCGCGGACTGGCCCTGGTCAAGGCGTTCGAGGGGCTGCGCCTGACCGCCTACCGCTGCCCGGCCGGCGTCTGGACGGTCGGCTACGGCTCGACCGGCCCGCATGTCGCGCCGGGAACGACGGTGACCGCGCCCGAGGCCGAGGCGCTGCTGCTGCTCGACCTCCAGCGCTTCCAATCCGCCGTGGCGCGGCTCGTCCGCGTGCCGCTGACCGAGGGCCAGTACGACGCGTTGGTGTCGTTCACGTTCAACCTCGGCGAGGGCGCGCTCCAGGCGAGCACGCTGCGCGCGATGTTGAACAGGGGCGAGTACGTTGCGGCCGCCGACCAGTTCGGGCGCTGGGTGCTTGCTGGGGGCGTCAAGCTACCCGGTCTCGTCCGCCGGCGGGCGGCAGAGCGCGCCTTGTTTTGTACGGACGACGCTCATCGGTAGTTCAGAGTGTCTAGCCGCCAGAACCTTCGGTAAACGCCCGCGAGATGTACCAGTCGCGTACTGGCGGCACTTGCCTGCGGCCGCCTACCGACGAAAGAAGCATTGCAATCATCGGATTGCCCTGGCGCACCGTAATCCATCCCAAGCGCCTAGCGGCAGATTTCAGCGCTCGGTCAAAGGCGTGATCAGTGACGCCCGCCCAGCCACGGATCGCTGACGAACCGTTGGCCCTCGCCCTGGTCATGACTTCCTTCAATAGCGAAGTGATAATCTGGGATGCCGTGATCGGTGAATCCTCAGCGTCAGCGACAAACGCATCAAGAAGGGCCGTGACGCCCTCGGCAGTTGGGCCAACGCACACGTATCCCACAGGAACATCGCCGGCGTACGCGGCAACGAACTCCGATTGAACGAACGGATTTCGGAAGAAACGCCACTCCAAGTATTCTCTTGATCGGTGAATGGTTGTGCCGCCCCAGCGTGCAATAAATCGATGGCTCAAGGCGTCCGCCCAATCCGGCGCGCGCTCCTCCGTTCGCAGGCTGATCCGGGTTGGCGGCCGATAGCTTGATTCAGCAATGCGCGAGGCTGTGGCCATTCCAAGTGACGCAATACGCTCCGCGACTGATCGGACGCGCCCGGCGGCCGGTTGCGGCCGAAGCCTCATTGCAGCCGCGGCATCAAGTGCGCAAATGACCTGTGCCGTGGTTGTCGGGACTTGAAACCCGAGTCTCTCGAATGCAGTGCGCGCTGGCGTGAAGCCCCATATGGCGCCGATATCGTGGTCGCGTGCGTACGCTAGCAATGGCTCATAGAGGCGACCGAATAGATCCTTCCCACGCATCGACGGCGCTACAAGCGTTTCCTCGGACTTTGCAGTGGGCCGGACGCCCAGGGCGTCGAGGAAGTCGATCACAATGAGAGCCTGCGTCCCGACGACCTCGCCGTCCAGCTCGGCGATCGCGAACGGCAAGTTGCCCGTTGGACCCTGCGCACGACCAAATTCCCAAGTCCATTGGTCCAATGTGCGGCGCGTCCCGTACGCTGCGTTGTAGAAGGCGTTGCAGCGAGGACCGTCTGCGATGGTTGCTAGGCGAATCGCAATGTTGTCGCTTGGCTGCATGCCAACGCGCTCCGATATGACGGCGTTCGCTGTTTGATCGATAGCCTGTTGGCGCATCATGCCCGAATTTGATCGCCGTAGGCCAATCTGAACCCTCACGGGGTTCGTGTCCGCTTGCAGGATCCCTCCGTCGTCTTCCATTGTTCCGCATGGCGGCTATGTCTTCCGGGGGCGCGCTTGATCGGGCCCGGTCCGGCCCGTAGTTTCGGGCGTTGCACTGGATTCGAGGGCCCGAGGAAGAGATGAAGTTCACCGGAACGGAAAACTACGTCGCCAGCGACGATCTGCGCGTGGCCGTCAACGCCGCGATCGCCCTGCAGCGGCCGCTGCTCATCAAGGGCGAGCCGGGCACCGGCAAGACCGTCCTCGCGCACGAGGTCGCCAAGGCGCTGGGCGCGCCGCTGATCGAGTGGCACATCAAGTCGACCACCAAGGCGCAGCAGGGCCTCTACGAGTACGACGCCGTCACCCGCCTGCGCGACAGCCAGCTCGGCGACGAGCGGGTCAACGACATCGCCAACTACATCAAGCGCGGCAAGCTCTGGGACGCCTTCACCGCCGGCCGCCCCGGTGCTGCTGATCGACGAGATCGACAAGGCCGACATCGAGTTCCCCAACGACCTGCTGCAGGAACTCGACCGCATGGAGTTCTTCGTCTACGAGACCGGCGAGACCATCAAGGCGCACCAGCGCCCGATCGTGATGATCACCTCGAACAACGAGAAGGAGCTGCCGGACGCCTTCCTGCGCCGCTGCTTCTTCCACTACATCCGCTTCCCCGACCGGGAGACGATGCGGAGATCATCGACGTCCACTACCCCGACATCCAGCGCAACCTCGTGCGCGAGGCGATGACCGTCTTCTACGACATCCGCGAGGTGCCCGGCCTCAAGAAGAAGCCGTCGACCTCCGAGCTGCTCGACTGGCTGAAGCTGCTGATGGTCGAGGACATCCCGCCGGACGCGCTGCGCAGCAAGGACTCCTCGAAGCTGATCCCGCCGCTGCACGGCGCCCTGCTCAAGAACGAGCAGGACGTCCACCTGTTCGAGCGCCTCGCCTTCATGGCGCGCCGCGAGAAGAACTGAGTATCCCTCCCCCTCAGGCGCCCGGTAAGCCGAGTGGGGAGGGGGCGAAGCGACGCGCGGGCCGAGGAGCCAGCCATGTTCGTGAACTTCTTCCTCGAGCTGAAGCAGGCCAAGGTGCCGGTCTCCATCAAGGAGTACCTGTTCCTGATGGAGGCGATGGACAAGCGCATCGCCGACTACAGCGTCGACGACTTCTACTACCTGAGCCGCTCGATCCTGGTGAAGGACGAGCGCAACATCGACAAGTTCGACAAGGTGTTCGGCCACGTCTTCAAGGGCCTCGAGCCGGCGCCCGGCGAGGCCGCGCCGGCCGAGATCCCCGAGGAGTGGCTGCGCAAGCTGGCCGAGAAGCTGCTGACCGACGAGGAGAAGGCGCAGATCGAGGCGCTGGGCGGCTGGGAGAAGCTGATGGAGACGCTGAAGAAGCGTCTCGAGGAGCAGAAGAAGCGCCACCAGGGCGGCAGCAAGTGGATCGGCACCGCCGGCACCTCGCCGTTCGGCGCCTACGGCTTCAACCCCGAGGGCGTGCGCATCGGCCAGGACAAGAACCGCGAGGGCCGCGCCGTCAAGGTGTGGGACAAGCGCGAGTACAAGAACCTCGACGACTCCGTCGAGCTGGGCACGCGCAACATCAAGATCGCGCTGCGCCGGCTGCGCAAGTTCACCCGCGAGGGCGCCGAGACCGAGTTCGACCTCGCCGACACGATCCGCCGCACCGCGCGCAACGCCGGCTTCCTCGACATCGTCATGGTCCCGGAGCGGCGCAACAAGATCAAGCTGCTGGTGCTGTTCGACATCGGCGGCTCGATGGACTGGCACATCAAGCTGGCTGCGAGGAGCTGTTCTCGGCGGCGCGGACCGAGTTCAAGCACCTCGAGTTCTTCTACTTCCACAACTGCCTGTACGAGAAGGTGTGGAAGGACAACCGGCGCCGGCACACGGACTTCATCCCGACCCAGCAGCTGATGCACACCTACGCCTCGGACTACAAGGTGGTCTTCGTCGGCGACGGCTCGATGAGCCCGTACGAGATCGCCTACCCCGGCGGCAGCGTCGAGCACTGGAACGAGGAGGCCGGCCAGGTCTGGATGCAGCGCATGACCGACCTGTACGGCGCCGCGGTGTGGCTCAACCCGGTGCCCGAGCGGCACTGGCAGTACACGCCCTCGATCCAGCTGCTGAAGCAGCTCATGAGCGACCGCATGTACCCGCTGACGCTCGACGGCATCGACAAGGCCATGCGCGAGCTGAACCGGTAGCGCCTTCCTTCCCCCGCGCGCGGCCGCCCCGCGCACGATCCGTTCCTTCTCCCGCTCGCGGGAGAAGGCGCCCCGAAGGGGCGGATGAGGGGCCAAGGACGGGATCCCTCCATGGACGACCAGCGCCGCCCCGCCGCTCCGGTGCCCGCCCGCGCGCTGCGGCGATCTCGCGAGCTCCGCCGCGACACGACCGACGCCGAGCGCGCGATGTGGCGCGCGCTGCGCGGCCGGCGCTTCGAAGGCGCCAGGTTCACGCGGCGATACGCGGTCGGCCCGTACATCGTCGATTTCACCTGCCGGCGCGCGTCGCTGGTCGTCGAGATCGACGGCGTTCAGCACGCGGAGGACGGCGCCGCCACGGCCGACGCGGCGCGCACGGCGTATCTCGAACGGAACGGCCACCGCGTGCCGCGGTTCTGGAACGCCGACGTGCTGGCGAATCTGGACGGGGTGCCGACTGTGCTCGGCTCGGCGCGGCGCTACGCGATGCTGGCGAGACGCCGCGTCCTTAGCCCCTCACCCTCCCATCGCTACGCGATGGGCCCCTTGCGTAAGCGCGAGCGGTTAGGATGAGGGCGTTCCGCGAGGAATGCCCAGGGCCGGGTGGCCACCCGGCCCTGGGCGGTTCGACCGTCGGATCGTTGGTCCCGGGAATCGTGACGGATCGCGAGGGAGCCGGATCGCGGACGAACCACTTCATCGAGGCCCGGATGGTTGCCCGAACAACCTCGGTTCGCACGCAAGGCAGGGACGACGAAGATGGCCGAACATAGCACGCCTGTCGCCGGCATCGACACCGGCAAGACTGGCTCGACATCGCGCTGTGGCCGGACGGCGCCACATGGCGGGGTGCCCAACACCGCCGAGGGCCACCGCGCGCTGCGCGAACGGCTGGCCGGCCTCGGCGTCCGGCGCGCCGGCATCGAGGCGTCGGGCGGCTACGAGAGGGCGGTGGCGGCGGCGCTGCGCGGAGCCGGCGTCGAGGTCGCCGTCCTGCAGCCCGGCCAGGTCCGCGCCTTCGCCGCCTACAAGCTGCGCCGGGCCAAGAACGACCGGATCGACGCCGCCCTGATCGCCGGGTGCGCCGCCGGTCTCGCCGGCGTGCGCGCCGCGCCCGATCCGAGGATGGCGCCCCTCGCCGGAGCATCTTCTCTTCATCGAGCAGATCGAGGACGACCTGCGCCAGACCCGCTGCCGCCTCGAGCGCTTCGCCGCCCGGCGCCTGCGCGCCGGCCTCGAGCGCGACGTCCAGCGCCTCGAGCGCCGCCGCGACGCCGAGCTGGCGCTGCTGCTCAAGACCGTCCGCGCCGAGGCCGACCTCGCCCGCCGCCTCGACCTCGTCGCCAGCGTCGACGGCGTCGGCATCCGCACCGCGCTGACCCTGGTCGTGCTCATGCCCGAGCTCGGCGCGCTGTCGCGCGAGCAGGCCGCCGCGCTCGCCGGCCTCGCCCCGTTCGACCGCGACTCCGGCACCCTGCGCGGCGAGCGACACATCGCCGGCGGACGCGGCCGCGTGCGCAAGGCCCTGTTCAACGCCGCCCTGCCGGCCGCCTTCAGGTGGAACGACAACCTCGTGCCGGTCTACAAGACGCTCGTCGCCAAGGGCAAACCTCACAAGAAGGCCCTCGTCGCCTGCGCCCGCAAGCTCGTCATCTTCGTCAACGCCGTCCTCGCCAGAGGCACCCCGTGGACCAAGCAGATCCCGGTTTGATTAATGGTTGCTCCCTCCCCCGCGTGGCGGGAGAGGGGTATGTCGCATCTCATGCTCCCTCTCACGCCACACGGGCGACGGGGCATGAAACGCGGGACGCCTTCATGCTCCCTCTCCCGCCGGGCGGGAGAGGGCTGGAGTGAGGGGCTTCGCGGGAGCGGCGGGAATTCAGGTGCCGACGCGGAGCGGGGAGGTCATGCCGCGCAGGCAGGCGATGACGCTGAGCGCGGTGATGCGGCCGGTCTTGGGGTTCTCGGCGCTGGGCACATTCTCGATGCGCAGGGTGAGGCGGGCGCTGTCGGCCTCGACCTCGATGACGTGGATGTTGCGGTCGACGGCGGGGTCGGCCCAGATCTCCAGCGACGTGCGGTCGGGACCGATGCCGGCCAGACCCAGCGCGGCGGCGACGTTGACGTTGGCGGGGAAGCCCCTGGCGCCCTCGCTCGCCGTGCCGGTGAAGACGCGCGTCGCCTGCTTCAGACCAACCAGCGAAATGCCGCGCTCGACCAGGTAGGGGGCGCCCTCGAGTCCGTCCGGCGGCTTCCGCGTGATCATCGTGACACGGTCGATGCGGCCCTCGGCGGCGGCGCGCACGGCGTCGAGCCCCAGCAGCGCGCCGGTCGGCACGATGATCCGCCCGCCGGTCGCCTTGGCGCGCTCGACCAGATCGAGGTTGCGCAGCAGGGCGCCGGCGTTGACGCTCATCAGGATCCTGCCGGCGTCGACGGTGGCACGCGCCAGCGCCGCGAACGCCGCCGAGGGCGCGCAGTCGACGACGATGTCGGCACGCGCCGGCAGGTCGGCGGCCGACGCGACGACTTCCGGGCGCGTCGCGAGGCGGGCGGCCTGCGCCGCCGTCTTCGCCGCGTCGCGGCCGGCGACGGCGGCCAGCGCCAGCCCGTCGATCCCGGCGTCGAGCGCCGTGGCGACCTTCCAGCCGATGGCGCCGAGGCCGGCGACTGCGACGCGCAGGGGCGGCCGCGCGGTCACGGCCGGCTCAACGCGCCGCGCCGAGGACGCGGCGCGCGATGACCATGCGGTGCACCTCCGACGGGCCCTCGTAGACGCGCATCGTGCGCAGCTTCTGCGCCATGAGGTGCAGCGGCAGCTCCTTGGTCACGCCCATGGCGCCGAACGACTGCATGGCGTGGTCGACGACCTCCGTCGCCATCTCGGTGGCGAAGACCTTGATCATCGACGCCTCGGTGCGCACGTCGCGGCCGTCGTCCTGCTTGGCGGCGGCGTCCATCACCATCAGGCGGCAGGCGTGGATCTTCATGGCGGCGTCGGCGATCCACCACTGGATCGCCTGCCGGTCGGCCAGCTTGGCGCCGAAGGTCGTGCGCTGCTTGACGTGGGAGCACATCATGTCGAGCGCGCGCCGCGCCATGCCGACGCACCACGCGCCCATCTGCAGGCGCCGCACGGTGAGGCGCAGCTGCATCGGCGCGAAGCCGTCGCCGACGCGGCCCAGCACCTGGCCGGCGTCGACCTTGCAGTCCTCGAACACCACCTCGTAGGTGCGCTGGCCGCCCAGCATCGGGATCTCGCGGGCGACGATGAAGCCGGGCGTGTCCTTCTCGACGATGAAGGCGGTGATGCCGCCGTGGCGGTTCTCCGTGCCCGTGCGCGCCATGACGATGGTGAAGTCGGCCGACGGCACGCGGCTGATCCAGATCTTGCGGCCGTTGATGACCCAGGTCGAGCCCTCCTGGACCGCGCGCGTGGTCATCCCGGCGGGATCGCCGCCGGCGCCCGGCTCGGAGATCGCGATGGCGGATTTCGCCACCCCCGCGGCGTAGGGCTCGAGGTACTTCTTGCGCTGCACCGGGTCGGCCACCGCCAGCAGCATGTGCATGTTGGGCGAGTCCGGCGGGAAGGTGAACGGCACCACGGTGCGGCCGATCTCCTCGTTGACCGCCATCAGCGCCACGGCCGGCAGGTTGGCGCCGCCCAGCTCCTCCGGCGCGTCCAGCGCCCACAGGCCGAGCGCGCGGCACTTCGCCAGCAGCGGCGCCTCCTCGGCGTCGGTCAGCGAGATCTTCTGGCCGGCGATGTCGCGGGCCAGCACGGCGGCCTCCAGCGGCATCAGCTCGTTGTCGACGAATTTGGCGACGGTGTCCCGCAGCATGCGGAACTCCTCGGACAGCTCGACGGTCATCGTCCCTCCCGCGCGCCCGGCCGGCGGGCGGGTTCCCCCGCGGCGCGTTCGACATCGTCACTACCGCGCGGCCGGCGGGGTGAACAGGGCGCCTCCGCGCAACGCCGGGCCGCGGCGCCGTCCTAGCCGCGCTCGACGGCGGCCTTGAGCTTCGCGGCGTCGACCTTGATGCGCACGCCGGCGCGCTCCTGCTGCAGCACCATGGCGCAGCGCGAATCGCGGTCGGCCCAGCCGCGGTTCATCGCCTCCGTCATCTCCTCCAGCGCCAGGTTCGACAGCCGCATCGGCACGCCGAGTTCGCGGCCGAGCTGGGTCGCCAGCGAGACGTCCTTGTGCGCCAGCCGCAATGCGAAGGCCGGCGGCTCGTAGACGTCGGGCAGGAACTGGTCGATCAGCCCGTCGAAGGTGCGGCGGCGGCCCAGCGCGCCCTGGCGCACCGCCTCGAACAGCGCCAGCGGCTCGACGCCACCCTTGACGCCCATGGTGAAGACCTCGGCCAGCGCCGTCTGCAGCGCGTAGCCGGCGCAGTTGTGCGCCAGCTTCGCCACCGAGCCGGCGCCGATCGGCCCGACGTAGCGCGCCTGGTCGCCGATCGCGTCGAGCAACGCCTTGTGGCGGTCGTAGACCGCCTCGTCGCCGCCGACCCAGAGCGATAGCTTGCCGCTGGCCGCGCCCCTGGGCCCGCCGCTGACGGGCGCGTCGAGCAGATGCGCGCCGCGCTCGAGGAACAGCGCGTGCAGCTTGCGCACGGTGGCCGGCGCGTTGGTGGTGAGGTCGAAGAGCGCGTTGCCGGCGCGCACGCCCGCCAGCAACCCGTCGTCGCCCGTCGACACCGCCTCGACCTCCTTCGGCCCCGGCAGGGAGGCGAATACCACGTCGGCCGCCTCGGCGACCGCCCGTGGCGTCGCCGCCCAGACCGCGCCCTTGGCGATCAGCGCGCCGGCCGCCTGGCGCGTCAGGTCGTGGACCACCAGCTCGTGGCCGGCCTTCTGGAGGTTGGCGGCCATGCCCGCGCCCATGGTCCCGAGGCCGATGAATCCCACCCGCATGTCGCTCTCCTTCGCGCGGCGCCGCCGCCTACGGATTCTGCTCGAAGACTTCCTTGGCGACGCGCGCGGCCGTCATCGCCGTCGGCCATCCGGAGTAGAACGCGAGGTGCGTGATCAGCTCGACCAGCTCCTCCTTCTTCACGCCGTTGGCCAGCGCGCGCTGGAGGTGGCCGCGCAGCTGGTCGGTGCGGCACAGCGCCACCAGGGTCGCCACGACGATCAGGCTGCGGTCGCGCTTGCTGAGGCCGGGGCGCTCCCAGATGTCGCCGAACACGACCTTCTCTGTGAGGTCGATCAGCTTCGGGAACGTGTCGCGGACGGCCTCGCGGGCGGCGTTGGACGGTTGCTGGGCCACTGTCTTCCTCCTCGCGCGGCGGATCCGGGTGCCGCCGTCGTGTCGATGCTATCCCGATTCTCGCCGTGCCGCGCGCGCCGCCCCTAGGCCGGCTTCTCCGTCGTGCGGCGCTCGATCTCGATCAGCTTCGCCAGATCGATGCTCTCGTGCTGCTCCTTCTGAAGCCGGCCCCAGTCCTCCACCGGCCGCGACCGGATCGCGAATCCATCGGCCAGCTCGGCGTAGGTCCGTTTCATGGCCTCGTAGGCGGCCAGCAGCGGCGTCGCCGGGTCGATCAGCAGCCGGAAGCCGTGCTGGTGGAGCTCCGCCGGCGTCATGTCGAGCGAGGCCAGGCCGCCCGGCCGCAGGATGTTGACCAGCGGCGGCTCCAGCCGCTCGCCGACGTAGCGCACGACCTCCTGCGTGTAGGGGATCAGCAGAAGCGAATCGGCGCCGGCGGCGCGGTAGGCCTCGCAGCGCCGGATCGCGTCGTCGACGTTGGACGAGCGGATGGCGATGGTCCGGGCGATGATGTGCGTGTCGGGATTGCGCCGCGCGCGTACCGCCTCCTTGATCTTCTCGACCATGAACTCCATCGGCACCATGTGGTCGATGCCGATGTGGTGGTGCGCCCGCTTCGGCAGGATCTGGTCCTCGATCTCGATCGCGGCGAAGCCGGCGGCCTCGGTCATGCCCATGGTGCGGTGCATGTGCATGGGATCGCCCCAGCCGGCGGCGGCGTCGAAGATCAGCGGCAGGCTCGACACCGTGCGGATCTCGAGCGCCGTCTGCGCCATCTCCGTGAGCGTGAGGTTGGCCTCGAGGTGGACCTTGAGGTAGCCGGTGGCGCCGCCGCCGAGGTAGAGCGCCTTGAATCCGGCTTTCTCCGCCATCCGGGCCATCATCGGATCGAGCACCAGCGGCGCCAGCACTGGCGCCGGGCCGCGCATCATCTCCGTCAGGTTCGCCATCGTTCCGGTCCCTCGTCGGTGTGAGCGTCGCCGTCCGCGGTCAGCGCATCGACGGCGCCTTGGCGTCGCGCAACGCGCCACCGCTCTCGGCGATCTCGCGAAGCAGCGCCGAGGGACGCCAGCGGCCGCCGTAGCGCTGGTGCCACGCCGCCACCTGGTTGTAGATCTCGCGCGCGCCGACGCCGTCCGCCCAGAACATCAGGCCACCGCGGTAGCGCGGGAAGCCGAAGCCGTTGAGCCACATCACGTCGATGTCGCTGGCGCGCAACGCCTTGCCCTCCTCGATGATCTTGCACGCCTCGTTGACCGACGAGAACAGCAGGCGGTGCAGGATCTCCTCGTCCGTGAAGGCGCGGCGCTGGACGCCCAGCGCCCCGGTGACCTCCTTGATGATCCGGTGGGTCTCCGGATCGACGCGCGGCGTGCGGTCGCCTTTCTCGTAGCGGTACCAGCCGGCGCCGGTCTTCTGTCCCTTGCGGCCCAGTTCGACCAGACGGTCGGCGATTGGAAGGCCGCGGTAGGCCGGATCGGCGGCGGCGCGGCGCTTGCGCGTCTGGTAGCTGACGTCGAGGCCGGACATGTCGTTGACCGCGAACGGGCCGACAGGATAGCCGAAATCGACCATCACCTTGTCGACCTGCTCCGGCAGGGCGCCTTCCTCGACCATCCAGCCCTGTTCCTGGTTGAAGGTGACGCGGCTGCGATTGGCGGCGAAGCCGTCGCAGTTCCCCGCCCAGGCGCTGACCTTGCCGATGGCGCGGCCGAGCTTCATCGCCGCGGCCATGGTCGCGGGCGCGGTCCTCGAACCTTCGACCACCTCCAGCAGCCGCATCACGTTGGCGGGCACGAAGAAATGCGCGCCCGCTACGGCCTCCGGCCGCGAGGTGACGGAGGCGATCTCGTCGATGTCCAGCGCCGAGGTGTTGGTCAGCATCAGCGCGCCGGGCTTCATCACCGCGTCGAGCTTCGCGAACACCTCCTTTTTGACCGGCATCTGCTCGAACACCGCCTCGATCACGACGTCGCATCCCGCGATGTCGGCGTAGCCGGTGACCGGCTCGATCAGCGCCAGCCGCCGGTCCATCTCCGCCTGGGCGAGGCTGCCGCGCGCGACGCTGGTGGCGTAGTTGGCGCGGATGCGGTCCATGCCGCGTTCCAGCACCTCCGCCGACGCGTCCAGCAGCTTAACCGGCAGACCATGGTCGGCGAAGCTCATGGCGATGCCGCCGCCCATCGTGCCGGCGCCGACCACCGCCGCCGCGCGCAGGTCGGGTGCGCGGGCGGCGTCCGAAAGACCGGGGATGCGGGCGACCTCGCGCTCGGCGAAGAAGGCGTAACGCAACGCCTTCGCCTCGTCGGCGTTCTCCAGCTCGTCGAACAGCCGTCGTTCGGTGCGGATGCCCTCTTCGAACGGCTGGGCGCACGCGGCCTCGACGGCGGCGATGCAGTTGAACGGCGCCTTCTGGTTGCTGGCCTTGCGCGCGATCGACTTGCGCATCGCCTCGAACATCCCTGGATCGGCCTTGGCCTCCGCCAGCCTGTCGTCGAGGTCGCGGACTCGGCGCAGCGGGCGCTTGTCGGCCACTGAACGCGCGAAAGCGATGGCCTCGGCGCGCAGATCCTCGCCGTCGACCACGGCGTCGATTATCCCCAGCTTCAACGCCTCCGGCGCCGGCACGTGGCGGCCGGACACGATCAGCTCCATCGCCGCCTTCGGGCCGACCAGCCGCGGCAACCGTTGCGTGCCGCCGCCACCGGGCAGGATGCCGATCAGCACCTCCGGTAGACCGACCTTCGCCGTCGGCGTGGCGATCCGGTAGTGGCACGCCAGCGCGTTCTCCAAGCCGCCGCCCAGCGCGAAGCCGTGGATCGCGGCGACCACCGGCTTGGCGCTGCCGTCGAGGGCGTCGTAGGTGCGGCGCGCCATCGGCGGCCGCGGCTTGCCGAAGCGGCGGATATCGGCGCCGGCGATGAAGCTGCGCCCGGCGCCGATCAGCACGAGCGCCTTCACCGCGGGATCGTTCTGCGCGGCGTCGACGGCGGCGACGATTCCCTCGGCCACGCCCGGCCCCAGCGCGTTGACCGGCGGGTAGTCGACGGTGACGACGCCGACGCCGTTCTCGACGTCGAATCTCACGACCTGCGCTTCCGTCATCCTTTTCCTCCCGAGCCGCGGCGTCCGTCACGCCAGATCGTCGATGTCGTTCCGCAACGCCTGGCCCGCGCGCCATCGCGCGAGATTGTCGAGGAAGATATCGAAGATCGCCTCGTTCTGTCCCAGCGAGTGGCTGGCGGTGTGCGGCGAGACGATCACGTTGGGCATGTCCCAGAGCGGTGACGCGGGGTCCAGCGGCTCGCGCTCGAAGACGTCGAGATAGGCACCGGCGAGCTTTCCGGACGCCAGCGCGGCGACGATGTCCCGTTCCACCGCCACTTCGCCGCGCGCGACGTTCACCAGGCAGGCGCCGTCGCGCATCGCCGCGAACGTGCGGGCGTCGGCGATTCCGCGGGTGAGCGGCGACAGGGGGCAGCTCAGGATCAGCCAGTCGGCGCCCGGCAGGGACTCGCGCAAACGCTCGTAGGTGATCGTCGCGTCGCAAGGCGGCACCGGAGCCGCGACGCGGCGGACGCCGACAACCGTCATGCCGAGGACCTTCAGCAGCGTCGCGACGTTGCGGCCGATCGGACCCAGCCCGACGACCACGGCGCGCTGTCCCGCGAGATCACGCGGCGCGTTGGCGCCGAGGCGCTGCTCCCAGGCGTGCCGGCGCTGGGCGTCGGCCAGCGCCGGGAAGCGGCGGTTGAGCGCGATCACCGCGCCGAGGACACTGTGCGCGACCGTCACCGCCGTGGCGCCCGACCCCGTTGTGATCTTGACGCCACGCGCGCGCATGTCGCCGTAGATCGCCCGGTCTGCGCCGGCGGCGTGGATCTGGAACCATCTCAATCGAGGTGAACGGCGTACGACGTCGATGAAGGCGGCGAGCTCGGGCGTATGCGCGTCCTTGGTCGACCGGCCCGTGACCTCGCGGGTGATGAAGGCGATGTCGGCGTCGCAGGGACCGGCATCGGCCGCCGCGGCCTCGGCGGTCACGAACGCAAGTTCGGGCGCGGCCTCGGCGATGCGCGCGCCCCATGTCCGCAGCGCGTGCGCGGACAGCAGCAGCTGCAGCTTGTGTGGCGGCGGAGTCGGATCGCTCATGGGCGTGTGGCGGACGCGGGATGCTCGATGCCGGTGGCGCGTGCCTGCGATGCGTCGTCCACCGCGGTCGACCCGCAGCCTTCCATGCGTCCGGCGCGAATGCTAGCGTTTTTGGACGGTGGCCGCGCGGCGCGGGACGCCGTGGAGGGATGCGGTTTTGTCATACGACTACATCATCGTCGGCGGCGGCTCGGCCGGCTCCGTGATGGCCAACCGGCTGTCGGCGCGCGGCGCGAACAAAGTGCTGGTGTGCGAGGCCGGGCAGGACACGCCGCCGGGCGCGGAGCCGCCGGAGATTCTCGACAGCTACTCCGGGACCGCCTACATCGACCCGCGCTTCCACTGGACCGACCTGAAGGTCACCACGCAGGTGGTCTCGCACAACAATCCGCACGAGGTCCGTCCGCCGCTGCGCAAATACGTGCAGGCGCGCGTCCTGGGCGGCGGTTCGTCGATCAACGGCCAGATGGCGAACCGCGGCGCGCCCACCGACTACGCCGAATGGGAGGCGCGCGGCGCCGCGGCTGGAACTGGGACGGCGTGCTGCCGTACTTCAAGAAGATCGAACGCGACGAGGATTTCGACGGGCCGTACCACGGCAAGGACGGCCACATCCCGGTGCGCCGCATCTTCCAGGACAAGTGGACCGGCCACGCGCGCGCCGTCGCCAAGGCGTGCGAGGAGGCGGGCTATCCCTACCTCCCGGACCAGAACGGCGAGTTCGTGGACGGCCATTTCCCGATCACGATCTCGAACAGCGGGGAGCGGCGCGTGTCGGCGGCGATGGGCTACCTCAACGCCGACGTGCGCAAGCGGCCCAACCTGACGATCTCGACCGACACGCAGGTGGCGGCGCTGCTGTTCGAGGGCACGGCGTGCGTCGGCGTGCGCGCCATCGTCGCCGGCAAGGAGGTCGAGTTCCGCGGGCGCGAGATCATCCTCTCGTGCGGCGCGATCCATAGTCCGGCGCATCTCATGCGCGCGGGCATCGGCCCGGTCGGCCAACTGCACGACCTCGGTATTCCCGTCGTGGCGGCGCTGCCCGGCGTCGGCCAGCGGCTGATGGACCATCCGTCGATCGCCCTTGCGTCCTTCCTGCGGCCCGACGCGCGCGTCGAGAACGCGGTGACGCGGCGCCACCTGCTTGTCGGGCTGCGGTATTCCTCGGGCATGGAGGGGATTCCGAAGGGCGACATGTTCGTCGCCATGGTCGGCAAATCGGCGTGGCACGCCATCGGCGAGCAGATCGCCTCGTTCCTGATCTTCATCAACAAGACCTATTCCGAGACCGGCCAGGTGAAGCTGGCCTCGCGCGATTGGCGCGCCGAGCCGGTGGTCGAGTTCAACCTCCTGTCGGACAAGCGCGACCTCGATCGGCTGATGTCGGGCTTCCGCAAGATGGCGGCGCTACAGGAGAGCGCGCCGATGCGCGCGGTGGCCAGCGATCCGTTCCCCGCCAGCTACGGCGACCGTGTGAAGCAGGTCGGCGCCATCACGTTGAAGAACAAGGTGCTCACCGCCGTCGGCGCGAAGCTGCTCGACGGTCCGGCGGCGCTGCGCCGTCACATCATCGAGAAGTACGTGCTCGACGGCTTCTCCTACGAGCAGGTGATGAACGACGACGACGCGCTGGAGTCGTTCGTGAAGAAGGCCGCCGTGGGCGTCTGGCACGCCTCCTGCACCTGCCGGATGGGACGCGCCGACGATCCGATGGCGGTCACGGACAATTCCGGGCGCGTGCGCGGCGTGCAGGGGTTGCGGGTGGTCGACGCCTCGCTGTTCCCCGTCGTGCCCTGCGCCAACACCAACTTCCCGACGTTCATGACGGCGGAGAAGATCGCCGACGCGGTCCTCGCCGGTCATTGATGCGCCGCGGACTTCCGCAGGCGCCTGAAGGCCTCTAACCTCCGCTGCGTTTCGCCAGACAATCGGGAAATCCGACGATGAACGCTCCCGCCGATCTCGCCGTCGCCGCGCGCCAGACCGCCGTCGACTGGCTCGCCACCTTCGAGCGTGCGCTCGCCGCCGGCGACGCGGCTGCGCTCGCTGCGATGTTCGCGGGCGAGGCGCACTGGCGCGACGTGCTCGCGTTCACGTGGCGGCTCCAGACGACGAGCGGCGGCGGCGCGATCGCGGCCGCGTTGCTTCCGACACTCGGGAGCGTCAAGCCGGCGGGGTTCCACCTTCCCGAGGGTCGTTCGTCACCGCGCCGCGTGCGTCGTGCGGGCATCGATTGCGTCGAGGTGGTGTTCGCCTTCACGACCGCCAGCGGGCAGGCCAACGGCGCGTTGCGGCTGGTGCGCGACGCCGGCGCCGGCCCGTGGCGCGCCTGGGTGCTGCTCACGACGCTGGAGACGCTGCACGGCCATCCCGATCCGAGATGGCACGCGATGGGCGACGCCGACGCGCTGCCGCGCGATTTCGGTGGCGAGACATGGCTCGACCGGCGCCGCCGCGCGCGCGCCTACGACGACCGCGATCCAACGGTGCTGGTGGTGGGTGGCGGACAGGCCGGCCTCGCGATCGCCGCGCGGCTCGGGCATCTCGGTGTCGACACGCTGATCGTCGAGCGCAATCAGCGCATCGGCGACAACTGGCGCCGGCGCTACCGCTCGTTGACGTTGCACAACGAGACGCATGTCAACCACATGCCGTACATGCCGTTCCCGCCGACCTGGCCGGTGTTCATTCCCAAGGACAAGCTGGCGAACTGGCTCGAATCGTACGCCGAGAACCTCGAGCTGAACTGCTGGACCGGGACGGAGCTGGTGCGCGGGTCCTACGACGCGACCGCCGGACGATGGGGTATCACGCTGCGCCGCGACGGGGTGGAGCGCGCGATGCGGCCCCGGCATATCGTGTTCGCCACAGGCGTCAGCGCGACGCCGGTGTGGCCGCATGTGCCGGGCCTCGATGCTTTCGCGGGCAGGGTGGTCCATTCCGGCGACTACACCGACGGCGCGGAATGGAAGGGCCGCAAGACGATCGTGCTGGGCACCGGCACCAGCGGCCACGACGTCGCGCAGGACCTCCAAGCCGCCGGCGCCGACGTGACAATCGTGCAGCGCAGCCCGACCTACGTCGTGAGCCTGCGCGAGGCGCAGAAGGTCTACTCGATGTATTCGGAGGGCCTGCCGTTCGAGGATTGCGATCTGCTGGCGGCGGCGACGCCCTACGACGTGCTGAAGCGTTCCTACCAGTTGTCGACCGCCGAGATGCGCGCCAACGACGCGCCGCTGCTGGCCGGGCTGGAACGGCGTGGGTTCAAACTGACATACGGCGAGGACGATACCGGCTTCCAGATGATGTATCTGCGCCGCGGCGGCGGGTACTACTTCAACGTCGGCTGCTCCGGGTTGATCGCCGACGGCAAGGTACGTCTGTTGCAGTACGACTCCATCGACCGCTTCGAACGCGGCGGCGCGCGGTTGAAGGATGGCACGGAGCTGCCGGCCGAACTGCTCGTGGTCGCCACCGGCTACGAGAACCAGCAGGAGATGGCGCGGCGCCATCTCGGCGAGGATGTCGCCGAGCGCATCGGTCCGGTGTGGGGCTTCGACGACGGCGGCGAGCTGCGCAACATGTGGCGGCGCACGGCGCAGCCGGGACTGTGGTTCACCGCCGGCAGCCTGGCGCAGTGCCGCATCTACTCGCGCTACCTCGCGCTGCAGATCAAGGCGGTCGAGGATGGACTCCTGCCGGCCTGACCGGCGCGTCGCGTGTTCCTACGCGCCTGCGGTCGCGAGGAACCAGTCCAAAATCCCGGCGTTGGCGTCGCGCGGGTAGGTGTGGGCGAGATCCTCGATCTCGCGGTGGACGACGAGGGCGCCCTCCCCCTCCAAGGCATCACGCGCGTCGCGGGCCATCTCCGCTGGGAACATCCAGTCGCGCGCGCCGTGGACGATGTGGATCGGCAGGCCGCGCACGCGGCCGGCGTCGGCGAACGCCGTCAGCATCGGATGGAAGCTGGCCGCCACCGGCGCCAGATGCGTGAAGCGGCATCCCGCGCGCAGGCCGAGGACGTAGGTGAACGTGCCGCCGTCGCTCATGCCCGTCAGAAGCGCCCGCTTCGAGTCGATGTTCCAGTGGCCGGCGACGTGGTCGACCATGCGGTCGATGTTGGGGCCGTCTACTTCCGGCTCCATCAGGGACCAGGTCGAACCGATCGCGGTCGGGGCGAGGACGACGAGGCCGCGCGAGCGCGCCTCGCGCACCCAGCTCCAGAGGAACGCTCCGCCGTTGCCGCTGCCGCCATGCATCGCGACGACCAGCGGCCAGGCGCGCGCGGCGTCGTAGTATTCCGGCACGTAGAGCGAGAACACGCCGCGCGCGCCGGCGGGGCCACCGAGATGCACCACGCCGACCTCGTCGCGCGTCGCGTCGGCGGCGGCGAGCCGGTCCGCCAGCGCGGAGTCGCTACGCGCTGCGGGCTCGAGGAAGAAATGGCTGACGGGTTTCAGATGCGCCGACATCGGATAGAGCGCCTCGGCGGCGCGGGCGTAGGCCCGCAACGCCCGGTACGCGGCCGGAAGCGGCTGCGGCGAGTCGCCGGCCGCGCGGAGGCCCGCGACCCCGTCTGCCACGGCCTCGGCGGCGTTCTCGAGACATTCGCGCACCGGACCGAGGCGTTCCGGCCACGCCAACGATCGCGACGTCGCGAGGGCTGCGGCGAGGCCGTCGTCGCGGCCGGCTAACGCATCGACCAGCCGCGACAGCGTGTCTGGCGCGAGATGGCGTGCCGCGAATTCCAGCGCGTGCAGCGCGCGCAACGTCGCCGGCACCAGCCGGGCGATCGCGTCCACAGCCGATTTGTTGTCCGTGCTCAAAGCGGCCATCCCCTCGAAGGCGGCGGACGCCATGAGAACGCCGCACGGGCGGCGGCGCAACCCCGGTGCCGCGTCCGCACGACGGAGTCACGCGCCACGGCCACCGACGGCGCGGCGCCTCGTGTCGCGTGGTGCGCTAGATACGGTAGGCCTGCCGCGCGAGAAGCTTCCAGTCCGCGCCCTGCTTCTGCCAGACCATCAGGATGCCGATCTTGATCGCGGTGGTCTTGCCGTCGCTCAGCGTCTCGCCCGTGAGCACGTGGCGCGCGATGGCGTTGTTGCCCACGACCTTGACGGTGGCGTCCGATAGCGTGATGAAATTCCACGTCGTCTTGCCGCTGGTCGAGGCGGCGATGAACTCGGCTTTGGTCTCGAGCCGCCCGGCGGAATGGCCGTAGCTCATCTGATCGGCGCACAGCGCTTCGAACTTCGCCTTGTCGGCCTTCAGCATCGCGTTCCGGAACGCCTCGACGGCGGCGGCGACCGCGGCGTCGTCACCGGCCTGCGCCAGCGCCGCGCGTCCGGAGCCCGTGGCGATCACGGCCAGCGCGCCCGCGCCGGCGAGTGTCAGATGACGTCGGATCATGTTCATCGGCGTTTTCCTTCCCTGCGTCGATCTGCGTCGACGCCGGAGCCTAAACCCGTTCGATAGGAACGGAAAACCGTCGTTTCGGCGTTCCGTCCGTCCGCGCTCACGCGGCCCGACGCCGGACGAGGCCATGGACGCCGACCGCGAGGACCGGCAGCGCGCCGATCAGGAAGCCGACGCGGTAGCCGCCGGTCAACGCCAGCGCCGCGCTGAAGATCAGCGGCAGGAGGAGCGAGCCGGCGTCGCCGAAGGCCAGAACGACGCCGGTTGTGGCGCCGATGCGTCCGCTGGGCGACAGGCGGGCGACCTCGGCCAGCAGCACTCCGTGCCAACTCACCGCGGTGGCGCTGAACACGGCGGCGACCACGATGATCAGCCAGGTCGGCCATCCCTGGTCGAGCGCCGCCGTGAGCGCCGCCGCGCCGGACATCGTCAATCCCAGCGCCGAGAGCAGCGTATGCGGCCGCACGAAGCGCGAGGCCACCCAGCCCCAGCCGATGCGGGCCGGCACGGCGACGGCGATGGCGATCGCGAAGGCGAGGCCGGCCGTCGCGAGGTCGCGGCTGAGACCCTGGACGAGGTAGAGGACGAAGAAGCCGGTGAAGAGCGCCTGGAGCCCGACGAACGCGAACATGGTGAAGCACAACAGGCGGAGCGCCGGCACCTGGATCACCGAGCGGATGTTGCTGCGCATGTCGGCCGGCGACAGCGACTGCGCTGGGTTCCGGTCGGTATCGAAGCCGGCGCGCAGCGGCTGCAGCGCCAGCGCGGTCGCCACGCAGATCGCGGCGATGCACAGCATCGCGGCCTGCCAGCCGACCGCGTCGACCAGCGCCGGCGCCGTGACGCCGGCCAGCATCAGGCCGGCGGGCACCCCGGTCTGCTTCAGCGAGAAGATCAGCGGCGCAAGCCGCGGCGGCGAGAAGCGACCGAGGAGATGGGAACTGGACGGCGTCGACACCGCCTGGCCGAGACCGGCCGCGAACGCGCCCGGCACGAACGCCACCAGCGCGCCGGTGGCGCTCACCGCCAGGCCACCGCCGAGGAACAGCATGCCGATCTGGGTCATCCGCAGCGCGCCGTAGCGCAGGATGAATCCGCCGCAGCCGAGCGTCGACAGGAAGGCCGACGCCGACGACAGGCTCAGGAACACGCCGACCAGCGCGGGGCTGATACCCAGGTCGGCGACGATGGCGGGCGCGATGAGGGGGACGACCGACCGTCCAAGGGTCGCGAATGTCTGTTGGGCGAGCATCGCGGCGAGCGCGATCTGAAGCTGCGAAATCGGTCCGCTCCCTGGGGCGCCATCGGATTCCGGCCCGCGGTCGACGACCGCCGGCGCATGACGCGCGCCACGCGACGGTACGGCGGAAGGGACGGTCGCCGCAACGCCGGCGCGGGTGGGGTCTGCCTTGCCGGATGTCCGTGGCGGGTGTTCAGTGGCGCGCGTTACGCGACCATGACCCGATAGAGGATCGACATGCACGCCACGGGCGACCATTTCCACGGCCATCCTGCCGGCGTCGCGTTCATCGGTTGCGGACCCGCCGCTGAGCCGGGCGCGCCCGCGCCTTCACCGAGGCATCGCCGCCGCGAGGTCGTCGTCGGCGGCCGGCGCGTGAGGACGGTGGACATCCACGCCCACTGCGCCGTGCCGGAGGCGATGGCGCTGATGGGCCTGCGGGTGGCGCCGCACGCGCTGCTGATGTCCGACACGGCGGACCGCCTGCGGTCGATGGACGAGCAGGGCATCGACGTCGAGGCGCTCAGCATCAACCCCTACTGGTACGGCGCGGACCGCGATGTCGGCGCGGCGTTGATCGCGCTGCAGAACGACAAACTCGCGGAGATCTGCTCCCTCGAGCCGGAACGGTTCACGGCCTTCGCGAGCGTGGCGCTGCAGCATCCCGACCTCGCGGTCGAGCAACTTGAGCACGCCGTCCGGAAGCTCGGCCTACGCGGCGTGGCGGTCGGCGGCAGCGTCGAGGGCGAGGAACTGGCGTCGCCGCGGTTCCATCCGTTCTGGGCGAAGGCGGAGGCGCTCGGCGCGCTGGTGTTCATCCATCCGCAGGGCACAAGGGAGCTCGAGCCGAGCGGCCGGCTCGGCGGCAACGGCCTGCTGACCAACACGATCGGCAATCCACTGGAGACCACGATCGCGCTGTCGCATCTGATTTTCGAGGGCACGCTCGACCGATATCCGGCGTTGAAGATCTGTGCCGCCCACGGCGGCGGGTATCTCCCGTCCTACGCGGCGCGCTCCGACGCCGTGTGTTCGACTTTTCCCGATCGCGTCGGGCCGACGCCGATGAAGAAGCCGACGGAGTACCTCAAGCAGCTCTACTTCGATTCCATCGTCTTCACGCCGGAGGCGCTGCGCCATCTCATCGCCGAGACCGGGGCGGGCCAGATCGTGATGGGCACGGACTATCCGTTCCCGTGGACGAGCACGTCGGTCGACCACATCCTCGCCACGCCGGGATTGAGCGACGCCGAGCGCGCCGCCATTCTCGGCGGCACGGCGGCGAGGTTGCTCGGGATCGAGTAGGCGACCGGTCCCGCTATCCGGCCCGGTACGGCTGTCCCCAACGCTCCGAGAACACGACCTCCGACAGTTCGCCGCGGCCCACGGGCCCGAACTTCCCCATGGGATAGCCGATCGGCAGGATGGCGTAGGAGTGCACGCCTTCCGGCAGGCCGAGCGCCGCCTCGGCCTCCTTCTCGAAGAGCAGATGGCGCGTGGTCAGGGTCGAGCCGAGGCCGAGCGCTCTGGCCGCCAGCAGCATGTTCTGCACCGCCGGATAGATCGAGGCGCCCGCCATCCGGTTCGGCGTCGGGCCGTCCTCGAGGCAGGCGACGATCCACACCGGCGCCTCGTGGAAGTGCTCGGTCAGATATTCGACCGCGTGGTGCTGGCGCTGGAACCGCTCCTTGGTCACGCCCGGCGGCGTCGGGCTGCTGGCGTAGCGCGGTCCGATCACCTCGTCGAAGGCGCGCTTGTAGAACACTTGCACCGCCTTCTTGACCGCCGGATCCTTGATCACAAGAAAGCGCCATTTCTGCGCGTTGCCGCCGTTGGCGGCGGAGATGCCGGCCTCGAGGATCTTGACGATCAACTCCTCCGGCACCGGGTCCGGACGCAGCCGGCGCATGGCGCGCGTCGTGCGCATGATCTCGAACACATCGTTGTCGTCCGGCATGGCGTTCCCTTCCTTTGGCCCGTCCGCTGCGGGCGCGGGCCGTAGTCTGGGGCCGGGCGCGGAAACGCGCTAGCCTGCGCCGCCGGGTGAGGGAGGAAGCCGCTATGAAGATCGTCGACGCGCAGGTCCACATGTGGGCCGCGGGTCCGCCCAGCGGCCATCACCGGCAGGTCCCTCGTTTCACCGCCGACGAGCTTCTGGCGGAGATGGCCGCGGCCGGCGTCGACGCGGCGCTGATCCATCCGCACCTGCCGTGGGACCCCGGCGCCAACGAGCTGGCCTGCGCGGCCGCGCTGGAGCGGCCGCACCGCTTCGCGGTGCTCGGTCAGCTCGCGCTGGAACGGCCGGAGAGCCGCGCGTTGATCGACACATGGCGTGATCGGCCGGGCATGCTGGGCCTGCGGTTCTCGCTAACCCGCCCGGAGGAGGAGCGCTGGCATGTCGACGGCACGATGGATTGGCTGTGGCCGGCGGCGGAGCGCGCCGGGCTGCCGGTCGCGACGATGGCATGGCGGTTCCTGCCGACGCTCGCCTCGATCGCCGAGCGCCATCCGGCGCTGCGGCTGATCATCGACCATTGCGGGCTGGTGCGCGCCGCCAAGGGGGAGGCGGCTTTCGCAAAACCTCGACCAGCTTCTCGCCGTGGCGCGGCTGCCCAACGTCGCGCTGAAGGCCACCGGCGCGCCCGGCTATTCGACCGCGGCCTACCCGTTCCGCGACATCCACGACGGGCTGCGCCGGATCTACGACGCGTTCGGCCCCGACCGGTTCTTCTGGGGCACGGACCTGACGCGGATGCCGTGCACCTACCGGGAGTGCGTGACGATGTTCACCGAGGAGTTGTCGTGGCTGCGCGGCGCCGAACTCGCGAAGGTGATGGGCGCGGGCCTGTGCGATTGGATCGGCTGGCGCGGTCCGTTCGAGGCTACCGCGGACGACGCCCGATGATGGCGGCGCGTCTGGCCGTGGTATGGCGTTGGTTCGACGCCACGGTCCTCGATCTCGGCCGCCAGTTCCGGTTGTCGTACCTGCCGCCGCTGATGGTCTACCTCGCGGCCGGCGTGTCGGGCCTCACGGCCATCGTCGGGACGTTCTTCGTCAAGGAGCGCCTCGACCTCTCGGCGGCGACGCTGGCCAGCCTCGCGTTCTGGGCCGGCATCCCGTGGGCGCTCAAGATGCCGCTGGGCCACCTCGTCGATCTGATCTGGCGGTGGAAGGCGGCTCTGGTGTACCTCGGCGCCGCGCTGATCGCGCTCAGCCTCGGGATCATGTACGGGCTCGTCGTCGATCCCGACCGCATGGCGGCGATGGCGCGGCTGGAGGCGTGGTACGTCGCGAGCGTGCTGCTGGCGCCGGTGGGCTACGCGCTGCAGGACGTCGTCGCCGACGCGATGACCGTCGAGGCGGTGCCGTCGGTCGACGGGGCGGGCGAGCCGCTGCCCGACGCCGACGTCAAGGCGATGCACACGACGATGCAGACGCTGGGCCGCGTGGCGATCATCTCGGGGCTGGCGCTGGTCGCGGTGTTGAACATCGGCATGTTCGCCGGCGTCGAGCGGATGACCCCGGACGAGAAGCTGGCGACATACGCGCGCATCTACCTGATGGCGCTGGCGATCCCGGCGATCTCGGTGCTCGGCGTCGTCCTCGCTTCCGCGATGCGCGCACGGCGCGCCGCGGGGCTGCGCGCGGCCGGGACGCCGGCGGCGCGGATCGCGGAGCTCCTCGACGCGGGCGGTGGGGAGACGCGGCCGAACTGGTGGATTCTCGGCGGCGGCGCGGGATTCGCCATCTTCACGCTGACGGTGGGGCTGGCGTCGGTGCCGTTCGACCAGGAGATCATCTTCGCCGGCTCCATGGCCATCGTGCTGTTTCTGATGGCCCGTCTGGTGCGCGAGCTGCCGGAGGAGGCGCGTGGGCCGCTGGTCGGCACCGCCATCATCGTGTTCGTGTTCCGCGCCACGCCGCTGCCGGGGCCGGGCGTGGAATGGTGGCAGATCGACGTGCTCGGCTTCGACCAGCGTTTCCTCTCGGTCCTGAGTCTCATCACCTCGGGACTGGCGCTCGCCGGCATGGTGGCGCTGCGGCCGCTGATGGCGCGCGAATCGATCGCGCGCGTCGTCGTCATGCTGACCGTGGCGTCGGCGGTCCTGATGCTGCCGTTGATCGGCCTCTACCACGGACTGCACCACTGGACGTCTCGCCTCACCGGCGGCGTGGTCGACGCGCATTTCATCGCCGTGCTGAACACCGCGCTGGGATCGCCGCTCGCCCAGGTCGCGATGATCCCGATGCTGGCGTGGATCGCGCGCAACGCGCCGGCGCACCTCAAGGCGACGTTCTTCGCGGTGATGGCCTCGTTCACGAACCTCGCGCTGTCGGCGTCCGGACTGGGCACGCGCTACCTCAACGAGATCTTCACGGTCACGCGCGAGATCCGCGACCGCGCCAGCGGCGCGGTGACGGTCGCGGCCGACTACGCTCAGCTCGGCCACCTGCTCGTCGCCGTGCTGGCGCTGACCGTCGCGCTGCCGCTGCTCGCCGTCGCCGTCGTGCAGGCTTCCCGGCTGCGCACCACGCAGTGAGAGGGCGCCCCTACGCCGCGCGGGCGTGGGGCAGCACCTCCTTCTCGAACAGCGCGCGGCCGAACGCGGCGTCCTCGGCGTCGGCGCCGCGCGTGGAGCCGCTTGTCGCGATCTTGTCGAGCCCGAGCGCCGCCAGCTCGCGCAATCTCGCCACGCAATGGTCGGGCGGCCCGGCGATGGCGAACCGGTCGACGAAGGCGTCGGTCAAGGTGCCGGCCTGCCGCGAGTCGCCCCGCGTATGGGCGCGCATGTCGTAGGATTCGCGCAGCGTCTTGAGGACCTCGCGGTCCTTGTCGGCCAGCGGGCCGCTGGCGCGGCCGTGCATGACCGAGAACCGCGCGAAGGTCGTCAGCCCGCCGCGGACGAGGCCGCGCGCCCGGGCGACGTCGGTGTGGCAGCCGCAATTGACATAGGCGCCGAAGGCGATGGCGTCGGGATCGAGACCGGCCTCCCTGCGCGTCCGGCGCGCCAGATCGATGCCCCACGCGACGCGCTCGACGTCGGCGCCGAGGGTGAACATGATCCGGTCGGCGTGCAGCGCCGACAACGCGATCACCTTCGGGCCGCTGGCGGCGACCTCGACGGGGACCTTCGGGCCTTCCGCGATCCAGCCGATGCGGCTGGCGGGCGGCGCGGCGGCCAGCTCCAGCTCCGACATCGGCGGCGCGAACTCCAGCGGGATATCGATCTCGTCGAACGGCACGGAGCCGCCGGCGAGGTAGATCTGCAGGTGGCGGAGATAGCGTTCGAACTGCGCCAGCCGCGCCGGCGCGCGGCCGAGATGCGCCAGCGCCGAGTCGCCGCGGCCGATGCCCATCACGGCGCGGCCGTTCGACACGCGGTTCACCGAGGTTATGGAGTTCGCCGTGACGGCCGCGTGGCGGGTTACGGAGTTGGTGACGCCGGTGCCCAGTCCGAGCGTCGTCGTGACCGTCGCGGCCAGCGCCAGCGAGATGTACGGATCGCCCGAGAGGTTCTGGGAGTCGACGACCAGCAGGCCGTCCCAGCCCGCCTCCTCGGCCTGCCGCGCGATGCGCGTCGCGCCGCGTCCCGACGCCACGTTCGTCGTCCACAACTGCATCGGACCGTTCCTCCCGCTGGCGCGCCCCGCCGTTCCGGGAGGTTGTGTGGCACCGGCCGCCGCCGGAATCAATCGCGGGCCCGGCGGTCCTAGAGGTCGAGGTCGTCGAGATGGCGCGAGATGACGATGCGCTGCACCTCCGAGGTGCCCTCGTAGATCTGGTAGACGCGGACGTCGCGGTAGATCTTCTCGACCGGATAGTCGTTGAGGAAGCCGTAGCCGCCGTGGATCTGGATCGCCTTCGAGGCGACGCGCTCCGCCATCTCCGAGGCGAACAGCTTGGCCATCGACGCCTCGCGCGCGCAGGGCTGGCCGCGATCCTTGAGCCCGGCGGCGTGCAGGTAGAGCTGGCGCGCCGCCTCGATCTGCGTCGCCATGTCGGCCAGCATGAAGGCGACGGCCTGGTGCTCGACGATGGGCTTGCCGAAGGTCACCCGCCCGCTGGCGTAGGCACGGGCCGCTCTCAACGCCGCGCGCGCCCCGCCCGTGGCCTGCGCCGCCACGCCGATGCGGCCCGCCGACAGATTGGCCAGCGCGATGCCGAGACCGCGGCCGGGCTCGCCGAGCACGTCGCTGGCCGGCACGCGCATGTCGTCGAACGCGATCTGGCAGGTGTCGTTGGTGCGATGGCCGAGCTTGCGCTCCTTGCGCAGCACGCGGTAGCCGGGATTGGCGGTCGGCGTGATGAATGTCGTGATGCCGCGCTTGCCGGCGTCCGGATCGGTGACGGCCACGATCATCGCCAGATCGGCGGTGGACCCGGCGGTGATGAATGATTTGTGTCCGGCCAGCACGTAGTCGCTACCGTCGCGCCGCGCCCTCGTGCGGATGGCCGCCGCGTCCGAACCGGTGTGCGGCTCGGTCAGATGGATGCAGCCGACCCATTCGCCCGACGTCAGCCGCGTCAGGTACTCCGATTTCTGCCGTTCGGTGCCGTATTCCTGCAGCGCCGCGGCGACCGGCGAGTTGTTGGCGGCCATCATGTTGGAAAGACCGCCGTCGGCGGCGGAAATCTCCTCGATCGCCAGCGCGTAGGCGGTGAAATCGGCTCCGGCGCCACCCCATTTCGGATCGATAGTCACGCCCATCAGGCCGGCCTCGGCCATCTTGCGCAGCACCGACCGCGGCGCGCCGTCGCCGCGGTCCCATTCCGCGGCGAAAGGCGCGATCTCGCGGGCCGCGAAGGCGCGCGCCGCGTCGCGTATCTGCCGTTGCTCGTCGGTCAGACGCATGCGCGGACGGCGGCTGCGGCCCGCCTACACGATATGCGCTACGACGCTTTGCCCGGCGGTTCGCAGGGGATCGTGCCCATCTGCGCCGGGACGGAGACCTCGAGGATCTCCAGATCGTCCGACGTGGCCGTCTCGTTGTGCCGCATGCCGCCGGGGATCAGCAGCGACTCGCCGGCGTTCATGCGGATCTTGCGGCCATCCTCGAACTCGAGGTCGACCCAGCCCTTCAGCGCGTAGACGAACTGCGCGTCGCACACGTGGTAGTGCCAGCCCGTGGGCCGGGTCATGCCGACCGAGGCCGACATGATCTGCGCCCGCATCAGGCCCTGGGTGGCGTCCGCGACGAGGAGGTCGCGATACTGGAAGAACTCGCGGCGGCCCGGCACCAGCGGCGCGGTGTCCGCCGTCGCATGCGCGAGCTTCGTCGCGGTCTTGTCGGGGGCGATCGGGCTGTCCATGGCGTGTTCCTCCGTTCGACGGCGGCAGCGACGGCTCCGCACCGCGCATCCAACTGGGACATTCAGCCCCATCCCGCGCGTTTGCAAGACCAGACCGCGCCGCCGCCGGGCCTCCACCGGCGGCGGCGGATCGCCGCGAGCCTAGCGCGAGAAGCCCTCGATCTCCTTGGCCGCCCAGTCGAGGGTGGCTTCCATCGCCTCGCCCTTGAAGTGACGCACGACCATCTGCGTCTGGATCGCCTGGACGTAGATTCCCTCGCCGATCTTGTGCGGCGCCGGCGCGCCGGCGATCGACAGGATCTGGTGGTCGTAGGGATTGGGATAGTGGTAGAGCGTGCCCTTCGGCGGGCCCTCGTCGGCCCAGGTCTCGAGCGTCGTGAGTTTGGAAAACGACGGGATGTCGTAGCCACCGCTGGCGGTGACCAGCTTCTCGACGGACGCTGGCCGCGAGAGGTAGGTGATCGCGCTCTTGGCGGCCGCCTGGTTCTTGCTGAAATTCCACACGCCCCAGAAATAAGGCACGAACGGCGCGTAGCGGCCCCTGGGTCCCGCGGCGAAGCCGTGGCTCCAGAGCTGCTCCGCGATCTTCGGCGCGTCGCGCTTCGCCACCGCCCAGGCGCTCGGCGGGTTCATGATCAGCGCGCCCTTGCCGGACACCAGCCACTTGTTGTTCGAGGCGTCGTCCCACGACGGCGCGTCGGGCGGCAGGAACGCCATCAACCGCTTGTAGTAGTCGAGCGCCTGGCGGACCGCGTCGCTCTTGACCGTGATGTCGCCCTTGGCGTTCACGAGCTGCGCGCCGAAGCCGTGGAAGATGGCGCCGGCGGTGTCGACGTTGTCGGCCGTCGTGCCGACGCCGATGCCGAAGGCGTGGCCTCCCTTGCTGCAGGCCTCCGCGGCCTTCAGGAACGTGTCGAACGTCCACGCGTCGGCCTTCGGAGGCGCGCCGGCGGGGTACATCGCCTTCACGTCGATGCCCGCGAGATCCTTCATCAGGTCTATGCGCGAGCACGGCCCCTTGATCTGGCTGCCGATGGTCGCCGGCACCGCGAGCCACTTGCCGCCGACTTTTCCGAGATACTCGACGGTGGCGTTGACGGCGCCGTTCTCCTTGATCAACGGCTCCATCACGTCGTTCATCGGCACGAGCTGGTTGGCGTACCGTCCCGGCAGCCATGTCGAGAACGCGAAGACGTCGTGTCCGGACTTCGCCTGCGACTCCGCGGCGCCGGTCAACAGCAGCTTGTTGCCCTGCGACGTGATGTAGTCGATCGAGACCTCGACCTTCTCCTTTTCTCCCCATTCCCTGATCAGCGCCTCGCTGGCCTTGTTCGCGCCGGGGACCCAGTGGTCCCACATCGCGAAGGACAGCTTGCCGGCGGCGTGCGCGCCGCGCGTGAACGGCGCGGCGAGCACGGCGCCCGACAACGCGGCCGAGCCGCTGGCGAAACGACGTCGTCCAATCGACTTCCTGGTCATTGATGCCTCCCTGTGGCCGCCCGGCGTCCGGGTGGATCGCGGGGCTATCGCCCGCGTCGAGGCGGGACGGCGGTCCTCGACGGGACCTTGCCGTCGACGCTAGGCCGATGGTCGCGGCCGGGCAACGCGGATTCCGTGAGCGAGCGAACGCACGGAATCCGCCGGCTGGTGGCTGTCCGGCGAGATTCGCATTCGTCCGTTCGGGGCCGAAGGGAGTACGGTCGGCCGTGTCCCGCGGGAGGAAACGATGAGCTACGACCTCGTGATCAAGAACGGCACCATCGTCGACGGCACCGGCGCGGCGCGCTACCGGGCCGATGTCGCGATCGCCGGCGGCAGGGTCGCCGAGATCGGCAAGGTGACGGACGGCGCCAAACGCGTCGTCGACGCCGACGGTCTGGTGGTGGCGCCGGGCTTCGTCGACCCGCACACCCACTACGACGCGCAGATCTGCTGGGACGGCGCGGTCACGCCCTCGTCCTGGCACGGCGTGACCAGTGTCGTGATGGGAAATTGCGGCGTCGGCATCGCGCCCTGCAAGCCGGAGACGCGCGAGATCGCGATGAAGGACCTCGTCAACGTCGAAGGCATCCCGTTCGACGTGCTGAACAAGGGCATCACCTGGGACTGGGAGACGTTTCCGCAGTTCATGGACGCGGCCGGCCCGGCGGCCGTCGTTGAACCTCGCCTTCATCGCGCCGCTCACGCCGTTCCGCCACTACGTCATGGGCGAGGCGTCGATGGAGCGGGCGGCGACGCCCGAGGAGACGGCGGGGATCGCGACGCTGATCGGCGAGGCGGTCGACGCCGGCGCGCTGGGTTTCTCCAGCACGACGCTGAACCAGCACATGGGCTTCGAAGGCAAGCCGCTGGCCTGCCGCAACGCCAGCCGCGAGGAGTTGAAGGCCTACGCCAACCAGCTCAAGTCGCGCGGCAAGGGCGCGATCGAGATCGCGCTCACCCGTCAGGTCGGCGTTCTCGAGGAGGACCAGTGCGAGATGCTGGACTTCCTGCTGACGGAGAGCGGGCGGCCGGTGACGTTCATCGCCCTGTTCGACCGCGACGACATCCCCGAGGCGGTGCGCGACACGCTGCGCCGGGCGGCGCCGATGATCGCCAAAGGCGCGCGGCCGCAGACCTCGCCGCTGCCGCTGACGCGCGAGGTCGACATGAAGAACCCCTTCGCCTTCGCCGCGTTCCCGGCGTGGAAGCGGGTTTTCGCCGACATGTCCGCGGAGGCGCACAGGCGCGTCTACGCCGATCCGGCGTTCCGCGCGGAGTTCCGCGACAACTTGCGGAATCCGACCGGCTTCAGCAACTGGGGCCGGATCGGAGTCCACGCCGTCAAGAACCCGGCGCTGCGATCGATGGAGGGTAGATCGGTCGCCGCGATCGCGCTGGAGCAGGGCAAGGACGGTGTCGACGCGTTCCTCGACCTCGTGCTCGCCGACGATCTCGAATGCGAGCTCACCATGGCGTCGTGGAACACGCGCGAGGACCGCATGCGCGAGCTGCTCAACGACAAGTCGATCCTTATGGCGCTGGGCGACGGCGGCGCGCATGTCGACATGCTGTGCGACGCCGGCTACCCGACCTACCTTCTGGGCACGTGGGTGCGCGAGAAGGAGGCGATCACGCTGGAGGAGGGCGTGCGAAAGCTGACCTCCGATCCGGCCGATCTGTTCGGACTGAAGGACCGCGGTCGACTCGTCGAGGGCGCGCCGGCCGACGTGGCGATCTTCGATCCGGCGAGCATCGGTTCGAGCAACCACGGCGAGCGGCGCTACGACCTTCCCGGCGGCGCCAAGCGCATCGTGATGCCGTCGCGCGGCGTCGAGTACACGGTCGTGAATGGCGCCGTCACGTGGGAGCGGGGCCGCCTCACGGAAGCGAAGGCCGGTAAGGTGCTGCGGGGATAGACGCGCGCGCCGGCGCTGGCGCGCGCCGGCCGCGATACGGGAGGATTGATCATGACCGGCGAAACCATGCGCGAAGGCGGCATACGGCGCATACCGACGCACCAGGCTCTTGCCGAGGACATCAAGGCGCTCGGCGTCGAGCAGGTGTTCGGCCTGATGAGCGACGACACCGCCGTGTTCGTCACCGGGCTCGACAGCTCGGGCGTGCGCTTCTACGGCGCCCGGCACGAGAACAACGCCATCGCCATGGCGGAGGGATACGCCTTCGCCACCGGCAAGCTCGGCATCGCGGTGATCGGCCGCGGCCCCGCCACCGCCAACGGCATGCACGCCGCCACCTACGCCAACCGCACCGGGTCGCGCGTGCTGATCATCTACGGCGAGGCCGCCGCGCCGGGCGCCGCCGCCAACGCGCCGGGCCCGGACTACAAGGCGTTCAACGCCCTGGGCGTGCTCGGCGCCGCCGGCATCCGCACGTTCACCGCCAGCGGCCCCGCCGCCGCGCGCGGCGCGCTCGCTGACGCGGCCGCGACGGCGATGCGGGGAGAACTCGCCGCGCTGCTGCTACCGGTCAACGTGCAGCTCGCCGACATCGAGATCGCCGCGGGCGTGCCGCCATCGACGCCGCGCTCGGCGCCCGCGCGACCGGTGGCGCCGCGACCGCAGGCGGTCGAGGCCGCCGCCGACCTGCTGCGCCGTAGCCGCAAGCCGCTGATCATCGCCGGCCAGGGCGCGCATTGGGCCGGCGCGAAGCCGGCCATCGAGGCGCTGGCCGAGCGGACCGGCGCGCTGCTCGTCACCACGGCGCGCGCCAAGGACATGTTCCGCGGCAATCCCGCCGATCTCGGCGTCATCGGCTCGTTCTCGCATTCCGCCGCCCGGGGCCTGATCGACCAGGCCGACTGCGTGCTGGCGTTCGGCGCCAGCCTCAACATCCTCACCATGAGCTTCGGCAACGCGCTGCCGGACGCGCCGCTGATCCAGGTCGACGCGCGGCGCGGCAACATCGGCCGCTGGCAGCCCGCCGACGTGGCCGTGGTCGGCGACGCGCGCCTCGCCGCGGAAGCGCTGCTGGTGGCGCTGCCGGAAGGGTCGAACGCGGAGCGGCCGTTCCGCTCGGAGGAGACGCGCCGGTTCCTCGCCGGCTTCGATCTCGCCAAGGACTTCCAGCCAGCGAACACCGCCCGCACGGTCGATCCGCGCGCGCTGGGCGCGGCGCTCGACCGGCTGCTGCCGCCGCGGCGCAACCTGGTCTACGACGCCGGAAACTTCCTCGGGATCGTGCCCTATCTCTCGGTGCCGGGACCGCAGCATTTCAAGTTCACCAGCGATTTCGCCTCGATCGGCATGGGCTTCGGCACCGCGCTCGGCGTCGCCTGCGGCCGTCCCGACGAGACGACCATCCTGGTGATCGGCGATGGCGGCTTCCTGATGACGATGGGCGAGCTGGAGACGGTGGTGCGCGAGGACCTGCCGCTCGTCATCGTGCTGATGAACGATTGCGCCTATGGCGCCGAATTGCATTTCCTCAAGATGCGCGGTCTGCCGGTGGCGAAGTCGGTGTTCCCCGACGTCGACTACGCGCCGGTCGCCGAAGCGTTCGGCTTCCGGGCCGCGACCGTGCGCACGCTCGAGGAACTGGAGAAACTGGCGCCGCTGCTGGCCAAGCCGGACGGGCCGATGTTCCTCGACTGCAAACTGAACGCCGCGATCGCCGCGCCGTTCATGAGCGAGGTCCATGAGCACGAGACGCGGCGGCGCTAGGCCGCCGGCGGCGCGTCCGGGCGGCGGCGCGGCGGCGGATGCCGCTGCCGCGCCGCTATCTGGTGCGGACCGCCCCTAGATCGCCAGGTCTTCGAGCTTCTTGCCGCTCTTGAGGGCGGCAACGACCCACCTCGGCTTGCTGCCGCGTCCCGCCCAGGTCTCGCTCTTGTCGGCGGGGTTACGGTACTTTGGCTTCACCGTCCGCGTTTTCGCGCCCTTAGCGCCCTTCGACGCCGCCGGACGGCCTTTCATCGCCGCCGTCACATCGGCCATCGTCAGCTTGTATTTGCGCACGACGGCTTTCAGTTGCTTGACGCCGGGCTTTTCGGCCTTCTTGAGCTTGTCCGCCCGGGCCTGGAGGGCGCGGATCTTGGCTTCGATGGTTTTGAGCGAGGCGGCGCGGGGCATATCTTCTCTTCCGGAAAGGTGGTCGACCGCCCGGTAAAGTCGCCGGGCGCCCTTTGGTCCTAAGTCGAATCGGCTCCCGAGACAAGGTGCGAAATGGTGCGGTCCGGCGCGAACGCCTGATCCGGCGTCAGGGCGCGGCCGGCTCGCCCAGCGACAGCATCAGCCGGTTGGCCCAGTTGAAGAACGAGGCGGCGTTGATCACGTCGACGATCGCGGCGTCGTCGAGGCCTGCCTGCCGCAGCGCGTCGACATGCGACGGCGCGAACGCGACAGGTGTCGAGGTGAGGGCCACCGAGGCCGCGACGATGGCGTTCCAGCGCGCGTCGAGATCGGCGCCGACACCCTCGGCCAGCAGCCTCTCGACCTCCGGCACGCGCTTGGAGTAGGTCGCGGCGAAACGCGCGTGCACCGAGGCGCAGTAGATGCAGCCGTTGTGGCGCGAGGCCGCGGTGGCGGCGAGCTCCCGCTCGGCGCGCGGCAGGCCGGCCTCCGGGTTGTAGAAGATGTCCTTATCGGCGCGCGTGCGGGCCTCGAGCGCGTCGGGGTCGCGGGCCAGCAGACGGAAATACGGCGACTTGGCGCGCGCGGCGTCCACCAGGCTGGCGTGGTGGCGCGGCGTCAATTCGGCCTCGGTCAACGGCTCGATCCACGGCAGCCAGTCGAGCTGGTCGCGGGTGAAGACGACGGGCTCCGTGTGCGGCGGCGGCGTCAGCGTCCTGTCGGTCATGTCGGCCTCACGCGGAAAGCATGGGAGCGAGCGTCCTCAGGCCGGCGACGACGCGGATCTGGAACGCCAGGAAGGAGACGAGCTGCGACAGCGTCACGATATCCGTCGTCGACCACCCGGCGTCGAGCAGCGACTGCAGCGACGCCGCCGCGGCGTCGCGCGGATGGAATACCAGCATGTGGACGTGCTCGAACGCGGCGGTGAGGCGCGCGCCGAGCGCGTCGGCCGTGTCGCCGGCGACCTTGTAGACGGGGCCGGCCGCGTCCTCGACGCTGAGCGGACCCTCTGGATAGTGGCCGTAGGGCCCGGTGGCCGATCCGGCGGCGACGGCCGCGGCGACGGCTGATCGCAACGTCGGCGGCGCGCCGGAGGCCGCGAGCCTCGTCCCGTAGAAATCGCTGGTCTCCGGGCGGCCATGGAGGCCGGCGACGAAGGCGGCCACCGCGAAGCGCTCCTGCGCCGTGACGCCGCCGGACGACGCGGGTTCCATCAGCGCGAGATAGCTCAGCTGCGCGTTCCTGCGCGCCTCGGCTCGCAGGGCGCGGATCGTGTCGAGGCGCGAACCCGGCGCGATGCCGGCCAGCGCGTCGATCACGTCGGAAGTCGTCGCCATCGTGCCGTCCCTCCTTGGATCATGCGACCTTGCGGACGCCGGCCGCGTCGTCGCGCGTCCAGCCCAGCGCCGGAGCCACCTTGTCCGCCATCAGCTCGATCGAACGCAGGATATGGGGATGGGGCGGGTCGATGGAATGGACCTGCATGGTGAGATCCGTGGCGCGTTCGAGCGTGCTGTCGGCGAGCAATGATCCGACCACCTCCGAGGGCGTCCCCATATGGACGTCGAAGGACTTGACCAGGTCCTCGAGCGAACCTCTGGCTACCGGCATGCCTGCCTCGGCGTGCTTGTCGACGAGGCTCATGAGGCCGGCCTTGGCGAACCGGACGGCGTCCTCGCGGTCGTCGGTGGCGAACACCGTGCGCGACGCGAGGATGCGCGGCGTTACGCCTCCGGGCAGCGCCGCGAGATACGCGTCGATCATCGGGTTCTGGATGTCGGCCAGCGTGGCGTCGGGCCGGTCCAGCGGCCGCGGCTGGGTGCGCGAGAGCATCAGGCCGTCGCCCGCCAGGCCGGCGCGCCGCGCGCCCTCGACCGTGAAGGTCGCCTGCCAGATGCGGCCGACGAGAGTCGGGGCCGGGGGATACAGCCGGTCGCCGCCCGGCAGCGCGCCACCCGACCAGGCTGTGCGCAGGACGTCGAGGTGCTCGGAGAAGAGGCGGTGGCGTTCGCCGCTGGCCAGACCGAACGCGGCGAACGCCGTCATGTTGCCGCCCGGCCCGACGCCGACCTCAAGGCGGTGGCCGCACATCAGGTCGAGGACGGCGGCGTCCTCGGCGACGCGGATCGGCAGTTCGAGCGGCAGCGTCACGATGCCCGTGCCGAGGCGGATGCGCGAGGTGTGCGCCGCGAGGTGGGCCAGGAAGACGAACGGCGCCGGCAGGCCGCCCTCGGCCTCATGGAAGTGATGCTGGGCGATCCACGCCGAGTCGAAGCCGCTGCGCTCGGCCTGCGCGACCTGCTCGGTCACGAGGCGGTAGCGTCCGGCGGCGTCGGTCTTGTCGAGCAGACGGGAGAAGAACCCCAGGCGCTTCGGCGTGGTCTTTGTCATGTCGGACCCACCCTCGCGCGGAGACCGGCGCCACGCAAGGGCTGGTGCGGTCCGGCACGATCGCCACCCGGCTGCTGGTGGAGCTGTGCATGGAGCCGCCAGCGGCGGTCGAGGCGGTCCGCGCCGCGCGCCCCGGCGCGATCGACCGGCACGTGAACGACGAGCGGCGGGTCGCGGACGCTCGGCTCGATTGTCTGCTCATTGGCGTCGAACGGGGCGGACGCCTCCTGATCCTCCGACCGAGTTGTCGAGAGCTTGCCGGTCCAGATGATCTCGTCCCACTCTTCCCTCCTCCCGGATACACCTCGTGTCCGGTGCGGCAGGAGTTTCGTGACAGGAGGACCTGATCTTGCGGAGATCGGATTGGACTATCTCGATCGCTCTTCTTGTTCTCGCGCCTGCCATCGCGGCGGCGGGGCCGGCGGAGGACGCGGGCGCCGTCATCGACCGTTGGGCGGCGGCGTACAGCGCCAACGACCGCGAGGCGTTGGTCGCCCTCTACACGCCGGACGCGATCCTGCTGGGCACGACCAGTCCGGTGGTGTCGAAGGGCACCGAGGACATCCGGAAGTACTTCGAGGCACTTCCCGGCAGCGGCCGCAAGAACGCGATCGGCGAGCGCGATCTCGTCGTCCTCGGACCGGACGTCGTGCTCGGCACGGGGTTCTACACGTTCGCGCGGCGCGAGCAGAACGACGAGCCGCGGCCCTCGCGCTTCACCATGGTCGTGGTGAAGCGCGACGGCCAGTGGCGGATCGCGCACCACCATTCCTCGCCGCGCGCCGCCAAGCGGCAGTGAGCGCCGCTGGCGCCAACCCACTCCTGCCGCCGCCATCGCGGCCGCGGACGATCGCCAGCGCCTTGGGGTCGAAGTCGATCGGCGCGCTCGCCGGCGGCCGATCGACGTTCTGGACAGTGGCGACGGCCGTGGGGCGGACGCCTCCTGATTTTCTGCCCGCGACAGGGAACGGGGAGGTGGCCACCGCGTTCACTAGGATCGGGGCGCACCAACGGACGCGAGAGAATGTGGCAGGCGATTTCGTACTACGGCGTGCTCGCGCTCGAGTCGGTGTTCGGCGTCTTCGGCGTCCGGCTCAACGAGGAGCCGCGCTACGAGGTGATCGATCGTCTCGGGGATCAGGTCGAGATACGGCGCTACGGGCCGCGCCTCGCGGCCGAGGTCGAGTCGCCCTCCACCGGCGAGGCGGGACGCGGCGAAGCGTTCCGGCTGTTGTTCGCATACATCGCGGGCGCCAACCGCGCGGCAGGGTCGGGAAGCGACCGGATCGCCATGACCGTGCCGGTCGAGGTGCGCGACCGGGAACGGGTGGCGACGGCCGTACCGGTCCAGACCTCGCGGGCGGACGGGCGCGTGCGGATGAGGTTCTTCCTGCCGGCGAAGCTCAGCCGCGAGAACGCGCCGACGCCCGTCGACGGCCGGGTGCGACTCGTCACGATGCCCGCCGCGACGATCGCGATCCTGAGATACTCCGGATCGGGGATCGACCGGGCGCGGCGCGAGGCCGAGCTGACGGCGGCGCTCGCCCCATCGCCGTGGCGGCCGTCGGACGAGCCCTCCACGCTCAACTACGACGCCCCCTTCACGCTGCCTTTCCTGCGGCGCAACGAGGCCGCGGTCGCGGTCGAGAAGGCGCCCTGACCGCGACGGCGACAGGCGTGGTCCCTCCGGCGCCGCGCGCCCGGAAGACCCGCGCTCTCCCGCTCCCCCGGGCGACGACCGGTGATCGACAACCTACGCTTGGCAATGGATGGTGAGACAGATGCGAAGATCAATGGCGGTGGTGGTGGCCTTGGCGCCGCTGGCGTTACCGGCGGCCGCGCAGGATTCCCCGGTCGGAAGCCGTCTGGCCGCGCGCTGGTGCGTGGCATGCCACGTCGTCGAACCCAACCAGCGCAAGGCTACCGACAACGCGCCCACCTTCTGGGAAATCGCCGCCCGGTCGGGCACGACCGCGGAATCGCTCGATCGATACCTTTCCAGAGGGCACACGCTGATGCCCGACTTCTCGCTCAGCTCCCAGGAGCGCGACGCGCTGGTCGCCTACATCCTCAGCTTGCGCTGATATCGGCGAGCCACCGCGGAACGTCACCCGCGCAAGGCTGGTGTCGGCGCGACGCCGACGTGAACGCAGACGTCGAGGCTCCCCGCGCTGTTCGACGACGCCACGGCCGATCTCTCGGCGATGACCATCGGAATGCGCGCGGCTCGCGGCGATCGCGCGCCCTCGCGGGCACGCCAGACACGCGATTCCGCCATGTTCGGTCGATCCCGGCGCGGCACGACGGTTCCGGTTCCGCAGGCCGTGCGTCGCGTACCGACACTGCCCATTCGGGGCCCGGATAGAAGGCCGGAAACAGCGCGCGATACGGCCCGTCACGGAGGCCATTCCGTGGCGCCCGGTGTCGCGTCCACGCGCGGAAAAGCGCGCCATGGCGGGCATTTGCCACTGCGCGGATAGGTAGATAAAATATATCGCAATGCAATGGCGGTGGGTGCAGTCCACGGCGAACCATTCTCCACGGTCAATTCCCTGCTATCAGGGTAATTAACAGGGAATCGGCCCGGATCGGACCACCGCCGGCCTCCACGGGCGTTCGAACGCGCCGGAATATCAGCGCGTTACCGGGCAATTCCCTACGTCAGCGAACAGGGAATTTCCGGTGGCGGAACAGGGAAGCGCCCAAGCGGAGCAGGGAGTCCGCGAAGCGGCCTCAGCCGTCGACCAGCACGTCGATCTCCGCGAGCGCCGCCGCGAGCCGGTCCCGCGCCGCGAGCAGCCTCAGCCCGGCGACGATCCGGCCGCGTCCGGCCATCGCGAGGACGGTGTCCAGCACCTCGTCCGAGCGCGCGACCAGGGCGATCAGATGTTCGCCGCTCGGACCGTTGGTCCCGGCCAGCCAGTTCTTGACGGTGCGCTCGCTCGTGGGCCTGTCGCGGAACACAGGCGCTGGTTGCGTCGTGGACGCACGGTGCGAGATTGGCGGACGCGCCGTGCGGTCTGCCGTGGTGTAGTCCCCGCGCCAGGCGGCCAGCGCCGCCCGGGCATGCGCCAGCGAGGTGAGCGGCGTCTCGTCGAGCGGTTCGTCGCGCGGGCGCCCGCTGAACGATTCGATGAAGGCGTTCCGCCGCGGTTTGCCGGGCGCGGTGTGGCGCCAGTCGACGCCGCGCTCCTGCGACCAACGCAGGATCGCCATGCTGGTCGGCTCGGTGCCGTTGTCCGACACGCAGCCCAATGGCCTGCCAAGCCGGCCGCCGAGCCCGTCCGCGATGGTCCGATCGCGGGGGCGAAGCCGGCCTGGTCAGCGATCCGGTCTGGTCAGCGATAGTGTCCCGATCGCCGACCCTTGGCCGCGGGCCGGGGTTTCGTCGTCGACCGGGCCGTTCGCGCCGGCTCCTCCATGAGCGCCCGCATCTCGCCGCCCCGGGTCCGCCACCATTCGTGCAGGATCGACACGTCCCATCCGATGCAGAAGTGGCGGACGCCCATATCGATATAGGCCGCCGCGCGGGCAGGATCCGACAGCTCTACGCGCGGGTGCAGACCCTTGCGGAGCGCGGTCTCGATCGTCAGGCGCTCCGCCGCGACCACATCGGGATGCGCGAACTGGCCGGCGCGGCCGATGCTCATCGCGTAGTCGGCCGGCCCGAACTGGACCATGTCGAGGCCCTTCGACCGACAGGATGGCGTCGATATCCTCGACGCACTCGCGCTTCTCGACCATGATCGCGACGACCACGTCGTCCAACGCTTTCACGTACGCCGGCGATCCGGCTTCGCGGATCGTTCCGACGTCGCGGCGCATGCCGACCCCCAGCCTTCCCAGTCCGGTCGGCGTCTCCGCCCGGGTCGCGCGCACGCACGCGACGGCGTCGTCGACCGTGCGCACGTCGGCGAACAGCAGGCTCTGGAACCCGGAGCCGATCGCGCGCATGGCCTGGTGTGTCCATTGCGTCTGCTCGAGCTTCATCATGCCGCAGAGACCGGCGACCTCCAGCGCGCGGCCGAGATTGTCGAGGTCGTGGAGGTCGAAGGGGGCGTACTCGGCGGTGAATTCGACGTAGTCGTAGCCGCCGGCCTGGCCGATCAGTTCGATGAGCGTCGGCCAGGCGGACAGGATGTGGGTTCCGAGCGTCCCAAGGCCTGCGTCGAGGCGTTCGCGCAAGAGGTTGTGGCGCATTCTGGATACTCCATCGCGCGTCGGGCCCCGCGCGCGACGTCTGCGCATTGTGGCGTCGCTCCGCGCCGGGCGGCAAGAGGAGCGCCCACATGTCGGCCTTGGGCCGCGGTACCCGCCGGGCCTGGGTGGCCCCGCCGGCCCGTCGGGGTCCGCACGCTAGGGCATCGAGGGCCTGGACGACGCCAGCCACAGCCGCTCGCGATCGGCGCAAGCCATGGTCGTCCCGAGTCCGTTGGCTCCAACTAGTGGCATCACCGTTCCGGGAGCCGCCGACGCCACGACCGACCCGAGGGACGCGGCCCGCGCCAGGCACTCCCCTGAAGCCAGTGTCCGCTCCGGGTCGTTGGCGTCGTTTCGATCTTCCGGTCGTCACCCCGGGTCCACTTCGAGGACCGGATTTCGGCTCGTGCTCCGCTCGATCGCTTCGTGCCGCTTCGAACACCCATGCCGATGGTCGTGGAGATCAGGCTCTCGCCACCGCCGGCATCCGCTCCGCGAGCCGCGCGGCGTCGGCAAGCATGCCGTCGATGAGCTCCCGGACCGGCACGACGTCGGATATCATCCCGGCGATCTGGCCGGCGGCGGATTGGCGACGGTCCCCATTGGCCTCCACGTAGCGTGACCCGCGCACGCGGCGCTTGAGCTCCGTCAGCTCGACACCGTCCGCATGTCGAGAGAGCGCTTCCTCGTAGGCGGCGATCTCGGGCGTCTTGATGCAGCGCACCGTGGCGCCGGTCATCGCGCGGGTGACGATGGTGTCGGTCTCCCGCATCGAGAGGAGCCGCGCGCGGCCCCATTCGTTCAGGCCCGATTCGGTCGTCGCCATGAAGCGGGTGCCCATCTGGACGCCCACGGCGCCGAGCGCGAACGCGCCGAGGAACCCGCGCGCGTCGCCGATGCCGCCGGCGGCCACAACCGGGATCCTCACCGCGTCGACGACCTGCGGCACGAGCGGAAGCGTGGAGATCGTGCCGACGTGGCCGCCGGCCTCCGATCCGGAGGCCACGACGGCGTCGACGCCCTCGCCCTCCATGCGCCGCGCATGCTCCACGGTCGGGATCACGGAGACGACCCTGATCCCCGCCGTCTTGAGCCGGCGCACGATGTCCTCGCCGGGATCGGCGCGTCCCGTGGTGACCACGGGAACGCCGAGCTCGATGCACGTCGCCGCGCACCGTTCGGTGATGCCGCGGCCCATGGGCATGATGTTGACCCCGAACGGCCTCGTCGTTCGCGCGCGCACGCCGGCGATATCCGCCCTGAGCTTCTGGTCGGTGCCGCCGAACGTGGGCAGCACGCCGAGGCCGCCGGCCTCGCTCACGGCCGCCACGAGGTCGACGCCGCCGCCGCCCTGCATGGCGCCCTGCAGGATCGGATACCGGATGCCCAGCAGATCGCAGATGACGGTGTGGAACATGGGAGGCGCTCCGTCGTTCGTCATTTCGCCTTGGTGCCGGTGACGCGGCCGAGCGAACCGGGGATGAAGTCGTGCAAGCCCACGTCCGCGAAGCCGGCCGCGCGGAAGTAGCCGATCACATCCGCCTCGGAATGCGCGAGGCCGAGCGAATCGCCTACGGCCTGACCCAGGCCCCAGTAGGCCGGCCCCCAAGGCCCGGTGCGCTCGTCGTTGGTCATCTCGCCGACGAGGTGCATCTGCCCGCCGGGCAAAAGGGCGTCGTGGGCCTTCTTGACGACGCTCGCTATCATCTCCCGGCTGTACATGGGCAGATTGGAAGCCATGATCGCCACGTCGCAGTCGGTCGGGAACGGATCGCGCGTGAAGTCGCACGGCTGGGCCTCGACGCGGTCGGCGACGCCGTTCTCGGCTATGAACCCGCGCGCCACCTCGCAGACCACGGGCAGGTCGAGCACGACGGCGCGGATGGCGGCGTGCTCCTTCGCGGCGGCGATGCAATAGGCCCCGGAGCCGCCGCCGATGTCCATGACGCGCCGGCGGCCGCGGAGGTCGACCTGGTGGACGAAGCGGCGGCCCGCGCCCATGCCGATCGAGTAGGTCGCGTCGTGGTAGCGGCGGGCGTCGGCGACGGTGAAGGTCTCGATCGAGCCCATCACCTTCAGATCCTTGACGCGGATGTGCTCGCCCAGCCGTCCCCATTCGTTCCACTGCGGCTTGGTGAACGTTATCCAGGGGCCCATGTAGCCGCGCTTGCCTTCCACGAGGAAGCGCTCGACATCCGGGGCGTTCTTGTGACGGCCCTTCGCGTTCTCGAGGAGTCCGGCCGCGCACAGCATCACCATCAGCCGCTCGGCGTTGGTCGGGTGGATGTCGACGGCCTGCGCGACCTCCTGATAGGTCCGGGCTCCCTCGCTGATCGCCGTGAAAACGCCGACCTCGACCGCCGCCATGAGAGCGGCGGACTGGCCGTAGGACTGGGCGACGTTCTGCAGCCGCACGGTGGTGACGTTCATGCCGTCCGCCTGTGGTCTCTCGTCCCGCTTCGTCATGGCGTTCTCCTGGATCATCGTATCGAGCGGCGCGAAGTCGTTCCACGAGGAGGAACGTCGCGTCGACGTGGGAGCGGAAACGCCTCGGCCCGGTGGACCGTCCCGTAACGACGGCCTCCCGACCTTCGACGTCAGGCGTTGGCGCCGCGTTCCGGATAGCTGACGCCCATGCCGGCCCGCACGTCCTGCTGGATGCCGTATTGGGGGAACGGGTAGCGGAAGCCATTCTTGGCCAGCGCTTCCATGCCGGCGATCGCCTGGGCGAGCTGATCCGGCGGCAGGGCCATCAGCATCTCGTCGTCGAGCACCCCGCCGTAGCGGCGCTCGGCGAAGCAGGGGATCGACAAACTGGCCTCGCGCGTCTTGAGCGCCCGGCCCCAGGAATCGGCGCAGGCCGATTCGCCGACGACGCCCCAGTCGAACTTCCTGTAGCCCGACCACTGCATGCCGTTGATGAAGTACATCATCGCGCCGGGGGTGGCGTAGAACAGCGCGATGTCCGGCGGATCGAGCCGACCGCTGGCCAGCGGCGAGACGACCATGGCCTGATAGGTGCCGTCGGCGACGCAGTTCATCGCCGATTGGTGCGCGTTGGCGTCCTGCGGCGTCTTGTACCAGACGCCAACCATCTGTTGGCCGGACCTCCACTTGTCGTCCTTGGCGTTGCCGAGGCCGATCACCGCCCGGCACTGGGCGCCCACCAGGTTGTCCGCGGTGACGCCGACGGTCCAGCCAAGCCGAGCGGCCTGCGCCACGACCTGGTCGAACGCGTGGACGGCCTTGGGCCGGCGGATGCGCGGAATCGCCTCCATGTCCTCGGCTCGTTCGAACAGTTTCATGGCGAAAGGCGGCGTGCGCAGTTTCAATAGGCGCTCAAGATCGGCGGCGGTCCTCGTCCAGTCGGCGCTCATCTCGTTGTCCCTCCGGTGGGTGCTTTCCGACGCTGCGCGTCGCGGCATCATGCCAGCGCAGCCAAGCCACCCGCGCCCGGGCGGCGCAGGGCAGATCTGCGCGTCGATCATCCACCTCGGCGAGATTCGGCGCGAATCAGGAATTGAATTCCCGCTTCGCCTGCCATTGTATGGGCGGACAAGCCCGCAGGAGGCGCGGCGACCCGGGTGGAGGATGCGAATGGCCTATACTCTGGAGCGGCTGAGCGCCGATATCCGCGAGGCGCTGGAGGCCGATTCGGGCCCGGATGGCAAGCGGGCGGTCTGCGCCTTGGTTTCGAAGGCGCTGCGCGACGAGGAATTCATCGCCAAGCATCTGACCACCGAGCAGTGCCGCCCGCGCAAGGTGCTGTACGAGGATCCGACGCTCGGCTTCTGCGTCTGCGGCCACGTGTACGAGAGTCCGGCGCATGGCGCGCCGCACGATCATGGCTCCAGCTGGGCGATCTACGGACTTGCCGTCGGCGATACGGAGATGACCGACTGGCGCATCGTCAAGCGAGGCGAGGGTGACGCCCCGACGCTCGTCGAGCCCGTCAGAACCTATGTCATGAAGCCGGGCGACAGCCATTTCTACGACGTGGGGGCCGTCCACTCGCCGAAGCGCGACGGCCTCACCAGATTGGTGCGCATCGAAGGCGCCAACCTCGACCGCGTCCAGCGCTCGAACATCAAGGCGGCTTGAGGGAGGGATACGCCATGAAGCTCGACTATGTGACCATCGAGAAGCGCGGCGGCATCGCCATCGTGCGCTTCGACCGCAAGGCCAATCTCAACGCCTTCGACGAGAAGCTGGTGGTCGAGCTGACACAGGCGGCGCGCGGCTTCCACGACGACCTGGAGACCCATGCCGTGGTGCTCGCCGGGGCGCCCAACGCCTTCTCCGCCGGCTTCGACCTCAAGGCGACCGACGGCTGGACGAGCGAGACCGACGACCTGAAGCGGCGGCAGCGCGCCTATGGCGGCGTGCGCCTATGCAAGGCGTGGGAAGCCATGCCTCAGATCACCATCGCCGCCATGGAACGTTTGGCGGTCGGCGCCGGCGTCGCCATCGCGCTTGCCTGCGACTGGCGCGTGCTCGGCAAAAGCGCCTACCTCTACGTGCCGGAGGTGAAGATCGGCCTCAATCTGCAATGGGGCGCGCTACCGCGGCTGATCAGTCTGGTCGGACCGGCACGCGCCAAGCGCATCTGCATCCTTTGCGAGAGGATGCCGGCGGCCAAGGCGCTCGAATGGGGACTGGTCGAGGAACTGGCCGAGGACGGGGGGACCATCGACCGGGCGTTGGAACTGGCCGAGGTGGTGCTCTCGATGCCGGCGCCGACGGTGCGCATGGTCAAGGAGGCGGTCAACGCCACCGCCGGCGCGCTGCACGCCGCGACAGCCTTCGCCGACGCCGACCAGAGCCAGCTCACCGCGACGTTTCGCCAGGCCCGATCGGCGCGGGACACGTTCCGCAAATCCTAGGGCCATGACCCATTGGTCAGAGCCGGAAATCGCGACCGCTTCCGGGATCTCGTCGCCTATCCCGTCCTCCCGTCGCCAAGGGGGTTCGTCCCGCGTGGATAGTCGTGGTCGTGGATGGAGTCGGGAGGCGCCGCGCACCGCCTCTCCGGACCGGCCTTTGCGGCCGCCGTGACCGTGGCCGTGGCGCTGGGACCGGTGCCGACCTAGTCTCGGGGTCGAGAGTTTTCCCGTTCCGGGACGATGTGCCGCGCCGGCGCTCGAAAGGATTTGGCGAGATGAGGCGATCCAGATTGCCGCGCGACCGTGGTCACCGGGATGCCCGGATCCGGGGTCTGGTCAGCGTCAACGGCTTCGACCTCGATCTCGCCGTCGACGGAAAATCCGTGGAGGCCGCCTGCTGCAACGCGTCCGGCTGGGTCGCGGGAACGATGAACGACGCCGACGGCTCCGCCCGCGGCTTCCTCTGGCGGAATGGCGTCTGGCATCCATTCGACGCCACGCTGCCCGGGCAGCCGCCGGAGCGCGCGTCCACATCCGTGTACTGGATCAATGCCGCCGGTCAGCTTGTCGGCCGGTTGACGGACGTCGAAGGAAGCGGCCCGGGCTTCCTGTGCACGCCCGGTTCGCCCGAGCGCCCGGGGGAGGGGACCTCCGTCGAACTCGCCGTGGATGGCGCGGCGGACGCCATCCCTCAATGCGTGAACGCGGCGGGAGTGGTGGTCGGCTACGCGGAGGTCGCGACGAAGGATGGCGAAGCGGTCCGGGCGTTCGCGTGGCATGGAACCACGCCGGTTCCGATCACGCCCGCGCCGGGATCGTCGGCGACCCTGGCGATCGCCATCAACAACGCGGGCGTGGTCATCGGATACTACAACGACGACGCGTCGGGCCGTGTCGTGGGGTTCCTCTGGCGGGCGGGCGAGACCGTGATATTGGATGTCGCGGGCGCCACGCATACCTACCCATCCGGCATCAACGACGCCGGACAGGTCGTCGGCCATAGCTGCGGCGCGGACGGAGCGCGGGCCTTCCTCTACGACGGATCGTTCCGATCGATCCATCCTTCCCTCGTCGGAGTGGAATGCCACGCGACCGCCATCAACGACGCGGGCGATGTCGTGGGCGACTATAGGGATGGCGACCGGTGGATCGGCTTCGTATGCCGCGCCGGAGGCTTGACGCCCATCGCGCGGCCGGGCTCCGCCATGACCATTCCCTACATGATCGGCGCCGGCGGCATGGTCGTGGGCTACTCGACCGTCCCCGGTGGGCGGGCCGCGCTTCCACGGTCCGCGCGATAGGGGATCAATGCGCGGTCCGCGGCGGCTCCCGCGCTCCTTGGCGCGGTCGCGCGCCGGCTAGATCGCCAGATCCTCCAGCTTCCGGCCGCCCTTGAGCGCGGCCACGACCCATCTCGGCCTGCTGCCGCGCCCCGCCCAGGTCTGGCTCTTGTCGGCGGGGTTGCGGTACTTCGGCTTCACTTTCCGACCCTTGACCTTACTTGCGCCCCTGATCGCGGCGGGACGCCCCGCCATCGCCGCCGTCACGTCGGCCATCGTCAGCTTGTATTTGCGCACGACGGCTTTCAGTTGCTTGACGCCGGGCTTTTCCGCCTTCTTGAGCTTGTCCGCCCTGACCTGAAGGGCGCGGATCTTGGCTTCGATGGTTTTGAGCGAGGCGGGCCGGGGCATGCTGCTGATACCTTTGTCGTGGTCGGGCGTGCGCAAAAGCAATCTGGCGCGCCGTGGTCCTATGTGAAATAGCCCCTGAGGACAAGGTGCGAAGTAAACATTCCCTTCCGAGAAGCCCGCCAGTGCCATGAGAAAGCCAATGGCGGCGTGCCCGGTCACGGAAAGACTCGGGGCTTCCCGTGTTGTCACCATGCTGTCCTGCCGCGGCTCCGGGCTACCGCGCGGGCGTACTGGATAGGCCACTCCGGGTCCCCATCGAGTTCCTCCTTTGCCTTCGCCGCCCAGTTCGGGTCGCGCAGAAGCGCGCGACCCAGGAACACCAAGTCGGCCGAACCGGAGGCGATGATGGCCTCCGCCTGCGATGGCTCCGTGATCAAGCCTACAGCCCCTGTCGAGATGTCCGCCTTGCGTCGAATCTCCATCGCGAAGGGCACTTGGTAGCCTGGGGCGACGTCCGCAGCCTCGCGCGGAACGACCGCGCCACTGGAGCAATCGACGAGGTCGATCCCGACCTCCTTGAGCCATAGCGCGATCTGGACGGACTGCCCGAGATCGAGGCCGCCTTCGACCCAGTCGATGACGGACAACCGGATGAACACGGGCAGATGCTCCGGCCATTCTTCCCGCAGCGCGCGCGCGACCATGAGCGGGAACCGCGCCCGGTTCTCGAGTGTACCGCCGTATTGGTCGCGGCGGTTGTTGCTCAGCGGCGACAGGAACGAGTGCAGGAGGTAGCCATGGGCGAAATGGCCTTCGACGATCTGAAAGCCCGCTCGTAGCGCCCGCCGCGTGGCGGCGCGAAACGCGTCGACGGTGCGCAGAATGGCGGACTCATCCATCTCCCGGGGCGCTTGCCAGCCTTCGTCGAACGCCATCGCGCTGGGGCCGAGAAGCGGCCATTCGCGATCTCGATCGAGCGGTCCGTTGCCCTCCCATGGCCTGAAGCGCGCACCCTTGCGCCCGCCGTGAGCCAACTGGATGCCGGCGACCGCGCCGTGCCCGCGTATGAAGTCGACCACCTCCCGCAGACCCGCGACGTGGTCGTCCGACCATATCCCGAGATCCTGCGGCGATAGCCGACCCTCCGGCGTCACGGCGGTCGCTTCGGTCATCACCGCCGCCACTCCACCTAGGGCGCGGGCGCCGAGATGGACGAGATGCCACGGCTGAGCGGCGCCATCGACCGCCGAGTACTGGCACATCGGCGACATCACGACGCGATTGCGCAGCGTCAGGGAACGAAGCGCGAGGGGCGAAAAGAGCGCGCTCATTGCGCGGCCTTCCGCGTGCGACGAGGACCAGGACACTCGCGGGCCGCGACGACGGTGGCGACCGATTCGCCACGACCGAGCGTCCGCAACCGCCGCCAGCCGGCCTTGGTCAGCAGCGCATGCAGGAAAAGGTCGAGACCCTCCTTGATGTACCCCTCGAGCGTGGTGATACGCTTGAAATGCCAGGCTTTCAGGGCCCAGCCATGGGCGAGGAGGACGATACGGTAGGTGACCAGGTCGAGGTTCACGGCGCGGAAATAGCCGGCCCGGATGCACCCGTCCAGACAGTCGGAGATCATCTTGTTGGTACTGAGCTCCAGCTGCATTAGCACCTTCTGGCGACCGCGCGACAGGGATTTGGTCTCGCGGTAGGCGAGCGCGGTGGCGCCGACGTTCCTTCCGACAGCCCTGCAATACGTCTCCACGGCCGCGCAGAACCGGTCCAGCGGATCGGTCTTGCCGGCGATCGCTTCGGGGATCTCGCGCGCGTAGTTCTCAAGCAGCGAGACGATCACCAGGAAGAGAACGTCCTCCTTCTCTCTGACATATGTGTAGACCAAGCCGGGGCTGAAGCCCGCCACCTCGGCGATGTCCTTGATCGTCGTACGATGAAACCCGTTGGCGCCGAAGCATTGCGCCGCCGCCGCCACGAGCTGCGAACGTCGGCGCTCTATCAGTCCGGCGTCGTCGGTCTGGCTTTCGATCTTGACCCGGCTCGACGCGCGGATCGCCGATGTGCGCATCAGGTTCCGGCCCCCCTGAGTTCGTCTCGCAGCTCCCGCTTCAGAATCTTGCCCGAACCGTTGCGGGGAAGCGGCTGATCCAGGATCGTGAACGACTCCGGCGTCTTGTAGTCCGCCAGGCTGGCGGCGCAGAACGACCGGAGATCCTCGGCCGTGACCTCCCGCGTCGCGCGGCTGACGTACGCGTGCACGCGCTCCCCCAGCACGGGACAGGGGACGGCCACGACCGCGCACTCAAGCACGCCCGGGTGCCCGGCCAGGACGTTCTCCACCTCGGCGCTGTATACCTTGTAGCCGCCTCGATTGATCATGTCCTTTTTCCGATCCACCAGGTGAAGATAGCCGTCGGCGTCGACGTAGCCGAGGTCGCCGGAATGCCAGTAGCCGGCGGTGAACGAGATCGCCGTCGCGGCCGGATCGCGCCAATAGCCCGGCACCACCATCGGGCCCCCGATCCAGAACTCGCCGATCTCCCCCGATGGAACCTCGCGGCCCAACTCGTCGACCACGATCACGTCGGCGCATTGGACGGGACGACCGACCGTCTCGCGCCGTGCCAGCCCCTGATCGAACGGCGTGAGGCTGGTCGGGGAACTCGTCTCGGTGGCGCCGTAGCCGTTCATGAGGGTCAGACCCGGCAATCGTTCGCCCAGCGCCAGGATCGCCGATTCGGGCATCGGCGCGCCGCCATAGCTGCCGAGCCGCCACGACGACAGGTCGCCGCGGCCAAAGTCTGGGGCGAGCAGGAGCAAATTGTACATCGCCGGCACCAGGACCGTGTGCGTCATGCGCTCCCGGACCGCGAGGTCGAGGAATCCCCGGGAGCTGAACGACGACAACATGAGCGTCGTTCCACCCACATTGATCATCGACAGGATGATGGCGACGAGCCCGGTGACGTGGGTCGCAGGGACGGCAAGCAGCGACCGCTCGCCGCGTCCCAACCTGTGCGCCAGCTCGAAGTGCCGCACGGAGTGCCAGACGTTGAGATGCGTCAACATCGCCCCCTTCGGCCGGCCCGTGGTACCCGAAGTGTAGAGAAGGAAGGCTGTGTCCTCTTCGCCGGCGCACAGGCGCGCCATGTCCAACGGCTCGCCCAGCGGCAGGTTCTCGAACCGCAGATCGCCGCCGGCGGTGCCGCAATCGATCACGTGCCGCAGACTGGACACGCCCTCGACGGCCGCCGTCGCGCCGTGGGCCTCGGCGTCCCGCACCAGTAGGAGGCCTGGGAATGCTCGAGCACGTAACGCAGCTCCTCGGCGGCCAGGCGAGTGCCGACCGGCACCGCGATGGCGCCGATGCGCAGTGCCGCCAACATCGCCACTACGAACTCGGCCCGATTGCCAAGCGTGAGCGCTATGCGGTCACCACGCCCGACGCCGAGGCGGACGAATCCCGACGCGGCGCGCTCGACCCACGCGCCGAGCTCGCGGTAGGTCAGTCGAATGGCGCCCGCCACCACAGCCTCACCGTCGGCGTGCGACGAGACGCCGCGTTCCAAAAGCGCGAACAGATCGGGCGTTCGATCGGCGAAGCAGCGGACGACGCGGTCACCGAAATGCGCCTCATGGCGAATCGCCGGCCCGGTGCCATCTCCCAGGCCGCGACGACCCGCTTGGTCTCGATGGTCGGCGTTCATTGGATGCTCGATCCGTCGTCAAATTGGACAATCGCGCCGATGACAAACCGCGCGCCGGGAGCGACGAGGAAGGTCAAGGCGGCCTCAAGGTCCCCGACCCGCCATCGGGCCACCGGGGCGGTGACGGCTCGATCATCCGGGGCGGCGCCTCGCTCGACGGATCCCGGGCAGCTGTTGGGGTCCAGAAGTGGCCAGGACGGAGCGCGGACACGTCGATGCGATGGTGAGCCCGCTGGCGCCGCCGACGGGCCATAGCCTTGGTGGTGTAGATGACGGTGCCCTTGCGCGGCGATCGCCATTTCGGTCATCGACGCATTCCCTTCGCCCGTCGCGAAGCGATGATACTCCGGCGTAAAGCTCGATTGCTGGTCATCCAACGTCCCATCTGGTCGATGAACTTCACGGGAACCCGCGCTGGAAGATCGTGACCTCTCGCACGGCGAGCGCCACGAGCACCTCATTAGGATCGCCACGACAAACAAGGCTCATGAGCGGCTCCTCGGAGAGACAGCGGGCGCGCGCTTCCGGCGAGTCGAACCAGACCTCCCATATCCGGCCGTACTCGACCGCGGCGCGACCCAGGCCGAGCGCGCTCGCGGACGCCGTGTCGAGGTCGTTGCGGACGAGCTTGCGAATGCATCCCGGGAGGGGGCCAACCATGGCGTGATCTTCCGGCGCGCGGGGCGTTCCCGAACGACAGGCGATGATCGCTTTCGCGGCTCCTTCGCCCGCCACGACGACGGTCTCCTCCGCGAGCACGGAAACAGTGCGCGACATGTCGAACAAACGCTCCTCGTCGGGGCGCACGTTCGCGTAGTCGGGGTGCTGGAAGAAGCCTTGACGATAGTCGGTCCGCGGCACCTGGAATGTCACCGTGACGCCGGTGAACGGCGGGTCGTCGTCGCCCAGAAGATCCCCCTCGACATGGTTCTGATCGTAGCGATACGCGAACCTCTGGAATCCCGTCTGCGCGGCGGCGAGCGGACCGTGCACCTCTAGATAGTGGCGCGAGAATATCTCGCGCGTCAGCGCTGGATGGCGTCGCAGCATGGAGAAGCGTTTGATGACGGAAGCCATAGCCTTCCCCCCGGCGGGGATTCGCGCCGGGCGTCCTCGAGGGGCCGCCTGGCGATCCATGACAAGCGGCGCTCAGCGCTTCCTGTCGGCGAACTCCTTCTTACCCTTCTGGATCTCCTGGAACAGTTCCTGCGCCTTGGGGCCCAGCGTCTTCACATGCTCGAGCAAGTTGGGTTCGACCAGCGCCTGCCACTTGGCCCGCTCGGCGTCGCTCAGACGGGCGACCTTGCCGCCCTTGGCCACGAACGCGTCCAGCTTCTGCTTCTCGTCGGCGAACCAGCGATCGCGCACGCCGTCCGCGGCCGGGAGGCCGGCGACGATGGATTTCCGGTCGGCCTCCGGCAACGCATCCCAAGCGGCCTTGTTCACGAAGTAGAGCCAGGGATGGTGGAGATGCTGTGTCATGACGAAGTTGGGCGCGGACTGGGCGCCGGGCGTCGTCGCGTAGAAGGGGCAGGGGAGGTCGGCGGCCACCACCAGGTTCTGCTCGAGTCCAGGCCAGAGTTCGCTGATGGGCAAGGACACGCCGTTGACGCCCAATGACTGCCAGAAGACCTTGGAAGCCACGGCTGGAGAGACCCTGACCTTGGCGCCCTTCAGGCTTCCCGGCTCCGCGCACGCCATCTTGCAGAAGACGCCGTTGTATCCGGCCTCGTGGATGGCGAGCAGCTCAAGCCCCTTCTCCGCGAAGAACTTGCGCATGACCGGCAGCGCGAACTTGTCGAGCACGTAGCGCCGCTCGGCGTCCGAGGACCACACGTACGGCAGGCTCACGACCGTCGCGTCGGGCACCGCCACACCGGCGCCGAACGCCGACGTCGCTCCCATTTGCAGCCGGCCGCGCGCGACCTGCTGGACCATCTCCTGTTCGTTGCCCACGAACTGGCGCTCGACGGTGACCCTCCCGCCGGTCGACTTGCCGATCGTCGCCAGCAGTTCGTCGTCGAGCGTGGCCCCGAAGGTCGGTGGCTGCATCAGGGTGCCGAGCTTCCATTGCTGTTGGCCATGGACCGGTCCGGCGAGGCCGAGGGCCAGAAGGGCTAGAGACCAGGCCTTGAGATGGTTTCGCATGTTTGTTTCCTCCTCTACGCGTTGGTTACTTTCCGACCAGGTAAAGTGTGAGCGGCGGCCACGCGCAGACGATCGCGAGCCAGCCGAGCATGATGAGCACGAAGGGCACCACTGCCTTGCAGATGAAAGCGAAGCTCTCGCGAAAGGCCGCCATGGCCACGATCAAGTTGAGCCCAACCGGCGGGGTGAGGTAGCCGATCTCGAGATTGGCGGTCATGATCACGCCGAGATGCACTGGATCGAATCCAGCCCCCTTGCCGATGGGCGCGATCAAGGGCCCGAAGATCAGGATCGCCGACCCGACATCCATCAGGCATCCGACGACCAGCAGCAGCAGGTTGATGCCGACCATCACCGCCACCGGGCTGCTGACGTTGCTCTGCACGAGTTGCACCCAGCTCTTGGCGATGCCCTCGTAGTCGAGGATCGTGTTCAGGCTGTTCGCGATCGCGATCAAGGGTAGCAGCGTGCCGAGCATCTTGACGGTCTCGACGAGCACGGCCCGGTAGTCGGGGAGTTTGAGCTCACGGTGGACGAAGACCTCGACGAGCAGGGCGTAGGCGAGCGATACCGCGGCAGACTCGGTCGGCGAGAAGTACCCAGAGTAGATGCCTCCCAGGAGGATGACCGGCAGCAGCATGGCGAATATGCCGGCTCTCATCGAGACCGCGACAAGGCGCAACCGCAGCGGCTCGGTCGCCTGTTGGCGGTTGACGGCCCAGGAATAGACCGCGAACAGCGCGGTCAGCAGCAGACCCGGCCCGATCCCGCCGATGAAGAGGTGCGTGACGGAGGTCTCGGTCGCAAGTCCGTACAGGATCATCGGAATGGATGGCGGGATCATGATGCCCAGCGTGCCGGCGGAGCAGATCAGGCCGATCGCGAACGATCTGTCGTATCCCGCCTTCAGCAGTCCCGGATACATGATCGTGCCGATCGCCAGCATGGTCACGATCGACGAACCCGAGATCGCGGCGAAGATCGCGCAGGCGAGGACGGCGGAGATCGCCAGTCCGCCGGGAATGGGCGAGGTCAGAGCGACCATCACGTCGATCAGCCGTTGCGCGATCGAACCGCGCGTCATCAACGCACCGGCAAGCACGAACATGGGGACAGCCAGCAGGACTTCCCGATCCACCGTGAACCACATGTCCTGCACGAGGTACTCGACGGAGCTGCTCTTCGCGAAATACTGGTGCGTGAAGGCGGTGGCGGCGGCGAGGATCAGCACGACCGGCTGGCGGAGGAACAACAGACCCAGCACCAGGACGCCGAAGATCGCGACCCGTGGCGAGAGGACCCCGAAAACGCCGCACGCCGCGACGCCCAGCAGCAGCGCGGCCGGGACCGCCGTCCGACCGGCGTTCGCGCTCGCGGGCGTCATTGCGGCTCCGCCTCGCGCGGACGCAGCGCTGGATAGGCCGCGAAGCAGAGATATCTTAGCGACGAGGCGTAGAAGATGTAGGGCAGAACGAGCTGGACCGGCCAGAGCTCGGCGTAGAAAAGAAGATCCACCTCGCCCAACCGCATGCTGCTCTGCACATACTTCACGGCGAACCAGCCGAGCATCGCGCACAACGCCGCCGAGACGACATCGCCGAGGCGGCTCATCGCGGGATGCCAGGTGGTCGGGAATAGATTGTCGACGGCGGAGACTCGTAGATGGCCACCGGCGTGGACGACCACGGCGAACCCCAGCAGCCCGGCGATGGCGTTGCAGTAGACCGCCAGTTTCTGAGCGCCGAAGATGCCCTGGCCGAAGGCCTCCCGGGCGACCACATCGATGAATAACGCACTGGCGACTAGGAGAAGCGCCATGCACGTTACGAACAGTTCGACCCGGACGAGCCATGTCAACGCGGCCGCGACGCCCCGCTGTCCCGTGCGATCGGATTGCATGCGCGCAACCCCTCCCCGTAGCCCCGCCAACGGTCTTCTGCGCCGTTCGACCGCACGCTACACGATTTCATCGTTGATTGAATGGCCATTCAATGCGCCACTCGTCGGACCGCCGTCAGGCGAGAGTGGCGGTCCGCGCCGTACGGCCCGGCGCGATCAAGTCGAAGGCGCAGGAAAGCCATGTACTGGCTGCGAAGCCGGTCGGGAGGCCGAAGCCGGTGCCGCACCGGGCGAAAGCCACGCCTCCTCCGTCCGCGCCACCGGCCGCCACGTCGGAGGACCGGGCGCTGGGCTGCCTGCTGGGCCTGGCGGTGGGCGCCGCGCTCGGCACGACGCTGGAGTTCAAACCCCCGCGATACCTACGAGCACGTCACCGACATGGTCGGCGGCGGCCCGTTCCGGCTGAAGGCGGGGGAGTGGACCGACGACACCAGCATAGCGCTGTGCCTGACCGACAGCCTGCTGAAGCGGTTCCGGCGCCTCGTCTGATGCCCACGAAAGGAGATCAAGGATGCCGCAAGCGAGTCCTGGAATGGCAGGCCGCGCATCCGACGTTCACCTGGATCGCTTGGAGTATCGTCTGGGCGGTCGTTTTGGCGTGGCTGCTTTATCCGCGGACGGCCGGCGGGGTTTGATCGCCGGAAGTGAAGCGCCCGTGTCGCATCGGCGACTCCGGCCCCGCCGCACAGGGCCGATAGCCCGATCCGTATCTTGTCCCTGGCTGAACGCCGCTCGCTCGTGCGGCGCCCGGCGTCCCGGGGCCGGCGCGGCTTCGATCCGCATCGGCTGCGATGGCCTGGTCCCAGAGCGGACTGGTCGTCGCGACGGCTGCCCAGCTCCCGGGGCCGTGGCGTTCGCGGCGGCAGGCATCCCTGCTAAAGAGGATCGCCAAGTGTCTCGGACATGCCGCCAGCGGGAGCGGAGGGGAAGCGCCATGGCCTACGAATACGAACTCCTGGATGTCGCGGTATCCGGCAGGATCGCGACCATCACGATCAGCAACCCGCCGGTCAACGTCATCACGCTCGCCCTGCTGGCGGAGCTGGAGGCGCTCTCGCACGAGTTGAAGGCGGACCCCGACCTCACGGTCGTCGTCTTCCGCAGCGCCGATCCGGATTTCTTCCTGGCGCATTTCGACGTGGCCGCGATCTTGAAGCGCCCGACCGACACGCCGGCCCGCCGCGATACCCAGATCAAGCCCTATCACGCCATGTGCGAGCGCTATCGCACGATGGACAAGGTGGTGATCGCCCAGATCGAAGGCCGGGTCGGCGGCGGCGGCAGCGAGCTGGTGGCCTCGTTCGACATGCGCTTCGGGGTGCGCGGCAGGACCAAGATCAACCAGATGGAGGTCCCGCTCGGCATTCTGCCCGGCGGCACCGGCACGCAGCGGCTGCCTCGGCTGATTGGACGCGGGCGGGCGATGGAATTGATCCTGGCGGGCGACGACCTGGACGCGGAAACCGCGGAGCGGTGGGGTTATCTGAACCGCGTCTACGAGGAGAAGGAGATCGGCCCGGCGGTCGAGAGGCTTGCTCGCCGGATCGCGTCTTTCCCTCCGGAGGCCGTGCGCTTCGCGAAGCAAAGCGTCAATCAGTCGGAGCGCCCTCTGCTCGATGGGCTGTTCGAGGAGGCCTACCTGTTCGACCAGACCCTGCGCACCGCGGGCGCCAAGGCCAATATGCGACGGTTCCTGGAGATCGGGGGACAGACGCGCGAGGGCGAGCTGCGTATGGGCGAGCTCTGCGCCGAGCTCGGCGCAAGTGACGAAGGGGCGACGGGGCGGGGATAAGGCCGTCCAGCTAGCCGGTCGCCGCCGCGGGTATATCCACGTCGCGCGCCTCGGCGCGCGGTGCTGGAGCGGGTGGCTAGGCGGTGATGCCGACGGCGCGACGATTGACGCCGCATTCCCGGCCTTCGGATGCGGATCCGGTGGCGGCATTGGCTGGCGACCGTCCTCGTTCATGTCCGCCGGCGACGACCGGCGATCGAAGGGCTACGATTGGCGACGGATGGTGAGGCGGATGCGAAGAACGATGGCGGTGGTGGTGGCCGTGGCGCTGCTGGCATTACCGGCGGCCGCGCAGGATGCGCCGGCCGGACGCCGTCTGGCGGCGCGCTGGTGCGCGGCGTGCCATGTCGTCGAACCCAGCCAGGGCAAGGCCACCGACAACGCGCCGACCTTCTGGGAGATCGCCGCCCGGCCGGGCACGACGGCGGAGTCGCTCGATCGTCACCTTTCGAGAGGACATACGCTCATGCCCGACTTCTCGCTGGACTCCCAGGAGCGCGGCGCGCTGGTTGCCTACATCCTCAGTCTGCGCTGATATCGGCGAACCACGGAAGAGCGTCGCCTGGGCGCAGCGCGAGCGGCTCGACGCCGATCGTGACCTGCGGGGAACCCGGCAAGGTCGCGCCGTGCGGTCTCACTCGATATCGGGATACTGATACTCCGCCATCGGACATCCGACGCCATTGCTTGAGTTTCGCTGTCGTTCCTACACTGCGCCAGAGCTGGAGGGCGACGGCGATGCATGACGTGATTTTCCGCGACGCGCTGATCATGGATGGCGTCGGCGCCGAGCCGTACCACGCGGATCTCGCCGTGGACGGCGACCGGATCGCAGCCATCGGCACCGATCTGGGATGGGCGCGCCAGACCGTCGACGCGGACGGCCTCGCGCTGATGCCCGGCATCATCGACGGCCATACGCACTACGACGCCCAGGTGACGTGGGACCCGTTCGTCGACCCCTCTCCGGCGCTCGGTGTGACGAGCGTGGTGATGGGCAACTGCGGATTCACCATCGCCCCGTGCCGGCCGGAAGACCGCGATCTCACCATGCGGAATCTCACGCATGTCGAGGGGATGTCGCTCGACGCGCTGCGGGCGGGCATCGATTGGGGGTTCGAGACGTTTCCGGAATACCTCGCCATGCTCGAAGCGAGAGGCGTCGGACCCAACGTGGCGGCGTTCGTCGGCCACTCGTCCGTGCGGACCTACGTCCTACGGGACGAAGCTTCGCGCCGCGCGGCGACGGACGCCGAGATAGAGGAGATGGCGGCGATCGTCCGGGCGGCGATGCGGGCCGGCGCGGTCGGATTCTCATCGACCACGAACGAACCGCACAACGGCGAGAACGGTGTCCCCATGCCGTCGCGGCTGGCGGACAGACGCGAAATGGAGGCCCTCACCGGCGCGATGGGCGAGGGTGGACGTGGCGTGTTCATGACGACCAAGGGCGCGTGCACCTCGATCTCCGAACTGGAGGCGCTGGCGGCGCGCTGCGGGCGTCCCGCGCTCGTCTCCGGCTTCCTGCACAACCCTGCCAACCCAAACCGGGCGCAGGGCTTCCTCGACGAGATCGCGGCGGCGCGCGCGCGCGGCGTCCGCATGTGGGGCGAGGTCTCCTGCTGCCCGCTCACCATGGATTTCACCATGAGGAGCGCCTACATCTTCGAGGGCCTGCCGGCCTGGAAGCCGGCGATGGAAGCGAAGGGCGCCGCCCTCAGCCGCGTCTATGCCGATGCGGCCTTCCGCGAGTCGGTCAAGCGCGACCTGGTCAAGTTCCGCGGTCTACGGGCCTTCAACAGCGAATGGCACAAGCTGCACATCGTAGAGACGGCGCTGCGGGAGAATGCGACCCTTGAGGGCCGCTCGATCGAGGAACTGGCGGCGATGAAGGACGCCCCCCATCCTCTCGACGCGCTTCTGGACCTGGCGCTGCAGGAGAACCTCGACACGCTTTTCACGGCCGTGCTCCTGAACTCCGACGAGCGGTCGGTGGCGCCGCTCGTCAACGATCCCGACAACTACGTCACGCTGTCGGATGCCGGCGCGCACCTGACCTTCCTTTGCGACGCGGGATTCGGCCTGCACCTCCTGGGTCGCTGGAGCCGCGAACTCAAGGTGATGAGCATGGCGGAGGCCGTCCGCAAACTGACCACCCAGCCGGCCGCGATCTTCGGCATTCATGATCGTGGCCGCCTGGCGCCCGGGCTCGCCGCCGACCTGTTCCTGTTCGACCCCGCCACCGTCGGACGCGGTCCCAAGAGCCGCCGCCGCGATCTGCCCGGCGGCGGGGCGCGTCTGGTGACCCCGGGCATCGGCGTGCACGGGGTCTGGGTCAACGGGCGCCGGCTCGTCGACGCGCACGGCGGCGTCTCGACGGCGGAGCGGCCCGGCCGCGTATTGCGAGATTTCGCCTGAATGAGGCGGCCGCGCGCGCCTGCGGCACGTTCGACGGCCCGGGATCATCGTGGCGACCGACACATGGGTAGTATCGCCATATCACATGGCCGGGCGAATTGCCCCGCGCCGCTATCCAGACTATCGGTGAACGACGGTTCATCCGGCGTTCGCCAGGCGATCGGTGTCCGAGCCCGGCCGGCCGAAATAAGAACGCGTGGAGGAGGAAACACAATGTTTCGTGCGATCGCTCTCGCCTTGGTCGGTCTGACCCTCTTCGCGATGACGCCTGCGCGCGCGCAGACGACCATCCTGACCGTGAGCACGTGGGTGCCTCCGGGACATCCGATCAACACGATCATGCTGCCGGCGTGGTTCAAACAGGTCGAGGAAGCCACCCAGGGCCGCGTGAAGTTCCGCGTGCTGCCCAAGGTCGCGGGCGCCGTCGGCGGGCAGATCGACGCGATCCGCGACGGCCTCGCGGACATCGGCTATACGCCGCACGGCTACAATCCCGGCCGTTTCGTTCTGCAGGAGCTCGCCGAGCTGCCGCTGCTCGGCGAGACGTCGCTCGAGAGCAGCATCGCCTACTGGCGCATCTTTCAGAAGCATCTGGCGAAGTTCAACGAGCACGAGGGCGTCACGGTCCTGAGCGTGATGGTGAGCGAGGGCCGCCTGCACAACGCCCGGCGCGAGATCACCTCGGTCCGCGACCTCAACGGCCTCAAGATCCGGGTCGCCGGCGGCAACACGGTCGAGACCGCCAAGCTTCTCGGGATCGTGCCCGTGCAGAAGCCGATCAACGAGATCTTCGAGATGCTGACGTCCGGGATCGTCGACGGCGCGATGATGCCGATGGTGACCGTTCAGAGCTTCGGCCTGCTCGACAAGCTCACGCATACGCTCGTGGTGCCGGGCGCGCTCTACAACTCCAGCTACTCGCTCTTCGCCAATCCCGCGAAATTCTCGAAGCTTTCGCCCGAGGATCAGGAGGCCATCCGGAAGGTGTCTGGCGAGAACTTCGCGCGCATCTGGGGCGCGACGGCCCGCGACGGCGACGCCAAGGCCGAGGCCGAGGCCAGGCGGCTCGGCAACAAGGTGACCAACATAAGCCCGGCGTTCGAGGCGGAGCTGCGCAAGGCGCTGGAGCCGATCGACCGGTTGTGGATAGATCGCGCGAAGGCCAAGGGGATGGCCGACGCGGAGGAGATCCTGAAGGAGTTCCGCGCCGAGGCCAGGCAGGCCTCCGCCGTCCGCTGACGTCGGCGCCGCCGCGGTGTCCGAGCTACCCACCGACGCCGAGGTCGAACGACGCGTCGGGATGACCCGGGTCGAGCGGGTGGTATCCCGCGCCTCCCTTACGGTGGCTGGCGCCTCTCTGGTCTTGATGTCGTTGCTGACGGTCGCCGATGTCGTCGGGCGCGCATTCGGCCGGCCGGTCGCCGCCGCCACGGAATTGACCGAGATCCTGATGGTCGTCACCATCTTCTGCGCGTTGCCCGTGGTCACGCGGCGCCACGAGCATATCTCGATCGAGATACTCGACGCCGTGATGCCGGGAACGGCGCGGCGCCTGGCCGCCATCGGAGCGGGGATCCTTGGCGCCGTCTGCCTCGTCGCGGCGGCGTGGCGCGTCTGGGAGCTGGCGAAGCGCGCCCAGAAGGGCGGCGACTTCACGGCCTACCTGCAGATCCCGCTCGCGCCGATCATCGCTTTCATCGCGTTGCTCTGCCTGGTGCTCGCGGGCGCGTTCCTGATGACCGCTTTGCGCCCCCCGAGGCATTGACGATGACCGCCACGCTCATCGCCTTCGCCGCCCTCTTCACTCTGATATTCCTGCGCGTGCCGATCGGGCTGGCGCTCGGCCTGGTCGGTTTCCTCGGCTACGCGACCATCGTCGACCTGGGACCGGCGTCGTCGCTGGTCGCCCAGACGATCCGCGACGCCGGCCATTCCTACACCCTGTCCGTCATCCCGATGTTCGTGTTGATGGGCAACCTGGTCGCCCGCTCCGGCCTCGCCGACGACCTCTACGCCGCGGCGAACGCGTTCATCGGCCACCGCAAGGGCGGTTTGGCGATGGCGACAGTTCTCGCCTGCGGCGGCTTCGCGTCGGTATCGGGGTCGTCGGTCGCCACGGCCGCGACGATGTCCAAGGTGTCGTACCCGGCGATGCGGCGGTTCGGCTACAGCGACCGCCTCGCCACCGGCGCGATCGCCGCCGGCGGGACGCTCGGAATCCTCATTCCGCCCAGCGTCATCATGGTGATCTACGGCGTGATGACGGAAACCCATATCGGCAAACTGTTCGCCGCCGGTCTGCTCCCCGGTCTGGTCGGCATCGCCGGCTACATCGCGGCGGTCCGTTGGACGGTATGGCGCGACCCCGCTTCCGGTCCGGCCGGGCCGCGCACGCCGTGGGGCCAGCGCTGGGGCGTGCTCCGCGGCGTCGTCGGCGTGCTGGCGCTGTTCCTCATCGTCATGGGCGGCATCTATGGTGGCATCTTCACGCCGACCGAGGCGTCGGGGATCGGCGCGTTCGGCGCCGCGGTGTTCGCCGCGTTCCGCGGGCGGCTCTGGGGCGTCGCCTACGAAGTCCTGTCGGAGACCGCGCGCACGACCGCCATGATCTTCTTCGTCCTGATGGGCGCGCTGATCTTCGCGGAATTCGTCAGCTTCGCCGGGATGCCGGAGGCCCTGGTCGAGATCATCCGTTTCGCGGATCTGCCGCCGCTGGCCGTCATCTTCGTGATGATGGCGATCTACCTCGTCCTGGGCTGCGTGCTCGACTCGCTCGCCATGATCCTGCTGACGGTTCCGCTCTTCTTTCCGATCGTCATAGCCCTGGGATACGATCCGGTCTGGTTCGGCATCCTGATCGTGGTCGTGGTCGAGATCGGTCTGATAACGCCGCCGATCGGCATGAACGTCTTCGTGCTCAACTCCATGCTCCCCGACGTGCCGGTGACGTCAATCTTCCGCGGTATCGTGCCGTTCCTGGGCGCCGACATCGTGCGGTTGGCGATCCTGGTCGCGCTGCCCGGCATCAGCCTGTTCCTGCCGAAGCTCTTCTTCGGATAGGAGAACGGGTGCCCTCCACACCGTGCGAGACCAGAATGACCGACCCCCGGATGCCGCCGCGCGAGGCCGTCGTCACGCGCGATCTGATCGACGAGAACGCCCGGCGCATCCCGGACAAGGTCTTTGTCCGGTTCGAGGACGGCTCGAGCTGGACATACGCCGGTCTGAGGGAGCGCGTCGTCCAGGTGGCGACCGGTTTCCAGGCGCTCGGCGTCGAGCAGGGCGACTTCGTCCTCTCGTGGCTCGCCAACGGGCCGCACGCGTTGGCCGTCTGGTTCGGACTCAACTACATCGGCGCCATCTACGTGCCCGTGAACACCGCCTACCGCGGCTCCCTGCTGCGGCACGTCATCGCCGATTCACGCGCCCGGCTGATGGTCGCCGACGCCCGCCTGGCCCCGCGCCTCGCCGAGATCGACGTCGCCGGCGTGCGACAGGTGATCTGTATCGGCGCGGAAGCGCCCGCCATCGACGGAATCGAGGTGTTGGGGGAGAGCGTGCTCGCGCCCATGCGCGGCGAGCTCGCCGCCCCCGAGCGGCCGATCCAGCCATGGGACACCCAGGCCGTCATCTACACCTCGGGAACCACAGGACCATCCAAGGGCGTGCTGTCGTCATACCTGCACATCCACAGCACGGGACGCGCCTATCCGATCGGTCCGGAGGACCGAACCCTGGTGAACATCCCGCTGTTCCACGCCAGCGGCACGGGCGCCGTCTATCGGATGCTCATGCACGGCGGGTCGATCGCGATGGTCGAGGCCTTCAACACGTACACGTTCTGGGACACGGTCCGCGCCACGGGCGCGACCACGCTGACGCTTCTCGGCGCCATGACGCCGTTTTTGATGAAGGAGCCGCCCGGCGACCGCGACCGGGACCACACCCTGCGCAAGGTGACGATGGTCCCCCTTGGCGACGATTCAGCCGCGTTCACCGAACGTTTCGGCGTCGACGTCTACACGGCCTTCAACATGACGGAGACGTCGTGCCCGATCTTCTCGGACCGGAACCCGCGGAAGCGGGGGACGTGCGGCAGGCCGCGGGCCGGCGTCGAGGTCCGGATCGTCGACGGGAACGACTGCGAGGTGCCGGTCGGCGCGATCGGCGAGCTGATGATCCGGACCGAAATGCCCTGGGCGATGAACCACGGCTACCACAACAATCCCGAAGCCACCGCGCGCGCGTGGCGTAACGGCTGGTTTCACAGCGGCGACGCGTTCCGCCGCGACGCCGATGGCGACTACTTCTTCGTCGATAGGATGAAGGACGCCATCCGGCGCCGTGGCGAGAACATCTCCTCGTTCGAGGTCGAGGCCGAGATCTGCGCCCATCCCGACGTGCGCGAGGCGGCGGTCGTCGCGGCCGCCAGCGAGTTCAACGAGGACGAGGTGCTCGCGATCGTGGCGCCGGTCGAGGGGCGTACGCTCGACCCGGTTGCCCTGATCGACTTCCTGGCGGGACGCCTGCCGCACTTCATGGTCCCGCGCTATCTGCGCATCGTCCCCGAGCTGCCGAAGACGCCGACGCACAAGGTGCAGAAGCACCTCCTGCGCGGCGACGGCGTGACGGAGGACACCTGGGATCGCGAGAAGGCGGGCATCGTCTTCAAGCGGCAGGCTCTGCGGTAGGCGGCCCCTGGCGGACTACCGGACCAAGGATGCGGAAATGGCCGATGACACGGGACTAGCCGCTGGGCCCACCCCGGCAGCCCGGTCGTTGTCCGCTCGGGTACGCACGCCTGGTCAACCCACGCGACTGGTCCACTATTGGAGAACTCCATGACCTACGAGACCATCAAGCTCTCCCTCGACGCCCGCGGTGTCGCGACTCTCACCTTGGCGCGTCCCGAGCTGCACAACGCCATGAACGGCGTGATGTGGCGCGAGATGCTCGACGCTGCGCGCGCGCTGGAAGCGAACGCCGACGCGCGGGTCGTCGTCCTGACGGGCGAAGGTCAGAGTTTCTGCGCCGGCGGCGATCTGGGCTACCAGCAGGCGCAGGGCGACGCGGGCCTCGACCAACGGCTCGACGAGGCCAGGCGATTCTCCGCGTTGCTGCACGCCCTCGATTCGCTATCCAAACCCCTTGTCGGCCGCATCAACGGCGCCGCGTACGCCGGCGGCTTCTCGCTCATCTCCGTGACCGACGTCGCCATCGGCGTCGATACCGCGAACTTCGCCATCACCGAGGCGCGGCTTGGCCTGGTGCCCGCCATCATGCTGCCTTTCGTGGTGCGCCGCCTCGGCGTCGTGAACGCCCGGCGGCTGTTCCTGACCGCGCGCCGCTTCACCGCCAAGGAGGCGGTGTCCTACGGCCTCCTGCACGACGCCGTCGCGCCGGGCGCCTTGGACGCCGCCGTGGAGGACGAAGTCGCGCATGTGCTCCGATGCGGACCCGCCGCCGTGCGAACGATCAAGCAGCTGATCGCCCAGGCCGACCGGCACGGTGTCGCCGTGCCGGACGAGTTCACCATCGGCAAGGTCGCGGAGATGTGGAGCTCGCCCGAGGGCGCGGAGGGAATCCTCAGCTTCTTCGAGAAGCGCAGACCCGCGTGGAGCGCGCGCGTCTGATCGGCGGGCCGTCTCGCGGGGAGCTTTCGATGCCGCTACACCTTCGTACCCAGAACACGGCCCCATTCATCCCTTCGGCGTGCATCCTCGGGTTTCAGTCGGGCCCGCAGAGCGGCGGCGACCCTCTTGAGGAAATCCGGATGGGCCGAAAGCGGGTGGAGGCGCGGCCACGGGTACCGGTCGAGCTCCCTCAGCGCGCCGCTCCAAGTCGTGGGCGATTTCCGGTCGATGGGATCGATCCGGGACTCGGCTCACGCCGGTTTGGTCGGACCGGCGGCGGCGCGACTCGTCGGCCTCCGGGTCGCCAGGCGGAGCCGCATACCGACACTGCCCACTCAGGGGCCGGATAAAAGGCCGGAAACAGCGCCGGATAGGGCCCGTCACGGAGGCCGTTCCGCGGCGCCCGGTGTCGCTTCCGCGCGCGCAAAAGCCCGTCGTGGCGGGCATTTAGCCACTGCTCGGATAGGTAGATAAAACCTATCGCAATGCAATGGCGGAGAGGGCGGGATTCGAACCCGCGGTGGCTGTTACACCACGCACGCTTTCCAAGCGTGTGCCTTAAACCACTCGGCCACCTCTCCCGGAGGCGGCGCAAACTATACCGGCGGCGATGGTTTGCCAACGCCGCGGTTGGCGCCGCCGGCCGGCCGCTTCCCCTCGCCGCGGGTGGTCGTTACGATGCGCGCAGGGGAAGAGGACGGACCGAATGGCGATCCTGCGCGCGCTGGGCTGGCTGCTGGTCGTGCTGACGGCCGCCGCCGGCGTCGCCGACCTCACGGACAACGTAGAGACCGGCGAGCGCTCGCTGAGCGTCGTCGGCCAGCTCTGGGCCCGGATGCACGCGCCGAGCCTCAACCTCGTCCAGGCGGTCACCGAGCGCTACATCCATCCGTCGGTCTGGCAGTATCTGGCGCGGCCCGTCCTGCTGACGCCCGCGGTGCCGCTGTTCGGCGGCCTCGCGGCGGTCTGTCTGGCGGTCGGCTACTTCTTCCGCCGCGATCCGGAGGGCGGACGCCGCCGGCGCCGGCGCCGGCGCTGAGCGCCGGTCAGCTTCCCGTCTTGAGCGCGGCGAGGAAGGCCGACTGCGGGATCTCGACGTTGCCGATCTGCCGCATCCGCTTCTTTCCCTTCTTCTGCTTCTCGAGAAGCTTCTTCTTGCGCGAGATGTCGCCGCCGTAGCACTTGGCGAGCACGTCCTTGCGCATGGCGCTGATCGTCTCGCGCGCGATCACGCGGCCGCCGATCGCGGCCTGGATCGCGATCTTGAAGAGCTGCTTGGGGATCAGGTCCTTGAGCCGCTCGCACAGCGCGCGGCCGCGCGCCTCGGCGTGGGTGCGGTGGACGATGATCGACAGCGCGTCGACCACCTCGCCGTTGACCAGGATCGCGACTTTGACCAGCTCGCCCTCCTCGTAGCCGGCGATGTCGTAGTCGAAGCTGGCGTAGCCGCGGGTCACCGATTTCAGCCGGTCGTAGAAGTCGAACACGACCTCGTTGAGCGGCAGGCGGTAGACCACCATGGCGCGGGTGCCGGCGTAGGTCAGGTCGACCTGCGTGCCGCGGCGCTCCTGGCACAGCGACAGCACGGGGCCGAGATACTCGTCGGGCACGATGATCGTCGCCTTGATCCACGGCTCCTGGATCGAGGCGATCTTGACCGGATCGGGGTAGTCCGTCGGGTTGTGCAGCTCGATCGCCGACCCGTCGTTCATCTTGATGCGGTAGACGACCGACGGCGCCGTGGTGATCAGGTCGAGGTCGAACTCGCGCTCCAGCCGCTCCTGCACGATCTCCAGGTGCAGCAGGCCGAGGAAACCGCAGCGGAAGCCGAAGCCCAGCGCGGCGCTGCTCTCGGGCTCGAAGTGGAAGCTGGAATCGTTGAGGCGCAGCTTGGCCAGCGAGTCGCGCAGGTTCTCGTACTCGCCGGCGTCGGTCGGGAACAGGCCGCAGAACACCACCGGCACCGACGGTTTGAACCCGGCCAGCGGCTCGGCGGCGGGACGCCTGTCCTCGGTGATCGTGTCGCCGACCTTGCAGTCGGAGATCGTCTTGATGCCGGCGATGATGAAACCGACGTCGCCCGGCCCGAGCTCGCCTGCGTCGAACGGCTTCGGCGTGAAGTAGCCGACCTTGTCGATGTCGTGGGCGGCGCCGTTCGACATCATGCGGATCTTCATGCCCTTGCGCAGCACGCCGTCCTTGACGCGCACGAGCGTGACGACGCCAAGGTAGGAATCGTACCAGCTGTCGACCAGCAGCGCCTTGAGCGGCGCGTCGCGCTCGCCGGTCGGCGGCGGCAGGCGCGCGACCAGCGCCTCCAGGACGTCGTCGATGCCGAGGCCGGTCTTGGCCGAGATCAGTACCGCGTCCGAGGCGTCGATGCCGATGACGTCCTCGATCTCCTGGCGCACACGCTCGGGCTCGGCCGCCGGCAGGTCGATCTTGTTGAGGACGGGGATCAGCTCGTGCCCGGCGTCGATCGCCTGGTAGGCGTTGGCCAAGGTCTGCGCCTCGACGCCCTGGCTGGCGTCGACCACCAGCAGCGAGCCCTCGCAGGCCGCCAGCGAGCGGCTCACCTCGTAGGCGAAGTCGACATGGCCGGGCGTGTCCATCAGGTTCAGGACGTAGGTCTGGCCGTCCTTCGCCTTGTAGTTCAGCCGCACGGTCTGCGCCTTGATGGTGATGCCGCGCTCGCGCTCGATGTCCATGCTGTCGAGCAGCTGGTCGTGGAATTCGCGCGCCTCGATGCCGCCGCAGCGCTGGATCAGCCGGTCCGCGAGCGTCGACTTGCCGTGGTCGATATGCGCCACGATCGAGAAATTGCGGATCTTCGAGAGGTCGGTCATTCGACAGTTGGCGTCCGGGTTGGCGCGGGGCGGTGCCGGTAGATAGAGGCACGGACCGCGTCGCGCAATGCGCGCCGCGGCGAGCCGCCCGAATTTATCCTAAGTCATTGGAACATAACGCGAAAGTCGGTTGGCGCGACGGCGGTCCCGGTGCCGGCCAAAGGCGACGACCGGGCGCCGACATGGTCAGCCGCGTAGCGTTCCACCCGTCTGCTTCGCGATCTGCGCCACGACCTTGGCGCAGATCGCCTCGATCTCGGCGTCGGTCAGGGTCTTCTCGACCGGCTGGATGACGACCGACAGGGCCACCGACTTGCGGCCGTCGGCGACGCCTTTGCCGGCGTAGACGTCGAACACCTGCGCCGCCGTGATCATCGCCCGGTCGGCGGCGCGCGCGGCGCGCGCAAGGTTCTCCGACGCGACGCCGGCGTCGACGACGAAGGCGAAATCGCGTTCGACCGGCTGGAACGGCGATAGCTTCAAGGCCGGTCGCGTCTTCGTCGCCTTGGCCCGCACCGGAGGCGCCGCGTCGAGGAACACCTCGAACGCCGCCGCCGGGCCGCGCAGGTCGAGCCGCGCGAGGACGTCGGGGTGGACCTCGCCGAAGTACGCGAGCGGCCGGTCGCCCAGCACCAGCGCGCCGGAGCGGCCGGGATGGTACCAGCCCGGCGCCTTGGTCTGGGTGACGAGGTTGTCGACCGGCGCGCCGATCGCCGCGAGCGCCGCCAGCGCGTCGGCCTTGACGTCGAAGGCGTCGACGCCACGCTCGGCGCCGGACCAGTGGCGCGGCGCGCCCCGGCCGTAGCGCACGCCGGCCGCGACCCATCGCTGGCCGGTCGGCGTGGCGTCCTTGTACTGGGGGCCGACCTCGAACAACGCCGGATCGCGCAGGCCGCGCGCGTCGTTGCGGCCGCAGGCCTGCAGCAGGTTGGGCAGGATCGACGGACGCATGACGGCGAGGTCGGAGGCGATCGGGTTCAACAGCTTCAGGTCGGGCCCGACGCCACCGAACGCGCCGGCCAGCGCCTCGTCCATGAACGACCAGCTCATCGCCTCCGTCAGTCCGCGCGCCGCCAGCGCGCGCCGCGCGAAGGGCACGCGCCGCTGCTCGGTCGTGCGCACCGGCCGCGACACCGAGGAGTCGCGCGGCATCGAGACGGCATCGAGGCCGTCATAGCCGTGGACGCGTACGATTTCCTCGACCAGATCGGCCTCGCCGACGATGTCCGGCCGCCATGACGGCACCGCCACCGTCCACGGTCCGCCGCCGCCGCCCACGGTGAACCCCAGCTTCGCGAGGATGTCCTTCTGCGCCGCCGCGGGCACATCGATGCCGGCGAGCGTGCGGACGCGGTCGGGGCGAAGCGTGTACTCGCGCTGCCACGCGGGCATCGCGCCGCTCGACACCAGCTCGCTGGCTTCGCCGCCGCAGAGCTGGAGGATCAGGCGCGCGGCCACCTCGGCGCCCCACCACACCGAGTCGGGATCGATGCCGCGCTCGAAGCGGTAGCGGGCGTCGGAGTTGATGCCGAGCCGGCGGCCGGTGGCGGCCACGGAGATCGGATCGAAATAGGCGACCTCGAGGAACACCTCCGTGGTCGCCTCGGAGACGCCGGTCTCCTCGCCGCCCATGACGCCGCCGATGCCGTGCACGGCCTTCGCATCGGCGATCACGGCGATGGACCCGTCGAGTTCGTAGGTCCGCCCGTCGAGCGCCACGATCGATTCGCCCGCCCGCGCGCGGCGCATGACGAGATCGCCCGCCAGCTTGCCGGCGTCGAACACGTGCAGCGGCCGCCCGAGGTCGAACGTGGCGAGGTTGGTGATGTCGACCAGCGCCGAGATCGGCCGCAGGCCGATGTCGCGCAGCCGCTTCTGCAGCCAGGCCGGGCTGGGGCCGTTGCGCACGCCGCGGAAATGGCGGCCGACCACGATCGGGCAGCTCTTGAGCGCCGCTTCGCCGCCGTCGTGCGTCCATCGGATCGGGCTGGCGTAGGTGCCGGGCACCTTCGCGAAATCCGGCGCCTTGCGGCGGCCGACGCCGGCCGCCTCGAGATCGCGCGCCACGCCGAGCACGCCCAGCGCGTCGCCACGGTTTGGCGTCACCTTGATCTCGAACACGGGGTCGTCGAGCCCGAGGACCGACGCCGCGGGCAAACCGATCGGGGTGTCGGCCGGTAGGTCGATGATGCCGTCGTGCGAGTCGCTGAGCTGGAGTTCGCGCTCCGAGCACAGCATGCCGTCGCTGGCCTCGCCCCGGATCTTGCCCGGCTTGAGATCGAGCCCGGTGCCGGGGATATGCGTGCCCGGCGGCGCGAACACGCCCTTCATGCCCGTGCGCGCGTTGGGCGCGCCGCACACGACCTGGACGATCCCCTTGCCGGTGTCGACCTTGCAGACGCGCAGCTTGTCGGCGTTGGGATGCTGGATCGCCTCGACCACGTGGGCGGTGATGAAGCCGTCGAGCTTCGCCGCGCGGTCGTCGACGCCTTCGACCTCGAGGCCGAGCATGGTCAGGCGCTGGCGCAGCTCGTCGACCGTCGCGCCGGTCTCGAGGTGCTCGCGCAACCAGGACAGCGTGAACTTCATCGGCTGAGCCCTCCCGTCAGACTCGGGACGTCGAGCGCCGAGAAGCCGTAGTGGCGCAGCCAGCGCAGATCCGAATCGTAGAAGGTTCGCAGATCCGGGATCCCGTACTTCAGCATCGCCACGCGCTCGATGCCCATGCCGAAGGCGAAGCCCTGGTAGATATCGGGGTCGATGCCGCAGTTGCGCAGCACGTTGGGGTGCACCATGCCGCTGCCGAGGATCTCGAGCCACGAATCGCCCGCGCCGATGCGCAGCTCGCCGCCTTTCCAGGAGCATCCGATGTCGACCTCGGCCGACGGCTCTGTGAACGGGAAGTAGGACGGCCGGAAGCGGATCGGCACGTCGTCGACCTCGAAGAACGCGCGGCAGAAATCGCGCAGGCAGCCCTTGAGATGGCCCATGTGCGTGGCGCGGTCGATCACCAGCCCCTCGACCTGGTGGAACATCGGCGTGTGGGTCTGGTCGCTGTCGACGCGGAAGGTGCGGCCCGGCACGATGACGCGCAGCGATTTGCCCTCGGCCAGCGATTTCTGCACGCCCTTGTCGAGCATGGTGCGGGCCTGGACGGGCGAGGTGTGCGTGCGGAGCACGGTCGGCGTGCCGTCGGCGCGCGGCGGCAGGTAGAACGTGTCCTGCATCTGGCGCGCGGGATGGTCCGGCGGGATGTTGAGCGCCGTGAAATTGTGCCAGTCGTCCTCGATGTCCGGGCCCTCGGCCCACACGAAGCCCATCTCGCCGAAGATCGCGCAGATCTCGTCGATGGTCTGGCCGATCGGGTGCAGCGAGCCCGCGCGTTCCGGTCGGGCCGGCAGGCTGACGTCGATGCGTTCGGCCTCTAGGCGGGCGGTCAAGGCCGCGCCGTCGAGCGTGGTCTTGCGCGCTGCCAGCGCCGACTCGATCTCGTCGCGCAGCGCGTTGATGGTGGCGCCGAACGATTTGCGCTGGTCCGGCGGCAGGGCGCCCAGGGTCTTCATCTGGCCGGTGACGCGCCCGCTCTTGCCCAGCGCGGCGACGCGCACCGCGTCGAGCGCGCGTGGGTCCGCGGCGGCCGCGATCGCCGCCAGCGTCTCGTCCCGGATGACCGACAACTCGTCCATCACCGTCCCTCCCGGCGCCGCAAGTGGCGTCGTCGCATGCGAAAAAGGGAGCGCGGTGGCCCGCGCTCCCCTCGATCGATATGCACGTCCGCCGGCGTCTCCGCCGGACGGCCGGACTACTTCAGAGCGGCGCGGGCCTGGTCGACCAACGCCTTGAACGACGCCGTGTCCTGCGCGGCGATGTCGGCCATGACCTTGCGGTCGACCTCGATGCCGGCCTTGGCGACGCCGTTCATGAACTGCGAATAGGTCAGGCCGTGCTCGCGCACGGCGGCGTTGATGCGCTGGATCCAGAGCGCGCGGAAATTCCGCTTTTTGACGCGCCGGTCGCGGTACGCGTATTGAAGGCCCTTCTCGACCTTCTCGATGGCGGTCCGGAACGTGTTCTTGGCGCGGCCCCGGTAGCCCTTGGCGAGCTTGAGGACCTTCTTGTGACGGGCGTGCGCGGTGACGCCCCGTTTGACGCGGGCCATGGCTTTCGCTCTCCGTCAGCGGGCGTTGGGCAGAAAGAAACGCTTGATCTTCACCTCGTCACCGTGGGAGGCGATCACCGTGCCGGTGGCCTGCCGCAGGAAGCGGTTGCCGCGTTTGCTCATGCCGTGACGTTTGCCGGCGACGGGAAGCTTCACCTTACCCGTGGCCGTGAGCCGGAAGCGCTTCTTGGCGCCGCTCTTGGTCTTCAGTTTGGGCATTTTCATCCTCGTATCAAAGTCTTGGCGCCTGTGAAGGCGCCGCCGACGAACCGTCGGCGGGATGTCTCGGGACCGCCATGGCATGCCCTGTACGCCAGGCCGCCCGAAAGGACGCGGGGTTATACAGAGCGGTTCCGGCGGAGGCAAGCGAGCGACGCCGTCCGGCGCTGGATTCGCCGCCGTCACGAGGATACGACGGAAGCGTATTGCGGCGCTGCCGGCCTGCGGCCGCGTGCGCGGTGGAATGTGTCAACGGAGGGCGTGATGACGCAAGGATATGTCGCGTTGGTGACCGGCGCGGGTTCCGGCATCGGGCGTGCGACGGCGCTGCGCTTCCTCGCCGCCGGCGCCTCCGTCGTGGCGACCGATCTCAACGCCGTCGGGCTGGCCGAGACCGCGCGTCAGGTCGATTCGCCCGCCCGGATGCGGACGCTGGTACAGGACGTCACCGCCGACGACGCGCCGCGCCAGGCGGTCGATCTCGCGGTGGCCGAGTTCGGGGGGCTCGATTGGGTCGTGACGAACGCCGGGATCGGCGGCGCCAAGCCGATGCATGAGACCGAGGACGCCGATTTCGACCGGTTCATGAACGTCAATGTGCGCAGCGTGTTCCGCTACGCCCGCGAATCGCTGCGGATCCTGAAGCCCGGCCGCGGCAGCATCGTCCATGTCGCCTCGATCTACGGCATCCTCGGGTATCCGGGATCGTCGTCCTACTCGGCGAGCAAAGCCGCCGTGATCGGCATCACGCACCAGATGGCGGCCGACTACGGGCCGCTGGGCATCCGCGTCAACGCCGTCGCGCCGGGGGTGATCGAGACGGGGATGACGCGGGACCGGGTGCGCGACAGTCCGCGCTTCAAGGCCCTGATGATCGACACCACGCCCTATACCCGGACCGGCCAGCCGGAGGACATCGCCAACGCGATCAACTTCCTATGCTCGGACCAGGCCGAGTTCATCAACGGCCACGTGCTGACGGTGGACGGCGGCTGGAGCGTCACCAACCACATCGCCGGCGCGCCACCCGCATGAGCGCTCGCGGGCGGCGCTATTCCAGCGAGAAGCCCCATTTGAGCGGATCGTCGGCCTCGAAGCGGAACACGCTCTCGCCCGTGTAGTAGGCCTCGCCGGCCACCTCCACGACGACGGCGCGATGGCGTCCCGCCTTGGTGTCGCGCAGCACGCGGCCCTCGAAGCGGGCGCCGGTGACGCTCTCGTAGACGCAGACGTCGCCGACCGCGCTCTGGCGGCGCGCCACCTGCACCGCGAGACGGGCCGTGACGCCGCTGCCGGTGGGGCTGCGGTCGACCTGCCGTCCCGCGAACACGCAGACGTTGCGGCTGGGACCGGGCCAGCCGCCCGGTCCCAGCGCGCCGACGCCGCCATCGGTCAGGATGGCGCCATAGATGAACGCGAGCGCGGCGTCGTCGGGGTGTTCCAGGCGGATGTTGGCGCGCGCCGCCTCGGCGATCTCCTCGCCGGCGTCGACGAGATGGCGCAGCGGCGACGTGCGCACGTCCAGCCCGATCGTCCCGACGTCGGCGATGGCGTAGAACGCTCCGCCGTAGCCGATGTCGACGGTCAGGGGACCCCAGGTGCGGGTCGGCACGATGGCGTCGAGCGCGAAGGCGAAGGCCGGCACGCTCTCGAACCGGGCGCGCCCGGCGCGGCCGTCGCGGACCTCGACATGCGCGGTGACCAGCCCGCAGGGGCATTGCAGGCGCACGACCGTCACCGGCTCGACGGGCGCCACGCGGCCGGTGTCGACGGCCCAGCGCGCGAGCGCGAGCGTGGCGTGGCCGCACATCGTGCTGTAGCCGTCGTTGTGCGTGAACAGCACGGCGAGATCCGCTTCCGGATCGTCGGGCTCGACGAGGATGGCGCCGTACATGCCGGCGTGGCCGCGCGGCTCCAGCATCAGCGCCTTGCGAAGGTGGTCGTGGCTCTCCCGTACCTCGCGCCGCTTGCCCATCAGGGTGGGGCTCGCGAGGGTCGGCCAGCCTTCGACGACGATGCGCGTAGGCTCGCCGCCGGTGTGCATGTCGATCGTGCGCAGGACGGTGGCGGCGCCCATCAGACGCCGAACCGCGCCATCAGCACCTGGCCGAGGCGTTCGTTCTGGATCTCGGTCGAGCCGTCGGTGTAGCAGGCGATCTTGGCGCAGGAGAGGTGGCGCATCAGCGGATAGTCGGCGCGCAGGCCGTTGGCGCCCATCGCCTGCACGCAGGCAGCGATGTGGGCGACCGTCCTGTCGCCGGCGAACTTCTTGGCGTGCGCCGCCGCCTCCTGGGCGTCGGCGCCGGCATCGATCAGCCGCGCCGCCCGGTAGGTCAGCAGCCGCATCGCCTCCAAGTCGTTGAGCGCGTCGACCATCGACCAGCGCTGGCCCTGGAAATCCATCACCTTGCCGCCGAACAGCGGCCGCCCGGCGCCATACTTCACGGCGGTCGCGATCGAGGCCTCGAGCATGCCGCAGCACATCGCCGCGACATAGGTGCGCGCGCCGTTGATCCCCGCGAGCGCCATCTTGAACGCCTGGCCGGGTGGGGCGATCAACGCGTCTTCCGGCGCGACGTAGCCCTCTAGGCGGAAGCCGCCGGCGCCGATGGCGTGTCCGCCATGCAGCTCGAAAGCCGGTTCGCGGACGAAACCCGGCCGGTCGGCCTCGACAACGAAGCAGGCGATGCCGCGGTGGCCGAGCGACGGGTCCGTCTGCGCGTAGATCTGGCTCATGCCGCAATTGGCGGCGTTGGTGATCCACGCCTTGGCGCCGTCGATCCGCCAGCCGCCGTCGACGCGGCGCGCCGAGGTCCGGATCGACGCGAAATCGCTGCCGACCCAGGGTTCGGTGAGGCCGGCGCAGCCGATGACCTCGCCGGTCAGCATGCGCGGCAGCAGGCGCGCGACGATCGACGGCTGCCCGTCGCGCGCGAACCGGGTCAGCGCGTTGTGGTGGTTGATCAACGAGAACGCGAAACCCATGTCGTGGCGCGAGATCTCCTCGACCGCGCGCATCTTGCAGGAGAACGGCAGCCCCTGGCCGCCATGGCGCGGATCGAGCTCAAGCGTGTGCAGGCCCGCGGCGCAGGCGGCGCGCAGCGTCTCGACCGGCTGTCTGCGCTCGTACTCCCAGCTCTTGGCGTTGGGCGCCACGTGCGCCGCGGCGAACGTCGCCGCGCGGGCGATGGCGTCGCGCGCGGAGGCGGACAGCGTGGAGTCGAACTCGGCGGTGAGGGTCATGCCGCAACGCTAGCAACCTGCACCGCCATGGCGCAACATCGGCGCGGGCTGTTTGGAGCGTCGTATAGTCGTGGTCTCACTTGGACGTCGCAGAACGCTGATCGGCGCGATGGCGTGGCCGGCGGTGGCGGCCTATGCGCGGGGTGACGGACCTCAGGACGCCGAGCGCGGGGAGCTGCGCGAACAGCGCTGGCATATTCCGACCACCGACGGCTCGGGACGCTCGATGCGGGCGACCGTGTTCAGACCGCCCGGCGGGGCGCCCGCTCCGCTGGTCGTCGTCAACCACGGCTCGCGGGTCTCGGGCAACGCGACGATGCCCGTGCCGCGCTTCTCGGCGGCCGCGGGCTGGTTCGTGCGCCGCGGCTGCGTCGTGGTGGTTCCGTTGCGGCGCGGCTACGGCGAGACCGGCGGGCGCTGGAACGAGTCGTACGGGCATTGCGAAAACGCCGATTTCCACCGCGCCGGGCTCGAAGCCGCGCGCGACATCGAGGCGGCGGTCGCCTACATGCGCGCCCAGCCTTTCGTGCGGACGCCGGGGACCATCGTCGTGGGCCAGTCCGCCGGCGGCTGGGGGTCGCTGGCGGTCGCCAGCCGCAATCCAGCGGACATCCCGGCGATCGTCAATTTCGCCGGTGGACGTGGCGGACGCCGAGGCGACGTCGCAAATGTGAACTGCTCGCCCGACAAGCTGGTCGCCGGCGCGGCCGCGTACGGACGGACCGCCCGCGTGCCGACCCTGTGGATATACACCGTCAACGACACGTACTTCGATCCGGGGCTGAGCCGGCGTATGGCCGATGCGTACCGCGCCGCCGGCGGGAACGTCGACTACCGGCTTTTGCCGGCGTTCGGCAGGGACGGGCACTCGTTGTTCGGGGCCGCGGATGGCGTGCCGGTCTGGTCTGCCCACCTCGGACCGTTTCTGGATCGTTTCCGTTGAGCGGTTTTTCAGGCAGAAGGTGCCTGCGGTGGGGCGGATCCGGAGCGGCTGATGGCGTGGGAGGGCTTGACGGTGCTGGCGGTCGTCCCCGCGCGGGGCGGCAGCAAGGGCGTGCCACGCAAGAACATCGCGGAGGTCGGCGGCCAGTCGCTGATCGCCCGCGCCGCGCGCGTCGTGAAGGCGCTGCCGTGGATCGACCACGCCGTGATCTCGACCGACGATCCGGATTTCGTGGAGGAGGCGCGCCGCCACGGCCTCGACGCGCCGTTCCTCCGTCCGGCGGCGCTCGCGACGGACGAATCGACGGCGCAGGACGCATGGGCGCACGCTTGGCTCGAGGCCGAGCGCCACTACGGCATGCGGTTCGGGGCGTCGGTGTATCTGCAGCCGACCAGTCCGTTCCGGACGCCCGCCGACGTCGAGGCGACGATGCGGGCCATGGTCGAGGGCGGCCGGGCGGCGGCGTGCACCGTGGCGCGGGTGCCCGGCCACTTCACGCCCCAGAAGATCCTGCGGCGCGACGATGCCGGCGTCTTGTCGTTCAACGCGCCGGACGGCGCCGCCCACAAGAACCGCCAGACGATACCGGCGTACTGGTACCGCACGGGCTACTGCTACGCCGCGCGGCGGCGCACGCTGGTCGACAATCGGCACATCGTCGAGGAGGACTGCGTCGGCGTGCCGACCGAGGGGGCGATCGTCAATATCGACGATCCGTTCGAGCTCGACGTCGCGCGCTGGTTGGCCGGACGCGACGGGCTGTGACGGCGATGTCTCGACCGATCTCGGTGGACGACGGCCGCGGCCGCGCCGACCACGGCCGATGCGGGGGGCGCGCATGCTGGCGTTGATCGGCTGCGGCTACTGGGGCAGGAACCTCGCCCGCGTCGCCCATGGAATGGGCGCGCTGAGCGTGATCTGCGACAAGGGCAATCCCCAGGCCGAGGCGCTGGCGCGCGGCTTCGGAGTCGATTTCACCGACGACATCGCGGCGTTGTGGCGCGACGACCGCGTCAAGGCCGTGTTGATCGCGTCGCCGGCCGAGACCCACGCCGAGATCGCGACGGCCGCGTTGCGCGCAGGTCGCGACGCCTTCGTGGAGAAGCCGCTGGCGCTGTCCGTCGCCGACGCGACGGCGGTCGCCGAGCTCGCGGAGGCAGGCGGTCGCGTCCTGATGGTCGGACATCTGCTGCGCTACCACCCCGTGTTCCAGCGCCTGCTCCAGGTGGTGCGCGCGGGCGATCTCGGCCGGCTGCGCTACGTCTATTCCAACCGTCTGAACATCGGGAAGGTGCGGGTCGAGGAGAACGTGCTGTGGAGCTTCGCGCCGCACGACCTCTCGATGATCCTGGCGCTGGCCGGCGAACGGCCGGACTCGGTGAGCTGCGTCGGCAAGCGCGACCTGCATCCGAACGTCGCCGACCACACAATGACCCAGCTCGCCTTTCCCGACGGCCTGCGGGCGCACGTGTTCGTCTCGTGGCTGCATCCGTTCAAGGAGCAGAAGCTGGTCGTGGTCGGCGAGACCGGGATGCTGGTGTTCGACGACACCGAGGCTTGGGAGCGCAAGCTGATGCGCTATCGCCACGGCGTCGACTGGAAGGACGGCCGGCCGGAGGCGCGCAAGGCCGAGGGCGAGCCCGTGCCGGTCGACCACGCCGAGCCGCTCGCGGCGGAGATCGCGCATTTCCTCGGCCGCGTCGCGGACCGCGGCCGGCCGCTGACCGACGGGCGCGAGGGCATCGCGGTGCTCGAGACGCTGGACGCGGCCCAGCGCTCGATGGATTCGGGAGGCGTCGCTGTGAACTTGTCGCCTGAACGGACGGCCGCGGCCGCCACCTACTACGCGCATCCGACCGCGGTGGTCGACGCAGGCGCCGAGATCGGGCCGGGGACGAAGATCTGGCACTACAGCCACGTGCTTTCCGGAAGCCGCATCGGCGCGCGCGTGGTCGTCGGGCAGAACGGCATGATCGGCCCCGACGTGACGATCGGCGACGGCTGCAAGCTCCAGAACAACGTCTCCGTCTACAAGGGCGTGACCCTCGAGGCCGACGTGTTCTGCGGGCCGAGCATGGTGTTCACCAACGTGCTGACGCCGCGCGCCCATATCGAGCGCAAGGACGAGTTTGCGCCGACCCTGGTGCGCCGCGGCGCCACGCTGGGCGCCAACTGCGTCGTGGTCTGCGGCGTCACGATCGGGGAGTATGCCATGGTCGGCGCCGGCGCCGTGGTCACGCGCGACGTGCCGGCCTACGCGCTGGTGGTCGGCAATCCGGCGCGGTTCATCGGCTGGGTCGGCGCCGCCGGCGAGCGGCTGGGCGACGATCTGGTTTGCCCGCGCACCGGCGCGCGCTACAAGCTCGTCGACGGCGCGCTGGCGCCGGCCTGATCGCGCCGCATCCGCCGGGACGGAGCCCATGGACGCCATTCCCTTCGTCGACCTGAAGACGCAGTACGCGCGGCTGAAGGCCGACATCGACGCGCGCATCCACAAGGTGCTCGACCACGGCCAGTACATCAACGGGCCGGAGGTCGCGGAGTTCGAGCGGAAATGCGCCGACCACGTCGGCGCGCGCCACTGCGTCGGCGTGTCGAGCGGCACCGACGCGCTGTTGATCGCCTTGATGGCCCGCGGCGTCGGCCCGGGGGACGCGGTGTTCCTGCCGGGATTCACCTACACCGCGACCGCCGAGGTCGTCCTGCTGATCGGCGCGACGCCGGTGTTCGTCGACGTCGATCCCGATACGTTCAATCTCGATCCGGCCGATCTCGACCGGCAAATTGCGGCGACGGCGCGTGCGGGCGCGCTGAAGCCGCGCATGGTCGTGGTGGTGGATCTGTTCGGTCTGCCCGGTGCCTACGCCGCGATCGAGGCGGTGGCGGGCGGGCACGGCGTCGAGGTGCTGGCGGACGCCGCCCAGAGCATGGGCGGCGCGGTCGGCGGGAGGCGTGTCGGCACCCTCGCGCCGATGACGGCGACCAGCTTCTTTCCGGCCAAGCCGCTGGGCTGCTATGGCGACGGCGGCGCGATCTTCACCGACGACGACGCCACGGCGGAGATCCTGCGGTCGATCCGCGCGCACGGGCAGGGGAGATCGAAGTACGATGTCGCGCGGGTCGGCGTGAACGGCCGCCTCGACACGATCCAGGCGGCGGTCCTCATCCCGAAGCTCGCGCTGCTCGACGAGGAGCGCGCGGCGCGCGAGCGGCTTTCGCGGCGCTACGACCGGCGGCTCGGCAACCATGTGAAGGTGCCGGCGCGTCCCGACGGGTGCGTCTACGCGTGGGCGCAGTACACCATCCAGATCGACGACCGCGACCGGGTGCAGGCGGCGCTGAAGGAAGCCGGCATCCCGACGATGGTCTACTACCCCCGCCCGATGCATCTGCAGAGCGCCTATCTGCGCCACGGCGGCGGCGAAGGCTCCCTGCCAACCAGCGAGGCGCTGTGCGGCCGTGTGCTGAGTCTGCCGATGCATCCCTACATGGACGACGAGACCGCCGACCGGATCTGCGACACGTTGATCGCCGCGCTCGGCGCCGCGTAGCCGTCACCGGTCACTCGGCGATAGCGATCCCGCGCGTCGCCGTCGTGCCGGCGACGAGGTCGGTGACCTTCACGGTCCAGCGTCCAGCCGGCTCGTTGAACGCAGGCGTGAATCGGAAGCGGGCGCGGCCCGCGTCCGCCGACCGCGTCGTCGAGAAGCGGCTCCATGCGTTGCGGCGGCCCGAGGGATCGGTCACCTCGATCTCGATCGGCAGGTCGGCCTCGATCGTGGCGCCATCGGCGTCGCGGACCACGATCACCACGTCCACGGCCGTTCCGCGACGCCCGGCGCCCGGCGTGTCGAGGCCGACGCCGCCGATCGGCCGCGGCAGAGCGAACAGCAACGCGCCCTGCGCCGCGGCGAGTTCGAGACCGACCGCGCCCCAGCCGGCCGACTCCGGAGCGACCACGAGACGCCGCCGCGCCAGGGCATCGTAGACCGCCGTCCGGTCATCGAGACGAAGCGATACGCGCGTCCGCAGCGGCAGGCCGCGCTCCAGATGCAGGCGGTGGGCGCCGAAACGCGGCCCGAAATCGCGATGGTCGTTGACGACGACGTGGATCATGGCGCGGCCGGCGGCGAGGCTCTCCACCAGCGCTCGGGGCGTGTCGGCCTCGGCCTGCTTCACGGATCGGTCGAACAGCGGCGCGAGCCGCGTCGCCTGCGCGGCGTCGATCCGCCGGGCCGCGTCGGCGCCAAGGCGCTCGGACACGGGAAGCGCGCCGTCGACCTGGACCTCGTGGTCGAACGTCATCGCCGTGACGATGGTACCCGGCGCCGGCGCGGGGAACGGGGCGTTCGCGATCAACCGCGCGCCGCGGGCCACCGCCGCCGCCAGCGCCTCACGGGACACGGCCGGCAGGGCCGCCGCCCGCGGCAACACGATGACGTCGTATCGGGCCAGGCGGCCCTCGGCGACGTCCTCGTCCAGCAGCACGTCGAACGGCACGTGGTTCATCGCCAGCAGAGCGGCGTAGGGCAGGGTCTGCTCGGCGTCGTAACCGACGACGCGTCCCATCGATGCCGCGCCGAACCACTCCGCCGTCGCCGAGGCGTAGACCGCCACGCGTGCCGGCGCCGGTCGCGCGGCGCGAATCGCCGGCCCGTATGGCCGCACCAGGCGCGTCAGCACCTCGCCAAGCGCCGCGAACGTCTCCGGCGCGTACTTCGGGCTCGCCTGCGCCGGATCGGACACCGGGCGCGAATCGGTCGCGTAGAAGCCCATCGCGTCCGGCCGCTGCGCGAACACCAGCCACGCGGCCTGCGTCGCGTAGTCCGGTCCGGCGATGAAGAACGGGTCGCCGCCGTCCTTGTCCCGCGAAAGGTCGGCGCGGCTGCCGGTCGTCGGCGCGACCATGCGCGCGTACTTGAGCAAGGTGATGGTCTGCTGGACCTCGAGACCCGTGCCCCGGGCCAACGCCTGGAGATATCGGACGTAGTACAGCCGCTTGATGTCGGGATAGCCGTAGGTCCAGGTCGCGATCCGGTCGAGTCCGACGCCCGTCCGGACGGCGGCGAGGCGCCACGGCTCCGACCAGACGGCGACGTCCGGCCGCGCCGCGCGCAGGACGCCGGCCATCCCGGCGTTCACGCCCGCGACGCCGCCGTTGCCGCCGTACCAGAAGCGCGCGAACCGGGCGCGCGGCGCGTCGTCCGGAACGGCGCCGTCGACGACCTCGCGCGGACCGACCGGACGCCATACGAAATCGCCGATGATCAGCCGCCGGACGATGGCGCTGGAGATGTCGATCCTCGCGGCCTCGGCGGCGGCGCGCAGGGCCGGCCCGTCGTGGAAGCGTGGCTCGATCTCCTCGTTGACGAGCACGTGGCGCAAGCCGGGGTGGTCGCCGGCGATCGATAGCGCCGCGCGCGCGACGTCCAGAGCGTGCGCCCGCACAGCCGGATCGTAGACGTCCAGCGACGCGCCGCCTCGCCATCGCGGCGCGAGTGTCGGGCTCAGATACAGGCCGAGTTCGTGATCCCGTCGGACGGCGGCGTCGAGGCGCGACCGGATCCCGGTCCGTCGTTCCGTCGCTGGCGCGTCGGTGATCGCATCGAGGAAGCTGCCGGTGACGCCCATCGCGTCCCATGCGTCGTCGTCGCGGGCGTCGAGCTGGCCCCACCACCGGACGGGAAACCGGTCGGCATCCCGGGGCGCGCCGATCTCTACGTCGAGCATGGCCGTCGGCGACATTTCGCCGCCCCGCAGCGCGGTCAGCGCGAGGACGTAGCTGCCGCCGGCGATGGCCTCGGCGTCGACCACGACCGACGCGCGGCCGTCGACGACCTCCGCCTCGCCGCGCACGACGCCGCCCCAGTCGTAGGTGACCCGCCCGGCGCCCGTGGCCTCGACGTCGATGCGGACCACGCCGTGCCGCGGGAAGACGGTGGCCTGGGAAATCGGGCGCGGCGGATCGAGCGCGATGGCGGATCCGCAGGACGACGCGACGGCAAGGAACGCCGCTATCGCCCCCGCCGTCGCCATCCGGGCTACGCGACCGGCGGAAGTGCCGTGAGAGAGCCGTCCGATCGCGCCCATCCATCGCCTCGATCGACGCCGCCCGCGCCGGCGGTCAGACGCGGAACCGCGCCTCGTCGTCTCGCCTCAAGCGTCCGAAAAGGGACGGGAAGTTGCGCGCCATGTAGTTCGACAGCTCGCTGGCGCGCCGCGCCTCGAGCTCGGACCACACGGCGTCGGCGTCGGCCACGCCGCACCACCATTCGGGATGCGTGAGAAGCTGGATCGGCGTCCGGCGCTCGGCGAACAAGGCCTCCAGCCTGGGCCAGAAGCCGGGATCGCGCCGCGAGTCCGAAGCGTAGCCCGACGGGTCGAACAGACCGGGCTGGTAGCCGCTGACGAACGAATCGAAACGCCGCCCCAGCACGTCCGGCGACGGCCGGTGGAAGCTGACAACGCGGTCGATCGGCGTCACGCAGCGGCCGAACCAGTCCAGAGTCGCGGCGATGTCGCCCTCGCCGGCGCCGTGGGTCGTCTGATCGATGTGCAGGCCGACGCAGTGGCCCTGCGCCCGCAGCGCCCGGATGGCGTCGCGCGTGGACGCCGCCAGACCGTTGTAGGTGTCGGCGTCGAGCTGGAAGAAGTAGCTGGCGCGCGCGCCGGCGGCGGCCTCGATCCCGCCGAGGACCACGGCCATGCGCGGCGACATGTCGACGTCGTGCCGCAGGAACAGCGTCGGCGCGTCCGCCGCCGGCCCTTCGTCGAGTCGCGCGAACGCGTATCCGGCGCGCAGCGCCGCCGCGATGACGCGACGGTAGCCTTCGGGGCTGAATTCCATGGGCGTCGCCATTTCCCGGTGCCGTGTCGCTTTCAATAGCGACGCGGGAATCGCAAGTAAAGGCGCGCCCCCGGCCGCGCGATGGCGGGCGCGCCTACGTTCCTGTATCGTGCGCCCGGGCGCGGCGATCGTGGTGGCTTCGGACAATGGCGCGTGTGATCCACGTCTCCTCGGCGCACCACCTGCTCGATACGCGGATATTCTACCGGATGGCGCGCTCGCTGGCGGCCGACGGCCACGAGGTGACCGTCGCCGCCGCGGCGCCTCCGGACTCCACGGTGCCGCCGTCGTTGGACGGCGTCCGCCTGATCGCCCTGCCGCCGCGTGCCGGCCGCATGGCGCGGTTTCTGCGCCGCCCCTTCGACATCCTCCGCGCGATCCGCGCGGACCGCTACGATCTGGTCCATTTCCACGACCCGGACCTGCTGCCGTGGATGCTGGCGTTGCGCCTGTCCGGGCGGCGGATCGTCTACGACGCGCACGAGGCCTACCGCGACAATATCGCCGGCAAGACGTGGATTCCGGCGCCCCTCCGCTGGCTGGCGCGGGCCGGCGTCGTGGCGCTGGAAGGGCTGGCGGCGCGATGGCTGGACGGCGTCGTCGCGGCCAGCCAGCCGATCCTCGACAAGATCGCGCCGCGCCGCGGCGCCGTCGTGCGCAACTTCATGTCGAAGGACCTGGCGTTGGAGATCGGCGCGCCGCCGATCGCGGAACGGGCGCCCGCCATCTGCTATTTCGGCAGCGTCACGGCGGACCGCGCCGCCGTCGAGATGGTGGAGGCGTTCGTCCTGGTCCGCGCCGCCCGCCCGGATTGCCGCGTCGTCGTAGGCGGCCGGATCGCCGAGGATGTCGACGCCGCCCGCCTGCGGGAACGCATGGCCGCCGCCGGGGTCGAGTACGTCAGCTTCCTGCAGCAGCGCGAGATGCTCGATGCGATCTCGGCCTGCCGCCTCGGCCTGTGCCTCTACAAGCCGACACCGGCCTATCTCGAGGGCGAGTATCCGACCAAGCTGCTGGACTACATCTGCGTCGGCACGCCGACGGTGACCGGCGCGGGGCTGCCGAACGCGGTGGCGCTGGTCGAGCGCCTGCGCTGCGGCGCCGTCGCCGACCAGGAGTCGCCGGCCGATATCGCGAGGGTCGTCCTCGACCTGCTCGACGACACCGCGCGCCTGCAGACGATGAGCGACGCCGGCCGGCGCGCCTTCCTCGACGAGCTCAACTGGGACCACGCGCGGGCGAATCTACGGCGCCTCTACGACGCGATATTGCGCTGACGCCGCCGCATTGCGCTGACGCGGGCGCGCCGGGTCGCCGGCCGGGCGTGGATGGGATAGGATCGCCGCGACCCGGACGCGCGGTCGAGGAGGCGGTCTCCAGATGCGGGACAAGGATGGTCGGATCTCGGTGGCGGTGACGGCCGGTGGGGTCGTCGATCTGCTCGGCGCCGACGTGCGCTGGACGCGCGGCGACCTGGCGAGGCCGCTGAGCACCGTCGAGTCGCTGAGGTCCGCCGGACCGGGTGCCCTGACGTTCTGCCGCCGCGCGGGCGAGGGCTTGGCTGCGGATCTGCACGCCTCGCGGGCCGCGGCGATCATCGTGCCGGACGATCCGTCGGCGCGGATCGACGTGGCGGCGGTGGTGATCGCCGTCGACAACCCCCGCCTCTCGTTCATCCGGATTCTGACCCGGCTCTTCCCGCGGACGGCGCCGCGCGGTGTGCATCCGACGGCGATCGTCGATCCGTCGGCGCGGGTCGACGCCACGGCTTTCGTCGGCGCGCACAGTGTCATCGGGCCGAACTGCGCTGTCGGCGCGCGCACGACCATCCATCCCAACGTCACGCTCTACGAGGGCGTCCGTATCGGCGCCGACGTGGTCGTCGATTCGGGCACCGTGATCGGCGCCGACGGCTTCGGCTTCGAGCGCAACGCCGACGGCGCGCTCGAGAATTTCCCGCATTTCGGCGGCGTGGTCGTCGAGGACGGCGCCAATATCGGCGCCAACGTCTGCATCGACCGCGGCACGCTCGACGACACCGTCGTCGGACGCGGCGCGCGGATCGACAATCTGGCGCATATCAGCCACAACGTCCGCCTCGGCGCCCATAGCGTCGTGCTGGCGATGTGCATCATCTGTGGCGGCGTGCGGATCGGCGACTACGCGTGGGTGAGCCCGGCGGCGTCGGTCCGCAACCAGCTCTCGGTCGGCGAATGGGCGACGGTCGGCATGGGCGCGGCGGTCGTGAAGCCGGTCGCGGCGCGCGAGACCGTGGTCGGCAATCCGGCGCGGCCGCAGGCCGAGTTCCAGCGGATGCAGGACGCGCTGGTCCGCCTGACGACGACCGGCTGATCGCCGGACCGCGCATGGAACCGCGATGAGCACCGATTCCGGCGACCCGCGCGGCGCCGTGGACCTCCGGCGCGTCGCCGGCGGCGCCGCGACGCTCGCCGTCTCGAGCGCCGTCGCCCAGGGCATCGGACTCCTGTCCATGCTGGCGCTGGCGCGGCTGTACGATCCGGCGGCGTTCGGCGCCTGGGCGGCGTTCATGGCGGCGGCGTCGCTGGTCGGCGTGCTCGGCGGCCTGCGCTACGACATCGCCGTGGTCGTCGAACGCGACGACGACGACAGCGCGCGCCTGGTCGCGGTCACCCTGTTGGTCGCACTCGCCGGGGCGCTGGTGACCGCTGCGGCGGCCGGCGCGCTGATCCTCTGGGGCGGCGGCGCGATGTCGGCGCTGCCGCGCGGCGCCGTCTACGGATTGCCCGCCGTCGTTTTGGCGTCGGCCGCGATCCAGACCGCCGCCGCGTGGCGGTTGCGCCAGCGCCGCTTCGCCTACGTGGCGGCCAGCCGGCTCGGTCTGGCGGCGCTGCTCGGCGCGTTCCAGATCGGCCTCGCCGGTACGGGCGCGGGCGGCGACGGCCTGATCATCGGCACCGTGTTCGCGCATGTCGTCGCCGCGGTCGCTTTCGGCTACCCCTTGCTCGCGCCGTTGCGCCGCGCCGCGTCCACCTCGGGCGTCCGCGATCTGCGCGCCGTCGCGGCGCGCCACGCCGCCATGCCCGGCCTGTCGGCGCCGAACTCGTTTATCGGCCAGATCTTCGCGCAGGGTTCGACCGTGCTCCTGGTCGCGTCGACCCCGGCGGCCTTCGTCGGCGGGCTCAATCTGGCCTGGCGGCTGACCTACGCGCCGCTGGTCACCGTGGCGCAATCGGTCGGGCAGGCGCTGTTTCCGGAACTGGCCGCCGCCGGCTCGGACCTGCGGCCGCTGCGCGCCACCGTGCTCGCGATACTGCGCGGCGTCGCGCTCGTTCTCGCGCCGGGCGTCGGCGTTCTCGTCGCCTTCGGCCCGGCGATCTTCGCCGCCCCGCTGGGCGAGCCGTGGCGGGAGGCCGGCCGCTACGCCGGCCCGGTCTCGGTCGCCGCGCTGCTGATGGCACTGACGACCGTGGTGGAGCGCGCCTTCGACGTCGCGGGCCGCCAGCGGACCCAGCTGCGCTTGAACCTGGCGTGCAACGTCGCGGCCCTCCTCGCGCTGGTGGCCGGGCTTGGCCTTGCCGGGGACGGCGCCGGGGTCGCGCTGGCGTGGTCGGTGGCGATGGCGCTGCAGGCGGTGACCTGGCTGCTGGCGACCGGGATCGTCGTCGGGTTCGGCGCCTGGGCGGCGTCACGCGTGGCCGTCGAGGCCACGCTCGCTGCGTTGCTCGTGCCCGCCGTCGCCTGGGCCGCGCGCGGGATCGTCGACCCGCTCGCCGCGGTGGCGATGGCGCTCGCGGTCTACGGCGCCGGCCTCCTGTGGTACGCGCGCGCGTCCGGGCTGCTGGGCCGGGCCGCGCGCCGGGAGGCGCCGGGATGACCGTCGGCATCGTCGACTACGGGATCGGTAACGTCGGTTCGATCCGCAACATGCTGCGCAAGGCCGGAATCGCCGCCGCGTTGGTCGCCTCGCCGGAGGAGATTGCGGCCGCCGACCGGCTGATCCTGCCGGGGATCGGCGCGTTCGACGACGTGATGCGCGCGTTCGACGCGTCGGGGCTGCGTCCGGCGGTGGAGGCGCGCGCGCGGGGAGACGGCCGGCCGCTGCTTGGCGTCTGCGTCGGCATGCAGATGCTGATGGAGGGCAGCGACGAGGGCGACGCGCCGGGGCTGGGCTGGCTCAAGGGTCGCGCGCGCTCGTTGCGGACGCGCCTGGAGGGCACCGGCCTGCGCGTGCCGCATATGGGATGGAACACGATCGATCCTTCGGGCGCGTCGCCGCTGCTCGCGCGCCACGAGCCGCGTTGGAAGTTCTATTTCGCCCACGCTTACGCCGTGGAGTGCGACGACCCCGCCGACATCGTGGCGACGACGACCCATGGCGTCGCCTTCGCCTCGATCGTCGGCCGCGGCAATATCCACGGCGTGCAGTTCCATCCCGAGAAGAGCCGCGAATTCGGCCTCGCGCTGCTGCGCGGCTTCGCGGAGGCGGCCTGACATGCTGCGCGCGCGCGTGCTGCCATGCCTGCTGCTGCGCCGCGGCCAGCTCGTGAAGGGCGTCAAGTTCGCCGACCACCGCTACATCGGCGACCCGATCAACGCCGTGCGCATCTTCAACGACCGGCCGATCGACGAGCTGGCGCTGTTCGACATCGAGGCGACGCGCTCGGGGGCCGGGCCCGATTTCGACCGGTTGACCGACATCGTCTCCGAATGCTTCGTGCCGATCTGCTACGGCGGCGGCGTCTCGACGGTGGAACAGGCGCGCCGCCTGCTGCGGATCGGCGTCGAGAAGGTCTGCCTCAACAGCGCGGCGCTCGACGATCCATCGACCGTCGGCCGCATCGCCGACGCCATCGGCTCGCAGTCCGTCGTGGTCTCGATCGACGTCCGGCGCGATTTCCTGCGGCGCGGCCGGGTCTGGTCGCACGCCGGCCGCAAGCCCCGGACCATCGACCCAGCGACGTTCGCGCGCGAGATGCAAGCCGCCGGCGCGGGAGAACTCGTGGTCGGCGCCGTCGACCGCGACGGCACCATGTCAGGCGTCGACCTTGAGCTGACGGCGGCCGTGGCCGGCGCGGTCGACATCCCCGTCATCGCGATGGGCGGCGCGGGCGGTCCCGCGGATCTGCGCGCGGCGATCCGCGAGGGCGGCGCCTCGGCTGTCGCCGCCGGCGCGATGTTCGTGTTCCAGGGGCGCCACCGCGCGGTGCTGATCAACTTTCCGACCCAGGACGAGCTCGACGCCATCGTCGCGCCGTGACCGCCGGCGGCGCCGGCTTGACGCCCTCCTGCGCCGTCGCTAGTCCAAAGGCCGCGCCGCGTCCCGTCCGGCGCGCCACGGAGCCTTCCAAGGACCATGCCGGCGACCAGCGCCTTCCGATCCGAGTTGAGCCGTCCCGGCTACCGGATGCGCGCGCTGCGTGATGGACACGTCGGACCCGGACATCACGTTCGACTCCGACGGCGTCTGCAACCATTGCCGCGCGATGGAGGCGGCGATGGCCGCGCGGGCGGCCGGCGCGGCGACCCGCGAGGCGGACCGCGCGCGGCTCGTGGAGCTGATGAAGGCCGAGGGCCGCGGCCGCGACTACGACTGCGTGATCGGCGTCAGCGGCGGCGTCGACAGCACGCACGTCGCGTGGCTGGCGCGGCGGGAGTTCGGCCTGCGGCCGCTGGCTGTGCATTTCGACAACGGCTGGAACGACGAGCTCGCGGTCCACAACATCGAACGGATCGTCAAGGCGCTCGACATCGACCTCCACACGCACGTGGTCGACTGGGAGGAGTTCCGGGACCTCCAGCTGTCGTTCTTCAAGTCGCACACGTCGAACCTCGAGATGCCGACGGACCACGCCATCCTGGCGCTGCTGATGGACGTGGCGGCGGCGCGCGGCGTGCGGTTCATCCTCACCGGCAGCAACACCGCCACCGAGGGAATCATGCCGGCGGCGTGGCTGCACAGCAACAAGGACCTCCGGTTCCTCGAGGCCGTGCACGCCCGGTTCGGCTCGGTGCCGCTGCGCACCTATCCGCGGCTGGGCGCCGCGAAGTTCGCGCGGCGCGCGCTGCTGCGCCGGATCAAGGCGATACCGATCCTCGACTACGTCGAGTACGACAAGCCCGCCGCGATGGCGCTGGCGGAGCGCGAGCTGGGCTGGCGGCCCTACCGCTTCAAGCACGGGGAGTCCGTGTTCACGCGCTTCTTCCAGTGCCATATCCTGCCGCACAAGTTCGGCTTCGATAAGCGCAAGCCGCATTTCTCCTCGCTGATCGCGTCTGGCCAGATGACGCGGGACGCCGCGTTGGCGGCACTGAACGAACCGCTCTACCGGCCGGAGGCGCTGGAGGAGGAGACCGAGTACGTGCGCAAGAAGCTGGGCATGACGCGGGCCGAGTTCGACGCGTACATGGCCGCCCCGCCGCGGTCGTCGCTGGAGTATCCCAACGGTCTGGCCCTGCACGCCGCGGCGCGCCGGGTGATGGGGTCTCTCGGCGGCGTCGCGCGGCGTTTCTGAGGCGCGCGCGATGGTCGCCGCGGAGGAGCCGGCCACCAACGGCGGACGCATCCTCGCGTGGTCGTTCGTCGCGCTGGCCCTGATCCTCGAGCTCAACGCCGTCCTGAAGGGCACCCTGCAGGCGGCCGGCCTGAACTTCGACTTCGTGCTCGTCGCCGCGGCCGGACTCGGCGCGCTCGGCGTGGTGGCGGCGCTTGCGCGCCCCTCGACGCTCGGCGGGCTGCGCGTCGTCGCGCCGCCGCTCGCCGCCTTCGTCGCCTACATGGCGCTGAGCGCGACATGGAGCGACGGCTATTTCGTCGAGCTGCCGGACGCGTTCGTGCGGGTGTTCGGGCCGCAGATCGGCTTTCCGGTGTTCAAGATCCTCGACTTCACCGCCGGGTGCGTCGTGCCGCTTGTCGGGGCCGCGGTGGTCACGGCGGCCGCGCCGCGCGCCGGCGCCTACCTGTTCCTCGCCTACGGCGCGATCGTGGTGGCGCTGCTGCCCTACCTCGTCGGCCACGTGGTCGCGACGGAGGAGGTCATCACCGAGACCGGCGTCGCGATCGGCGTCGTGCAGGGCGTGTCGTACATCCAGTTCGGGCTCTACGTCGGCAAGATGATCGTCGCCGCGATGGTCGCGGTGCTGACGCTGCGCCTCGGCCCGGTGCTCGCGGCGCCAGCCCGCTGCTCGCGGCGGGCGGGTACTATCTCATCCTCGTCACGGGATCGACCCAGGTGACCGTCGGAGTCGCCATCGTGGCCGTCGCGATCGTGGCGGTGTGGACGCTGCGGCTGCGCGCCTCGGGCCGGCACTTCGCGTTCCTGACGATGGCGACGGCGTTCGCGCTGGCCGGCGTCGCGCTGGTCACCGTGTCCCTCCTGGAGGCCGCGCTCGGCTTCGACGATCTGCGCGCCATCGAGCGGCTGCTCGGCAAGCTCGAGGAGGGCGTGTATTTCGCCGGCACCAGCGGCCGGCAGGAGCTGCACGCCGCGGCGATCGACGGCTGGTCGCGCTCGCCGGTCTTCGGCATCGGCATCGGCGGATACCCCTCCCTGCTCACGAACCTGCCCCGCGACTATCCGCACAACATCGTCCTCGAGATCCTGTGCGAGCTCGGCGTCGTCGGCTTGGCGCTGTTCCTGTGGGGTGTCCGCGCCGTCTGGGGCCACTTCCGGACGGCGCTGCGGTTGCGGACCTTCGCGGCCGACATCGCCGTGTTCACAAGCGTGCTCTACGCGTTGAGCGCGCTCGCCTCCGGTTCGCTCAACGACCACCGGATCCTGTTCCTGCATGTGGGCGTCGTCATCGGGCTGTCCTACGCGGCGGGTCGCGCCGCCGAGCAAGCCGAGACGGCGGCGCCCGCGGCGCCTTCACCGGCGCCGCCGCCGGTCGCCGCCGGCGGCGCCTGATTCCCGCGGAAGCCGGCGTCGGCCCGTCAGAGGCGCGGCCGCGCGCGCCTCGGCGCCGTGTCTTGGCCGCGCGTACGCCAGTAGGCGGCGATGCCGGCGAAAGTGCCGGCGACGACCTCGCGGAAGCCATAGAGCGCCCAGGGATCGCGGCGCAGGGCGTACACGATCGCCGCGGCGAGCCCCGGCGCCATCCGGCTGCCCCAGAGAAGCTGGTAGGCGATGATGGCCCAGGATCGGCGGCGCGGAAGATACTCGACGTAGCCCAGCGTGGCGTTGTGCACGAGGTCGCGCAGCGCGCCCTTGTCGATCTGGTCGCGCTGGTCCGAGTCCGGCCGGATCGATGGATAGTGGTCGACGAGAATCGCGGGATCGTAGACCAGTTTCCAGCCCGCGGCGCGGATCGCGCCACCGAACAGGTATTCGTTGGCTACCTGCGCTCCGGATCCGCGCAGGCGCCGGTCGAATCGCAGCGCGCCGATCGCCGACCGGCGGAACGCCATGCACACGCCCTTCAGCGCCTCGACCTCGCGCGCCGGGCCCGTGCCGCAGTTGTGGTTCCCGTATGTCCGGCCGTACCACGTGCTCACTCCGACGCGCGTCTGCGGCGGCCAGTCGTCGGCGCGCGCGCCCTGGAAGATGCGGTCGCGCCCGCCGACGCCACCGGTGCGAGCGTCGTCCGCGAACGCCGCGGCCAGACGCTCCAGCCAGTCCGGGTGTGGAGCCGCGTCGTCGTCGGTCATGGCGACGATGTCGCCGACCGCGTTCTCCAGTCCGACGTTCAGCGCCGCGACGACGCCCGGCTCGCCCACGACATGGACCCTCAACGCGAGCCCCGCGGGATCGTAGCCGGCGAGCAGGTCGGCCGTCGCGGCGTCGGTGTCGCGCCGGACCACGTTGACGCGTGCCGCGGGCAGGGTCTGCGCCTTCAGAGCCGCCAGGCAACGCCGCAGATCGTCGGGCCGCTTGTAGGTCGGGACGACGACCGTGATGTCCATGTCTCAGTAGCCGGCGGCGCGGTCGACGACGTTGACCAGCGGCAGACCGGCGCGCAGCCGGCGCACGTTGTCGGCGACGCTGGCCGCCGCCGTCCGGGGATTGGTCGGGCCCGCGATATGCGGCGTGATCTCGATCCTCGGATGCGACCAGAACGGATGCGCCTGCGGCAGCGGTTCGACATGGAACACGTCGAGCGCCGCGCCGGCGAGATGGCCGGAATCGAGCGCCGCGACCAGGTCGGCGTCGACGACGTGGCCGCCCCGCGCCATGTTGATCAGGAACGCGCCCCGCGGCAGCGCGGCGAAGGCGCGCGCGTCGAGCAGGCCGGCGGTCGCCGGCGTCATGGGCAGGACGTCCACGAGGATGTCCGAGCGGCGCAGGAACGCGTCGAATCCGTCTTGGCCGTGGAAGGTCTCGACGCCGGAGATCGACTTCGCCGTCCGGCTCCACCCCGCCGTCGGGAAGCCGAGGGCGGCGAATTTCCGCGCCGTGTCCGCGCCGATCTCGCCGAGCCCCATGACGCCGACCCGGCGGGTCGCGGTGTCGGTGAAGGGGATCTCGGTCCACTCGCCGCGGCGGCGCTGGGCGGCGTAGGCCTCCATGCCGCGATGGTGCCGCAGCGCCCAGTAGATCGCGTACTCCGCCATCTGTCCGACCAGGCCGGGATCGATGATGCGCACGATCGGGATCCCGGGCGGGAGGTCGGGGTCGATCAGCAGGTGGTCGACCCCCATCCCCGTCGACACGATCAGGCGCAGGTTCGGGAACGTCGCCAGCGCCCCGAGGGGCGGCTTCCAGGCCAGAGCGATCCCGACCTCGGCCGGATCGCCGACATCGCCCCAGCCGCGCATGTCGACGTCCTCGCCGAGCGCCTCCGACAGGCGCGTCCGCCAGCCCTCGCGGTCGCCGCCGCCCTGCGCGGCGGTGAGGTGGCAGAACGCGCCCGGCGTCCCGGTGTCGGCGCGCGGCGGCATCACATCGCCACGGCGCCGTCGTCGGCGCCGATCGGTTCGAGGTCGAATGCGGCCGCCATCAGGGCCTTCGTGTAGGGCGTCTCGGGCGCGTCGAACACGCGCGCCGAAGGTCCGCGTTCGACCACGACACCGTCCTTCATGACGAGGATCTCGTTGGCCAGCGCCCGCACGACCTTGAGGTCGTGGCTGATGAAGAGATAGGCGAGGCCGTGCCGCGACTGGAGATCGCGCAGCAGGTCGACGATCTGCGCCTGGACGCTCATGTCGAGCGCCGAGGTCGGCTCGTCGAGCACCACGAAGCGCGGCTTCAGGACCATGGCGCGGGCGATGGCGATGCGCTGGCGCTGGCCGCCGGAGAACTCGTGCGGATAGCGGTCGCGCATCGAGGGATCGAGCCCGACCTCGCCGAGCACGTCGTCGACGATCCGCCGCCGTTCGACCGGATCCCTGGCGATGCCGTGCACGTCGAGGCCCTCGCCGACGATCTGGTCGACCGACATGCGCGGACTGAGCGAGCCGTAGGGATCCTGGAAGACGATCTGCATCTCCTTGCGCAGCGGCCGCAGTTCGCGCGCCGACAGCGCGCGCAGATCGCGGTCCTGGAAGCGGATGCCGCCCTCGCTGCGTTCCAGCCGCAGCAACGCCAGTCCCAGCGTCGTCTTGCCGGAGCCGCTCTCGCCGACGACGCCGACGGTGTGGCCGCGGCGCAGCTCGATCGACACGCCGTCGACCGCCTTGATGTGCCCGACCGTGCGGCGGAGCACCCCGCGCTTGATCGGAAAATGCACCTTCACGTCGGACGCCGACAGCACGACCGGCGCGGCGGCGTCGCGCGCCGCCGGGCGGCCCCTCGGCTCGGCCGACAGAAGGTGCTTTGTGTAGGTGTGCGACGGGGAGTCGAAGACCTCGTCGACCGGCCCCTGCTCGACGATGGCGCCCTTGCTCATGACGCAGACCCGGTCGGCCATCTTGCGCACGATGCCGAGGTCGTGGGTGATGAACAGCAGCCCCATGCCGAACCGCTTCTGCAGCGTCTTCAGCAGGGTCAGGATCTGCGCCTGGATGGTGACGTCGAGCGCCGTGGTGGGCTCGTCGGCGATCAGCAGGTCGGGCTCGTTCGCCAGCGCCATGGCGATCATCACGCGCTGGCGCTGGCCGCCGGAGAGCTGGTGCGGAAAGGCGTCGAGGCGCTTCTCGGCGCCCGGGATGCCGACCTGGCGCAGCAGCTCCAGCGTCCGGCGGCGCGCGGCGTCGCGGGTCAGGCCCTTGTGCAGCAGCAAGGCCTCGCTGACCTGCCGCTCGATCGAGTGCAGCGGGTTCAGCGACGTCATCGGCTCCTGGAAGATCATCGCGATGCGGTTGCCGCGCACCGTCCGCAGCGTCGCCTCGCCGGCGCCGAGCAGTTCCTCGCCCCTGAACCGGACGCTGCCGGAGGGATGCCGCGCCATCGGGTAGGGCAGAAGCTGGAGCACCGACAGCGCCGTGACCGACTTGCCGGATCCCGACTCGCCCACCAGAGCCACCGTCTCGCCGCGGTCGACAGTGAACGACGCGCCGCGCACGGCGTGGACGGCGTCGGCGCCGGCGCCGAAATCGACCGACAGATTCTCGACCGCGAGCAGCGGTCCGTCGGCGGCGGGCGGGGCGGCTGATGTCATCAGGCGACGATCTTGCGGGGGTCGAAGGCGTCACGCACGGCTTCGCCGATGAATACCAGCAAACTCAGCGTGATGGCGATGACGAAAAACCCCGTGAACGCCAGCCACGGCGCGGTCAGGTTGTTCTTGCCCTGCAGCAGCAGCTCGCCGAGCGACGCCGAGCCCGGCGGCAGGCCGAAACCCAGGAAGTCGAGCGACGTCAGGGTCGTCACCGAGCCGGCGAGCATGAACGGCAGGAAGGTCACCGAGGAGACCATGGCGTTGGGCAGGATGTGGCGGAACATGAGCTTCGTGTCGGACACGCCCAAGGCCCGGGCCGCCCTGACGTAGTCGAAGTTCCGCCCCCGGAGGAACTCCGCCCGCACGACGCCCACCAGGCCCATCCAGCCGAACAGCAGCATGATCCCCAGAAGGCTCCAGAACCCCGGCTCGATGAAGCTGGCGAGGATGATCAGCAGGTAGAGCGTCGGCATGCTCGACCAGATCTCCATGAAGCGCTGGAACAGCAGGTCGGTCCAACCGCCGAAGAACCCCTGGACGGCGCCGGCGGCGATCCCGACGATCGAGCCGAGGACGGTCAGCAGCAGGCCGAACAGGACGGAGACGCGGAAGCCGTAGACCAGCCGCGCCACGACGTCGCGCGCCTGGTCGTCGGTGCCGAGCCAGTTGCGCGCCGACGGCGGCGCCAGCACCGCCCGGCCCTCGCCCTTGATGACCGTGTCGAAGCGGTATGGGACGGGCGCCCACAGGATCCAGCCCTTCGCCTCGATGAGCCTCGCGACCTCCGGATCCTTGTAGTCCGCCTCGGTCGCGAACTCGCCGCCGAACGCGGTCTCGGGATACGCCTTGAGCACCGGCGCGTAGAACGCGCCGTCGAACCGCATCAGCAGCGGCTTGTCGTTGGCGATCAGCTCGGCGAACAGCGTCAGCGCGAAGACCGCGCCGAACAGGACCAGCGACACGAACCCCCGCCGGTTGGCGCGGAAGTTGCGGAGGCGGCGCCGGGTGAGGGGCGACAGCGCCATCAACCGCCCCGCGACTCGAAGTCGATGCGCGGGTCGACGGCCACGTACATCAGGTCGCCGACGATCCCCATCAGCAGCCCCATCAGGCCGAACACCCACAGCGTGCCGAACATGATGGGATAGTCGCGGTTGATCGCCGCCTCGAAGCCGAGCAGGCCGAGACCGTCGAGCGAGAAGATCACCTCGATCAGCAGCGAGCTGGTGAAGAAGATCGAGGTGAAGGCGGCCGGGAAGCCGGCGATCACCAGCATCATGGCGTTGCGGAAGACGTGCCCGTAGAGCACGCGGCGCTCGCCCAGGCCCTTGGCGCGGGCCGTCTGGACGTACTGCTTGCCGATCTCGTCGATGAACGAGTTCTTGGTCAGCAGCGTCAGCGACGCGAAGCCCCCGATCACCATCGCCAGGATCGGCAGGGTCATGTGCCAGAAGTAGTCGGCCACCTTGCCCAGCGCCGAGAGCTGGTCCCAGTCGTCCGATGTCAGGCCGCGCAGGGGGAATATCTTCCAGTAGCTGCCGCCCGCGAACAGCACGACCAGCAGCAGCGCGAACAGGAATCCCGGTATGGCGTCGCCGATGATGATCACCGCCGAGGTGCCGACGTCGAAGCGCGAGCCGTCGCGCACCGCCTTGGCGATCCCCAGCGGGATCGACACCATGTAGACGAGCAGCGTCGTCCACAGGCCGAGCGAGATCGAGATCGGGATCTTCTGCAGCACGAGGTCGACGACCCGGGCGTTGCGGAAGAAGCTCTCGCCCATGTCGAAGACGAGGTAGTTCCCCATCATCAGCAGGAACCGCTCGTGCACCGGCTTGTCGAAGCCGTACTGCCGCTTCACACGCTCGACCAGCTCAGGCGGCAGCCCGCGGGAGCCGCGCGTCTGCGCGGCGCCCTCGCCCGGCGTGGCGGGTCCGGCGCCGCCGGAGGGTCCGGTCTCGGAGCCGCCGCCGGACAGCCGCGACGTGGCCTCGCCGGCCTTGCCCTGGATGCGCGCCAGCGCCTGGTCCAGCGGTCCGCCGGGCACCGCCTGGATGATGAAGAAGTTGAGCGTCATGATGCCGAGCAGCGTCGGCACGATCAGCAGCAGGCGGCGTAGCAGGTACGCGGTCAAAGGCGTGGGTTCCGCGTCAGTTCTTGCGTTCGCCGGTCCGGCCGCGCAGCGCCCGGTCGCGCTCGGCGTCGAACCACCACGCGTCGAACGCGACCGGCAGGTATTTGGCCGTCTTCTCCGGCCGGCCGAAGCGGTCCCAGTAGGCGATCCAGCTGCGTCCGAGGTGCCAGGCCGGCACGACGTAGTGGCCCCACAGCAGCACCCGGTCGAGCGCGCGGCAGCGCGTGATCAGCGTGGCGCGGTCGGGGGCGGCGATGATCAGCTCGACCAGCTTGTCGACCGCGGCGCTCCTGATGCCGATCGAGTTGCCGCTGCCGTTGCGGTCGGCGGCGGCGGTCGTCCACATGTCGCGCTGCTCGTTGCCGGGCGACGACGACTGGCCGAACCCGGTCGAGCTCATGTCGAAATCGAAATCGTCGTCGCGGCGCTTGTACTGCGCGGTGTCGACGGTGCGCACGCGCATCTCGACGCCGATGCGCTCGAGGTTCTGCTTGTAGGGCAGCACGATGCGCTCGAACACCGCGTCGTTGAGCAGCATCTCGAACGACAACGCCTTGCCGCTGGCGGCGTTCACCATCCTGCCGTCCTTGACCTCGTATCCCGCCTCCTTCAGCAGCGCGGTCGCGCGCCGGGCGAGGTCGCGGACGTTGCCGGAGCCGTCCGTGACGGGCAGCTTGAACTCCCGCGTCAACGCCTCCTCGGGGATCTGGCCGCGCAGCGGCTCGAGGATCTCCAGCTCCTCCTTCGACGGCAGACCCTTCGCGCCCAGCTCCGAGTTGCTGAAGTAGCTGGTGTTGCGGGTGTAGAGCCCGTGGAACAGGTTCTTGTTCGACCATTCGAAGTCGAACATCGTGGCGATCGCCTCGCGGACGCGCCGGTCCTTGAACATGTCGCGCCGGGTGTTGAACGCGAAGCACTGCATGCCGGCGGGCAGCTCGTGCTTGATGTCGTCGCGCTTCACCGCCCCGGAGCGGACCGCGGGGAAGTCGTACGCCGTCGCCCAGTTGCGCGCGGTGTTCTCCGCCCGGAAGTCGATGTCGCCCGCCTTGAACGCCTCGAAGATCACGCTGCCGTCGCGGTAGTAGTCGTAGCGCAGGACGTCGAAGTTGTGGCGGCCGCGGTTGATCCAGAGGTCGCGGGCCCACCAGTCGGCGACGCGCCGGTAGGCGATGTGGCGGCCCGGCTCGAACGAGTCGACGCGGTAGGGACCGCTGCCGAGCGGGATCTCGAGGGTCGTCTTGTCGAACTCCCGCGTCGCCCACCAGTGCCTGGGCAGCACCGCCAGCTGGCCGACGATGACGGGCAGCTCGCGGTTGTTGGCGTCGCGGAAGGTGAACTTCACCTTCCGTTCGCCGACGATCTCGGCCTTGAGGACGTCCTGGTAGTAGAACGCGTAGGAGGGCGACCCTTTGGTCTTCAGGATGTCGAGGGAGAACACCACGTCCTCGGGCGTGATCGGCTTGCCGTCGTGCCAGCGCGCCTCTGGCCGCAGCGTGAACGTCGCCCACGACCGGTCCGCCGGCGTCTCGATCGACTCCGCCAGCGAGCCGTACTCGGTGGACGCCTCGTCGCCGACCCCCTGCAGCAGAGTCTGGTAGATCTGGGACAGGCCGGCGGCGGGGACGCCCTTCACGATGAACGGGTTGAGCGAATCGAACGTGCCCCTGACGCCCAGCCGCGCCGTGCCGCCCTTGGGCGCGTCGGGGTTGACGTAGGCCAGATGCTTGACGTCGGGCGGCAGCGCCGGGTCGCCGTGGATCGCGATGCCGTGCGACGTCGTCGCGCCGCCGGCCTGCGCGCGCGCCGCGCCCGGGGCGGCGGCGGCGCCGGCGAGCCCGGCGAGGACGGTGCGGCGGCGGACTCGCGTGGCGTTCATGCGGACTCTCCAGAATTGCCGGTCGAAGCTAGGGCTTCGGACGCGCCAATCCAAGGGGCGTGGCGATCACCTCCGCGGGATCGGCGCGGCGTCAACCCAGACCCCGGCCGCGCGTCTTCGCGCCGCCGCCACGCGCGTTCAGGATGGCCATCGCCTCGGCGTGGGCGCGCCGGTCGCCGGCCGCCAGGACGGTGCCGTCGGAATGGCGGTCGAGCGGCCGGCCGCGCCAGTCCGTGATCAGTCCGCCGGCGCCCTCGACGACGGGCACCAGGGCGCAGAAATCATGGAGCTTCAGCGTGGCCTCGACGACCAGGTCGCAGAAGCCGGACGCGAGCAGGCCGTAGCCGTAGCAGTCGCCGCCCCAGCGGAACAGTTTCACGCCATCCGCCAGCGCGCGGTGAGGCCCTTCCAGGTCGCCGGGAAACATGATCGGCGCCGTCGAGTACATGTAGGCCTTGGCCAGCGCGTCGCACGTCCGCGTCGAGATCGGCGCGCCGTTGAACGTGGTGCGTTCGCCGGAGACGCCGGTCCACCGCTCGCCGAGGATCGGCTGGTCGATGACGCCGACGACCGGGACGCCGCCGCGCAACAGGCTGATCAGCGTGCCGAACACCGGCATGCCGGTGATGAACGCCTTGGTGCCGTCGATCGGATCGAGCACCCACGCCCATTCCGCATCCATGCGCTCGCTTCCGTGCTCCTCGCCCCAGACGCCGTGGTCGGGAACCTCGGCGGCGAGGATGGCGCGCATCGCCGTCTCCGCCTCGCGGTCGGCGATGGTCACCGGCGAGGCGTCGCCTTTGTCGTCGACACCGACCGGCGTGCGGAAATAGCGCCGCACGATCGGCCGCGCGGCGTCGGCCAGCCGGTGCGCGAGGTCGACATAGGAGGCCGGGACGGTGGCGTCGGGCATGCGGTTCCCGTCTGGGGCGCTCGGTTGAAACAAAAACGGGATGGCCTGGGCCATCCCGTCGAATCCACCGCCGCGGGGCGTAGGCGCCTACTTGAGCGACTGGAGGTACTTGATGATGTCGGCGCGCTCCTCGGCCTTGCCGACGCCCGCGAACGCCATCTTCGTGCCCTTGATGTAACCGGCCGGCTTGATCAGGAACTCGTTGATGTCCTCGACGCCCCACTCGCCGCCCTTGGCGACGAGGGTCGAGGAGTAGTCGAAACCTGGCTTGCCACCCTTCTTGCCGCCGACCACGCCGAACAGGTTGGGGCCGACCTTCTTCGGTCCGCCGTTCTCGACGGTGTGGCAGGTCTCGCACTTGGTCTTGAACGCCTTCTGTCCGGCTTCGACCTTGGCGCTGGCCAGCAGCGGTTCGATCGGGTCGGGTTTAGCGGGCGCCGCCTCGGGCTTGCCGCCGGCCGCCGGCTTGTCCTCCGGCACGGCGATGTGCGGCTTGTCCGGCATGTGCGGATGCACCAGCGCGTTCGACACCTTGCCGATGATCATCGCGCCGAGGCAGGCGGCGAGCACGCCGCCGGCGATCTTGTTGAACTCGAACGAATCCATGGACTCCATCCGCTCGCGGCGAGGTCTCGGGCCGGCCCCGCGGACACGCGGCACCGACGACGGCAAGGCGTCTACCATAATCCCGACGCCGGAAGTAGTATCGATTCGCCGACCGGGAAAGCGGCGCGGCATGTCGTCGCAACGAGCCCCTAACTCCCTATAATATCAAGCGAATCCATGACCTTCGACAAGGGCGCGGGGCCGCGCCATCCGATCGTTTTGATCCCCGCCCGGATGGCCTCGATCCGCCTGCCGGAAAAGCCGCTCGCCGACATCCACGGCGCGCCGATGATCGTCCATGTCTGGCGCCGCGCGATGGAGGCCGACATCGGCCCCGTGGTCGTCGCCGCCGCCGAGCCGGAGATCGTCGCGGCGGTCGAGTCCGCCGGCGGCCGGGCGGTGCTGACCGACCCCGGCCACCCGTCGGGGTCCGACCGCATCCACGAGGCGTTGATGCGCCTCGATCCCGACGGCCGCCACGACGCCGTCGTCAACGTGCAGGGCGACCTGCCGACCATCGACCCCGCGGTCGTGCGCGCGGCGCTGGAACCGCTGGCCGATGGTGGCGTCGACATCGCCACGCTGGTCTGCGAGATCCGCACCGAGCAGGAGCGGTCCGCGCCGCAGGTGGTCAAGGCGGTGGTCGGGTTCCGGGACGGCGACGTCATCGGCCGGGCGCTGTATTTCAGCCGCACGCAGGTGCCGACCGGCGACGGGCCGCTCTACCATCACATCGGCCTCTACGCCTACCGCCGGGCGGCGCTGGAGCGGTTCGTCACGCTTCCGCCGGGAGTCCTCGAGCGGCGGGAGAAGCTCGAGCAGCTGCGCGCCCTCGAGGCGGGCATGCGGATCGACGCGCGCCTCGTCGACACCGCGCCGCTGGGCGTCGACACGCCGGACGATCTCGCGGAGGCGCGCCGCCGGCTGGCGCCCTGAGGGCGCGCCCGGCGTCTGGCATCGGCGGCGAATACAAGCTACAGCCCTGCCTCCGACAGCCCATCGCAGGAACATCCGTCATGGCCGCGCGCCGCATCTCGACCCCGCCGACCAAGCCGAGCGCCGTCATCGCCTTCCAGGGTGAGTTCGGCGCCAACTCCGACATGGCGTGCCGGGCGGCGTTTCCGTACATGACGACGCTGCCGTGCCCGACCTTCGAGGCGGCGATGGACGCCGTGCGCAAGGGCAAGGCCGAGCTGGCGATGATCCCGGTCGAGAACTCGATCGCCGGCCGCGTCGCGGATCTGCACAGCCTGCTGCCGCACACCAGGCTGCATATCGTCGCGGAGCACTTCCAGCGCGTCGAGCATTGCCTGGTCGCGACCGACGGGGCGTCTCTGAAGACGATCCGCAGCGCGCGCAGCCACGTTCAGGCGCTGGCGCAGTGCCGAAGCTTCCTCAAGAAGCACCGGATCGCGCCGGTGGCGCACGCCGACACCGCCGGCGCCGCCAAGGAGATCGCCGGCCTCGGCGACCCGTCGGTCGCCGCCATCGCCTCGTCGCTGGCGGCGCGCATCTACGGACTGCGAATCCTCGCGCGCAACATCGAGGACGCCGACCACAACACCACGCGCATGCTGGTGTTCGCGCGCGAGGCGGCGACCACCGACTGGGCGGCGGTGCCTTGCCTCACGGCCTTCCTGTTCCGGGTCAAGAGCCGGCCGGCCGCGCTCTACAAGGCGCTGGGCGGCTTCGCCACCAACGGCGTGAACATCACGAAGCTGGAGAGCTACTTGTCGGGCGCCGCGTTCGAGCAGGCGCTGTTCTATGCCGAGGTCGAAGGCCACGCCCAACGGCGCGGACTGCAACTCGCGTTCGAGGAATTGTCGTTCTTCTCCGACGAGTTCAAGCTTCTCGGCACCTTCCCGGCGCATCCCTTCCGACGCAAGGGCTGGAGCGCGCCCACGCGCGCCGGGACCTGACCGCGCGGGCCCGACGCGGAGTGGTCGCTCGTTCATGCGGGGCCGCGCGCCTCTCTGGATTCCATCGGCGCCGATCACCATCTTCCGATGTCGGCTGGACCGGCCGCCAGAGCCCGGCCGCCGGCGTCGCCCGCGATGGCGATGAGAAATCCTCGCGCGCCGGGGGCGCCGGAGGGACTGGATAGGGGTGTCGGCGCGGCCACCACGCTGTTGGGGGACGACATGGACGACGTTCGCCTGTTGGGTCGGCGCGTGGCGCGGACGGGGATGGCGGGGCTCATGCTTGCCGCCGCCATCGCGACGGCGGGCTGCGAACGCAAGCGGCAGGGGCCGCCCGCCGGGCAGCCGCCATCGGTCACGGTGGCGAAGGCCGTCGTCAAAGAGATCGTCGAGATGGACGAGTACACCGGCCGCTTCGAGCCGGTAGGCGCCGTCGAGATCCGCGCCCGCGTCGGCGGCTTCCTGGAGTCCGTGAGCTTCCGCGACGGCGCGCTGGTCAAGGAAGGCGACCCGCTCTTCGTGATCGACCGGCGCCCCTACAAGGCGGCGCTCGACCAGGCCGAAGCGGCCCTGACCGCCGCCCAGACGCGGTTCGACCTCTCCAAGCTCGAGCAGGAGCGGGCCGAGCGCCTGGTCCGCAGCGGCGCCGGCACCGAGCAGGCGATGGATCAGCGGCGCCAGCAATTCCTCGCCGCCCAGGCCGATCTCAACGGCGCCAAGGCGGCGCTCGAGCAGTCGCGCCTCAACTACGAGTTCACCGAGATCCGCGCGCCGATCTCGGGCCGCATCTCGCGCAAGCTCGTCACCGAGGGCAACCTGGTCGCCGCCAACGCGACGGTGCTGACGACGATCGTCACGGCCGATCCGATCCATTTCTACTTCGACATCGACGAACGGTCGTTCCTCGCCTACCAGCGGCTGGCGCGCGGCGGTGCCGCGAGCGGCTCCGGCGCCGGTCTGCCCGTCATGGTGATGCTGACGGACGAGCGCGAGTTCACCCACCGCGGCGCGCTCGACTTCACCGACAACCGGCTCGACACCGCGACCGGCACGATGCGCCTGCGCGCCTCGCTTCCGAACCCTGAGCTGCTCCTGACCCCCGGGCTCTTCGGCCGCGTCGCCGTGCCGGGAAGTCCACGGTACCGGGGCGTCCTGGTGCCCGACGAGGCGATCCTCGCCGACCTCGACCGCCGCTTCGTCTACGTGGTCGCGGACGATGGCGCCACGCGGCGGCAGCCCGTCCGCCTCGGGTCGCGCACCGACGGCTACCGCGTCGTGCGGGAGGGGCTGACCGGCGACGAGACGATCGTGATCAACGGCCTGCAGCGCGTGCAGCTCGGCGGCGGGCGGGTCACGCCGCAGCCGGTCGATCTGCCGTCGGTCTGGAAAGGCCTCATGGCGCTGCCGCAGCCGGCGGCCGCGCAACCCGCCGGCGCCGCGCCGGCGGGCGCGAAGAAGTAGGCGGGACGCGGGAACCGGCCATGAGATTCGGCCATTTCTTCGTCGACCGCCCGATCTTCGCGACGGTGGTCTCGATCCTGATCGTGATCGCCGGCGTCCTCGCCTACGGGCGCCTGCCGGTGACCGAGTATCCGGAGATCGCGCCGCCGACCATCTCGGTGACGACGACGTATCCCGGCGCCAACGCCGAGACCGTCGCGCGCACCGTGGCGACGCCGATCGAGCAGGAGATCAACGGCGTCGAGGGCATGCTGTACATGTCGTCGTACGCGACCAACGACGGCGTGATGTCGCTCAGCGTCGTGTTCCGGCCGGGCACCAACCTCGACATCGCGCAGGTCCAGGTGCAGAACCGGGTCGCGGTCGCCGAGCCGCGCCTGCCCGAGGAGGTGCGCCGACAGGGCGTCACGACGCGCAAGCGCGCCACCGATTTCCTGCTCGTGGTGCATCTGCTGTCGCCGGACAAGACCTACGACGAGCTCTACATCGCCAACTACATGCAGCTGCGCATCCGCGAGCAGCTCCTGAGGCTCGACGGCGTCGGCGACATCATCGTCTTCGGCGGCAGCGAGTACGCGATCCGCGTCTGGCTCGATCCGGCGCGGATGGCGGCCTATTCGCTCACCTCCGGCGACATCGTCGCGGCGCTGCGGGCGCAGAACGTCCAGGTCTCGGGCGGCCGCCTCGGGCAGCAGCCGGCGCCCAGCGACACCGCCCTGCAGGCGATCGTCACCACGCAGGGACGGTTCCAGGACGTCCGCCAGTTCCGGAGCGTGATCGTCAAATCGGGCCAGGACGGCCGGCTGGTGCGGCTCGACGACGTCGCGCGCGTCGAGCTCGGCGCCCGCGACTACTCCAGCCGCAGCTACCTCAACGGCCAGGTGGCGGTGGCGCTGGGCGTGTTCCAGCGGCCCGGCACCAACGCTCTGGCGACCGCCGACCAGGTGAAGGCGCGCATGGCGCAGCTCAGCCGCGAGTTCCCGCCCGGCCTGAAGTTCGACATCATCTACAATCCCACCGAGTTCATCGCCCAGTCGGTCGACGCGGTCTACACCACGCTGGTCGAGGCGATCCTGCTGGTCGCGCTGGTCGTGCTGGTGTTCCTGCAGAACTGGCGCGCCGCGCTGATCCCCATCCTCGCCATCCCGGTGTCGCTGATCGGCACGGCGGCGGTGATGCTGGCGTTCGGCTTCACGCTCAACGTGCTGACGCTGTTCGGGCTGGTGCTGGCGATCGGAATCGTCGTCGACGACGCCATCGTCGTGGTCGAGAACATCGAGCGCAAGATCGCCGAGGGCATGACGCCGCGCGACGCGGCGCACGTCACCATGGACGAGGTCGGCACGGCGGTGATCGCCATCGCGGTCGTGCTGTCGGCCGTGTTCATTCCGACCGCGTTCATCCCGGGCATCACCGGCCAGTTCTTCCGCCAGTTCGCGCTCACCATCGCCACCGCGACGCTGATCTCGGCGTTCAATTCGCTGACGCTGTCGCCGGCGCTGGGCGCGATCCTGCTGCGGGCGCACGGCGCGCACGCGCCGGCCGGCGGCGGATTCGCGCCGCTACGCTACGCGCGCCGGGCTGCGGCGGCGTTCAACACCGGCTTCGACCGCGGCAGCGCCGCCTACGCGCGCGGCGTCGGCCAGATCCTGCGCCGGCGCCTGCTGGCGCTCGGGGGCTACGCCCTGCTCGTGGCGGCGACCGTCTGGGTCGTCGGAAAGGTGCCGCCGGGGTTCATCCCGCCGCTCGACCGCGGCTACGCCCTCGTGATCGTGCAGCTTCCGGACGGCGCCACGCTCGACCGCACCGACGCGGTGGTGAAGAAGGCGGAGCGGCTGGTGAAGGACGTCCCCGGCGTCGGCAACGTGGTGGCGATCCCCGGCTTCAGCGGCGCGACGTTCACCAACGCGGCCAACGCCGCCGTCATCTTCACGCCGTTCAAGCCGTTCGAGGAGCGCCTGCCGAAGGGGCAGACCGCCTCCCGCATCATCGCCGAGATGATCCAGCGCCTGCAGGGCATCGAGGAGGCGTTCGTGCTCGCCGTGCCGCCGCCGGCGGTGCCGGGAATCGGCACCAGCGGCGGCTTCACGATGCAGCTCCAGAACCGCGCCGGCGACGATCTCGACGCGCTGCTGGCGTCGGCCTACCAGATGATGGGCCGCGCACGTCGGGATCCGGCCCTGACCAGCGTCTTCACGACGTTCTCCACGTCGTCGCCGCAGGTCTATCTCAACATCGACCGCGTCAAGGCGCAGATGCTGAACGTGCCGCTATCGAGCGTGTTCGAGGCGCTGCAGGTCAATCTCGGATCGGCCTACATCAACGACTTCAACGCCTTCGGCCGCATCTTCCAGGTGCGCGCCCAGGCCGACGCGCGCTTCCGCCTCGAGCGTGGCGACATCCTGCGGCTGAAGGTGCGCTCGGCCACCGGCGAGCTGGTGCCGCTGGGCACGCTGGTCGACGTCGTCGACGCCGCCGGTCCGGACCTGATCCAGCGCTACAACATGTACGTCTCGATACCCTTGCAGGGCGCGACGCCGCCGGGCGTCTCGACGGGGCAGTCGCTCGACGCGATGGAGAGGCTGGCGGCCGCCACGCTGCAGCCCGGCCAGAGCTTCGAGTGGACCGGGCTCGCGCTGCAGGAGCGCGCCACCGGCAACACCGCCGTCTACGTGTTCCTGATCGCGGTGCTATTCGTGTTCCTCGCCCTGGCGGCGCAGTACGAGAGCTGGACGCTGCCGCTGGCGATCATGCTGATCGTGCCCATGAGCGTGCTCTTCGCGCTGCTCGGCGTGTGGGCCGCGGGCATCGACAACAACGTGCTGGTGCAGATCGGCCTGGTGGTGTTGATCGGTCTGGCGGCCAAGAACGCGATCCTCATCGTCGAGTTCGCGCGCCAGCTCGAGATCCAGGGCAAGGATCCGGCCGCCGCCGTGATCGAGGCCTGCCAACTGCGCCTGCGTCCCATCCTGATGACGGCGCTCGCCTTCATCCTCGGCGTGCTGCCGCTGGTCACCGCCTCGGGCGCCGGCGCCGAGATGCGCCGTGCGCTGGGCACGGCGGTGTTCGCCGGCATGATCGGCGTCACGTTGATCGGCCTGTTCCTGACGCCCGTCTTCTACGTCGCGATCAGGCTGCTGACCGACCGTCTGCGCGGCCGCGCGCCGGCGAACCCCGCGGCGCCCGCGACGACCGACTAACCGCCGCCACCGCGGGCGGATTTCCCGCGGGCCCGTTGCGCCCTCCAGTCCCGTGCGACGCGGGCGGCGAGCGGAACGCCGGCCGGGAACGGGGTCTCACGATGCGGATGTTCGCGCGCTTCGCGCCGGCCGTGGCCATGTCGCTGGCCGCCGGCGCGCGGCCGCAGAACGGCCGCGGCGCCGTCGTCCGGGCCAACGGCGACCGTTACCAGGGCCAGTGGTTCGACGATCGCGCGCACGGCCAGGGCGTGAACTGGTCGGCGAGCGGCCAGGTGCATACCGGCCACTGGGAGAACGGCTGTTTCCGCGACGGCGACCGCTGGTCGACCGCCGGTTCCAGCCGGTGGGAATGCGGCTTCTGAGCGCGCCTCGCCGGGGATCACTCCGCGGCTTTGGCCAGCTCCTGCGGCTTGAACGGCAGGATCGACGCGGCGCGGTGGTACGGCGTCGGCAGCGGCGGCGTCTGGACGCCCAGCGCGCGGGCGGCGTTCCAGCCCCAGCGTGGATCGACCATGAACGAGCGCGCGTGCGCGGTGCAGTCGGCCTGGCCCGACGCCACGATGCGCTCGGCCTGGTCCGGCTCCGTGATGATGCCGACCGCCCAGGTCTTGATACCGGCCTCCTTGCGGACGCGCGCCGAGAACTCGACGTGGTAGCCGGGGCCGACCGCGATCTTGGCGTTCGGCACCGTGCCGCCCGACGAGACGTCGACGAAGTCGCAGCCCAGCGCCTTGAGCTGGCGCGCCGTCTCGATCGTGTCCTCGATGGCGAGACCGCCCTCCATCCAGTCGATCGCCGACAGCCGGATGCCCATCGCGCGCTCGCGCGGCCACACGCGGCGGCAGGCCTCGAACACCTCCAGCGGGAACCGGCGGCGCCTTTCCATCGTGCCGCCGTAGGAATCGCCGCGCGTGTTGGTCAGCGGCGATAGGAACTGGTGCAGCAGGTAGCCGTGCGCGCCATGCAGCTCGAGCACGTCGAAGCCGAGCCGCGCCGCGCGCTCGGTCGCGGCCACGAACTCGGCCTTCACGCGCCGCAGTCCGGTCTCGTCGAGCGCGACCGGCGTGTGCCATTTCGCGGTCGGCGCCTGGGTCGGCGCGCCGCCCTGGAAGCCGACGCCGGGGCCGGTCGCGTCGAACGGGATCGCCGACGCCGACACGGTGGTCCACGGCAGGTCCGGCGCGTCGGCCGCCGTCAGCGGGCCGCCGCCGCGCCACGGGCGCTGGGCCGAGGCCTTGCGGCCGGCGTGCGCGATCTGGATGCCGAGCCGGGTCGTCGGCATCCAGCCACGGCACCAGTCGACCACGCGCTTCAGCGCCGTCTCGTTCGCGTCGTCGTATAGACCCAGGCAGCCGGCGGTGATGCGCCCCTCGGCCGAGACGTGCGTGGCCTCGACGCACAACAGCCCGGCGCCGCTCGCCGCGAGCTGGGCGTAGTGCGCGAGGTGCCAGTCGATCGCCGACCCGTCGACCGCGGAGTACTGGCACATCGGCGACACGACGATGCGGTTGGGCAGCGTGACGCCGCCGCCGAGATCGAGCGGGCTGAACAGGACGGAGGCCATGCGGGGTTCCTCGGACGGGAGGGTTCAGACGACCGGCGGCGGGCCGGCCTCGTGGCCGAGCCATTCCTCGATCAGCCGGCGGGCGATCGAATCCTTGCGCGGCATGAAGAACGAGCCGTCCTTCGGCAGGTTCTCCGGCCGCAGCTCCTCGCGGCTCAGCCAGCGCGCGCTCTCAAGCTCGGATTCGTTGACGTCGAACTCCAGCGACTCGGCCTCGGCGTGGAAGCCGATCATCACGGAGGCGGGGAACGGCCACGGCTGCGACGACCGGTAGCGCACGTCGCGCACCTTGACCTTGACCTCCTCGTAGACCTCGCGCGCGACGGCGTCCTCGAAGCTCTCGCCCGGCTCGACGAAGCCCGCGAGCGTCGAGTGCATGCCGCGCGGGAAGTGCTTGCCGCGCCCCAGCAGGCATTTGTCGCCATGGTGCACCAGCATGATGACGGCGGGATCGGTGCGCGGGAAATGCTGCGCCTTGCACGCCTCGTTGACGCAGGTGCGCTCGTGGCCGGCCTTGCCGACTTTCGTCTCGCCGCCGCAGACGCCGCAGAACTTGTGCCGGCGGTGCCAGTACGTCATGGCCCGGGCGTAGGCGAGGATCGAGCCCTCGCGCGCGAACAGCAGCGGACCGACCTGGCGCAGGTCGACGAACTCGCCGAGCCCCTCCTGCGGCATGTCGAAGCCGGTGACGTCGAGCGCGAAATAGGTCTCGTCCTCGACATGGCCGAGGAACACCGTCTGCGCGCCGCCGCGGATCAGCGCCCGCGCCATCATGCCCTGCAGGAACACGGGCCGCGGCTGGCCCTGCTTGTCGACCAGGTTGCGCTCGTTGTCGACCGGCACGAACCGGGTCCTCGAACCGACCAGCAGGTCCTCGATGTGGTCGTCGTCCTCGCGCCTCAGCGAGGCGCGGTCGATCTCGGCGCTTGAATAGGGATTGCGGCGCATGGCCCGTCCGTTCGTCGGTGTTCGGCGTCGGGGCGGGACAATGGCATCGCGACCGGCGGGCGGCAACCGGCGGCGGGCGGCGGCGGAGGCGCGCGCGGCGCATGGCGGGCGGCGGCGATCCGCGCTACGAAACCGCCTCGGTCAGCTCCGGAGACACGCCCCGATGCGTTGGAGTCGCGCGTTCATCGCCACCGTCGCCGGTGCCTGCGCGATCGTCGCGGCCGCCGCCGACCTCGCCGCCCAGACCCATCCCGCGCTGCGCGACGCCAAGCTGCCGCCGCTGGTGCCGTTGTCGCTGTTCGCCGGCGCCGACGAGGATTCGCGCTCCGGCTTCCGCCTCTCGCCCGACGGCAGGTACCTGGCGTGGTCCGAGCGGGTCGGCGGACGCCGGCAGATCCACGTCCGGCCGACGGCCGGCGGCGACGCGCTGGTCGTGCGCACGTCCGTGCCGGTGTCGCAGTTCGCGTGGCTGCCGGACAGCCGGCGCCTCGCCTACGCGCTCGATTCCGGCGGCAACGAGAACACCCAGATCTGGACCGTCGACGCGCAGAGTCCGTCGGCGCCGCCGCGCAATCTGACGCCGTGGCCGGGCACGCGCAGCGGGCTGCTGTCCTTCCCGCGCGACGGCGACGACTTCTTCATCTACAGCAATACGCGCGACCGGCGCGTGTTCGACGTCTACCGCGTCCCGCCGGGCCCCGACGCGACGCCGGTGATGCACGAGCTGAACACGGGAACGGTCGACCGCTGGTTCTTCGACCGCGCCGGGCGGCTGGCGGCGCGCACGACGCGGGCCGGGACCGACGGCCGCCGCGTGTTCGAGCGCTGTCCCGGCGGGTCCGCGACCTGCGCGCGCGCCTTCGACCTCGACTGGGACGAGCAGTTGACCGTGCTCGACATCGCGGCGGGCGAGAACGAGGTCTGGGCCCTGTCGAACCGCGGCCGCGACAAGACCGCGCTCGTCCGCCTCGGCCTGGCCGACGGCGCCGAGAAGGTGGTGCTGGCCGATCCGGCGGTCGATGTCGGCGGCGTGGTCTACGACCAGATCCGCCGCGCGCCGCTGCTGGCGTTCAGCTGGCCCGGCCATCAGACCGTGCACGCGCCCGGTGGCGAGGCGGCCGCCGATCTCGCGGCGCTGCGCGGCGGTCCCCAGGACGTGCTCGCGGTCCTGAGCCACGACCGCGCGATGCGGTGGTTCGTGGTCTCGCTGCAGTCGGCGGGCTCGGCGACGCGCACGCTGCTGTTCGACCGCGAGGCGCGCCAGCGCACGCTCCTGCACGCCGGCGCCTTCGACGCCTACCGCGAGTCGATCTCGCCGGTGCGGCCGGTCGAGTACCGGGCGCGTGACGGGCTGCCGATCCGCGGCTACCTGACGCTGCCGGCCGGCGCGCCGGCGCGCGGTCTGCCGGCCGTCATGCTGGTGCACGGCGGCCCGTGGGCGCGCGACACCGGCACGCTGGGCGCGTGGCCGCAGATGCTCGCGAACCGCGGCTACGCCGTGCTGCAGGTCAACTACCGTGGATCGTCGGGCTACGGCCGCGCCTTCATGGCCTCCGGCATCGGCGAGCTCGGCGCCAAGACGCAGGACGACATCGACGACGGCGCGCGGTGGCTGGTCGAGCAGGGGATCGCCGACCGCGGCAAGATCGCGATCATCGGCGCCAGCTACGGCGGCTTCTCGACCTTCGTCGGCATGACGCGCACGCCGACGCTCTACGCCGCCGGCGTCGCCTCTGTCGGGATCACCGATCTGCCGGCCTTCATCGATCTGGTGCCGCCGTACTGGGACCGCAGCCGCTGGAACCGGTTCCTCGGCCCGTCCAACACGCCGGAGGGCCGCGCCGCGCTGTGGGCGCGCTCGCCTCTGGCGCACGTCGACAAGCTCGAACGGCCGCTGCTGATCATGCACGGCGCCAACGATCCGCGCGTGCGGCGCGACCAGAGCGAGCGGTTCTTCGGCGCCGCCCGGGCGCTGGGCAAGCCGGTCGAGTTCCATCTGTTCGAGAACGAGGGCCACGGACTGTCGCGCCCGGAGAACCGCATGGTCGCGTTCGGCCGCACCGAGTTGTTCCTCGCCCGCCATCTCGGCGGCCGGGCCACCCCCGCGCCGCGCCCGGCGACCGAAGCCGCCGGCGCGACGAAGTGAGCGGCCGGAGACGCCGACGGCGGCCCGCGGCTTTCAGACCGCGCGCCGCGCTTTGAGCGCCGCCGCCAGCGTGCCCTCGTCGAGATAGTCGATCTCGCCGCCCACCGGCAGTCCGTGCGCCAGCCGCGACACCTTCATGCCGGCGACGCCCGACAGCCGGTCGGCGATGTAGTGGCCGGTGGTCTGGCCGTCGACGGTGGCGTTGGTGGCGAGGATGACCTCTCGGATCGCGCCGTCGCGGGCGCGCGCCACGAGGGCGGAGATGCTGAGGTCCTCGGGTCCGATGCCGTCGAGCGCCGACAAGGTGCCGCCCAGCACGTGGTAGCGGCCGTTGAACACGCGTCCGCGCTCCATCGCCCAGAGATCGGCGACGTCCTCGACGACGCACAGGGTCGCGCCGTCGCGCCGCGGATCGGCGCAGATGGCGCAGGGGTCGACCGTGTCGAGGTTGCCGCAGGTCGAGCAGGCGCGGATCGCGTCGGCCGCCTGCGTCAGCGCCTGCGCCAGCGGTCGCATCAATTGCTCGCGCCGCTTCAGCAGGTGCAGCACCGCGCGCCGCGCCGAGCGTGGTCCCAGCCCCGGCAGCTTGGCGAGGAGCTGGATGGCGCGCTCGATCTCGGGGCCGTTCACGGCCGCTACCCGGCGTCGCCGGGCTTCAAAGCTTCATGCCGGGCGGCAGCTGCATGCCGCCGGTGAGCGCGCGCATGCGCTCCTGCGTCAGGGCGTCGACCTTGCCCCGGGCGTCGTTGATCGCCGCGACCAGCAGATCCTCGAGCACCCTTGTCGGCCGGCGTCATCAGCGAGCCGTCGATCTCGACGCGGCGCGCCTCGCCCTTGCCGTTGAGCGTCGCCTTGACCAGCCCGGCGCCGGACTGGCCGACGACCTCGGCGGCCGCGAGCTGCTCCTGCAGCTCGCCGATCTGGCGCTGCATGTCCTGGGCCTGCTTCATCAGGGCCCCGAAATCCTTCAATCCGCCGAACATGGTCATGCGCCTCAGAAATCGCTCTCGGGGACGTCGTCGAAAGCGTCGGTGGGATAGTCGTCCTCGGCCGCGGGCGCATCGCCCGGGCCGTCGACCGCCGCCGGGCCGCCCGACGCGACCGGCGCGTCGGGGTCGATCCGGCCGCGCACGGTCACGGTCGCGCCGGGGAACGCCGCCAGCGCGGCGCGGACCAGCGGATGCTCGAGCGCCTCCTGGTGGAGCGCCTTGCTGGCGACATCGGCGCGGTCGGCCAGTGTCGCCTCGCCGGCCTCGCGCGACACGGTGACCATCCAGCGCCGGCCGGTCCAATCCGAAAGCGCCGCGGCGACCTTCGCGGCGAGATCGGGCGGCGCGTCGCCGGTCGGCCGGAACTCGAGGCGGCCGGGTTCGCACGCCACGGGATGCGCGTCGTGGCGCAGGTGGCGCGCGAGGCGGGCCTCGCGCCGGACGTCGAACAGCGCCACGACCTCGGCGAAGGTCCGCGGGTCGGGTCTTGCCGGGACGGCCGGCGCCGGTTCCACCAGCGGCGCGGCGGGCGCGACGCGCGGCGCGGCGGTCGCGATGGCGGGATTGGACACGGCGAGACGCGCCACCGGCGCGGGCGGGGCGGATTGCGGCTGCCGCGCGGCGGGTTGCGCGGCCGCCATGACCGCCGGCGCGCCGGCCGCCGCGGTGGCGCCGCCGCCGCCGCCGCCGGGCGGACGCGGCGCCGCCGCGCCCGCCGGAACCGCGCCACCGTCGGCCAGCGCCCTCAGAGCCTCGCCCGGCGTCGGCTGGTCGGCGGCGTAGCACAGGCGGATCAGCGCCATCTCGGCGGCGCGGATCGGCGACGGCGCGGCCTGCGTCTCCTGCAGGCCCTTGAGCAGCATCTGCCAGGCGCGCGTCAGATGCGACATCGCGAGCCGCTTGGCCATGTCGGCGCCGCGCGTGCGCTCGAGCTCGGGCGCCGCCGCGGCGGCGTCGGGCACGATCTTCGCGCGCGTCAGCCAGTGGGTCAGCTCGAGCAGATCCTCCAGCACGATCGCCGGATCGGCGCCCGAATCGTAGAGGTCGCCGAGCAGCGCGAGCGCGCCGGGCGTGTCGCCCTTCATGGTCCGGTCGAGCAGGTCGAAGACGTGCCCGCGGTCGGCCAGCCCCAGCATGTCGCGGACCTGGGCCACGTCGACGACGCCGCCGCCATGGGCGATCGCCTGGTCGAGCAGGCTGAGCCCGTCGCGCACCGAGCCGTCGGCGGCGCGCGCGATCATTCGCAGCGCCTCGGGCGCGATCTCGACCTTCTCGGCCTCGCACACGCGCGCGAAATGCGCCGTCAGCGGCTCGACCGGCACGCGCCGCAGGTCGAAGCGCTGGCAGCGCGACAGCACCGTGACCGGCACCTTGCGGATCTCGGTGGTCGCGAACAGGAATTTCACGTGCGGCGGCGGTTCCTCGAGCGTCTTCAGCAGGCCGTTGAAGGCCTGCTTCGACAGCATGTGGACCTCGTCGATGATGTAGACCTTGTAGCGCGCCGACACCGGCCGGTAGCGCGTGCCGTCGATGATCTCGCGGATGTCGTCGATGCCGGTTCGGCTGGCGGCGTCCATCTCCTGGACGTCGACGTGGCGGTCCTCGGCGATCGCGACGCAGCTCTCGCACACGCCGCAGGGGTCCATCGTCAGCCCGCCCTTGCCGTCGGGCCCGACGCAGTTCAGCGCCTTGGCGATGATGCGGGCGGTGGTCGTCTTGCCGACCCCGCGCACGCCCGTCAGCATGAAGGCGTGCGCCAGGCGGCCGGCCTCCAGCGCGTTGCGCAGCGTGCGCACCATCGCCTCCTGGCCGATCAGCGTCGAGAAATCGGTCGGTCGGTATTTGCGCGCCAGAACGCGGTACGGCGAGCCGTCGGCGGAGTCGGACGCGTTGACCATGGCGACAGGCGCCTCGTGCGAGCGTCGGCGCCGGGCGCCGGGCGGGCGCTCCGCCTCGTCGGCCGGAGCGGTGAGTACCGGAGAACCGGGTGGGAGACCGGACACGACCCGCAGCGAATTCGTTACGGCTGCTTCCTTCCGGATCTGACCGGGTTGGCGAAGACTACGTCCGCGCCGGCCTCCCGAGGGCCTTATATCAGGACTCGCCCCCGATTCGGCAAGGCGGAAGAATCGGCCCGGAAACGGCGCTCACGCGGCGGCGTGGGCGGGGTAGGGCGCGCGTTCGCGCGGCCGGCGGTCGGGCGCGCGGGCGGCCGGCTGGTCCACGATGTCGACCGCGATCGACACGACCGAGCCGATCAGGATCATCGCCGGACGCGACGGGTCGAGGCTGGCGATCCGGCCGGCGATGTCGCCCAGCGTGCCGAACAGGGTCTTCTGGGTCGACCGCGTGCCGTCGACCACCACCGCGACGGGGGTGCCCGGATCGAGCCCGCGGCCGATCAGCCGCGCCGTCAGCTGGCGCACGGTCGCCAGGCCCATGTAGACGCACAGCGTCTGCTCGCGCGCCGCCAGCGGCGCCCAGTCGAGATCGAGCGTGCCGTCCTTCAGGTGGCCGGCGACGAAGGTGCAGGTGCGGGCGTGGTCGCGGTGCGTCAGCGGCACGCCGATCGCCGCGGCGCAGCCGGCGGCGGCGGTGATGCCGGGCGTCACGTCGTAGGACACGCGCGCGGCGCGCAGGCCCTCGACCTCCTCGCCGCCGCGGCCGAACACGAACGGATCGCCGCCCTTCAGGCGCACAACGCGCCGGCCGCGGCGCGCCTGCTCGACCAGCGTGGCGATGATCTCCTGCTGCGGCACGCAATGGTCGGCGCGGCGCTTGCCGACGTAGACGCGCTCGGCGTCGGCGCGGGCGAGCGCGAGGATCTCGGCGCTCACCAGGCGGTCGTAGACGATCACGTCGGCGGCGCGGATCAGGCGTTGCGCGCGCAGCGTCAGAAGTTCCGGATCGCCCGGCCCGGCGCCGACCAGATGGACATGGCCGGCGGGCGGTCCCGCCGACGCCGCGCCGTCCAGCAGGTCGCGGGCGTGGCGCTCGGCCGCCGGGCCGTCGCCGGCCAGCGCCGCCTCGCCCACCGGGCCTTCGAAGAAGCGCTCCCAGAAGCGCGCCCGGGCGGCGGGATGGGTCAGCCGCGCCTTGACGCGGGCGCGCCACGACTCGCCCAGCGACGCCAGCGCGGCGACCGCCGGCGGCACGACCGACTCGATGCGCGCCCGCAGCAGGCGCGCCAGGGTCGGCGCCGCGCCCGACGTGCCGATGGCGATCGTCACGGGATCGCGGTCGACGATGGCCGGCCACGTCACCGAACAGAAAAGCCGGACGGTCGACGGCGTTGACCGGCACGCCGGCCGCGACGCAGGCGTCGAAGACCATGGCGGCGATCCGCTCCGGGACCTCCGCGACCACGACCAGCGCGACGCCGACGATATCGAGCGGATCGAACGCCGCGCGGCGCGCCACCGTGGCGCCGACCGATTCGAGCACCGCGGCCTTCCGCCGCGCCGCGTCGCCCTCGCCGATGACGAGGCAGCGCCGATCGCGCAGATCGTGGAACAACGGCAGGGTACGCATGGTCATCGGCCTCTCGGACCGTCGCGGCGCGGGACACGGCGTCGCCGACGGATCGCGTTTCGCGGTGCAAGCGCTATGCCATGGGGTCGCCGCGGCTCGATGCGCGCGGTCGGCGCGCTCCTGTCCGTGCCTGCCTGCGGATTGACCGTCCGGCGGTCGATTTGCGCGCAGTTGCGGAATCGCCGCCGCCGATGGCCTCGGGGCGCGGCGTGAATTGCGGCGGGAACGCCGCCAATGCGGGCAGGACGCTGAATCGACAGGCGGAATCGCGGCCCTCCGGCGTTGGCATGTGCGTTGCAGCATCGCCGGGTGAACGCGGCGCGCGTCGACGCGCGCCGCGAATGAAAGGTAGATGAATGCGTTCCGCCGCCCGCCTCCAGGTCGCTCGCCCCGCCGCGCCCCAGGCGGCCGCCGTCGCCGCGCCCGCCAGCGTGATCCCGATCGCCGCGCGTTCGCGCGAGCCGCTCGCCCGCCGCGCGCTCGGCGTGCTGCGCGACGCCGCCACGTCGGTCGTTCCACCGGCGATCATGCTCGCGCTGCTGCTGTTGATCTGGCAGCTCGCGTTCGACCGCCCCGGCGCGACGCTGCCGGCGCCGTCGGTGGTGTGGACGCAGGCGCGCGACCTGATCCTCGATCCCTTCTTCGTCGCCGGGCCCCAGGACATCGGCCTCGGCCTGCGCGTGCTGACGTCCCTGCAGCGCGTCGCCGTGGGCTTCGGCCTGGCGGCGGTCGCGGGCGTGATCCTCGGCGGCATCGTCGGCCAGTCGATGTGGGCGACGCGGGCGCTCGATCCGATCTTCCAGGTTCTGCGCACCGTGCCGCCGCTGGCGTGGCTGCCGATCTCGCTGGCGGCGTTCCGCGACAGCAACCCGTCGGCGATCTTCGTGATCTTCATCACCGCGATCTGGCCGGTGATCATCAACACCGCGGTGGGCGTGCGCAACATCCCGCAGGACTACCGCAACGTGGCCCGCGTGCTGCGGCTCAACACCTTCGAGTTCTTCTTCAAGATCATGATGCCGGCGGCGGCGCCCTACATCTTCACCGGCCTGCGCATCGGCATCGGCCTGTCGTGGCTGGCGATCGTCGCGGCGGAGATGCTGACCGGCGGCGTCGGCATCGGCTTCTTCATCTGGGACGCGTGGAACAGCTCGCGGCTGCCCGACATCGTCGTGGCCCTGGTCTACATCGGCGTCGTCGGCTTCGCGCTCGACCGCCTGATCGCCGTGGTCGCCGGCTTCGTGTCGCGCGGCACCAGCGCCAGCTGAGCGGGAGCGCCACGCCATGAACCCGAAGCCCTACCTCAAGTTCGAGCAGATCGGCATCTCGTTCCCGCGCGGGGCCGCCCGCAACGAGGTCCTGCGCGACGTCAACCTGACCATCGCCGCGGGCGAGTACGTCTCGATCATCGGCCACTCCGGCTGCGGCAAGTCGACCCTGCTCAACATCGTGGGCGGCCTGCTGACCTCGACGGTCGGCGAGGTCTTCCTCGAGGGCGAGGTGGTCGACAAGCCCGGTCCGGACCGCGCCATCGTGTTCCAGAACCACTCGCTGCTGCCGTGGCTGACGGTCTACGGCAACGTGCGGATGGCCGTCGACAAGGTGTTCGGGCGCGAGCGCACCGCCGCCCAGCGGCACGACTGGGTCATGCACAACCTCGAGCTGGTCCAGATGGCGGCGCACCGCGACAAGCGCCCGCACGAGATCTCCGGCGGCATGAAGCAGCGCGTCGGCATCGCCCGCGCGCTCGCCATGGAGCCCAAGGTGCTGCTGATGGACGAGCCGTTCGGCGCGCTCGACGCGCTGACCCGCGCCCACCTCCAGGACTCGGTGATGGAGATCCACGCCAAGCTCGGCAACACCGCGCTGATGATCACGCACGACGTCGACGAGGCGGTGCTGCTGTCCGACCGGATCGTGATGATGACCAACGGCCCGTCGGCGACGATCGGCGAGATCCTGTCGGTCGACCTGCCGCGGCCGAGGCGGCGGCTGGAGCTGGCGACCGATCCGGAATACGCCCGCTGCCGGGCGTCGGTGATGGAGTTCCTCTACGCGCGGCACAAGCTGCCGTCGCGCGCGGCCTGAGCGGGAGCGCCGCGCCATGCGCGAACGTCTCGTCGTCGTCGGCAACGGCATGGCCGGCATGCGCGCGGTCGAGGAGCTGCTGGCGCGCGCGCCGGACCGCTACGCCATCACGGTCTTCGGCGCCGAGCCGCACGTCAACTACAACCGGATCATGCTGTCGCCGCTGCTGGCCGGCGAGAAGACGTTCGACGAGATCGTCATCAACGACCGCGCCTGGTACGACGACAACGGCATCGAGCTGGTCGCCGGCGACCGCGTCGTCGAGATCCGGCGCTACGCGCGCGAGGTGGTGTCCGCCTCGGGACGCGTCACGCCCTACGACCAGCTGATCCTGGCCACGGGCTCCGATCCGTTCATCATCCCCGTCCCGGGCCGCGATCTGCCGGGCGTCGTGACCTTCCGCGACGTCGCCGACGTCGAGGCCATGCTGGCGGCCGCGAAGTCGAAGCGTCGCGCCGTCGTCATCGGCGGCGGCCTGCTCGGCCTCGAGGCGGCCAACGGCCTGCTCGCCAACGGCATGGAGGTGACCGTCGTCCACCTCATGCCGACGTTGATGGAGCGCCAGCTCGACGAGACCGCCGGTCTGCTGCTGCAGCGCGAGCTGGAGCGCCGCGGCCTGCGCGTGGTCACGCGCGCCAACACCGAGGCGATCACCGGCAACGGCGCGGTCGAGGCGGTGCGTCTGGCCGACGGCGAGGAGATTCCGGCCGACCTGGTCGTGATGGCCGTCGGCATCCGGCCCGGCGACGGCGCTGGCGCGCGACGGCGGCGTCGAGACCAAGCGCGGCGTGGTGGTCGACGACGGCATGCGCACCTCCGACCCGCACATCCTCGCGGTCGGCGAGTGCGTCGAGCACCGCGGACAGATCTACGGCCTGGTGGCGCCGCTGTTCGACATGGCCAAGGTCTGCGCCGCGCGCCTCGCGGGCGACGAGGCGGCGGCCTACGAGGGCTCGGTGACGTCGACCAAGCTCAAGGTCACGGGCATCGACGTGTTCTCCGCCGGCGACTTCCAGGGCGGCGACGGCAAGGAGGACATCGTCTTCCGCGACGCCGCGCGCGGCGTCTACAAGCGCGTCGTCCTCAAGGACGACCGCATCCTCGGCGCCGTCCTCTACGGCGACACCCAGGACGGCGCCTGGTACTTCCAGATGCTGAAGGACCTCGCCGACGTCTCGGAGATGCGCGACGGGCTGATCTTCGGACCCGGCTTCACCGGCGGGAGGGCGCGCTGGACCCTACTGGCCGCCGTCGCGGCGCTGCCGGACAAGGCCGAGATCTGCGGCTGCAACGGCGTCTGCAAGGGGAAGATCGTCGCGGCGATCCGGGACAAGGGCCACGCCACGGTCGAGGCGGTGCGCGCCCACACCAAGGCCTCGTCGTCCTGCGGCTCGTGCACCGGCCTGGTCGAGCAACTGCTGTCGATCGAGCTCGGCGATTCGTTCGAGACGGTGAAGCGCAAGCCGATGTGCGGCTGCGTCGAGCACACCCACGACGACGTGCGCCGCCTGATCCTCGCCAAGGGCCTGAAGACCATCCCGCAGTCGATGCAGGCGCTGGAGTGGCGCACGGCCGACGGCTGCGCCGAGCTGCCGGCCGGCGTTGAACTACTACCTGCTGTGCGCGTGGCCGGCCGAGTACGTCGACGATTCGCAGGCGCGCTTCGTCAACGAGCGCATGCACGCCAACATCCAGAAGGACGGCACCTACTCGGTCATCCCGCGCATGTGGGGCGGGATGACCACCGCCGCCGAGCTCCGCGCCATCGCCGACGTGGTCGACAAGTACGCGATCCCGGCCGTGAAGGTGACCGGCGGCCAGCGTCTCGATCTGCTCGGCGTCAAGCGCGAGCAGCTGCCCGAGGTGTGGCGCGATCTCAACGCCGCCGGCATGGTCTCCGGCCACGCCTACGGCAAGGCGCTGCGCACGGTGAAGACCTGCGTCGGCTCGGAGTGGTGCCGGTTCGGCACGCAGGATTCGACCGGCATGGGCATCGCGCTGGAGCGCATGAGCTGGGGCTCGTGGACGCCGCACAAGTTCAAGATGGCGGTGTCGGGCTGCCCGCGGAACTGCGCCGAGGCGACGATCAAGGATTTCGGCGTCGTCGCCACCGACCAGGGCTGGGACCTGCACGTCGGCGGCAACGGCGGCATCAAGGTCCGCGTCACCGATCTGCTGTGCAAGGTCACGACCGACGCCGAGGTGATGGAGTATTGCGGCGCCTTCATGCAGCTCTACCGCGAGGAGGCGCGCTACCTCGAGCGCACCGCGCCGTGGATCGAGCGGGTCGGCCTGGCGCACGTGCGCGAGCGCGTGGTCGACGACGCGGAGAACCGGGCCGCCCTCCACAAGCGCTTCCTCGCGGCGCAGGAGCCGGCGCAGGACGACCCGTGGGCGGCGCGCGCCGCCGGCGCCGAGGCCGGCCAGTTCGCCACGATGGCCACCGTCGACTGACCGGCGGCGACGAGGAGGAGTTCCCATGGACCAGACCGTACGCTGGCAGATCGTCGGCAAGCTCGAGGACATCCCGCGCCAGGGCGCGCGGGTCGTGCGCACGCGGCGCGGCGACGTCGCGGTGTTCCGCACGCTGGGCGACGAGGTGTTCGCGCTCGACGACCGCTGCCCCCACAAGGGCGGCCCCCTGTCGCAGGGCATCGTGCACGGCACCAAGGTCGCCTGCCCGCTGCACAACTGGGTGATCGACCTCGCCTCGGGCCAGGCCACCGGCCCCGACGAGGGTTGCGCCCGCAGTATCCCGGTGTCGGTCGGCGCCGACGGCATCGTCGTGCTCGGCATCGGCTGACGGCGGCGGCGATGCCCGACGGCGCCCCGGCCGCGATCCGCACGACCTGTCCGTATTGCGGCGTGGGTTGCGGCGTGATCGCGACGCCGGACGGCGCCGGCGGATTGAGCGCGGCGGGCGATCCCGATCATCCCGCCAACCGCGGCCGTCTGTGCTCCAAAGGCTCGGCGCTGGCCGAGACGTTCGGCCTGGAAGGCCGCCTGCTCGCGCCGGAGATCGACGACCGCCCGGTCGGCTGGGACGCCGCCCTCGACCACGTCGCGGACCGGTTCTCGGAGATCGTCCGCGGGCACGGTCCCGACGCCGTCGGCTTCTACGTGTCGGGCCAGCTGCTGACCGAGGACTACTATGTCGCCAACAAGCTGCTGAAGGGTTTCATCGGCTCGCGCCATCTCGACACCAACTCGCGGCTGTGCATGGCCTCGTCGGTCGCCGGCCACCGTCGCGCCTTCGGCGCCGACGTGGTGCCGGGCAACTACGAGGACCTCGAGCTCGCCGACCTGGTCGTGCTCGTCGGATCGAATCTCGCATGGTGCCATCCCGTGCTGTTCCAGCGGCTGGTGGCGGCTAAGGCGGCGCGGCCGGAGATGCGCGTGGTCGTGGTCGACCCGCGGCGGACGGCGACCTGCGACATCGCCGATCTGCATCTGGCGATCGACGCCGGCGGCGACGTGCCGTTGTTCGCGGGCCTGCTGGTAGATATTGAGCGCGAGGGACTCGCGGCGCGGAGTTGGCTCGACGCGCACGCCACCGGCGCCGCCGAGACGCTGGCCGCCGCGCGCGCCGCGACGCCGGACGCCGCCGCCGTGGCGGCCGCGACCGGGCTGCCGCGCCACGCCGTCGAGCGCTTCTACGCCTGGTTCGTCGCGACGGAGCGCGTGGTCACCGTCTACTCGCAGGGTGTCAACCAGTCGACCAGCGGCGTCGACAAGGTCAACGCGATCGTCAACGCGCATCTGCTGACGGGCCGGATCGGCCGCCCGGGCATGGGGCCGTTCTCGGTCACCGGCCAGCCCAACGCCATGGGCGGCCGCGAGGTCGGCGCGCTGGCCAACATGCTGGCCGCGCACATGACCTACGACGATCCGGCCGACGTCGACCGGGTACGCCGCTTCTGGGACGCGCCGCGCATCGCGTCGTTGGCCGGCCACAAGGCGGTCGATTTCTTCCGCGCCGTCGAGCGCGGCGAGATCCGCGCGGTGTGGGTCATGGCGACCAATCCGGCCGTCAGCCTGCCCGACGCGTCGCGGGTGGTGCGTGCGCTACGGGCCTGCGAGTTCGTGGTCGTCAGCGACTTCGTGCGCGACACCGACACCGCGCGGCTGGCGCATGTCCGCCTGCCGGCGGCGGCGTGGGGCGAGAAGAGCGGCACCGTGACCAACTCGGAGCGCCGGATTTCGCGCCAGCGCGCCGCGGTCGCGGCGCCGGGCGAGGCGCGGCCGGACTGGTGGATCGTGTCTCAGGTGGCGCGGCGCATGGGCTTCGAGGCGGCCTTCGCCTACCGGCGGCCGGCCGACATCTTCCGCGAGCACGCCGCCTTGTCGGCGTTCGAGAACGACGGCGCGCGGGCCTTCGACCTCGGCGCGCTGGCCGCGCTCGACGACGAGGGCTACGACGCGCTGTCGCCGACCCAGTGGCCGTTCCCGGCCGGCGCGGCGGCGCCGACGGAGCGGCTGTTCGGCGCCGGCGGATTCCTCGGCCCCGGTGGCCGCGCCCGCCTCGTGCCGACGCCGCCCCGGCCGCGCGCCAACGCCACGGACCGCGACTATCCGCTGACCCTCAACACCGGCCGCTACCGCGACCAGTGGCACACCATGACGCGCACCGGGCGCGCGCCGCGTCTGGCCACGCATCTGCCGGAACCGCTGCTTGAGGTGCATCCGCGCGACGCCGAGGCCGACGGTCTTGTCGATGGCGGCTTCGCGCGCGTCGAGAGCCGGTGGGGCGAGGCCACGCTGCGGGTGCGCGTCACCGACGCGCAGCGCCGCGGCGCGTGCTTCGCGCCGATGCACTGGACGGCGGCGCTGGCCGCGACCGGCCGCGTCAACGAGATCGTCAATCCCGACGTCGATCCGCTCTCGGGCCAGCCGGAGCTGAAGGCGACGCCGGTGCGCCTGTCGCCGGTGGCGATGGGTTGGCACGGCGTCGTCGTGGCGCGCGAGCGCCTGTCGCTCGACGGCTTCGCGTACTGGGTCGAAGTGCGCGGCGATGGCCATTGGCGCTACGAGCTCGCCGGTCCGGAACCCGCCGTCGAGGTCTGGCCGCGGGTCGCGGCCCTGGCCGGCGACGCCGCGCGGTTCGACTGGCTGGAATACCTCGACAACGCCGCCGGCCGGTTCCGCGCCGCCGCCATCGCCGCCGAGCGCGTCGCTTTCGCGGCCTACGCCGCCGGGGACGCGCGCGCCCTGCCGACCCGGGAGTGGGTCTCGGACCTGTGCGCGCGCGACGCGCTCACGCCGCGGGAGCGCCATGCGCTGCTGGCGGGACGAGATCCCGGCCGGTCGATCGATCCCGGACCGATCGTCTGCAGCTGCTTCTCGGTCGGGCGCACGGCGATCGCCGGCGCCATCGCGGGCGGCTGCCGCTCGGCCGCCGCCGTCGGCGAGCGGGTCAAGGCGGGCAGGAACTGCGGCTCGTGCCTGCCGGAGATCCGGGCGCTGATCGCGGCGGCGACACGCGCGGCCTGAACCGGCTCGATGTCTGGATCGACCTCGATGGCACGCGCATTGCTGAGTGCGTAGGCGGAAGTCCCAAAGGGCGTGGCGCGACCGGAACAGGAGAGATCATGTCAGGCGGCAACAAGAATTCGACGATCGGCCCGTTCACCCGTCGTGGCGCGTTGCGCGCGGCGTCGGCGGTCGCGACCGTCGCGGCGGCCCGCATGGCGTTTCCCGGCGGCGCGTTCGCGCAGGCGGCCGGCCCGGAGGTCGACAAGGTCACGCTGGGCTTCATCGCGCTGACCGACGCCGCGCCGCTGATCGTGGCCCAGGAGAAGGGGATTTTCGCCAAGCACGGCATCAAGAACGCCAACATCGCCAAGCAGGCGTCGTGGGGCGCGACCCGCGACAATCTGGTGCTGGGCGGCGAGAAGGGCGGCATCGACGGCGCCCATATCCTGACACCGATGCCGTACCTGATCTCGCTGGGCACGGTCACGTCGAGCAACGTGCCGGTGCCGATGCACATCCTGGCGCGGTTGAACACCGACTCGCAGGCGATCTCGGTCGCCAAGGACCTCATGCCGGCGGGCGCAAAGGTCGATTCGGCGCCGCTGAAGGAAGTGTTCGCCAAACGCCGCGCCGAGGGCAAGGAGGTCAAGTGCGCCATGACCTTCCGCGGCGGCACCCACGACGTGTGGATCCGCTACTGGCTGGCGGCCGGCGGCATCGATCCCGACAAGGACGTCTCGACCATCGTCGTGCCGCCGCCGCAGATGGTGGCCAACATGAAGGTCGGCAACATGGACGCCTTCTGCGTCGGCGAGCCGTGGAACGAGCAGCTCGTCAACCAGGGCATCGGCTACACGGCGTGCACGACCGGCGAGATCTGGAAGCACCATCCCGAGAAGAGCCTCGGCGTGCGCGCCGACTGGGTGGCGAAGAACCCCAAGGCCGCGCTCGCCGTGACCACGGCCACGATCGAGGCCCAGATCTGGTGCGACAAGATGGAGAACAAGGAGGAGATGTGCCAGATCCTCTCCAAGCGCCAGTGGTTCAACGTGCCCGTGCCGGACATCTACGGCCGCATCAATGGCGATGTTAACTACGGCGACGGCCGCAAGGTCGTCGGCTCGCAGCTCCTGATGAAATTCTTCCGCGACCACTCGTCGTACCCGTTCCAGAGCCACGAGCTGTGGTTCCTGACCGAGAACCAGCGCTGGGGGAATTTGCCGTCGACGCTCGACACCAAGGACATCATCGCCAAGGTCAACCGCGAGGACATCTGGCGCGCCGCCGCCAAGATCGCCGGCGTGGCTCCCGAGGCTATGCCCGCCGGCGTGTCGCGCGGCAAGGAGACGTTCTTCGACGGCAAGGTGTTCGACCCCGAGGATCCCAAGGCCTATCTCGCCAGCCTCGCCATCAAGAAGGCGGCGGCTTAACCGCGGGGCGCGGCGCCGGCCTCCGGCGCCGCCACGCTCAGAACAACACCGTGCCCCGGCCGTAGGCTATGGTTTTGTACGACTTCGCGTCGCCGCCGATGCGGGTCGCGAAGCCGGCGGCGATCTGGAAGTTCTCGCCGATCCCCTTCACGACCATGACGTCGAACGGCACGAACCAGCTGTTGGTGCGTTCGTTGTAGGTGATCGCGTTCTCGTCCCAGAAGGTGACGCTCCACTTGTCCGGCAGGCGCAGCGTGACGGTCGGGAACAGGTCCCACGACCGGGCGGTGACGACGCCCGCGCGCGTCGGCGAAAAGCCGTGGAAATGGCGCGCCATCGGCGCGATGGTCAGGCCCTCGGCGATCCCCGGAATGGTCAGCGCCATGCCGACCTGGGGAGCCACCTGCCATTGCGCCGAGCCGAACGGCGGCTTGCCGCCCGTGGGGTAGACCAGCCGCACGCCGGCGGAGAACGTCAGGCCTGGCAGCACCTGCGGCGTGGTCACCGAGGCCTGGGTAAGCACGTCGCCGACATGCGCCGAGAAATCGCCGCCGGGATTGCCGACGCCGCGTTTGTCGGTGTCCAGCAACGGTAGATCGCCGCGCAGCGCCGCCTTCCAGCCGCCCGGCAGCTGGAAGCTCCGCTGCGCCCGGATCGTCAGCTTGTTCAGATGCGAGTCGGTGGCGTCGTCGTTGCGTTGCCCGAACATCCAGACGTCGATGCGGGTGTCCGGTGGGCGCGGCGTCTGCGCCGACGCGGCGGCGGGCGCGACCGCCAACGCTGCCAGGATCCCCGGTACGGCGCCCAACGACATCCGGCCCCGTCGCCTTCGTCCCCGAACGCCCATCATCCATCCTCCACGCCACGCCGGGCGCGACCGGCGCCCACGACCTTCGTCGCCCAAGCAGTATAGCGCATCCGCGCCCGTCTGTCGGCGCGGGGGGGGGGGAAGGGCGCCGGCGCGGCCGCGTCGACGGCGCGACGGCCGCGCATGGCGGCTCCGGTTTTTCCGGAGGATGACGGGCACCCCGTCTCCCCCGCACGACGACATCGTGCGGGGAAGCGGGTCACGCCGTCCTATAGGACGGCCTGCCGCGCCTCGCGGCGACTCATACGGCGCCACGTGTTGCGGGCCGGGTAGGGCCGCTTACAGGAAGGGTATCAGGGCGTCCGATCCGCCCCTCGCCGCCGTGGCGGACGGAGGGGCGGGCGCCCGCGACGCGACGACGCTAGTTCGTCGTCATCCGCTTGACGATCTCCTCGAAGGCGTCGTCGGCGATCTTGCGGATCTCGTCGTCGGTGCGGTCCTGGATGGGATGCGGCACCCAGACGAGGGTCGGTTCGTAGCCGAGCGTGGCGCTCTGCGCGGCGGCGGCTTCGACGAAGGCTTCCGTGGCGACGCCTAGGGCGGGGATGCCGCGGCTCTCAAGATCGGAAATGTCGTGCAGACTGCACGTTGTGCAAGAGCCTCAATCGGCCAGGCCCTCGACGACGATCTTCACCTCCTCGGCGATCTTCTGGCGCAGCTCCAGCGGCGCCAGACGGCTCGGCGTCGCCTTGGCGTAGCGCTTCACGGTGAAGCCGCGCTCCGTCAGGCGGTGGTCGAGGCGGTCGAGGAAGATGTTGCCGCGGGCCTTGGCGATGTCGAGCAGCCCGATCGTGACGCCGTCGAGCGACGGCGGCCGCGCCGGCTTCTGCCGGCCCACGACCTGGAGCTCGCCCGTGGGGTCGAGCAGGGTTCTGGTGTCCATGGTCAGTCTCGCACCTCCTTGGTGACGGGGACGCTGTTGATCTCGGCGCCGGGCGCCCACCCGGCGAGGATACCGGAGAACAGGCCGGCCGTCCCGCCGGCGTGCACGACGTTCAATCCGTCGGGGCGGAACTTGCGCACGATCTTGCCGGCGAGCTTCTCCGGCACGCCGACGGCGCAGCCGTCGACGCCACGCATGACCGTCTCGGCCGGCACCTGCGTCAGGCGGTGCACCTCGTCCTTGAATCGCTTCTTGGTCCAGCCGGCCTGGCGGAACAGGCGCTGGTGCTCCGGCGACATCACGATGAACGCGTCCGGGCCGGGGAACGATTTGGGATGGGCGACGGCGCGCAGGCAGGCGGCGAAGCTGGCGGACAGCGATTCCGGCGTGCGCGAATTCTGGTCGACCACGCCCTGCACGCCGTAGCCGGCGAACAGCGTCACCGCCGACTTCCCGGGCGCGACGCCGCGCTCGACCGACAGCGGCTCCCACGACATGCCTTCCTCGTCCTCGGCGAAGCACATCCCGACCTTGCCGGGATTGCCCAGCGTGGCGCGGTCGACGCCGCCGGGCCGGCCGCCGCCGATGTTGCGGATCGCGAGCTGCAAGGCGCGGCCGATGGTGTTGTTGGCGCGGTTGCCCTGGCCGAGCGCGTTGACGCCGGAGTTCATGCCGAGCGCGCGCCGCGCCGGGCCGTTCACGATCGCGATCGGTCCGATGAACATGGTCGTGGCGATGACGCCGTGGAGGCAGAAGGCGTCGTCGAGCGCGGCTTCCACCGCCGCCAGCAGCACCGGCATGTACTCCGGCTTGCAACCGGCCATCACCGCGTTGACGGCGACCTTCTCCACCGTGCAGGCGGCGTAGTCCGGCGGCATCGCGCCCAGCACCTCGCCGGGATCGCGCTTCGTGCCCTGCAGCATGCGGTAGACGCGCACCGGGGTCGGCGGCACGACCGGCAGCCCGTCGCTCCAGCCGCGCTCGAAGCAGGCCTCGCTGTCGTCCTCGTAGCCGCCGATCTCGACCGGCCGGGATTTGAACGACACCGCGCCGAAGCGGATCGCCAGTTCGTCGGCCATGCCGGGATCGACCGTCTTGGAGCCGCAGCCCGGCCGCTCCGCCGGCAGCCCGGCGCCCAGCCCGTCGATCCCCGTCAGCGCCGCCCATTCGCCGCGGTGCCAGCCCACCGCCCGCGCCGTCTCGCGGCCGCCCGCCAGCCGGATCAGGGTCGGCACGGTCTCGATGTCGAGGCGCCACGAGCGCTCGAGCGAGGTGTCGTCGAGGACGCCGGGCACGCCCTCCGGGAAGGTGGGGTCGTCCTGTGTGAGCACGGTCAGCCGCTCGGAGCCGCCGACCAGCGCTCGCAGGACGGGCGTGATCAGCTCGCAGGTCGGGCAGTCGCGTTTGACGACGACGGCGAGGCCGTCGGGCAGGCTGGTCATCTCGGCGTTCCCCGGTTGGTTGACACGACGCTACGCCAGCGCGGGGCCGCCGCCAATCCTCCGGATCGGGACGCCGCCATGACGCTGGCCGCCCCTGCCGTCCCATGTTACCCGGGCACCTGAACCCGACATGGCCGCCCCCGACACCCCGCCGTCAGCCGCGTCGCCCGCGCCCGCGACGCCGGCGGCGGGCCGGCGCACCCTGACGGTGTGCGGCGCCGCGCACGCCCTGCACGACGGCTACACCGACCTGCTCAACGTCCTGTTCCCGCTGCTGCAGGCGCAGTTCGGCCTCGGCTACGCCGCCATCGGCGGTCTGCGCGCCACCTATTCGACGGCCATGGCGGCCGGGCAGATCCCGTCGGGCCTCGCCGCCGAGCGGTTCGGTGGCCACCTCGTGCTGGCGCTGGGCACGGCGCTGGCGGCCATCGGCTACCTCGTCGCCGGCCACGGTGGCGGTCTGGCCGGGGTGGCGCTGGGCATCCTGCTGTCCGGCCTCGGCTCGAGCGCCCAGCATCCCGTCGGCTCCAGCCTCGTGGCCGGCGCTTACGCCGGAACGCGCTCCCGGGCCGCGCTGGGCGCCTACAATTTCACCGGCGATCTCGGGAAGATGCTGATCCCCGCCGGTTTCGCGGCGATGGCCACGCTGCTGCCGTGGCGCACCTCGCTGATGATCGTCGGCGGTCTCGGCCTCGCGCTGGCGGTGCTCCTGCCGCTGGCCTTGGCGCATGAACGCCGCGCCATGGCCGTGTCGCGCGTGGCGCCGGCCACGTCGGAGCCCGACGCGCCCGCCGGCCGGCTGTTCACCGGCCCGTTCAATCTGCTGCTGACCATGCAGATCGTCGATTCGCTGACCCGTGCCGGGTTCCTGACCTTCCTGCCGTTCCTGCTGCAATCCAAGGGCGCCAACCTGCCGACCATCGGCCTGGCGCTGAGCCTGCTGTTCGCCGGCGGCGCGGCGGGCAAGCTGGCCTGCGGCTGGCTGGGGGACCGCTGGGGCGTGCTGCCGACGGTGTTCGCCACCGAGTTCCTGACCGCCGCCGGCATCGTGGCGCTGATCCCGCTGCCGCTCGACGCGGCCCTGGTCCTGCTGCCGTTGGTCGGCGTCGCGCTCAACGGCACGTCCTCGGTGCTCTACGGCACGGTGCCGGAGTTCGTGGCCCCGGAGCGCCGCACGCGGGCGTTCAGCGTGTTCTACACCGGCGGCTCGGTCGCCGGCGCCACCGGCCCGATCCTCTACGGCGCGCTGGGCGACGGCATCGGCCTGACGCCGATGCTGATGGCCGTCGCCGCCGTCGCCCTGCTGTCGCTGCCGTTGGCCTCGGCGCTGCGCCCGGCGTTGCGGGCGGTGCCGGCGCGCTGACGCCGCCCTCGTTTCGCCCGGTCTCCATCCCTATATTGCGCCACGTCGCGGCCCCGTGGCCGCCGGGAGGTCCCCTCGATGGAGTCGCTCTCCACCCTCGCGTTGACGCTCGGCGCCGGCTGGGCCAGCGGGCTGAACCTCTACGCCGCCGTCCTGACGCTGGGGGTCGCCGGGCTGACCGGCGCCGTCGCGCTGCCGCCGGATCTACACGCCCTGCAATCGCCGTGGGTGATCGGCGTCGCGGCGCTGATGTACGCGATCAACTTCTTCGCCGACAAGATTCCGGCCGTCGATTCGCTCAACGACTTCGTGCACACCTTCCTGCGCATCCCCGCCGGCGCGGTGCTGGCGGCGGGCGCGGTCGGCCACGCCGATCCCGTGATGATGGTGGTCGCCGGCCTGGTCGGGGGCACGCTGGCGGCCGGCACGCACGCCACCAAGACCGGCACGCGCATCGTCGCCAACGCCTCGCCCGAGCCGTTCAGCAACATCGCGCTGTCCTTCGCCGAGGACATCGCGGTGTTCGGCGGGTTGTGGCTGGCGCTCAAGCACGCCGCGATCTTCCTCGGCCTGCTCGCGGTCGTGATCGTGATCATGCTCTGGTTGCTGCCGAAGATGGTCCGCCTTGTGTTCGGCCTGTTCCGCCGCGTGACGGGACGCGCGAAGGCGGCGTGAATTTCCCTCTCCGCCGCGCAGCGGGGGAGAGGGAAGGGGCCCGCGCGAAGCGCGGGAAGGGTGAGGTGGTGGTTGTATCGACGGTGATGTCGATTGCACGATCACCGAGCGTTGATATCGAACGCCGCAAACGGCGCAATGACCACCTCACCCTCCCCCATGCTTCGCATGGGTCCCTTCCCTCTCCCCCGCTGCGCGGCGGAGAGGGCTTCTGACGAGCGATGCACCCGCCCCGCCATCGCCTCGACAACTCTGCTTGCGGCGGCTACACGGGCGGCATGGCGACGACCCCTCCGGAGCGGCCCGAGACGTGGCTGTTCGACCTCGACAACACGCTGTATCCAGCGCGCTGCGATCTCTTCGCGCAGACCGACCGGCGGATCGGCGAGTTCATCTCGCGGCTGCTCGACGTGCATGTCGACGAGGCCAAGAAGGTCCAGAAGGAATACTGGAAGACCTACGGCACCTCGCTGCGCGGGCTGATGACGAAGCACAAGGTCGACGCGCCGGCGTATCTCGACTACGTCCACGACATCGACTACGCGCCGGTGCCCGAGAGCCCCGAGCTCGACGACGCGCTGACGCGGCTCGAGGGCCGTAAGATCGTGTTCACCAACGGCACCGTGAAGCACGCCGAGCGCGTGCTGGAGCGGCTCGGCGTCGGCCATCATTTCGAGGGTATCTACGACATCGTCGCCGCCGACTACGTGCCCAAGCCGGAGATGGTGGTCTACAAGGACGTCTGCGCCCGCTACGGCGTCGATCCGGCGCGCGCCGCCATGCTCGACGACATCGCGGTCAATCTGCGGCCGGCCGCCGAACTGGGCATGCGCACGGTGTGGATCCGCACGCCGGAGAGCACGCAGCGCGCCGCCGGCGTCCCGCTCGACCACATCCACCACCAGACCGACGACCTCGTCGACTGGCTGCGCGGCTGGTTGGACGGGCGGGGGTAGAAATTGCCCTCTCCGCCGCGCAGCGGGGGAGAGGGAGGGGACCCATCGCGTCGGCGATGGGGAGGGTGAGGTGGTGTTCGTGCGAGAGTTGATATCGGCTCTGGAAACGTCTTGAGACACCCTGAGCCGACACCGCCTGGTCCGACGACCCACCTCACCCTCCCCATGCTTCGCATGGGTCCCCTCTCTCTCCCCCCGCTCGCGCGGGCGGAGAGGGCCTAATTCCGCGATCGATCCATCCACCAATCAATCCATCGAGCACCCATGAAACTCCTCATCCTCGGCGCCGGCGCGGTCGGCGGGTATTTCGGCGGCAGGCTCCAGCAGGGGGGCGCCGACGTGACGTTCCTGGTGCGCGAGGCGCGCGCGGCGGCGCTGGCGCGCGACGGGCTCAGGATCAAGAGCACGAAGGGCGACGCCACGCTCAAGGTCGAGGCGGTGACCGATGGCGGGCGGGGCGGGCCCTACGACCTCGTGCTGCTGACCTGCAAGGCCTACGACCTCGACGCCGCGATCGAGGCCATCGCGCCGGCGGTCGGCGCCCACACCGCGATCCTGCCGACCCTCAACGGCATGCGCCATCTCGACGTGCTCGACGCCCGCTTCGGCGCGCCCAGGGTGCTGGGCGGCGTCGCCCGCATCGGCACGACCATGGCGGCCGACGGCACCATCGTGCACACCAGCCCGTTCGCGGCGCTGAGCTACGGCGAGCGCGCCGCCACCGGCGCGCCCCGCGCCGCGCTGGTGGCGCTGGAGGCGGCGCGGAAGGCGGCCGGCTTCGACGGCGGCCTCAACGCCGACATCGTCCAGGACATGTGGGACAAGTGGCTGATGCTCGGCACCCTGGCGTCGATGACCTGCGCCATGCGCGGGCCGGTCGGCGACATCCTCGCCGCCACCGACGGCGAGGCGCTGATCCGCGAGACCATCGAGGAGTGCCGCCGCGTCGCATCGGCCGCCGGCCACGAGCCGTCGGCCAAGGCGCTCAAGATCGTCGAGGGCATCCTGCTGGTGAAGGGATCGCTGTTCGCCGCCTCGCTGCTGCACGACCTCGAGAAGGGCGGCCGCGTCGAGGCCGACCACATCGTCGGCGACCTGCTGGCCCGCGCCCGCGCCGCCGGCATCGCCACGCCGAACCTGCGCTTCGCCTACGCCCATCTCCAGACCTACGAGCACCGCCGCGCCCGGCTGGCCAACTGAGCGCCAGCGCTGGCCATGAAATAAATAAGCGAAGGCTCGCCCAGTTCGGGAATTTTCCGCCGCCCCGGCGGTTGATGCTGCGTGGACAGCGTCGACGGGGAGACGGGAAATGGCGTTCAAACGGACATTCGGGGGACCGACCGAGGGGATGGTCGGCCTGTACGATCTCCACAACCAGGTCGGACAGGTGCCCGGCAAGGGCGCGGCGGCGAACAACGGCCGGTCCGATCTGATCGTGGTCCAGTACCTCCTGATCGGCGCCTACCGCGGCGGGGTCGCGCCGCTTGGAGCGCCGATGACCGCCGATGGCGCGTTCGGCCGCCAGACGCATTACTGGCTGCTGTACTTCCGCGGCGACTGCGAGCAGGCGCTGGGCGCCAAGCTCGTCGATCCGCCGGGGGTGGTCCTCCCGTTCGGCAACGCCGTCAGCCGGAGCAGCATGATCTTCCAGCTGAACAAGCGGTTCCGGGCCGCCAACCCCGGCGTCGGCTCGGGCCTCGGCTTCGACGGCACGGATCCGAAGATGCCGCTGAACATCAAGAAGGTGTTCGCCGACATCGGCGAGTTCTGACGGGCGCCGCGCGCGTCGTCGGGGCGCGTTCGAGCCATAGCGCTACAGGACGCGGTGCCCCGCTTACAAGCGCCGGTGCGCGTCCATTCCGCGACCACCGATAGCTGGCGCGGTATGCGGTCCAAGTGTCGCGGTACGCGGTCTCGCCCGGAAAGGCACGGCGTCCTACGGGACACCCACCGCGTCCTGGCCACGAAAAGCAAACGAGTAGAGAGCGACCATGGCACGACGATTGCCCGCCTAGGGGTCCCATCATCGGAGCGCCCGCTCCATTCGACGAGTCTATGGTTCGGACACGGTTATGGTATTTCCGCGGAACTACCATAACCGGCTCGGCCCACACTCGCTCGATCCCTGCCCGTCGTCAGCGGCGACGGCGCGCGATTCGCGCTACCCCAGATGCTTCGCGAAGAACTCCAGCGTCCGGCCGTACGCCGTCTTGGCGGCCGCCGCGTCGAAGCTGCCGCGCTCGTCGCAGTGGAAGCCGTGGTCGGCGGCGTAGTCGTAGATCGTCACCCCGGGATGCAGCGACCGCAGCTCGTTGACGTGCGTCATCGGGATGTGCGCGTCCTTGTCGCCGAAATGCAGCATGGTCGGGCATTTCGGCGTTTCGGCGCGGGCGCCGTGGATGCCGCCGCCGTAGTAGCCGACGGCGCAGTAGACGCCGAGCTTGCAGGCCGACAGCCAGGTCACCGTGCCGCCCCAGCAGAAGCCGGTGATCCCGACCTTCTTCGCGCCCTTGGCCTTGAGGGCCGCGATCGCCGCCTCGACGTCGGCCAGCGGTTTCTCCATGCCCAGCCCCATCACGTGGCCGCGGCCCTCGGCGATGGTCTCCGCCGTGTAGCCCAGCTCGATGCCGGGCTTGATGCGGTCGAAGAAGGCCGGCGCCAGCGCCACGTAGCCGTCGGCGGCCAGCCGGTCGGTCACGGCGCGGATGTGGTGGTTGACGCCGAAGATCTCCATCACGACGACGACGTATCCCTTCGGCGCGCCGGTCGGCGTCGCCAGATAGGCGCCGATCTCGACGCCGTCCTTGCTCTTGAGCTTGATCATCTCGCCCATGGTTTCCTCCGGTGAATTGGACGCGGCAGAATAGGGCGGATCGCGACGGCCGGACAATTATCTTGTCCCGGTGGGCCGCGTTGCCGTTGCGGCGGCGGCGCGGCGGTCCCAGATAGCCGCCCCGCGCGGGGACGCGCGGAACGAGGGAGTCGACGATGTACGTGCCGGCGATGTTCAGCCTGACCGACGCCGAGGCGATCCGGGCGCTGATGCGCGCGCGTCCCTTCGCCACCGTGATCTCGACCGGCGCCGATGGCGCGGCGATGATCTCGCATGTGCCGCTGATCCACGAGGAGGACGGCAGCGCCGACGGGATCCTGATCGGCCATCTGGCGCGCGCCAATCCGCACCAGCGTCTTTTCGACGGCAAGCCGGTCGTGGCGGTGTTCCACGGCGCCAACGCCTACATCTCGCCGACCTGGTACGAGTCCGCCGACATGGTGCCGACCTGGAACTACCAGGCGGTCCACGCCCACGGCGTGCCGGTGCCGGTGGCCGACGACCATGCGGCGTTGGAGATCGTCGCGAAGCTGTCGGCGTACTTCGAGGCCGGGCTGCCGAAGCCGTGGACCATCGACAAGATGGCGCCGGGCAAGGCGCTGGCGATGATGAAGGGCATCACCGCCTTCACGATGAAGGTGACGCGCTTTGAGGGGAAGTCGAAGCTCGGCCAGAACCGCACGCCCGCCGACCAGCGCGGCGCGGGCGAGGCGCTGCTGGCGCGGCCCGGCGCCGACGACCGCGCCATCGGCGCCCTGATGCGCGACGCCGCCGCCGCGCGCTCGTAGGGCGCGCCGCTCCGGCGCGCCGTCGGCCGCCCGACGGGCGGGGCGCGAGCTGTCGCGCGCTTTCAGCGCGCGGCCGGCCACCCATCCACTTGTCATCCCGAGCGCCGCGAGGGATCCAGGCGCGGTTCCCTGGATCCCTCGCGGCGCTCGGGATGACAGTGGGGTCGTTCGCGCGGCGCTGAAACCAAGCGAGCGCCGCCAAGCGGGGCCGGGTATGGCTACGCCAGGCGCTTGCGCATGAAGACGGTGGTGCCGATCGCGGCCGTCGTCCGCCGGTGCTCCGCGTAGCCGCGCTTGGCGTAGAACGCCACGTTCGCGGCGAAGGCGGCGTTGGTGTAGAGCCGCAACTCGTCGAAGCCGAGCGTCCGGGCGAGTTCGTCGGCGTGCGCCAGCAGGCGTTCACCGAGACCCTTGCCCTGCTGGTCGGGCCGCACCGCGACGTTCTCGATCAGTAGGTGGTCGGCCTCGGGGATCGTCTCGATCAGCGCCAGCAATTCGCCGCCGGACTCCAGCAGGTCGACGAGGTGCGCCGCGACGGCGTGGTCGTAGTCCGCCGCCATCGGCAGCGGCTCGCGGCCGATCAGCGGCACCCATTTGGCGTAGGCCGCGCGGGTCAGCGCCCGCACCGCGGCGGCGTCGGCGGGCGTCGCCCGTCTGATGGTCGTGTCTCCGGTCATGGTGGAGTCCAATCGCTGCGATGGTTCCGAAAATGAAAAGGCCGCGCACCCGGCGCGGCCCGACGAACGACGCTGGGCGCGCGTCATCGTCCTCGCGCCATCCGGCGGGGAAGGCGGCGTCGGCGTCGGTTCGCGGTCGGGACATTGACGGGCATCGGGCCCCCGGTGGCGGCGTTCATCGCGCCGTCCGACGATGGGATTTTTCCGCCGCGCGCGCAACGGTATCCTGCTGGACGCCGGCGACGTCGCGCACCGCCTCGCCGAGCAGGCGGAAATGCGGCGCCCGTGGCGACGTGGCGCGCCACGCCAGCCCGATGCGGCGCGACGCCTCGCGGTCCTCCAGCGGCCGCGTCTCGACCCGCATGCCGCGCAACGCGCCGGCCGCCACCGCCATCGCCGGCAGCAAGGTCACGCCCAGCCCGGAATCGACCATCTGGATGAGGGTCGAGAGGCTGGTGGCCTCGACCGCGCGCGCCGTCTCGCGGGCGTCGAGCCGGCACACCGACAGCGCGTGGTCGCGCAGGCAGTGGCCCTCCGTCAGCAGCAGCACCGTCTCGGCGCGCAGCGCCGCCAACCCCACCGCCGCGCGCGCCAGCAGCGGATGCCCGCGCGGCGCGGCGAACACGAAGCGGTCCTCGAAGCAGTCGAACGCGGCCAGACGCGGCAGGTCGTAGGGCAGGGCGATCAGCGCCACGTCGATCGCGGCGGCGTCGAGCTGCGCCACCAGGGTCGCGGTGCGCTCCTCGACCAGGAACGGCCGCAGCTTCGGGAAGCGCCGCCGCAGGCGCGGCAGCAGGCGCGGCAGCAGGTAGGGCGCCACCGTCGGGATCACGCCGACGCGCAACGCGCCGGCCAGCGGCTCGGCCTCGTCGCGCGCCAGCTCGACCAGCTCCTCCGAGTCGGCCAGCAGGCGCCGGGCGCGCTCCAGCACGCGCTCCCCGGCCGGCGTGAAGGCGGGGCCGCCGCGGCGGCGCTCGATCAGGGTCGCGCCGAGGGTCGCCTCGAGCTCCTTGATGCCGGCGCTGAGCGTCGACTGGGTCACGGCGCAGCGCGCCGCGGCGCGGCCGAAGCCGCCGGTGTCGGCGATGGCGACGAGGTAGCGGAGCTGGCGCGGGCTTGGCAGGTCGATCATCGAATTAATCGATCATAAACATGATATCAATCAATTAGTACGCTGATGTCCGGACGTCTACATCGTCGGGGGCGCTTGAGGCGCATCGACCACCTGGAAAGGATCTCCCATGCCGACCGTCGGCGGCGCCTCCCGGCCTTCGACCGCGCGGCGGCGCTCGACGCGGCGGCCTGACATCCGCCCGCGCGCTCCCCATATCGTCAATGGGCGGCGCGCGGGTATCGAGGCCGGAGGGCCCTTCGGGGAATCCTCGGCCATCGACCGCGGACCCTGTTCAACCACCCCAACTGCGATCGGAGAGAGCTATGAGCGGAAGTGACGCCGGCAACGCCGGCAAATGTCCAGTGGTCCACGGCGCCCGTCCCGGCGCGATGTCCGGGCGGCGGTCGAACCGCGACTGGTGGCCGGACCAGCTGAACCTCGCGGTCCTGCACCAGCACTCCGCGAAGTCCGATCCGATGGGCGCGGCGTTCGACTACGCCGAGGCGTTCAAGAAGCTCGACCTCGAGGCCCTGCGCAAGGACCTCCACGCGCTGATGACGGACTCGCAGGAATGGTGGCCGGCCGACTACGGCCACTACGGCCCGCTCTTCATCCGCATGGCGTGGCACAGCGCCGGCACCTACCGCACGAGCGACGGCCGCGGCGGCGCGGCGCGGGCCAGCAGCGTTTCGCGCCGCTCAACAGCTGGCCGGACAACGCGAACCTCGACAAGGCGCGCCGCCTGCTGTGGCCGATCAAGCAGAAGTACGGCGACGCGATCTCGTGGGCCGACCTGATGATCCTGGCCGGCAACGTCGCGCTGGAGTCGATGGGCTTCAAGACCTTCGGCTTCGGCGGCGGGCGCGTCGACGTGTGGGAGCCGGAAGAGGACATCTACTGGGGCGCCGAGCGCACCTGGCTCGGCGACAAGCGCTACAGCGGCGACCGCCAGCTCGACGATCCGCTGGCCGCCGTCCAGATGGGCCTGATCTACGTGAACCCGCAGGGGCCGAACGGCGTGCCGAGCGCGGTCGCGGCGGGACGCGACATCCGCGAGACCTTCGCGCGGATGGCGATGAACGACGAGGAGACCGTCGCGCTGGTCGCCGGCGGCCACACCTTCGGCAAATGCCACGGCGCCGGCCCCGAGTCGCATGTCGGCCGCGAGCCCGAGGGCGCGCCGCTCGAGGCGCAGGGCCTCGGCTGGCTCAGCTCCTTCGGCACGGGCAAGGGCGCGCACACGATCACCAGCGGCATCGAGGGCGCGTGGACCCCGACGCCGATCAAATGGGACAACAGCTACTTCGACACGCTGTTCGGCTACGACTGGGATCTCGTGAAGAGCCCGGCCGGCGCCTGGCAGTGGGTGCCGACCAATCCGGCGGCGGCGACCACGGTGCCGGACGCGCACGACCCGTCGAAGCGGCACGCGCCGATCATGACGACGGCCGACCTCGCGCTGCGGATGGATCCGATCTACGAGCCGATCTCGCGCCGCTTCCACAAGAACCCCGACCAGTTCGCGGACGCCTTCGCGCGCGCCTGGTACAAGCTGACGCACCGCGACATGGGCCCGCGTTCGCGCTATCTCGGCCCGCTCGTGCCGGCCGAGGAGCTGCTGTGGCAGGACCCTCTGCCGGAGGCCACGCATCTGCCGATCGACGCGCGCGACGTCGCGGCGCTGAAGGAGGCGATCCTCGCCTCCGGGCTCTCCATCTCAGACCTGGTCTCGACCGCGTGGGCGTCGGCGTCGACGTTCCGCGGCTCCGACAAGCGCGGCGGAGCGAACGGCGCGCGCCTGCGCCTGGCGCCGCAGAAGGACTGGGAGGTCAACCAGCCCGCCCGTCTATCGTCCGTGATCGAGAAGCTCGAGGCGGTCCAGAAGGCGTTCAACGACGCGCAGGGCGGCGGCAAGGCCGTCTCCCTCGCCGACCTGATCGTGCTCGGCGGCTGCGCGGCCGTCGAGCGCGCCGCGAAGGCCGCCGGACACGACGTGGCGGTCCCGTTCACGCCGGGACGCGTGGACGCTTGGCAGGAGCAGACGGACGTCGAATCCTTCGCCGCGCTCGAACCGGTCGCCGACGGGTTCCGTAACTACGTCAAGGCGGGCCCGCGCGCGCCGGCGGAGGCGCTGCTGGTCGACCGCGCGCAGCTGCTGACGCTGACCGCGCCCGAGATGACGGTCCTGGTCGGCGGACTGCGGGCGCTGGACGCGAACGCCGGACGGTCGAAGCACGGCGTCCTCACGACGCGGCCGGAGGTCCTCACCAACGACTTCTTCGTGAACCTGCTCGACATGGGCACGGTGTGGTCGGCGGCTGCGGACGCCGACGGCGTGTTCGAAGGACGCGACCGCGCCAGCGGCGCGTTGAAGTGGACCGGCACCCGCGTCGATCTCGTCTTCGGGTCGAACTCGCAGCTGCGGGCGCTGGCCGAGGTCTACGCCTGCGACGGCGCCGGCGCGAAGTTCGCGCGCGACTTCGTGGCCGCGTGGACCAAGGTGATGGATCTCGACCGCTTCGACCTGGCCTGACCGGGACGGGCGCGGCCTTTGTACTGTCGCCTACGGCCGGAGCCGAGAAGGCACGCGGGCCCGAAAAAGTCGGTGGGTGCCCGTCCACGGTCTTCGGCCTGTCTTCCCTTCTCCCCCGTCATCGGGGGAGAAGGTGGCGCGTGGCGCCGGATGAGGGGCGCGGCGCCGCCGCCAAGTACGATCGTCGTCGTGGGGCACGGACACTCCGGCCGACGGTGAGGGCGAAGGCCCCTCATCCCCGCCGCGGCGTACCTTCCGGCACCTTTTCCCCGATGACGGGGAAGACCGGGAAGAACGCAGCCTATGCGATGGCGCTCGGCATGAAGCCGGCGTCAGACGTTGAAGCGGAAGTGGTAGATGTCGCCGTCGTGGGTGACGTATTCCTTGCCTTCGAGCCGCAGCTTGCCGGCGTCGCGCGCGCCCGACTCGCCGTTGAACGCGACGTAGTCGTCGTAGGCGATGGTCTCGGCGCGGATGAAGCCCTTCTCGAAATCCGTGTGGATGGCGCCGGCGGCCTGCGGCGCCTTCGAGCCGCGGCGCACCGTCCAGGCGTGCGCCTCCTTCGGCCCGACCGTGAAGAACGTCACCAGATCGAGCAGCTCGTAGCCGGCGGCGATGACCCGGTTCAGGCCGGTGTCCTTGAGCCCGAGCGAGGCGAGGTACTCGGCCTGGTCCCCGGCCGGCAGCTGCGCCACCTCGGCCTCGATCGCCGCCGAGATCACGACGTGCGGCGATCCGACCGACTTCGCGTACTCGGCCGCGCGCGCGCTGATGGCGTTGCCGGTCGCCGCCGAGGCCTCGTCGACGTTGAGCACGAACATCTGCGGCTTGGCGGTCAGCAGCTGCATGCGGCGCACGACGGCGCGCTCCTCGTTCGACACCTCGACGGTGCGCGCCGGCCGTCCGTCGCGCAGCGCCGCCACGACGCGCTCCATGATGGCGGCCTCGGCGGCCGCCTCCTTGTCGCCGATCTTGGCCTTCTTCTGCAGGTTGGGCAGGCGCTTCTCGAGGCTGTCGAGGTCGGCCAGCATCAGCTCGGTCTCGATGATCTCGGCGTCGCGCACGGGATCGATGGTGCCGGCGACGTGGGTGATGTCGCCGTCCTCGAAGCAGCGCAGCACCTGGGCGACGGCGTCGACCTCGCGGATGTTGCCGAGGAACTGGTTGCCCAGGCCCTCGCCCTTGCTGGCGCCTTTCACCAGTCCGGCGATGTCGACGAACTCCAGCTGCGTCGGGACGATCTTGGCCGAGCCGGCGATCGCGCTCAGCTTGTCGAGCCGCGGATCGGGCACCGCCACCCGCCCGACGTTGGGCTCGATGGTGCAGAACGGATAGTTCGCCGCCTGCGCCGCCTGGGTGGCGGTCAGCGCGTTGAACAGCGTCGACTTGCCGACGTTGGGCAGGCCGACGATGCCGCAATTGAAACCCATGATCAGTCCTTCTTGGCCGGTCCGGCCGTCGGAATCGCGGTCGTCGTCGGGTCGGCCGCCGCCTTCGGCTCCTTCGCCGGCCTCGGCGCCGGCGGGTGCACGAGGAACGCGACCCGGCTCATGAACTTCTCGTCGTCGACCACGGCGCCGGTGGCCAGCAGCGGCGCCTCCGAGGCGATCGCGTCCAGCGCCTTCGGCAGCCAGCCCTCGCGCTCGGCCTTGGCGAAATCCTGCAGCACGTAGCCCAGCACCAGGTCCTTGTGGCCGGGATGGCCGATGCCGACGCGCACCCGGCGGTAGTCGCGGCCGAGATGGGCGTCGATGTCGCGCAGCCCGTTATGGCCGCCGGCGCCGCCGCCGGTCTTCACGCGGATGCGGCCCGGCGCCAGGTCGAGCTCGTCGTGGACCACCACGATGTCCTTCAGCTCGATCTTGAGGAACCGCGCCGCCTCGCCGACCGATTGGCCGGACAGGTTCATGTAGGTCTGCGGCTTGAGCGCGAGCGCCTTCTCGCCGCCGAGCGTGCCCTCGGCGGTCTCGCCCTGGAAGCGCTTGCGCCACGTCGAGAAGCCATGGCGGCGGACGATCGCGTCCACCGCCATGAAGCCGATGTTGTGACGCTGCGCGGCGTGTTTGGGCCCGGGATTCCCGAGCCCGACCAGCAGCAGCATGGCGTCGGGGCGGCGCGCGCCGCCCTACTTCTTGCCGGCCGGGGCCTTGGCGGCGGCCGGAGCTGCCGCGCCTTGCCACCGGCCGCCGGGGCGGCGGCAGCGGCGCCCGCCGCCGGAGCCGCCGCCGCCGCCGCCGGGGCGGCCTCGGCCTCGCGGCCGACGGTCGGCGGCGCGATCGAGGCCACGGTGGCGTCGGACTCGCGGCTCAGGACCTTGACGCCTTCCGGCAGCTTCAGGGTCGAGCGGTGCACCGTGTCGCCGATCTCGAGGCCGGTCAGGTCGACCTCGAAGAACTCCGGGATCATGTCCGCCCGGGTCCGCACGGTGATGGAGTGCAGGATGATGTTGAGGATGCCGCCGCGCTTGATGCCGGGCGACGCCGTCTCGTTGCGGAAGTGCACCGGCACGTCGACCGTGATGATCGAGTTGGCGCCGATCCGCAGGAAGTCGAAATGCAGCGGCTTGTCGGTCACCGGATCGAGCTGCACGTCGCGCGGCAGCACGTCGAGCTTGGTGCCCTCGACGTCGATCTCGATGCGGTGGTTGTAGAAGCCCTCGCGGCCGATGCGCCGCAACAGCTGCTTGGGCTCGACCGAGATCGGCAGGGGAGGCTGCTTGTCGCCGTAGATCACGGCCGGAATCAGGCCGTCGCGACGCGCGGCCCGGGCGCCCCCTTTACCGGCCCGGTCCCGCTTCTTCGCGGTGATGGTGGTGGTCTCGGACATCGTCCGCTTCTCCTCTAGGCGCCCGCGGGCGCCGTCGCCACGGACCGGGGATATCCCGGCCCGCTCCGTCCCGGACCGGCCTCCAGGGGTGCCGCGCCCACGAACGTGCGCGCCGCCGGACGGAAGCCCGGCGGCGGCGGGGTGGTTCAACACGATTCGGGGACGGGCGTCAATGGTGGGTGGGAGGCGCGGCCGGGACGCGCGCCCTTCCACGTTTGTCAGTCGAACAGGCTCGACACCGAGCTTTCGTCGCTGATCCGGCGGATCGCCTCGGCCATCAGCGGGGCGATCGAGAGCTGGCGGATGTTCTGGGAGCCGCGCACCGCCTCGGTCGCCTGGATGCTGTCGGTGATCACCATCTCGGTGATCGGCGAGGCCGCGACGCGGGCGACCGCGCCGCCCGACAGCACGCCGTGGGTGACGTAGGCCGAGACGCCGGTGGCGCCGGCGCTCTTGAGCGCCACGGCGGCGTTGCACAGCGTGCCGGCCGAATCGACGATGTCGTCGACCAGGATGCAGTGGCGGCCCTCGACCTCGCCGATGACGTTCATCACCTCCGACACGCCGGCCCGCTCGCGGCGCTTGTCGATGATGGCCAGATCGACGTCGAGGCGCTTGGCCAGCGCGCGGGCGCGCACCACGCCGCCGACATCGGGCGACACCATCATGAGGTTGGCGCCCTTGTAGCGTTTGGCCATGTCGTCGGTGAAGATCGGGCCGGCGAAGAGGTTGTCGAGCGGGATGTCGAAGAAGCCCTGGATCTGGCCGGCGTGCAGATCCATCGTCAGCACCCGGTCGGCGCCGGCCTGGACGATCAGGTTGGCCACCAGCTTGGCCGAGATCGGCGTGCGCGGGCCCGATTTGCGGTCCTGCCGGGCGTAGCCGTAGTAGGGCATGACGGCCGTGATCCGCCGCGCCGAGCTGCGGCGCAGCGCGTCGACGATGATCAGCAGTTCCATCAGGTTGTCGTTGGTCGGGAACGACGTCGATTGCAGGACGAACATGTCCTCGCCGCGCACGTTCTCGAGGATCTCGGCGAAGACCTCCATGTCGGCGAAGCGTCGGACGTTGGCCTTGACCAGCGGCAGCCCCAGCGCGGTGGCGATCGCCTCGGCCAGCGGCCGGTTGCTGTTGCCGGTCAGAATCTTCATGCCGCAGCCCCCGAACGCTTCGCGTCCACCCGGTCAACACCTTGAAATATCGACCGTTTTCGCTACGCCCCGACCGTAGCGCGGCGGAACATAGCCACCTTCGCGGAGGGGCGCAACACAAGCGCCGACATCATCAACAGATGGAAGCGGGGGCGTCGCGCCGCCGCGGCCCCGGGCCCATCGCGGCGGTCACCGGGCGCGGTTGAGGAGCGTCACGACGCCCTCCGACGCGGCCAGCGCGATGATCGGGGCCAACTCGCCCCAATGCCCCGTCAGGCTGCCGGCGCGCACGTTGTTCGATTGCGCGAGGTCGCCGACCTCGGCGCCGTCGCCGCGCTTGAGGACCCAGCGGATCGTCAGCCGCTGGCGGCCCTCGACCGCGGCGCCGAGTTCGACCGTGCCCTGGAGCTGGAAGCCGCCGGGCTCGTTCTGGTCGACCAGCACGATCTGGCTTTCGCCCAGAGCCCGGCGCATCGCCGAGGTGAGCGCGCGGTTGCCCTCGTCGCCCGCGCCGGTGACCGCCATGACGCGCACGCGCGGCGCCGACACGGCGGCGGCCGACACCGGCCCGCCGCCGGGCGCGGCTGACGCCGCTGGCGACACCGTCGGCTTCAGCGACGCCGGCGTCACGCCGGGCGGCTCGGGCGGCGCAGCGGGCTCGGCCGGCAGGTGCGGCGTCGCCTCGGCCAGCACCGAGAGCGGCGCGAAGCGCGGATCGGCGCGGCCCTGCAGGCGGGCGATGCGGAACGCGGCCTGCTGCGCGATGCGCGAGACCAGCCGGTCGTCGCCGTCGTACCACTCCCGCGGCGTGCCGATCACCGACTGCTCGATCGTCGCTGGCGCCTTGCCGGCCGGGTCGCGGATCGTCCACAGGATGTCGATGCGGACGTCGCCCGCGAGATCGCCGGTGCGCACCGTCGAGTCGACGCGCCGCGCCGCCGGCGCCGTCGCGGTGTCGTCGCCGCGGATCGGCAGGGCGACGATGCCGTAATCGCGCAGCGCCACGGCGACGGCGGCCGCCATCTTGGCGGCCAAGTCCGGCCGCGGGCCGACCGGCGGCGGAAACACCAGCTCGACGGGCTCGCGGCCGCTCCCGGGCGGCGGCAATTGACGGGCGCGGCGCTCCGGATCGGAGGCGGATTTCGGCGTGCCGCCGCATGCCGCGAGGACGGCCGCCGCCAGGATCGCCGCGAGCGCCGCGCGCGCGGCGCTAGAGCAGCGCACAGGTCGCCACCATGCCGAGGAGGCACATCGCGCCGAGCATGACGAGGTAGGGCATGGCGCCGCGCCTCAGTCGACCAGAGCGATCGCCGACAACCCGCGGCCGTACTCGCGTTCGCCGTTCAGCGTGTTGCGCCGGTAGCTGAAGAACTGGCGGTCGTTCGCCAGCGTGTCGTGGCCGCTGTCCTCGGCGACCGCGACGCCGAGCAGACGCAGGCGGCGCAGCAGGTAGCCGGGCAGGTCGAACATGGAATGGCCGGCGCGCGCCGCCGGCGCGAAGAAGCCGGCGTTGCCGGAATCCTGCGCCAGGAACGGCGCCGGGAACTCGGGACCGACCTCGTAGGAGTCGCGCGCGATGCACGGACCGATGGCGGCGTGCACGCGGTCGCGCCGCGCGCCCAGCGCCTCCATCGCCGCCACCGTCGCCTCGACCACGCCGCCCAGCGCGCCGCGCCAGCCGGCGTGCGCGGCGCCGATCACGCGCGCGCCGGGATCGGCCAGCAGGACCGGCGCGCAATCGGCCGACAGCGCGCCCAGGGCGATTCCCGGCACCGTCGTCACCATGCCGTCGGCCTGCGGCGCGCCGGGTGAACGCCACAGATTGGCGCCGTCGACATGGATGATCCGCGCGGAGTGGATCTGGTGCAGCGTCAGGAGGCGGTCGGCGGCGAGGCCGAGGCGGCCGGCGGCGCGGGCGCGGTTCTCGGCCACGTTGGCGGGCGCGTCGGCCGATCCGTAACCGCAGTTCAAGGACGCGAAGATGCCGTCGCTGACCCCGCCCTCGCGCGTGAAGAAGGCGTGGCGCACGTGCGGCACGCGGGACAGGGCTTGCGAGGCGATCACGGTTCCGTCCCGTCCGGCGTGGAGGAGTGGCGGTGCGCGCCGGCCGCGAAACCCGGCGACGGCGGGGTCGCGGGATCGCGCAGCGCCAGCGCGCGGAACAGCGTGCCCATTTGGTCCGGCGCGATCAAGCGCCGCGCCGCGGCGTCGATGCCGGCGGCCTGCGCGGGGCTCGCATGGCGCTTCAGCGCTGCGGCGCGGGTGGCGATCCCCAGCGCCTCGAGGAAGTCGCCCTGTCCTGCCGGCCCGTCCACGACAGCGCCGGCGGCGCGCGCGGCGGCGGCGACCGCGGCGAAGTCGACATGGGTGGTCAGGTCGGCCTCGCCGATCGAGTCGAAGACGTCGATCTTCGCGTGCCGGCGCAGCGCCTGCAGGGTGTCGCCATGGGTGCCGCAATCGTAGCCGTAGTCGACGATCAGCGCCGCGCCGCGGCGGCGCGCGACGCGTCCCGCGACGGCGGCCGCGAGCGCGCGCGCCGCCGTCGAGATCTCGACCACCGATCCGGGGCGCGCGTCGGCGGCGATATCGGCCGGCACCAGCGGCGCCAGCGGCGAGGGGCCGGGCGCCAGCGCGAAGACGAAGCGGCCGTCCGACGCCAGACCGACCATGCGCTCGGCCCAGCCGAACGGCGCGCGCACGAGCTGGCGCGTCGGCAGGGCGTCGAGGAACTCGTTGGCGACCAGCAGCAGCGGCGCGTCGTCCGGCGCGTCGTCGAAGCGCTCGTGCCAGACCGGCCGATGGCGCTCCAGCGCCGCGCGCTGCGACTCGCGCAGCGTCGCGTCGATCTCGACGAAGTGGAGGCTGAGCGCGTCGTGGAAGCCGGCGACGCCGCGTGTCGCGCGCAACGCGTCGGCCATCAGCGTGCCGCGGCCGGGGCCGAGCTCGACCAGCCGCACCGGCGCCGGGCGGTCCATGGCGATCCAGCGCTCGGCCAGCCAGGCGCCGACCAGTTCGCCGAACATCTGGCTGATCTCCGGCGCCGTGGTGAAATCGCCGTCGGCGCCGACCGCGCGGGCACGGCGGTAGTAACCGAGGGTCGGATGCGCCAGCGCCTCGGCCATGAACGCCGCGACGGTGACGGGCCCGGTGGTGGCGATGCGCCGGCGCAGCGCATCCGCCAGCCTGGTCGTCATGCGCCGGTCGCGACCGGCGCCCCGCGGCGCGCGCGCGCGATCAGCCACAGGCCGGCCGCCAGCAACGGCAGCGACAGCACCATGCCCATGGTGAGCCAGCCGCCGGCCAGGTAGCCGAGATGGGCGTCCGGCTCGCGCCACAGCTCGCCGGTGATGCGGGCCAGCGCGTAGCCGGCGAAGAACACGCCGCAGATGAACCCGGGCCGTCGGCGCAGGCCGAGGACGCGCCACGCGACGACGACGACGGCGAACAGCAGCGCGCCTTCGAGCGCGGCCTGGTAGAGCTGGCTGGGGTGGCGCGGCGCGAGCAGCGGATCGCGCGGGAATACCATCGCCCATTCCACGTCGGTCCGGCGGCCCCAGAGCTCGCCGTTGATGAAATTGGCCAGCCGCCCGAGGCCGAGGCCGATCGGCGCCACGATTCCGAGCACATCGGCGAAGCGGAAGCGGTCGATGCCGTGGCGTCCAGTGTACCAGAGGCCGGCCGCGACCACGCCCAGCAGGCCGCCGTGGAACGACATGCCGCCTTCCCACACCGCCAGCGCCTTGAGCGGGTTCGCGAGGTAGAAGCCGGGCTTGTAGAACAGCACGTAGCCCAGCCGTCCGCCGAGGATGACGCCGATCGCGGCGTAGAATAGGAAATCGTCGACGTGCGCCGGCGTCATCACTTTGGGCGGTGCCGCCACGACGCGCCGCGCCAGCCGCCACGCGAGCACCAGACCGAGGATGTAGGCCAGCGCGTACCAGCGGATCGCGAACGGCCCGACCTCGAACAGGACGGGGTCGATCTCGGGGAAGGGGATGACTAGCGGAAGCATCGGCGCGGTGTACAAGGCGGGCGCGCGGCTGTCACCCGCGCGGCTACAGGTGCGGGTCGCCCGTGGCGAGGAACCCGCGCACGTAGCGCGCGACGCCGTCCTCCAGCGGCGTGAAGGGCCGCGTGTAGCCCGCCGCCCGCAGCCGCTCGATCCGCGCCTCGGTGAAGTACTGGTAGCGGTCGCGGATCGCCGCCGGCGTGTCGACCCAGTCGATCGCCACCGGGCGGTCCATGGCGGCGAAGACGGCGCGCGCGAGATCGAGGAAGCTGCGAGCGCGGCCGGTGCCGATGTTGAACAGGCCGGCGACGCGCGGCTGGCCACCGAGCCAGAGCGTCGCCGCGACGCAGTCGTCTATATGGACGAAGTCGCGCAGCTGGCCGCCGTCGGCGTAGGCCGGGTTATGCGAGCGGAACAGCGTCGCGCGGCCGGTGTCGCGGATGCGTTCGAACAGCGTCACCGCCACGCTGCGCTGGCCGCCTTTGTGGTGTTCGTTCGGGCCGTAGACGTTGAAGAATTTCAGACCGGCCCAGGACGGCGGCGCCGGCGCGCCGGCCGCGACCAGGCGCAGGACCTCGAGATCGAAGCGGTGCTTGCTGCGGCCGTAGGGGTTCAGCGGCTCGAGGCGGCGCAGGGACTGGCCGTCGAAGGAATCGTCGAAGCCGTGCGCGCCGTCGCCGTAGGTCGCCGCCGACGAGGCGTAGACGTAGGGGACGCCGCGCGCCGCGCAGAACCGCCACAGCGACAGCGGCAGCGCGACGTTGACGCGCTCCAGCAGCGCCTCGTCGGTCTCGGTCGTGCTGCTGATCGCGCCGAGATGGTAGATCGCCGACACGTGTGCCGTCCGTCGCGCTCGAGGAAGTCCTCGAACGCCTCCGGCGGCACGATGGCCGCGATGTTGCCCCGCTTGGCGATGTTGAGCCGCTTGGCGTCGTGGTCGAGCCGGTCGACGACCACGACCTTCGGCGCGCCGGCGCGCTCCAGCCCGGCGACCAGGCACGACCCGATGAACCCGGCGCCGCCGGTGACGACGATCATGCCGCGCTTATAGGCGCCGCCGAGTCGCGGCGGCAAGGCGGAGCGGTCACGTCCCGCGCCGGTCGGCGAGGCGGCGGAAGGTGAGCTCCTTGAACACCTCCCTGTCGTCCTGGTCGGCGCCGATGTTGAACGGCACGTGGTCCGGCGGCGTCCAGACCGTGCCGTCGGGAAGCTCGACCGGGAGCCTGACGCCGGCGCCGCGGCAGGGGCTGTCCGGCAGCAGCTCGAAATGTCCGTTCAGCGGGTCGGCGAACATCGGCGCGCCGTGGACGCCGTCGAGCCGGTGGTAGCCGCAATGGCGGAGCTCGGCGGGCCACGCCTCGTGCTGCACAAGGTCGTTGGTGAAGGCGATGTCGAGCTTGCGCCACTCCTTGGTGAAGAACGGCGCGGCGCCGGTGCCGCGCGGCTCCTTGTGCTTGCCGAACGGCTTTCCGGTGCCGCAGGCGGACGGTTTCTCGCCGGGGAGGTATTGGCAGAACGCGATCGCGTTGTTGTGGTGGCGCAGGCGCGCGAGCGCGCCGTCCTTGAAAAGGTGGCTGCGCAGGCACCAGCTGTTGTTGAAGACGTGGATCGGACCGTCGTAGCGGCCGATGTCGTCCTCGTGGGCGAGCAGTTTGAACACGGCGCCGGAAAGGTCCGGCTCGGCGCCCGGCGCCGAGCGGAACCAGCCGGTGTTGGCGAAGATGTAGAAGTGGCCGGCGCGGAACAGCTCCAGCGAGAACCATTTGTGGCAGTCGACGAACGCGTTGTGGTGGATCCACCAGTTGCGCGCGCGGCTCTCGGGCTCGATCGGGTTGTCGCGGACGTTGGAGAAGGTGCAGTCGTGGACGTGGACGTCGCACGCGCGGTCGCCGGAGAGGTCCTCGTTGAAGAAATGGATGCCGTTGAACGCGTGCTCGACGGCGCAGCCGTCGAACTCGACGTCGCCGGGTATGTCGTAGCCGTTGAAGAACGAGCCGTCGTAGAGTCGGTAGCCGCCCGTGCCGGGGCCGACGCCGTGGACCTGCGCCCAGCGCACCTTGTTCCACAGGTCGTTCCGGGTCACGTCCTGGAGCCAGTGGCATCGCCGGAATCGCAGGCGGCGCGTGCCTTCGGCCGCGGGCCGCGCCTCGCGTCCGATGGCGTAGAACGCGTAGCTCGACCCCCGCGTCATGACGCGGTCGAACAGGATGTCGCGGCACTGGTCGAGATGGACCGCCGTCGGCCAGCAGTTCTCGAAGTGCAGGTCGCGGATCTCTACGTGCTCGCAGTCGCGTAGCCGCAGCGTTGCCTCGCCTGCCAGCGTGTAGACGCCGGGGTATTTTCGGCGCGGATCAGTTTGTCCGATTCGGCCTCGACCCGGCCGCGGAAGGTCTCGAACGCGGTCCCGCCGTCGAAGCGGGAACCGCCTGCGCTGTCGATGCCGAAGCCGCTTTCGGCGGCGCCTGCGAGCGTGATCGGCGCGTCCGCCTTTCCACGCAGCCCGTGGATCTCGCCGGCGCCGTACCGTCCCGGCGCCAAGCGGACGGTCATGCCCGGCGCGGCGCCCTGGACGACCGAGACCCAGTTCTCCGGATTGGCCTCGACGACCGGCATGCGCGCTCCGATGGAAATACCCGCGGAATCGACGGGAACATTGCGCGGATCGCGACGGATGGGCAAGTTGGCCCCGCCCATTCCCAGACGTCCGCCGGGAGCGACGACCATGCAGACCCGAAACCCCATCCTCGACGACATCGCCAAGGTCGCGACCGGCGCCGCCAGCGCCTTCGGCGGGCTGCGCGGTGAAGTCGAGCAGCGCGTGCGCGACCAGCTCGCGCGCGTCCTCGACGGCATGGAGTTGCCCAACCGCGAGGAGTTCGAGGTGGTCAAGGCGATGGCGGTCAAGGCGCGTGAGGAGAACGAGGAGCTGCGGGCCCGGATCGCGGCGCTCGAGGCGCGCCTGGACGGCGCCCAGCGCTGAATCGTGGCGACGCGATTCGCAGACCGGAATTCGGCCGGCCATCCTGATTCTTTTCTGTCGCTGGACGCGAAAAAGCCCTTACCCACAAGGTGAAACCGTCGAATCCACATCGCGGATTCTTGCGCCCGGATTCGCGGCGTGGCAGGCTAGATCAAGTGGATCCCACCCGGTGATCCACAAAATACGGGGCAACAATCCGTCCTTGATGGACCCTCTTCGACGGTCAGGTCGTCACCACAAGACGGCCGGCGGTCGCCATCGGGATTCCGGGGGAGTACGCGTCGCATGGCGCTGTCGCAGCGGGAAAGAACCCGGTCGAAGGCGGTCAATCCGCTCGAACTGATCGAACGGGTCGTGCAGGCCAACGACTGGCCGTTCGACCGGACCAGCGATCGCGAGATCGCGGCCGAGGTGGCGGGCAGGTGGTGCGACTACCGCCTGTTCTTCGCGTGGCGCGACGACGTGCACGCGCTGCACTTCACCTGCGCCTTCGACGTGCGCATCCCGCCGGAGCGGCACCGCGAGGTGCACGCGCTGCTGGCGATGGTGAACGAGAAGCTGTGGCTGGGGCACTTCGACCTGTGGTCGGAGGAGAACCTGCCGATGTTCCGGCACTCCATCCCGCTGCGCGGCACGGCCGGGCTGTCGCCGGAGCAGCTCGAGGATCTCGTCGAGATCGCGATCGGCGAGTGCGAGCGGTTCTACCCCGCGTTCCAATACGTGGTGTGGGCCGGCAAGACCCCGGGCGAGGCGCTCGCCGCCTCGATCCTCGAGACCGTCGGCCGCGCCTAGGCGGCATCCGTCGGTCAGCCGCGCACGGCCTTCGTGGTGTCGAGCGGCGGCTTGAGCGAGACGCGGCAGGGGTGGCGCTCGCACGCGATCTCGATCTCCCAGTTTCCGGCCGCCAGCCAGGCGGTGTCGACCCCCTCGGCGCGCGTGACGTGGCCGAGGCCGACGCCGCGGCCGACCGTGTGGCCGAACATGCCCGACGAGGTGATGCCGACGCGCTCGCCGTCGCGCCACAGCGGCTCGTCGTGCAGCGGCAGCGGCGCGGGATCGTCGAGCACGACCGACACGAGGCGGCGCGGCGCGGGTTTGCCGCGCCGGGACAGCAACGCCTCGCGGCCGATGAAACCGCCGGGCTTGCCGTAGGCGACGGCGAAGCCGAGGCCGGCCTCGATCGGAGTCGTGTCCTCGGAGATGTCGTGGCCGAAATGGCGGTAGCCCGCCTCCAGTCGCAGCGAGTTCATCGCGTGGTAGCCGGCGAGCCTGAGCCCGTGCGCCTCGCCCGTCTCCAGCACCGCGTCGAACACGCCGGCGGCGAACTCGGTGGGCACGTAGAGCTCCCAGCCCAGCGCGCCGACATAGGTCAGGCGCGAGGCGCGTACGCGGGCGTGGGCGAGGTCGATCTCGCGCGAACCCATGAACGGGAACGCGGCGTTCGAGAAATCCTCGTCGGGGCACATCAGCGCCATGAGCGCGCGCGAATTCGGTCCCATGACGCCGAGCACGGCGTATCCCGACGTCACGTCGGTGACGGCGCAGCGCGCCTCGCGCTGGATGTTGCGCCGCAGCCAGGTCAGATCGCGCGTCTGGCACGCGGCCGAGGTGACGACCAGGAACGCCTCGGCGGCGAGGCGCGTGACCGTGACGTCGGCCTCGATGCCGCCGCGCGGATTGAGCCACTGCGTGTAGACCACGCGCCCCGGCGGCACCGCGACGTCGTTGGCGCAGATGCGGTTGAGGGCGGCCTCGGCGTCCGGTCCCTGCACGAGGAACTTCCCGAACGAGGTCTGGTCGAACAGCGCCACCGCCTCGCGCGCGGCGCGGTGCTCGGCGCCGGAGTGGTCGTGCCAGTTTTGGCGGCCGTAGCTGTACTCGTACTCCGGTGACGCGTCGGGTGGCGCGAACCAGTTGGCGCGCTCCCAGCCCGCCGTCTCGCCGAAGCAGGCGCCCAGCACCGCCAGCCGGTCGTTGAGCGGCGAGCGCCGGACGCCGCGGGCGGTCTCGACCTGGCGGTGCGGCCAGTGCATGGCGTAGAGCAGCCCGAGCGTCTCGGTCGTGCGGTCGCGCAGATAGGCGCGGTTGCGCTGGAACGGCATGACGCGGCGGATGTCGACGTCCCACAGGTCCATCGGCGGATGGCCGTGCACGATCCAGTCCGCCAGCACCTTCCCCGCGCCGCCCGAGGACTGGATGCCGATGGAGTTGAACCCTGAGGCGACGAAGAAGCCCGGCAGCTCAGGCGCCTCGCCCAGCAGGTAGCGGTCGTCCGGCGTGAAGCTCTCCGGGCCGTTGAAGAAGGTGCGGATGCCGGCCTCGCCGAACCGCGGTACGCGGTGCGCCGCCTTCTCGAGCTGCGGCGCGATGTGGTCCATGTCGACGGGCAGCGTGCCGAACGCGAAATCGGCCGGCGCCGCGCGGTGGTCCCACGGCCGCGCCACCGGCTCGAACCAGCCGACCAGCAGCTTGCCGGCGTCCTCCTTGAAATAGTTGGCGCCGTCGGGATCGCGCAGCACCGGCGTGTCCGGCGACAGGCCGGCGATCGGCTCGGTGACGACGTAGAAATGCTCGGCCGCGTGCAGCGGCACCGCGACGCCGGCCATGCCGCCGATCTCGTGGCCCCACAACCCGGCGCAGTTCACCACGATCTCCGCCGCGACGTCGCCCGCCGTGGTGCGCACGCCCGCCGCGCGGCCGTTCCGGACGACGATGTTCGTCACCGCGACGCCCTCGACGATGCGGGCGCCGCCATCGCGCGCGCCGCGCGCCAGCGCCATCGCGGTGTCGACGGGATTGGTCTGTCCGTCCTTGGGGATGAACAGGCCGCCGACGACATCGTCGACGTTGAGCAACGGCCATTTGGCGCGCGCCTCGGCCGGCGTCAGCAGATGCGCTTCGAGGCCGAAGTGCCGCGCCATCGAAGCGCCGCGGCGCAGCTCCTCCCAGCGGCCCGCCGTCGCCGCGACCGCCAGAGAGCCGCGCTGCTTGAAGCCGGTGGCGACGCCGGTCTCGGCCTCCAGACCGGCGAACAATTCGGCGGTGTACTTCGCCAGCCGCGTGAGATTGTGGGTGGCGCGGAGCTGGCCGACCAGTCCGGCGGCGTGCCACGTCGTGCCGCTGGTCAGCTTCTGCCGCTCCAGAAGCAGCACGTCGCGCCAGCCGCGCTTGGTCAGATGATACGCGACGCTCAGCCCGGCGATGCCGCCGCCGACGATGACGACGCGGGCCTGCGACGGCAGGGAGGGGTCCACGGGCGGCGCTCCGTCACAGCGACTTGTAGATCGCCGTCTCGAAGTCGCGGAACACCCGCATCGTGCGCGGATCGAAGAACGGCAGCACCTGCGTGGCGAACACGCCGGTGACGCGCCTGGTCGGATCGACCCAGAAGAACAGATTGCCCAGCCCGGCCCAGGACAGGCTGCCCGGCGCGCGGCCCTGCGGCGTGGTCCCGGTGTTGATCAGGAACGTCAGGCCCCATTTCTGCTTCATGCCCGGCCAGAAATCGGCGAGCGCGGAGCGTTCCGGAACGAAGCTCTGGAGCGGCACGACGTCGATATCGCCGATGCTGTTGCGCGCCATCTCGGCCATCGTCTCCGGCCGGACCAGCGGCGCGCCGCCGGCCAGCAGGGCGCGGGTGAAGGCGAGGTAGTCGGGCACCGTGCCGAACAGTCCGCCGCCGCCGCCGAAGAACTCGCCGCGGTCGGGCCGGTCGAGGACCATCGGACGCAGACCGCCATCGGCCTCGCGCTGGTGCACCGTGGCGCGCCGCGCGCGCTGGTCGTCGGACTGGATGAAGGCGGTGTCCTTCATGCCCAGAGGCGCGAAGATATGGCGCTTGAAATAGGTCTCGAGGTCCTCGCCGCTGGCGGCCTCGACGGCGCGGCCGGCCCAGTCGATCGAGATGCTGTACTCCCACGCCGTACCGGGATCGAACGTCAGCGGCATGTTCATCGACGACAGCTTGCCGGAGGACAGGCCGGGGATGCCGGTGACCTCCTGGTAGCGCTTGATGTCGGCGTTCCACGTCTCGTAGCCGAAGCCGGCGGTATGGGTCAGAAGCTGCCGCAGCGTGATCGCGCCCTTGGCCGGCCGCAGCCGCGGCTGGCCGGCGGCGTCGAAGCCCTCGAGCACTTTCGGCGCCGCGAGATCGGGCAGCAGCTCCGCGATCGGGGCGTCGAGCGACAGCTTGCCCTGTTCGACCAGCTGCATCGCCGCGGCGCCGGTGATCGCCTTGGTCATCGAGAACAGCCGCAGCGTCGTGTCGAAGCCCATCGCCTCGGGCTTGTCGAGCGCGCGCTTGCCGAAAGCGCCCTGGTAGACGATCCCCGAATCGGTGGCCGCCATCGCCACCACCCCGGGAACCTCGCCCGACGCGACGGCCGCGCTCAGAAGGTCGTCGATCGCGCGCGTCATGCCGCTTCCCCCATCGTGGTTCCGGCAGAGCCTACGTCACGATGACGCAAATGCCGATAGGGTCCGTCGCGGCGTCACACCGCGCTTCGCGGGTGGTTCTGGAGGCGGATCTTCTCGATCGGCTCGAACTGCGTCTCCAGCAAGTCGATGCGCTCCTCGATCTCGTCGAGGATCTCGCGCACGAGATGGCGCGAGACGTAGTCCGACGCCGCCTCGCGGGCGGCGCTGGCGCCGATCAGATCGTCGCGCCCGGGGCCCTCCATCGAGAGGTCGGCGCCCAGCCCTCCGGCGTGGCCTCGCGCACGGTTCTCGCGCAGGGCGTCGCAGATGCGGATGTAGTGGGGACGCGCCCGTTCTCCGACCTTCCGCCGTCGCGCCGCACTCTCCGAAATCTGTGGCGGCGGTGCGGCGCTTCGGAAATTGCGAAGCATTCGCAAGTGCAACAATGCGAATGCTTTCCTTGACCGCCCCGCATTTGGCGGGAGGGCGCAGGGCGGCCGAGCCCGGGAATCGGTTTGTTTTTCACCGACCCGGCGCCCAGTATGAACCGGCGTTCAAAGCATCCACAGGCGCGGGGCGGCTTCATGCGGGTCGGGGTGGAAGTCGGCGGCACGTTCACGGACCTGGTCGCGGTCAGCGGTGGCCGGGTGGTCGTGACCAAGGTGCCGAGCACGCCGCGCAGCCCCGATATTGGCGCCTTGGACGCGCTGCGCGCCTCCGGCCTTGATCTGGCCGCCATCGCCGACCTCGGCCACGGCTCCACGGTCGCGACCAACGCCGTGTTGGAGCGGAAGGGCGCCAAGATCGCCTTCGTCACCACGGCCGGCTTCCGCGACCTGCTGTTCCTGCAACGTCACGACCGGCGCAATATCTACGATCTCGCCTACCGCAAGCCCGAGCCGCCGGTGCGGCGGCGGGACTGCTTCGAGGCGCCGGAGCGGGTGCGCGGCGACGGCGGGGGTGGAGACCCCGCTGGACGAGGCCGACGTGCGCGCTGTCCTGCTGCCGGCGCTGGCGGCGGGCGGTTACCGCGCCGTGGCGGTCTGCCTGCTCAACGCGTACGCCAATCCCGCGCACGAGAAGCGTCTCGCCGAACTGATCCGCGCCGCGCTGCCCGACACGCTGGTGACGTGCTCGCACGAGGTCGCGCGCGAGTTCCGCGAGTTCGAGCGTGCCTCGACGACGGTGCTGTCGGCCTATGTCCAGCCGGTGATCGACGGCTATCTCGACCGGTTCGAGCGGACCCTGGCGCGCGACGGCTTCGCCGGCCGCTTCACGGTGATGCAGTCCAACGGCGGCCGGCTGCCGGCGTCGGCGATGCGGCGCGGCGCCATCACCGCGCTCTACTCCGGTCCGGCCGCCGGCGTGGTCGGCGCCACGCGCCAGGTCGGCGCTCCGGCTTCCGCGATCTCGTGACGTTCGACATGGGCGGCACCAGCACCGACGTCTGCCTGGTCGAGAGCGGGCGGCCGTCGCTGGCCTCGGAGACGGAGATCGACGGCCTGCCGATCCGCACGCCGGTGCTCGACATCGTGTCGGTGGGCGCCGGCGGCGGCAGCATCGCGTGGATCGACGACGGCGGTATGCTGCGCGTCGGACCGCGCAGCGCCGGCGCCGATCCCGGTCCCGCCTGCTACGGCAAGGGCGGCGTCGAGCCGACCACGACCGATGCGCAGATCGTCGTCGGTACGATCCGTCCGGGCTCCTTCCTCGGCGGCCGCATGACCTTGGACGCCGCCGCCGCGCGCGCCGCGTTCGAGCCGATGGCGGCGCATTTCGGCATGTCGGTCGAGGAGGCCGCCGCCAGCGCGCTGCGGCTGGCCGACGCCAACATCGTGCGCGCCATCCAGCTCGTCTCGACCGAGCGCGGCCGCGATCCGCGCGACTACGTGCTGGTGCCGTTCGGCGGCGCCGGGCCGCTGCACGCCGCCAAGGTCGCGGACGACCTCGGCATCCGCACCATCGTCGTGCCGCCCAACGCCGGCGTGATCTCGGCCTACGGGCTGGTGGCGTCGGACTACACCAAGTTCGACACGGTCACGCGCAAGATGGCGCTCGACGAGCGCGCCGCCGGCGCGGCGACGGCGCTGTTCGCGGAGATGCGGGCGCGGCTGGCGGCGCAGTTCGTCGACATGAATCTGGCCGGCGACCTGGTCTACACGCACACCTTGGAGATGCGTTTCGTCGGCCAGGCCTTCGAGGTGCCGGTCGAGGTGCCCGCCGACCGCGCGGCGGCGATCGACGGGGCGTGGCTGCGCGCCGCCTTCGCCGAGGCGCACCACCGCATGTTCATGCACGGCGCCGGGCTCGAGCGCGCCGTCGAGATCGTGGCGCTGCGGGTCGGCGCGACGCTGCCGATCGGCGCGCCGCCGCCGCTGGAACGCGACCGCCTGCCGCCGCGCGACGCCGAGAACGCCCGCGTGTTCGAGGGCGGACGCTGGATCGATTGCGCGCGGCACGCCGCCGAGGCGCTGGCGGCGGGCGCGGTCATCGCCGGCCCGGCGGTGGTCGAGGGATACACCGCCACCACCTACGTCCCGCCGGGCTGGACCGCCACGGTCGACGCGCAGGACAACATGGTGGTGGTGAAGGAAGATGTCATCCCGAGCGCAGCGAGGGATCCAGGCGCGGTCCCTGGATCCCTCGCTGCGTTCGGGATGACAGGCGTGCCATTGCGGAGAGGAAGCTGACATGGCCTTGAATCCGATCGACTACGCGGTGGTGAGCCAGGCGCTGGTGGCGGCGGCGCGCGAGATGGGCGCCAAGCTGATCCGCTCGGCCTACTCGACGATCCTGCGCGAGGCGCGCGACGGCTCGGCGGGCCTGATGGACCGCGACGGCAACACCGTGGCGCAGGCCGAGCTGATCCCGATGCAGCTCGGGCCGATCGGCATGACCTTGCGCGCCTGCCTCAAGCGCCATCCCGTCGAGACGCTCCGGGAAGGCGACTTCCTGATCAACAACGACCCGTTCGAGGGCGGCCAGCACATCCCCGACGTGTTCATCTTCACGCCGATCTTCGTCGACGGGCAGGTCGTGGGCTTCGGCGCCAGCGTCGCGCACCACCTCGACCTCGGCGGCGGCGCGCCCGGCCTCAACATCCACGCCTCCGACGTCTACCAGGAAGGGCTGCGCATCCCGCCGTCGCGCTACAGCTTCGACGCGGACTGGAACGGCGGCTCTTTCGAGCGCCTCGTCACCGCCAACGTGCGCGTGCCCGATCTGACGATCGGCGACTTCAACGCGCAGTTCGCCGCCAACCACATCGGCGCCGCCCGCGTGAGGGAGCTGTGCGCGCGCTACGGCGCCGACCTCGTGATGGAGGTGATGCGCGAGATGCAGGACTACGCCGAGCGCCGCGTGCGCGCCGCCATCGCGCAGGCGCCGAAGGGCGTGTTCCACGGCGAGGACGCGGTCGACGACGACGGGCTGAGCGACGAGAAGCTGACGGTCAAGGTCAAGGTCACGATCTCCGACGACGGCGTCGAGGTCGATTTCGAGGGCACCTGCGCGCAGGTCAAACGCAACCTCAACTGCCCGTACTCCTCGACCCTCAGCGCCGTGCTGTCCTGCGTGAAGTCGGTGCTGACCAGCCCGGACATCCCCTACAACGAGGGCATGGCGCGGCCGATCACCGTCAAGGTGCCCTACGGCAGCCTGATGAATCCGAAACCGCCGGCGCCCGTGCGCGCGCGCATGGTGCCCGCCTTCCGCGCCTTCAACGCGACGATGAAGGCGCTGGCCCAGGCGCTGCCGGACCGCGTCATCGCCTGCGGCTTCGACACCACCACGGCGTTCTGCCTCTCGCGGCTGGGCGAGAAGGGCTACAGCGTTTACTTGGAGATCTTCGGCGGCGGCTACGGTGGCTCCAAGGACCTCGACGGCTGCGACGCGGTCGACGGCCCGCTCAGCAACTGCTCCAACGCGCCGATCGAGTCGCTCGACCTCGACTACGATTTCTTCCGCGTCGCCGGCTACGGGCTGGCGCCGGACTCCTTCGGCATGGGCGCCCGCCGCGGCGGCGCCGGCTTCTTCCGCCGCTACGAGATCCTGCGCGAGGACGTCCAGCTCGCCATCTACTCCGACCGCTTCCGGCTGGCGCCCGAGGGATTGTTCGGCGGCGAGCCGGCCGAGCGCGGCTGGTGCCGCGTGATCCGCGCCGACGGCGCGATCCAGGAGCTGCGCTCCAAGGCCGCCGTCGACCTGCGCAAGGGCGACGCGGTGGAGGTGTTCGTCGGCGGCGGCGCCGGCTACGGCCGCGTCGCCGAGCGCCCGGACTCGCTGATCGACCGCGACCTCGCCGATGGCATCCTCACCCGAGATCCGCGCGCGGCGCGCAAGCTGGCGGCGGAGTAGCCGTCGGCCTCAGTGCCCGACCGCTGGCGGTTCGCGCGCCAGGTGTTCGCTGGCGCGGCGCGGCTGCGCGCAATCGCGCGACTTCCGGCGCGATCCACGGTATCAACCCGCCCGATGAGCTGGGTGGCCTATCCGATCGGCGCGTTCTACGTGTTCGCGGGCGTCGTGGTGCTGCGCGCTATGGCGGCGGACCGCTTCATGGACGCCGCGCTGGCGGCGCTCGACGCGGCCCCGCCGTCGCCGGTCGAGCGGACGCGGTGGGTCTGGCTGGTCCTCGGCGCGGGTCTGACGCTGGCGGGCGGGCTGGCGCTTTTCCTGCGCTCGGCGTCGGCGCCGGCGTTGTTCCTCGCCGGTTCGCTCTCGCAGATCGCCTATCTCGTGTGGGCGGCGCGGGCCCTGCCGCCGGAGAGCGACGCGGAGGCGGCGGGCCGCCGGGGCACGCGTCGGGCGGCGCTGCTGTACGTCGCCGCGACGGTCGCGGTGATCGGACTCGCCGCCGCCGATGGGCTCAGATCCTGGCCCGACGGACCGCTCGCCTGGGCGCTCGACATCGCGCCGCCGGGGCTGGCGCTCGTCGGCGGCCCGGCGTGGGCGTGGTGGCGCGGCCGTCCGTCGCCTGGCGGGTGCGCGAAGCCTGCATGCGAACCGGCTGCGGAAGCGCCGGCGTTCGTCGCCGCCGCCGACGGCGCATGGCGGCTGGCGCCGTCGTGGATGTGCGGCCCGCTCCGGGACGTGGCCAGCGGCGACACTCTCGATATCGACGCGCTCGATCTGCCCGCCGATCTACGCGCGGCGCTGGCCGCGTGGGACGCGCGCTTCCAGGCGACGTACCATCCGGACGACCCGCCGGCTGGCGGCTTCGCCGACATCGACGCGGCGCGCGCCTGGGTCGCGGAGGGGCGCGGCCTGGTCGACCGGCTGTCCGCCGCCGCCGGCCGGCGCGTGGTGGACGCCCTGCCGGAACCGGGGGCGATCATCGCCGGCCGTCGATAGAGCCCGTTCACTTCCGGCCCCGGCTGACCGATACTCCCGCGCCCGCGTGATCGTTGGGGCGGGGGAGGGCGAGATGGCGGTGTTCCTGTCGCACAAGGACCGGGCGGAACTCGTCCAGATCCTCAAGCTGGTCAATCCGCTGACCGCGACCGCGTACGGTCCGGCGCTGGATACCTGGCTCGGCTACGCGTTGATCGCCGGCGAGGGCAAGTCGATCGACGCCCTTGTCGGGATACTGCGCACCATCAATCCGATGACCGTCGCGGCCTACGGGCCGGCTCTCGATGCCTGGGCGGCGCTGGCGAAGATCCTGCCGATGGCCGGCGCGCGCGTGGCGTTGACGCAGGTCCTGAGGACGATCAATCCGATGACCGCGTCCGCCTATGGGCCGGCGCTCGACCGGTGGGCCGAGCTCTGGGAGCGCCGGCGGACGCCGTCGCGGCCGACCGGACCGCTGGTCGCCTGACGACGTCGGCGGCTCACCCGTCCAGTTCCTCCTTCAGGAACCGGTCGACCAGCCGGTCGGCGCGGGCGCGGTCGCCCAGCGTGTGGGCGCGCTGCAGGTTGCGCGGGCTCGACGCCAGGTAGAAGCGCTCGTACTGCTCGTTGCGGCTGGCCAGCGGCCCGCCGGCGAAATCCCATCCCAGCCGGAAGACGCGCGCCCGCGTCTCGGCGTCGAGACCCTTGGCGCCGGGAATGTAGCGGTCGATCAGCGGCCGCAGCGCCGGATCGGCGAACTGCGCCGCCGTCGGCGCCGCGAACACGTTGTGCGATCCGATCTGGCGGATGATCTCGTTGACGCGCGGGAACCACAGCGGCAGCGTCGCGCGCAGCGCGTGCAGCGGCGCCAGCTTGCAGAACCACACGCCGTCGCCGTAGTCGAAGGCGCCGGCCTCGGCCGCGACGATCGCCGAGCGCGTGAACTCGGCGTAGGTCTGGATCTCGCCCAGCATGGCGTGCGTCGCCGGGTCGGCGGCGTTGATCGCCTCGGCCATGCGCGCCGCCAGCCCCCACGCGAACTCCAGCTTGGTCTGCGCCCGGATCATGGTCTGCTGCATGATGTTGGGCATCCAGCTGCGCATCATCACGCTGTTGTAGACGGCGCGGTTGGCGTCGATGAAGACGCGCTCGCGCGGCACCTCGACGTCGTCGAAGATGACGAACGCGTCCTGCTCGTCGAAGCGGCTGGACAGCGGATGGTCGAAACGGTTCCGCGAGCCGGCGACGCTGTCGCGGCAGATGAACTTCATGCCCGGCGCCGACATCGGCACGCAGAACGACAACGCGTAGTCGTCGGCGCCCTCCGGCAGCGGCGAGGCGGGATAGACCGCCATCTCGTCGGCGAACGGCGCCAGGGTGGCGAGCACGCGCGCGCCGCGCACGACGATGCCGTGCGCGGTCTCGCCGACCTTGCGCAGCGCCACCTCGTTGCCGGCGAAGGGCGCGTCGCCCGTCGCCTTGTCGACGGTGGGATGCACGATGGTGTGCGTCAGCGACCAGTCCTCGCGGCGCAGCCGCTTCTGGTACGCGACCAGATTGGCGGCGCCGGCCTCGTTGCCGAAATTCGCCCACTCCGCCGCGCGGCCGGCGAAGCCCGCGAACGTCACGTTCATGTAGTCGGGCGTGCGGCCCATCAGGCCGACGGAGTACTCCGCCACCGCCTCCAGCGCGACGTGGCGGCGCGCCAGATCCTCGCGCGAACGCGGGATCATGTGGCTGGCGGCGATCGCCTCGCCGGTCTCCGGATCGGGGACGAGCAGCGCGTCGGCGCGCTGGTGGTGCAGATCGAACACCTCGGCCAGCGCGCGGGCGGCGCCGCCGAGCTGGGGATGGTCGGCGACGTCGGCGACCCGGCCGTCGCCCAGCCAGATCTCGCGCGCGCCTTTCAGTCCGGCGAGGAACTGCGCGCCGGTGCGGGCGGGCATGGCGCCTCAGACCGCGCGCTGCGCGCCGCGCACGAGGCGGCCCGGCATCGCGCCGGTGCGCTCGCCGTCGCGGAACACGATCTCGCCCGACACCACGGTGGCGGTGAAGCCCTCGGCGCGCTGCATCAGGCGGCGGCCGCCGGTCGGCAGGTCGTAGGCGACCTCGGGCGAGCGCAGCGACAGGCGGTCGAAATCCACCACGTTGATGTCGGCCTTGTAGCCGGGCGCCAGAACGCCGCGGTCGTTGAGGCCGACGGCGGCCGCCGTCTCGCGCGCCTGCGACGACACGACGGCCTCGATCGACATCCGCTCGCCGCGGCGGTCGCGCGCCCAGTGGGTCAGCATGTAGGTCGGCGCGCTGGCGTCGCAGATGATGCCGACATGGGCGCCGCCGTCGCCGAGGCCGGGCAGCGTGTCGCGGTGGCGCAGCATCTCCAGCGCGACGTCGAGGTTGCCGTCGGCGTAGTTGAGGAACGGCACGTAGAGCAGGCCGCGCCCGTCGCGCTCGAGCAGCGCGTCGTAGGCGACCTCCTGCGGCGCGCGGCCGGTGCGCTGCGCGATGCTGGCGAGGCTGCTGGTGGCGGGCGGCTCGTAGTCCGGCGGATCGCCCATCAGGAAGATGCGGTCGTAGTTGGCGATCCGCTCCAGCACGTCGCGGTGGTCGATCGGCTTCTCCGACAGGATCGCCGCCCGGACCTCGGGCTTGCGCAGCTCGGCCACCCGCTGCGCCAGCGGCAGGTGGGCGATCCTGCGGTAGGTCGGATGGGTGAAGAACGGGTTGCGCGACAGCTCGAGGCCCAGCGTCAGGCCGACCGCGCGCGGGCAGACCTGCGCCTTGATCGGCAGGCCGTCGTTCGACGCGCGCTCGATCAGGTCCAGCGTCTTGCGCCAGCGGTTGGGCGCGCGGTCGTTCTGCGCCAGCGAGATCGACAGCGGCCGGCCCGACGCCTCGACGATCCGCCGCAGCATGGCGAACTCGGAATCGACGTCGCGCAGGTCGGACACGATCTGCAGCACGCCGGTGCCGGCGTCCTTGAGCCCGAGCGCGATGTCGGTCAGCTCCGACTCCTCCGCCGTCAGGGTCGGGATGTGGCGGCCGTCGCTGGCGCGGTGGTTGATGGTGCGCGAGGTGCCGAAGCCCAGCGCGCCGGCGCGCATCGCCTCGGTCGCCAGCCGGCGCATCTCGGTGCGGTCCGCCGCCGTCGCCGGCTCGCGGTCGACGCCGCGCTGGCCCATGACGTAGACGCGGAGCGCGGCGTGCGGCAGCTGTGCGGCCACGTCGATGTCGTAGCGGCGCGACCCCAGCGCGTCGAGGTAGTCGCCGAAGCTCTCCCAGTTCCACGGCAGGCCGGCGACCAGCACGGGCTCGGGGATGTCCTCGACACCCTCCATCAGCTTGATCAGCAGGTCGTGGTCGGTCCTGCGAACCGGCGCGAAGCCGACGCCGCAATTGCCCATCAGCACCGTGGTCACGCCGAGCTCGGAGGAGGGCGTGACCTGGCCGCTCCACGTCACCTGGCCGTCGTAGTGGGTGTGGATGTCGACGAAGCCCGGCATCACCATCCGGCCCTTGGCGTCGATCTCCTCGGCGCCGCGCGCCGCGAGGTTCGGCGCGACCGCCACGATCCGGCCGTCGGCGATGGCGATATCGGCCTCGAACGGCTTGGCGCCGGTGCCGTCCACGACGGTGCCGTTGCGGATGACGAGGCTTGGATCGGCCGCCATGGTCGCTTCTCCCTGGGTCGCGTCTGATTGGGCGGGAGTGTAGCGCCGGCCCGGGCGGTTGCCGACCCGTCGTTTTCGCGCGGCTCCTCTGTCGCGTGGACGCGCGGAAACGCCGGCGCGCGGGGCGGCCGGTCGGAAGCGCTTTGGTCGGGGGAAGGGCGGCGGTGGGCGCCGCCGTCAGGCCGCGGGCGTCAGCGGCGCACGAAGTTGCGGCGGCGCGGCGGTCCGCCGGCCATGCCGGGACGCTCGTCCTTGTGGCGGAAGATGACGCGGCCCTTGCCCAGGTCGTACGGCGTCATCTCGACGGTGACGCGGTCGCCGGCCAAGGCGCGGATGCGGTTCTTCTTCATGCGCCCGGACGTGTAGGCGATGATCTCGTGGCCCGATTCGAGGTTGACGCGGAAACGCCCGTCCGGCAGCAGCTCGGCCACCGTACCCTGCATTTCGATCAGCTCTTCCTTGGCCATGTGGCGCTATCTCTCGCTCTACGTGCGTGGTCGGGGGAGTGACGGGTCCCCGGCGGCTGCCGGGAACCCGACCCAGGTCGGTGGTTAGCCGGCCTGCAGGTTGACGGCCGCCGGCTTGCCGCGGTCCATCGAGACCTCGAACGTCACGACCTGGCCCTCGTTCAGCGAACGGAGACCGGCGCGCTCGACGGCCGAAATGTGCACGAACACATCCTTAGAGCCGTCCTCCGGCTGGATGAATCCGAAACCCTTGGTCGGGTTGAACCACTTGACGGTGCCCTTCGGCATGGTCGCTCCTTGGAAGTAAGTACGACGCACATGGTGCGCAAAAAGGCGCCGGGCGGGGATCGCGCGGCGCACACCATTCGAATTTTTGGTAGGTCCAGAGCGGGCCGCCTCGCACGAGGCGACGACGGCCTAGGCGGGCCAAAGTCGGATGCTTCGCGGGAAGAAACACTATCGGGCCGCGAAGATCAAGGCCCAATCGCGCCGCCGGCGGGGTGCCCAGCCGGCCGGCGGCGGCCGTTGACGGCGCCCCCGCGCGGCCCCAGCGTCGGCGCCGGACAGGATGGAGGGACCCATGCCCGTGCGGGTGATCGGCATGATCGGGGTGACGCCCCCGGCCGGCGAGGACACCGTCCACGTCATCAAGGGCGGCATTTCGGCACCCTACCTGCGGGATTTCGCCCGCGCCCACGACGCCGCCGGCTTCGATCTGGCGCTGGTCGGCTACACGGCATCCTCGGCCGAGGGCTTCCTGGTCGCGCAGCACGCCGCCGCGCACACCGAACGGCTGGGGTTCCTGATCGCCCACCGTCCCGGCTTCGTGGCGCCGACCCTGGCGGCGCGCAAGATCGCGACCTTCGACCACCTCGCGGGCGGCCGGGTGGCGATCCACATCATCGCCGGCGCCAGCGAGCCGGAGCAGTGGGGCGACGGCGATTTCGCGCCCAAGGAGGAGCGATACCGCCGCGCCGCCGAGTACATCGAGGTCATGAAGCTGGCGTGGACCGCGCCGCGAAGGTTCGACTTCGAGGGCGAATTCTACCGGGTCAAGGGCGCGCGCTCGGACGTCCGCCCGCTCCAGACGCCCCATCCACCGCTGTTCTTCGGCGGCTCCTCGGACGGCGCCCTGGCGATGGGATCGCGGCATTGCGACGTGTTCGCGATGTTCGGCGAGCCGCTGGCCGCGACCCGCGCCCGCATCGCCGCGTTCCGCGCCATGGCGGCGGCGCACGGCCGCGTGCCGGGCTTCAACATGTCGTTCCGCCCGATCGTCGCCGACACCGAGGACGCGGCGTGGGCGCGGGCGCGGCGCATCCTCGAGGGCGTGCGCCGCCAGGCCGACGCCGCTGGCTTCGGCGCCACCAAGGACAAGCCGCTCGACCACTCCGCCCGCCGCCTGCTCGATTTCGCGGCCGAGGGCGAGGTGCACGACGCGCGGCTGTGGATGCCGATCGCCGAGGCCACCGGCGCGGTCGGCAACACCTCCTGCCTCGTCGGCACGGCCGAGCAGGTCGCCGACGCGCTGCTGGAATACTACAAGCTCGGCGTCCACTCGTTCCTGATCCGCGGCTTCGATCCGTTCAACGACACCGTCGAATTCGGCCGCGAGCTGATCCCGCGCCTGCGCGCGGGCGCCGCCGCGCTGGACCGCGCCCAGGCGGCGTGACGCCGCGATGCTGCTGATCGGCGTCGACCGCTCGCCCTACACGCGGCGCGTGGCGATCACGCTGAACGTCTACGGCATGGCCTACGAGCGGCGCGCCGCGTCGGGGTTCGGCGACCGGGAGGAGGTGCGCGCCGCCAATCCGCTGGGCCGCATCCCGGCGCTGGTGCTCGATGGCGGCGAGACGCTGGTCGACAGCGCCGCGATCATCGACCATCTGGACGAGGCGCACGGCCGCGACCGCGCGCTGACGCCGGCGGCGGGCGCCGACCGGCGCGCCGTGCTGCGGGTCGCGGCGCTGATGATGGGCTGTTGCGACAAGGCGCTCCAGGCGGCCTACGAACGCAACCACCGCCCGCCCGAGAAGGTCCACCCGCCATGGATCGACGACTGCGCGGCGCAGGCCGCGAACGCACTCGCGGCCGTCGACGCGATGGTCGAGCCGGGCGCGCCGTACCTGCTGCTGGGCCGCCTCACCCAGGCCGACGTGACGGCGTTCGTCGCCGAGCGCATCGCCCGCGGTGTCGGCATCGACACCGACGCCTGCGCGCCACGCCTGCGCGCGCACGCGCGGCGCCTGGTGGAGTTGCCGGCGTTCAAGGCGACGGAGCCCTGATGCCGCTGGCCGGTCTGCGGGCGGCGCTGACCCCTCATCCACCCTTCGGGCACCTTCTCCCCCGATGACGGGGGAGACGGAAAAATGAGAAGTCGAGCTCGCTTCCTTCTTCTCCCATGCGGCGGAGAACGGAAGAACGATACGCTCGGAGATGTAATTCCCTTCTCCCCCGCCTTGCGGGGGAGAAGGTGGCGCGGAGCGCCGGATGAGGGGTCTTCGCCAGATCCGGTTCCGGCTGTCGACATGCGGCCCGCGCTCACGCGCCTCGCAATGAAACTCGCTTTGAAATCGATGCCCGGCCGGCTTTAGTGCGGCGCGCGATCCCATCCCCCGTTGCGATAGCGGCCCCATGACCAAAATGCTCCGTCTCGGCGCCTTCATGCGTCCCGTCAGCATCCACACCGCGGCGTGGCGCTATCCCGGCGCCTATCCCGACGCTAATTTCAACTGGCCGCACCTCAAGCGCTTCGCCCAGACCTTGGAGCGCGGCAAGTTCGACGCCTTCTTCATGGCCGACCATCTGGCCGTGCTGAACATGCCGGTCGAGGCGCTGAAGCGCAGCGCCACGGTGACGTCGATCGATCCGCCGACCCTGCTGCCGGCGCTGGCGGCGGTGACCGAGCGTCTCGGCCTGATCGCCACCGGCTCGACCACCTTCGAGCAGCCCTACCATCTGGCCCGCCGCTTCGCCTCGCTGGACCACCTCAGCGGCGGCCGCGCCGCGTGGAACATCGTCACCACCTCGAACCCCGACGCGGCGTTGAATTTCGGGCTCGACGACCACATGGAGCACGACGAGCGCTACCGCCGCGCGCGCGAGTTCTACGACGTCGTCACCGGGCTGTGGGACAGCTGGGCCGACGACGCCTTCATCCGCGATGTCGAGGCCGGCATCTATTTCGATCCCGCCAAGATGCGGGTGCTGAACCACAAGGGGAAATACTACTCCGTGCGCGGGCCGCTCAACGTGGCGCGGCCGGTGCAGGGATGGCCGGTGATCGTGCAGGCCGGCGCCTCGGAGGCCGGCAAGCAGCTCGCCGCCGAGACCGCCGAGGTGGTGTTCGCCGGCATCGGCGGCCTGGCCGACGGCAAGCGCCTGTTCGCCGACATCAAGGGCCGCATGGCGGCCGTCGGCCGCGACCGCGATTCGCTAAAGATCCTGCCCGGCGCCTTCGTGGTGGTCGGCGACACGGTCGAGGAGGCCCGCGCCAAGCGCGCCCATCTCGACAGCCTCGTGCACTACGACAGCGCCATCGCCTCGCTGTCGATCGCGCTGGGCCACGACGCGTCGAAGTTCGATCCCGACGGGCCGCTGCCGGAGATCCCCGAGACCAACGCCAGCCAGAGCGGCCGCGAGCGCGCTATCGCGCTGGCCAAGCGCGACGGACTCACGGTGCGCCAGCTCGCCCAGCGCCTCGGCGGCTTCGCCGGCCTGTCCTTCGTCGGCACGCCCGCGACCATCGCCGACCAGATGGAGGAGTGGCTGCATGAGGAGGGCAGCGACGGCTTCAACGTGATGTTCCCGTACCTCCCGGCGGGGCTCGACGATTTCGTCGACCGCGTCGTGCCCGAGCTGCAGCGCCGCGGCCTCTTCCGCCGCGAGTACGAGGGCAGGACCCTGCGCGAGAACCTCGGCCTCGCCCGTCCGCCCAACCGCTTCTTCGAGAAGGCGGCGCCAGCCTAGGCGGCGCCCTCTCGCCTGGCCTCTCCCCCGATCGAGGAGAGGAATAGCAAGCCGGAGAAGAGAGGCGGAAGCCGCACCTACGCTCACGTTCCTCTCCCCCTGTCTGGATCGGGGTGATGGTTCACAGAAAAGTCCGGGCGGATGGGTAACAGTGGGGGCATGCGATGGAGGTGTGCATGCCGTGGTCGGAGACGAGCGCGATGGAGAGCAGGGAACGTCTGGTGAGGGACTGGCTGAGGGGCGACGCGACGGTGAGCGAGCTCGGTCGGCGGCACGGTGTGAGCCGGCGGACGGTGTACGCGACGCTGGCGCGGTACGACGCGGAGGGCGTGGCGGGTCTGAAGGAGCGTTCGCACGCGGCGCGCCACCATCCGAACGCGATGGGCGAGGCGGTGGAGCGGCGGCTGGTGGAGCTGCGCGGGGAGCGTCCGACGTGGGGACCGAAGAAGCTGCTGGCGTGGCTGTCGGCGCGCGAGCCGGAGGTCCGGTGGCCCGGGCGGAGCGCGGCGGCGGCGGCGTTGTCGCGGCACGGTCTGACGGCGAAGCGGCGGACGGAGCGGAGCTGGCGTCCGCAGGGCGACGATCTGGGGACGGGCGAGCGTCCGAACGACGTGTGGTGCGTGGACTTCAAGGGCTGGTGGCGGACGCGCGACGCGCGGCGGCTGGATCCGCTGAGCCTGAGCGACCACCGCAGCCGCTACGTGCTGCGGCTGGTGGCGGTGGAGCGCTGCGACTTCGCGACGGTGCGGACGGTGCTGTCGGGGGCGTTCCGCGAGCACGGGCTGCCGCTGTCGCTGCGCTCGGACAACGGGCCGCCGTTCGCGGGCCGCGGATGGGCGGGATCGGGCGCCTGGCGGTGTGGCTGGTGCGGGCCGGGGTCCGGCCGGAGCGGATCGCGCCGGGCCGGCCGCAGCAGAACGGCCGGCACGAGCGGCTGCATCTGACGGTGCAGCAGGACACGGTGCTGCCGGTGGCGCGGGACCGGCGCGAGCAGCAGCGCCGGTTCGCGGCGTTCACGCGGATGTTCAACGAGGAGCGGCCGCACGAGGCGCTGGACATGGCGACGCCGTCGAAGGTGTGGAGCCGGAGCCCGCGTCCGTGGGACGGCGAGCTGCGCGCGCCGGAGTATCCGGCCGGATGGGAGGCGCGGGCGGTCAGGAGCAACGGCGAGGTTCGCTGGGGCGGGAGATGGTGTTCTGAGCGAGACGCTGGCCGGCGAGACGGTCGGCTTCGAGCCGACCGCGCGCGACGGCGTGTGGGTGGTGCGCTATGGTCCGATGCGTCTGGCGGCGATCGACGCCAAAGGAAAAGTGAGCCGCCTGCGCCGGGGGGTTAACCCCCCGGCGCAGGCGCGGCCCGGCCCTCCAGCCGGGTGATGTGTTACCCATCCGCCCGGACGCTTCTGTTACCCATCCGCCAGTTCGCACACCCCATCGGGGGAGAGGTCAGGTGAGGGGAGCTCGCGACGGCGCGCGTCAGGCTCCCGCGTCGAGGCCGCTACTGGTCGAGCCAGACGTCCTCGAAGCGGAAGCCGTTGTAGAGGCTGTTGACCATCGGGACGTAGCCCTTCACGCGCGGATGCCAGCACGAGCCGGAGCGGTTCCACATGATGATCGGCCGCGCCGCGTCTTCGAGCAGGCGCCGGTCGATGTCCCACACCATCTTGCGCCGCTTCTCCGGGTCGAGCTCGGACGACTGCCGCACGAAGGCCTCCTGGAGCTCGCGGTTGCAGTAGTTGGTGTAGTTGCGCTCCGAGCCGCAGGCGTAGTGCTCGAAGAAGGTCTGGTCGGGGTCGTCGACGCCGTTGCCGGTGGTGTTGAGGCCGACCGAGTAGTCCTTGCGCGCCACCTTGGTGAACCACGCCGCCGTGTCGACCAGGTCGAGCTCGGCGTCGAAATACACCTCCTTGAGCTGGTCGGCGAAGATCACGGCCGGGTCGCGGTAGAGCAGGTGGTTGCGGGTCGAGACCTTGATCTTCAGGCGCTTGTCGGGACCGTAGCCGAGCGACCGCATGATCGCGCGGCCCTCCTCGCGGTTCTTGGCGACGTCGGGGCCGTAGCCCTTCACCTGCTCGAACATCGCCTGCGGCATCCCCCAGTTGCCGTCCGGCGTCGGCTGCATGACGCCGCCGATGATGGCGTCGCCCTGGTTCAGGATCTCGACGAAGGCCTTGCGGTCGATGCTGAGCATCATGGCGCGGCGCAGGCGCTCGTCGTCGAACGGCGGCGATTCGCGGTTCACGATCAGGTTCGTGGAGTTGTTCATCGACGCCGTCGAGCACACGGCGGCCGGCGACTGGCTGCGGACGTCCTTGAGCAGCGGGATGGTGACGGCGTAGGGCGCCGTGATGTCGAAGCGGTTCGACACGAAGCCGAGGATCGCGGTCGAGCGGTTGGGGACGATGGAGTACTCGATGGCGTCGAGGTGCGGCTTGCCCTTCTTGAAGTAGTCGGGATTGCGGACCAGCTTGATGTGCTCGTTCTGCTTGAACTCGACGAACTTGAACGGCCCCGTCCCGACGGGCTTGGTCCGCATGTCGGCCGGCGTGGCGTGGCAGGGGTAGACCGGCGAGTAGCCGGACGCGAGCAGGATGATGAAGGACGGCTGCGGCCGCTTGAGGTGGAACGTCACCGCCAGCTCGCCGTCGACCACGACCTTGTCGAGGTTCTCGTACCAGGTCTTGCGCGGGTTCTTGCGCAGCTTGGCGGCGCCCTCGCCGCGCACCAGGTCCCAGGTGCATTTCACGTCGGCGGCGGTGAACGGCTTGCCGTCGTGCCACTTCACGCCGGCCCGCAGCTTGAACGCGAGCTGCGACTTGTCGGCGTTCCAAGCCCACGACTCGGCGAGGTCCGGGCGCACCGTGTCCTCGCTGTTGCGCGCCACCTGCTGGTCGAACAGCACGAGGTTGTTGTAGACCGGCATGAACGGCACGACCGTCGAGTTGGTGGCCTCCTCGTGGATCGAGCCGCTCGGCGCGTTGTCGTGGAAGTACATCCGCAACGTGCCGCCGCTCTTCTGCGCCGAGGCAGCGCCGCCGAGGCACGCCGCCGCCAGCGCCGCGCCGATCGCGGCCGTCGTGACTAGCCAGTTCCGCATGGTCGTCGCTCCCCTCGGATCGCGCCGGGCCCGGCGGGCCGGCGTTCTGGTGGTTGGTTCCACGCGCGGCATCCTACGCGCTGCCGCGCGGCGCGAGCAAAGCGGCCGGCGCGCGGCTGACCGGCGGCGCGCTCATGCCGCGCGCCGCGTTCGCAGTTGCGAAGGACGCGGCCGCGCGACTTCCCGTCGGTGTGACGTTCGCATCCGCGAAGGGACGAAGGATCGGCCGCGCGGCGCATGGGCATCGACCGCCGCCGGTCACCCGACGCGGAGTCAAGACACGCGCGCCCATTCCGGCGCCGGTTCTCGCGACGAAGACGCAATGAGCGTCCCGGTGGTACCGGCGCACCGTCCCGGGCGCACCGGGTGACGCGCTTGTGAGACGGGTACATAGCGCCCGCAGCCCGGTTCGGGAGCGGCCGATCCCGGACGGCCGACCGCGCTTGCTGGACGCCGACGCGGTCTTACAAGCCGGCGCCGCGATGACGCCAAAGCCTCGCGGATTCGTGCTTACAAGCCGCCTATGGCGTCTTCCAGCGCCGGTCGATCCGTGGTCAAGTCCGCGCGATTCGGGCGCCGGCCGCGAGGCGGCGTCGACGAAGATCACGGAGGAATTGGTCATGAAGCTCTATTTCGCCCCGGGCGCCTGCTCGATCGGAATCCACGTGCTGCTCGAGGAGATCGGCAAGCCGTTCGAGCGCCACAAGATGAATTTCATGGAGCGCGAACAGTACGGCGAGCCGTTCGTGCAGAAGAATCCCAAGTCGAAGGTGCCCACCTTGGAGCGCGACGACGGCTCGGTGCTGACCGAGTTCCCGGCCATCGCGACCTACCTGGCGCTCAGCAACCCCGACAAGAAGCTGCTGCCGGCGGACGCCGACGGCATGGCCAAGGCGCTGGAGGTGATGGACTACTGCGTCGCCACCATCCACATGCAGGGCTTCTCGCGCATGTTCCGCCCGGAGAACTACGCGCCGAGCAAGACCGACCACGACGCCGTCAAGGCGCGCGGCAAGGAGATCTTCGAGAAGGGCCTCGCCCTGCTGGACTCGAAGATGGCCGGCAAGGACTACGTGCTGGGCAGCCAGTTCTCGGTCGCCGACGCGGCGCTGTTCTACATCGAGTTCTGGGCCGGCCGCGTGAAGATCCCGCTGCCCGCCAACCTGCAGGCGCATTTCGACCGCATGAAGGCCCGGCCCGCCGTGCAGCGCACCTTCGCCGCCGAGGGCCTGCCGGCGTAGCCACCGTCCAGCGGCCGCCTCCCGTCGCGCGACGGGAGGCGGTAGCGCGCGCGGGCGCCGTCACCTCGAGCGCGTGTCGACATGGCGGCGCTTTCCGGACCACGAGACCTGTCATCCCGAGCGCGATCCACGCGACTGTCGACGGCTCCGCCGGGACTCCTGCATTGTCATCCTGAGCGAAGCGCCGAAGGCGCGCAGTCGAAGGATCATGTCGCGGCGTCCGCCGCGGAAAGGTCCTTCGACCACGGCGCTGCGCGCCTCCGCTCAGGACGACCGGCGGAGGTTCGTGCGGGACGGACCAGGAAGCTGCGCCCCGCGCCGATGCGAGGCGGCGTCCCGGGGGGGGGCGTCCGCCCCTACTTGAAGCGCGCGTCGCGCCAGGCGAGCGCGGCCTTGACGCCCTGCTCGTCGCGGATGCGGGCGAACTCGCGTTTCTCGGGGCTCGAGCCGGCGTTGAGCAGCACGTCCATGTCGAGCGCGGCGGCCAGCCCGCCGCCCAGCCCCATCGCCTCGTACTGCGCGTTGATCGCCTTCTTGGTCAGGCGCACGGAGCGCTCCGACGCTGTCGCCATGGTGCGGGCGATCGCCCTGCCCTTGGCGAAGGCGGCGTCGGCAGGCACGACGTGGTTGACGATGCCCATGCGCAGCGCGTCGGCGGCGTCGATCCGGTCGTCGCCGGTCAGCAGCAGCTCCTTGGCCTGCTTCGGCCCGGTGATCCACGGCAGCAGCATCGCCACGATGCCGGTGCCGAAGCGCACCTCCGGCTCGCCGAAGCGCGTGCCCTCGGCCGCGATCGTCACGTCGCAGGCCAGCATCAGCTCGAAGGCGCCGGCGAGGCAGAAGCCGTGCGCCACCGCGATGGTCGGCTTCGGGCTGCGCCAGAACTGCATGATGAAGTCGAACTGCAGCCTCATCTGCCGCTCCCAGTCGGCGACGTCGTCCATCTTGCGGCCGGCGGCGGCCTTGAGGTCGAAGCCGGCCGAGAAGGCGCGGCCGGCGCCGCGCACGACGATGGCGCGCACCGAGTCGTCGCCGTTGAGGTCGGCGACGGCGGCGAGCGTCGACGTCATCAGCTCGTTGTTGAAGGCGTTGAGCACCTGCGGCCGGTCGAAGGTCAGCACGGCGACGGCGCCGTCGCGCTCGACGGTGATATGGGCGTAGGTCATCGGCGGTTTCCCCGGGGCGTGGATTCGTTCGCGATGCCGGAGTCCTGCCCGATGGCGGCGCCGCTGTCGATTCGCGGCGCGCCGGCCGCGGCGGTGCTATAAGCGCGCGATGGATCGAGGGACGGAGAGCGCGATGGCCGGACGGGGCGGGCTGCTGCTGGTGGGTTGCGGCAAGATGGGCGGCGCGATGCTGGAGGGCTGGCTCGAGCAGGGGCTGGCGCCGGCCGATCTCGCGGTGATCGAACCCAACGAGGCCGGCCGGCCGAAGGTCGCCGGCGCGCTGCTGGTCGGCGCGGTCGGCGACGTGCCCGCCGGCTTCACGCCGGACGTCGTCGTGCTGGCGGTCAAGCCGCAGATCATGGCCGAGGTTCTGCCGGGCCTGCGCCGCTTCGTCGGGCCGGCGACGACTTTCCTGTCGATCGCCGCCGGCAAGCCGGTCGCGTTCTTCCGCGCCGGACTCGGCGAGGGCGCGCGGATCGTGCGCGCCATGCCGAACACGCCGGCGGCGGTGCGCCGCGGCGTGACGGTCTGCGTCGCCGGACCGGGGGTCGACGACGCCGCCAAGGCGCGCTGCGGCGCTTTGCTGTCGGCCGTCGGCGAGGTGCTGTGGACCGGCGACGAGGGCGTGATGGACGCCGTCACCGCCGTCTCGGGCAGCGGCCCGGCCTACGTGTTCCATCTGGTCGAGGCGATGGCGGCCGCCGGTGTGAAAGCGGGTCTGCCGGCCGACATGGCGATGAGCCTGGCGCGCGCCACGGTGTCGGGATCGGGCGAATTGCTGCGGCGTTCGCCGGAACCGGCGGCGCAGTTGCGCGTCAACGTCACCAGCCCCGGCGGCACGACGGCGGCGGCGCTGGCGGTGCTGATGGCGGCCGACGGCATGCAGCCGCTGTTCGACCGCGCGATCGACGCCGCGACGCGGCGCGGCCGCGAACTGGCGGGCTGATTGGATCGACGGGCGACGGGCGACGGGCGACGGCCTGGCGGGCGACGGTGCGACGGGCGACGGCCTGACGGACGACCGTCCGATAGGCGGCCGGACCGTCGGCGCGGCGGTTGGAATTGATGGAGCGGGGAGGGCACGGACCATGAGCGACGCGGCCGACACGGCGTCGGGACTGTGCGCGCCCCCGCCGACGGGCCCCGATATCGCCGGCCGCGGGCTGGACGCGTTCCTGCGCCTATTGCCGGCGCGCGGCTGGCGCGCCGCCGGTTTGCGCGAGGTGGCGCGGGACACGCTGGGCGACGATGGCGCTCCGGTGCCGTTCGGCGCCTTCTACCGGGTGTATCCGTCCAAAGTGGCGCTGGTCGCCGCGTTCCTCGCCCGGATCGACGACGCGGTGCTGGCGGGATCGGCGCCGTCGCTCGATCCCGACGAGACCGTCCGCGACAGGTTGTTCGACATCATGATGCGCCGCTACGACGCGCTCGCCCCCTACCGGGACGCGGTCGCCGCCTTGGTGGACGGCCTCGCGCGCGATCCGCTGACCGCGCTGGCGCTCGTCCGGCCCTTGTCCCGATCAATGGCCATCGTCCTGGAAGACGCCGGCGTCTCCTCCGAAGGCGGCCTAGGTGCGCTGCGTCAAAAAGCGCTAGCTGCTTTGCACCTCTCGCTTTTGCGGACGTGGCTGAACGACGACAGCGCCGATCTGGCGAAGACCATGGCGGCGCTGGACAAGGGTCTGAAGCGACTTGGTCGCTGGGCCGATGTCATTGAATCGACACGTAAAAGAGCGATATTCCGACGCCGGGAACGACCAGCGAAGGACGCCCCGGCCGCCGCCGGGGACGCACCGGTCTAGGTTCGTCCGCCCGTGGCGTCGTCTCGCGACGTTACGTCATCGCAGGCCCAGTCTATGTTGCGATGCAACATGACCTTGACATGCTGCATCGCACAAACTATCTTCCTCAATGTTGCGACGCACCATTCCGGTGGCGCCGCGAGATCCGTAGCTTCGGACGCCCCATCTCCTGATGCGGCGCCGCCCTCAGGAGAGAGACCATGAACACCCAGGCCTTCAAGTTCCCGTTCGCCGACGTCGATTTCACCAAGGCGATGGGCGAGTTCAAGATGCCCGCGTTCAACGTCGAGGCGCTCGTCGAGACGCAGCGCAAGAACGTCGCCGCCATCACCGCCGCCAACCAGACCGCGTTCGAGGCCGTCAAGACCGTCGCGCAGCGCCAGGCCGACATGATCAAGCTGGCCACCGAGGAGTTCTCGAAGGCCGCCAGCGAAGTGATGTCCGCCGCCTCGTTCGAGGAGAAGGCCGTCAAGCAGGCGGAGATCGCCAAGAAGACCTACGAGACCGCGATCGCCAACGTCCGCGAGATCGCCGACATGATCGCCAAGGGCAACACCGAGACCCTCGAGCAGATCAACAAGCGCGTCGCCGACGCCCTCGACGAGGTGAAGTCGCTGATCGCGAAGAAGCAGTAACGACCGGCCGGCCGGCGTCGCGCCGGCCATGCCGCGAATTCGATCTCCGCGCGGGTCTCTTCCCCGACCCCTCTGATCCGCCGGACATCGACCAGGGCCGCTCTCTTCCCCGGAGGGCGGCCTTTTTCGCGTCTTGGCGGCGGCGCGCGCGTCGATAGGATGCGCCGCGCCGCAGGGAGGACAGCATGCCGGACGAAGCGGGCGCGCCGCGCGCCACCATCGCGTGGGACGATTTCGAGCGGGTCGACATCCGCGTCGGCACCATCGTCGAGGCGCGGCCGTTCGAGGGCGCGCGCAAGCCGGCGATCCAGCTCGTGGTCGATTTCGGTCCGGCGATCGGCCGCCGCAAAAGCTCGGCGCAGCTCACGACGCACTACGCGCCGGAGTCTCTGGTCGGCCGCCAGGTCGCGGCGGTGGTGAATTTCCCGCCGCGCCAGATCGGCAAGTTCATGTCGCAGGTGCTGTGCCTCGGCTTCCCCGACGCCGACGGCGCGGTGGTGCTGGTGTCGCCGGACAAATCCGTGCCCGACGGCGGCAAGCTGTTCTGACGCGCGCCGACGAAAAAGGGCGGCGCCCCGCGGCGCCGCCCTTCGACCGTGTGCGCCACGCGGCGCCGGTGGCTAGAGCGCCTTGAGGATCGCCTCGGCGCTCGACACGTCGTAGGCGCCCGGCGCCTCGACGTTCAGCGTCTTGATGACGCCGTTGTCGACCACCATGGCGTAGCGCTGCGAGCGCTTGCCCATGCCGAACTTCGAGCCGTCCATCACCAGGCCCATCTTCTCGGCGAAGTCGCCGTTGCCGTCGGCCAGCATCATCACCTTGTCGTCGGCCTTCTGGTCCTTGCCCCACGCGTCCATCACGAACGCGTCGTTGACGGACACGCAGGCCACGGCGTCGACGCCCTTGGCCTTCAGCGCCGCGTGGTTCACCACGAAGCTCGGCACATGCTTGGCCGAGCAGGTCGGCGTGAAGGCGCCGGGCACGGCGAACAGCACGACCTTCTTGCCGGCGAAGAACTCGTCGGTCGACACCGGCTTGATGCCGTCGGCGCCCTTGTGCATCAGGGTCGCGCTGGGAATCTTGTCTCCTGCCTTGGCCATCGTTCTCGCTCCTTCGGTTGGACGCCACGCCGCCGGCCGGATCCGGCCGATGGGCGGGTTTTCGCACGTCGACCGCGCCGCGGCGACGAAAAAGGCGGGGTCCCGCGACCCCGCCCGTTGCGCCGCCGTTGCCGGCGCGATCACAATGCCTTGAGCACCGCCTCCGCGGTCGACGCCTCGAACGCGCCGGGCTTCTCGACGAACAGGCCGGTGACGACCCCGTCGTCGACGATCATGGCGTAGCGCTGCGAGCGCCGGCCGAGGCCGTTCTTCGACGCGTCGAGCACCAGCCCCATGGCCTCGGTGAACTCGCCGTTGCCGTCGCCCAGCATCATCACCTTCTCGCCGGTGCCCTGGTCCTTCGCCCACGCGCCCATGACGAACGCGTCGTTGACGGAGATGCAGGCGATGGCGCTGACGCCCTTCGCTTTGATCGCGTCGTGATTGGCCAGAAAACCTGGCACATGCTTGGCGCTTCAAGTGGGTGTGAAGGCACCCGGAAGCGCGAAAGCCACGACCTTCTTCCCCGGCGCGAACAGCTCTTCGGTCGTGATCGCCTTCGGCCCTTCCGGGCCTAGATACCGAAGCGTCGCGGACGGGACCTTGTCGCCCACTTTCACCATGGTTGAGGTCCACTCCTGAGAACGAAACGCCCGCGCCGCGCCCCGGATGGACGCGGTCGCGGACGTGACGGAACGTAGTGACGGGGTCGGGGTTTGTCCATGGGCGGGGGGGCTACCTACCGCGCTCCACCTTGGAAAACCTCGCCGTCAACCGGTCGCGCTTCAATCGCGACAGGCGCTGGAGCCAGAAGGTGCCGTCGAGCTGGTCGATCTCGTGCTGCAGGCAGACGGCCAGCAATCCGCCGGCCTCGATCGTCAGTGGCGCGCCGTCGAGATCCTGGTAGGCGACGCGCACCCTGGCCGGGCGTTCGACCTCGGCGGCGATCCCGGGCATCGATACGCTGCCCTCGTCGTGGCGTGCCGTCTCGGCCGACGCCCATTCGACCCGCGGGTTGACCAGGAAGCGCGCGCCGTCGGTATCGCCGAGGTCGATGACGACAAGCCGTTTCAGGATTCCGACATGCGGCGCGGTGATGCCGATGCCGGGCGCGGCGCGCATCGTCTCCAGCAGTTCGCGCGCGAACGCGCGCAGCGCGTCGTCGAAAACGGCGACGGGTTCGGCGACCCGCCGCAGGACCGGGTCGGGGAAGCGCGCGATCTTGAGCGTCATGCGCGCGAGCATAGCGGGCCGCCGCGCGTCAGCGCTTCGCGGCCTTGTCGAGCGCGGCCAGCACGGCGTCGCTGGTCAGCAGCTCGGGCAGCGCGACGCCGTCCGGCGCGCCGGGGCCGTAGACGATGTTGAAGGGGATGCCGTAGCGGCCGTTGGCGGCGAGATACTTGGCGATCGGATCGCTTGGCCGCGTCCAGTCGACCTTCAGCGACACCGCCTTCGCGGCGCGCAGGCGCTCGACCACGGCGTCGGCGTTGAGCACGAGCTTCTTGTTGACCTGGCAGGTGACGCACCAGTCGGCGGTGACGTCGACCAGCACGATCTTGCCGCCGTCGCGCGCGGCGGCGATCTGGGCGGCGATGTCGCGCGTCGGGTCGACCCGAACCCAGCGGCCGTCGCCGGCGGCCGCGACCGGGCGCGACGCCACCGTGAGGACGCCCGGCGCGACGATGGCGAGCAGCGCCGCGACGATCGCGGCCGGCGCCGCCCAGCGCCCGATGCGGCCGCGCCACAGGATCAGGCCGCACATCGCCGCGCTGAGCGCCGCGGCGGCGAGGAAGCCCGGCTCGCCGGCGGCGCCGATCAGAACCCACAGCAGCCAGACCGCGGTGCCCGCCAGCGCCAGCGCCAGCACGATCTTCAGCCGCGCCATCCAGCGGCCGGGCTTGGGCAGGCGCGTCGCGAGACCGGGGAAGGCCGCGAGCAGCAGGTAGGGCGCGGCGAGACCGACGCCGAGCGCGAGGAACACCGCGACGATCTCCACGGCGCCGCGCGACAGCGCGAAGCCCAGCGCGGTGCCGACGAACGGCGCCGAGCACGGCGTCGCCAGCAGGGTGGCGAACGCGCCGGAGACGAAATGGCCGGCGAGCTCCGAGCGCGAGGCGCGGCCCTCGGTCGCGACCGCGGCGCCGGCCAGCCACGACGGCAGCGGGATCTCGAACGCGCCGGCGAGGTTCAGCGCGAACAGCAGGACCACCACCGTCATGAACGCGATGAACACGGGCTGTTGGAACTGGATGCCCCAGCCGACGGCGAGACCGGCGTGCTTCACCGCGATGGCGGCGCCGGCCAGCAGCAGGAACGACGCGACCACGCCAGCGGCCGAGGCGAGGAAGCCGGCGCGGACGCGGCCCGGCGCGTCGCCGCCATGGCCGATGGCGCCGACCACTTTCAGCGACAGCACCGGCAGCACGCAGGGCATTAGATTCAGGATCAAGCCGCCGAGCACCGCCACCAGCAGGATCGACCACAGGCCGCCGTCGGCCGCGGCGCTGCCGCCCGGAGCGCGGCGCGCGCCGTCGGGCGCGCCGGCGGCGCTGGCGCGCACCACGCCTTCGACGCCGCGGCCGTCGTCAACCAACGTGAGGGTCAGGTCGTCGGCGGCCAACGCCCGCGCCGTGAGCTTGTCGCCGACCAGGGTCGCGGTGATCGTCGCGCGCCGGCCGTCCTCCTCGAGGCGCACGTCCGGCTCCTCGGCGACGACGATCGACGGATGCTCGACGAACAGGTCGGGTCGGCGTAGCGGCACGGCCGAGCGGACGACGACGCTCAGCGACACGGCCTGCTCGCCGACCTTGCCGCCGGGCTTGTCGATCTCCGTCAGGACCGGCGCCTCGAAGGTCAGCGTCTCCGGCCCGGCCGCCGCCGGCATCGCCGCCAACGCCGCGCCGATCAGCGGCGCCTCCGCGCTGGGCGCGCCGGCGCCGGCGGGCAGCGTCAGTTTCAGCTCGGCGGTGTAGGGGATGCAGACGTCGTCGCAGGTGAGGTAGTCGACCTTGGCGCGGATCGACAGCGGCTTGCCCGGTTCGAGCACCGTCGCCTGGATCGGCAGCGTGACCGCGCTTTTGTAGCCGATGTTCGAGAGGTCGGAGACTTTGAAGCGGGTCGGCGCCGGCCACAGGAACGCGGTCTTGCCGAGATTGGTCGAGCCGCTCCACTCGATGGTCGGCGGGAACCCCGCGTCGCCGGGCGACCGCCAGTAGATCTTCCAGCCGGGCTTGAGGCGGAACTGGAGGCCCAGCGTGACCGTCCGCGAATCGCCGATGGCGTCGACGGCCGAGATCAGCCGCAGTTCGGTCTGCTCGGTCCTCGCCCAGTCCGAGCCGGCGGCACGCGCCGGTCCGGCGCCGGCGGCCAGCGTCGCGAACACCGCCGCCACGCCGGCGACCAGTACCGAGAATCCACGCCGAACCATGCGACCCATCCGATGCGGCGCTACGCGCGGCGCCCGGTGTTGATATGCCCCGGATCGGCCTCGCCGCCCATCACAACCCTGTGTCGGAGGCCGCCGCCGGTGGGCGCGCGCCGCGACCGTCCGCGTGTTGCGCGCCGCGCCGGATGGGAGTAGCGGAGTCGCATGGCTAAGCGCAAACCGGTCGACGATCGCTACATCGAGGGCCAGATGCTGGTGGCGACGCCGGCCATGGCGGACGAGCGCTTCCGCCATTCCGTGATCTACATGTGCCGCCACAACGACGAGGGCGCGCTCGGCATCGTCGTCAACCGCGCGCTGGTCGAGCCGACGCCGGCCGAGCTGTTCGAGGAGCTCGGGCTGGGCGCCCCGGTGGCGCCGGAACCCACCCATGTCGTCTGGGGCGGACCGGTCGAGGTCAGCCACGGACTGGTGCTGCACAGCGCCGAATACCGGCGCGAGGAGACCTTGATGGTCGGCCACGAGCGGTTCGGCCTGACCGCCTCGCTGGAGATCCTGCGCGACATGGCGCGCGGCGCCGGACCGGCCACGACGCTGTTGGCGCTGGGCCATAGCGGCTGGGGGCCGGGCCAGCTCGACCGCGAATTGCAGGACAACGCGTGGCTGGTGGTGCCGGCCGAGGACGAGGCGATCCTGTTCGACGGCGACTACGACGGAAAGTGGACCCGGGCGCTCGGCAAGCTGGGCGACCGGCTGGGCGCCGATCCCGGTCTGTTCTCCTCGACCGCCGGCCGGGCGTGAAAAGGGCCGCGCCGGCCGCATTAACGTCGCATCCCACCCCTAGATGAAGATTTCATGATGCACCGCAAAATAGGGTGACATCCCGCGATCCGCGTCGTAGCTTATCCACATAACGAAGGAGGCAGACATCCTTCCGTGGATCCCGGCTCTTTTCGGATCCTCCGGTCCCGGCGAACCTACCGCCGAACCCGGGCCATCGCCTGCAACCTTCGTTTCCCACGGCCGAACCCGTCCGACGCCTCCGCCACCAGCGGGGGCGTTTTTCGTTCGGGCGCGGCCGGTCCTGCGTGTCCCCAGCGTCACCGGTGGAGTGCTCCATGGCCAAGCGCGTCGCGCGTCGTACCCGTGCCGAGTCGGTCGAGTCCGGACGGGTCCATAGCCTTTTCTTCGATACGCCCCGACTTGTCGCGGCCGAGGAGCGCGATCAAAGCTACGTCCGCAAAGTCCGCCCGCGCAGCGACAACCAGCGCCTGCTGATGGAGGCCATCGACGCCCAGCCGCTCACCCTCGCCCTCGGACCGGCCGGCACCGGCAAGACCTATCTCGCGATCAGCGCCGCCGTCGAGGCGCTGGAGAGCCGCCGCATCGCCCGCATCCTGCTCAGCAGGCCGGCGGTCGAGGCCGGCGAGAACCTCGGCTACCTGCCGGGCGATCTGCGCGACAAGCTGGATCCCTATCTGCGGCCGCTCTACGACGCGCTCAACGACCGGCTCGGCGCCAAGCGCCTGCGCACCTATCTCGACGACGGCACGATCGAGATCGCGCCGGTCGCCTTCATGCGCGGCCGCACGCTCAACAACTGCTTCGTTTTGATCGACGAGGCGCAGAACTGCACCTACGGCCAGCTCAAGATGCTGCTGACGCGGCTGGGCTGGCACTCGACCATGGTGCTGACCGGCGATCCCGACCAGACCGACCTGCTGCCCGAGCTGTCGGGATTGATCCAGATCGCGGCCAAGCTCGAGGCGGTCGACGAGGTCGCCGTCGTGCGCCTGACGCAGGACGACGTCGTGCGCCATCCGCTGGTCGGCCGCATGCTCGGCGTGCTGTAGTCCGCCGCGCGCCCGGCCGCGGCACCTCCGCGGCCGGGTCGACGCGGAGCCTTCGACGATGCGCACCATCCACGGGCGGTGGAACGACGATCCCGGCGCGGTGACGCTGATCGACGCCCACCACCATCTCTGGGATCTCGGCCGCAACCACTATCCGTGGCTGCGCGACCGGCCGGAGCCGCATTTCTTCCTCGGCGACTACTCGGCGCTGAAACGCGACTACATGCCGGCCGACTACCGTCGCGACGCCGCCGGCCACAACGTGCTGGCGACGGTGCATTGCGAGGCGGAGTGGGACCGCGACGACCAGGTTGGCGAGACGCGCTGGCTCGACGGCCTCGCGGAGTCCGACGGCATGCCGGCGGCGATCGTGGCGCACGCCTGGTTCCACACCGAGAACGCCGCCGAGGTGATCGCGCGGCAGGCCTCGTTCGAGCGGGTGCGCGGCATCCGCTCGAAGCCGGTCACGACGCCGGCGCCCGGCCGCGCGTCCTCCGAGGTCGCGGGCACGATGCGCGATCCGGCGTGGTTGAAGGGCTTCGCGCTGCTGGAGACGCACGGGCTGTCGTGGGATCTGCGCGTGCCGTCCTGGCACCTCGACGAGGCGGCCGAGGTGGCCGCCATGTTCCCGCGCACGCCGATCGTGCTCAACCACACCGGATTCCCGTGGGACCGCAGCGAGGAAGGACTCGCGGCGTGGCGGCGGGCGATGGAACGCATCGCGCGCGAACCCAACGTGCGCCTCAAGGTCTCGGAATTCGGTCTCAAGGACCAGGCCTGGGACTACGGATCGAACCGGCGCATCGTGCGCGACGCGATCTCGATCTTCGGAATCGGACGCTGCATGTTCGCGACCAATTTTCCGGTGGCTGGGCTGCGGGTCGGCTACGACGTCCTCGTGCGCGCCGTGAGCCGGATGCTCGACGACCGCACCGACGACGAACGCGCCGCGTTCTTCCACCGCAACGCCGCGGCGTTCTACCGGCTGTGAGCGCGGCTCAGCGGTGGCCTTTGCGGTAGTGCTCGGCCAGCGCGTCGCGGCCGAAATCGCCGCCGAGGTCGCGCCACGCCGAATGCACGTGGTTGGCGTCGTTCTGCGTGTTGTCGAGCTCGAGCAGCGTCGCCGGCCCGTGGAGCCGGAAGTAGAACGGCCGGCCGTCCGCCATCGGGCCGGCCCACGCGAAGCGCAACGCGCTCCATTCCGTCTCGCGCAGGCGTTTGAGGCGGGCGGCGGCGAGATCGGGCGCCACGGCGTCGAGGAAGCCGCGGGCGATCGCCACGGCGAGGTCGCGTTGGCCGTCGCCGAGCCGCGACAGCGCCACGCCGCGCGGCGCGCCTAGATCGCTCTCGCGGCCGGGGCCGGCGACGATGTCGCCGAGGCTGCGTTCGCCGATCACCGCCTCGCGCCGCGCCGCCTCGTCGAGCGATCGCAGCAGCGCTTTGCCGGAATCCTCGACCGCGCCCATCAGCCGGAAGCCGTCCGCCGTCCGCGCCGGGTTGGCGCCCCAGAATGCGGGCGTCACAGCGATCCGGTCGGGCGCGACGATCGTGAAGTGCAGCGACAGGTGGTGGCCTTCGAAGCGCCACGCCCAGGGCGGCGTCGCAGGATCGCCGTGAATGGCCAGCGCGTAGTTGTCGGGATCGCGCCACGCGCCCTCGCGTTCGCGCAGGATGCCCTCCAGTCGTCGGACGCCCTCGACGCGGCGCACGCCGGTGTCGCCGAGCCCGGCCTCCAGCAGCGTCGCGGCGGCGGCGCGCGCCGGCGCGCCCATCTCGCGCAGCGTCAGGCCGGCGCGACGGCGCGGAACGTAGTGCCAGTCCTCGCGTTCCGGCGCGGCGAAGGCGAGGGACACCGCGCGGCGGCCGCGTTCATCGACGGCGGCGAGCAAGGCGCGCGCGGCGCCGGCCATGCGCTCGGCGATGCGCGCCTCGCCGCGGCCCGGCGCGAGTCCGACCAGCAGGCCGCCCGACGCGCCGAGCAGCGCGCGGCGCGAGGCCACGCGCGGTGGCGGATGCGCGCCCGGCCCGTGGCCATGCGCGTGGTCGTGATCGTGCCGGTGCCCGTGATGGTGCCCATGATCGCCGTCGCGATCATGGTCGTGCGGCCCATGGGCGCCATCGTGCGGCACGGCGCGGCGCCGTCCGCCGCGCTTAGCTCGACTTGTATTTGACCGTACAGCCGTAGGCCGGGGTAACAGCGTTGGCGATCGGCTTGCCGGCCGCCAGCTCCGCCAGCGCGTTCTTCAGGTAGGGCACCGCGCGCGGGATGTCGTCGACGTTGGTCGAGCGGATGCTGTCGATGCCGCCCATGTAGACCAGCGTGCCCTTGGGATCGATCAGGTACATGTGCGGCGTGACGCGCGCGTCGTAGGCGCGGCCGACGATCCCGTCGGGGTCGAGCAGCACCCCCGACGGCGCGGCCGACCGCTTGCGGGTCAGCTCGTTGGCCTGCGGCGCGGTGACGTAGCCCTGCGAATTGGGCATCGAGGAGACCACGGTCAGCCAGACGACGCCCTGCGCCGTCGCCGCCTTCTGCAACGCCTGCATGTTGCCGGAGCCGTAGTGCTTCACGACGTAGGGGCAGTCGTGGTTGGTCCATTCCAGCACCACGGTCTTGCCGGCGAACTCCGCGAGGCTGCGGCTCTTGCCATTGCTGTCGACGGCCGTGAACGCCGGCGCCGGCGCACCGATCTTCGGGGCCGCGAAGGCCAGTCCCGGCACCAGGGACGACGCGGCGGCGCCGGCGCCGGCGATCAGCGCGGCGCGGCGGGGAAGGATGGACGGACGCGTCATGCGGGTCTCCTGTGGTGGCAAGTCGTGGTCATTCCGCCGGCGGCGCGGCGCGCGCCGTCAGCTCGATCCAGGTCGCGGCGAGTCCTCCGCCGGCGCGGACATCGACGCGAAGGAGCCCCTCGATCGCGCGCGGCGGCGTCCTGCGCGGATCGAGCGGCTTGAGCGCCAGCGCGAGCGTGTCGGAGTCGACGGTCATCTTCTGCGGCGCCGAATGGTCGATCGACGCGCCATCGTACGGGAAGAAATACGCCGACTCGATCCGCGCTCCGGCTGGCGTCCGCCATGGCGCGCTGACGCGCCACGCGCCGGGCGCGCCGGCGAGGACGCCGTCGCCGCGCGCCGGCGTGGCGGCGGTGGTCGACGGCGCGGCGGGCGGCGCGGCGCCGGCGGGCGCCACCAGCGAGAATTTCCCCGACTCCGGCACGCAGACCTCGGCGCAGGCCAGCCAGGTCGCCTCGGCCTCGATCCGCGTCGGCGCGCCGTCGCGGGGAACGGACACCACCGTCGTGAACACGGCCTCGCCGTGGTGTCCGTAGCTGACGACCCCGGATGCCTCGATCATTTCCGGCAGCGGCCAGATCGTCGGGCCGGTCGAGGAACGCTCGCCGATCGCGAGACGCACCGCGACGGCCTCGCCGGCATCCCCGGGATTGCGCCAGTAGGTGTGCCAGCCCGGCTTCAGCCGCAGCCGCAGCCCGACGGCGATGCTATCCGTCCCGTCCGCCGGCAGCGCGACCAGGGTCGCTGTCGTGCGCTCGGTCGTTACATCAGGCGACTCCGGCCACGCGCCCGCCGGCGCGGCCGCCAAACCGAGCAGCGCGGGCAACATCAGCAGGATCACGCGCGAGCGTCGCATTCGAAGGATCCCGTTGGCGTCGCACGGCCTCGACCGTGGGACAGGGTGTCGTATGCTCTGCGCCGCGGCGGGCGGGGTCAATTCACGGCGCTGCGAGGCGCCGGACGGGCGCCGGTGGGTGTGCGACCACCCCGCGATCTGTACACAGCGTTGTCCTAAGCGGCGAACGCTCACCTAGTATTCGCGGCATCGACTCCGGTGCCACGGACATCGGCCGCTGACTGGATATTCTTTATTTAGAATCAGCCGCTTAGAGGCGCGGCGCGAAATTGTACGGTGTTTCTGTGGAGAAGTGCGTCAATGGGTAAGAATGCGCTGTTCGCGGCGTCCCCATTCCATCTTCCACAGGGATATCCACATTTCGCTAACCGCCTCAATTGAGAGCGCGCGCGAGGCCCGTCCGCGGATGCCGGCGCGCGAATTCGCTAAGGTGCGTCGACCATGACCGCCGACCCCGATCCGAACCCGCCGCCGCCGGCCGCGCCATCCGAGCCGCCTCCAGCGGAGGACACGGTCGTGGCGTCCGGTGACGCGGCGCCGGCGATGGCCGACGATGCCGTCGACGACGCCGCGCCCCCGGAAGGATCGCTGGCGGCCGGCATCGCCGTGATCGCGGCGCACGTGAAAACGCTACCGCGGAAACCCGGTGTCTACCGCATGATCGACCGCAAGGGCGACGTGCTCTACGTCGGCAAGGCGCGCTCGCTGCGTCAGCGGGTCGCGAGCTACACCCAGCCGACGCGGCTGGTGACGCGGCTGATGCGCATGGTGGCCGCGACCACGACGATGGAGTTCGTGGTCACCGACAGCGAGGCCGAGGCCCTGCTGCTCGAGAACAACCTGATCAAGCGGTTCATGCCGCGCTTCAACGTCCTGCTGCGCGACGACAAATCGTTCCCCTACATCGTGATCCGCCGCGACCATCCGTGGGCGCAGCTCGCCAAGCACCGCGGCGCGCGCAACGCCACCGACGAGTATTTCGGGCCGTTCGCCTCGGCCGGCGCCGTCAACCGCACGCTCTACACGCTGCAGCGCGCGTTCCCGCTGCGCTCGTGCTCGGACTCGATCTTCGCCAACCGCACGCGGCCGTGCCTGCAGTTCCAGATCAAGCGCTGCGTGGCGCCCTGCGTCGGCCGCGTCGCGCCGGCGGAGTACGAGACGATCGTCGACGACGTACGCGGCTTCCTCGGCGGCCGCAGCCGCCAGGTGCAGGAGCAGATGTCGGCGCGGATGGAGGCGGCGAGCGCCGAGCTCGAGTTCGAGCGCGCCGCGGTGTTCCGCGACCGCGTGCGCGCGCTGACGGCGATCCAGTCGCACCAGTCGATCGAGATCGCCGGCATCGACGAGGCCGACGTGTTCGCCGCGCACGGCGAGGGCGGCCAGATCTGCGTGCAGGTGTTCTTCGTGCGCGGCGGCAACAACCTCGGCAACAAGGCCTATTTCCCGTCGCACGCCCGCGATCTACCGGTGGGCGAGGTGCTGTCGTCGTTCATCGGCCAGTTCTACAGCGCCCGCCCGGCGCCGCGCGAGATACTGGTCAGCGACGAGCTGCCCGAGACCGGGCTTCTGGCGGCGGCGCTGTCGCTCGGCGCCGACGGCCGCCGCGTCGACATCCTCCGTCCGCAACGCGGCGCGCGCCGCGACCTGATGGACCACGCCGTCGCCAACGCGCGCGAGGCGCTGGGCCGGCGGCTGGCCGAGAGCTCGACGCACCGCAAGCTGCTCGACGGCGTGGCGCGCGTGTTCGGTCTCGACGCCGCGCCGGAGCGCATCGAGGTCTACGACAACAGCCACATCCAGGGCAGCGACGCGGTCGGCGCGATGATCGTCGCCGGCCCCGACGGGTTCATGAAAAACGCCTACCGCAAGTTCAACATCCGCACCGCCGCCAAGCCCGGCGCCGCGCCGCCGGACGCCGCCGCCGACGGCGCGCCGGACGAGACCATCTCCGCCGGCGACGACTACGGCATGATGCGCGAGGTGCTGACGCGCCGCTTCCAGCGGGCGCTGAAGGAGGATCCCGACGGCGACAAGGGCCAGTGGCCCGATCTCGTCGTGATCGACGGCGGCCTCGGCCAGCTCCACGCCGCGCAGGAGGTGTTCGCCGATCTCGGCGTCGACGACGTGGCGCTGGTGTCGATCGCCAAGGGACCGGACCGCGACGCCGGCCGCGAGCGCTTCTTCCTGCCGGGCCGCGCGCCGTTCTCGCTCGAGCCGCGCGACCCCGTGCTGTACTTCCTGCAGCGTCTACGCGACGAGGCGCACCGCTTCGCCATCGGCACGCACCGCGCGCGGCGCACGGCCGGACTCACCTCGTCGCGTCTGGACGACGTGCCCGGCGTCGGCGCGTCGCGCAAACGCGCGCTGCTCAACCATTTCGGCTCGGCGCGCGCCGTCGCCACGGCGACGCTGGAGGATCTGCGCGCGGTGCCCGGCGTGTCGGTGACGATGGCGAAAAAAGTCTATGACCACTTCCGGGCCGGCGGGTAGACTCGCCGCGAAGGCGGCCGCCCCGGCCGCCGCGCGTGCCGGTCGATGCTGTTCAGCCTGCCCAATCTGCTCACGCTCGCCCGCGTCGCCGCGATCCCGCTCGTCGTCGCGTGCTTCTGGCTCGACAAGGGCTGGGCGCAGTGGACGGCGGCGGGGTTGTTCGCCGCCGCCAGCGTCACCGACTACCTCGACGGCTGGCTGGCGCGGCGCTGGCAGCAGGTGTCGCGGCTGGGACGCTTCCTCGATCCGATCGCCGACAAGCTGCTGGTCGCCTCGGTGCTGCTGATGCTCTGCGCCAAGGGTCCGGTGCGGGAATTGCACGTCATCGCGGCCCTGATCATCCTGTGCCGCGAGATCCTGGTCTCCGGTCTGCGCGAATTCCTCGCCGAGCTGCGGGTGGGCGTGCCGGTGAGCCGGGCCGCGAAGTGGAAGACCGCGATCCAGATGCTGGCGCTGGCGGTGCTGCTGGTCGGCGACGCGGCGCCGGCGCTGCCGGTGCTGGAGACCGGCCTGGCGCTGCTGTGGGCGGCCGCGCTGTTGACGTTGTGGACCGGCTACGACTATCTGCGGGCCGGGCTCGCCCACATGATCGAGGATCCGGCGGCGGTGCCGCCACCGCGGCCGGTGGGCAAGCCGGAGCGGCCGGCCGGGACACCGTGAACGGCGCGCCCGCGGGAGTGCGCGGATTGAAAGTGAAGTACTTCGCCTGGCTGAAGCAGAAGACCGGCGTCGCCGAGGAGGATGTCGCGCCGCCCGAGAGCGTGCGCACCATCCAGGACCTCGTCGACTGGCTGTCGGCGCGCAGTCCGCGCCACGCCGAGGCGTTCTCCGAGGCCAATGTGTTCGGCGCCGCGCTCGACCAGAAGGTCGCGCGGCTGGAGGAGCCGCTGGGCGGCGCGCGCGAAGTGGCGTTCTTCCCGCCGTTCACCGGCGGCTGACGGCGCGGGGGAGCGGGCGCGCATGGCGGTCCGGGTCCAGCTCGACGATTTCGACATCGGCGCGGAGATCGCGGCGCTGACGCGCGGCAATCCACGCATCGGCGCGGTCGTCACCTTCACCGGCCTGGTGCGCGACCTGCACGTGCGCGAGGGCTTCCACCGCGACCGCGTCGCGGCGATGACGCTGGAGCACTGGCCGGGCGTGACCGAGGCGGCGCTGGCCGACATCGAGGCCGAGGCGAACCGGCGGTGGCCGCTGGACGCGACGTTGATCGTCCACCGCCACGGGCGCCTGGAGCCCGGCGACCGCATCGTGCTCGTCGTCGCGGCCTCGCCGCACCGCGAGGCGGCGTTCGAGGCCTGCCAGTTCCTGATGGACTGGCTCAAGACCAAGGCGCCGTTCTGGAAGCTCGAGGAGACCCCCGCCGGCGAGACCTGGGTCGATTCCCAGCACGCCGACGACGCCGCGGCGCGCAAGTGGGAGAAGGGCTAGGCAGCCGGATCGAGCGCCGGCGGCGGTCGTCAGAGATGGTAGACGCGGCAGGCGGTCATCCGCCCGCCATCCCACTCCATCATCTCCAGGACCCGCGTCGGCGCCGGATCGACGGCCGTGGTCCGGACGTACTCGACGGCGCAGCCGCGGGAATCCTCGACCACGCGCGTGACCTCGAAGCGCAGCCGTCCGACCCGGGCGAAGGCGCGACGCGCGTATTCTTCGATCTCCACCCGGCCGCGCAGGATCATGCGCCCCAGCTCCGGCATCGAGACGGCGACCTTGGCGCTCTCGTGCGTGCCGTCGGTGGCGTAGAGCGCGGCGACGACGGCGGGATCACCGCCGTGCCACGCCTCCAGCCACCGCCGCGCGCGCGGCGGCAGCACGCCCGCGCCGCCACTCACGCGGCGCGGTCCAGCGCCGGCGCCATGAGATGCGCCGACTCGCCGAAGCCCTCGCAATCGTCGCGCGCCACCAGCGCCGCGAAATCGTCGATCAGGCCGGTCGTCAGCGCGCCCACCGTGTAGGCGCGTCCGTCGAGCTCGCGCACCGGCGCGATCTCCGCCGCCGTGCCGGTCAGGAACATCTCGCTGGCCTCAGCCAGATCGGCGGGCCACACCTCGCGCTCCTCGACCGCGACGCCGCGCGCGCGGGCGAGACCCATGACCGCGCGCCGCGTGATGCCATCGAGGAAGTTGTCGGGCCGCGGCGTCACGAGGACGCCGTCGATCACCAGGAACACATTGGCGCCGGTGGCCTCGGCCACGCGGCCCTTCCAGTCGAGCATCAGCGCGTCGTCGAACCCGGCCGTGATCGCGCGGTCCTTCTCGAGCGTGCAGATGACGTAGAGGCCGCCGCATTTGGCGTCGCCCGGCGCGCTCTCCGCCGACGGCCGCCGGTGGCGCGCCATGGTCAGCCGCAGGCCGCGCAGCCGCGCGTCGCCGTCGAAATAGTGCGGCCACGTCCACGGCGCGATGGCCAGCCGCGCCGTGGTGCCCAGCGCCGAGACGCCGAGCACCTCCGAGCCGCGCCACGCCACGGGCCGCACGTAGCCCTCGGTCAGCCCGTTGGCGGCGACGACGGCGCGGGTGGCGGCATCGATCTCCTCGCGCGACCACGGGATCTCGAAATCGACGCGGCGGGCGGAGCGGATCAGCCGGGCGCTGTGGGCGGCCAGCCGGAAGACGCGGCCGCCATAGACGCGTTCGCCCTCGAACACCGAGGAGCCGTAGTGCAGCCCGTGGCTGAGCACGTGCAGGCGCGCATCGCGCCATGGCGTCAGCATTCCATCGAGCCAGATCCAGCCCTCGCGATTCTCCATTGTCTCGATCATGGCGTTCGCCCTCGTCGAATTGGCAGATTGTTGTGATCGGAGAGTCTCGATCACAACATTCATGCTCTATAGGGCAATATATCTGACTATGTCAATAGTGCTGACTCTTTATGGTCGAGCGCCTTCCGGCCATTTGAGATCGAGGGCGCCGAAGCGGTTCAGCACGTTGAACAACAGGCGCGACACGCCGTTGTCGTAGCCGTTGTGCGAGAGGCTGCCGCAGAAGGTGATCGACCCGGTCGAGAACACGGCGCCACCATTGGGTGTGTCGAAATAAGTCATGTCGGCGCGGATCAGGTCCTTCGCCGGCTCGCCGCTGGTGGTGGCGTAGATGCCCAGCAGATCCTCCGGCACCGGCACGAAATGCGTCTGGTGCGCCTCCGACGAGGCGATGACGATCGCGTTGGCCGGTGTGCCCAGCAGCGTATCGGCGCGGTCCAGTTCGAATCCGGCCGCGCCGCCGCCGCTGAGGCCGAAATCGCCGATGCGCTCGCCCTCGACACCTTCGAGGATCCACGCCACCCGCGGATCGGCGGCGGCGGGGCGCCGCCGGTAGTACGAACCCTCGAACATGCCCTGCGAGGAGAAGCCGACGCCGGCGAGCGCCTGTGGCGGCCGGCCGGCGTGGCGCCACAGGCCGCCGAGCGCGCCGTCGAACGCGTGGTGGTGCTCGCCGGGCTGGGCCGCCCAGGTGCGGATCGCCGGGCCGACGCGGCGGATCTCCAGCCGCCCCGGCAGCTTCGGCGAGCGCGCCACGCGCCAGTAGAAGCCGTTGCCGCCGAGATAGGCCATGCGCCCGCCGCCGCCGAGATAGGCATGGATGGCGTCGAGCGTGCGTTCGGTGTGGTACTCGGGGTGGCTGCCGGTCACCAGCGCGGCGTAGGGCTTCAAGATGTCGACGCCGAGATCGTCGAGGTCCTCGTCGGTCACCACGTCGTAGGCGATGCCGTGCGCCTCCATCCAGTCGAGCAGATGCGTGTCGGCGACGTAGTGGCGCAGGCCCGAGCCCTTGGCGTCGTTGAAGGTCAGGTAGCGCGGCCGCATGTTCAGCGCCGGCCGCAGGCGCGACGCGTAGCAGACGCCGCCCCGGTCGCCGTGCATGTTGTAGGTCGAGCGGCCGTATTGCGGATACTCGTCCGGATTCCACGGCGAGGCGCCCCACGCCGCCATGCGTCCACGCAGCGCGTCGTCGAGATTTCCGCGCATGTGGTTGGTGTAGACTTGGTGCGTGAAGGTCGACGCCAGATAGGCGATCCGCGCCCCGGGCCTGCCCAGCGGCGCGCGCACGTAGAACGGCACGATGTCCTCGAGCGCGCCACAGCGCAGGCGCATGCCGTAGGCGCCGCTGCGCAGACCGCCGGGAATCTCGAAGGTGAAATCGGTGTCCCAGCCGCAATCGTCGAGATCGTCGTCGTGGAAATGGATCGCGGCGTAGTCGCGCGGCGCGTCGGTCCAGCGGTGCGCGCGGCCGTTCCACGTCGAACCGGTCATGGCGCGCGCCGGCAGGTTGACCAGCGCGCCGTTGAGATGGTTCGGGCCGACATCCTCGATGTCGATCCCGTCGATACCGCGCGAGAGATCCCACGCCGCCAGCGTGCCCGCCGGCGGGCGCGACGGATCGAGCGTCAGCGACGCGGGCGCGTCGTGCGCGCCGGCGAGGACCATCGGATCCTCGATCTTGCCGTTGAAATGCGAGTCGGCCGGCGCGGCCTGCCGCGCGGCGATGAACACCGGCCGCCGCGCGTCGTGCGCGAGCGTCCTGTCGAGCGGACTCCACGCCCCGCCCGAATCGTCGACGTCGAAGCCCGGCGTCAGCGGCGCCTGTCCAACGCGCGCCGCGCGCCCGTCGGGATCGATCGTCAGCCACACGCGGTACCAGCGCCGCGCCCGCAGCGGCTTGCCGGTGACGATCCGCAGGGTCGGCGCGCCGATGCGGCCGATCTCGGCGGCGACGCCGTGGGATGTCGCGAACAGCGAGAAGCCGGTGCCGGAATCGGCGTCCCAGCGCGAGACCACGCACTGGTCGGCCTTGTCGGGGAGGGTCGGCCAGATCAGCGCCGTCACGGTGACCGCGCCGAGCGGCGACAGCGCCGTCGCGCCGGGGATCGCGGCGTAGGAGCCGAGATGCGTGGGCTGCGCGCGCGAGGTGAATTCGCTGTCGAAGACCGCCGCCAGCTCCTCGATCTTCACCCCGGGTCCCGCGGGGTTGGGATCGGCCTGCCGCACCCGCACCAGCGTCGCGCGGTACGGCGCCGGCCCGTCGCTCGAGATCTTGAAGGCGATGCGATCGCCCGGCGCGCCCGAGACGCGATCCGTGTATCCCGTCAAAGGCACCATGGCTCACCCTCTGGAAGCGGCGCGGTCCTGAAACGCGAAACGCGCGCCGACGGCAGCCGGCGCGCGTTTCGGATCGATTGTCGCGGCGGTCAGACGACCGAGTTCAACCACTGCGCGAGCTGCTGCTTCGGCGCGGCGCCGATCTTGGTGGCGGCGACCTGGCCGTTCTTGAACACCAGCAGGGTCGGGATCGATCGCACGCCGTATTTCGACGGCGCCATCGGGTTCTCGTCGATGTTGACCTTGGCCACCTTGATGCGGCCGTTCATCTCGCCGGCGATCTCCTCCAGCGCCGGGGCGATGGCGCGGCAGGGGCCGCACCACTCCGCCCAGAAATCGACCAGGACCGGCGTGTCCGATTTGAGAACCTCGTCCTCGAACGAGCCGTCCGTGGCTTTTACCGTCGACATGAATGATCTCCACTCTCCGGGAGGGGAATCCGGAACACCCTAGGCCAAAACTTAGGAACGGGGGGCGGCAGCGTCAAGGCAGCGCGGCGGCGAGGGATTCTGTGCTCAAGGGCATCAACCGGGGCCCGTCGGTCCACAGCAGGAAGCAACGCACGCGCCGGCCGGGGTAGATGCGCGCCACGATGTCGCGGTAGAGCGCCATCTGCCGGCGGTAGACCATCGGTACATCGGCGGCGTCGGCCGGCGGCGGGCGGTTGGTCTTGTAGTCGACGATCAGCACCTCGCCGGCGGTCACCGCCAAGCGGTCGATCTGGCCGCTCACGGCGTAGCTACCGGCCCGCAGCCTGACGGTGCCGACCACGGGCGTCTCGGCGCGCGAATCGGGGGCGAACAGCGCGGCATGGGCGGGATCGTCCATGACGGCCATCGTCTCGGCCAGCCACGCGGCGCGCTCGCTCTCCGGGGTGTCGATGGCGATCGACATCAGCAGCCGCGCGCCGGCGGCGGCGCGGCGTTCCGGCGCGACATCGGGCAGAAGCTGCAGCAGACGGTGGATCGCAAGCCCGCGGCGGAAGCGGCGGCGATGGTCCGGCAGGAACGGCCCCAGTGGCGGCGGCTCGAACGCCGGCGCGTTCGGGTCGCCGCGCCCGTCCTCGGCGAACGGCCGCGACGGCGCCAACGGCAGCGGCGGATCAGGTTCCGGCGCCGGCGGACGCGCCGCCCAGGACGGCAGCGGCGACACCACCGGCAACGGCAGCGCGGTCTGCGTCATCGGCGGCGCCAGATCGCCGCTCGCCAGGCGCCACCCGTCGCCCTTCCAGCCGTCGCGCGGTCCCAGCGTCGCGCTGAAGTCGAACGCCTGCTTGCGCGGCAGCGCGCGCGCGTCCGGGCCGCGCGGCGGCGCGTCGGGCCGGTCGGCGGCGCGCGTGAAGGCCGCGGAGACCAGCTCATGCCAGCAGCCGGCGTCCGGATCGCGCTCGCCGGCCCAGCCGGCGATGTAGAGCCGGTCCGCGGCGCGCGTCATGGCGACGTAGAGCAGTCGGTTCTGCTCCTCGCCCTCCCGCCGCTTGGCCTCCTGCGCCAACGCTTCCGCCGCGTCCGTGGAGTCGCCCTTGCGCGGCGCCCATACCAGCGTGCCGCCGTCGTTGGACCACAGCAGGCGGTTGGTCGGACGCGGCACGCGGCAGGTGTCGGGCAGGTAGACGATCGGCGCCTGCAAGCCTTTCGACGCGTGCACGGTGAGGATGCGCAGCTCGCGGCGGCGGTTGGCGTCCAGGTCGCGCTTGATCTCGCTGCCGCCGGTCTCGATCCAGCGCAGGAAGCCCTGAAGCGACGGCGTCTCCTCGCGCTGGTAGCGCAGCGCCATCGACAGGAACTCGTCGAGCGGATCGCCGGCCTCGCGTCCCAGCCGCTCCAGCAGCCGCACGCGGCCGCGCTCGCGGCCGAGGATCTCGGCGAAGAACTCGAAGGGCGGCGTGAAGTCGGCGCGCGCCAGCCACGCCGACAGCGTCCCGAACGCCGGCATGAACCGCTCGTCGCCGGCTTCCGCCTTGGTGCGCAGCGCCGCCCACAGACGCCCGGGCCGGTCGTGCGCCAGCGCGAACAGCGCCTCCTCGTCGAGGCCGATCAGGGGCGATTTCAGCAGGCAGGCGAGATTGAGATCGTCCTGCGGCAGCAGCGCGAAGCGGCCCAGCGCCAGCGCGTCCTCGACGGCGAGCTCGTCGGTCAAGGTGACGCGGTCGACGCCGGCGACGGCGATGTCGACGCGCTTCAGCTCGCGCACCAGCGCGTTGACGAAGGCGTTGCGCCGGCGCACGAGCACCATCATGTGGCCGGGATGGATCGCCTCGCCGCTGTCCGCCAGCCGTTCGCCGCGGTCGATCAATCCGCGCGCATGGGCGGCGATCGCCTTCGCCAGACGCTCGTCCGGCGGCGCCAGCGAGTCCTCGCGGCGCAGCGGCTCGTCGTCGCCGTCGACCGCCTCTACCGGCCGCACAACGGGCCAGAGCTCGACCACGCCGGGCTGGCCGCCCCGCGTCGTCTTGTGGGTGATCGGCGCGTCGGACGACGACACGCCCTGCGCGGCGGCGCCCTCGCCGAAGACCAGATCGACGGCGTCCAGGATGGCGCCGACCGAACGGAAGGAATCGATCAGCTCGACGTTCTCGAAGCGGCCGCCGGCGCCGGTCGCCTGCGCGTCGAAGCGGTGGCGCATCTCCGCGAGCTTGGCCGGATCGGCGCGCTGGAAGCCGAAGATCGACTGCTTGGCGTCGCCGACGGCGAACACCGAGCGCGGCCGCTCGACCGCGCCGCCGCCGCTGAAGAACTCGTCGGTCAACCGCGCGACGACGTCCCACTGGTCGGGGTTGGTGTCCTGCGCCTCGTCGACCAGCACGTGGTCGAGGCCGCCGTCGAGTTTATAGAGCACCCACGGCGCCACGCCGGGCCGGGTCAGCAGGTCGCGCGCGTGCAGAACGAGGTCCTCGTAGTCCAACGCCGCGTGCGCGCTCTTGAGTTTCTCGTAACGCGTCAGGATGTCGCCGCCCAGCCGCAGCAGCCCGCCGGTCAGCTCGACCAGCGCGGCGGCGCGCGCCCGCGCGAAGGCGCGCGCGACCCGCAGCGCCTCGGCCGTCATGTCCTCGACGATGCCCGGCGCCGCCTTCGCGGTCTTCTGTGTCGCCAGCGTCTTGCGGACTCCGCCGTCCTTGGTGAGGAAGACCGAACCGTAGTCGTCGATCGTCGCGGCGCGCCGGACCGGCGTGGACAGCCAGGCCGCCATCGCCGCCGATTTCTCGATATCGGTCTTCGACCCCGTCGCCAGCGCCGTCGTGGCGCGGCGCAGCGCGGGCCCGTCGAACGCCGCGTCTTCGCACGCGGCGGCGATCACGTCGTCGGCCGTGGCGCCATCCTCCGGCGCGCCGAGCCAGCCGCGCAGCCGCGCCAGATAGGCGTCCAGCGTCGCGGCGTCGCCCGCCAGCCGGCGTAGCCGGCCGCGCTCGCGCAGCAGCGCGTCCATGATCGCGACGTACTCCGAATCCGACACGCGCCGTCCGACCGCGCGCAACGACACGGCCAGAGGATCGTCGTCGGACGCGACGGCGAGATCGGAGAGCTGCGCGTCCCTCGCCTTCGTCAGCAGCTCGGTCGCGCGTCCCTCCTCGAGAATGGCGAAGTTGGGCGCCACGCCGGCCTCGAGCGGAAACCGCTGCAGCAGCGCCTGGCAGAAGGAGTGGATCGTCTGGATGGCGATGCCGCCGGGCGCGTCGAGGACGCGCGCGAACAGGCGCCGCGCGGTGACGAGATCGCCGGCTCCCGGCTCGCGTCCGACCAGGCCGGCGACCTCGTCGGCGAGTTTGTCCGCCGGCGCCAGCGCCCAGCGGCCGAGCAGCGCAGAGAGCCGGTTGCGCATCTCGGCGGCGGCGGCCTTGGTGAAGGTCAGGCAGAGGATGCGCTGCGGCGCCACGCCGCCCAGCAGCAGCCGCACGATCCGGTCGGTCAGCACCTTGGTCTTGCCGGTGCCGGCGTTGGCCTCGACCCAGACCGACGCGTCGGGATCGACCGCGCGGCGCTGGCGGATGTTGGCGTCGAGGTGTTGCGGGGCGGTCATGACGGGTCGCCGCCGCCGGATTCGCCGTCGCCGCCGGACGACCATTCGAGGACGCGTTCGAGATGCTCGTAGTCGTTGAAGCGCGGCCCGAACGCCGGCCACGGCAGCGCGTCGTAGGGAACGGCGGGATCGTCGAAGCGCGCGACCATGGCCGCGAGCATCGCCAAGGTCTGGTCGCGCAAACTCTCGGCGTCGTCGATCGCGACGATCCTGCCGCCCGTGTCCTGGCCGTTGAGGCGCCAGTAGGACAGCGCCACGGCCGCCGGCGCCGCGCCGCCGGCCTTGAAGCCGCCGCCCGTCGCGATCGCCGCCTCGAGCGGCAGCTGCGGCGCGTACAGCGCCTCCAGCTCCCTCTTGGAAGGCGTGGCGCCGGTCTTGTAGTCGATGATCTCCCAGCTTCCGTCGGCCAGGCGGTCGATGCGGTCGGCGCGCGCCGTCACGGCGAACGGACCGCCGGCGGTCCGCAGCGTCAGCGTGCCCGCGATCTCGTGCGCCAGCGGCCGGGCGCCGCCGCCGCGCCGCGCCCGCTCGGTCTCCACGATCCACGCCGCCATGCGCTCGAAGCGCGACCACCAGAAGGCGCGTTCGGCCGGCGCCCGCAGCAGGTCGCGCAGCTCCTGCTTGCCGATGTCGATCATCCGTTCGACCGCGTCCGACGGCAGCGTGTCGGGGAACGCCGTCAGGAACCGCTCGATGGTCGCGTGCAGCGCGCTGCCGCGCTCGGCCGCGCCCGGCGTCGCCTCGATGTCGTCGAGCCGGTCGAGGCGAAGGATCTTGCGGGCGTAGAGGCCGTAGGGATCGCGACGCCACTGCTCGATCGACGACACCGACAGCTCGCGCGGCCGCGCGGCGAGGGGCGGCCTGGGCGCGGGGCGCTTCCATGGCGCGTAGACCTGCGGCGCGTCGAGCGCGTCGGCCCACACCGCGCGTCCGCGGCCGCGCGCGACGTAGTCCGGCGTCGCATCGCGGGGATCCTCGCCGCGCAGCGACAGCGCGTCGAGCCGCGCCAGCCAGCGGCTCGCCACGGTGGGCGCGCCGCCGACCCGGTCGGCGCGCGTCAGCAGCACTTCGGATGCCGCGAAGGCCTGCGCGAAATCGTGTGCCGCCAGGCCGACGCGGCGCTCCGGCCGCGGCAGGCCGAGCTTGTCGCGCATCGGCCGGTTGAGCCACGGGCCGGTGTCGACGGCCGGCGGCCACACGCCCTCGTTCAGCCCGCCGAGCACCAGTAGATCGGCGCGCTGCAGGCGCGCCTCCAAGGGGCCGAGGATCGCCAGCCGCGGATGGCCGCCGTGGCGCGGGCGCACGACGATGCCGTCGAGCAACTGGTCGAGCAGCGCGGGAATCTCCGCCAACGTGACATCCGGCAACTCACCCAAGGCGTCGCGCCACGCCACCACGGCGTTCGCCAGCGCCTCGCCGGCGTCGCCGCGCCAGAGCCGCTCGGCGCCGGTCTCGGTGTCGGTCGCGGCCAGCGCCTCCGCGGCGCGCGCCAACGCGTCGAGGCGCGCGGTCGCGGCGATGGCTTCGGCCGGACGATTGCGGACCGCCGCGAGCGCGGTCCGCAGACGCGCGATCAGATCGCGCAGCGCGGCGCGGTCGGCCGGGCGTTTCGCGGTCTCCGCCTCGGCGATGGCGGCGATCGCGTCGAGGCCGGGGTCGGGCTTCGGTCCGCGTAGCGCCAGCCGGTCGAGACGGCGGACCGCGGCGAGCGCCCGGCCACGTGGCAGCTTGAGCGCCGCGAGGGGATGCTTCAGGACCGCCAGCAGGTCGAGCGGCGCGAAATCGCCGGCGGCCAGCCGCGCGACCAGCCGCAGGAACGCGCCCGGCGGCGACTCCGCCAGCGGCGCGCCCGCCGAATCGTCGATGCGGATGTCCCAGCGGCGCAGCTCGACCGCGACGCGCCGCGCGAGGTCGCGGTCGGGCGTGACTAGCGCGGCGGTGCGGCCGGGCCGCTCGAGCGCCTCGCGCGGCGCCATGGCGACGACCACCGCCTCCTGCTGCGACGTGGCGCAGTCCACGCGCGTGACGTGCGGCAGGGATTCCGGATCGAGCTGCGCGCCGGCGCTCCAGCCCTCCGTGGTCTCGGCCGGGCGCATCACCGCCGACAGCGCGCGGCGGCGCGCGTCGTCGACGCGCTCGCCGGACGTCCACGCGCCGACCGCGCGGCGGTCGACCTCCAACGCCGCCAGCAGCTCGCGTAGCGCGAACTGCGGATGCGTCGGGTCGAGCCGGCTCCAGCTCTCGTCGTCGAGTTCCTGGTCCAGGCCCGGCAGCACCACGGCGCCGCGCGGCAGCCCGGCCACGACCGCCAGCAGCTCGCGCGTCGCCGGTTGCGTGCCGGTCGAACCGGCGGCGACGACGGGAAACGCCGGCGGCTCGGCGCGCCAACGCGCGGCCTGCGCGCGCAACAACCGGTTGCGGCGGTCGACCGCGTCGATGGCGCCGCGCTCCGCCAGCTTGGCGGGCCAGTTCTCGCCGACGATCTTGAGGAACGTCAGCGTCCGCTGCCAATGCGACGCGAAGCCCTCGTCGACCACCGTCGCCAGGCGTTCGAATCCGACGCCCTCGATGGTGAGCTCGTCGAGCAGCCGCGCCAGCTCGCGGGCCAGCCGCAGCGCCTGCGCGCTCGACGGCGCGACGCGCGCGTCCGACGTCGCGCCGTAGCCGGCGACCAGTCGCGTCAGGAACGCCTCGCGCTCGAGCGGCGCGATGGCCGGCGGGATGTCGAACGCGGCGTCGGATTCCTCGCCCAGCGGCGTCGCCGCGACGGCCAGATCGTCCTCGTCGACGTCGCCGACCGGCGTCAGCCGCGGCAGCAGCAGCGGCGCGCCCCTGGTCTCGCGCAGGAACGCCTCGCGCAGCGAGCGGGCCGCGCGCCGCGTCGGCAGCAACACGCGCACCGACGCGAAGAGCAGTGGATCGCCGCCGTAGGCCGCCAGCAGGCCGCGCGCGAGCGCGTCGACGAACGGCTGGTCGGCGGCGATGGTGAGCACGCCGCGCGGCGCGTCGGCCACGTCGCTCACTCCATCGACCGGGTGGAGCGTCCGCCGCGGCCGAGGAACGCCTCCGCCTCGGCCAGCGCGTCCGGCGTGCCGACGTGGAAATACTCGCCGTCGTGGCGCAGGCCGAACAGGCGGCCGCGCGCCTCGGCCTCGTTCCACAGGCGGAGCTGCGAGAACGGCCCCTCCGGCGCGCCGGCGTAGAGCCCGCGGTGGCACACGGTCACGCCGGCGAACACGAACGGCGCCACGCCCGTCCGGCCGCGCCAGCGCGCCCGGCTGTCGGGGCCGAGATGGTAGTCGCCCATGGCGGCCGGTTCGTAGCCGCGGGTGGCGACGGCGGGATGCAGCAGCAGCAGCGCGTCCATCTCCGCCGGATCCCACTGCGCCGCCAGCCGGCCGAGCATCGGCGTGGCGCCGTCGAGCCACAACGCGTCGCTGTTGACGGTGAAGAAGGGTTCGTCGCCGAACGCGGGCAGCGCCTTCGCCACTCCGCCGCCGGTGTCGAGCAGCATCTCCTCCGGCGACAAGGTGATCGCGGGTCGGGCCCGGCCGGCGAGTTGCGCCGCCACCATCCCGCCGAGATAGTGGGTGTTGACGACGGCGCGTTCGACCCCCGACGCGGCCAGCGAATCGAGGGCGCGGTCGAGCAACGTCCGGCCGGCGACCTCGATCAAGGGCTTCGGCCGGGAGTCGGTCAGCGGCCGCATGCGCTCGCCGCGGCCCGCGGCCAGCACCATCGCCTGCCGGATCGTCCGCCCCGTCATGCCCGCACCACGCGCGCGTCGGGCGGAAGATGCGCGGCGATCCAGCGGCGCAGCGGCGCGCAGGCCTCGTGCTCCAGCGCGCGGTCGAGCAGACGCCACACCCGCGGCAGGTGCGGCAGGTAGACCGGCTTCCCGTCGCGCCGCAGCAGCCGCACGAACAGGCCGACGACGCGGGCGTGGCGCTGGGCGGCGAGGATCGCGAACGCGGCGCGGAAGGCGGCGCGGTCGGCCACTCCGGCGGCGGCCTCGTATCTGGCCAGCATGTCGTCGCGCAGCGCCGGCGCGATGTCGCGCCGCGCGTCCTCGATCAGCGACATCAGGTCGTAGGCGGCGTGGCCGCGCTGCGCGTCCTGGAAATCGAGCAGGCCGCACGCGCGCACCCCCGGCCGGCCGGGCAGCCACAGCAGGTTGTCCATGTGGAAGTCGCGCAGCAGCAGCGTCTCGGCGTGGGCGGGCATGGCGGCCAGCGTATCGCGCCACGCCGCGCGGTACGAGGCCAGTTCGTCGGCGCGCGCCTCGCGGCCGGCGGCGGCGGGCAGGTACCATTCCGGCAGCAGCATCGCCGCCTCGACCAGCGCGTCGCCGGCGTAGGCCGTGAGATCCGGCAGCAGCGCCGTGTCGCCGCGTCCGTGCAGCGCCGCCAGGGCGTCGACCGCCAGCGCGTAGAGTCCGCGCTCGTCGCCGCCGGTGCCGGCAGCCAGTCCACGCGCCAGCACCCGCGCGTAGGTGTCGTCGCCGAGATCCTCCAGCAGCAGGAAGCCCGCCGCGTCGTCGACGGCGTGGATCTCCGGCGCGCTGAATCCCAGCGCGCTCAGGTGGCGGCCGATCCGCGTGAACGGCCGCACGTCCTCCTCCGGCGGCGGCGCGTCCATCACCACGCGTGTGCCGTCGCCCCGGCGCAGGCGGAAGTACTTGCGGAACGAGGCGTCGCCCGCGAGGAGCGACTCGGTGGCGTCGCCCCAGCCGGAATCGACGACGAAGGCGCGGCGGCGCGCGGCGCGGTCGTCAACCACGGGCCATCTCGGCGGCCAGTCGTGCGACGCGGTCCGACCAGGACGGACCGCCGGCCAGCGTGGCGCGGCGCGCGCCGTCGCGGTCGTCGACCGTCAGCGCGATGTCGAGGCGATCCGCCGGCAGCAGGCCGCCGGCGCGCTCCGGCCACTCCACCAGGCAGGCGCCGTCGGCCAGCGCCTCCTCGAATCCCAGCTCGCGCAACTCGTCCGGCGCGTCGAGGCGATAGAGGTCGAAATGCGTCACCGGTCCGAGGTGCGTGTCGTAGGTCTCGACCAGCGTGAAGGTCGGGCTCGGCACGATCAGCTCCGGATCGCCGGCGGCGGCGCGCAGGATCGCGCGCGCCAGCTCGGTCTTGCCGGCGCCCAGATCGCCGCGCAGCGCCACCACGTCGCGCGCGCGCAACAGCGCCGCCAACGCCGCGCCCAGCCGGCGGGTCGCGGCGAGATCGGGGAGCGCGATGTCGCGCGGCGTTTCGCTGGCGTCGCCCACGTCCGACACCTACCACGCGCGCGAGTCCGGCCGGAAGGCGCGGGATCTGTGGAAACGACGAAGGCCGCCTCGCGGCGGCCTTCGGGGCGGTGGCGGACGGGGTGCCTAGTAGCGGTAGGCGTCGCCCTTGAACGGGCCCTGCTGCGGCACGCCGATGTAGTCGGCCTGCGGCTTCGACAGCTTGGTCAGGGTGGCGCCGATCTTCTCGAGATGCAGCGCCGCCACCTTCTCGTCGAGGTGCTTCGGCAGCGTGTAGACCTTCTTCTCGTACTTGCCCGGATTGGTCCACAGCTCGATCTGCGCCAGCGTCTGGTTGCTGAACGACGACGACATCACGAAGCTGGGATGACCCGTCGCGTTGCCGAGGTTCACCAGCCGGCCCTCGGACAGCAGGATGATGCGCTTGCCGTCGGGGAACTCGATCTCGTCGACCTGCGGCTTGACGTTGTGCCACTTGTAGTTCTTCAGGCTCGCGACCTGGATCTCGCTGTCGAAGTGGCCGATGTTGCAGACGATGGCGCGGTGCTTCATGGCGCGCATGTGGTCTAGCGTGATGACGTCGAGGTTGCCGGTCGCGGTCACGAAGATGTCGGCGCGCGGGGCGGCGTCCTCCATGGTCACGACCTCGTAGCCCTCCATCGCCGCCTGCAGCGCGCAGATCGGGTCGACCTCCGACACCATCACGCGGCAGCCGGCCTGGCGCAGCGAGGCGGCCGATCCCTTGCCGACGTCGCCGAAGCCCGCGACCATCGCCACCTTGCCCGACATCATCACGTCGGTGCCGCGGCGGATGCCGTCGACCAGCGACTCGCGGCAGCCGTAGAGGTTGTCGAACTTCGACTTGGTCACCGAGTCGTTGACGTTGATCGCCGGCCACAGCAGGCGGCCGTCCTTCTCCATCTGGTAGAGGCGGTGCACGCCCGTCGTCGTCTCCTCGCTGAGGCCGCGGATGCTCTTGCCCAGCGACGCGTACCAGCCGGGGCGCTCCTTGTTCGTCTTCCGGATGCAGGCGTAGAGGACCTCCTCCTCCTCGTTGGTCGGCTTCGACACCAGCTTCGGCTCCTTCTCGGCGCGCATGCCGAGATGGACCAGCAGGGTGGCGTCGCCGCCGTCGTCGAGGATCATGTTCGGCGCGCCGCCGTCGTGCCACTCGAAGATGCGGTGCGTGTAGTCCCAGTACTCCTGCAGCGACTCGCCCTTGATCGCGAACACCGGCGTGCCGGCCTTGGCGATGGCGGCGGCGGCGTGGTCCTGCGTCGAGTAGATGTTGCACGAGGCCCACCGCACGTCGGCGCCCAGCGCCTTGAGCGTCTCGATCAGCACCCCGGTCTGGATCGTCATGTGCAGCGAGCCGGCGATGCGCGCGCCCTTCAGCGGCTTCTTGCGCCCGTACTCCTTGCGGATCGCCATCAGGCCGGGCATCTCCGTCTCGGCCATGTCCAGTTCCTTGCGGCCCCAGTCGGCGAGTCCGATGTCCTTGACGACGTAGTCCTTGCTGTCCTTGGCCATGGAAGGCTCCTGTCGGGCGGGGGCGCGGATGCGGACGCCCTATACCAGCGGCGCGACTCCCCGACAATCGATCCCGGATAAAGACATGTACATGTCCGCATGCCGGCACGCGACGGCGGGGCGCGTCGCCCGCGCCGAGGTCATGCCAGAACGCGATCCATGGGAATCGCGCGGGGCGGCGGCCGCCGCCGTCCGCGCGTCCGAAGCCGGCGTCAGCGCTTTTTCTTCTTCGCGGCCTTCTTCACCGCTTTTTTCGCGACCTTCTTCTTGGCCGCCGGCGCCTTGCGGGCGGGCGCCTTACGAGCCGCGGCCTTGCGCGCCGGCGCGGCCCGCGTGGCGGCGGGCGCGGCGCCCGCGACCTCGACGATCACCTCGATCTCGACGGGAATGCCGTTCGGCAACGAACCCATGCCGACCGCCGAGCGGGCGTGACGGCCGCGGTCGCCGAACACCTCGACGAACAGGTCGGAGCAGCCGTTGATCACCTTGGGTTGCTCGGTGAACTCGGGGTCGCAGTTGACCATGCCGAGCACCTTGACGACGCGGGACACGCGGTCGAGGTCGCCCAGTTCGGCCTTCATCACCGAGATCAGGTTGAGGCCGGTGGCGCGGGCGTGCCACTTCGCCTCCTGCACCGTCATGTCGACGCCGACCTTGCCGCTGACCGCGCCGGGCCCCTTGCCCGAGAGGTAGAGCAGATTGCCGGTGCGCACGGCGTTGACGTAGTTGGCCACCGGCGAACTGACCGGGGGCAGCTTGATCCCCAGGTCCTTCATGCGTTTCTCGGTCTTCACGGATCGCCTCCCTGCGTTGTCCGGGAAGGCGAGCCTACGCCGATTTCGGACCGAGTCGAATCAGGCATTCCGGCCCGGGAGGCCGCGCCTCAGAGCGCCGCGACGGCGGCCAGGAAGCGGCGGATCAGCTCGGGGGACTTGACGCCTCGGCTGGACTCCACGCCGGACGAGACGTCGACCACCTTGGCGCCGGTGGCGCGCACGGCGGCGGCCACGTTGTCCGCCGTCAGCCCGCCCGACAGCATCCACGGCACCGGCACCTCGACGCCGTCGAGCAGGCGCCAGTCGAACGGCAGGCCGTTGCCGCCGGGCAGGGCCGAGGAATCGCCCGAGGGCGGGGCGGCGTCGAACAGCAGACGGTCGGCGACCGGGGCGTAGACGTCGATGGCGTGGCGGACGTCGTCGCGCGTCGCCACGCGGACGGCCTTCATGACCGGCAACTCGAAGGATTCCCTGATCTCGCGCACCCGCGCCGCCGTCTCGATTCCGTGCAGCTGCAGCATGTCCAGCGCGCCGCCCTCGGTCCACTCGCCCAGCAGCCGGTCGTCGGGGTCGACGAACAATCCGACCCGCAGCAGATGCGCCGGCACCTCGGCGGCCAGCGCCTCGGCCTCGTGGAAGGCGAGATGGCGCGGCGAGGGCGGGTAGGCGACGAAGCCGACGTAGCGCGCCCGCCCGGCGACGGCGGCGGCGATGGTCTCGGCGGTCCTCAGGCCGCATATCTTGGCGAGCACGGTCATGGCGGCCTCAGCCGCCGGCCTGGGCGAGGATCTTGCCGCCGAGATCGGCCTCGTAGGCGATGTCGAGCGCCGCCTGACGCGGGTCGGCGGCCTCCGAGATCGGCCGGCCGACCACCAGCGCCGTGGCGCCGGCGCGCATGGCGTCGCGCGGCGTCATCACCCGCTTCTGGTCGCCGACGGCGGCGCCGGATGGCCGGATGCCCGGCGTCACCAGCTCGAAATCCGGCCCGCACACCGCGCGCAGCGGGGCGATCTCGCGCGGCGAGCAGATCACGCCGTCGAGCCCGCTGTCCCGCGCCAGAAGCGCCAGCCGCTTGACCTGGTCGGCCGACCGGTCGGCGACGCCGGTGGCGGCGAGGTCGGAATCGTCCAGCGAGGTCAGCACCGTGACGCCCAGCAGGCGGGTGCGGACGACGCCCAGCCGCGCCGCCGCGTCGGCCGCCTCGGCGACGGCGGCCTTGAGCATGGCCGGACCGCCGGCGGCGTGGATGGTGATGTAGGTCGGCGCCAGCTCGGCCACCGCGCGGATGCCGCCGGCGACGGTGTTGGGGATGTCGTGCAGCTTGAGATCGAGGAAGAAACCGACGCCGGTGAGCCGCACCGGCTCGGGGAAGGCGTAGCGGATGCCCGGCGCGCCGTGGGCGAGGAAGAACTCAAGCCCCAGCTTGATTCCGCCCACGGCCGGCGCGCCGTCGGTCAGGCGGCGGATGAGCTTGGCGGCGCGCGTCAGGTCGGTGGTGTCGACGGCGGCGTAGATCGGATTGGCGTTCCCCATGGCGCGCGCAACCTAGTGCAATTCATCCGGCGATGGAATCACGCGATGCGGTGGGAAGCCGCTCAGTCCGCCGTCTTCCGCCGGTTCGCCAGCATCGCGAAGGCGTAGGGCAGGACGGCCTGCGCCAGCGGCAGCAACGGCCATGGCGACCCGTAGGCGACGCCGTAGCGGTCCAGCGTCGCGTCGAGGCTCTCGCCGTAGGTCAGCCGGCCCAGCAGGGCGTCGAACAACGCCGTCGATATCGACCACATGGCGCCCGCCAGCAGCGCGGCGCCGCGCCAGGCCGGCCCGGTGGTCCGCCGCGCGTGGATCGCCGCCATCAGCGCGACGTAGGGGATCGGCAGCAGCGTCTTGTACCACAGCGCCAGACGCACCCCGATCCTGTCGGCGATCAGCGTGTCGCCGATGGTGTGGTTGAGGAACAGCAGCACGGCCGTGGCGATCCACAGCGCGGCGGCGAGGCCGGGACGGATCACGCGTGGTCTCCGGCCGCGATCCGCCGCCGCAGCTCCGCGAGGCACGCCTCGCGGCCGGCGGCGAAGTCGCCCGCGACCCACCACGCCTCCAGCGCCGAGATCAGCGCGCCGACCTTCGGGCCCGCCTTCATGCCGGCCGCCAGAGCGTCGGCGCCGCCCACCGGCAGTTCCGGGGCGTCCCATGTCGACGCGAGGTCGCGGGCGCGGGCCCAACGCGCCGGATCGGCGGCGGCGTCGAAACGCATCAGACGATCAAGATACAGGACCCTGGCCAGCTCGTGGATCTGGCGCCGGATCGCGGGATCGTCGCGCACGTCGAGCGCCGGCGTCGGCGCCAGCATCACCTCGAGCCGCAGCGCCTCCTGCGTCGACAAGCGCAGGCGCTTACCGAACGCGGTCGCGTCGCTGGCCGGCGCCAGCAGCGCCGCCAGCCGGCGCAGCCCGTCGACATCGACGGCGCGCGTCTCATTGGCGACGACGAGGTCCAGCAGCGCGGTGCCGGCGTATTCCGGAATCCAGTGCGCGAACAGGCCGATCCCGGCCATCGCCGCGACCGTCGGCGCCGGATCGGGCGCTTCCAGCAGGCGCAGCGTCTCCTTGCGCACGCGCTCGGCCGAGAGATCGCGCAGGCGCGCGGCGGCCGCCGCGCAGGCCGCGAGCCCCGCCGCGTCGAACGGGGGACGACCGAACCACGCGTGGAAGCGGAAGAAGCGCAGGATTCGCAGGACGTCCTCGTCGATCCGGGTGGCGGCGTCGCCGACGAAGCGCACCCGGCCGGCGGCGAGATCGTCGCGGCCGCCGAAGAAATCCCAGAGCCCGCCATCGCGGTCGCACGACATCGCGTTGATGGTGAAATCGCGGCGCGCGGCGTCGGCGCGCCAGTCGTCGGTGAAGGCGACGCGGGCGTGGCGGCCGAAGGTCTCGACGTCGCGTCGAAGCGTCGTGATCTCGAACGGCTTGCCCGCGACCACGGCGGTGACGGTGCCGTGCTTGATGCCGGTCGGCACGACCTTGATGGCGGCCGCGCGCAGCGCCTTCATCACCGCCTCGGGTTCGCGGTCGACGGCGATGTCGATGTCGCCGACCGCGCGGCCGGCCAGCGCGTCGCGCACGCAGCCGCCGACGAAGCGCGCGGCGATGCCCGCCGCCGCCAGCGCGTCGAGCGTCGCCCGGGCGTCGGGCGCGGTCATCCAAGGCTGGACGGGGAGGGTGGCGTGGGGTTGCATGGCTCGCGGGCGGGTCCGGACGCCGCCTCCCTATCACGTTGATGCCGGCCGGCAAGTTGCCGCGGCGACGCGGGCTGGCTCCGCCTCGCCGGCGTCTCAGCCCAGAAGGCCGCCCTTCCGGTCGGCCACGAAGTGCAGCCACACGAAGCCGGCGATCGCCAGGGTCAGACCGAGGATCAGCAGATTGGTCCACGGCAGGTCCTGCCACGGCGGCAGCGTGCCCTTGAGCTTGCGCTCGCGTTTGATCGCAACCGCCCATGCCCACAAAAAGAATAGGGTCGCGGGCCCGAGCAGGACCACGACGAAGATCAGCGCGACGCGCATGGCGTTTTCCTCAGTCCGGCCGATCCGACAGGATGCGCCAGAGGTTCTTCAGCATACCGGCGGTCGCGCCCCAGACGTAGCGCTCGCCGTAGGGCATCGCGTAGAAACGCCGCTCGCGGCCCTGGAAATTGCGGGAATGGATGTGGTGGTTGGCGGGGTCGAGGAAGAACGACAGCGGCACCTCGAAGACGTCGGCGACCTCGCGCGGATCGGGCCGCAGGTCGAACCGCGGCGCCACCAGACCCACGATCGGGGTGATGATATAGCCCGATCCGGTGACGTAGTTGTCGATCGGCGAGATCACGTCGACAAGATCGCGGGGGACGCCGACCTCCTCCTCGGTCTCGCGCAGGGCCGTGGTGATGGCGTCCTCGTCGTCGTGGCGGCGGCCGCCGGGGAAGGCGATCTGGCCGGCGTGGCTGGGCATATCCGCCGTGCGCTGGGTGAGCAGCACGGTCAGACCCTCGTCCCGGTCGACCAGCGGCACCAGGACCGAGGCGTGGCGCAGCACCTCGGGGATCACGTCGCCGTTGTTGAGGGCGAAATCGCTCCCGACATAGGGCGGCGGCACCAGACGACCGGCGGCGATGGCGTCCGTCCGGGCCTGGAGGCGTCCGCGGACCTCCTCGCGCGTCATCGTCATGTCTTCGCCCGATTCATCCCGTCCGATGCCCTGTCCGCCCGCGCAAACGTCATTTGATGGACGGCGCGCGGTTTGCAATGGTGTTTCCATCGCGCCCGTGTCGCCGACCCGGGCCGCCCGGCGTCAACCAGGAGTCCCGAGTGCCGCCCGATCTGCCGCCCCCTCTGTTCGGACAGGCGCCCGCCGATCCGGAAGCCGTCCTGCGCGACATCGAGGCGCTCGGTGGAAAACTCACCGCCGTGCGCGATGGTGTCGGCCAGGTCATTTATGGCCAACGCGAGGTGATCGATCAAACGCTTATCGCCCTGCTGTCGGGTGGGCATCTGCTGCTGGTCGGCCTGCCGGGCCTCGCCAAGACCAAGCTGGTCGACACGCTCGGCACCGTGCTGGGGCTGGACGCCAAGCGCATCCAGTTCACGCCCGACCTGATGCCGGCCGACATCCTGGGCTCCGAGGTGCTGGAGGAGGAGGCCGGCGGCCGGCGCTCGTTCCGGTTCATCCCCGGCCCGGTCTTCGCCCAGCTCCTGATGGCCGACGAGATCAACCGCGCCAGCCCGCGCACCCAGTCGGCGCTGCTGCAGTCGATGCAGGAGTACCACGTGTCGGTCGGCGGCAAGCGCCACGACCTGCCGCGGCCGTTCCACGTGCTGGCGACCCAGAACCCGCTCGAGCAGGAGGGCACCTATCCGCTGCCCGAGGCGCAGCTCGACCGGTTCCTGCTGCAGGTCGACGTCGGCTATCCCGACGAGGCCGCCGAGCGCGAGATGATGATCGTCACCACCGGCGCGACGCAGCCGATGCCGCGCCGCGTGCTGACGGCCGAGGACCTGATGGCGGCGCAGGCGTTGATCCGCCGCGTGCCGATCGGCGAGAAGGTGGTCGACGCGATCCTGCGCCTGGTGCGCGCCGGCCGTCCGGAGAGCACCGACATCGAGGCGGTCAAGAAGCACGTCGCGTGGGGCCCCGGCCCGCGCGCCAGCCAGGCGTTGATGCTGGCGGCGCGCGCGCGCGCCGTGCTGCAGGGCCGCCTCGCGCCGTCGGTCGACGACATCGTCGCGCTGGCCGGGCCGGTGCTGCGCCACCGCATGGCGACGAATTTCGCCGCCCGCGCCGAGGGCGTCGACGTCAACGCCATCGTCACGACGCTCTGCGCCAAGCTGGCCTGAGGCCGCGCCGATGACGCGCCGCGCCGCCGCGCCGCTCCACGACTCCCCGCACGGGCTGGAAAACGCCTGATGGCCTTGGCCCCGCTCGCCGCGACGCCGCTCAACGACGCCGCGCGCCTCGCCTCCGGACTGCCGGCGCTGCTGGTGGCGGCGCAGCGCGTCGCCTCGACGGTGATGCAGGGCGTTCACGGACGGCGCCGCGTCGGGCAGGGCGACGCGTTCTGGCAGTTCCGCCAGTACCGGCAGGGAGATTCGATCAACCGCATCGACTGGCGGCAATCGGCCAAGAGCCCCGCCGTCTACGTGCGAGAGACCGAGTGGGAGGCCGCCGCCAGCGTGTGGCTGTGGCGCGACGGCTCGCCGTCGATGGAGTTCACGTCGGACAAATCCTTGCCGCTCAAGAAGCTGCGCGCCGAGGTGCTGCTGCTGGCGCTGTCGACGCTGCTGGTCGACGCCGGCGAGCGCGTGGCGCTGCTCGGCGGCGAGCGGCCGGTCTCCGGCCGCGGCGTGCCGCGCCGGCTGGCGGCGTCGCTGGCCGACAACGCGTTCCTGCGGCCCCTCGACAGCCTGCCGCCCGCGCTGTCGCTGCCCTCCTACGGTCATCTCGTGCTGATCGGCGACCTGCTCGATCCGCTGGAGTCGATCGAGCGGCTGGTGCGCCACTACGCCGGCCTCGGCGTGCGCGGGCACCTGCTTCAGGTGCTCGACCCGGCCGAGGAGGATCTGCCCTACGACGGCCACGTGAAGTTCGACGGCTTCGAGAGCGAGGGCGACCACACCATCCGCCGCGTCGAGGCCGTGCGCGACGCCTACCGAGCGCGTCTGGAGGCGCAGAAGGAAGGTCTGCGCCGTCTGGTGTCGTCCGTTGGTTGGACCTGGCGCGCCCACCGCACAGACCGGCCGCCGGAGACAGCGCTGCTGTCGTTGTTCGTCGCCATGGCCGATGGCGGGAGGCGGCCGTGACGTCCGCGCCACCGCTGTTTTCACCGCCGCCAAGGTCCTTCGCCGCGCCTTTGATGACAGATCGCGAAGCCGTGCGTCGTGCCCGTCGTCATGAGCGCGGCGAACGAGGTCGCCCGTCAGTCATGCGCGCCGCCGCCCGCGGAGCCGCGTCATGCTGAGCCTGGGCGCGTTGGCGTTCGCGACGCCGTGGATGCTGTCGCTGCTGGTGGCGCTGCCGGTCATCTACTGGCTGCTGCGCCTGCTGCCGCCGGCGCCGAAATACGTGCGCTTCCCGGCCATCCGGCTGCTGCTCGGCCTCGAGCCGCCGGAGCGCACGCCGGTGCGCATCCCGCTGTGGCTGTTGCTGCTGCGCCTGCTGCTGGTGACCTTGCTGATTCTCGCGCTGGCGCGGCCGCTGCTCAACCCCTCGGCCGAGCTGGCGGGCAAGGGGCCGCTGGTGCTGTTCGTCGACGACGGCTGGTCGGCGGCGCCGAACTGGGCGACCGCGCAGCGGCACGCCGAGCGCCTGACGGAGCGCGCCGAGCGCGGCAACCGGCCGGTCATCGTGGTGCCGACGGCGCCGGCGGCGCTCGACGAGGCGCAGGGCAGGCGCGGGCTGATGCGGCCGGAGGAGGCGCGCGCGGCGCTGCGGGCGATGAAGCCGAAGCCATGGCCGACCGACCGCGCGCTGGCCGCCGCCGAGCTCGCCAAGCTCGGCCTGCCGACGCCGATGCACGTCGTCTGGCTGAGCGACGGGCTGACCGACAAGACCGCGCGCGACACCGCCGACAAGCTGCTGGCCATGGGGTCGCTCGAGGTGCTGCGGCCGGAGGCGACGCGGGTGCCGATGGCGCTGCTGCCGCCCGAGCCGGGCGTGCGCGAGCTGAAGGTCAAGGCGCTGCGTCCCAGCGGCGACGGGCCGCGCCGCATCGCCGTGCAGGGTTCCGACGACCGCGGCGCCATCGTCGCGCGCGCCTTCCTCGATTTCGGGCCGACCTCGACCGAGGCCGTCGCGACCATCGACGCGCCGACCGAGCTGCGTAACCGCATCGCGCGCCTGGACATCGAGGGGCAGTCCGGCGCCGGGTCGGTGGCGCTGCTCGACGAGCGCTTCCGCCGCCGCCCCGTCGGCATCATCGGCGAGCGCCAGGTCGCGAGCGGGCAGCCGCTGCTGCAGGAGGTGTTCTTCCTCGAGCGCGCGCTGGAGCCGTACGCCGCCGTCACGACCGGCGACCGGACCACCGTGCTCGGCCAGCGCATGGCGATCCTGCTGATCCCCGACGGCGCCTCGCCCGGCCCCGAGGACCGCGCCGCCATCAACACGTGGATCGAGGGCGGCGGCGTGGCGATCCGCTTCGCCGGCCCGCGCGTCGCCGCCGCCGAGGACGATCTCGTGCCGGTCAAGCTGCGGCTGGGCGACCGCGCGCTGGGCGGCGCCATGAGCTGGGGCCAGCCCGCGACGCTGGCCGAGTTCCCCGCCACCAGCCCGTTCGCGGGGCTGCGCGTGCCGGCCGACGTGCGCATCAACCAGCAGGTGCTGGCCGAGCCGGGACCGGATGTCGCCGACAAGACCTGGGCGCGGCTGGCCGACGGCACGCCGCTGGTGACCGGCGAGAAGCGTGGCCAGGGCTGGCTGGTGCTGATCCACACCACCGCCAACACCGGCTGGAGCAACCTCGCGCTGTCGGGCCTGTTCGTGGAGATGCTCCAGCGCATGGTGGCGTTGAGCCGCGGCGTCTCCGGCGACGGCGCCGCCGCGCGCGAGCTCAAGCCGTGGCGCACGCTGGACGGCTTCGGCAAGCTCGGCGCGCCGCCGCTCGGCGCTCAGCCGCTGGGGCTGGACGCGGCGCGCGGATTCGCGCCCAAGCCGACGACGCCGCCGGGACTGTACGGTGACGACTCGGCGCAGACCGCGTTCAATCTCGGCAACCGCGTCGAGCCGCCGGCGCCGCTGACCGATCTGCCGTCCGGCGTCGCGACCGACAGGCTGTCGGAGGAAGGCGAGACCGACCTGACCAAGTGGTTCCTCGTGGCCGCGCTGCTGCTGCTGCTGGCCGATTTCCTGATCGCGCTGTGGCTGCGCGGATTCCTGCCGCTGCCCGGCGGGCGCCGCCGCGCCACCGCGACCGCCGCCCTCGCGCTGCTGCTCGCCGCCGCGACGATGGTCGCGCCGGCCGACGCCGGCGCGCAGCAACCGCCGCCGGCGCGTCCGCCGGCGTCGCGTCCGCCCGCCGCCAAGCCGCCGGCGCCACCACCGCCGGCCGCCGTGGTGTCACCGGAGGAGGTGATCCTGCGGGCGACGACCCAGACGCGGCTGGCCTACATCGTCACCGGCAATGCCGAGATCGACGACATCAGCCGCGCCGGCCTCGAGGGGCTGGGCGAGATCCTGCGCGCCCGCACCTCGGTCGAGCCGGGCGAACCGGCCGCCGTCGACGTCGAGAAGGACGATCTGCGGCTCTATCCTTTCATCTACTGGCCGGTGACGTCGGAGCAGCAGACGCCCTCGACGCAGGCGTCGTCCAACATCGACCGCTACATGAAGTCCGGCGGCATCCTGTTCTTCGACACGCGCGACCAGCACATCACGATGGGCCGGGGCGGCGTCAGCGCCGACCTCAAGCGCCTGCTGCGCGCCGTCGACGTGCCGCCGCTGGTGGTGATGCCGTCCGAGCACGTGCTGACGCGCGCGTTCTACCTGCTGTCCGACACGCCCGGCCGCTGGACCGGCGGCCGCATCTGGATCGAGGCCGGCAACGGCCGCGTCAACGACGGCGTCGCCGCCGTGGTGGTCGGCGCCAACGACTTCGCCGGCGCCTGGGCGATGGAGGGCACCGGCCGCGGCATGTTCCCGGTCGCGCCCGGCGGCGAGAACCAGCGCGAGCTGGCGTTCCGCTTCGGCGTCAACCTCGTGATGTACGCGCTGACCGGCAACTACAAGGACGACCAGGTCCACCTCAACGACATCATGCAGAGGCTGCGGCGATGAGCTCCACCGCCGCCTCCGTCGCCTTCGATCCGCTGCTGCCGTGGCCGCTGCTGCTGGCCTTCGCGCTGGCGGCGCTGGGCATCGCGGTGGCCGGCGCGCTCAAGCGCGCCAAGGGCCTGGTGTGGCGCCTCGCCGCCGTGGCGACGGTGCTGGCGGCGCTGTCGAACCCCTCGCTGGTCGAGGAGGAGCGCAAGGGCATCGACGATGTCGCGGTCATCGTGGTCGACGACAGCGACAGCCAGTCGATCGGCGACCGCCGCGCCCAGATCGCCGCCGCCCGCGAGAATCTGCGCAAGCGCTTCGCGGCGCTGCCGGGCCTCGAGATCCGCGAGGCCGTGCTGCCGCCGTCGAGCCTCAAGCTCGGCGCCGAGGGGCTGGGCGGCACGCGCCTGATCGAGGCGCTGCGCGGCGCGCTCAGCGACGTGCCGCGCGAGCGGCTGGCGGGCATCGTGCTGCTGACCGACGGCCAGGTCCACGACGTGCCCGCGACCTTGCCGCCGGAGCTGGCGACGGCGCCGGTGCACGTGCTGCTCAGCGGCCGCCGGAACGAGGCCGACCGGCTGCTGGTGGTCGAGCAGGCGCCGAAATTCGGCGTCGTCGGCCGCACCGTCACCGCCAAGTTCCGGGTCGAGGACTCGGCGCCCGACGCGCGCTCGCCGGCCGCCGTCACGATCACCGTCGGCGGCGAGCCGCCGATGCGCATGAACGCGCCGATCGGCCGCTCGGTGACGGTCGAGATCACCGTCGCCAATCCCGGCGCCAACGTGGTCCAGATCGAGGTCGCGCCGGGCACGCGCGAGCTGACCCTGGAGAACAACCGCGCGCTGTTCGTCGTCAACGGCGTGCGCGACCGGCTGCGCGTGCTGCTGGTGTCGGGCGAGCCCTATCCCGGCGAGCGGGCGTGGCGCAATCTGCTGCGCGGCGATCCCGCCGTCGACTTCGTGCACTTCACCATCCTGCGCACGCCGTCGAAGGACGATTTCACGCCGACGCGCGAGCTGTCGCTGATCCAGTTCCCGATGAAGGAGCTGTTCGACGTCAAGCTGCGCGAGTTCGACCTGATCGTGTTCGACCGCTACGAGACCGGCAACATCATCACGCGGGAGTATTTCCGCAACATCGCCAACTACGTGAAGGGCGGCGGCGCGCTGCTGGTGTCGGTCGGCCCGGTCTACGCCACGCCGCGCTCGCTGCACCGCACGCCGCTGGGCGAGATCCTGCCGGCGGCGCCGGCCGGCGAGGTGTTCGAGGGCGCCTTCCGTCCGGCCATGACCAAGATCGGCGACCGCCATCCCGTGACCGCCGATCTGCCGGGCGCCGGCCGGCCCGCCCCGTTCGACAAGCCCGACGCGATCCGCGAGGACGCCAGCTGGGGCCGCTGGTACCGCCAGATCCCGGCGCGCGCCGAGCGCGGCGCGACCCTGCTGGCCGGCGCCGAGCAGCGGCCGCTGATCGTGCTCGACCGCGTCGGCGAGGGCCGCGTGGCGCAGATCCTGTCCGATCATCTGTGGCTGTGGAACCGCGGCGTCGAGGGCGGCGGGCCGCAGGCCGAGCTGGTGCGCCGCGTCGCGCACTGGCTGATGAAGGAGCCCGACCTGGAGGAGGAGGCGCTGCGCGCCACCGCCACTGGCGGCCGCATCGAGATCCGCCGTCAGACCCTGGCCGACAATTTCCCCGCCGTGGCGATGACGGCGCCGGACGGCTCGCAGCGCACGATCGTGTTGACGCAGATCGCGCCGGGCCGCGCCATCGCCAACGTCGTGGTCGACAAGCCCGGCCTCTACCGCTTCGACGACGGCACGCTCAAGGCGGTGGCCGCCGTCGGCAATCCCGATCCGCTGGAGTTCTCCGACGTGCGCGCCACGGCGGCCAAGCTCAAGCCGCTGGCCGACGCCTCGGGCGGCGGCGTGCAATGGCTGATCGAGACGCCCGATCCGGATGTCCGCCGCGTGCCGTCGCACCGCGCCGCCTTCGGCGACGGCTGGATCGGACTGCGCCGCAACGACAGCTTCACCGTCACCGGCGTAAACCGCTATCCGCTGCTGCCGGGCATCGCGGTGGCGCTGCTGTTCCTGATCGCCGCCGGCCTGGCGTGGTTCCGCGAGGGCAAATAGCCGCTCGTCGCGGGCGGCGGGGCCCGCGGCATGATCGCGGCCCGACCCACCCCGCGCCGAGGTCCGCTATGAACGTCCATCCGCTCCGCGTCGCCGTCGCCTTCGCCGCCGCGCTGTCGCTGGCCGCCCCCGTCCCCGCCGCGCTCGCGCATCCGCAGCCGATCCCCAAGACCGCCGACGAGGCCGCTGTCGAGAAGGAGGTGCTGGCGTTCCGGGGCGGCGTGCTCGACGCCATCAAGGTCAAAGACGTGGCCAGGCTGAAGGCCGCCTACGACGAGCACTACACGCACACCCACGGCTCCGGGAAGGTCGACGGCCGCGACGCGCGCATCGTCGCGCTGCTGGCCGGCGAGCCGGTGATCGAGACGGCGCCGCCCAGCGAGATGGTGGTGCGGGTGTTCGGCCGCGACACCGCCATCGTCACCGGCCGCAGTCCGGTGCTGAACAAGGCCGAGAACCGCGACTACGATTTCCGCTGGGTCGTCGTCTACGTGCGCGGCAAGGACGGCTGGCGCGCCGCCGTCAGCCAGGCGACCCGGCTGCCGCTGACGAAGTAGCGGGCGAGCCCCCGCGGGTCAGCCTGTCGCCGCCTTCAACCGTCTCGCCCACCGCTCCGCCCATTCGTGCAGCGGTTCCAGATGGCGGAGCAGGGCGCGGCCGTCGGCGGTGAGCCGGTAGCCATCGTCGGCGGTCTCGACCAGGCCGGCGTCGCGCAGCTCGGCCAGCCGCGCGTTCAGCGTCGACGGGCTGATCCCGCCGCACGCCGCGCGCAGCGCCCGGAACGTCAGCGCCGCGCCGCGCAGCTCCCACACGATCCGCTGCGTCCAGCGGCGCCCAAGCAGGTCGAGCAGCGCCATGATCGGCCGGCCGGTGGTCGAACCGCGCACGCGGCCGCCGGGCAGCGGCGTCGGGCGCTTGGCGCGGGCGCGGGGCGGGGCGGCGGGCATGGCCGCAGCGTAGCCCGGCGGCCGCCGCGGCGCCACGCGGCCATACGCTACGAAATTGGTAGCAAAGCGCCGTGCGGCGGCGTATGACGCCTCCATCGCTACGATAATCGTAGCATCGGACGGAGAACCACATGGCCAGCCCCCGGATCGCGCCGCTGGAGGCGCCCTACGCCGCGGAAATCCAGGCGGCGTTCGACGCCATCATGCCGACGGGCGTGCCGCCGCTGGCGCTGTTCCGCACGCTGGTGCGGTCGGCCCGGGTGTGGGGCAAGTTCCGCGCCGGCTCGCTGCTCGACAAGGGGCCTTTGACCCTGCGCCAGCGCGAGATCGTCGTCGACCGCGTGTGCGCGCGCTGCGGCAACGTCTACGAATGGGGCGTGCACGTCGCGTTCTTCGGCGGACGGGCCGGACTGACGGCGGCGCAGAACCACGCCGTCGTCCATCTCGGCGCCGACGCGGGATGCTGGTCCGACGACGAGCGCCTGCTGATACGCCTCGCCGACGAGTTGCACGACACGGCGTCGATCTCGGACGCGCTGTGGACGGCGTCGCGCGCGACGTTCACCGACGAGCAGATGCTGGAATTGATCGCGCTCTGCGGCTTCTACCGGACGGTCTCGTATTTCTGCAATGGACTGCGGCTGCCGCCGGAACCCTACGCGCCGCCCTTCCCGGCGCCCTGACGGCCGGTTCCGGCCGCGACGATCCTATGCTCCAATCCCGTCGGCAGGACGGTGCGGAGGCCGGTATGGCGCGTCTCATGGTCTGGTTCGTCATCGCGGCGCTGGTTGCGTCGCTCTCCGCGCCATCGCACGCCGAGCAGGTCGTCGAGCTGCCCGGCGGCCGCGCGCTGCTCAACCGTCCCGCCGGCGCCGCGTCTGTCGGGCTGGTCCTGCTCACCGGCGGCGACGGGCAGATCGGAATCGGCCCCGGCGGCCGCGTCCAGCGCGGCGGCAACTGGATCGTGCGCACGCGCGGCGCCTACGCCGCCTCGGGCGTCGCCAGCCTGCTGATCGATGGCGACGTCGATGTCGGCGCGGCGATCGCCCATATGCGCGCCGTCGCCCCGCGAGTCATGGTGGTCGCGATGAGCCGGGGCGCGCTCAAGGTCGCGCCGGCGCTGGCCCATCGTCCCGACGGGGTCGTGTTCGCGTCGGCCATGCTGACCGACGCGCGGGTGGCGATCGGCGACGCCGCGCGGCTGCCGCCGACGCTGGTCGTGCACCACCAACTCGACACCTGCCGGGTCACCGCGGCGGGCAGCGTGACGCCGTTCCTGGCCTGGGCCGGGAGCCGCGCGCGCGTGGTGTGGATCGACGGCGGCACGTCGCAGGGCGACGTCTGCCAGCGCGCGCCCATCACGGCTTCGTCGGCCGCGAGGACGCCGTAGTCGCCGCGATCGTCAGTTCGCGCGCGACGGCCGCTGATCTTCGGCCCCCGACGCGGGAAACGGGCGGCCCGCGGGCCGCCCGTCTTCGTCTAGGTCGACGAGGTCAGGGCTACTCGGCCGCCTGCTTCTTCGGCTGCACGGCGGTCTCGAAATCCGCAATCAGCGTGCGGCACACCTCGCCCGGCGTGAATTTGTACGGGCCGATCTCGCCGATCGGCGTCACCTCGGCGGCGGTGCCGGTGAGGAACGCCTCGGTCGCGTTCGCCAGCTCCTCCGGGAAGATCGCGCGTTCCACGACCTTGAGCTGGCGCGCCTTGGCCAGCCCGATCACGAACTGGCGGGTGATGCCGTCGAGGAAGCAGTCCGGCTTCGGCGTGTGCAGCTCGCCGTTCATGACGAAGAACACGTTGGCGCCGGTCGCCTCCGCGACCTGGCCGCGGTAGTCGAGCATCAGCGCGTCGTCGTAGCCATGCTGCTCGGCCTTGTGCTTGCTCATGGTGCAGATCATGTACAGGCCGGCGGCCTTGGACTGGGTCGGCGCGGTATCCGGCGCCGGCCGGCGCCACTCCGCCATCGCCAGACGGATGCCCTTCATGCGGGCCTCCATCGTGTAGTAGGAGGGCCACACCCAGGTCGCGATGGCGAGATGGATGCGGTTCTGCTGCGCCGAGACGCCCATCATCTCGCTGCCGCGCCACGCCACGGGGCGCACGTAGCCGTCGACGATGCCGTTGGCCTTCACCACCTGCCGGCAGGCCTCGTCGATCTGGTCGGCCGAGTAGGGGATGGTGAAGCCGAGGATCTCGCCGGAGCGGATCAGCCGCTGGGTGTGCTCCCGCAGCTTGAAGATCTCGCCGCCATAGACCCGCTCGCCCTCGAACACGCAGCTGGCGTAGTGCAGGCCGTGCGTCAGCACGTGCACCTTGGCGTCGCGCCACGGCACCAGCGCGCCGTTCGACCAGATGGTGCCGTCGCGGTCATCGAAGGTGAGGACGGACATGGCGGGATCTTTCGAAATTGGAACAATATGTCCCTCGCGGACGGTGCGGGCGTAACATCCTCGCCGGGCGGGAGTCAATTGCAGGACAGCGTGGGGTAAACTTCCCGATCCGGGACTTTCCCGGATCGGTCGCTTCCCCTAGGATGCGCCGCACCTCGTTCCGCCGCGACAATCCGGATTCCCCATGGCCGACGCCCGTCCTCTCGCCGCGATCCCGCACGCCGCCAGCGAGGAACAGCTCCGCCGCAGCATCGAGCTGATGTTCTTCGCCTACCGCGATTTCACCGGCGAGGCCGACGCGATGCTGCAGGACGCCGGCTTCGGCCGCGCCCACCACCGCGCGATCTATTTCATCGGCCGCCATCCGCGCATCACCGTCGGCGGATTGCTGCGCATCCTCAAGATCACCAAGCAGTCGTTGTCGCGGGTGCTGCGCGAACTCATCGACGGCGGCTACGTCGACCAGGAGACCGGCGCCCGCGACCGCCGCCAGCGGCTGCTGTCGCTGACCGCGTCCGGCGCGGCGCTGGAGAAGGAGCTGACGCAGCGTCAGCAGACCCGCTTCGCGCGCGCCTTCGGCGAGGCCGGCGCGCCGGCGATGGACGGCTTCCACCGCGTGCTGCTGGGCATGATCGATCCGGAGGAGCGGCCGGACATCGAGCGCCGCCTGACGCAGGCGCGCTGAGGGACGCGCCATGGACAAGGCGCACATCCTCGTGGTCGACGACGACCAGCGGCTGCGCGAGCTGCTGCGGGGCTTCCTGTCGCGCAACGGCCACCGCGTGACGGCGGCGGCCGACGCCGCCGAGGCGCGCGAGCGGCTGTCGTCGATGGATTTCGACCTCGTGGTGCTCGACGTCATGATGCCGGGCGAGAGCGGGCTGGACCTGACCGCCTCGCTGCGCGCCGCCGGCAAGGCGGTGCCGATCCTGATGCTGACCGCGATGGGCGAGGCGCCGGACCGCATCGCAGGCCTGGAGCGCGGCGTCGACGACTACCTGCCCAAGCCGTTCGAGCCGCGCGAGCTGCTGCTGCGCGTCGCCAGCATCCTGCGCCGCGCCGCCGCGCCGCCGCCGGCGGCGCCGCCGGCGCAGGTGGACGCGGTCACGATGGGTCCGCTGCGCTTCGACGTGCGCACCGGCGAGCTGGCGGCCGGCGCCCGGCGCGTGCGGCTCACCGACGCCGAGCGCTCGCTGCTGCGCGTGTTCGCGCTGAACCTCGGGCAGGACATGACGCGCGACGCGCTGGCGCGGCTGGTCGGCGGCGCCGTCAACGGCCGCACCATCGACGTCCAGGTCACGCGGCTGCGGCGCAAGATCGAGCCGGATCCGAAGTTCCCGCGCTACCTCCAGACCGTGCGCGGCACGGGCTACCGGCTGGCGGCGTCGTGACCGCGCCCGACTCCCCGCTCCCCGGGGCGGCGCCGCGCGGCGCCGCGGCGCGGTGGTCCGCGCGCGCCTGGTTCCTGGCGCGCCGCGCCGGCCGCAAGCTCGCGAAGCTGGCGCCGCGCACGCTGTTCGTGCGCGCGACGCTGGCGATCGTCGTGCCGACCATCCTGCTCCAGCTCATCGCGACCTACGTGTTCTACGAGCAGGTCTGGGACAACGTCACGGGCCGCCTGTCGCGCGCCGTGGTCGGCGACGTGAAGCTGGTCATGGCGCTGCACGCCGAGTTCCCCGGCGAGGAGAACTTCGCGTGGATCGCGCAGCGCGCCCGCGCCGACATGCGGCTCAACGTCGAGTTCAAGCCGGGCGAGAAGCTGCCGGAGCGCCTGCGCCCCCGGTTCTACAGCATCCTCGAGCGCGAGCTGGTCAACGCGATCGAGGCCGACCTCAAGGCGCCGTACTTCCTCGACACCTCGTCGTCGGACCGGCGCGTGCTGATCGCCGCCCAGTCGGCCGACGGCGTGATCGAGGTGCTGGTGCCGATGAGCCGGCTCTACACCACGTCGAGCTGGGCGTTCGTGCTGGCGAATCTCGGCGCGGCGCTGGTCCTGTTCGGCGTCGCGACGTGGTTCGTGCGCCGCGAGCTGACGCCGATCCGCCGGCTGGGCAAGGTCGCCGACGCGCTCGGCAAAGGCCGCGACGTCGCCGACTTCAAGCCCGAGGGATCGCAGGAGGCGCGCCAGGCCGCGACCGCGTTCCTCACCATGCGCGAGCGGCTGCGGCGCCAGATCCAGCAGCGCACGGAGATGCTGGCGGGCGTCAGCCACGACCTGCGCACGCCGCTGACGCGCATGAAGCTCGGGCTGGCGATGCTCGACGACGGGCCGGAGAAGCGCGAGCTCGAGGCCGACGTGCTCGACATGGAGCGCATGATCGAGGGCTACCTGTCCTTCGCGCGCGGCGAGGGGGACGAGGAGCCGGTGCCGACCGACCTGGCGCCGCTGCTCGACGAGGTCGCGGCCGGCGGCCGGCGCGACGGCGGCGCCATCGTCGTCGCCTACGACGGCGACCTGTCGATGCCGCTGCGGCCGATGGCGATGAAGCGCTGCCTGGCCAACCTCGTCGCCAACGCCGCGCGCCACGGCCGGCGCGTCGAACTGAGCGCGCGGCGGCGCAAGACGGCGATCGAGGTGACGGTCGACGACGACGGCCCCGGGATACCGGCCGACAAGCGCGAGGACGCGTTCCGCCCGTTCTTCCGGCTCGACGCGTCGCGCAACGCAAGCACCGGCGGCGTCGGCCTCGGCCTCACCATCGCGCGCGACGTCGTGCGCGGCCACGGCGGCGAGCTGCATCTCGAGGAGTCGCCGCTGGGCGGCCTGCGGGCCCGCCTGCGCCTGCCGGTGTGAGCGCGGCGGTCAGACCGGCCCGGCGGCCCGCAGCGTGGCGATGGCGTCGCGCGCCAGCCGGTCGGCGCGCTCGTTCTCGGGATGGCCGGCGTGTCCCTTCACCCACAGCCATTCGACCTTGTGCGGCGCCATCGCGACGGTGAGACGGCGCCACAGATCCTCGTTCTTGACCGGCTTGCGGTCGGCCGTCTTCCAGCCGTTGCGCCGCCAGCCGTGGATCCACTTGGTGATGCCGTCGCGCACGTAGACGCTGTCGGTCGTCAGCCGCACGGCGCAGGGGCGCCTCAGCGCCTCCAGCGCCGCGATCGCCGCCATCATCTCCATGCGGTTGTTGGTGGTGGCCTTCTCGGCCCCGGACAACTCGCGCTCGCTCGCGCCGGCGCGCAGGATCGCGCCCCAGCCGCCGGGCCCCGGATTGCCGCTGCACGCGCCGTCGGTGAAGATCTCGACCGCGGCGGCGCCGTCGCCGACCGCCGTCATACGCCGTAGTCCGCGACGCCGGCGACCGAGCGGTGGAACCGCAGCCGCGCGAGGTATTCCAGCGGATCCTTGCGCTTGACCATCGCGCCCGCCGGCGTGTGCAGCCAGTCGTAGAGCCGCGTCAGCAGGAACCGCAGCGCCGCGCCGCGCGCCAGCGTCGGCAGCGCCGCCGCCTCGGCCGGCGTCAGCGGCCGCACGCGCTGGTAGCCGCCGATCAACGCGCGCGCCTTGGTCACGTTGAAGCTGCGGTCGGCCTCGAAGCACCACGCGTTGAGCGCGATGGCGAGGTCGTAGGCGAGGAGGTCGTCGCAGGCGAAGTAGAAATCGATGATGCCGCTCAGCGCGCCGTCGAGGAAGAAAACGTTGTCCTGGAACATGTCGGCGTGGATCACGCCGGCCGGCAGTCCGCGCGGCCAGCCGCGCTCGAAGCCGTCCAGCTCGGCGTCCAGCTCGTCGGCGAGGCCGGGCATGACCTCGTGGGCGCGCGCGCGGGCGCCGTCGAACAACGGCCGCCAGCCGGACACCGACAGGGCGTTCGGCCGGCGCAGCGGGAACCCCTCGCCGGCGACGTGCAGCCGCGCCATCGCCTCGCCGACCGGACCGCAATGCGCGACCTCGATGCGGCGCGGCCACAGGCCGGGCAGGAAGGTGGTGACCGCCGCCGGCCGTCCGGCCAGCTCGCGCAGCGCCACGCCGTCGCGGCCGTGCACCGGCGTCGGGCAGGGGATGCCGCGGGCCGCGAGATGGTCCATCAGGCCGAGGAAGAACGGCAGGTCGCGCGGATCCACGCGCTTCTCGTACAGCGTCAGCATGTACGGGCCGCGGGTGGTCGTCAGGAGGTAGTTGGTGTTCTCGACGCCCTCGGCGATCCCCTTGCAAGACGTCGCCGCGCCGATGTCGTAGGCGGCGAGGAACGCGTCGAGCTGGTCGTCGTCGACCTCGGTGTAGACCGCCATGCCGCGCTCACGCCACCAGCGCGCGTGGCAGCTTGAAGACGGTGTCCTCCTCGGTGACGCGCGCCTCCTCGATCGTCACCTCGTAGCGCCCGCGGCAGGCGGCGATCAGCTCGTCGACCAGCGATTCCGGCGCCGAGGCGCCGGCGGTGACGCCCAGCCGCGACACGCCGGCGAGCCAGGCCCAGTCGATCTCCGACGCGCGGCGCAGCAGCGTCGCGCGCGGGCAGCCGTAGTTGCGCGCCACCTCGACCAGCCGCATCGAGTTCGACGAGTTGGGCGCGCCGATCACGACCAGCGCCTCGCACCGCGGCGCGATCGCCTTGACCGCCGCCTGGCGGTTGGTGGTGGCGTAGCAGATGTCCTCGACCTTCGGTCCCTGGATCGCGGGAAACCGGCGGCGCAGGACCGCGACGATCTGGACGGTGTCGTCGACCGACAGCGTCGTCTGGGTCGCGAAGGCCAGGTTGGCGGGATCGGGCACCTCGACGGTCTCGGCCTGCCCCGCGTCCTCGACCAGGATGACGGCGCCCTCCGGCAGCTGGCCCATCGTGCCGATCACCTCGGGGTGGCCGCGGTGGCCGATCAGGACCACCGTGCGCCCGGCGGCGTGGTGGCGCTCCGATTCGCGGTGCACCTTCGAGACCAGCGGACAGGTGGCGTCGACGTAGAGCAGGTTCCGCCGGCCGGCCTCGGCCGGCACCGACTTCGGCACGCCGTGGGCGCTGAACACCACCGGCCGGTCGTCGGGCACCTCGTCGAGTTCGTCGACGAAGATGGCGCCCTTGGCCTCGAGGCTCTCGACCACGAACCGGTTGTGGACGATCTCGTGGCGCACGTAGACGGGCCGGCCGAAGCGTTCCAGCGCGCGCTCGACGATCTGGATCGCGCGGTCGACGCCGGCGCAGAAGCCGCGCGGGCCGGCGAGCAGGATCGTGAGCGGCGGTTTGACGATGGTGGGCTGCATCCGGACTTCGCTTGTGCCGCGGGCGTCCGATGCCTAGAATCGAGCCGTCGTCGCGACGCGCCGCACACTAGCAATTCTCCATACCGCGAGGAAGCGATCCATGAGCGAACCGGTCATCGCCGCCAAGGCACCCAACAAGGTCGTGCTCGAGGCCGGCAAGGATTACTGGTGGTGCACCTGCGGCAAGAGCGCCAAGCAGCCGTTCTGCGACGGCGCCCACAAGGGCGGCGCGTTCGCGCCGATGAAGTTCACCGCCGAGAAGTCCGGCGACCACTGGCTTTGCGCCTGCAAGCACACCGCCAAGAAGCCGTTTTGCGACGGCACGCACAAGGGCCTGTGATCGCGTCCGCCGCCGCGTCGGCGCCGTGGATCGGCGGCGCGCGGCGCTTGAGGAAAGATCGATGAAGTTGAAACTCGCGCTCCCCGCCGTGGCCCTGTCGGCCGGCCTCGCGGCCTGCGGCGGGCCGTCCGCCGAGGAGCGCGCCGTCGCCCGCACCGCCTGTCCGGAGGCGCTGCGCGTCCAGGACGCGACCACCTTGACGCGATTCCGGGCCGGACCGGGCCGCGATCCGACCGATATCGTGTTCACCGCCGAGCTGGGCAAGACGCAGATCGCCTGCGACCCCGGCGCCAACCGCGTCGACATCGACCTGAAACTCGAGGTCATCGTCGTCGAGGGCCCTGCGGCCGCGCGCGCGCGGCAGGCCAGCGTCGGCTACTTCGTCCGCGTCTTGAATCCGGCGGGCCGCGTCGTCCAAGGCCGAAATTTCACCTCGGACTTCAAGTTCGCCGGCGCGCGCGCGCGGCAGGGCTCGTCCGAGGAGATCACGCTGCGGATTCCGCTCGCCGCCGGCGAGGCCGGGGAGCCCTACTCGATCGCCGTCGGACTGCTGCCGACGCCGGAGGAGCTCGAGTTCAACCGAAGCGGCGGCGCCGCGGCGCCAGGGCGCCGGCCACGAGGTCGTCAGGCGCTCGGCTTGGCGTTGAGCACGGCCCACGCGGCGTCGACGAACGTCGGCGCGTGGTCCGACAGCTGGCCGGTGATGCGGCCGTAGACCTTGAACGTCGCCGCCTGCAGCACGACGCCGACCACGCTCGCGGTCAGCGCGTTGATGTCGCGCTTGGGGATCTCGCCGGCGACCAGCGCCTGGGCGATCACGTCGCGCACCACGTCGACCGGGTTGGGAAGATCCTCGGACAGGCTGGCGAGGAAGTGGTGCTGCGTCAGCAGATGGTACGCGAAGGTCGTCCAGTCGCGGTCGGCCCACTCGCAATAGCACCGCACGATCGCCTCGGTCTTCAGACGCAGCCGCTTGTGCTGGCGGTGCGCCTCCATCAGCGCCTCGGCCAACGCCACGTGGTGGCGCATGAACAATTCGAGGGCGAGTGCGTCCTTGCTCGGGAAATATCGGTAGATCGTGCCTTCGGCGACGGACGCGGCCATCGCGATCTCGCGCGTCGTCGTCTCTGCGACGCCGCGGGCCATGAACAGCGTCAGCGCGGCGCGCTCGACGCGCTTTTTGGTGTCGTCTGCCTTCCCCATGGCAATATTATTATCGCCGCGTGACGGATATTGGAAGGGGGCATCACGGAGGGCGCGAGAAAAGTGGCGCGCTTTTCCGCGTCGGAACGCGGGCGACGGCGTGAAAATGCCCGTTCTTACGGATATTTCGCGCATCGATTGTGCGGATTCCGGTGTCCCGGCGGTCGCGCCGGACGCTGGGCGGGCCCAGCGTCCGGCGCTGCCGGAAACGGGGAGGATGATCACGCCCCCGGCGCCCGCAGATCGTACTGCTTCAGCAGCTGCTCGGTCTTCGCCTCGTCGATCTTGTTGATCAGCTTCCGGCCCTCGTGGCGGTCGCGCAGCGTCTTGGCGAGCGTGAAGCTGGAGCCGACCAGGAAGAACGTGCCCATCAGGAAGTAGGCGCGCATCCAGAGATCGACGGACATGTTGAAGATGCCCAGCAGCATCAGGCCGGTCGCGAACGCGAAGGACGTGAAGCTGTAGAGCGTCCAGGCGGCTGAATCGCTATGCATGGTGGTCTCCGTTGGTCTGGTGGATTGTGGTGGTCACGCCGGCCGTGGCGGCGCGCCGGCGCCGCCCATGCCGGCGCGCAGGCGCGCCAGCACGGATTCGGCGGTGTTCCTCGCCGGCTCGGCGATACCGGCGAGTCGCAGCTTGTCCAACAACGCCGTGCCGTCGGACTCCTCGCGCAGACGGCGCGCGGCGGCGAGACGGTCGGCCTGGTCGGTCTGGAGCTCCTTCACGCGCGACAGCGTCTCCTCGGCGGCGGCGAGCGCCGACTGCGCGCCCAAGGTGCGGCGGGCGACCAGACCTTCAGCCCGTTGCAAGGCGCCGCGCGAGCGGGCCGCCGCCAGTTCGCGGCGCAGCTCGCCGATACGCGCGTCGGCCTTGCCGATATCGAGGCGCAGGCGGTTGATCTCGCGGCCGCCGGCGTCCACCGACGCCCGCAGGCGGTCGCGGTCGGCCTCGGACTCGGCGACCGCCTCGGCGATCTGGAGCGCCAACGCCTCGTCGGCGCGCTCCAGCGCCTTGCGGGCGTAGGCCTCATGGTCGGCGACGCGCTTCTCGGCGGCGTCCAGCGCGCGGCGGTCCTGGATCTCGCGGGCCATCAGGCCGGTGAGTTCGCGGGTGGCGTCGCGGACGCCGTCGGCGGCGTCGCGGATTTCCTGTTCGAGGATCGTCAGGGCGTGCGAGTCGATCAACGCCTGCTCGGCGTCATGCGCCCGTGCTCGGAAAAGTGTGAGTAATTTGTAAAACATGGCGTTCCTTTCTATGAAGTGGACATTCACTAAATAGTATTTGCTCAGTTTTACTTCAAGAAAAAAGATGAGCGTATGGTCATTTTTATCAAAGCACGCCCCGAGGAAGCCGACCCCGATCGATTCGCGGCTCTTTTCCCCGGCTTTCTCGGCTGCCGCGACGTCTCGCCGGTTGCCCAGCGTTAGGGCCTCCCATACGGTGGGCGCACCAGATGATCCCCGTGGGAGAGAGCGGACCGGTACGCCGGAGCCGCCGCCGAAGGAGCAACCGCCCCGGAAACTCTCAGGCAAACGGGCCGCGGGGGGATGGCACTCTGGAAAGCGATCGGGCCGGCTGACGCCGGCCGCGGTCCACCGACGAGGTAAGCCGGCGTTCGCGCGCCGGCCAATCTTTCAGGTCACCGGGACAGAGGGGGCAGGCACGGTGCCGTTTCGGCGCCGCGCAGGCTCGACTCGATCAGGTGCCCGTTGACCGACGCCGTTTCGACCCAGACCGCCCCGCTCCAGCGCACGCCGCTGTACGACCTCCACCGGGAACTCGGCGCCAAGCTGGTGCCGTTCGCGGGCTACGAGATGCCCGTGCAGTATCCGATGGGCATCCTCGGCGAGCACAATCACGCGCGCGCCGCCGCCGGCCTGTTCGACGTCTCGCATATGGGCCAGATCCGGCTGACGGCGAAGCCCGGCCACGACCTCGCGGCGACGCTCGAGACGCTGGTGCCGGCCGATATCCGCGGCCTCCAGCCCGGCCAGCAGCGCTACACCCAGTTCACCGACGCCAACGGCGGCATCCTCGACGACCTGATGGTCACGAGCACCGGCGACCATCTGCTGCTGGTGGTCAACGCCGCTTGCAAGGACGCCGATCTGGCGCATATCCGGGCCTGTCTCTCCGACCGGGTCGAGATCGAGCCGATGTTCGCGCGCGGCCTGCTCGCCGTGCAGGGACCGAAGGCGGTCGACGCGGTGGCGCGGCTGGCGCCGGCGGTGGCGGCGATGACGTTCATGACCGGTGCGTTCGTGCGCATCGACGGCGCCGAATGCTACGTCACGCGCTCGGGCTACACCGGCGAGGACGGTTTCGAGATCTCGACGCCGCGCGATGCCTGCGCCGCCATCGCCCGCCGCCTGCTCGACCAGCCCGAAGTCAAGCCGATCGGGCTGGGCGCGCGCGACTCGTTGCGCCTCGAGGCCGGTCTCTGCCTCTACGGCCACGATATCGACACCACCACCACGCCGGTCGAGGCCGGCCTGGTGTGGAGCATCCGCAAGGACCGGCGCGCCGAGGGCGGATGGCCGGGCGCCACGACGATCCTCCAGCAGATCGCCGACGGTCCGGCCCGGCGCCGCGTCGGCCTCGTGCCGGAGGGCCGCACCATCGCCCGCGAGGGCGCCGAGATCGTCGACGGCGCGGGCGCCGTGGTCGGCAAGGTCACCAGCGGCGGCTTCTCGCCGACACGCGAGGGGCCGGTCGCCATGGGCTACGTGGCGCGCGCCCACGCCGCCGCCGGCACGAAGCTTGCGCTGATGGTGCGCGGCAAGCCGGTGCCGTGCGCGGTCGCGCCGATGCCGTTCGTCAAACACCGCTATTTCCGCGGCTAGCGCCGCCGTCGACAGGCACGAGGGAGAGACCGGATCATGGCCACCATCAAGTTCACCGACGAGCACGAGTGGATCAGCGTCGACGGCGGCGTCGCCACCGTCGGCATCACCGACTACGCCCAGCAGCAGCTCGGCGACGTCGTGTTCGTCGAGGTGCCGGAGGCGGGGCGCTCGGTCGAGAAGGGCGAGGCCGTCGCCGTCGTCGAATCGGTGAAGGCCGCCAGCGACATCTACGCGCCGGCCACCGGCGAGGTGGTGGAGGCCAACGCGGCGCTGGCCAGCGCGCCGGGCGACGTCAACGAGGACGCCATGGGCAAGGGCTGGTTCTTCCGCCTCAAGCTCGCGAATCCGTCCGAGCTCGACGGCCTGATGGACCAGGCCGCCTACGACGCCTTCGTCGCGTCGCTCGCCTAGACCGCCGCCGAGACCGGGAGCTCCGCCGATGCGCTACCTTCCCCTGACAGACGCCGACCGGCGCGAGATGCTCGCCGCCGTCGGCGCGCGCTCGGTCGACGAGCTGTTCCGCGACGTGCCGGCGGCGGCGATCCTGCCCGGACCGATCGCCGAGCTGCCGCCGCACCAGGGCGAGCTCGAGGTCGAACGCGCGTTCCAGGCCTACGCCGCGATGAACCTGTCGCCGGCGTCGCATCCCTCGTTCCTCGGCGCCGGCGCCTACCGCCACCACGTGCCGTCGGCGGTCGATCATCTGATCCAGCGCGGCGAATTCCTGACCTCGTACACGCCGTACCAGCCGGAGATCACGCAGGGCACGCTGCAGTACCTGTTCGAGTTCCAGACCCAGGTGACGATGCTGACCGGCATGGAGGTGGCCAACGCCTCGATGTACGACGGCAGCACCGGCACGGCGGAGGCCGTGCTGATGGCCAACCGCGTGACGCGGCGCTCGAAGGCGATCCTCTCCGGCGGCCTGCATCCGCACTACCGCGCCGTGGTCGAGACGACGGCGAAGTGGCAGGGTTTCACGGCGGCGGCGCAGCCGGCCGATCCGCGCGCCGTCGAGGACCTGGCGCGCCTCGTCGACCGCGAGACCTCGTGCGTGGTGGTGCAGAACCCCAGCTTCTTCGGCCAGGTGCGCGATCTGGCGCCGCTGGCGAAGGCCTGCCAGGCGGCGGGCGCGCTGCTGATCGTGGTCGTCACCGAGGTCGTGTCGCTTGGCGCGCTGACGCCGCCGGGCGAGATGGGCGCCGACATCGTGGTGTGCGAAGGCCAGTCGCTGGGCGTCGGGCTCCAGTTCGGCGGCCCCTATGTCGGGCTGTTCGCGACCAAGGAGAAGCATCTCCGGCAGATGCCCGGCCGGTTGGTGGGCGAGACGGTCGACGCCGACGGCAAGCGCGGCTTCGTGCTGACGCTCAGCACCCGCGAGCAGCACATCCGGCGCGAGAAGGCGACGTCGAACATCTGCACGAACTCCGGCCTGATGGCGCTGGCCTTCACGATCCACCTGACCTTGCTGGGCGAGGCGGGTCTGCGCCGCCTGGCGGAGCTGAACCACGCCAAGGCGGTCGAGCTGGCCGACCGGATCGCGGCGCTGCCCGGCGTCGAGGTGCTCAACGACACGTTCTTCAACGAGTTCACCGTGCGCCTGCCGAAGCCGGCCGCCGGAGTCGTCGAGGCGCTGGCGCGCAAGGGGATCCTCGCGGGCGTGCCGGTGTCGCGCCTGATCCCCGACGATCCCGCCGTCGGCGACCTGCTGCTGGTCGCCGTCACCGAGACCGCCACCGAGCTCGGCATGGGCCCGCTGATCGCCGGACTGAAGGAGACGCTGTGATGGTCCAGTCGCTCGACCGCTCCCAGGGCCGCGCCGGCGCGATGCCGTCCTCCGCCCCGGCCACCGCGACCTACACCGGCAACCGCGCGCTGCAGCTCGAGGAGAAGCTGATCTTCGAGATGGGCCAGGCCGGACGCTGCGGCGTCGACCTGCCGGAGCCGCCGAAGGTCGCCGACCGCCTCGGCGGGCTGCGTCGCAAGGGCGCCATCGGCCTGCCGGGCCTGTCCGAGCCGCAGGTGGTGCAGCACTACACGCGTCTGTCGCAGAAGAACTACGCCATCGACATGGGCGTCTATCCGCTGGGCTCGTGCACGATGAAGCACAACCCGAGGCTCAACGAGAAGATCGCGCGGCTGCCGGGCATCGGCGACATCCATCCGTTGCAGCCGATGTCCACCGTGCAGGGCGCGCTGGCGCTGATCGACGAGCTGGCGCGCTGGCTCAAGACGCTGACCGGCATGCCCGCCGTCGCGATGTCGCCGGCCGCCGGCGCGCATGGCGAGATGTGCGGCATGATGGCGATCGCCGCGGCGCTGGCGGCGCGCGGCGAGGCGCACCGCAAGACCGTGCTGGTGCCGGAATCGGCGCACGGCACCAACCCGGCGACCGCCGCCGCGCTGGGCTTCGCCGTCAAGCCTATCCCGGCGACCGGGGACGGCCGCGTCGATGTCGCGGCGCTCAAGGCCGCGCTCGGTCCCGACGTGGCCGCGATCATGCTGACGAACCCCAACACCTGCGGCCTGTTCGAGCGCGACATCCGCGTCGTCGCCGACGCGGTGCACGCCGCCGGGGCGTATTTCTACTGCGACGGCGCCAACTACAACGCCATCGTCGGCCGCGTGCGGCCGGGCGACCTCGGCATCGACTGCATGCACATCAACCTGCACAAGACGTTCTCGACGCCGCACGGCGGCGGCGGCCCGGGCTCGGGCCCGGTCGTGCTGTCGGAGCGCCTCGCGGCCTACGCGCCGCGTCCATGGGTGGTGCGCGACGCCGCGGGCTGGCGGCTGGTCGAGGAGGGCGACGCCACCGACGGCGCGCCGTTCGGCCGGCTCAAGGCGTTCCACGGCCAGATGGGCATGTTCACCCGCGCGCTTGCCTATATCATGAGCCACGGCGCCGACGGGCTGCGGCAGGTGGCCGAGGACGCCGTGCTCAACGCCAACTATGTGATGGCGCGGCTGCGGACCGAGATGACGCCGGCGTTCGAGGGCCCGTGCATGCACGAGTGCCTGTTCGACGATTCCTTCCTCAAGGACAGCGGCGTCAGCACGCTCGATTTCGCCAAGGCGATGATCGACGAGGGCTACCACCCGATGACGATGTACTTCCCGCTGGTCGTGCACGGCGCCCTGCTGATCGAGCCGACCGAGACGCAGAGCAAGGAGGAGATCGACCTGTTCTGCGACGCGCTGCTCGACCTGGCGCGGCGCGCCAAGGCCGGCGATTCCGTCGAGGCGTTCAAGGCGGCGCCGCTGCACGCGCCGCGCCGCCGGCTCGACGAAACGCTGGCGGCGCGCAAGCCGATCCTGCGCTGGAAACCGACCAACGCCGCGCCCGGCGCGCCGGCCCGCCAGGCGGCGGAGTGACGGCCGCGCCGGGCCCGCGGGTCCGGCGCGCGCGAACTCTGCTATGATGCCGGCGCGTCGTTCGGAGGCTCCACGCCGTGGTCAAGAAGCCGGGATTCGGTGAACCGGCGCCGGGGTTCACGGCGCCGACCCCGGTCAATCCCAAGTTCCATTTCGACACCGCCGCCGGCCGCAACATCGTGCTGGCGTTCCTCGGCCATCCGCTGACCGACGACGCCGCGCGCCTCGTCGCCGAGGTGCGCGCCGAGCGCGCCGCGTTCGACGACGAGACGCTGGCGCTGTTCTACGTGCTGTCGGATCCGGCCGACGCCGCGCGGCTCGGCGTCGCGCACGAGGTGCCCGGCCTGCGCTATTTCATGGACTACGACCGCGCCGTCGCGGCGGCCTATGGCCGTTGCGATCCCGCCGTCGGCCCCGGCGCGCCGGTCGAGGGCGGCCTGGTGGTGATGGACCGCGGGCTGCGCGTGCTGCAGTCGCTGCCGCTCGGCGGCGACCGCCCGCCGTTGTCGCGGCTGGTCCAGGGTCTGCGGCGCCTGACCGACTGGCAGGCGGCCGACGCCAGCGTCGGCCACGCGCCGGTGCTCGTGGTCGAGCGCGTCTTCGAGCCGGCGTTCTGCCGGCGCCTGATCGACTACTACGCCGCCCGTGGCGGCGACGATTCCGGCTTCATGCGCGAGACGGAGGGCATCACCGTCGGCGTCGTCGACCACGGCTTCAAACGCCGCCGCGACCGGCAGATCGACGACGACCGCCTGGTCAAGGAGGCGATCCGCCGGATCACCGGGCGGCTTCTGCCGTCGATCCGCCGCGCCTTCCAGTTCGAGGCCACGCGCATCGAGCGCCACATCGTCGCCTGCTACGACGCCATCGAGGGCGGGTTCTTCCGTCCGCACCGAGACAACACGACCAAGGGCACGGCGCACCGCCGCTTCGCCGTCACGCTCAACCTCAACGCCGAGGAGTACGAGGGCGGCGATCTGCGTCTACCGGAGTTCGGGCCGCGCACCTACCGCGCCCCGACCGGCGGCGCCGTGGTGTTCTCGTGCTCGCTGTTGCACGAAGCGCGGCCGGTGACGCGCGGCACGCGCTACGCCTATCTGCCGTTCCTCTACACCGATGCCGACGCCGAGCTGCGCGAGCGCAACAAGGCGTTCCTCGACGCCCGCAGCGGCGGCCGCGCCGGGCTGCCGGCGCAAACGCCCGACGACACGATGGGCGGCGGCGCGTCGGAAGGGTAGGGCGCGGTCCGGTCTAACCGGATCGTCGCGCCTCTCCGTCATGTCGAGCGCGGCGAGAAATTCTGGGACGGCGGAGGGATCCCTCGCTGCGCTCGGGATGAAGGGGCATGGCGATCACATGCGTCATCCCCGATGGACGCGCTCTACCCGCCCTCGACGGCGCGGCGGCGGCGTTCGATCAGGGCGCCCAGCGCCATGGCGAGGATCGTCGACAGCGCGAACAGGTAGATGCCGGCCTCCGGCCGCAGCCTGACCATGAACCCGCCCTGCAGCGAGGCGACGACCACGGCGACCACCAGCACGTCGAGCATCGACCATTTGCCGATCGCGCCGGCGACGTGGTGGGCGCGGTCGCCGGCTCGCGGCGCGAACCACAGCCAGGCGGCGAGGCCGAGCTTGGCGATCGGGAACGCCACCGAGAACACCGCCACCACGACCGCCAGCGGCAGCGAGCCGCCGGCCACGAGATCGGCGATGCCCGAGAGCACGGAGTGGGTGGTGTCGAACAGCCTCAAGCGCGTCACGCGCACCGCCGGCGCCAGCAGACCGGCGCCCAGCGCCAGCGCCGCCGCCGCCCACAGCACGACGAGCAGGACGGTGTCGCGCGGGAAGCGCTCGGCCAGCGAGCCGTTCACCGGCGCGGACCCGATGTGGCGGACGACGGCGAAGCCATCATCGGCCGCGGCCATGAAAAAAGCCCCGAGCCGGCGGCGCGGGGCTTCGTTCCGGCCGGCATCGAGCCGACCTCAGTGGAGGCGCTTCGGCAGCTCGGCGATGGCCTGGTCGACAAGCTCGGCGCCATGGCCGGCGGCGAGGCGCTCGCGCAGCAGAGCGCCGGTGGCGCCGATCGCGGCCGTCACGGCGGCGTTGCGCACGTCGGCCGTGGCCTGGGCCTCGGCCTGGGCGATGCGGTCCAGCGCCAGCTTCTCGCTGCGCTTGATCGAGGCCTCGAGATCGGCCTGCGCGCGCACCTTCATGCGCTCTGCCTCGGCGCGGGCCTGGGCGACGATGCCCTCGGCCTCCTTGACCGCGTCGCGGCGCTTGGCCTCGTACTCGGTCAGCATGGCCTGCGCCTCGGCGCGGAGCTTCTCGGCCTCCTCGATCTGTCGGCGGATCGTCTCGCCGCGCTTGTCGAGCGCCGCGCCGATCGCGGCGCGCGCCTTCCAGACGACGAGTCCGACGAAGATGACGAACGCGACCGCGACCCAGAACTCGGGCGTCGCGTAGATCGGGCCGTGGTGGCCCGGCGCGCCCTTGGGGTCGGCGGCGTAGGCTGTGCCGAACATCTCAGGCGCCTCTCTTCAGCGCGGCGTCGACCGCGGCGTCGACCTTGACGGCGTCGGCCGGCGCGCCGACCAGGCGCGTGAACGCCGAGCGGGCGACCTCGGCGGCCATCGACCGCACGTTGGCCATGGCGGCGGCGCGGGCGTCGGCGATCCGCCGCTCGGCGCCCGCCAGCTCGCCGGCGATGCGCTGCGAGACCTCGTGCTGGCGCTTCGCGGCCTCGGCGTCGGCGGCGTCGGCCGTCTTGCGGGCCAGCGCCTGGGCCTCGCCGCGCGCGTCGGCCAGCGCCTTCTCGTAGAGGGCGATGACCGACTTGGTCTCCTCCTTCGCCTTCAGCGCCGCGTCCAGGTCGCCCTGGATCTTGTCCTCGCGCCGCTTCAGCGTCTCGCCGATCGCCGGCAGCGCCAGCTTCGACATCAGCAGGTAGAAGACGACGAACGTCACCGCCAGCCAGAACAGCTGCGTGGCGAAGAAGGCCGTATCGAGTTGCGGCATGGCCCGTCCCCCGGTCGACGCGGCGCGGCGGCGCCCGGAGGCGCCGTCCGCCGCCGCGCGGCGTCGGTGCTAGCCGAACAGGATCAGGAACGAGATCAGCAGCGCGAACAGCGCCACCGCCTCGGTCAGCGCGAAGCCGAGCATGCCGAGGCCGAACACGTTGTCGCGGGCCGCCGGGTTGCGGCCGACCGCGCCGACGAGCGAGGCGAAGATGTTGCCGATGCCGACGCCGACGCCGGCGAGGGCGATAACGGCGATACCGGCGCCGATCATCTTTGCGCTAGCGAGATCCATGGTCCGTTTCCTTTCTCGAAAACCTGGTCGGTGGATGGCCGCGACGGCGCCCGACCGAGGCGCCGCCCGATGGAGGGACGCGCGTCAGTGGTGGAGGTGCAGCGCGTCGTTGAGGTAGATGCAGGTCAGCACGGTGAAGACGTAGGCCTGCAGGAAGCACACGAGGATCTCGAAGCCGGTCAGCACGACGTTGAGCGCCAGCGGGGCCCAGCCGCCGAGCACGCCGAGGCTGATCACGAAGCCCGCGAACACCTTCAGCATGGTGTGGCCGGCCATCATGTTGGCGAACAGCCGGATCGCGAGGCTCACCGGCCGCGTCAGGTACGACAGGATCTCGATCGGCACCATCAGCAGCAGCATCACCGCCGGCACGCCCTTGGGCACGAAGAACGACAGGAAGTGGACGCCGTGCTTGACGAAGCCGAGGATCGTCACGCCGAGGAACACCACGAACGCCAGCCCGAAGGTGACGATGATGTGGCTGGTGAAGGTGAAGCTGTAGGGCACCATGCCGAGCAGGTTGCCCGTCAGGATGAACATGAACAGCGCGAACACGAACGGGAAGAACGCCTTGCCGGCGTGGCCGGCCTGGTCGGTCAGCATCTTCGAGACGAATTCGTAGGACATCTCGGCCATGGACTGCCATCGGCCGGGCACCAGCGCGCGGCGGCTCATGCCGCCGACAAGGAACACGGTCGCGACGACGACCGCGATGGTCATCCACAGCGCCGAGTTCGTGAAGGAGATGTCGACCCCACCGAGCTTCGGAAGCTTGATCAGCGGTTCGATCTTGAACTGCTCGAGCGGACCTGCCACGCCATCCCCCAACCTGTCGTCGTCGCGGCCTTCAGGCCCCGCCGCCCCGGTCGCTCCGGCCCATCGAGGCCGTCACCCGGTAGACGTTGTACACCCCGGTGGCGGCGCCGAGAAAAAAGAACACCACCATCAGCCATGGCTTCGTCCCGAGCCACAGGTCCAGCCCGTATCCGACGCCGACACCGACCGCGAGCGCCGCGACCAGCTCCGTGCCGATCCGCACGGCGATGCCCAGCCCGCTCGCGGGCACGGCGCCGCCGCCGGCCGATCGATCCGTGCGCGACTCCGGCTTGTGGGCCGCCCGCGCCGCGGTGACCCGCGCGTCGAGCTCCTCAAGCGGCGTCGGCTTGCGCTCATCGGCCATATCGGTGGCGTCCGAACCACGATGCCCGACCTCACGACGACCCCTCGCGAAAGCGACGGGCGGGCGCGAAATCGCGCGGAAACTAGGGAATGGTCCGGGGGGTGTCAAGCGGCATTTCCACGCGGCTAAAGCGTTGAGAATGCCGATGGATCGGCCATTTCTTCGACTTTCGAGGGGCGCGCGGGGGGGCTGGCGCCGGCCCGTCGGCGACCCGGCCGGAGCGCGCGCGAAGGCGCCTCCCGAGGGGGCGCCGGCCGGTGGCGTTCAGTAGGTCGAGCCGGCTTCGCCGCCGCGCGCGCCGGCCGCCCGGACCTCGTCCACCGACGCCCGAAGGTCGCGCAGATAGGCGTCGGCGGCCTTCGCGTGGGCCGGATTCAGATGCATGTGGATGCCCGCCGGCTCCATCTGGCGGCCGATGAACCAGCCCCGGGCGTTCATGGCGTCGCTGACGGCGCCGATGTCGAGCGCCGGGTCGGCGGCGCGGGTCACGAAGATGCCGAGCTCGTTCGGCTCCAGGGTCGACAGCCCCGGGATCGCGTTGACGCCGTCCACCAGCTTGCGCTTGGTGTCCATGATCAGCCGGGCGCAGCGCAGATAGCCCTCGTCGCCGAGGTGGTGCAGCACCGCCCAGGCCGCCGCCACGGCGCCGCCGGGCCGCGTGCCCTGCATGGTGTAGGCGACGTAGGGGCCCCGCTCCCATTCGCGGAAGTCGAACGTCTGGTGCTTCATCTTCAGTTCCGCCGAGCGCAGCAGCATCAGCGACGCGCCCTTGGGCGCCATTCCGTGCTTGTGCAGATCGGCCGAGATGCTGGTGACGCCCGGCACGCTGAAATCCCAGTCCGGAACCGCGTGCCCCAGCCGCTTGACCCACGGTGACAGGAAGCCGCCGACGCAGGCGTCGACATGCATCCAGAGATCGCGCTCCAGCGCGACCGCCGCAAGCTCGCGGATCGGATCGAACACGCCGAACGGATAGCAGGGCGCCGATCCGACGATGCCGATGGTCTTCGAGTCGATCCGCCCGCGGATGGCGGCGACGTCGGCCTTGAAATCGTTGCGCGTCGTCGGCACGCGGCGCACCTCGACGCCGAGCGCGTGGCCGGCGCGGGTGAAGGCGGGATGCGCGGTGCGCGGCACCACGAAGTTGGGCTCGTGGATCCCCTTCTCGGCGCGCGCCCAGTCGCGCGCCGTCTGGACGGCGAGGAAGATGCTCTCGGAGCCGCCGGAGGTGAAGGTGCCGGCGGCGCCCTCCGGCGCGTTCATCAGCTTGAGGCCGAACGAGACGACGTCGTCCTCCAGCTTCGCGAGGCTGGCGAACGCCTTCTTGCCGAGGTTGTTCTCGGTCCAGAACGCCTGGTAGGCCTTGGTCTGCACCTCGTGCAGCGCCTCGTCGAGATAGTAGTAGTAGACCGCCATCCGGCCGTCGCGCCACGAGTAGTCGCCGGCCTTGGCGGCCTCGAGCATCGGGGCGATCTCGGCCCAGCCCAGGCCTTTGAGCGGGATGTCCATCGCGGCCTCCTGATTCATGGTCGCGGCGACGCTAGTGGCGCGCGCGCCCCGCGGTCAACCCGCCGGCGCCGACGCCGGCGCTTGCGCGCGGGGCCGAATCGGTCAAACTCCGGACGCCTCGAGATAGAAGGCTACGACCACAAGGGGAGACGGATATGCGGAGACTAGGCGTTCTCGCCGCCGCCGCGGCGTTCGCGCTGGCGGGCGCGGCATCGGCGCAGACGGTCGACAAGAAGCAGTTCAACGTCGTCGGCACGTGGGGTTTCCTCACCAATTGGCAGCAGCTCGAGGGTCCGTTCTGGAAGGACCATCTTCCGAAGGCCTCCGGCGGCAACATCACGGCCAACGCCAAGTCGCTGACCGAGGTGAACCTCAATGGCAACGAGATGCTGCGCCTGCTGAAGCAGGGCGTGTTCGACTTCGTCGCGGCGCTGCCGATCTACGTCGACGACGGCGCCGCGGTGGTCGAGGCGGTCGACATCGCCGGCGTCGCCAAGGACTTCCCGATGGCGCGCAAGATCACCGAGGCCTGGCTGCCGGAGATGCAGAAGGTCATGGCGGAGAAGCACGGCGCCACGATCCTCGCGATGTTCCCGTTCCCGCAGCAGGTGTTCTACTGCCGCGGCGAGGTGAAGGGCATCGCCGACCTCAAGGGCAAGAAGGTCCGCGTCCAGGGCACCTCGCAGGGCGATTTCGTCACCGCCGTCGGCGGCTCGCCCGTCACGATCGCGTTCGGCGAGGTCGTGCCGGCGCTCGAGAAGGGCGTCGCCGACTGCGGCATCACCGGCACCATGCCGGGCTACAAGGCCAAGTGGCACGAGGTCACGCAGAGCATGTTCGTGCTGCCGGTCGGCTACACGATCGGCTTCTGGGCGGTCAGCAACAACACTTGGAGCAAGCTCTCCAAGCCGACCCAGGACTTCCTGCGCAAGGAGTTCGCCGACCTCGAGGCGCGGTCGTGGAAGGCGATCGAGGCCGAGAACGACGAGGGCATCGCCTGCAACACCGGCGGGACCTGCTCTGCAGGACCGGCCGCCAAGATGAAGCTGGTCAAGCCGTCGGACGCCGACGTCGCGGCGCGCGAGAAGGCGCTCAACGAGGTCGTGCTGGCGCGCTGGGCCAAGCGCTGCGGCGACGCCTGCGCCGCCCGCTGGAACGAGCTCGTCGGCAAGCCGTACGGCCTCGCCGCCAAGGCGAACTGATCCCGGACCCGGACGCCCCGCGCGCGGCGCGGGGCGTCCGGACGTCGGCGCCGGCCGACACGGGCGCCGGATGGGCAATCGCGCGGAGCTGGAAGCCATGGAGAAGGTGTGGAGCGCGACGGCCGCGGTCGCGCGCGCCGCGGCGTGGGCCGGCGGCGCGATGCTGCTCGCGGCGGCGGCGATCGTCTCGACCGAGGTGGTGCTGCGCAAGATCCTGACGGTCACGTTCACGGGCTCCGACGAGCTCGCGTCGTACCTGTTCGCGGTCGGCACGAGCTGGGCGCTGGCGCATGTGCTGGTCACGCGCGGCCACGTCCGCATCGACGCCCTCTATCTGCGGTTCGGACCCCGCGCGCGCGCGGCGCTCGACCTCGTGTCGCTGCTGGCGCTGGCGCTGTTCGTCGCGTTCCTCACCGAGCGCGCATGGAACCTGGCGTTCACCAGCCTGTTCGAGTGGATACGACCGAACACGTCGCTGCGCGTGCCGCTGGCGATCCCGCAGCTGGCATGGCTCGCGGGCTTCCTGTTCTTCCTGTTCACGCTCGCCGTCGCGATCCTGCGGGTGTTCGCCGGGCTGGCGCGCGGCGACCTCGGCGCGGTCGCCGCGATCGCCGGCGCCTCGAGCCAGGACGAGGAGATCGAGAGCGAGCTGCGCGGCCTGGGCATCGCGCCGCCGGCCGCCGGCGACGGCGGGAGGAAGTAGCCGATGCTAGCGACCGCGCTGCTGACCCTGATCGTCCTGCTCGCGCTCAGCGTGCCCATCGCCGCGACGCTGGGCGTCCTCGGCCTGGTGATGGAGCGCTTCTACGCCTCGATGCCGCTGCGCCTCGCGATGGGCGAGATCGTGTGGACGGCGAGCGTCGAGTACATCCTCATCGCCATCCCGCTGTTCGTCATGCTGGGCGAGATCCTGCTGCGGGCCGGCATCGCGACCCGCGTCTACGCCGCCATCGCGCAGTGGCTGTCGTGGCTGCCGGGCGGGCTGATGCACGCCAACATCGGCTCCTGCGCGCTGTTCGCCGCCACGTCGGGCTCCAGCGTCGCCACCGCGGCGACGATCGGCACCGTCGCGATCCCCGAGATCCGCAAGCGCGGCTACGACGAGCCGTTGTTCCTCGGCACGCTGGCCGCCGGTGGCACGCTCGGCATCCTCATTCCGCCGTCGATCAACTTCATCCTCTATGGATTGCTGACCAACACCTCCGTGCCGCGGCTGTACCTCGCCGGCATGATCCCGGGGATGCTGCTCGCGGGCCTCTTCATGGCGGTGGTCCTCGTCTACTGCGCCTTCGACCGCCGCCGCGGCGGCGTGCCGATCGAGACCAGCTGGGGCGCGCGCCTGCGCACGCTGCCCGACCTGATCCCGCCGTTCCTGATCTTCCTCGTGGTGGTCGGATCGATCTACGCCGGCGTCGCGACGCCCACCGAGGCGGCGTCGCTCGGCGTCATCGCCGCGCTGATGCTGGCCGCGTGGGAGCGCAGGCTGACCTGGGCGATGCTGCGCGCGGTGTTCGAGGGCACCATGCGCACGACCGCGATGATCATGCTGATCATCGTGGCGGCGCAGTTCCTGAACTTCGTGCTGGCCGCCATCGGCGTCACCGACGGCGTGGCGGAGTGGGTGACGAATCTCGGGCTCGGCGCGCTCGGCACGATGCTGCTGATCGTCGTCTTCTACCTCGTGCTGGGATGCTTCATGGAGACGATCTCCATGATGATCCTGACGACGCCGCTGGTCGCGCCGATCGTGTTCAAGCTCGGCTACGATCCGATCTGGTGGGGCGTCGTGCTGACGGTGCTGATCGAGGCGGCGCTGATCACGCCGCCGGTCGGCCTCAACCTCTACGTCGTGCAGGGCATGCGCGAGCGCGGCGCCATCGGCGACGTGATCAAAGGCGCGCTGCCGTTCGTCGCCGCCATGCTGGCCCTGATCGCCGCGCTGCTCGCCGTCCCCGGCTTGGCGCTATGGTTGCCGACGCTGATCATGGGGAAGTGACGGGCGTCCACCAAGCGCTGTTCGGGAAGGTGGCCGCCGCGCGCCGATGGCGCGACGTGGACCCTATGCCGCCACCGCCGTCTCCAGGACGCGCTCCGCCCGCTCCAGATCGACCGACACCAGAGTCGATACGCCGCGCTCCATCATGGTGACGCCGTAGAGCCGGTCCATCTTGGCCATGGTCACGCGGTGGTGGGTGATGATCAGGAAGCGGGTGTCGGCGCGGCCGGCGATGTCGCGCACCAGCTCGCAGTAGCGCTCGACGTTGGCGTCGTCGAGCGGCGCGTCGACCTCGTCCAGCACGCAGATCGGCGCCGGGTTGGTCATGAACACCGCGAACAGCAGCGCCAGCGCCGTGAGCGCCTGCTCGCCGCCCGACAGCAGCGACATCACCTGCAGCTTCTTGCCCGGCGGCGAGGCCACGATCTCCAGCCCGGCCTCGAGCGGATCCTCGGATTCCGTCAGCCGCAGCTCGGCGCGGCCGCCGCCGAACAGCTGCGTGAACAGCGTCTGGAAGTGCTTGTTGACGTTCTCGAAGGCGGCGAGGAAGCGCTCGCGGCCCTCGCGGTTGAGGCTGCCGATGCCCTGCCGCAGGCGGCCGATGGCGGCCGTCAGGTCGTCGCGCTCGCCGGTCATGGCGACGATCTGCTGGTCGAGCTCGTTGGCCTCCTCCTCGGCGCGGAGGTTCACCGCGCCCATGCCGTCGCGCTCGGCGACGAGGCGTTCGAGGCGGCGTTCGGCCTGCTCGATCTCCGGCAGCTCGTCCAGGGAGTCGACCTCGGCCGCTTGCAGGACGGCGTCCGGCGCCACGCGCAGGCGCTCGGCGATGCGCTCGACCACGGCGGCGCGGTCGCGGCCGGCCTGTTCGGACAGCCCCTCGCGGCGCACCCGGTTCTCGCGCGCGGCGGCCAGCTCGGCCTCCATCTGGCGCACCGCCTTGTCGGCGGCCGCCAGCCGGCTCTCGCCCTCGGCCAGCCGGTCGGCGGCGGCCGAACGGCCGGTCTCGGCGGCGGCGATCTCGACCGCCAGCCCGTCGCGCTGCTCCTGCAGGCGCGCCGGCCGGGCGTCGAGCTCGGCGAGCTGGGCCTCGACGGCGCTCCGGCGCGCGTCGAGGGCGGCGATCTGGCGCTCGGCGTCCTCCAGCCGGGTCCGCCAGCCGGCGCCGTCGACGCCGATCTGCTCCAGCCGGCGGGCGCGGAACTCCGCGTCGCGGGCCAGCGAATCGCAGGCCGACTGGCGCTCGACCAGATCGGCGCGCAGCTCGGCCAGCCGGGCGCGCAGCGCGGCGGCGGCGGCGCGGTCGGCCGACGGATCGGCGATCCACGAGCGGCGCGCCTCGCGGAACGTGCGCTGCGTCTCGGCGTCGGCGATCTCCGCCGCCAGCCGGGCGGCGGCGTCGTCCAGCGCCGCCAGCCGCGAGGTCAGCGCCGCGTGCTGGCGCGCCACCTCGGCGGCCCGGTCGCGGGCGCGGGCGAAATCGCCGTCGCGCTCGGCCACGAGGCGGCGGGCGGCGGCCTCGGCGTCGCGCGTCGCGGCGCGCGCGGCCTCGTCCTCGGCGCGGGCGCGGGCGACGGTGTCGCGCTCCTCGGCCCGGGCGCGCTCGACGACCAGGCGCTCGGCGGCGCGGGCGCGCTCGACGCTCTCGCGCTCGGCGGCGCGGGCGGAGGCGACCAGCGCCGCGCCGGACTCGACGGCGCGCGCGACCACCAGCTTCTCGGCGCCGCTGGCGGCCTCGACGGCGGCACGCGCCGCCAGATGGCGCGTCTCGATGGCGGCGAGCTCGGCCTGGGCGGCGTCGAGCTGGCCGCGCAGCTCGGCGAGCTTGTTGCGCTGGCTCAACCGCGTCGCGGCGGCGGTCGGCGCGCCGGCCTTCACGGTGAAACCGTCCCAGCGCCACACCGCGCCGTCGCGGGTGACGATCTGCTGCCCCGGCCGCAGCCCCTCGTGCAGGCGCGCGCCGGTCTCCTCGTCGGCCACGATGCCGACGAAGGCCAGCCGCCGCGCCAGCTCGGCCGGCGCCTTCACGTACGCGGCCAGCGGCTCGACGCCGTCCGGCAGCGCCGGGATCTCCGCCAGCGGCGGCAGGGTCTGCCAGTAGAGCGGCGCGCCCCGGTCGTAGCTGGCCTCCAGCTCGTCGCCGAACGCCGCGCCCAGCGCCTTCTCGTAGCCGGCCTCGACGGCCAGCGCGTCGATCAGCGGCGGCCACAGGCTGTCGGCGGCGGCGCGCAGCGCGGCGGCGATGCCGCTCTCCTCGGCCTTCAACCGCGTGACACGGCCGGACGCCTTCTGGACAAGGGTCGGCGATTTTGGCGGCCACGTTCTCCGCCGCCAGCCGCTCGGCGGCGCGCGCCCGCTCGGTCTCCTGCCGGTCGGTCTCGGCCCGCGCCATCGCCGCGCGGACGGCCTCGGCGGCCTCGGCCTGGGCGGCGCGGACCGCCTCGGCGGCCTCGCTCTGGACGGCGCGCGCGGTCTCGGCGGCCTGCGTCTGGGCGGCGCGGGCGCTCTCGATCGCGGTCCGCTCGGCGGCGCGGGCGGCCTCGACCGAGGCGTTGGCCTCGTCGCGGGCGCGGTCCAGCGCGGCGCGCGCGTCGACGGCCGCGGCTTCGACCCCGGCCAGATCGGGCAGCGCCGAAAGCTGGGAGCCGATGTCGCGGCGTTGCGTCTCGGCCTCGTCGCGGCGCGCCACCAGCCGGATCAGCCGGCCGTTCAGCTCGGCGATCTCGCGCTGGACGCTGGCGAGCAGCGCCTCGTCGTCGGCGATCTGCCGCGTCAGACGGTCGAGCTCGGCCTCGGCGGCGTGGCTGGCGTCGCGCGCCGCGTCGCGCGCGGCCAGCGCCGCGGCGTGGCGCTCGTCGTGGCCGGCGCCGTCGGCCTCGAGCCGCGCGCGCTCCGCCTCCAGCTCGGCCAGCGCCGCGCCGGCGTCGCCGCGCCGGCCGCCCTCGCGGGTGGCGTCGGCCTCGATCTGCGCCAGCCGCGCGCGGCCGTCGTCGCGCGCCGCCTCGACGCGGGTCAGCCTCCTCGCCCAGGGTCTCGTGCGCGACGCGCAGCCGCTGCAGCTTGCCGCCGCCTCGGCCTCGGCCATGCGCAGCGCCGGCAGTCCCGACGCCGCGTCGCTCTGCGCCGTCGTGGCGATGCCGACCAGCCGCGTCAGATCGACCACGGCGGCCTCGGCCTCCCTCAACCGCTCGCCGGCCTCGGCCATCTCGCGGTCGGCCGCCGCCAGCCGCAGCGCCAGGACAGCCGCCTCGGCGCGGCGGATGTGGTCGCTCAGATTGCGGTAGCGGGTGGCCTGGCGGGCCTGGCGCTTGAGCTGCTTGTGCTGCTCCTCCAGCGCCGCCAGCACGTCCTGCACGCGCAGCAGGTTGGCCTCGGCGGCGCGCAGGCGCAGCTCGGCCTCGTGGCGGCGCGCGTACAGGCCGGTGATGCCGGCGGCCTCGTCGATCACCGAGCGGCGGTCGGTCGGCTTGGCGTTGATGATGGCGCCGATGCGGCCCTGGCTGACCAGCGCCGTCGAGCGCGCGCCCGAGGCGGCGTCGGCGAACATGGTCTGCACGTCGCGGGCGCGGCTCTCGCGGCCGTTGACCTTGTAGAGCGAGCCGTGGCCGCGCTCGATGCGCCGGACCACGTCGATCTCGTCGCCGTCGTTGAACGCCGCCGGCGCCGTGCGCGTGTGGTTGTCCAGCCGCAGCGTCACCTCGGCGATGTTGCGCGCCGGCCGCTGGCCGGTGCCGCCGAAGATCACGTCCTCCATCTCCGAGCCGCGCATCTGCTTGGCCGAGGTCTCGCCCATGACCCATTTCAGGGCCTCGACCAGGTTCGACTTGCCGCAGCCGTTGGGCCCGACGATGCCGGTCAGGCCGGGCTCGATCGCCAGCTCCGTCGGATCGACGAACGATTTGAAGCCGGACAGGCGGAGCTTGTTGAACTGCACGGCTACCACTCGCTGGTTGGAGGAACCCGCCGGCCGCCGCTGGGGACGGCCGGCCGGAACGCTACTTGATGAGTTTCGACAGGATCTCGTCGAGCTCGGCCATCGTGCGGCCGCCGGTCAGACGCTGGCCGTTGACGAACAGCGTCGGCGTCGAGTTGACGCCCAGCTTGTCGCCGCCTTGGCGCTCCAGCAGGATCGCGTCGAGCACCTTCTGGTCGGCGAGGCAGGTCTTGGCCGCGTCCTCCGGCAGGCCGGCGATGCGCAGCGACTTCACCAGCTCGGCGATCGGATCCTTGGCGGCGGCCCACTGCGCCTGGCCGCGGAAGATCATGTCGACGATCGCGAAATAGCGCTCGTTGCCGACGCATTCCGCGAGCTGGGCGGCGCGCGCCGCGACCTCGTCGAGCGGGAAGTCGCGGTACACGAAGCGCACCTTGCCGGTGTCGACGTATTTCTTCTTCAGCTCCGGCAGCACCGTGGTGTGGAACGACGCGCAATGGCCGCAGGTCATCGAGGCGTACTCGACGATCGTGACGGCGGCGTCGGCCGGCCCCATGGCGTGGTCGGTGGCCGTGATCTGGAGCTCCGGCGGCAGGGCGGCGGGCGCCGCCGGCGCGGCCGTGCCGGCGCCTGGCGCGGGGGCGCTCTGGGCCGACGGCGAGCCGGGCTTGGTGGCGAGATAGACGCCGCCGACGACCGCCGCGATGGCGACCGCGCCGGCGATGACGATGGAGATATTGCGCATGGCGCTCCCTTCAACCCCCACATCTTGGGAGTTCGGCCTGTGGACAGTCAATCGACGCGGACAGGATTCGACCCGTTCGTGATCCGTTCGCCCGCCGCGTCGGCCGCGCGGACGCGGCCTGTGGGCGGATGGATCGCGGCGAGGACACGCCGCGACCCTACCGCGGCGATAACGGTCGGCGAAGATGCCGTTTTTGTGTTCGATGGCGCGTGGGGCCGGGTGGGCCGTCGCGGCGCGCCGTCGCCGCGATGGCGGCGCGGAAGGTGGCGGCTTGTGGGACGGGGTAGGCCGCTTGCAAGCGGCCCATGCGGTCCACCGCCGCCGATGGTCGCGGAACACGGCCAACCCGTCTCATAAGACGGCATGACGCGCCTGCGTGGACGGCGACACCGTCTCCCCCGGACGAACCATCCGTCTTCGCCGAAAAAACCGGAGCCACCACGCGCCGCGTTGGCCCGCGTCTTGCGCGGGGCGATTCCCGCCGCCCCGTCCAACGGCACGAGCCAGATGCACCCTTTGGGGTCAGGCCTGCAAAACGGCAAATTTGGCCGCCGCGCTTGCCGGCCCGACGGGCCGTCGATAGCGTTCGCCGATCCACGGCCGGGGAGGCCGCCTGTGTTCCACGCGCCCGCCGCCGCGTCGCCGCCCGCCGGTCTAGACCCCGCGCTGATCGACCCGGCGTGGCTGCGGCGGCAGGTCGGGGTGGTGCCGCGGGAGTCGGTGCTGTTCAACCGATCCGTCCGGGACAACATCGCGCTGGCGGACCGCACGGTGTCGATGGACCGGATCGTGAAGGCGGCGACCATGGCCGGGGCGCACGAGTTCATCCTTCAGATGCCGGAGGGCTACGACACGCAGATCGAGGAGCGGGGGATGAACCTCTCCGGCGGCCAGAGGCAGCGGATCGCCATCGCGCGGGCGCTGTTGATGGACCCACGCATCCTGATCTTCGACGAGGCTACGAGCGCGCTGGACGCGGAGACGGAGGCGGTCGTGCAGGACAACATGGCGGAGATAGTCAAGGGGCGGACGGTGATCATAGTTGCGCACCGGAAGTCCGCGCTAAAGAATTGCTCAATCACTATAGATATCTCACATGGTCAAGCGCACGTCCGAAGACGCGGCCTCTAGAAATAGCCTACCTTCATCTGACATTGCCACCACCAAAGTGTGAGCCCATGTCATACGACGAAATACTCGCGAGGTATCGACTTAGCTACAAAATAATTATTATTGCGCCGATCATATTTTGGGTAAGCGCTTACATAGGCTTATCCATATATTTCTACCTATTTAATTTCGCGTCTAGCCGCGTTCATATTCTCGATCCAACAGCACAGGTTTTCAAATGCTTTTATTACATGTGGCTGGGCTTTGGCGCACTTTGGAGCGTAGCTAACTTGATTTTGTGGAATTCACATAGCTGGCTCTACCGTGACTTTTGCCTGGAGCGCTTCCGAGCGATACGCCCGTCTCGCTGGGCTACAGTAGTGGGCTATCCGGTATTGCTCTTCGGAGTAGGTGCGCTTGAGCCGGATTTCCGAATCTACTGGCAGCTGTCTTTTCATGGATTTATTTATGTGTTTGCTATGATCTTTGTAAGTGCACACACTGCGTACTACTTTCACGTAGCTATAGTAGCTTTGCTCTTTCCTAAACAACCTGCCAGCTAGCGTTGTTTAGCCGCAATATAAGCTTAGGAGGGCGCGATGTGGGTGAAGGTCAAAAGTACCACAACGGTAGCGCTCGACCGAGACCAGTTTCGTCGGTCACTTAATATTGCGGCTTTCAATCCCTTCGCGAATTCGACAATTGTGAGGGGGTCAGGCCTGCAAAACGGCAAATTTTCCGGCCGACCTCCCGATGAGCAGCCGATTTGCAGGATTGACCCCAACACAATCACGCGATGTCGAAGCGAGTTGTTGAGGGACAGGTAGCAGCGGTGCGTGGCATGGGGAAAAGAACCGCGGCTCTCGTCGCCCTGGCAGCCATTTGGAGCTATCGGCTGGTGCTCTCCGCCGCGTTCGGCTTCGTACTTCTAGCCGGAGCAGTTCTCGCGAGCGTTTCCATCCGTAGCTCGCTGAGCAACGGGTCTCCTGAGGAGTCCCCAGGCGAGGCGTTCTGCAATCTCGCTTCGTGGGTGAGAGCACCCAATAGTTTTGGCGTTCAACAACGGATCGCTCGTGCGATAAGATCAGAGGGTGCAAGCGGCTCGCGGAGCTACGATTTTTCAGGGCTATCGAAGGAGTGGTCCCATATCTGCCTGACGTCGGTCGACAGTGGCGAATTGACTTTCTCGGAGCCGGCGAGACCGCACGTTCCACCCTTTGAGTTGAAGCGTGATGTTTGCTGGGGGTGGTCGGCGGCGTTTCTGACCGTATTGGCGATCAATCAGGAAGGCCGTGCCGTACCTGTGAAGTGGCGGTTGGGCGGCTTTGATGTGGGCACGCCTATCCAGACGGACTACTCCGCGCTCCCCAGGTCATCGGGGTCGTTCCGGCAGTGCGCGCCAGTGGCGCAAGCCAAAGCTTCGTGCGTCACATTCCCATCAAGTAAGGAAGGTGGATGCTTCCTGCTTTTCCCTCTGTAGCGGTAACGGGGTCAAACGTAGCGGGGTCAGGCCTGCAAAGCGGCAAGGTTTCCGGTCGATCTCTCGGTGAAAATGCCGTTTTGCAGGCCTGACCCCAGACGCTTCAGGCCTGACCCCAGACGCTGACGCCGTGGCACTTCCGGCATCGTCCGTCCGTGCCTATCATCGGCCACCACATGCGCACGGTGACACGCGCCGCCATTTCCGGGAGAGCCCACGATGACGACCAAACCCACCTACCTCGGCCTGCTCAACGCGATCAGCGTCGCCGAGACCAAGGCGGCGCGCTACTTCGACGCTTGGGTCGCGCTGACCGACGATCCCGAGGTGCGCGCCGTCGTCAAGCTGGTGGCGGTGCGCGAGGCCGAGCACGGGCTGGCGTTCGAGAAGCGCGTCGTCGAGCTGGGCTACACGCTGATCGACCGGCCCGATCCCAAGGCCGACGCCAAGCTGGCCTACGTCTCGAATCCCAAGATCGGCGACCTCGACCGGCTGGAGTATCTCGGCTACGGCGCGCCGCGCGAGGACGATCCGTTCGGCGACTTCATGAAGGACCGCACCATCGACATCGAGACCGGCGCGCTGATGGGCCGCTACATCGCCGAGGAGCGCGACACCATCCGCCGCCTCTGCGCGCTGGCGCAGTCGCTGAAGGCGCGCAAGGGCAAGCGGAAGAAGGCGGCTTAGGCTGGAGGGGAAGCGCACGCGGGCGGCGTCGCGCATCCTGTCATCCCGAGCGTAGCGAGGGATCCAGGGACCGAGCCTAGATCCCTCGCTACGCTCGGGATGACAGAGGAGGGCGGCGCCGCGCCGCGGTCACGTCGTTCGCCTCAATCGCCGTCGTCGTCGTCCAGCTCGGCGTGGAAGCGGTGCAGGAACAGGTGCACCCAGGGCGAGGCGATGACGCCACACACGCCCACGAACAGCAGGCCGCTGAACAGCGCGTAGCCCGCGGCGAACAGTTTGCCGCCGGTCGTCGACAACTGGTCGACCGGCCCCATGCCGCCGAGGATCATGGCGGCGTTGAGCAGGGCGTCGATCCACGGCAGACCGGCGATCAGATGGTAGCCAAGAACGCCGATGCCCAGCGCGGCGCCGAGCGCGCCGAAGCCGAGCACGAGCGCGCGCCGCATGCGCGCCGCCCAGACGACGGGATCGTGGCCGCGTTGCGCTTGCGTCGCCATGGTCGAATCTCCTTTGTTGTCAGGACCGCCGCCGACGGCGTCGCGGCCGAGTTCACTCCACGATTGCGATGCGACGCGGCCCCCTCACCTAACCTCTCCCCCGGTGGGGGCGAGGAACATGAGCGTCTTCCTCCTTTCCGCCAACGGGTTTGTCTCCCTCTCCGCCGCGTAGCGGGGAGAGGGAAGGGCCCATGCGAAGCATGGGAAGGGTGAGGTGGTCGTCGTATCGGTGGCCACATCGATCGATGAAGTGAACTGCGCCGATATCGAGTGTCGGTGACGCCACCGCCACCCACCTCACCCTTCCCGCGCTACGCGCGGGCCCCTTCCCTCTCCCCCCGCAAGCGGGCGGAGAGGGAGAAAGCGCCCACGCTCCGCTACTGCCGTGTCTCAAGGCGCTGCCCGGCGCGGCCGTGGGCGATGGCTTTTTTCATCAGGGTGGGCAGCGCCATCGCGGCGAGCCGGTCGGGCGGGCACCAGATCAAATCGCCGGCCGCGGCCGTCATCCGTGTCGTCGGCGCGTGCGCGGCGGCGATGGTCAGCTCGAGCGTGAAATGCGTGAAGACGTGGCGCACCGTCCCCGGCAGCACGCGCCACTTCGCGCGCAGCGGCGCCTCGGCCAGCGCGGCGTCGGCGTCGAACGCCCCCTCGCGCCACGGGCCGGTGGGGATCTCCATCATGCCGCAGAGCAATCCCTTGGCCGGACGCTGGCGCAACGCGATGGCGCCGTCCCTGGCGGTCAGCAGGAACGCCATGCCGCGCCGCGTCGGCCGCGCCGCCTTGGCGCGGCGCCCGGGCAGCGCGTCGACCAGGCCGAGCCTCCGCGCGGCGCAGATGTCGACCAGCGGGCACACCACGCAGCGCGGCGCGCGGGGCACGCACACCGTGGCGCCGAGATCCATCAGCGCCTGCGCGTAGTCGCCGGCGCGTCGCGCGGGCACCAGCGCGGCGGCCAGCGCCGTCAGCGCCGGCTTGGCGTCGGGCAGCGGCGTCTCCAGCGCGTGCAGTCGCGCCATGACGCGCTCGACGTTGCCGTCGACGGCGTTGGCCGGCCGGTCGAAGGCGATCGCGGCGATGGCGGCTGATGTGTAGGGGCCGATGCCGGGCAGGGCGCGCAACGCGTCGTCGTCGTCGGGGAAGAGTCCGGCGTGGCGGTCGACCACGGCGCGGGCGCCGGCGTGCAGGTTGCGCGCGCGGGCGTAGTAGCCCAGCCCCTGCCAGGCGTGCAGCACGTCGTCGAGGGCCGCGGCGGCGAGATCGCCGACCGTCGGCCACCTGCGCGTGAATTCAGCGAAGTAGGGGCCGACTGTCGCCACGGTCGTCTGCTGCAGCATGATCTCGCTGAGCCAGACGCGGTACGGCTCGGTGCGCCCTCCGGCCGGCGCGCGCCACGGCAGCGCGCGGCGGTGCCGGTCGTACCACGCCAGCACGCGGGCCGCATGATCGGCGGCATCCGGGCGCGCGCGCACGCGCGGCCGCGAACGCGGCGCCGGCCGCCGCCACGCGGGCGTCGTCGGTGGTCGTCCTGCGCGCCATCGCGGCAGTGTAGTCGGTCTTGACCATCCGCCTAAATCCCTCTCCGCCCGCTTGCGGCCTATCGGATTCACACATCCAAGATAGCGGCCGAACGCCCTCTCCGCCGCGCAGCGGGGGAGAGGGAGCAACCATTAATCAAACCGGGATCTGCTTGGTCCACGGGGTGCCTCTGGCGAGGACGGCGTTGACGAAGATGACGAGCTTGCGGGCGCAGGCGACGAGGGCCTTCTTGTGAGGTTTGCCCTTGGCGACGAGCGTCTTGTAGACCGGCACGAGGTTGTCGTTCCACCTGAAGGCGGCCGGCAGGGCGGCGTTGAACAGGGCCTTGCGCACGCGGCCGCGTCCGCCGGCGATGTGTCGCTCGCCGCGCAGGGTGCCGGAGTCGCGGTCGAACGGGGCGAGGCCGGCGAGCGCGGCGGCCTGCTCGCGCGACAGCGCGCCGAGCTCGGGCATGAGCACGACCAGGGTCAGCGCGGTGCGGATGCCGACGCCGTCGACGCTGGCGACGAGGTCGAGGCGGCGGGCGAGGTCGGCCTCGGCGCGGACGGTCTTGAGCAGCAGCGCCAGCTCGGCGTCGCGGCGGCGCTCGAGGCGCTGGACGTCGCGCTCGAGGCCGGCGCGCAGGCGCCGGGCGGCGAAGCGCTCGAGGCGGCAGCGGGTCTGGCGCAGGTCGTCCTCGATCTGCTCGATGAAGAGAAGATGCTCGGCGAGGGGCGCCATCCTCGGATCGGGCGCGGCGCGCACGCCGGCGAGACCGGCGGCGCACCCGGCGATCAGGGCGGCGTCGATCCGGTCGTTCTTGGCCCGGCGCAGCTTGCAGGCGGCGAAGGCGCGGACCGCCGGGCTGCAGGACGGCGACCTCGACGCCGGCTCCGCGCAGCGCCGCCGCCACCGCCCTCTCGTAGCCGCCCGACGCCTCGATGCCGGCGCGCCGGACGCCGAGGCCGGCCAGCCGTTCGCGCAGCGCGCGGTGGCCCTCGGCGGTGTTGGGCACCCGCCATGTGGCGCCGTCCGGCCACAGCGCGATGTCGAGCCAAGGTCTTGCCGGTGTCGATGCCGGCGACAGGCGTGCTATGTTCGGCCATCTTCGTCGTCCCTGCCTTGCGTGCGAACCAGGTTGTTCGGGCAACCATCCGGGCCTCGATGAAGTGGTTCGTCCGCGATCCGGCTCCCTCGCGATCCGTCACGATTCCCGGGACCAACGATCCGACGGTCGAACCGCCCAGGGCCGGGTGGCCACCCGGCCCTGGGCATTCCTCGCGGAACGCCCTCATCCTAACCGCTCGCGCTTACGCAAGGGGACCCGCCGCTTCAGCGGCGGGGAGGGTGAGGTGGTCGTGGGATCAGTGCCGACGTCGATCGGAGAAGCGACGTGCATCGATATCGGCCGCAGGCGACGCCACCACCACCCACCTCACCGCCGCCGTATCGGCGCATCGCCGATACGGCGTACCCGCGCTGCGCGCGGGCCCCTTCCCTCTCCCCCCGCAAGCGGGCGGAGAGGGAGAAAACGTCGGTGCGCCAAGGCTTTCCTGCCTTCCAATGCGACAGTCGAGAAGTGTGAATCCGCTAGCCCACAAGCGGAGAGGAAGAATGAACGCCGCCCGCCGTTCCACCGCCGGCCTCCGCCGGCGTATGATCGGGCGCATGACCGAGGATCGTCCCGATCTCGAGATCCGCCGCCGCGGCGGCTTCAAGGCGGTGGGCGCGCACGTGCCGAAGCTGACGGGCGCGCTGGCGGCGCGGCGCGGCACGACCATCGCGCGGCTGGCGGCGGAGTGGTCGCTGATCGTCGGGCCGGAGGTGGCGCGCCACTGCGCGCCGGAGAAGCTGACGGGCGCCGCGCGCCCGCCGTCGGCCGGCGGCGCGAAAACTGACGCGAGACTGACGAGGCCGGCGCGGCCGGAACGCGGCGCGACGCTGCGGCTGCGCGTGGCCGGGTCGATGGCGCTGGAGCTGCAGTACATGGCGCCGCGCCTGATCGAGCGCATCAACACGCATCTGGGCTACGCCGCGGTCGAGAGCCTGCGCATCACGCAGGGTCCGTTGCCGATGGCGCGGGCGTCGGCGCCGCCGGCGCCGCCGCCGCCGCTCGATCCGGCGCGAAGCGCATCCCTGCGCGCCGGCGTGGCGCCGATCGGCGACGACCGGCTGCGCGCGGCGCTCGAGCGGCTGGGCCGCGCCGTCCTCGCGCGCCGTTGATCCGACGGCGGTGCCACGTCGGAAATTGTCATCGCCGCGGTTTCGCGCTACCTTCCATCATCTGCGGCCGGCTGCGCGCCGGCGCGTGGAACGGGACGCCGCGGGACGATATTTCAGGCGATGCGGCCGCCGAAGTTCTGGGGGATTGATATGGGGACGAAACTCGGATTTCTCACGCTCGCGGCGGGCGCCGCCCTCGCGATCTCCGCCGCCGCGCCGGCCCAGGCCCAGTCGACGGCGCCGACCCACCCCTACGGCTGCGCCTGCCTCAACAACAACATCGGCGTGCCGATCAACTTCCGCTACCGCTGGGGCGAGGGCGAGTGGAAGACCACGAACCTGCCGACCGGCATGCGCTCGTGGATGTGCTACACCTATCCGCCGGGCACGTCGGTGTCGCCGCAGCTGGTGTTCCAGCTCGACGTCGACATGACCAGCGGCCAGGCGTGGACCACGTACACCATCACGCGCATGCAGTCGCCGCAGCAGAACTGCAACTCGATCCCGGCCGGCGCGCAGTACGACGTGCGCTACCGTCCCGGCAGCAACAACGCGCTGATCCACGTCACCAAGCGGCAATAGCCGCGCGTCGGCGACCAGCCCTCATCCATCGATGCAGCGCGGCGGACGACGCCGCGCTGTTTCTTTGCCGGCGCGGCGGATGGCGCGGGTACGCGTCGCCCGGACGCGCGGCGCGTGCGCCCGGACGCGCGGCGATCAGACGGGCCAGACTGTCATCCCGAGCGCGGCGAGGGATCCTTCCGTCGCCGCCAAGATCCCTCGCCGCGCTCGGAATGACGGTGGAAGCGGCGGGATCAGCGCTTCCGTCGCTTCGGCGTTGCGCGCTTCGACATCGCGCGCTTCGACGTCGCCCGCCTCGGTTTCGCGCGCGGCTCGAGCAGGCGGTCGAGGGCGGGGCCGAACAGGGCGTGCGCCACGACCGGTTCGGAGAACGCGCCGAGGCTCTTGTAGAACGCCAGCGCGCGCTTATTGCCGGGCTTGGCCGTCCACCAGAAATAGACGCGCTTAGCGCGTTTGACCTCGGCCGCGACCGTCGCCATCAGCAGGCGGCCGACGCCGCGGCGGCGCGCCCGCGGCGCGACGTAGAGATCGCTGAGGAACAATCCGGGCGCGGCGTTGGGCGTGTCCCACGAGCGGTGCGTCATGGCGAAGCCGACGGCCGCGCCATCGCGCGTCGCCAGCCACACCGTCCATTCCGGCCGGCGCCCGAAGCCATGGCGGCGCGCCACCGCGGCGGTGAACAGATCGGTCGGCTCGCCCTCGTGGGCGTTGAGCGCGCGCGCCAGCGCCACGAGATCGTCGATGTCGGCCACCGTCGCGCGCCGCACCACCACCGGCGCGGCAGCGTCGACCGGCGCGGCGGCGTCGACCGCCCTCGCCTTCGGCCGGGCCCCGGCCCGCGCGGAGCCGCGCGGCATCGGCGCTAGAAGACGGTCTTGCCGACCCAGGCGGCGGTGTTGGAGATGTCCTGGCCGATGCCCTGCACCGTGCCGCAGGCGGCCAGCGTCAGCGCGCCGAGCACCGGCAGGATGCGCGAGAGGGTAGAGCGGATCATGGCGGTCGCTCCCTTGTGGTCCATGGCTATTGCAGGCGCGCCCGCATCTGCTGGCGCAGGTGGTCGATCGGCAGGAACTTGCCGTCGAATTCGTGGTGCCAGAACGTCCAGCCGTTGCACGACGGCGCGCCCTGCACGGCGGCGCCGACCTGGTGGATCGAGCCGCGCAGATCGCCGCCGGGGCCGGTCGTGCTCAACGTGCCGTCGGCCTTGACGCGGGCGTAGTGGCGGCCGGTGGGGTCGGCCAGGGTCGAGCCCGGCGTCAGCAGGCCGGTCTCGATCAACGCGCCGAACGGGATGCGCGGCTCGCTGCGCTTGGCCGGCTTGGGCGCCACGTCCTCGGGCGACAGCGGCCGGACGGCGGCGATGCGCTTGCGCGCCACCTCGGCGTAGCCCTCGTCGCGCTCCAGCCCGATGTAGCGGCGGCCCAGCCGCTTGGCGACGGCGCCGGTGGTGCCGCTGCCGAAGAACGGGTCGAGCACGACGTCGCCGGGGTTGCTGGCGGCCATCAGGCAGCGGAACAGCAGCGCCTCGGGCTTCTGCGTCGGATGCGCCTTGCGGCCGTCGCGGTCCTTGATGCGCTCGTGGCCGGTGCAGATCGGCAGCGTCCAGTCGCTGCGCATCTGGATGCCCTCGTTGAGCTCCTTCATCGCCTCGTAGTTGAACGTGTACTGCTTGCGGCGGCGGTCGCGCGCCGCCCAGATCAGCGTCTCGTGCGCGTTGGTGAAGCGCTTGCCGCGGAAATTCGGCATCGGGTTGGTCTTGCGCCAGACGATGTCGTTCAGCAGCCAGAAGCCGAGGTCCTGCAGCGCCGATCCCATGCGGAACACGTTGTGGTAGCTGCCGATCACCCACATCGTGCCTTCGGGTTTCAACACCCGGCGCGCCGCCGCCATCCAGGCCCGCGTGAAGCCGTCGTAGCTGGCGAAATCGTCGAACCGGTCCCAGTCGTCGTCGACCGCGTCGACCTTGCTGTTGTCGGGGCGGTGCAGGTCGCCGCCGAGCTGCAGATTGTAGGGTGGATCGGCGAACACCATGTCGACCGAGCCGGCCGGCAGCGAATTCATGATCTCGATGCAGTCGCCGACCAGAATCCGGTCGGTCGCGCCGTCGCGCTTTGCCATGCGGCCCTGTCCTCGTGTTTACGCTACGCCACGCCTGGGGGATGGGGCGGTGATCCAGTCCGTGACTATGCCGGAATCCGGATTAATTTTCAATAGATTCAATATGTTGAAGTATTATCTTTAAGTAAAACATTAAGAAAGTCGTTTAATTTCCGTGAGTTGAGTCCATCGCCAGGGGCGAGAAACTGAGGCGGTGGTGCGGGGTCGCGCCCAGCCGCTGGAGCGCCTCGAGATGCTCCGGCGCCGGATAGCCGGCGTTCTTGATCCAGCGGTAGCCGGGGTAGCGCGAGTCCAGCAGCCGCATGATGCGGTCGCGCGTCACCTTGGCGACGATCGACGCGGCGGCGATCGAGAAGCTCTTCGAATCGCCCTTCACGATGGTCTCGACGCGGCACGGCAGGGTCGGCGGCCGGTTGCCGTCGACCAGCGCGACGTCGGGCGGCGCGGGCAGCGCCGCCACCGCGCGGGCCATGGCGCGCAGCGTCGCGCGCAGCACGTTGACGCGGTCGATCTCGCGGGCGCTGGCGGCGCCGATGCCGATGGCGACCGCGTCGCTTTCGCCCAGCGCGAGGAACGCCAGATGCCGCCGCCTGGGCGTCAGCTTCTTGGAGTCGTCGAGCAGCGCCAGCAGGTCGCGTCCGGCGCGGACGCGGTCGATGACCACGGCGGCGGCCACGACCGGGCCGGCCAGGGGACCGCGGCCGGCCTCGTCGACTCCGGCGACCAGGCCGGCGTGGCGCGATTCGAACTGGAAGCTGGGCATGCGGCTCCGGCGGCGCGTGGTATCGTCGTCACCATGCCGTCCCCGACGCGAAATGGGAATCCGGACGTCGCGCGCGTCGCGGCGCTGATCGCGGCCGATGCCGAGATCATGGCGCGGCTGCGCGCCGTGCGCGCGCTCGCCCTGCCCGACGGCTGGATCGGCGCCGGCTTCATCCGCGACCGCATCTGGGACCGGCTCGCGGGGTTGGAACCGCGTCCGTCGCTCGATGTCGACGTGGTCTATTTCGACGCCGTCGATCCCGAGGGCGCGCGCGAGGCGGCGCACGAGGCGCGGCTGGACGCGGAGTCGCCCGGCGTCGACTGGCAGGTGCGCAACCAGGCGCGCATGCACCGCCGCAACCGCGACGCGCCCTACCGCGACACCGCCGACGCCATGGCGCACTGGCTGGAGACGCCGACGGCGATCGCCGCGCGCCTCGACGGCTCGGACGTCGTCGAGATCCTGGCGCCGTGCGGGGTCGGCGACCTGCTGGGACTGGTCTGCCGCCCCACCGCCGCCGGCCGCGCCAAACCCGGCGAGTACCGCGACCGCGTGGTCGCCAAGCGCTGGCGCGAGCGGTTTCCCGCCGCGCGGATCGTCGATCCGGACGGGATGTAGGACCGGCGGCGGCGCATGGCGCCCCGGCGCCCGACGCGGGCGGCGCGCCGCGCGATCCGTGCTATGTGCTCGCGCCGAAAACGCCGGCGCCAGCGGGACGGGCGCGTCGTCGCCAGCCGTCCTCCTTCCCCAGCGAGCGTCGTGGATGCGTAGCGCGAGACCGCCGATCTGGCTGCTGATGAGCGCGACCGTCACGTCGCAGCTCGCGCTGACGATCTTCCTGCCGTCGCTGCCGACCCTGGCGCGCGAGTTCGGCGTGTCCTACGGCACGGCGCAGCTCACGCTCTCGGCCTACCTGTTCGCTTTCGCCTTCGCGCAGCTCGCGGTCGGACCGATGTCGGACCGCATCGGGCGGCGGCCGGTGCTGCTGGGCAGCCTCGTGGTCTTCACCGCCGCCAGCGCGCTGTGCGCCATCGCCACCAGCATCGAGACGTTGATCGCAGCGCGCCTGCTGCAGGCCTGCGGTGCCTGCGGCGGCGTCGTGCTGGGCCGCGCCGTGGTGCGCGACAGCCGTACCGCGCAGGAGGCGCCGCGCTCGATGGGCTACATGGCGTCGGCCATGGCGCTGTCGCCGGCGCTGTCGCCGCTGCTCGGCGGTCAGTTGCTGGTGTGGTTCGGATGGCGCAGCAATTTCTGGCTGACGGCGGCCACCGGCCTCGTCGTGCTGGTTCTCGTCTATATGATCCTCGGCGAGACGGCGCCCAAGGCCCGGCCGGGTGGTGGCGGTCCGCGCGACTACGTCGAGGGCTTCCGCGTGGCGCTGCGCGACCGTCGTTTCGTCGGCCTGTTGATCGCCGCGACCTGCGCCTCGTCGGGCTTCAACATCTTTTTCTCCGGCGGCCCGATCCTGCTGATCCAGGTGATGGGCGTCGCGGCCGAACTGTTCGGCTGGTTCACCCTGGCCTGGGCCGGTCATTTCGTGGTCGGCACATTCGTGTCGAACCGCCTGCAGGGCCGCGTGAAAAGCCTCAACCTGATCGCCGGCGGCCAGCTCATGCTGACGCTCGGCGCCGTCGGGCTGATGGTCACGGCGCTGCTAGGATACGTCACACCTCTGGCCCTGATCGTGCCTCTGGTCGTGATGGGGCTGGGCAACGGGCTGAACATGCCCAACGCCATGGCCAACGCGCTGGCCGTCGTGCCCGCCAACCGCGTCGGCGCCGCCTCGGCGCTGATGGGCTTCGTGCAGATGATGGCGGCGGCGGGACTGACCCTGCTGATGGGCTACGTCTCGCACGAGAGCCAGTTCAACATCGGCCTCGGTATCGCGCTGACCGGTCTGGTCGGCCTGGTCGGCTGGCTGATCCTCGTACGTCCGCCGCGTCCGGCCTGAGGCGTCAGTCCAGCAGGCCGCGGACCTCCTCGAGCTGGTCCGGCGCGCCGAACGGCAGGATCAGCAGCGCGTCGTCGACGCCCATGTCCTCGAGGCGGCGCAACCGGTCGCGCGCCTCCGCCTTGCCGCAGACCAGCGTGATCTTGGAGCGCGCGATCAGCGGATGGTCGTCCGGCGCCGGGCGCAGGTCGGTGAAGATGTTGGCCAGCACCACGCGCTTGCCGCCGGCGGCGCGGTACATGCCGATCCCGATCGGCAGGTCGTCCCACGCCGAGTAGATGCCGGACGCGATCCAGCCGTGGCAGTGGCGCGCCGCCAGATCGATCCACCGCGCGCTGCGCCACGCGCCGAGCAGCACGGGCGGGCCGCCCTCGGTGCCGGGCCACACCGTCAGCGCCGGGCCGTGGACCGGCTCGCCCGCCCACACGCGGCGCATGACGGCGAGATACTCCGGCAGCATCTTGAAGCGCTTGTCGTAGTCGACCTGCACGGCGTCGAAATCGTGCTTGGTCGACCCGCTGCCGACGCCGAAGCGGAAGCGGCCGCCCGACAGCAGGTTCAGCGTCTGCGCGCGGTGGGCGTGCTCGACGGGATGGCGCAGCGGCACCTGCGCGACGCAGGTGCCCAGCTCGATGCGGCTGGTCACGCCGCACAGCGCCGCCAGCACCGCCAGCGGATCGACCGAGGCGTGGCCGCGGGCGAAGGAGTCCGTGATCCAGAGTCCTTCGAAGCCCAGCCGCTCGGCGCGGGTTCCGAACTCGACGACGCGGTCGATGATGGCGCGCGGGCCGGTGGCCTGCGCGGCGGTGGGGATCGTGACGATGCCGAGCTTCATGCGGACTCCCGGGAGATGGCGGCGGCGATTGTGCGGCGCCTCGGCGCGCGCGGCCAGCGCCGAGACGCCTCCGCCCAGCGGAACAACCGGGGACTGGCGGCGCTTCTACCGGGCCGCCGGACGGGCTAGGCTCGTCCGCGGTCGCGGAAACGGCGGGGGAGCTCGATGCGGTTCGGTTGGCTCACGCTGTCGTTGTCGCCGTCGCCCGACGAGGATGCCGTCCGCATCGACCAGCAGATCGAGCAGGCCTGCCTCGCCGAGGCGCTGGGCTTCAGCGACGTCTGGCTGACCGAGCACTATTTCACCGGCGAGAGCGTCTACAACGACGCGCTGCTGTTCGCCGCCGCGCTGGCGATGCGCACCGAGCGCGTGCGGATCGGATTCGCGGTCGTGCAGATGCCGTTCCACCATCCCGTGCGGCTGGCCACGCAGCTGGCGCTGCTCGACAACCTCAGCAAGGGCCGCATCGACGTCGGCATCGGCAAGGGCACCGTCTACAACGAGTACGAGTTCGTCGGCCACGGCCTGCGCAGCGGCGACAGCCGCGCCCGCATGGAGGAGGCCGTCGACATCCTCCAACGGGCGTGGCGCGAGGCGCCGCTGGACTACGCGGGGAAGTACTACCGGGTGCACGTGCCCGAGATCCGGCCGCGGCCGGTGCAGCTTCCCGGCCCGCCGTTGTGGCGCAGCGTGATCTCGCCGTCCTCGTTCGAGGAATGCGGCCGGCTCGGCGTGCCGATCCTGACCTCGCGCCTGCCGGTGGCGCGCATCCGCGAACGTTGGGCGACCTACGAGGCCGGCCTCGTGGCCGGCGGCCACGACGCCGCGGCGCGGACGCGGCTGCTGGAGGCCAGCGCCCTGTGGCGTAACGTCTACGTGGCGGAGTCCGACGCCCAGGCCGAGGACGAGCTGTCGGCGCTGCTGCTGGAGACGCGCGCCCACATGATGCACGTGCGCCACGCCCACAACCCCGCCGATTTCACCATCGATCCGGCCACGCTCAACCCGTGGACCGATCCGTCGGTCGCCGATTCCGAGGCGCTGCCCTTCGTGTTGGCGACCGGCTCGATCTTCGGATCGCCGTCGCGCGTGCGCGAGCAGGTCGCCGAGCTGCGCGACGTCGGCGTGCGCCATCTGCTGTGCCAGACCGGCTTCGGCGCCATGTCCCACGATCTCAACGTCGCGTCGATGCGGCGCTTCGGCGAGCAGGTGATGCCGGCGTTCCGGCCGTAGACCCGCGCGCCAAGGCGGTGCGCGCAAATCAACAACTGGAGGGACGCCCGATGAAATTCGCGCTGCACTTCGCCAACAACACGTTTCCCGATCCGGAGGGCGCCAAGCGGATCGCCCGTCTGGCCGAGGCCGCCGGCTTCGACTCGATCTTCACCGTCGAGCACGTGGTGTGGCCGACGAACTACACCTCGACCTATCCCTACGCGGCGACCGGCCGGCTGCCGGGCGGTCCGTCGAGCAAGCTGCCCGATCCGCTGATCTGGATGGCGTTCGTCGCCGCCGTGACGACGAAGCTGCGCTTCATGAGCGCGGTGCTGATCCTGCCGCAGCGCAATCCGCTGGTGCTGGCCAAGGAGGTCGCGACGCTCGACCATCTCAGCGGCGGCCGCATCGAGCTGGGTATCGGCGTCGGCTGGCTCAAGGAGGAGTTCGAGGCCGTCGGCGTGCCGTTCGCGCGCGCCGCGGCAAGCGCGCCGACGAGTACGTGGCGGCGATGCGCGCGCTGTGGGCGAAGGACGACGCCAGCTTCAAGGGCGAGTTCGTCGACTTCACCGGCATGAGCTCGAACCCCAAGCCGGTGCGCGGCGCCGTGCCGATCATCGTCGGCGGCCACTCCGAGGCGGCGGCCAAGCGCGCCGGGCGGCTGGGCGACGGGTTCTTCCCGTCGATCGGCACCCAGGTCGACGTCATGCCGCTGCTCGATCTCGCCTGGCGCACCGCCGAGGAGGCCGGCCGCGACCGGAACTCGGTCGAGATGATCACGGGCTGCCCCGGCGCGCTGCCGAAATCCGGGCAGGATCCGCGCGCCGCCATCGAGGAGCGCATCGCCCGCGGCGTCGGCCGCGTGGCGCTGCCGATCTCCGCCTTCATGCCCGACCTCGAGGACAGCCTCGGCCGCTTCGGCGACACCCTCATCCGCCAATACGCGAACGCCTGACGCGCCCCGCGCGCCCGACCGGAGTGACCGAAACATGCGCATCCTGACGACGTTGCCGCAGCGCGATCTGCGGCTGGTGGCCGACGCGGCGAAGGCGGCCGAGGCGGCGGGGTTCGACGGCGTCGTGACGCTGGAGAACCGGCACGAGCCGTTCCTGTCGCTGGGTGTCGCGGCCGCGGCGACGGAGCGGCTGTCGCTGGCCACCGGCGTGGCGATCGCCTTCGCGCGCACGCCGATGGCGACGGCCGCGGTGTCGTGGGACCTGCAGGTCGCCTCGCGCGGCCGCTTCGTGCTCGGCATCGGCCCCCAGGTGCGCGCCCACAACGAGAACCGCTTCTCGGTGCGGTGGTCGCCGCCGGTGCCGCGGCTGCGCGAGTACGTCAAGACGATGCGCGCGATCTGGCGCACCTGGGAGACCGGCGCCAAGCCGGATTTCGTGGGCGAGCACTACCGCTTCACCCTGATGACGCCGAATTTCGTGCCCGAATCGCTGCACCTTCCGCCGGTGCCCGTGACCCTGGCCGCCGTCGGGCCGCTCAGCCTGCGGCTGGCCGGCGAGGTCGGCGACGGCGTGCGGCTGCATTCCTTCTGCACGCGGCGCTACCAGGAGGAGATGGTGATGCCGCGTCTGGCGGAGGGCTGGGCCAAGAGCGGCCGCCGGCGCGAGACCTTCGAGATCCACGGCGGTGGCTTCATCGCCACCGGAGCGGACGAGAAGGCGGTCGCCGAGAAGGTCGAGTGGGTGCGCATGCGGGTCGCGTTCTACGGTTCGACGCCAGCCTACTGGCCGGTGTTCGACGTCCACGGGCTGGGCGATCTCGGGCGCAAGCTCAACGCGATGTCCAAGAAGGGCGAGTGGGACGCGATGACGCGCGAGATCTCCGACGACGTCGTGCGCCTGTTCGCCGCCGTCGGCACCCACCGCGAGATCGCGGGCGCGATAGCCGAGCGTTTCGCCGGCAGCGACTCCGTGTCGGCCAGCGCCACCGCCGAGCAGGGCTCCGACCTGCCGCCCGACGTGATCCAGGACATCCAGCGCCTCAAGACGGACTTCACCGGCTACGCGACGAAGTGGTGAGGGCGTCGTCGTTCGATCCGGATTCGCTTCGTGTCGCTGGACCCGCGTGACGGAAACGAAGCCCCTCATCCCCGCCGCGGCTGCCGCGGCGTACCTTCGGGCACCTCCTCCCCCGAAGACGGGGGAGGAGGGAGGATGAAGTGGCGGGCGACGTATTTCCCTTCTCCCCCGTCTTCGGGGGAGAAGGTGGCGCGCAGCGTCGGATGAGGGGTCATGCGCGGTGCCGCCGCGCCGTCAGAACAATTTCATCTGCCGCGTGTCGCCGCCGGGCCGGGCGGAGTCCGGCACCTTGAACAGCGTCGTGTCCAGCCGGTAGCGGAACTTGTTCATCTCGTATTTGCGGGTCGCGAGCTGGAAGCGCTGGCGCAGCAGGGCGGCGTAGTCGCCGGTGCCGGTCATGCGCTGGCTCCAGTCGGAATCGTAGAGCTTGCCGCCGCGCGTCTGCTTGACCAGCGACAGCACGCGCTCCTTGCGGTCGGGGTAGTGCTCGGCCAGCCATTCGTCGAACAGCGGCCCGATCTCCAGCGGCAGGCGCAGCACGGTGTAGCCGGCGCGCGTCGCGCCCGCCGCCGCCGCGGCGTCGAGGATCGCCTCCATCTCGTGGTCGTTGAGCGCCGGGATCATCGGCGCGGCCATCACGCCGGTGGGCACGCCGGCGTCGGCCAGCGTCCGGATCGCCGCCAGCCGCCGCGCCGGCGTGGACGCGCGCGGCTCCATGACGTTGGCGAGATGGCGGTCGAGCGTCGTCACCGACACGAACACCTCCGCGAGGTTGCGCCTCGCCATGTCGCCGAGGATGTCGGCGTCGCGCGTGATCAGGTGGTTCTTGGTGACGATGCCGACGGGATGGTTGAATTCCGAGAGCACCTCGAGGATCGAGCGCGTGATCTTGAGCTCGCGCTCGACCGGTTGGTAGGGATCGGTGTTGGTGCCCATCGCCATGACGTCGCAGCGGTAGGCCTTCTTCGACAGCTCCTGCCGCAGCAGCGCCGCGGCGTCGGGCTTGAACAGCAGCTTGGTCTCGAAATCGAGGCCGGGCGACAGGCCGAGATAGGCATGGCTGGGGCGCGCGAAGCAGTAGACGCAGCCGTGCTCGCAGCCGCGGTAGGGATTGATCGAGCGGTCGAACGGCACGTCCGGCGAGGTGTTGCGGGCGATGATCGTGCGGCTGGCGTCGCGCGTCAGCGTGGTCGCCAGACGCGGCGGGTCGACGTCTTCGGGATGCGCCGCGGCGCGCACCGGATCGCGGTCGTCGGCCGAGCCCCAGCCGTCGTCGACCGTCACGGTGCGCTGCGCGAAGAAGCGGTTGGCCGGATTGCCGATGGCGCCGCGGCCCTTGCGCGCGCGTGGCGTCACGACGCGTTCGGGGTCCGCCGGCGAGGGGTCGAAACCTTCGATATCCGGCCCGCTTCCCCTGTCGGGATCGGGCGAAATCATCCCCAAAGGCTACCGCGAAGAGGGGAACATAACAAGAACAAAGAATCAAAAAGCGAGTGGGTCCAGTCCCATCCATTCCGCGCGGATCCGCCAGATCGTCCCGCGCGCGAAGCAATCGTCGATGCGGGCGTCGATATGCGCCTTCATGCGCGGATCGAGGCCCGCGTCGCTCCACTGCGCCGGATTGGCGGGATCGCGCGGCCCGCGCGTCTCCACGCGCCAGCGGCAGAAGAACATCGTCGTGCGCAGCCAGGTCAGCCGCCGCATCGGCATCAGCCACGGCCGCAGCGCCTCGGCCCGCCGCGTTCCGATGCGGTCGAGATAGCGCGCGTAGAACGCCGCGACATCGGCGCGCGACGTCCGCGGGACGCCGATGTCGGGATGCCAGTCGACCGAGCTGGGCAAGGTGCAATGCGCGAGGTCGATGGCGGGCGAGCCGACATGCACCTTCTCGAGATCGACGAACCACGCCTTGCCCGCGACGTCGATCAGGAAGTTGCCGGGATGCGTGTCGGCCAGCGCGACGCCACGCGGCTGCTTCCGTTTGGCGAAGGCCAGCGACATGCCGCGCATCAGCCGCAGCTCGTCGGCGATCTCCGCGCGCGCGCCCTGGGTCGGCACGGCGGCGTCGAGATAGAGCGCGGCGTTGCGCTCGACCATCTCCAGGGTCGCGAGGAACGGGTTGGCGTGCACGGGGATCGGGCCGCCGGCGGCCGGCAGGGGGGCGGCGTGGATCGCGGCCAAGGTGTCGGCGAGGTTCGGCAGCTCGTCGGGGATGCGTGGCGCGCGGCCGTCGATCGCCTCGACGACCAGCGCGCCGCCGGGCAGCGCGTCCGAAGGTGGCACGACGTCGAGCAGCGCCGGCGTCAGGCGCAGCGGCGCGAGGTGGCGGAACGCCGCCGCCTGCGCGTCCAGCCGCGCCGCCGCCGTCGGATCGCCGGGATGGGCGTAGGCGATGCGCGCCAGCGCCGGCTTGCCGCCGATCGAGACGCCGAGACGCGCGTGGCCATGCGCCGTGCCGGTCGCCGGCAGCGGCGCGATGCCGTCGCGCGTCAGTCCGGCCAGCGCCGGCCGCGCGCGCAGCGCGGCGAGCAGGGCGTCGATGTTCATGGCCGCCGCGTCTGGCGGTTCGCCGCCCGCGGGGAGCCGCCTCGCGTGCTCGGACGAAGCCCCTCCCGCTGGAAAGGCGCCGCGCCGTTCCAGCGTTCCGTCCTTCGGGCGCCTTCTTCCCCGATGACGGGGGAGAACGGATGGGTGCGTCTTCCCTTCTCCCCCTGACGAGGGGGAGAAGTGTCTGGATCGGGGTGATGGTTCACAGAAAAGTCCGGGCGGATGGGTAACAGTGGGGGCATGCGATGGAGGTGTGCATGCCGTGGTCGGAGACGAGCGCGATGGAGAGCAGGGAACGTCTGGTGAGGGACTGGCTGAGGGGCGACGCGACGGTGAGCGAGCTCGGTCGGCGGCACGGTGTGAGCCGGCGGACGGTGTACGCGACGCTGGCGCGGTACGACGCGGAGGGCGTGGCGGGTCTGAAGGAGCGTTCGCACGCGGCGCGCCACCATCCGAACGCGATGGGCGAGGGCGGTGGAGCGGCGGCTGGTGGAGCTGCGCGGGGAGCGTCCGACGTGGGGACCGAAGAAGCTGCTGGCGTGGCTGTCGGCGCGCGAGCCGGAGGTCCGGTGGCCCGGGCGGAGCGCGGCGGCGGCGGCGTTGTCGCGGCACGGTCTGACGGCGAAGCGGCGGACGGAGCGGAGCTGGCGTCCGCAGGGCGACGATCTGGGGACGGGCGAGCGTCCGAACGACGTGTGGTGCGTGGACTTCAAGGGCTGGTGGCGGACGCGCGACGCGCGGCGGCTGGATCCGCTGAGCCTGAGCGACCACCGCAGCCGCTACGTGCTGCGGCTGGTGGCGGTGGAGCGCTGCGACTTCGCGACGGTGCGGACGGTGCTGTCGGGGGCGTTCCGCGAGCACGGGCTGCCGCTGTCGCTGCGCTCGGACAACGGGCCGCCGTTCGCGGGCGCGGGATGGGCGGGATCGGGCGCCTGGCGGTGTGGCTGGTGCGGGCCGGGGTCCGGCCGGAGCGGATCGCGCCGGGCCGGCCGCAGCAGAACGGCCGGCACGAGCGGCTGCATCTGACGGTGCAGCAGGACACGGTGCTGCCGGTGGCGCGGGACCGGCGCGAGCAGCAGCGCCGGTTCGCGGCGTTCACGCGGATGTTCAACGAGGAGCGGCCGCACGAGGCGCTGGACATGGCGACGCCGTCGAAGGTGTGGAGCCCGAGCCCGCGTCCGTGGGACGGCGAGCTGCGCGCGCCGGAGTATCCGGCCGGATGGGAGGCGCGGGCGGTCAGGAGCAACGGCGAGGTTCGCTGGGGCGGGGAGATGGTGTTCCTGAGCGAGACGCTGGCCGGCGAGACGGTCGGCTTCGAGCCGACCGCGCGCGACGGCGTGTGGGTGGTGCGCTATGGTCCGATGCGTCTGGCGGCGATCGACGCCAAAGGAAAGTGAGCCGCCTGCGCCGGGGTTAACCCCCGGCGCAGGCGCGGCCCGGCCCTCCAGCCGGGTGATGTGTTACCCATCCGCCCGGACGCTTCTGTTACCCATCCGCCAGTTCGCACAGAAGGTGCCCCGAAGGGGCGGATGAGGGACTTCGTTCCGGTCACGCGATGTCCGCCCGCTCAGCCGCTGCGCGGCGCCTTGCCTTCGTTGAGGCGCGGCATCAGCTCGGCGAAGTTGCAGGGGCGGAAGCGGATGTCGAGCTGCCATCTCAGGATCTCGTCCCAGCCGTCGCGGCAGGCGCCGGTCGAGCCGGGCAGGGCGAAGATGTAGGTGCCGTCGGCGACGCCGGCCGTGGCGCGGCTCTGCATCGTCGAGGTGCCGATCTTCTGGAAGCTGACCCAGCGGAAGGTCTCGCCGAAGCCCTCGATCTTCTTCTCGAACAGCCCTTCCAACGCCTCCGGCGTGACGTCGCGCCCGGTGACGCCGGTACCGCCCGTGGTGATCACGACCTCGACGCGCGGATCGGCGATCCAGCCGCGCACCTTGGCGCGGATCAGTTCGACGTCGTCGGTGACGATGGCGCGGTCGAGCAGATGGTGGCCGGCCGCCTGGAGCCGCTCGACCAGCGTATCGCCGCTCTTGTCGGTCTCCAGCGTGCGGGTGTCCGACACGGTCAGCACGGCGATGTTGACGGGCTTGAACGGCTTGGTCTGGTCGATGCGGTCGGCGGGATTCATGGCGGGGCTCCTGCGGGCAGCCGCCTTATAGCGCGGCCGCGCCCGCCGGTCAGGCCAGCGTGGCGGCCAACGCGCGCGCCCTCGCGGCGCCCTCGCGCGCCATCTCGGCGCACAGGCCGGCGTAGGCGGTGGGATCGAGCATCGCCTCGATGGCGGCGCGGTCGAGATGCGCCGTGACCCGTGGATCGGCCGCCAGCAGGTCGACGAACGACCGGTTCTCGACGAACGCCGTCTGGGCGGCGTCGTACACCACGTCGTGCGCCTCCTGCCGGCCGATGGCCTTGCCCAGATCGAGCATCACGGCCTCGGCCATGATCAGCCCGCCGCCGAGGTCGAGGTTGCGGCGCATGCGGGCGGCGTCGACGCGCAGCCCGGACATGATCGCCACCAGCCGCGCGAGGACGTCGCCCGATGTGACGCAGGCGCGTTCCGCCGCCTCGCGGATCATCAGGCTGGTGGCGCGGTCGGCCTCGTGCTCGGTCTGCATCGACTCCAGCGCCAAGGTGGCGATGGATTTCAGCGACGCGGCCCCGGCGATCATGTCCTGGCACAGGAACGGGTTGCGCTTCTGCGGCATGGTCGAGCTGCCGACCGTGCCCGCCGGCACCGGCTCCTCGACCTCGCCGAACTCCGTCTTCATCAGCGTGTAGACCTCGCGGCCGATCTTGCCGCAGGTGGCGCCGAGCATCGACAGCAGCAGCACGTGCTCGGCCATGTGGTCGCCGATGCTGCGCGCCGGCACCGGCATCGAGGCCATGCCCAGCGCGGCGGCCAGCGCGTCCTGCGTCCTCGGCCCGAGCGCGCCGAGCGCCGCGTGCGTGCCGGCGGCGCCGCCGAGCATGGCGACGAACACCCGGGGCTCGGCCTGCCGCAGGCGTTCGACATGGCGCGCCAGTTCGTCGATCCAGACGGCGACCTTGAAGCCGAAGGTCGCGGGCACGGCGTGCTGGCCGTGGGTGCGGCCGGGCAGCACGTCGTCGGCGGTGCGCTCCGCCAGACCGGCCATCGCGGTCAGCGACGCGCCGATCAGCCGCAGCAGGACCGCGTGCGCGCGGCGCAGCACCAGCAGATCGCCGGTCTGCACGATGTTCTGCGTCGTGGCGCCCCAATGCACCCAGCGCCCGGCCTCCTCGCCCGCGACACGCGACAGCTCCCACACCAGCGGCACCAGCGTGTGGCTGGTGCGCTTGGTCGCCTCGTCGATGCGGGCGCGGTCGAGCAGCTCCAGCTTCGCGACCTCGGTGATGCGGCGCGCGGCTTCCGGCGGCACGATGCCCAGACCCGCCTGCGCGACGGCCAGCGCCGCCTCGACGTCGAGCCACGCCTGCCAGCGCGATTCGACGCGGTATAGCGCGCGGATGCCGGGTTCCTCGACGCGCGCGGCGGTCGAGCTGGAATTGTCGGCCACGATCGATCTCCCGCGAGTGGGTCGCCGGCTCAGGATCTACGCGGCAGAGTCCGCGCCCGGTACGCGACGATCCGTTCCTTGAGCCCGGGCCGCGACGCCGATCGCACGAGCGCGGCCATGTCCGCGTCGGCGCCGTCGCGGCGGGTGACGCGGTGGATCGCGGCCACGGTGGCGGCGTCCAGCCGGCGCGCGGCCTGCGCCTTGGCGACGATCTCGGCCTCGACGCCGTCGGCCGGCACGTTCTCGGTCGCGAGGCCGAGGCGCACCGCCTCGTCGAACGAGACGACGCGGCCGGCGCGCAGGATGTCGCGGGCGGCGTCGGCGCCGACGCGCGCCGCCAGCCGGCCGGTGCCCAGCAGGATGCCGAAGCCGGCGCCGGGGAAGGTGTAGGTGCTGCCGTCGACCGCCACGCGCCGGTCGCAGGCCGCGAAGATGTCGGCGCCGGCGCCGGTCACGCGGCCGGTGCCGATGGACATGGTCACGTAGGGCGCGTCGTGCAGCGTCTGCAGCATCGTCTCGATGCGGACCATGCGCAGCAGCAGGTCGCCGTCCGACAGCGCGTCGAGGTCGCCGAGGTCGAAGCCGGTGCAGAGGTGCTTGCCGGCGCCACCCACCACCAGAAGGCGCGTACCGTCGCCCGCCGCGCGCTCCAGCGCGGCGATCACGGTCTCGACCAGTTCCGGCGACAGCGCGTTGCCCTTGTCGGCGCGGTCCAGGGTCAGCCGCGTGACGTCGCCGTCGCGCGCCACCCGCAGCGGACCGCTCACGATGCGGGCTCCAGCGACCGGTCCCAGATGTTGGGCAGCGGCGTCGGGCTGAAGCCGGAGACGAACTCCAGCGCCTCGCCGCGCGCGAGGTCGAATTTGTGGCGCCGGACCGCGCCGATGTTGCCGCCGTAGACGTGGATGCTGATCGACGGGCGGTCGATCAGCGCGTTGCTCACCTGGTGGATGTCGCTGCCGCGCGGCGTCACCCTGCCGACGTCGCCCGGCGCGAGCGCCACGCGCGTCGTCGGCACGAGGCAGCCGGTCGCGGGATCGCGCTCGTAGCGCTGGTCGACCTCCGAACCGCGCAGCATGCCGATCAGGCCCCACATCAGATGGTCGTGCACCGGCGTCATCGCGGCCGGCCCCCACACGAAGCTCACGACCGAGAAGCGCTCCTGCGGGTCGCAGAACAGCAGATGCTGGTTGTAGCCGTCCGGCCGGGCCGCGGCGCAGGCCTCCGGCAGCCAGTCGTCGTGCGCGACGAGATCCGCCAGCAGGCGTCCGCCGACGTCGAGGATGGCGTCCTCGTCCTGGTCCTGCCTGGCGCCGCCGACCAGCGAGGTCATGTCGGCCAGGAAGCGCCGGAGGCGCGCGTGGTTGGGCGTCGTATCCATCAAGGGGCTCCGCGCCTGCCGGTGTCCATCCCGTTCCATTTCGCGGCGATCCTGCCGCATCGCGCGCGTCGCGTGAAGCGGCGCGACGCGGTGATCCACCGGTTCCCTCGGCCGCGACGTTCGGCGTCGCGCCGTCGTCTTGCCGCGATCCCGCCGCGGGCCTATGTCGGTCGCCATGGACGCGCCCGCCAACGCCCCCGATCCGCTCCGCGTCGACGTCGCCATCGTCGGCGCCGGCCTGATCGGCGCGTCGCTCGGCATCGCGCTGGCCGGCGCCGGCGTCCGCGTCGCGCTGGTCGACCGCCTCGCGCCCTCGACCCAGGTCGCGCCGGCGTTCGACGGCCGCACCATCGCCGTCGCGCACGGCGCGCGGCTGGCGCTCGACGCCATCGGCGTGTGGCGGTATCTGGCCGACCACGCCGGGCCCATCCTCGACATCCGCATCTCCGACGGGCGGCTCGATCCGGAGGGCGGGCCGGCACCGGTGTCGACGCTGCATCTGCATTTCGACCACCGCCGCGCCGCCGTCGAGGGCGAGACGCCGTCGCCGATGGGGCACATCGTCGAGAACCGCCACATCCGCGCCGCGCTGTTCCGGCGTCTGGCCGAGCTCGACCGCGCGACCCTGATGGCGCCGGCTGAGATCGCGGGCGTCGACCGGACGGAGGACGCGGCCACCGTGGCGCTGGCGGACGGCCGCGTGGTCGTGGCGTCTCTGGTCGTCTCGGCCGAGGGCCGCGGCGGCGGCCTGCGCGAGGCCGCCGGCATCGGCGCGGCCGGCGCGGGCTACGGCCAGACCGCCATCGTCGTGACCGCCGAACACGAGCTGCCGCACGGTTACGTGGCGCAGGAGAAATTCCTGCCCGGCGGGCCGTTCGCGATCCTGCCGATGACCGACGATCCGGCGACCGGCGCGCACCGCTCCTCGATCGTGTGGACCGAGGATTCGGCCGTCGCGCAGGCGCTCTCGCGCCTCGACGAGCCGGCGTTCCAGCGCGAGTTCGCGCGCCGCTTCGGCGCGCATCTCGGGGCCGTGAAGGCGGTCGGGCCGCGCTTCTCCTATCCGCTGTCGGTGATGCTCGCCGACCGCGTCGTCGACACGCGCCTCGCGCTGGTCGGCGACGCCGCGCACGGCATGCATCCGATCGCCGGTCAGGGCTGGAACCTGGGACTGCGCGACGTCGCGGCGCTGGCCGAGGTCCTCGTGGACGCGCGGCGGCTCGGCCTCGACATCGGACACGGCTCGGTGCTGGCCGACTACGCGCGCTGGCGCTCGTTCGACAACGCCACCTTGCTGGCCGGCACCGACGCCCTGACGCGCCTGTTCTCCAACGACATCGCGCCGGTGCGGCTGGCGCGCGACCTCGGGCTCGCGGCGGTCGACCGGTTGCCGCCGCTGAAGCGCTTCTTCATGCGCCACGCGATGGGTCTGGTCGGCGACCTGCCGCGCCTCGTGCGCGGCCAGGCGCTGTAGCGACCGACGCGACGTCTTCCCGCGCGCGCTTTCGTGGCCCAAAGCGCGGCGCCGCGGCCGGAGCGCAATGCCATAGCGCGGCCACCACCTGTCATCCCGAGCGCCGCGAGGGATCTAGACGCCGCCCTTAGATCCCTTTCCGCGCTCGGGATGACAGGTGGCCGGACGACGGAACGGTCGCGGTGAGAGCGGTCCCCGCCTACGCGCTCCGGACCACCGCGCTCAGGCCGCCGGCGTCAGCGCCAGCGGCGGCGGGTTCTTGAGCGTCTGGTAGATCACGCAGTAGCGCTCCGTGAGCTTGTACAGCGTCGCCAGCTGCTCGGCGCTGGCGTCGGTGTCGAGGTCGAAGCTCAGCCGGATGTCGCGGAAGCCGACGGGGGCGTCCTTGGCGACGCCCAGCGTGCCGCGGAAATCGAGATCGCCTTCGGCCCGCACCACGCCCTTGCGGATCGGGATGCCCAGCGCCGTCGACACCGCCTTGAGCGTGACGCCGGCGCAGGCCACCAGCGCCTCCAGCAGCATGTCGCCGGAGCACGCCTGCAGCCCGTCGCCGCCGGTCGCCGGATGCAGGCCGGCCTCGACGATGGCGCGGCCGGTGTCGACCTTGCAGGCGACGCCGTCGGAATCGAGGTCGCCGGCGGCCTTCAAGGTCACGACGGCGGCGCCCGGCGTCTGGCGGTACTTCTCCTTGATCGGCGCCTGCGTCGCGCGCAGCTCGTCGGCATTCATGGCGGTCTCCGTGGATCTGGATCGCGCCACGCTAGCCGGCGTGGCGCGCCGAGTCCAAGGCGTCGTTGGCGGGCGCGCGCACCGCCAGCGCGTAGCGCAGCTCGTCGAGGATCTCCTCGGCGACGACGATGAACGCCGGATCGGCGCGGTCGCGCGGCCGCGGCAGGTCGACCCCGACGACGCGGCTGACGCCGCCGCCGCCCAGCAGCACGACGACGCGGTCGGCCAGCGCGGCGGCCTCGTCGACGTCGTCGGTGGCGACCACCATCGTCGGCTCGCGCCACGCCCACAGGCGCAGCAGGTCGTTCTGCAGATCGACGCGCGAGCGGCCCCGGTGGCCCGCCGACGGCGCGTCGAGCAGCACGACGCGCGGCGCGGCCACCATGACCCGGGCCATGGCGACGCGGCGGGCGATGGCGGGCGGCAGCTGCGACGGCAGGGCGTGCGGCACGGTCTCCAGCCCGACGCGCGCCAGCGCCTCGAGCGCCAGCGCCCGGCGCTTGGCGCGCGGCAGTCCCGGCAGGCCGAGCTCGACGTTCGACACGACGTCCAGTGCCGGCATCAGCGCGGCCTCGGGAAACACCGCGCCGATCTCCGGCGTCAGCCCGTCGATGCGCCGCCCCGCGAGCGTCGCCGTGCCGCGCGTCGGGCGGTCCATGCCGGCCAACAGGCGCAACAGCGCCGCCTTGCCGAAGGCGTCGCCGCCGATCACCGCGACGATCTCGCCGTCGCCGATCGAGAGGGTCAGGCCAAGCAGCGCGTGGTGGCCTTGGGCGTCGATCTTGCCGAGGTTCTCGAGGGAGAGCATGGCGGGCTCCTTCATGGCGCGACGGAGGGGGCGGCCGTCACGGAGCGCATTACGCCGACCCGGTTACACGCTCATGTCCGCCACGGCCCGGCATACCCCGAGCCTCGTCCTTAACGTGGCGACAATGCGGCCCACGTCGATCGTCGAGGCGGCTAGTCGACGGAATGTGAATTTATCGATTAATGTCATTTATAAATGCTGAATAGAATTTCTTAACGATAATCGTAGATAAGCTAAATCGAGCTTGTTTTATCTATGGTTAGACGGAAATGAATGGCGCTCAACAAGATCGTCGACGACGAGTTTTCATAAATACCTTTTTTATAAGTAGATAATAAATTTCGCGTTCGACATATCGTGAAATAAATCTATGGTGGTCGCGCTCCCACGGAGACGGTCATGAGCGACATAGAACCTCGCACGCTATTGCTTGCCGGCGGCCTGCTGATCGGCGTCCTTTTCGGCGTGGTCGCGCGCTGGTCTGCGTTCTGCGTCCGGGGCGCGGTCGAGGACGCCCTGACCACGCCGGACGCGCCGCGCCTGCGCGGCTATCTGCTGGCCGTCGTCGTGGCGCTGGTCGGTGTCCAGGCGCTGATCGCGTTCGCCGGCCTCGACCTCTCCAAGACCATCTACCTGTCCACCGCGCTGCCGCTGGGCGGCCTCGTGATCGGCGGCCTCGCGTTCGGCGTCGGCATGGTGCTGGCCGGCGGCTGCGGCGCCCGCCTGCTGGTGCTCGCGGCCGGCGGCAATCTCCGGTCGGTCGTGACGCTGATCGTGCTCGGCCTGACGGCCTACGCGACGCTGCGCGGCGTGCTGGCGCCGGCGCGTCAGGCGCTGGCCTCGGCGACCAGCGTCGACTTCGCGGGCGCCGGGCTCGCGGCGCCCACGCTGGCGGCGGTCGCCGCCCGCGCCTGGGGCGCGACGCCGCTGATCGGCCAGATCCTGGTCGGGCTCGCGATCTCGATCCCGATCCTCGCCTACGTGGCGCGCCGGCGCGTCGCCGCCCGCCATCTGGTCGGTGGCGCCCTCGTCGGGCTTCTGGTGCCGGCGGCCTTCGCGCTGACCGGAATCGTCGCGGTCGACGAGTTCAACCCCGTGCCGCCCGACGGCCTCACGGTCACCGGCCCGCTGGCGCAGACGCTGGTCTACGGCCTGACCTACACCGGCGCGGCGATGGATTTCGGCATCGCCTGGGCGCTGGGCATCCCGCTCGGCGCCGGCGCTCTCGCCGCGGCGCGCGGCGAGCTCAAGCTCGAAGGCTTCGACGGCGCGCGCCACACGCTGCGCTACCTCGCCGGCGGCGCGTTGATGGGCGTGGGCGGCGTGCTGTCGCTGGGCTGCACCGTCGGCCAGGGCCTGACCGGCGTGTCGACCTTGTCGATCGGCTCGCTGATCGCCATCGCCGCGATCGTCGCCGGCGCGGCGGCCGCGCTGAAGTGGCGGGCGCTGACGGCGTCACCCCGGCCGGCGGCGACCGCCGGGCGCGCGCCGGCGAACGTCGTCGCCAGCTTCTAGCCGCGCCGGCCATAACGCTTGCGGCGCGGGGCCGCGCGCTCCGATACTGACGGCGACAGCGTCCGCCATGGACGCGCGCCGGAGCGCCGATGACCGAAGCCGCCGATCCCCTGCTGATCTCGCCCGTGCCGGGCGTCGCGCTCAAGCGCGCCACGGCCAACGGCCTGACCATGCGCTACGCCGAGGCCGGCAGCGGCCCGCTGGTGCTGTTCTGCCACGGCTGGCCGGAGAGCTGGTATTCGTGGCGGCACCAGATCGTGGCGCTCGCCGCCGCCGGCTTCCGCTGCGTGGCCCCCGACATGCGCGGCTACGGCGGCACCGACGCGCCCGACGAGATCGAGCGCTACACGCTGCTCCACATGGCCGGCGACATGGTCGAGCTGGGCAAGCAGCTCGGCGAGAGCCAGGCGGTGATCGTCGGCCACGACTGGGGCGCGCCGGTGGCGTGGAATGCCGCGATGCTGCGGCCGGACGTGTTCCGCGCCGTGGTCGGCATGAGCGTGCCCTACGCGCCGCCGGGCCATGTCGATTTCCTCGATTCGCTCGACAAGGCCGGCATCAAGACGTTCTACATCCAGTACTTCCAGAAGCCCGGCGTGGCCGAGGCCGAGCTCGAGCGCGACATCCGCGCGACGCTTCGCATGCTGAATTTCACCGCCAGCGGCGACAACAAGGAGCGCGGCAAGGGCTTCGCGGTGCTGCCTCCGGGCGGCGGCCTGCTGAGCAACTGCGCCGATCCCGCGACCCTGCCGGCGTGGTTGAGCGAGGCCGACCTCGACTACTACACCGGCGAGTTCACGCGCACGGGCTTCCGCGGCGGGCTCAACTGGTACCGCAACATGACCCGCGGCTGGCGCCTGTTCGGCCCGTGGCGCGGCCAGCCGATCCACCAGCCCTCCATGTTCATCGCCGGAAGCCGCGACGGTGTCCTCCACTTCCCGGCGTCGCAGGCGCAGATCGAGGCGTTCCCCCGGACGCTGCCGGGCATCCGCGGCAGCCACATCGTCGAGGGCGCCGGACATTGGATCCAGCGCGAGCGCGCCGACACGGTGAACGGGCTGCTGATCGAGTTCCTGCGCGGGCTGTGAGACCGGCCCCTCCGGTCGTGGAGTCGAAAGGGCTTTGCAACCACCGCGACCGGAGTCAGACTGAACACCTTGTCGTCGTGGAGGCCGCGATGTCCGATCTTCTCCGTGTTCCCGGTTTCCTGGCCGGATTGGCCATGGTCGCCGGTTTGCTGGCCGCACCCGTGGCGTCGGCCCAGCAATGCGACCGTCCGCCGCCGCCGGAGAAGCCGACGACCGCGGTGCCGGCCGAACCCGGCGATCCCCGCACCACCTGACCGGACGGAGACGACCATGTCCGCACGTGCGCACCTGATCGCAGCGCTGGCCGCTGTCGCCGCTTTGTCCGCCGGCGTGCCCGCCCGGGCGCAGTGCGAGGAGGACATGCGTCCGCCCGAGCGGGAGAAGCCGGTCACCTCGATGTTCGACCAGGGCGCGCCGGTGCTTCTGGCCCAGTCCGGCTCCGGCCGTGGCGGCAAGCGCGATCCGCTGGACATCTCGGCGAAGGGGTCGGGCGACCCGCTGGACATCTCGGCCAAGGGCTCGCGTGATCCGCTCGACATCTCGACCCGTCCCGGCCGGACGGTGCGCGGCAGCAACAAGGGCCTGTGACGTCGGCGCGCGCGCCGGCGCCGTCCGCCGTCAGCCCTTGGGCGTGAACTTCATCGCCACGCCGTTCATGCAGTAGCGCTGGCCGGTCGGCGGCGGGCCGTCGTCGAAGACGTGCCCGAGATGGCCGCCGCAATTGGCGCAGTGGATCTCCGTCCGGGTCATGAACCAGCTGCGGTCGACCGTCCTGCCGACGGCGCCGTCCTTGGGATCCCAGAAGCTCGGCCAGCCCGTGCCGCTGTCGTACTTGTGGGCGCTGTCGAACAACGGGTGGCCGCAGCCGGCGCAGACGAACGCGCCCTCGCGGTATTCCTTGTCGAGCGGGCTGGTGCCGGCGCGTTCCGTGGCGTGCTTGCGCAACACCTTGTACTGCTCCGGCGTGAGCTCCTTCTGCCATTCGGCGTCGGGTTTCTGAACGGGATAGGTCTCGTCCTTCACGGCGGCCATGTCGCGTCTCCTGTCGTCCGGTCGAAACATGGCGTCTCGACGGCCGCGAGGGAAGGCCCGGGCGTTCACGACCGCGACAGTGGCGCAGGCGATGCCCGCGGGCTATGGACGGGGCATGTCCGCCGGAACCGCTCCCAAGGCCACGTCACGCCGCCGCGATCCGACCGCGCGCGACCTCGACGCGCTGGTCGCGGCCGGGGCGCTGCCGCCGGACGCGCTCGCGGGCGCCGCCGGAACGGCGCTGCGGCGCGTCGCGGACGAATTCGCCATCGCGGTGACGCCGGAGATGCTGGCCCTGATCGCGGGTGGACCGGAGACCGATCCGATCGCGCGCCAGTTCGTGCCGATGGCGGCCGAGGCGGTGACGCTGCCGGAGGAACTGGCCGATCCGATCGGCGATCTCGCGCATGAGCCGGTCAAGGGGATCGTCCACCGCTACCCCGACCGCGTGCTGCTGAAGCCGCTGCACGCCTGCCCGGTGTACTGCCGGTTCTGCTTCCGGCGCGAGCAGGTCGGGCCCGGCGGCGCCGCGCTCGACGATTCCGGCCTCGACGCGGCGCTCGACTACATCCGGGCGCGCCCGGCGGTGTGGGAGGTGGTCGTCACCGGCGGCGATCCGTTCATGCTGGCGCCGCGGCGCGTTTCGCGCATCGTCGCGGCGCTGGACGCCATCCCGCATGTCGCCGTCGTCCGCTTCCACACGCGCGTGCCGGTGGTCGATCCCGGCCGCGTCGACGCCGCGCTGCTGGACGCGCTCGCCGCGCGCCGCGTCGCGGTCTATGTCGGAATCCACACCAACCATGTCCGCGAGCTGACGCCGGCGGCGCGGGGTGCGGTCGCGCTGATGGCCGACCGCGGCCTGCCGCTGCTGTCGCAGACCGTGCTGCTCAAAGGCGTCAACGACACCGCCGAGTCGCTCGAGGCGCTGTTCCGCGCGCTGGTCGCCTGCCGGGTGCGGCCGTACTACCTGCACCATCCCGATCTGGCGCGCGGCACCTCGCATTTCCGCGTCACGATCGAGGAGGGCCGCGCGCTGATGCGGGCCCTGCGCGGGCGCCTCTCCGGCCTGTGCCTGCCGACCTACGTGCTCGACATCCCCGGCGGCGCCGGCAAGAGCCCGATCGGGCCGGAATACCTGTCGCGGACGTCCGACGGGCTGGAGGTCGAGGATTTCAGCGGCCGTCGCCACCGCTATCCGCCGGCATGACGCGGATCGTCCGCGCACTCGCGACGTTCTGTGCCGTGGCGATGCCGGTGTTTGCGGCTACCGCCGCCGACCCGATCCGTCTGGAGGTCGGCGGCTACTACGCCGGCGTGGCGGCCGTGCAGTCGAAGATGCGCGACCGCTCGCAGCCGGTCTCGACGCGGTTGCGTCCGACCGGGATCACCTACGAGGGCGAGCTTCATTTCCGGGGCGTGGCCAAACTCGACAACGGCTGGGAGGTCGGTGTCCGGATCGAGCTCGAAGCGTGGTCGCAGCCGGCCGGCGGCGATCAGCTCGACGAGGAGTTTATCTTCGTCCGCACGTCCCACGGCGAGGTGCAGTTCGGCGCCACGGACGGCGCGGCCTACAAGCTGCACGTCTCCTTGCCGACGGCGGCGCCGATGCACGGCGTCGACGATCCGTTCATGCTCGCCATCCGCCAGCCCGCGCGCAACCTGGCGGTCCTCGGCGGTTCGTTGGCCGGCTCCGACGCGCCCAACGCCGGCGACTCGACCAAGATCACGTACCTCTCGCCGACGTGGCGCGGCATCGGCGTCGGCATCAGCTACACGCCGTCCTACAGCCCGTCCGCCGGACCGGGCGCGTGCGGTTTCCGCGGCGGCGGCGGCGCGGCCGGCGTCTGTCCGCGCAACGGCGGCCAGTGGGTCAACGGCGTCGAGGCCGCCATGCGCTACGCCGGCGTGATCGGCGCGGTCGATTTCTCCGCCAGCGTCGGCGGCCTGCGGGCGCGCTTCGACGGCGGTCCGTCCGGCGTCGCGGGCACGACCCAGAAGCGGATCGGCGCCGGCGTGAATCTCGGCTGGCGCGGGGTCACGCTCGGCGCCGCCATCATGGCCGACAACCAGGGCCTGCGCGGCGACTACGATCTGCTGCAATGGGGCGTCGCGGCCACCTACCGCGACGGACGCTGGGTCTACGGCGTCGGCTTCACCCGCGTCTCGGCCGGCACCGGCGCGCCGGGCCGTCCCGACCGCGCCGTCCTGCTCGACGTCAGCGCGGCCTACGAGTTGGGGCCCGGAATCGTGCTGTTCGGCGGCCTCCAGCTCACGCGCTCGACCAGCGCCAATCCCGCGAACGAGGGCAAGGGCGGCGCGCTCTACGCCGGCTCCCGGCTGACCTTCTGATCCCGCGCTACAGGCCGACGGTCGCGTCGATCTCCTCGTCGGTGGGAAAGCGGCCGGTGTCGTGGCGCGAGAACGCCAGCCGGCCGTCGACGACGATGTCGAACTGCCCGCTGCGCCCCGGCGCGATCTCGACGTCGCCGACGCCGCGCGCGTTCAGCCTGGCCCTCGCCCGGAGGGCCTGCGGTCTGTAGCCTCAACCGCCGCAGTACTCGATGCGCACCTTCATGATGGCCTCCCGCCTCGCCAGCACCATCATGCGCCCATCCGCCGCCGCCGCCTACGCCGATCCGCGGGCGCCGCGGCGGAACAGCCCGCGCAGGGCGCCGCGGATGGCGGACTGGGCCGCCGGAACCGACCACAGGATCGAGAAGATCGTCAGCGCCGCCAGCACGCCGCTGATCGGCCGCGTGAAGAACGGCCCGAGGGAGCCGTCGGACAGCACCAGCGCACGCGTCAGATTGCTCTCCAGAAGCTCGCCCAGCACCAGCCCGAGGATCATCGGCGCCATCGGGAATTTGAGTTCGCGCAGGATGAATCCGACCAGGCCGAAGAACAGCATGACGTAGATGTCGAACACCCGGCTGGTGATCGAGAACGCGCCCACGGTGCAGAGCACGAACACGATCGGCATCAGCCGCTCGCGCGGCACCAGCAGGATCCACAGCAGCGGCCGCACCAGCGTCAGGCCGAAGAACAGCTTGCTCATGTCGGCGATCACGAGCATGGCGACGATCTGGTAGAAGAACTCCGGCGTCGTCACCATCAGCATCGGGCCGGGGTTGATGTCGTGGATCAACATCGCCGCCATCAGCGCCGCCGCCGGCGCGGAGCCCGGCACCGCCAAGGTCAGCACCGGGATGATGGCGCCCGGCACGCAGGCGCTCTCGCCGGTCTCCGCCGCCATCAGCCCCTCGACCGATCCCTTGCCGAACTTGTCGCGCTCGGCGCTCGAGCGACGGGCGGCGGCGTAGGACGACCAGGCCGCGGTATCCTCGCCAAGCCCCGGCAGGATGCCGATGAACGTGCCGATCGCGCCCGAGCGCAGGATGGTGCGCCAGTACTTGAACACGTCGGAGAGGCGCGGGATCACCGAGTCGATGGCGCTGTTGACCGCCTTGGCGGCCGGCGCGCGCATCGCCTGCAGCACCTCGGCGACGCCGAACGCGCCGACCAGCGCCGGCAGCAGGCCGATCCCGCCCGCCAGATCGGTCATGCCGAAGGCGAAGCGCTGGTGGTTGTAGTGCGGCTCCTGGCCGATCGTGGCGATCCACAGCCCGAGGAAGCCGGCGATATAGCCCTTCAGCGCGTCGCCGCCCGACAGCGTGCCGGCGATCACGATGCCGAACACGGCGATCCAGAAGAACTCGTAGCTCTGGAAGGTCAGCGCCAGCTCGGCCAGCACCGGCGTCAGCGTCGCCACGCACAGCACCCCGAACAGCGTGCCCAGCCACGAGCCGCTGGTCGAGATGCCCATGGCGCGTCCGGCCAGGCCTTGCCGCGCCAGCGGATAGCCGTCGAGCGTCGAGCAGGCCGAGGCCGGCGTGCCGGGGATGTTGAGCAGGATGGCGCTGCGGCTGCCGCCGTAGATGGCGCCGACATAGATGCAGACCAGCACCAGGATCGCCTGCTGATGCGGCATGGTGAAGGTCAGTGTCGTCATCAGCGCGACGCCCATCGTGGCCGTCAGGCCGGGCAGGGCGCCGATCACGATGCCCAGCAGCGTCGCCCACAGCACGTTGAAGATCACCCAGGGCGACAGGAACATCCCGAAGGCGCCGCCGAACTGCGCGAGGCTGTCGAGCATCGGTCCGGTCCCCTACGGCAGCCGCACGAGAAAGACCTTCTCGAACACCACGGTCACGAAGAGCCCGGTGCCGGCGCCCAGCGCCGCCGCGATCGCCAGCCGCCGGACGCGCTCGGCGGCCGTGGCGCCGGCGCGCCATTCGAACAAGGTGGTGAACGCGAACACGAAGACGGACGCGGCCAGCCAGAACGGCAGCCGGCCGACCAGCCCGGCCGCGAAGGCGACGCACAGCGCCGCGGCGCCGAACATGCGCGCGTCGCTGTAGCCCTCGCGCTTGGACGCGGCGCCGGTCCCCGTCCCCGCCGGCGCGGCCCTGGCGCGAGACCAGGCGCGCGCCGCCAGCCACAGGCTGAGCAGCACGACGACGCAGCCATGCAGCCCCGGCACTAGTCCCGGCGCGGTGTAGATCTCGCCCTTCTGCTCGCGGAACGTCGGCATCTGGATGGACATCCAGACGATGGAGACGCCGATCGCGAAGAACACCGCCGCGGTCCACATGTCGTAGCGCGGCGGCAGCGGCTCCTCGCTGGGCAGGACGGACGGCGGCGGAAGATCGGACATGGAGCCGCTGGAAACGGGTCGATGGACCGCCGCCGTCCGCGTCGCGCGGCCGGCGGCGTCCGGGGAGGTCGCGGCTAGAGGCGCGGAATGCCCAGCGTGTCCGGCGACACCTTGGCCTTGCCGCCGTCGAAGTAGAGCCACGCGGTCTGGCGAACCATCTTGAACGCCTCGGCCTCGGCCTCGGCGCCGTAGAGCGGCGCGAACAGCGCGCTGCGCGAGGCGGCGTATTTCTGCAGCGCCGCCGACTTCGAGATCTTGTCCTTCCAGACGGCCTCCATCGCCTTCACGACGTTGTCGGGCGCGCCCTTGGGGATCCAGATGCCGAAATAGTTCAGCGGCGCCGGCATCTTCGGCAGCCATTTCGCGGTCGGCTGGAGCTCCCCGAAGCCCTCGAGGACGACCGGCTTCTCGGCCAGCACCGCCAGCGGGATCAGCCGCTTGGCCTTGATGTGCTCGGACATCTCGACCAGCAGCTGCGACACGGCCTGGGTCTCGCCGGCGACCGTGGCGGTGACCGCAGGCGCGCCGCCGTTGTAGGTGACGTGCTTGTACTTGATCCCCGACGCGGCCTTCATCGACTCCATGAAATTGTGCCCGGCCGACGACAGGCCGGCGGTCGCCACCGGCACCGAGTCGCCCTTCTCCTTCAGGATCGCCATGAACTGGGCGAAATCCTTGAACGGCGCGCTGGGATGGGCGGCGACCGCCGTGACGTTGGCGACCGCGAAGAACAGGTGCCAGTTCTTGAGCTCGCTATCGAGCATGCCCAGCACCTTGTAGGTGCCGACGTCGGCGGCGGCGCCGGCCGCCCAGGTGTAGCCGTCTTTGGCCGCCTCCATCGCGTTCTTGGTGCCGACCGATCCGGAGGCGCCGGGCTGGTTGACGACGACGAACTTCTGGCCGAACGCCTGCTCGAGCTCGACCGCGACGATGCGCGCCATCTGGTCGGTCGAACCGCCGGCCGCCCACGGCACGACGATGGTCACCGGCCGGTCCGGCTTCCAGGCGGGCGCCTGCGCCGACGCGGCGGCGGCGAACAGTCCCAAAGTCGCGCCGATCGCGGCGCCGAGAACGCGCTTCATCCTTGCCCCCGTTTTCCCCAATGACCGGAGCGCTTCCCCGATCCGACTCCGCTAGAGTGTCGGGCGATGTCCACCTCCGTCAAGGCCGATACGGCCACCGGTCCCGCGTTGCTCGTCGGCTACGGCGCGTTCGGCGCCGTGCACGCGCGCGCCTGGGCGTCGCTCGGACGCGAGGGCGCGCTGGTGATCGCCGATTCCGACGCGGCCGCGCGCGAGGCGGCGCGGCGCGCGCACCCGGCGGCGCGCGTCGTGGCCGACTGGCGCGTGGCGCTCGCCGATGTCGCGATGGTCGACATCGCCGCGCCGAGCGACGCCCACGCCGCGATCGCGCTGGCGGCGCTCGACGCGGGCCGCGACGTGTTCATCGAGAAGCCGATGGCCGAGACCGCGGCCGACGCGGAGGCCGTCGCGCGCCGCGCCGCGGCGTCGGGCCGGATCGTGCAGGTCGGCTACGTGCTACGCGTCCATCCCGTCGCCGCGCGCCTGCGCGACGTGGTGCGCCGCGGCGGCGTCGGAGCGCCGGTGTGGATCGCCGCCGAGTTCGTCAGCCTCAAACGGCCGCGGCGCGATTGCGGCGTCGTGCGCAACGACGCCATCCATTTTCTCGACCTGATCCGCTGGCTCGTCGGCCGCCCGCCGGACGACGTCTCGGCCACGCTGGTCGAGCGCCTCGGCCGCGGCTTCGAGGACATCGCGACCATCACCATGCGCTGGGAGGGCGGCCCGGTGGCGCGGCTCGACGCGTCGTGCCTGCTGCCGGGCGACCGCGTCGATCCGTTCGTGGCCGGCGGCTTCTCGCGCAAGCGCATCGCCGTCACCGGCGACGCGGGCGAGGCGGTCGCGGATTTCATGGACGACACGCTGGGCGTGCGGCCCTGCCGGATGGCGCGCGGCGCCGACGGCTGGTGGACGCCGGAATACGGCACCGCGACGGTCGATCCGCCGGCGCCGCTGTCGCCGGTCGGCGGCGTCGCCGGCGAGCTGCGCCTGTTCATCGACGCGGTGGCGAGCCGCGCCGCGCCAGACGCCGACGCGGCGTCGGGCGTCGACATGGCGCGCGTGATCGATGCCATCTTCGCGTCGGCGCGCGAGGGGCGTAGGGTGCCCGTCGCGGCGGCGGGAGGATCATGGCGACGATGAGGCTTTCACTGTGCAACGAGGTGGTCCGCGAGCTCGATTTCGCGCGGCAATGCGCGCTGGCGGCGGCGCTGGGCTACCAGGGTCTGGAGATCGCGCCGTTCACGCTGGGCGACGACGCCTGGCGCATGCCGGCCGCGCGCCGCGCGGCGCTGCGCCGCGCCATGGCGGATTCCGGGATCGCGTGCAGCGGTCTGCACTGGCTGCTGGTCGCGCCGGCAGGGCTGTCCATCACCTCGGCGGATCCCGACGTGTGGAACCGCACGGTCGACATCATGCGCCGGCTGGTCGAGCTCTGCGCCGACCTCGGCGGGACGTACATGGTGCATGGATCGCCGGCCCAGCGCCGCGTCGGCGACACGTCCGATCCCGCCGCCGCGCGGGCGCGCGGCGAAGCGGCGTGGGTGGCGGTCGCGGCCGACTGCGCGGCCGCCGGCGTCACGTACTGCATCGAGCCGTTGAGCGCGCCGGAGACCGATTTCGTGAACACGCTGGCGGAGGCCGCCGGCATCGTGCGCCGGATCGACCATCCGCGAATCCGCACGATGATCGACACGCTGGCGGCGTCGAACATGGAGGCGGAGCCGGTCGCCGACGCGATCCGCCGCTGGATGCCGTCGGGATTGCTGGCGCACGTCCAGCTCAACGACCGCAACCGCCGCGGGCCGGGGCAGGGCGACGACCGCTTCGCGCCGGTTCTGCGGGCGCTGCGCGACACCGGCTACGACGGCTGGATCGCGATGGAGCCGTTCGAGTACGCGCCCGACGGTCCGACCTGCGCGGCGGCGAGCGTGGCCTATGTGCGCGGTCTGCTGGAGGCCCTGTCGTGAGCCGCCGCGCCGCCGGGAGGGATCGATGACCGACGCGCCGACCCTGAAACTCGAATCGGTCGAGCGTTTCGAGCGCGACGTGACGCTGCGCCTGCCGTTCCGGTTCGGCGTGATCACCGTCACGCGCTCCACCCAGGCCGTGATCCGGGCGACGATATCGCTGCCCGACGGCCGCCGTTCGACCGGCGTCGCCGCGGAGTCGCTGGGCGCCAAATGGTTCGACAAGAATCCCGCCTACAGCGACGCGCAGAACCTCGACCAGCTGCGACAGGCGCTGGACGTGGCGATCGGGCTCTACAGGGCGCGCGGCTGGAGCACGGCGTTCGGCCTCTACGCCGGCACCTACCGCGAGCAGCTCGCCCGCGGCGCGGCGCTCGACCTCGTGCCGCTGGTCGCGTCGTATGGTCCGGCGCTGCTCGACCGCGCGATCCTCGACGCGCTCGGCCGCGCGCTCGGCCTGTCGTTCGACGCCATGATCCGCGCCAACGTGCCCGGCATCACCGTCACGGACCTCACGCCCGACCTCGCGGGTTGGGATGTGCCGCGCTTCCTCGACGCGCTGCGGCCCGGCGACGCGATCGCGGTGCGCCACACCGTCGGTCTGGTCGATCCGATCGTCGCCGCCGACCAGAAGCCGGACGAGCGCGTCGGCGACGGGCTGCCGGAGACGCTGGAGGAGGTGGTGCGCCACTACGGCGGACGCCACTACAAGCTGAAGGTGCAGGGCGACGTCGCCGCCGACATCGACCGCCTCTCGCGCATCGCCGCCGTGCTGGACCGCGACGCCGGCGCCTATGTCGCCACCCTGGACGGCAACGAGCAATACGACTCCGTCGACGGCGTCGCGGAGCTGTGGCGGCGCATGAGGGAGACGCCGGCGCTGCGCCGCCTCGTCGACGCCATCCTGTTCATCGAGCAGCCGATCAAGCGCGCCGTGGCGCTGTCGCGGCCGGTCGACGCGCTGGCCCGCGAGCGGCCTCTGATCGTCGACGAGTCGGACGGCGAGCTGGACACGTTCCCGGCGGCGCGCGCGCTGGGCTACGCCGGCGTCAGCAGCAAGAACTGCAAGGGCTTCTACAAGTCGATCCTCAACGCCGCGCGGGTGGCGAAGCTCAACGCCGAGGCCGGCGCGGCGCGCTTCTTCATGTCGGCCGAGGACCTCACGACGCTGGCCGGCGTCAGCGTGCAGCAGGATCTGGCGCTGGTGTCGCTGCTGGGCATGACCCATGTCGAGCGCAACGGCCACCACTTCATCGACGGCATGTCGTTCGCGCCGGCGGCGGAGCAGCGTTCCTTCGCGGCGGCCCATCCGGACCTCTACGACATGTCCGGCGGCGTCGCGCGGCTGCGCATCGAGGGCGGCGGGCTGCGCCTGGGCTCGCTGCGCTGTCCCGGTTTCGCGGTCGCCGGCGAGACCGACTTCGCGGCCCTGCGCGCCATGGCGCCGGCGCCGTCCGGGCGCATCGCGCCGGCCAACCCCGGAGGCAAGCCGTGACAGACGGACCCGACCTGCCGCGGCGCTTCGCCGACGTCGCCGCGCTCGAGGATTTCATGACCGCGCCGTCGCCGGCGCTGGTCCGCGACCTCGCGACGGCGCCCGGCGACATCATGGTGCTGGGCGTCGGCGGCAAGATGGGTCCGACCCTGGCGCGCATGGCCAAGCGGGCCGCGCCGGACCGCCGCGTGATCGGCGTCGCGCGCTTCTCCGAGGCGGGCCTGCGCGGGTCGCTGACGGCCGTCGGCGTCGAGACGCTGGCCTGCGACCTGCTCGACCGCGCCGCGCTGGCGCGCCTGCCGAAGGCGCCGAACATCGTGTTCATGGCCGGCCGCAAGTTCGGCGCCAGCGACGACGAGCCGCTGACCTGGGCGATGAACGCGCTGGTGCCGGCCTACGTGGCGGAGACCTTCCCGGCGTCGCGGATCGTCGCGTTCTCGACGGGTTGCGTCTATCCGTTCGTCGACGTCGCCGGCGGCGGCGCGACCGAGGACGTGCCGCCAGTGCCTCCGGCCGGCTCCTACGCCAATTCCTGCGTCGGCCGCGAGCGGCTGTTCGAGTACCACTCCGCGCGGCTGGGCACGCCCGGCCGGCTGTTCCGGCTGAACTACGCCATCGACATGCGCTACGGCGTGCTGCACGACGTCGCCCGCAAGGTGCGCGACGGCGCGGCGATCGACCTGACGATGGGCCACGTGAACGTGATCTGGCAGGGCGACGCCAACGAGGTGGCGCTGCGCTGCCTCGCGCATTGCACCACGCCGACCTCGCCGATCAACGTCACCGGGCCGGAGACGATCTCAGTGCGCTGGCTGGCCGGCGAGTTCGGCCGCCTGCTGGGCCGCGCGCCGGTGTTCGCCGGGACCGAGGCGGCGACGGGTTGGATCAACGACGCCGCGCGGATGTGCGCGGCGTTCGGCCGGCCGCGCGTGCCGCTGGCGACCATGATCGAGTGGACGGCCGACTGGCTGTCGCGCGACCAGCCGACGTTGAACAAGCCCACGCACTACGAGGCGCGCGATGGACGCTACTGACGGCGCGCCGCGCGAACGGCGCATCGCGCCGGACGATTCGGAGGCCGTGTCGGCGCTGTCGGTCGAGGCGGGTTGGAACCAGAACGTCGCGGACTGGCGCTTCATGCTCGAGCACGGTGCCGCGTTCGGCGCGCTCGACGCCGCGGATCGCTGGATCGGCAGCGCGCTGGCGCTGCCGTTGGGTCCGCGGCTGTCGTGGATCGGCATGGTGCTGGTGACGCGGGCGCGGCGGCGCGACGGGCTGGGCACGCTTCTGCTGCGGCGCTGCGTCGAGCACGTCTCGGCGTCCGGCGCGGTGGCCGGTCTCGACGCCACCGACCTCGGGCGGCCGCTCTATCTCACGATGGGCTTCCACGACCTCTACCGCCTGTCGCGCTGGCGCGTCGACCGCGTGCCGCCGGCGCCGCCGTCGCCGCCCGGCGTCGAGCTGCGGCCGATGAGGTCGGCGGATCTCGACACCGTGGCCGCGTTCGACGCGCCGCGCAGCGCCATGGAGCGCGGCTACATGCTGCGCCATCTCCGCGGCCGCCGTCCCGCTCTCGCCTGGGTCGCGCGCCGCGGCGGCGCCGTCGTCGGCTACGTCACGGGCCGCGGAGGCCTCGGCCCGAGCTCGGTCGGCCCCGTGGTGGCCGACGGCGAGGATATCGCCATCGCGCTGATGGCCAAGGCGATGTCGGCGGCGTCGGGGCCGTTCCTGCTCGATTCGCCGGACGCCCATGCCGGCGTCGCGGCGTGGCTGCGCAGCGCCGGCAACACCGCGCCGCGCTACTACATCCGCATGACCGCAGGCGACGTCGCCGGGCTGGACGATCCGCGTCACGTCTTCGCGCTCGCCGGCCCGGAACTGGGCTAGGATCGGCGGGGACACGCGGACCGCCGGGGGAGTCGACGCCGTGAGATATGGACCACTGGGCCGTTCGGGCCTCATCGTCAGCCGCGTCTGCCTCGGCGGCAACGGCTGGGGCGCCAAGGACCGCCGCGCCTGGGGCAAGTTCGACCTCGACGAGGCGCGCGGGTTCTTCCGCCGCGCGCTCGACCTCGGTTTCAACTTCTTCGACACCGCCGACGCCTACAACGCCGGCCGCAGCGAGGAGATCCTCGGCGAGACGCTGGTCAAGATGGCGCCGCGCGACGACCTCGTGATCTCGACCAAGGTCGGCATCCGCATGAGCCCCGGCCACAACGATTTCGGCGGCGGGCGCAAGCACCTGATGTCGGCCGTCGACGCCCAGCTCAAGCGGCTCGGCACGGATTACATCGACGTCTACCAGATCCACCGGCTCGATCCGCACACGCCGATGGAGGAGCTGATGTACTCGCTCGACCAGCTCGTGAGGTCGGGCAAGGTCCGCTACATCGGCGGCTCGACCATGCCGGCGTTCCGCTTCGCGCAGATGGTCGCCATCGCCGACAAGCGCGGCTGGGCGCGGCCGGTGGCGATGCAGAACCTGTTCAACCTCGTGCAGCGCGAGGAGGAGCGCGAGATGAACACGCTCTGCGCCGAGGAGGGCGTCGGGTTGATCCCGTACTCGCCGCTGGCCCGCGGCTTCCTCGCCGGCAACCGCGCCCGCCAGGGCGGCGGCGAGACCGAGCGCGCCAACAACGACGCGTTGGTGAAGCCCGGCATGTACCGCGACTGCGACTGGGAGATCGTCGAGCGCCTCAAGGGCATCGCCGCGCGGCGCGGCTGCGCGCCGGCGCAGGTGGCGTTCCTGTGGCTGCTCGGCAAATCCTACATGGCGGCGCCGATCATGGGCGTGACGCGGCCGGAGCAGCTCGACGGCGCCGCGCAGGCGACCGAGCTGGCGCCGCTGTCGGCCGAGGAGAACCGGTCGCTCGAGGAGCCGTATCTCTGGCGCGCGCCGGAATAGCGGCGACGGGCGCCTGACGAGGGGAATTGAACGGATGCGGTATGTCGCGTTGGGCGCCACGGGGCTGAAGGTCTCGGTCGCCGGGCTGGGCTGCGGCGGCAACAGCCGCCTCGGGCAGGGGGCCGGCAAGAGCGTCGCGGAGTCGGTGGCGCTGGTGCGCGCCGCGCTCGATCTCGGGGTCAACTTCCTCGACACCGCCGAGGCCTACGGGACCGAGGACATCGTCGGCGAGGCGCTCGCCGGCGTGCCGCGCGGCTCGGTCGTGGTCTCGACCAAGAGCCGGCTGAAGCGCGGCGACACGCTGCTCGACGGCGCCGGCATCGTCCGCAGCCTCGACGCCTCGCTGCGGCGCCTGCGTCTGGACCATGTCGACGTGTTCCATCTCCACGCCGTGGCGCCGGCGCTCTACGCGCACGCCCGCGACGAACTCGGGCCGGTGCTGGCGCGCGAGAAGGAGAAGGGCAAGATCCGCCATATCGGCATCACCGAGACCGGCCCCAACGACCCCGGCCAGGAGATGATGGCGCGCGCCACCGCCGAGCCGCCGTGGGAGGTGGTGATGCTGGCCTACTCGATGATGAACCAGAACGCCGCCCGCGCGATCCTGCCGACCGCCCTCGAGCGCGGCGTCGGCACGCTGCTGATGTTCGTCGTGCGCAATATCTTCAGCCGCCCCGAGGCGCTGCGGCGGACGATGGCGGAGCTGGCCGCCGCCGGCAGCGTGCCGGCGGCGATGGCCGCGAGCGCCGAGCCGCTGTCGTTCCTGATCCACGAGGGCGGCGCCCGCAGCCTGACCGACGCCGCCTACCGCTTCGTGCGCCACACGCCGGGCGTCGACGTCGTGCTGTTCGGCACCGGCGACGCCGGCCATCTGCGCGCCAACGTCGACTCGATCCTCGCGCCGCCGCTGCCGGAGGCGGATGTCGCGAGACTGCGCGAGTTGTTCGGCGCGCTGAAGGGCGTCGGCCTCGACATGCCCGATCCCGCGCCGGCGAAGGCCAAGCCGTAGACGTGCCGGACGCCATGGACGACGCCACGGTCTGGTACTTCGGCTACGGCTCCAACATGGACCGCGAGCGCATGCGCGCGCGCTGCGACGCGGAAGGCTGCGCGATCCTCGAGCGCGTCGCGGGCGATCTGCGCGGCTGGCGCCTGACCTTCGACAAGCGCCGGCGCGCGCCGGCCGGCTCGGCCGCCGCCAACGTCGTGCCCGATCCGTCCGCCGTCGTGGAGGGCGCGTTGTACCGGCTGCCGCCGCGCGGCCTCGACCTCCTCGACGTCCACGAGGGCGTGTCGAGCGGCCAGTACCGTCGCGTCGCGGTCGACGTCTCGCGCCGCGACACCGGCGCCGTCGTGCGGGCGACGATGTACGAGGCGTCGCCAGGCGCGCGCGGCGAGGGGTTGCGGCCGGAGCGCTGGTACCTCGGCCATCTGCTGGCCGGGCGCGATCTGTTGACCGCGGACTACGTGGCGCGGCTCGAGTCGACGCCGACCTTCGATTGACGCCGGCTGTTCAGCAGACCGACGCGTAGCGTTCGCGGCAGGTCCGCAGCGTCTCCTCGGGGTCGCGCTTCCACCAGTCCTGCGCCGAGAAGATCTCGACCTCGACCGCGCTATCGTAGCCGGCGGCCTCGACCCAGCCGCGGATCCTCGGGATGTCGATGATCCCGTCGCCCATCATGCCGCGGTCGAGCAGCAGGTCGCGGGTCGGCACCAGCCAGTCGCAGACATGGAAGGCGTACAGACGTTCTCCGCGTCCGGCGCGCGCGATCTGCGCCTCCAGCTCGGGATCCCACCACACGTGGTAGACGTCGACCGCCACGCCGATGCCGGCGCCCAGCGCGTCGCACAAATCGTTGGCGTGGCGCAGCGTGTTCACGCAGGCGCGGTCGGCGGCGTACATCGGGTGCAGCGGCTCGATCGCCAGCCGCATGCCCAGCGGCCGCGCGTAGTCCAGCAGCTCCGCGATGCCGTCGCGCACCTGCCGGCGGGCGCCGGCGATGTCCTTCGATCCGGCCGGCAGGCCGCCGACCACAAGGACCAGGCACGCCGCGCCCAGCTCCAGCGCCTCGTCGACGGCGCGGCGGTTGTCGTCGCGCGCCGCGGCGCGGCCGGCGGCGTCGGCCGCCGGAAACATGCCGCCCCGGCAATGGCCGCTGACCGACATGCCGTGCGCGCGCAGCAGGCGCGCGGTCTCCTTCAGGCCCGCGGCCGCGACCTGGTCGCGCCACGGCGCGATCGCGCGGATGCCCTGCCGCGCGCAGCCCTCGATGATCTGCGGCAGCGTCCAGCGCTCGCGCACGGTGGCGGTGTTGATCGACAGCAGCTCCGGCCGTTTCGCGAGGTCGCGCATGGGTTCCGTCATTCCGAGCGAAGCGAGGAATCTTTCCGTCGTTCTATTCCAGCACGCCGTGGGAAACGATCCCTCGCTGCGCTCGGGACGACGGCCGAGGGCGTGGGTGCGGGCCGGCCGGTCAATTGACGACGCCGTGCGTGGCGAGCACGCGGCGCATGCGCGCCACCGCCTCGTCGGGATCGCGCAGCAGGCCGGCGGCGTCGGCCAGCCGGAACACGTCGGAGAGGTGCAGCAGGGAGCGCGCGCTCTGCTGGCCGCCCACCATGACGAAGTGCTCCTGCAGGCCGGTGAGGTAGGCCATGAACACCACGCCCGTCTTGTAGAAGCGGGTGGGCGCGCGGAAGATGTGGCGCGACAGCGGCACGGTCGGCGCGAGGATGTCGTGGAACGTGTTCGAGTCGCCGCGCGCCAGCGCCCCCAGCGCCGCCGACGCCGCCGGCGCGATGGCGTCGAAGATGCCCAGCAGCGCGTCGGAATGGCCCTCGCCGTCGCCGGCGATCAGCTCGGCGTAGTTGAAGTCGTCGCCGGTGTACATGCGCACGCCCGCCGGCAGGCGCCGGCGCATGGCGATCTCCTTGTCCTTGTCGAGCAGCGAGATCTTGATGCCGTCGACCTTGCCGGCGTTGGCGGCGATGATCGCGAGGCAGACGTCCATCGCCTTCCAGTGGTCGGCGTGGCCCCAGTAGCCCTCGAGCGCCGGGTCGAACATCTCGCCCAGCCAGTGGATCAGCACCGGCGCGCGCACCTGCCGCAGCACGCGGTCGTAGACGCGGGCGTAGTCGTCGGGCGAGCGGGCGCAGGCCGCCAGCGCCCGCGACGCCATCAGGATGATCTCGCCGCCGGCCGATTCGACGGCCTCGCACTGCTCCTCGTAGGCGCGGATGACGTCGTCGACGGTGGTCGACGGCGACGGTGCGAGATGGTCGGTGCCGGCGCCGGAGCGGATCAGCCCGCCCTCCGCCCTGGCCAGCGCGGTGCTGCGGCGGATCAGCTCCAGGCTGGTCGGCCAGTCCAGCCCCATGCCGCGCTGCGCGGTGTCCATCGCCTCGGCCACGCCCAGCCCGAGCGACCAGACGTGGCGGCGGAATTTCAGCGTCGTCTCCCAGTCGATCGCCGGCGTCAGCCATGGATCGACGTCGGCCAGCGGATCGGCGACGACGTGCGCCGCCGAGAACGCTACCCGCGTGAACGGCCGGTCGGCTTTCGGGAACGCGCGGGGCGCTTGCGTCGCGAACGCTTCGAGGCGGCCTTGCGCCGTCGGGAGGTGGATGGTGGGCACGGGTCCGGCTCCGTCGCGGAGGATGGCTTGCGTCCGCGGATGATGCGGATGATGGCGGCGTTGTCCAGATCGCCGTCGCCGGCCGCGATGGCGGCGTCGAGCAGGGCGGCGTGGCCGCGCTCCAGCGTCAGCTCGAGCCCCGCGCCGGCGGCGGCGTCGAGGATCAGGGCCACGTCCTTGCGGTGCTGCGCGATGCGCGAGACGGGCGTGAACGCGCCGGTGAGCATGCGGGGACCGGCGACGTCGACGGCGCGGGAGTAGGCGGGCGAGCGGCGCAGCAGATCGAGGAACGTGGCGCCGCCGAGCCCCAGCGCCTCGGCGAAGGCGAGGCCCTCGGCCAAGGCCGCGCGGTTGAGCCCGAGCACGAGGTTGGTGGCGAGCTTGGCGCGGGCGCCGGCGCCGGCCGCGCCGACGCGGACGTGCCGCGGCGCCAGCGCCGCGACCACGGACCGCGCGACGCTCCACGCGTGGTCGCCGGCGCCCGCCATCGCCAGCGCCTCGCCGGCGGCGATCTGCTGGCTCGAGCCCGAGAGCGGCATGTCGACGAACGAGATCGCCGCGGCCTCGAGGCGGCGGCCGACGGATTCCGCGGTGGCGGCGTCCGAGGTGACGCAGCTCAGCACGAGGCGCGGGCGTCGCCGCGCGCGCAGCAGCGCGTCGGCCACGCGCACGAGCTGCGGGCCGTCGAACACCGCCACGAGCACCGTTCCGCAGCCGTCCGCGACCGCCGCGGCGTCGCTCCGGATCTCGACGCCGGCCGCGCGCGCGACGCCGGTCGCGACCGGCGACGGGTCGAAGCCCGTGACGCGCCAGCCCATCCGGCGCGCCCGCTCGGCGAAGGCGCGGCCAACCAGTCCGAGGCCGATGATGCCGAGGCTCCGTCCCGCGTCCATGGCGCTTCCTTCGCGTCGCACCGCCCGCGCGTCACTCCGCCTTGATGCCGGCGTCGCGCACGACCACGCCGATCTCCCGGCTCTCGGTCTTGAGGAACGCGGCGAACGAGGCGGGATCGCCGCTCTGCGGCTCGAAGCCCTGCGCTACCAGCCGATCCTTCAACTCGCCCGCGTTGAGGATCGCGCCGACCTCCTTGTTGAGCCGCGCGACGATCGCCGGCGGCGTGCGGGCCGGCGCCCACAGCCCGTACCACGAGTGGAACTCGAAGCCGGCGACGCCCGACTCAGCCACCGTCGGCACGTCCGGCAGCGCCGCGACGCGCCGGCCCGACGTCACCGCCAGCGCCCGGATTTTGCCCGACTTCACGTGCGGCATGGCGCCCAGCGCCGGCTCGACGAAGCCCTGGATCTGGCCGCCGATCAGGTCCTGGTAGGCCGGTCCGGACCCCTTGTAGGCGACGACGAACAGCTTGATGTCGGCGCGGCGCATCAGCAGCTCGGTGGCGATGTGGCCGGCGGCGCCGACGCTGCCGATGGCGAAGTTGAGCTTGCCCGGGCTGGCCTTGGCCAACGCCACGAGTTCGGCGAAATTCTTCGCCGGCAGCTCCGGCGTCACGCACACGATCAGCGCGCCCTTGGCCAGCAGCGCGACCGGCGCGAAATCGGTCTCGGCGTCGTAGGGCGTCTTGATCAGATGCTGGTTGATGATGAGGTTGCCGGCGTTGAGCAGCAGCGTGTGGCCGTCCGGCGCGGCCTTGGCGACGGCGTCCGATCCGACCACGCTGTTGGCGCCGGCCTTGTTCTCGACCAGCACGTTTTGGCCCAGCGCGGTCGTCAGCCGGTGCGCGACCTGCCGCGCCAGCGTGTCGACGGGGCCGCCCGGCGGGAACGGCACCACGATGCGCACCGGCCGCGACGGATAGTCGGCCTGCGCGCGCGCCGCCGGCGCGAACGCCACGGCGCCGGCGGCGGCGGCGAACGTCCTGCGCTTCATCGCATCCTCCCCTTCGCGCCGTCAGATCGCGATCGCCGGCACGTCGATCCAGCGGCGTTCCTTCCAGCTCGCCATCGCCAGCTCGGCGAGCTGCACGCCCTTGGCGCCCTCGAGCAGCGTCCACTTGAACGGCGCGTCCTCGCAGACGTGGCGGATGAACATCTCCCACTCGGTCTTGAAGCCGTTGTCGAACGCGGTGTTGTCGGGCACCTCCTGCCAGCCGTCGAAGAAGTCGATGCCCTGCTTGACGTCGGGGTTCCACACCGGCCGGGGCGTGTTGACGCGCGCCTGGCTGCGGCAGCTCTGCAGGCCCGCGACCGCCGAGCCCAGCGTGCCGTCGACGTGGAAGGTCACGAGGTCGTCGCGGCGCACGCGCGTGCACCAGCTGCTGTTGATGTGGCAGACGATCCCGCCCTCGAGCTGGAACGTGGCGTAGCAGGCGTCGTCGGAATCGGCGTCGTAGCGCGCGCCCCTCTCGTCCCAGCGCTCCGGGATGTGGGTGGCGCCGAGGCAGCTCACGGACCGCACCTCGCCGAACAGGTTGTCCATGACGTAGCGCCAGTGGCAGACCATATCGAGGATGATGCCGCCGCCCTCGGCCTTCTTGTAGTTCCACGACGGGCGCTGCGCCGCCTGCCAGTCGCCCTCGAACACCCAGTAGCCGAACTCGCCGCGCACCGAGAGGATGCGGCCGAAGAAGCCGGAGTCGCGCAGCATCTTGAGCTTCAGCAGGCCCGGCAGGAACAGCTTGTCCTGCACCACGCCGTGCTTGATCCCGGCGGCCGTGGCCTTGCGCGCCACCGCCAGCGCGTCGGCCAGCGTCTCGGCCACCGGCTTCTCGCAGTAGATATGCTTGCCGGCGTCGATGGCGCGGCCGACCAGCCCGGCGCGCAGCTGCGTCGTGGCGGCGTCGAAGAACACCTCGTCGTTCCGGTCGGCCAGCGCCTTGTCGAGGTCGGTGGTCCAGCGCGCCACGCCATGGGCCTTGGCCAGCGCCTCGACGCGCGCGGCGTCGCGCCCGACCAGGATCGGGTCGGGCATCACGCGGTCGCCGTTGGCCAGCGCCACGCCGCCCTGGGCGCGGATCGCGACGATCGAGCGCACGAGATGCTGGTTGGTGCCCATGCGTCCGGTGACGCCGTTCATGATGATGCCGAGGCGCCTGGTGGCCATGGGGACTCCGTAAGGGGTGGGATCGTTCCGGGCCGGCGCTCAGGCGCGCCAGCGGTCGAGATTGGCGGCGACGAAGGCGTCGTCGGTGAGCTCGGGATAGGTGGCGTAGAGGCGGTCGATCTCCGCGCCCTGGCCGGGGCTCAGCGCCTCGGCCGGATCGAGGCAGTGGATCGTGCGCATCAGCCCCTGGCGCCGCAGGATCTCGTGGCAGCCGGGGATGCAGCCGGCGAAGCCGTTGGCGACGTCGAACACGACGGCGTTGCAATCCGTGACCTGCGAATCCAGCGCCAGCATGTCCGCCGCGATGGCGCCGCCCGCCACCGCCGCCTGCGTCCGCGCCAGCAGGTCGACCGCCGCCTTGGTCCAGACGCTCCAGTGGCCGAGCAGGCCGCCCTTGAAACGCAGCGTCGTCTCGCGGCCGCCGGCGCGCACGCGGATCGGCGTCAGCAGGTCGGCGACGATGTGGTCGTCGTTGCCGGTGTAGAGCGTGACGCGGTCCTCGGCGCCGGCTTGCGCGACGCCGAACGCCACGTCGAGCGTCTTGTAGCGGTCGAACGGCGCGACCTTGATCGCCACCACGTTCTCGATCGCCGCGAAACGCCGCCAGAAGCCGCGCGACAGCGGGATGCCGCCGACCGCCGCCTGGAGGTAGAAGCCGATCACCGGCATCTCCGCGGCGACGGCGGCGCAATGCGCCACAAGCTCGTCCTCGGACGCGCCCTTCAGGGCGCCGAGCCCGAGCAGGACCGCGTGGTAGCCCAGCCCGCGCGCCAGCCGCGCCTCGTCGACCGCTTGAGCCGTGCGGCCGATCGCGCCGGCGATCATCACCAGCGGCCGGTCGGTCCAGCCGCGCGCCGTCTCGGCGGCGAGCGCCAGCACCGGACGGTACAGACCGACCTCGCGGATCGCGAACTGGGTGGCGTGCACGCCGACCGCGAGACCACCGGCGCCGGCGTCGATGTAGTAGCGCGACAGCGCCCGCTGCGATTCAAGGTCGAACTGGCGGTCGGCGTCGAGCGCCAGCGGATGGGCGGGGAACGCCGCGCCGCGCCGCAGGATGTCGAGCACCGGCGCCGGCAGGTCGGTCCATCTCAATCCGCTGGTCGTGGCCATCGCGCTCCCCTCGTCGGCCGGCAAGGTGGCGCGGCGCCGCGCGCGCTGTCAACGCGCGGCCGCACCCCATCGTCCCTTCTCCCCCCGATGAGGTACGGACCGGGGAGAAGGGACGACGCGGCGAACCTGCCCGCTACGCGGCTGGCGGGAACGCTGACGTGGAAATGGCTTGGTGGTTCGTCGGCGCCGTCAGCGGCGCATCGGCCGCGGCGCGCCGCCCGGCGCCGGCCCGCCGGTCAGCCGGCCGACGTTGACGCCGTAGTTGAGGCCCGCGAGCTTGGCGCGTTCGGCGGCGATGAAGCCGTTCTGGCGCGCGATCTCGCCGTTCAGATCTGCGATCAGCCGGTCGATCTGCGCCATGTCGCGGTTGGTGTCGCCTTCGATGGCGCGCAGCTGGCGGTGGTCCTCGTCGACCGCGCCGCCGACGTTGTAGGTCGAGCGCACGGTGTCGAGCAGATGGCCGGCGACCGACGCCTGCGTCGTGACCTGCGTCGCCAGCGAGTTGAGCTGGCCGAGATCGGCGGTGATGCGGTCGAGATGGGCCTGGGCGGAGTTCCACAGCGCCACCAGCTCCGGATTGGCCGGCGTGGTGCCGACCTGGAGCCGCGAGATGATCATGCCGACATCGGCGTTGTAGGCCCGCGCCGAGGCGCCGGAACTGCCGCGCAGCGCCTGGAGCTGCCCGTTCTGGGCGTTGACGGCGCCGCTCAACGCCTGCTGGTCGGACCGGAGCTGCATGACGCGGCCGGAGACCGTCGCGCCGCCGGTCGCCGTCGCGCGGCCGCCGGTCGGCTGACCCGCCTCGACGCACGCCGTCATCGACAGCGCCGCCAGCACGAGGAGGGCGCGGGAACTCCTGATCGGCATGATTCTCACGTGGTGTCGATCCCGTGGCACTTCTTCGCGCGCGAGCGAAACGATCCGGAAAACCGAGGCCGAACCCACCCGTTGCGCCGACCCCGAACGGCTGGCGCGACACTAATCGAAGGCCTTCCATTCGACAAGCGCACAAACCCCGGCCGGATGGGGACGATACGCGCCGCGGCGCGTATGTCGCATGCCCCGCGCGACGCCGGCCGGACGGGATTCGCTTGCCATGCGCTTCCGGTTCAAGTAGCACACCGTCCGCGTCGGCGTGCCGACGCGTCTTGGAAAACGCGCCCGTAGCTCAACTGGATAGAGCATCTGACTACGAATCAGAAGGCTGGAGGTTCGACTCCTTCCGGGCGCGCCATTTCCCTCAAGAAAATACATTCAATATCAACGCGGTAGGGGCGTTAGTCGCCGATTTCCGCGCGCGTTCGGAATGATCGGCCGCCGTGTTGCCGCCGCCAGCGGGCACGGTGTGAGCGCGGCGCGCGACCTCGGTACCGAGAGGCGTCCGACCTGAGGCGCGCTGCGAGCGCGTTGCTCCATTGCCTGCAGCGTGTTCGCCGAGGGCCACACGCGCTCGTACGTGCATACTTGTTCCGTGATTCCGCGCGCGCGTGGTGCTGCGGTTTTGCGAGGCGAGCGTTGGGGCCTGAAGGTAGCGACGCCGGTCCCGCCATGCGGCCAAGAGCGCCAGCGCGTCATCCGGCGCCGACCGCTGTGACGTCAGCGCCACGTCCACCGGTGCGTGACGCCATATCTCAGCGTCGCCGGGCGTCGTGACCAGCACGGGTGTGGCCTCGGCGTGGATCGGCGAGACGACGGCCTTCGGCTCGCCCATTAGGAACGAAACAGCGGATGCCGCCCTCGACCTGCGTGGCCCAAATCCGCCCCGTAGTGCCGTCCGTAAGGAAAACGTCGCCCCACGCGAGGATCGGCCCTTGATGGCGCGGCCGGTGCAGATGCGGCGGATGCGGGCGTAGACCCGCGCCTTGACCATGCCGCGCCGCGGCTGCCAACATTCGCGCGCCGGTCAGGCGTCCTCGCCGCTGCCCGGCCCAGGCATGTCTCTGACGCACCGGAAAGCCCGCCATGAAGCGAAGCCTCCTCGTCGGCGCCACCACCGGCGCCTTGCTTGCCTGCGCGCCGCTGTTCGCCCATGCTAAGTGCGACGACCCGCCCGCGCCGAACGTGGACTGGGCCGGATGCGGCAAGCGGAGCGCCGATCTGCGGGGCGCCAATCTGCAGGGCGCCAGTCTACAGGGCACCGATTTGCTGCAAGCCAAGCTGCAGGGCGCCAGGCTGCAGGGCGCCAAGCTGCAGGGCGCGACTCTGCGGGAGGCTGATCTGCGCGGCGCCGATCTGCGGGAGGCCGATCTGCGGGGCGCCGATCTGCGGAGCGCCCTTCTGCCGGCGGCCGATCTGCGGGGCGCCAATCTGCAGCGCGTCGATCTGCGGGGGGAGGCCGATCTGTCGGGCGCCAATCTGGCGGGCGCCGATCTGAGGGACGCGAATCTGCAGAGCGCCAGCCTGTCGGGCGCCAATCTGCAGGGCGCCAATCTGGAGAGCGCCAATCTGAAGTTCGCCAATCTGCAGGGCGCCTTTTGGGTCGACGGGCGGATTTGTGCCCATCCTTCGTTCGGCGTCTGCAAATAGGCGCGACGGCTGGCGTGCCCCCGACGCGGCGCGCCGATCCTCGCGTCGGTCGGGTCGATCTGTGCCTGCGACAGGAACGCAAGGCTCGCGTAGCCGTGGCGTGAATCGGCGCGATGACGGCGTTCGGCGCGCACGTCAGGAACGAGAACAGCTGATGCCCGCCCTCGACCGGCGCGGCGGATGCTGGAGCGACTGGCGCTCGACCAGCTGTCCCGAAAGAGCCTCCCAGGCCGGCGCCGATCGCTGGCATCGCAGCCTGGTGACATGGCGAAAGTACGCCTTCTTATTCCCTAGTCTCTACCCGGATCCCATGCCAACATTATTGCACGCCAGTGAAATGCAGTTCCCAAACGTCCACTCTCGGATTGCCGAACGATTTTCCCGGCGGGGTGCGAAGCTGAGCAAGGGCGGGCCGTCGACGGCCAAAGGCGCTCGGTCGATCTTCGGGCGGTGATGCCGCCGAGACAATCACTCCGGGAGAGATTGATGGGAGTTTTTGACGAATTCGAACAAGACGCGGAACTGGCTAACGTGAACGACGACGCTGCGGCGGCGGATAGGGCCAACGGCGTGAAGCAGGCCCCGAACGCCGGCGCCAAGTACGAAGTGAACATCGGCGGTCCGGTTCTTACGTGGATCACGCGCCACATAAACAAGGATGGTGTGGACTGGCGCGGGCTTCGCGTCGATAGCCGCACTGTTATCGACTACTACAAGAACAAGTGGAAGAATCCAAAGCCCGGTAGGGTTGGGCGCCAGATGGGAATGGCAACGGCCGGTCTCACGATGGAGAGGGAGGATTTGAAAGATTGGGCTAGGAACGGGCTGATCTGGGTTTTATCCCAAGAGGGTCGGCTCTATTCTCACATCCCCAAGATCGACAGGTTCCATCACAGCAGCTTCACAAGCGGCGCTGCGGTGAAATCCGCCGGAATGTGGATCGTGGACAATGGGGTTGTTCGGGAGATCACTCCACTCAGCGGACACTATAGGCCCTCACTCGGGCAATTCATGAATGGCGTTGTCGCGCTGAAGCGAGCCGTTCGAGCGGGGCGGCCAAGGCTTATGCTCTCCTCTAACAACGATGGCGGGAGGATGATGCCGCTCGACTACAATCGTTGGACAAGCATGAGTTGGAAGGAATTGTTTGATTCCTACAAGAGCCATCCACATGAGGTGCGGCCGCAGCCAGATCGCAATCAGGCGGGCGCGGCCGCTGGTCGGTATCAAGGGGGTGTAGCCGATGGCGGCGGCATGTTTTACGCGCAATATGGCGCGGCCCCGGGTTATGGCGCGGCCCAGAACTATCGCGCGGCCCCGGTCAATAGCGCGCCTCCGGCCTATAGGGTGCCCCCGATTTATATGGATCGCTCAACTATCTACAGCGTGGCTCCGGGCCATGGGCCGGTCCAGTATTCGACCGCCCCCATCTTGGCAAACCTATAGATTGTCGTCCTTCGGCGCGCCACGGCCCGCCCGAGGAGCCGACGATCCGGGAGCCGATGCCCGACGGCTTCAGCTCGGACACCTGGCTGGACCTGGCGGCGCCGGCGGGCACGCGGCCGGCGATCATCGCGCGGCTCCACGCGGTGCCGAAAGATGCCGCCGCCGACCGCGTGGTCCGCGCGAAGCTGGGCGGCGACTGCCCGGAAGTCGTGTTCAACACGCCGGCCGAATTCAAGGCTATTCTGCCGGGTGAGACCGACAGATGCGGGATCCTCGTCAATGAGCCCGGCATCAAGGTGGAGCGGAGGGTCCAGACAATGGCGGCGGCGCTTTCACCCCGCATCCACGAAGTGCCCGACGACCTGCTCGCCGCGATCGACTGGTGCTACGAGCAGGGCTGGACGGACGGCCTGCCGGTCGTGCCGCCGGCGGTCGATCGCGTGAAGGCGGTGCTGGCCGCCGATTCGCGGCCGGCGGAGACCGTGATCTGCCGCCATCCCGCCACCGGGCTCGACCTGTCTCTGCACGCCGCCGCGGTCAACGCCGTGATGGCGGGATGTCTGCCCGGGCATTTCCCGGTGCTGGTCGCCGCCTTCGAGGCGATGGACCTGGAGGGCTTCAATTTCCACGGCTCGACCGCCAGCACGGGCGGCTCGGCGCCGTTGCTGATCGTCAGCGGCCCCTATGCCGACGCCATCGGCATGAATGGCGACGTCAACCTGTTCGGCCCCGGCAATCGCGCCAACGCCACGATCGGCCGGGCCGTGAGGCTGATCCTGCGCAACGTGTTCCAGATGCTGCCGGGCATCTCCGACAAGTCGACGCAGGGCAATCCCGGCAAGTACAGCCTGTGCATCGCCGAGCGCGCGCGCGGCAATCCATGGCCGCCGCTGTGCGAGGCGCAGGGTTACGCCAAGGGCGTGTCGAGCGTGACCTGTTACGCGGCCGGCGGCTTCTGCAATGTCGAGAACCATGGCGGCAACACGCCCGAACAGGTTTTGGGCTCGGTCGCCGACGCCATGGCCAATTACGGCTGTATCACGCTCGGCCAGAGCGTGGTGATCCTGGCGCCGGAGCACATGCAGATCCTGGGTGCGGCCGGCTGGTCGCGCGAGCGCGCGCAGGAATTCCTGTTCGGCGCCGCGAAGCGTCCGGTGGACGGCATGAGGAGCGTCGGCAAGTACCGCGATCGCGAATACGACGCTCAGCACGGCGCCGGCGCGCACGGGCTCGCCGAAGCGGGCTTCGTGCATCGCGGGCTGAGTCCGCGGGACATCCTGATCACGATGGGCGGCGGAGATGCCGGCGGACATTCCTGCTTCCTCCCCTCTTGGAGCCGCGGCCGCGGCTCGATCATGCAGCACAAACCCATCACCGTGAGGAGCTAGGACCATGCAGCTCTATTCGCCGATGTCGACCACGCCCAGGCGCCGGGCGGTGCGCGCGCCCGCGCTCGCGAAGATCGACGGCATGCGTATCGGCATCCTCGAGAACGGCAAGCTCAACGCCGAGGAAATGCTGAACGAGGTCGCGGCCCTGTTCGTGGAGCGCCACGGGTGCGCCGTGCGCACGCTGGCCTCGAAGAGGAACGCCAGCGCGCCGGCGCCGGGCAGCACGCTGACCTCATTGGCGCAGGAGGTGGATTTCCTCCTCACCGGCCTGGGCGATTGAGGGTCCTGCTCGACGTGCAGTCTGCACGACGGAATCACTTTCGAGCAGTTGGGCAAGCGCGCGGTGGTGCTATGCACCACGCCGTTCGAGGTCACGGCGCGCAACATCGCGCGCGTGCTCGGCCTGCCCGACTATCCCTTCCTCACGGTGCAGCACCCGGTCGGCAGCTGCACGCTGCCGGAACTCAAGCAGCGCGCCGAGGTCGCCTACCAGCAGGCGCTGCCGATCCTGCTGGCGTAGATCATGCTGACGCCTAGGTCCTTCGAGAACCTCGAGGAAGCGCCGGCCGAACTCGGCGCCGCCCTGGAGGCGCTGTGGTGGCTCCGCCACGGCAACTGGGACCAGGCGCACAAATGCGTACAGGCGCACGAGGGTGATGCCGATTGCGACTGGGTGCATGCCCATCTACACCGCCAGGAAGGCGACCTCTCCAACGCCGGCTACTGGTACCGCCGCGCCGGCAGGGCGATTCCCGATGTCGCGCTCGAGGAAGAGTGGCGGCGGATCGCGACGGCGATGCTGTCGAAGTGACTACCTTCATCATCATCGACACCTGCCGACCGCACGGACGTGGCGCCGCCGCCGTCGGGTCCGACGGCCCGGTCGCGGATCGTGGTGCAGTCGATCAGCGGCACGTCCGCCGGTTGGCGAACGCCGCGGCAAGTGACGATGAGAAGACCCGAAACATCAACGCGCGTTGATGAATAGGTTGATATTCTGATAAATTAGACTATAATAATACGATAGTTGATTGATTTAGCTTAATATATTTGAGGTCACGATGTCTTCGACCCCGCAGGACAGCGACAATATCGGCCAGCTTGGCCGTCTGGCGCTCGCCATCTACATGTCGCTGGTCGTCGCGGCGCCGAGCATCCTGGCGGTCGGCGGACTGCCCGACCCGCTGCAGTACGTCTACAATTTCCGCCTCGTGCTGGTGGTCGCGGTGCTTCTGGTCATCGTCAGCCGCGCGCCGACCACCGAGCTGGCGATCGCGCGCAGCCTCGCGGTCGCGGGCGCCCTGTTGATGGTGTTTCCGACCCTGTTCGCGTTCGGCGGCTTCATCGGAATGGAGCCCGGCGACTGGCTGACCGGCCTCGGCGGTCCCGTGTTCGCCTTGCAGCGCAACGCCATTCTCGTCTACGACCTCGCGATCGGGATTTCGGCCCTGGCGCTTTCGTTGTTCGTCCATCGCCGTCAGCTGGCGAAGCGGGCGCGGGCGCAGACCGGCGCCACGCACATCGGCGCCTCGCAGACGGCGTAGAGCGCGCGGGCGCCGTCCGCGCCGGCATCCGGGGCGGCGTCTTGGAGGCGGGGGGTACTGTGCCGGCGCTCGACATCACCAGGGTCTGTCTCGTCACCGGCGCGTCGTCCGGTATCGGCGCTGCCACCGCGCGCGCGCTGGCGGGACCGGGGATCGGCGTCGCCGTCCACGCGCGGCGCAATCTCGAAGGCGCCGCGCGCGTGGCGGCGGCGGTCGAGAGCGCCGGCGGCGTCGCGCTGGTCGTCGAGGGCGATCTCGCCGAGCCGTCGACGGCGTCGCGTTTGATCGAGGCGGTGACGGCGCGCTTCGGCCGTCTCGACGTGCTGGTCAGCAACGCCGGCTTCGCCGACCGCCGCCCGATCGGCGAGCTCGACCGGCCGGGCTACGACGCCTCGATGGCGGCGATGCAGAACGCGTTCTTCGATCTGCTGCTGGCGGCCCGGCCGTGGCTGGAGAAGGCGGTCGACGGCCGCGTCGTCGCGGTGTCGTCGTTCGTGGCGCACGCCATGGGCCGCGGCCTGCCGGTGTTCCCCGCGACGGCGGCGGCCAAGGCCGGCATCGAGGCGATGGCCAAGGCGTTCGCCGTGCAGATGGCGCCGCACGGGGTCACCGTGAACTGCGTCGCGCCGGGTTTCGTCGAGAAGGATCCCGGCGCCCACACCGCGTTGACGCCGGGCCGCAAGGCCGAGCTGGAGCGCGCCGTGCCGGCCGGACGCTTCGCCCGCCAGGACGAGATCGCCGCTGCGATCGCCTTCCTGTGCGCGCCGTCCGCCGCCTACATCACCGGCCAGGTCCTCGGCGTCGACGGCGGCGTCACGCTGTAGCGCGCGTCGCTTCGAAGCGGCGGCGCGGGGCCGGCGTCGCACGCTTCGCGCCGCGGCACAGGCTCGGCTGTCGCGCATCTCGATGCCGCGCGCCATCGTGGCGCCGGCCCCGCCGTCGTCCCGAGCGTAGCGAGGGATGACGGTGCGGCTCTACGCCGCCCTAGAGCGAATTCCCTGAAACGCGAGTCGCGGGGGATTCTCAAGGCGAGGTGGAGATGATTCGATTCCTCGACGGATGTCGGAGGGGTCGATGGGCAAGGCGTACAGTCAGGATCTGCGGGAACGGGTGGTCGCCGCGTTGGAGGCCGGGCTGTCGACGGGTGAGGCGGCGGTCCGGTTCTCGATCGGGAAGGCGACGGCGGGCGCGTGGGGCCGGCTGAAGCGCGCGCAGGGCGACGTGCGGCCGGCCAGGCAGGGCAAGCCGAAGGGTTCGGTGCTGGACGCGCACGCGGACTTCATCCTGGGGTCGCTGGAGGAGAAGCCCGACACGACGCTCGACGAGATGGTCGAGCGGCTCGCGGCGGAGCGCGGGTTGAGGGTGGTGCGGACGGCGGTCTGGAAGTTCCTCGACCGCCGCGGCCAGACGTATAAAAAAGACCGCGCACGCCAGCGAGCGGGAGCGTCCGGACGTGAAGGAGGCCCGGCGGGCGTGGCTGGAAGGCCAGCCCGGCCTCGCCGCCGCGAAGCTGGTGTTCATCGACGAGAGCGGGCTGTCGACCAAGATGGCGCGCCTGCGCGGCTGGGCGCCCAGAGGCCGGCGCTGCCGCGCCGCCATCCCCACGGACACTGGAAGACCGTGACCTTCGTCGGCGGGCTGACGCTGGCCGGCTTCCTCGCCCCGATGGTCCTCGACGGGCCGATGGACGGCGACGCCTTCCGGACATGGTGCGAGCGGATGCTGGCCCCGGCCCTGCGCCCGGGCGACATCGTCGTGATGGACAACCTCGCCGCCCACAAGGTCTCCGGCGTCAGGCAGGCCATCGAGGCCAGCGGCGCGACGCCGCTCTACCTGCCGCCCTACTCCCCGGATCTCAACCCCATCGAGAACGCCTTCGCCAAGCTCAAGGCGCACGTCCGCAAGCTCGCGGCCAGGACCATCGACACCCTCGAGGCCGCCACCGCGGACGCTCTACGGAGCTTCAAGCCGCAGGACTGTCAAAACTTCTTCGCCCATGCAGGCTACGGCTGCGATTAACGGAATCTGCTCTAGCGCGCGCTTGAACCGCCTCAGCGCGGCTTCTGGCCGCGCTGGTAGGCGGCGATCGCGTCCTTGAGCATGCGGTGCTCGCGGCAGCCGAAGACGCAGAGCTGGTCCAGCCGCGCGAGGTGCTGCTGCGCGCTCGCGATGTCGTCGAGCATCAGATAGGCCTCGCCGATGTACTCGTGCGCGCCGAGATGCTTGGGATCGAGCGCCAGCGCCTGCTGGTAGGAGGCGAGCGAGCCGCGCGCGTCGCCGGATTTGCGCGTCGCGTAGCCGAGCAGGTTGAACGCCTCGGGGTTGCGCGCGTCGACCGTGGTCGCCTTGCGCAGCAGCGGGATGGCGCCGGCGAAATCGCCGCGGTTGACGGCGGCCTTGCCGGCGTCGAAGTCCGGATTGCGCGGCCGGCTGGGCGCCGGCGCCGTCTCGGTCGAGCCGGCCGCGTACGCGGGCGGCGCCGCGGCGGCGGCGAGCAGGGCGGCGAGCAGACCGGTCGCGACGAGCGGGCGCATGCGGTTCCTCCAGGAGCGTGGACAACGCCGCAGCTTCGCACATCGCCCCGGCCGGAGTCCGCCGGAACGCGTCCCGCCGCATCACGAACGCGCGACTCTTCGCGGACGCGCCGCGCCGTGCGCGATCGTCGAGCGAACCGGTTCGCGAGGCCTCGTGCGACAGCCCTGCGATGACGGGGGAAGAAGACGAGGAGACGTCGAAGGTCGCGTGGACGCGCCGCCGCCGATCAGGCGCCGCGCGCGAGATGGTCGATCAGCGCCGCGAGCAGACGACGCATGGCGGCGGCCGACGTCTCCACGTCCATGCCGTAGTGGACCCGCAGATTGACCCACATGTGCCAGTCGGAGATCGCCAGCATCGTGTCGACCGTCTGCCGCCGCTCGGCGTCCGACAGCGCCGCGAGCTCGGGACGGAACACGTCCTCGGTGCGGCGGCGGGCCAGCTCGCGCCCGGCCATGAACTCGGCGACCAGCCGCGGCGAGCGCGACTCGTTGATCGCCATGGAGCGGCGGAACGGCAGCAGCTCCTCGTTGACGCGCACCCGCACGCTCAGGAGCAGCTCCAGCCGCTGGTCGAGCGACAGGCCCGGCGGGACCGGCTTGGCGAGCGGCAGCAGGTCCTGCACCACCTTCTGGGCGACGGCGGCGAACAGGGCCTCGGTGTCGTCGAAATGCTGGAAGATCGAGCGGGTCGAGACACCGGCGAGCTTCGCGATGTCGACGACCCGGGGGGTGGGGGTGCCTTCGCGCACCAGCGCGATGGTGGCGCCGATGATTCGCGCGCGTGCGCTCGGCCCGCAGGACGCGGCCGTCGACCTTGACGCTCATGATGCCTGGAATATGCCCGTCCATCGCTACCTCCCACAGCGGCGGCGGGCGCGATTCACGCGCGTCCACCACCACTTAAACGACTATATAGCGACCCGGCACGTCCGACTTCGCACGCTGGTTCGAGATCGTTCGTCAACGCAGCGTAAAGCGGCTGTTATTTCGTCCTCGCCTGCAGGATCAGCGCGGTGACGGTGCGGCGCCACACGGCCTCCGCCTCGTCGACCGCGAGGCGCTGGAAATGACGCAGCGCGATCCAGTTCTCCCAGTCCATCGCCGCCTGCAGCGCGTCCAGGGTCTGCTCCCGGACGGTCGCGTCGAGCGCGTCGAGTTCCGGCTTGAACACCAGCGCGGTGCGCTGGCGCGCCAGGACGCGGAGCGCGCGGCCGCGTTCGGGCGCCGGCGCGACGCCGCCGGCCATCCCGAAGGCGGCGACGCGCAGCGGCATGGCGCGCTCGAAGGCGCCGGCGCGCATCGCCACCAGCCGCGCGACGCGCTCCGCCAAAGGACCCTCCTCGGCGCGCGCCGGCGGCAATGTGCCGTGCAGCTCGGCGATGGCCTCGTCGAGCACGGTGGCGAACAGCGTCTCCACGTCCTGGAAATGCTGGAACACCGAGCGCACCGACACGCCGGCGCGGACCGCGATCTCGGCCACCTTGGGCAGGCGGCCGGTCTCGGCCATCAGCGCGCGGCAGCCCGCGACGACCTTGGCGCGCGTCGACTCGGCGCGGAGGTTGCGTCCATCGACGCGGACCGGCGACGCCATCGGGGCGTCGGCGGCGTAGGCGAGCGAACTCATCTTCCTGTTCCTCAAATCGAAAACGCCGTCGCCAAGCGTCGAACGGACGCTTGGAGGGCGGTTGAACCGTCCGGACCGTACTCCGGTCCGGCTGTTGATGGGAATCCACCTGCGTCCGCTTCCGCGTCCCCGCGCGAGGTCCGTTTCGGGACGACGCGCGAGACGGACGCTATTGACGGCGTGCCGCAGGCTTCGATGGGCGCTCGTCTAGGGGCGGTTTGTGGTACGAATTGGGCAGCGCCCCTGCGAATTGGGCGTCCGCGCATGGCGATCACGGGTGGCAGGTATGTCGGGTATCGAGGCGGTGTTGTGGGATTTCGGGGGCGTCATCCTGTCGAGTCCGTTCGATGCGTTCCAACGCTACGAGTGCGAGGCGGGGCTGCCGGTCGATTTCATCCGCAGGTTGAACGCCACCAATCCCGATTCGAACGCCTGGGCGCGCATGGAGCGCAACGAAATTACAACCGACGCGTTCGCGACCCTCTTCGAGGCCGAGGCCGCCGCCGCCGGGCACCGGCTTGAAGGCCACCGCGTGCTGTCGGTTTTGAGCGGCGAGATCCGTCCGGAGATGGTCGAGGCGCTGCGGCGCGTGAAGGCGCGGCACCGCGTCGCATGCATCACCAACAACGTCAAAAGCGGCCAGGGGCCGGGCATGGCGCGCGATCCCGAGCGGGCGCGGCGCATCGGCGAGATCATGACGTTGTTCGAGCATGTCGTGGAATCGAGCGCGCTGGGCATGCGCAAGCCCGATCCGCGCATCTACACCCACACCTGCGACCTGCTCGGCGTCGCTCCCGAGCGCTGCGTCTATCTCGACGATCTCGGCATCAATTTGAAGCCGGCCAAGGCGCTGGGCATGCGCACGATCAAGGTCGGCGAGCCGGGCGCCGCGATCGCCGAGCTGGAAGCGATCCTGGGCATGGCGCTGCGCTGACGGCGGGACGTGGAGGACGGGCGATGACGTGGCAGGCGGAGATCGACGAACTGCGGCGCCGCGAGGCGCTGGGTCGGCGCATGGGCGGGCCCGACAAGGTCAAACGCCAGCACGACGGCGGCAAGCTGACGGTGCGCGAGCGCATCGACCGGCTGCTCGATCCCGGCTCGTTCCACGAGATCGGCGCGCTGGGCGGCAAGGCCGAGTACGACGCCTCGGGCGCGCTGCTCGATTTCCAGCCCTCGAACTTCGTGTGCGGCCGCGGCCGCATCGACGGCCGCGCGGTGGCGGTCGGCGGCGACGATTTCACGGTGCGCGGCGGCGCCGCCGACGCCTCGATCCATGAGAAGCAGGTGATCGCCGAGCGCATGGCCGGCGACCTCGGCATCCCGATCGTGCGCCTCGTCGACGGCACCGGCGGCGGCGGCTCGGTGAAGTCCTACGAGACGATGGGGCGCACCTACGTGCCGCGCAATCCCGGCTGGGAGGAGGTCGTCTCCAACCTCTCGCGCGTGCCCGTCGTGGCGCTCGGACTCGGCTCGGTGGCCGGATTGGGCGCGGCGCGGCTGGTCACCAGCCACTACTCGCTGATGGTGAAGGGCACCTCGCAGATGTTCGCCGCCGGCCCGCCGGTCGTGGCGCGGCTGGGCGAGCCGGTGACCAAGGAGGAGCTGGGCGGCACCGACATCCATTGCCGCAACGGCTCGGTCGACGACGAGGTCGAAAGCGAGGACGAGGCGTTCGCGCGCACGCGGCGGTTCCTCTCGTACCTGCCGTCGTCGGTCGATGGTTTGCCGCCGCGCGGCCCCGTCACCGACGATCCCGGGCGCCGCGATCCCAAGCTGCTGGACATCGTGCCGCGCGACCGCCGCAAGGTCTACCAGATGCGCCGGATCATCGGCGCCTGCGTCGACACCGACAGCTTCATGGAGATCGGCAAATTGTACGGCCGCTCCATGATCACCGGCCTGGCGCGCATCGACGGCTGGCCGGTGGCGGTGTTGGGCGGCGATCCGTTCTTCTACGCCGCCGGCTGGACCGCCGACACCGCGCACAAGGTCACGCGCTTCGTCGATCTGGCGGAGACGTTCCATCTGCCGGTGGTGCATTTCGTCGACTGCCCCGGCTTCGTCATCGGCGTCGCCGCCGAGACCGCCGCCACGATCCGCCACGGCGCCCGCGCCATGGCCGCGATCTACCAGGCCACCGGGCCGTGGTGCTCGATCCTGATCCGCAAGGCGTTCGGCGTCGCCGGCGCGGCGCACCAGAATTTCGGCCACTACAATTTCCGCTACGCCTGGCCGTCGGGCGACTGGGGCTCGCTGCCGGTCGAGGGCGGCATCGAGGCGGCGTACAAGGCCGACCTCGCGGCGTCCGACGATCCCGAGGCGCTGATGAAGGACATCCTCGAGCGGCTCAACCGGGTGCGTTCGCCGTTCCGCACCGCCGAGACCTTCGGCGTCGAGGAGATCATCGACCCGCGCGACACGCGTCCGCTGCTGTGCGAGTTCGCCAACCTCGCCGCGCCGATGCGCAAGCCCGGCCCGCGCGCCTTCGGCTACCGGCCCTGACCGCCGCATGGTGGATCGTCCGGAGCCCGTCCGCGGCGAGCCGCGCCGGCCCTTCGCCAAGCCGATCACGGTGAGGCGGCTGGAGAACGTCGCCGCCGCCTATGTCGACCGCTATGCGAGTACCTCGGCGCGGCTGCGCGACGTGCTGACGCGCCGCGTGCGCAACGCGCGGCGGCTGGAGGCGCCGGTGGTCGAGGGCGTCGAGGACGTGATCGAGGCGATCGTGGCGAAATACGTCGCCGCCGGCATCCTCGACGACGCCCGCTTCGCGCGTCAGAAGGCCGCCTCGCTGCGCCGCCGCGGCACGTCGACCCGCCGCGTGCGCGAGAAGCTGGCGCATGCCGGCGTGCCGCGCGACGACATCGACGGGGCGATGGCGGCGGTGCGCGAGGAGGCCGGCGACGCGGACGGCGCGGGCGAACTCACCGCCGCCATCGAACTCGCGCGGCGGCGTCGCCTCGGTCCGTTCTCCGATCCCGCCACCCGCGCCGAGCGCCGCGACAAGCATCTCGCCGCCATGGGCCGCGCCGGCTTCCCCCTCGCCATCGCCCGCCGCGTCGTCGACGCCACCGACATCGATGCGTTGCGGGACGAGTAGGGGCTTCGCGGGCGGAGGGGTTAGGGACTTCACGGGCGGAAGGGTAGCGACGCCGCCGTTCTCTCCCTCTCCGCCGCGTAGCGGGGGAGAGGGAAGGGGCCCATCGCGAAGCGATGGGAAGGGTGAGGTGGTCGCGATGAAATCATCGGTGTTCGATACGGATGCTCGATGCTCCTTCAGCGTCTTCGCGCCCGATACGACGACCACCTCATCCTCCCGCCGGGCGGGGGCCCCCCCCGCGCGGCGGGGGGGGGGGGGGGGGGGGGGGGGGGCGGGGGGGGGGGTGGAGGTGGGGGGGGGGGGCGGGGGGGAGGTGGGGGGGGGGGGGGGGGGGCGGGGGGGAGGAGGGGGGGGTGGGGAGGGGAGGGGGGGGGGGGGGGGGGGGGGGGGGGGGGGGGGGGGGGGGGGGGGGGGGGGGGGGGGGGGGGGGGGGGGGACGCGGGGGGGGGGGGGGGGGGGGGGGGGGGGGGGGGCGGGGGGGGGGGGGGGGGGCGGCGCGCCCCCCCGCGCGGCGGGCGGGGGGGGGGGGGGGGGGGGGGGGGGGGGGGGGGGGGGGGGGGGCGGGGGGGGGGGGGGGGGGGCCGGGGGGGGGGGGGGGGGGGGGGGGGGGGGGGGGGGCGGGGCGCGGGGGGGGGGGGGGGGGGGGGGGGGGGGGGGGGGGGGGGGGGGGGGGGGGGGGGGGGGGGGGGGGGGGGGGGGGGGGGGGGGGGGGGGCCGGGGGCGGGGGGGGGGCGGGCGGGGGGGGGGGGACGGGGGGCGGGGGGGGGGGGGGGGGGGGTGGGGGGGGGGGGGGGGGGGCGGCGGGGGGGGGGGCCGGGGGGTGGCCGGGGGGGGGGGGGCGGGGGGGGCGGGGGGGGGGGGGGGGGGGGGCCGCGGGGGGGGCCGCGGGCGGGGGCGGCCGGGGGGCGCCGGGCGCCCGGGGCGGGCGCCGGGGGGGGGGGCGGGGGGGGGGGGGGGGGCCGCGGGGGGGGGGGGCGGGGGGCGGGGGGGGGGGGGGGGGGGGGGGGGGGGGGGGGGGGGGGGGGGGGGTCCGGGGCGGGGGGGGGGGGGGGGGGGGGGGGGGGGGCGCGGGGGCGGGGGGGGGGGGGGGGGGGGGGGGGGGGGGGGGGGGGGGGGGGGGGGGGGGGGGGGGGGGGGGGGGGGGGGGGGGCGGGGGCGGGGGGGGGGGGGGCCGGGGGGGGGGGCGGGGGGGGGCGGGGGGATGGGGGCGGGGGGGGGGGCGGGGGGGGGGGGGCGGGGGGATCGGGGGGGGGGGGGGCCGGCGGCGGGGGCGGGGGGGGGGGATGCCGGGGGGGGGGGGGGGGGGGGGGGGGGGGGGGGGGGGGGCGGGGGGGGGGGGGGGGGGGGGGGCGCCCGCGGGGGGGGGGGGGGGGGGGGGGGGGGGGGGCCGGGGGGCCGCCCGCGCCGGGGGGGGGGGGGGCGGGGCGGGGGCGGGGCCGCCCGGGGGCCGCCGCGGGGGAGGGTCCATCCGCCCGGACGCTTCTGTTACCCATCCGCCAGTTCGCACAAGGGCATATCGGCGGATCGCTGGTACAATGCGGCCGTGCTGGCAGGGAGTGGATCGCGATGATCGGGACGATGCGCGGATGGATCATGGCGTCGGCGACGGCGCTCGCCTTCGGCGCGCCGCTCGGCGCCACCGCCCAGACCGCGCCGCCGCCCGCGACGCGTCCCGCGGCGCAGATGGCGGCCGAGGCGGCCATCAAATGGGGCCTGATCGGCACCTGGGCGCCGTCCTGCGAGCGGCCGCCGGGCGACCGCAACGTCTATGTCCGCTACGTCGCCCGCGACGACGGCCGCGTCGTGATGGAACGCGATCTCGGCGCCCCCGCCCGCAACGACACGACGGAGGTGCTCGCCGCCGTCATCGGCAAGGACGGAAACATCGAGGTCGTCATCGACCTGCGCGCCTTCGCGATGGTCCGCGTCTACGCGCTGGCGAAGGACGGCGACAAGCGCCTGCGCGCGCTATGGAACCGCCAGATCGGCGGCGACCACACGATCCGCGACGGCCGCTTCACGGCCAACGGCGCCGAGGTCCCGTGGCAATACCGCTGCGGCTGAGGCGCGCGCGATGACCGCGCGGATCCGCCTGTGGTCGGGCGTCGTCCTGTTCGTCTACGCCGCGAGCCATCTGATCAACCACGCGCTGCTGCTGGGCTCGGTCGGCCTCGCCAACGAGGGTCTCGTCGTCTTCACGGCGGTGTGGCGCGGGCTGCCGGGAACCGTGGTCCTCTACGGCGCCTTCGCCGCGCATTTCGCGCTGGCCCTGTGGTCGGTGTTCCGCCGCCGCCGGCTGCGCATGCCCGTCATCGAGTGGATCCAGCTCGCGCTCGGCGTCTCCATCCTGCCGGTGGGCATGGCGCATTTCGTCGCCACCCGCGGCGCGGCGGAACTCCACGACGTCAACACCACCTACGTCTGGGTGCTGCTCAGCGCGCTGAGCTGGACCGGCCTCGTCCAGCTTTTCGCGCTGGTCCTCATCGTCTGGATCCACGGCTGCGTCGGCCTGCATCGCATCGGCCGACTGAAGCCATGGTACGGGCCGGCGTCGCCCTGGCTGCTGGCCGCCGCCGTCGCGCTGCCGACCCTGGCGCTGGCCGGCGCCGGCGTCGGCCTGCGCGAGGTCGCGGCCATGGTCGCCGATCCGGAGATCGCGCGCCGCCTGCCGGGCGATCTGCGTGTCGGCCCCGGACTCGCGGAGAAGATCTACGCGCTCTCCGACGCGCTCAAGCTCGCCGCCCTCTCGCTGCTGACCGCGACCCTGGCCGCGCGTCCGCTGCGCGACCTGTGGAACCGCCGCAACGGCGTGGTCCGCGTGTCCTACGATTCGCGCGTCGCCTCGGCGCCGGCCGGCCCGACCTTGCTGGAGATCAGCCGCTCCGCCGGCATCCCGCACGCCTCCGTCTGCGGCGGCCGCGGCCGCTGCTCGACCTGCCGCGCGCGCATCGCCGGACCCGACATCGCCCGTCTCGCGCCGCCCGACGCGGCCGAGGCGAAGGTGTTGGCGCGCGTCGGCGCCGGCGATGGCGTCCGCCTCGCCTGCCAGGTGCGCCCGCCACCGGGCGAGTACCTGGTGACGCCGCTGGTCGCGCCGACCGCGGGGCCGGCCGAGGCGTGGCGGCGGCCCTCGGCGCAGGGCCGCGAGCGCGTCGTGGCCGTGCTGTTCGCCGATATCCGCGGCTTCACGACGCTGGCGGAGGGACGGCTGCCCTACGACGTGGTGTTCGTCATCAACCGCTACTTCCGGGCGATGGGCGCGGCGGTCGAGGCGGCCGGCGGCCATGTCGACAAATTCGTCGGCGACGGCGTGATGGCGCTGTTCGGGCTCGACGGCGAGCCGCCGGACGCGGCGCGGCGCGCGCTCGACGCCGCGCGGCGCATGTCGCTGGCGCTGATCGAGCTCAACCGCGCGCTGCGCGTCGACCTCGACATCGAGCTGCGCATCGGCATCGGCATCCACGCGGGCAACGCGATCGTCGGCGAGATGGGCTACGGCCGTGCCTCCTCGGTGACGGCGATCGGCGACATGGTCAACACCGCCAGCCGGCTGGAGGCGATGACCAAGGAGCTGGCCTGCGAGCTGGTGGTGTCGCAGAGCGTCGTCGAGCTGGCCGGCGCGTCGCTGGACGGCGCCCTCAGGCACGAGATCGACGTCCGCGGCCGCCGCGGCCGCCTCGAGATCCACGCCCTCGCCAGCGCCTCTACCCTCGCCGCGCCGGCGTGATCTTCTCCCTCTCCGCCGCGCAGCGGGGGGGAGAGGGAAGGGGCCCATGCGAAGCATGGGAAGGGTGAGGTGGTGTCCGCGCGGGTCGCGGTGAACGATGCCGCGGCAAGGAAATGCGATCCGGCCCTAGGCGCATCATTCTGACAAGAAACGGGGCGCGAGGCGCTCGCCATTGCGTCCAAAGCGTGTGATCGATTCCACGATTTGTGTCATCGCATCGTCATTGAAAAGATAGCTACGCTCACCGAGCTTCATACCGCGTCGCCACTGCGACTCGCTCGCCGAAAGTGGAATGCCAACGGCGCTGAATATCGAGTTAAGCACGCAGGATACTTCGAAGGACTCGAGTTCTTTCTGTCCCATATAGATAAAGATGCCGTTTCCGTAGGATTTTGGTGGAGCATGGTATTGAAGCGCGACGGCGACACATCCATCGGAACGATGGACGACATGCGGTTGCACTGAAAGGTGACTTCGTCCTCTTTCAAAGAGCTGTATGTGTGCCGCTACGTCGGTCTGTACGACGGGGTTCGCGTAGAAGCATATTCAGTGGAAAAACGGCGAGAACCAAATGCCATCGCCAATAGGTCGCGTCCAAGCGTGAAATGCGCGGATCGAGCGAGGGCAGCTCACTTGCCGACTGCGCGATCGCTGGCGAGGCGACGGTGCCAAGCGACAAGAAAAGACCGGTGAGGATGAGGGTTCCGCCTGCAAAATGGAAAAGTCCGCAGATCGCGGCGCCAAGAGAAATGCCGTACCGACGGCTCAAACCTGTCATGTCGTCGCTCTCTACCATCCGGGCGGTCAGCGTGATCTCGTCTACCGGCCACCGCAGGGTCCGCCAATATGATGTTGTCTTGGATGGCCCTGACGGACAACACTGATTCTCTCGTCGTCCGCGCTGCCGTCTCATGAGTACGCCTTACTCCCGGCCGCAATGGCGTCGTTCAGCGCCGATGATGGACCAACCGCCGTCGCCAATGCGGCGCCCGGCGATGCGGCACGAAGGAGACAACCAATGGCACCGCGCGCTACCGGCAAGGTCGTGATCTGGCACAACCCGCGCTGCGGCAAGTCGCGCGACACGCTGGCGCTGCTGCGCGCCCACGGCGTCGAGCCGGAGATCCGCGAGTATCTCAAGGCGCCGCCGAGCCGGGCCGAGGTCGAGGCGTTGCTCGACGCGCTGGGCGGCGAACCCCGGGCGCTGGTGCGCCCCGAGGAGCCGCCGTTCAAGGAGAGCGGCCTCAAGCCCGCGGCGCTCACGCGCAAGGACGTCGTCGGCCTGATCGCGGCGCATCCCATCACCTTGCAGCGGCCGGTGGTCGTGGTCGGCAAGCGCGCCGCCATCGGCCGTCCGCCCGAGGCCGTGCTGCCGCTGGTCGGCAAGTGACGACCGACAGGCCGGGAATATACCCGTCGCCGCGGTGTTGATCCCGAGGGAGACGCGGTCGATCCTGCGGCCACGTCCTGGGAGTCCGGATTCGATGGAATGATCGCCCGCCTGCGCCTGATCTCCGGCCTGACGCTGTTCGTCTTCGTGACGATGCATCTGCTGAACCACGCGCTGGGCTTGTTCTCGATCGCCACCGCCGACGCCGGCCTCGCGCTGTTCGCCGCGGTGTGGCGCGGCCCGGTCGGCAGTGGCGTGCTGGCGCTGGCGATCACCGTCCATTTCTGCCTCGTGCTGTGGGCGGTGTTCCGCCGCCGGCGCCTGCGCTTGACAGTCGCGGAGTGGACCCAGCTCGCGCTCGGCCTGACCATCCTGCCGCTGGGCATGGACCATTTCGTGCAGACCCGGGGCGCCCACCACATCGACGGCGTGCTGACGGCGTATTTCTGGGTGCTGTGGCCGATGGCGATGGAGCCGTGGGTCGCGGCGCGGCAGTTCGCGCTGATCCTCGTGGTCTGGATCCATGGCTGCGTCGGCCTGCGCTTCTGGCTGCGCCTCAAGCCGTGGTACGCGCCGGTGGCGCCGTGGCTGTTCGGCTTGGCGCTGGTGCTGCCGACCCTGGCCATCGCCGGCGTCGCCTCGGCGCTGCGCGAGGCGGCCGAGCTGCTGGAGACGACGCCCGATCTTCTGGCCGTCGCCGCCGGGCTCAACGCGCCGGACAAGGACGCGGTGCTGCGCCTCTACGCGCTGGCCGACACGCTGCGCTACGTCGTCGCCGGGGTGATCGTCGCGGTGCTGCTGGCGCGGCCGCTGCGCGACCTGTGGGAACGCCGCCACGGCGTGGTGCGGCTGGAGTATCCCGGCGGGCGCGTCGTGGCCCTGCCGGCCGGTCCCAGCGTGCTGGAGATGAGCCGCGTCGGCGGCGTGCCGCATGCGTCGGTCTGCGGCGGCCGCGGCCGCTGCTCGACCTGCCGCGTGCGCATCAGCGGGCCCGCCGCCGCCAGCCTGCCGGCGGCCGGGGCCGAGGAGGTGCGCGTGCTGGAGCGCATCGGCGCGCCGCTGGGCGTGCGCCTGGCGTGCCAGACGCGGCCGCGCGGCGGCACCTACGGGGTCACGCCGCTGCTGCCGCCGGCGGTCGGGCCGCGCGGCGGGCTGGGCGGCCACCGGCTGGCGCTGGGCAGCGAGCGCGTCGTCGCCGTGATGTTCGTCGATCTGCGCGGCTTCACGGCGATGTCCGAGAAGCGGCTGCCGTTCGACGTGGTGTTCATCCTCAACCGCTATTTCCGGTCGATGGGCGAGGCCATCCAGAACGCCGGCGGGCACATCGACAAGTTCATCGGCGACGGCATCATGGCGGTGTTCGGGCTCGACACCGACGCCGGGCCGGCGGCGCGCCAGGCGCTCGACGCCGCCCGCCGCATGTCCGACGCGCTGGCCGGCCTCAACGCCTCGCTGACCGGCGAGCTGGCGGAGCCGCTGCGCATCGGCATCGGACTGCACGCCGGCCCGGCCATCGTCGGCGAGATGGGCCACGGCCGCACCGTGACCCTGACGGCCATCGGCGACACCGTGAACACCGCCAGCCGGCTGGAGAGCATGACCAAGGAGCTGGGCTGCGTGCTTGTCGTGTCGCAGGAGCTGGTCGAGTTGTCGGAGATGGACCTGCGCGACTGGCCCCGCCGCGAGATCGAGATCCGCGGCCGCACCACCCCCATGGCCGTCCGCCTCGTCGGCGACCCGGGGCGGTTGGCGGTGAGGGCGTAGCGGGGCGGCTGGCGGCGCCCGGTTGTAGGTCGTCCCGCCCGGAATTCCCTCTCCGCCGCGCAGCGGGGGAGAGGGCGGGGCCCGCGCCGAAGGCGTGGGAGGGTGAGGTGGTGGCTGTATCGCCACGAGCGCGGCGAGGAGATGTCGAGGTCTCGATGTCGAACGTCATCGACGTTGCGGGCACCACCTCACCCTTCCCGTCGCTTGCGCGACGGGCCCCTTCCCTCTCCCCCGCTGCGCGGCGGAGAGGGAGAAGACGTTGGACCGCCCAGACGCGGCAGCCATTGACTTAACCCACTGATTCAGCGATCTAACAGCCGCTTCGAAAGTTTCATCCAGCAACCTTCGCAGGTGCGAGATCGGCATGGCGGGCGGCGGCACGCACGAGAGCTATGATCGGCCCGAGGACCACGGCGGCGGCTCCGACCGCGCGTTCGGGCTGGTCTTCATGGCGGTCTGCGCCGTCGTGGCGGGCTGGTCGTGGTGGCACGCCGGCACGTGGTGGCCCTACGCCGGCGGACTGGCGGCGGCGTTCGGGGTCCTGGCGCTGGCCGCCCCGGCCGCGCTCGGGCCGCTGAACAAGGCGTGGACGAAATTCGGGATGCTGATCGGCAGGGTGATGAATCCCATCATCCTCGGCATCATGTTCTACGGCGTGATGACGCCGATCGGGCTGTTCATGCGCTGGCGCGGGGCCGACCTGCTGCGGCTCAAGCGCGACCCGGCGGCGGCGAGCTACTGGATCGCGCGCGAACCGCCGGGCCCGCCGCCCGAGACGATGCGCAACCAGTACTGACGGGCTGAAAGGGACTCCCGCGATGTGGCTGATCCGCGAACTCTGGGCCTTCATGCGCGTGCGCAAGAAGTACTGGCTGATGCCGATCGTGGTGGTGATGGTGCTGCTCGGCGGCCTGCTGGCGCTGACGCAGACCGCGATCGGCCCGTTCATCTACACGATCTTCTAGCCAGCGGACGGGACGGCGGCGCGTGCGCATCCTCGGGGTCTCCGCCCTCTACCACGACAGCGCCGCGGCGCTGGTGGTCGACGGCGCGATCGTGGCGGCGGCGCAGGAGGAGCGCTTCACGCGCAAGAAGCACGATTCGCGCTTCCCCCGGCACGCCATCGACTACTGCCTCGCCGAGGCCGGCATCGCCTTCAAGGACGTCGACTACGTCGCGTTCTACGACAAGCCGTTCCTGAAGTTCGAGCGCCTGCTGGAGACCTACCTCGCCTTCGCGCCGCGCGGCTTCACCTCGTTCCGCATGGCCATCCCGGTGTGGCTCAAGGAGAAGCTGTTCCAGAAGTCGATGCTGCGGGACGAGTTCCGCAAGTGGGAGCCGGACTTCGACTGGGAGACGCGGCTGCTGTTCGGCGAGCACCACCAGAGCCACGCCGCCAGCGCGTTCTTCCCCTCGCCGTTCGAGAAGGCGGCCGTGCTGACCATGGACGGCGTCGGCGAATGGGCCACCACCTCGCTGGCGATGGGCGAGGGGTCGGAGCTCAACATGCTGCGGGAGATCCACTTCCCGCACTCGCTCGGGCTGCTCTACTCCGCCTTCACCTACTACACCGGCTTCAAGGTGAACTCCGGCGAGTACAAGGTGATGGGGCTGGCGCCCTACGGCGAGCCGCGCTTCAAGGACGCGATCCTCGACAAGCTGGTCGACCTCAAGCCCGACGGCAGCTTCCGGCTCGATCTCTCGTACTTCGACTACTGCACCGGCCTGCGCATGACGAACGAGAAGTTCGACGCGCTGTTCGGCGGCCCGCCGCGCAAGGCCGAGCAGCTTCTCACGCAGCGCGAGATGGACCTCGCCGCCTCGGTGCAGGCCGTGACCGAGGAGGTCGTGCTGCGGCTGGCGCGCTCGATCGCCAAGGAGACCGGCGCGCGCGACCTGTGCCTGGCCGGCGGCGTGGCGCTGAACTGCGTCGCCAACGGCAAGATCCACAAGGACGGCGCCTTCGACCGCATCTGGGTGCAGCCGGCGGCCGGCGACGCCGGCGGCGCGGTCGGCGCGGCGCTGGCCGCCTACCACGGCTACTGCCGCCAGCCGCGCGCGCTGAACGGCAAGATGGACGGCATGGCCGGCTCCTATCTGGGGCCGGTGTTCGGCGACGCCGAGGCGGCGGAACGGCTGCGCAAGGCCGGCGCCAAGGTCCACGTGCTGTCCTACGACGAGATGATCGAGCGCGCGGCGCAGGCGCTGGCGGATGAAAAGGCGCTGGGCTGGATGCAGGGCCGCATGGAGTTCGGGCCGCGCGCGCTGGGCGGCCGCTCGATCCTCGGCGACGCGCGCTCGCCCACGATGCAGAAGACGCTGAACCTCAAGGTCAAGTACCGCGAGTCGTTCCGCCCGTTCGCGCCGGCGGTGCTGCGCGAGGACGTGGCGAAGTATTTCGACTACGACGCCGACAGCCCCTACATGCTGATGGTCGCGCCCGTCGAGGAGTCGCGCCGCCGCGCCATGACGGCCGAGGAGAGCGCGCTGTTCGGAATCGACAAGCTCAACGTGCCGCGCTCCGACATCCCCGCCGTCACGCACGTCGACTACTCCGCGCGCATCCAGACGGTGCACGCCGAGACCAACAAGCCCTACCACGACCTGATCTCGCGCTTCCGCGACAAGACGGGATGCTCGGTGATCGTCAACACCAGCTTCAACGTCCGCGGCGAGCCGATCGTGTGCACGCCGGAGGACGCGTTCCGCTGCTTCATGGGCAGCGAGATCGAGGTGCTGGTGGTCGGCAACTGCCTGCTGCTCAAGGAGGAGCAGGACCCGGCGCTGAAGCTCGACTACAAGGACGCCTTCGACCTCGACTGAGCGCGGCGCGTCAGCGCGCGGCCCTCAGGTTGCGGCGGATGACGGCGACGACGATGATCGTCACGGCGGCGACCGAGACGATCGCCGGCGCGATCTCGAACAGCGTCACCGCGATCCCCAGCGTCAGCGCGATCGAGCTCGCCAGCCACGGCTCGCGCCGCCCGAACGCCGCCACCGAGATGCAGACGGCGATCATGCCGGCGATGCGCAGCGTCATCTCGATCTCGTTCCGCGCGCCTTCCTCGACCGGTCCGACCAGCCAGTCGCTGGCGATCCACAGGACCGCCGCGGTCAGCGCGACCACGATCCCGGCCGGGGCGACGTGCCACGACGGCGCGGCGGCCGGCGCCCGCGCGCCCTTGCGTCCGGAACGCCGCCGTTTCGCCATGCGTGCCCTCCCGCCGCCGGCGCCTCGACGGACGCCGGAACCGCCGCTACCGTCCCACGAAACAACGGGATCGGTAAATCCATGCGCGCCGTCGTCTGCGAGACTCTGGGCGATCCGTCCGTGCTGCGGCTGGTCGAGATGCCGGTGCCCGAACCGAAGGCGGGCGAGGCGCTGATCAGGATCGGCGCCGCCGCGCTGAACTTCCCCGACGTGCTGATGGTGGCCGGCGGCTACCAGCACAAGCCGGCGCTGCCCTTCATCCCCGGCATGGAGGCGGCCGGCGAGATCGTCGCCGTGGGCGCGGACTTCGCCGGCTGGTCGGTGGGCGACCGCGTCGTGATCGGCAAGCGGCCGGGCTGCTTCGCCGAGTACGCCACGGTGACGGCGGCGCAGATCTCGATGCGGGCGCCGGAGGGCTGGTCGTGGGCCGAGGCCGCCTCGTTCCGGGTCGGCGCCACCACCGCCTACAACGCGCTGGTCCACCGCGCCCGCCTGCGCGAGGGCGAGACCCTGCTGGTGCACGGCGCCACCGGCGGCGTCGGCATGGCGGCGGTGCAGCTCGGCAAGCATCTCGGCGCGCGGGTGATCGCCACCGGCGGCGACGACGGCAAGCTCGCCGTCGTGCGCGCCCAGGGGGCCGACGCGGTGGTCAACTACCGCGACCGCGATTTCGTCGCCGAGGTCAAGGCGCTGACCGGCGGCAAGGGCGTCGACGCGGTGTTCGATCCCGTGGGCGGCGAGCTGCTCGAGCGGTCGCTGCGCTGCTGCGCCTTCGGCGCGCGGCTGCTGATCGTGGGCTTCACGTCCGGTTCGCCGTCCACGCTCAAGAGCAACCACGTGCTGATCAAATGCCTGTCGGTGCTGGGCGTGCGCGCCGGCGAGCATTCGCGGCACGACCGCTCGATGGCCGCCGACTACGCCCGCGAGTTCCCCAAGTTCGCCGCCGCCGGCGTGATGCGGCCGCACATATCGCACCGATTTCCGCTGGAGCGCGCCGCCGACGGCCTGCGCGCCATCAGCGAACGCAAGGTCGTGGGCAAGGCCGTTGTGGAGATGATGGGATCATGAGCGCGTTTCCGATGACGATCGCCGGCCTCAAGGACGGGCTGGCGCTGCCGGTGTTCTGCGCGCCGATGTTCCTGATCTCCGGCCCCGACCTGGTGGTCGCCGCCTGCCGCGCCGGCATCGTCGGCGGCTTTCCGCTCGCCAACCGCCGCACCATCCCCGAGCTCGAGGCGTGGTTCGTCGACATCGTGGCGCGGCTCGACGCCGCCCGCGCCGGGAACCCCGCCGTGCCGGTGGCGCCGTGGGCCGCCAACATCAACAGCCATTCCAGCAACCCGCGCTTCGAGGCCGATCTCGAGCTGATCGTGCGCCACAAGGCGCCGGTGGTGATCACGGCGCTGGGCTCGCCCAAGCGCGTGGTCGAGCCGGTGCACGCCTATGGCGGGCTGGTGATCGCCGACGTCAACAGCGTGGCGCTGGCGCGCAAGGCCGCGGAATGCGGCGTCGACGGGCTGGCGCTGGTCGCGTCGGGCTCCGGCGGCCACACCGGCTCGGTATCGCCCTTCGCCTTCACCCGCGCGGTGCGGCGCTGGTGGGACGGCGCCATCGTGCTGGGCGGCGCCATCGGCGACGCCGTCGGCATCCGCGCCGCCGAGGCGTTGGGCGCCGATTTCGCCTACATGGGCACGCGTTTCATCCCGACGCCGGAGAGCCTCGCCGAGCCGGCGCACAAGCGCATGATCATCGACGGCACGATGTCGGACCTCGTCATCACCAACGCCTTCACCGGCGCCACCGCGAGCTGGCTCAAGCCCAGCATCGCCGCCGCCGGCTACGATCCCGACACGCTGAAGCCGCGCGACGAGGGCTACCGCTACCGCGGCCTGCTGGGCGACGAGCCCAAGCCGTGGAAGGGCATCCACAGCGCCGGGCAAGGCATCGACCTGATCGACCGCGAGGACAGCGTCGCCGATATCGTCGCGGCGTTGAAGGCCGACTACGACGCCCTCGCGCGACGGTAGGACGCGTATGCGGTGCACCTTCGCTCCCTCTCCGCCGTGTAGCGGGGGAGAGGGAAGGGGCCCGCGCGTAGCGCGGGAAGGGTGAGGTGGTGTCGATGGCGTAGGAGATGCTGAAGCGGAGATCGCTTCCGCGGCCACCGAACACCCGCCTCTTCGCGACGACCACCTCACCCTCCCCATGCTTCGCATGGGTCCCCTCCTTCTCCCCCGCTGCGCGGCGGAGAGGGCGATGACACCGCGCCCGTTCTCCCGCGCGCGGGTGATGTGCTTCGGCGCCGCCGCGCGTCCCGCCGCTTGACAGACCGCCGCCGCCTCGGCGAGATGACGGCATGGGGATCGCGATCTCCCCATGAGGCGGCATGCCAAAGCATCGCGTCCACACAACACGAGGACGCACCGACCATGCCCGCACCCGCCACCATCTCCATCGACAAGCTCTCCCGCCTGATCGGCCGGCCCGACTGCCCGGCGATCGTCGACGTGCGCACCGACGAGGATTTCGCCACCGATCCGCGGCTGATCCCCGGCGCCGTCCGCCGCCCGTGGGCCGACGCCGCCGGCTGGGCGCCGGAATTCGCCGGCCGCGCCGCCGTCGTCGTCTGCCAGAAGGGCCTCAAGCTCAGCCAGGGCGCGGCCGCGTGGCTGCGCCACGCCGGTTCGCCCGCCGAGTCTCTGGAAGGCGGCGCGCTGGCCTGGACGGCCGCGTCGCTCCCGACCGTGTCGGTGGCGCGCCTGCCGCCGCGCGACGCGAAAGGCCGCACCGTATGGGTGACCCGCGCGCGGCCCAAGATCGACCGTCTGGCCTGCCCATGGCTGATCCGCCGCTTCGTCGATCCGGCGGCGGTGTTCCTGTTCGTGGCGCCGTCGGAGGTCCCGGCGGTGGCGGAGCGCTTCGCGGCCACGCCGTTCGACATCGAGGGCGATGGCGTGCTGTGGAGCCACCGCGGCGAGAAATGCACCTTCGACGTCATGCTGGAGGAATTCGGCCTGCGCACGCCGGCGCTCGACCGGCTGGCGCTGATCGTGCGCGGCGCCGACACCGCGCGCCTCGACTTGGCGCCGGAATCGGCCGGCCTGCTGGCGGTGTCGCTGGGCCTGTCGCGCATGTACGCCGACGATCTCCAGCAGCTCGAGGCCGCCATGGGCCTCTACGACGCCTTCTACCGCTGGTGCCGCGACGCGGTCGACGAACAGCACAACTGGCCGCCGGTGCCGCTGACGAAGATCGCCGGCAAGACCAGACGCGCCGGAGCCGGCGCGTGAGCGACAGCCCGGTCGCGGCCGCCACCCCCTCCGCGGCGGCCACGCCCGCGGCGGCGGTCGATCCATCGACCGCCGCGATCGACCACGGCGTGACTTTCGGCGAGGCGCTGCGCGTCTGGGCGCGGGTGGCGCTGCTGTCGTTCGGCGGCCCGGCCGGACAGATCGCCGTCATGCACCGCATCGTGGTCGACGAGAAGAAGTGGATCGGCGAGCAGCGTTTCCTGCACGCGCTGTCCTACTGCACCCTGCTGCCCGGACCCGAGGCGCAGCAGCTCGCCACCTATATCGGCTGGCTGATGCACCGCACCGCCGGCGGCCTGGTCGCCGGCGGGTTGTTCGTGCTGCCGGGGATCGTGGCGATCATGGCCCTGTCCTGGGCCTACGTGCTGCTGGGCGACGTCGCCGCCGTCCAGGGCCTGTTCTTCGGCCTCAAGGCCGCCGTGCTGGCGATCGTGTTGCAGGCCGTGCTGCGCGTCGGCGGCCGGGCGCTGCGCAATCGCGTGATGATCGGGCTCGCCGTCGCGGCCTTCGTCGCGCTGTTCCTGTTCTCGGTGCCGTTTCCGGTCGTCGTGGTCGCCGCCGGCCTGATCGGCTTCCTTGGCGCGCGCGCCGGCTCGAGCCTGTTCGCGGCCGGTGGCGGCCATGGCGGCGGCGCCAAGAACGCGGTCGCCGACGCCGACAGCCTGCTGGGCGCGCGCGTGCCCGACCACGCCCGCCCGGACGGACGGCGCTCGATCCGCGTCGCGCTGGTCTGGCTGGCGCTGTGGCTGATCCCGGTCGCGGCCATCCTGCTCGCGGTCGGGCCAAGCAACGTGTTCGGCCGCATCGCCATCTTCTTCTCGCAGATGGCCGTGGTGACCTTCGGCGGCGCCTACGCGGTGCTGGCCTATGTCGCGCAGGCCGCCGTCGAGACCTATGGCTGGCTCAAGCCCGGCGAGATGCTGGATGGACTCGGCATGGCCGAGACCACGCCCGGCCCGCTGATCATGGTGCTGCAGTTCGTCGGCTTCATGGGCGCGTTCCGCGATCCCGGCGCGATGTCGCCGCTGCTCGCGGGCACGCTCGGCGGATTGCTGGCGACATGGGTCACCTTCGCGCCGTGCTTCCTCTGGATCTTCGCCGGCGCGCCCTATGTCGAGGCGGTGCGCGGCAACAAGGCGTTGTCGGGCGCGCTGGCCGCGATCACCGCGGCCGTGGTCGGGGTGATCGCCAATCTCGCGGTGTGGTTCGCGCTCAACACGCTGTTCGCGCGCCTCGACACGCTGCGCTGGGGACCGCTGACGCTGGACGTCCCGGCGTTGGCCAGCGTCAACTGGGCGGCGCTGGGGTTGACCACCGTCGCGATGATCCTCGCCTTCGGCGTCAAGCTCGGCATGACCTGGGTGCTTGCGGTCTGCGCCGCCGCCGGCGTCGCGCTACGCTTGGCGGGCGTGGTGTAGAGAGAGGGGACGAGCCCCGCTGACAGTTCGACTCCTTCTGTCATCCCGAGCGCAGCGAGGGATCCAGGGGACCGCACCTGGATCCCTCGCTGCGCTCGGGATGACAGGAGAGCGCCGGACGACAGCGTGATTGAAAGCGGGCGCGGGACTTCGTCGGCCCCGATCAATCCCCGATCAAGCCGGCGGCGTCGGCTTCGCGACCACGGCGGCCTTCGCCGGCGCCGGCTTCGCGGCCTTGGCGGGGCCCGCCGCCTTCACCGGTCCAGCGGCTTTCGCGGGCGCGGCGACGCGCTTCGCCGGCGCCACGGCGGCGCTTTTCGACGGCGCGACCGACGCCGAACGCGTGGCGGTGGGCTTCGCGGCGACCTTGGCCGTCGCCGGACGCGCGGTCGTGGCCGGCGCGCGCGTCGCGGTCCGCGTCGCGGTGAATTTGCGCGGCTGCGCCGACGCGGTCGAGGTCGCGGCCTCCGGCGGAACGCTGGCGATGGTGACCGGCGCGGCGGGCGCCGGCGCCGGGCGCTCGATCGCCGCCGGCGCGCGGGCGGTGTCGACCATGCCGGCGGGCGGGACCGGCGCTTCACCCGGTGCCATCACGAAAAGAGTCGAGAAGACGGCGGCGCCGAAATTCATGCTGCGTCTCCGGGGGCGGGAGATGGCGGGACGACGGCTGCCGCGTCGGCGCGGCGCCGTCTGGTGGTTGGCCGGCAGTATCGAACCCGCCGGCCGCCCTGACAAGCCTCGCGTCCCGCGACGCTTTGGCGCCAATTCGCGCGCGACCGCGGCGATCGACGCCAGTCGTCCGCGGCGCGATGGTCGGATAGATTCCCGCGGCTCGCGTCACCCGACCCGGAGAACCTCCCATGCCCGCGACTTTGCGATCCGCCAGCATCGGGCGCCGCGCAGTCGTCACTTCGGGGTCAGGCCTGCAAAACGGCAGATTTTTCGGCCGCGCGTCGATGAAAAATGCCGTTTTGCAGGCCTGACCCCAAACCCGCGCGACCGCGGCGATCGACGCCAGTCGTCCGCGGCGCGATGGTCGGATAGATTCCCGCGGCTCGCGTCACCGGACCCGGAGAACCTCCCATGCCCGCGACTTTGGTCGGCGCCTTCCGCGCCATGGCCTACAACAACGCGTGGGCCAACCACCGTCTGCTCGCGGCGTGCGCCGGGCTGACGCAGGCCGCGTTCGAGGCGCCGCGCACGGGCTTCTTCCCGTCGATCAAGGCGACGCTCAACCACATCCTGATCATCGACCGGTTCTACGTCGACGCGCTCGAGGGCGGCACGCTCGGGCCGAAGGCGTGGGCCGACCAGCTTCCCTGCGCCACGGTCGCCGATCTCCAGCGCGAGCAATCCGCCGTCGACCGCCGCCTGATCGCGTTCTGCGACGCGCTGACCGACGCGGCGCTGGACGGCGAGGCCCGCGTCAGCCGCGGTGATGCCGGATTCCAGATCGAACGCCGCGACCGCCTGTTGATGCACGTCTTCCAGCACCAGACCCACCACCGCGGCCAGGCGCACGCCATGCTGTCGGCCACCGACGTCAAGCCGCCGCAGCTCGACGAGTTCTTCGCCGCCGGCGAGGCGCCCCTGCGCGCCGCCGAGTTCGCGGCCCTGGGCTGGACCGAGGCGACGGTGTGGGGCGAAGAGCGCTGATGAAGGCGCGCCTTTTCCGGCTCCCTCCCCCTCAGGCGCCTTACCAGGCGCCTGAGGGGGAGGGGGCATGAATAGACGCGCGCCGCCATTCCTTACCGCGTGATCAGCGACATCATCACCGCGTTGACGCCGACGATCTGGCGCAGGCACGCGCCGACATGGTCGGCGGTCATCTGGTCGAGGCCGCCGACCTGCATGTCGATCGCCAGCTCGCGACCGTCGCGGCCTTCCATCGCGGCGTGGACGCGGTAGGGCAGCAGGCCGCGCTTGGCGATGAACTCCAGCGCGCGCGGCAGCACCGAGGGATCGGGCTCGGCGGCCAGCGCGTAGCAATGGAACACCTCGCCGGTGGCCGGCTCGGCGCGGGGGTGGCGGGGCTGGGTGCTAGCGCGCGCTTGGCGCGGGGCGAAGGCGGACATGGTCGACGGACTCCCGGTGGAAACTTGAACGAACAGCGACGTCCCGGACCTCGATGAGGGCCGGGTGGCTAATTCGTCCAATGCCGGTGGGGCGTCGAAACATGGGTAATAAAATGACCCGGCGGCGGGGAGGGGTCAAGCGGACACCGGTTGGACACCACAATTCCGCTCTGCGCATCGGAATCCGCGCTTTTGTATATTGTATACAAAATACAATATACAAACCGCGAATCGGGCCGGTGGCGGACGTCCCGGAATCGTTCCGATGCCTGTGGCATATGGATTCACATTGTCCGGAACGGCGCGGCGCGGACGCCGCATTTCGCGCCCCGCCGTGACGCGGATCCGGCGTTCCGGCGCGCCCGGAAAACCCCTAGCCTGCGCCGCGGACGACCCAAAATTGGAGGCAGCGGATGGCCGGGCGTGTCGATGGAAAAGTGGTGCTGGTGACCGGCGCGGGCTCGGGGATCGGGCGCGCGACGGCGCGGCTGCTGGCGGCGGAGGGCGCCACGGTCGTGGTCACCGACATCGACGCCGCCGGCGGCCAGGAGACGGTCCAGCAGATCGGCGGCCGCGCCCGCTTCATGGCGCACGACGCCACCAGCGAGGCGGACTGGAAGCGCGTCGTCGCCGACACCGTGGCGGCGTTCGGCGGGCTGCACGGGCTGGTCAACAACGCCGGCATCAGCGGGCCGATCCCCAGCCGCTTCGAGACCGAGGAGCTGTCGCTGTGGAAGCGCATCCTCGCGGTCAACGTCGAGGGCGTGTTCCTCGGCTGCAAGCACGGCGTGCCGGCGATCCGCGCCTCGGGCGGCGGCTCGGTGGTGAACCTGTCGTCGCTGGCGGCGCTGCTGGGCACGCCCGACCTCGCGGCCTACGGCGCCAGCAAGGGCGCGGTGCGGCAGTTCACCAAGACCGTGGCGATCGACTGCGCCCGCAAGGGCTACAAGGTGCGCTGCAACTCCGTGCATCCCGGCATCATCATGACGCCGATGGGCGAGAGCCTGTTGTCGACCGAGCAGGCGCGCGAGCGCGCCGTGCGCAGCATCCCGCTGAGGGTGTTCGGCGCGCCGGAGGACATCGGCTACGGCATCCTCTACCTGATCTCCGACGAGTCGCGCTTCGTCACCGGCTCGGAGCTGGTGATCGACGGCGGCATGAACGCGATCTGACGCGCGCCGCGCGACGCGTGGCGCGCGAGACGGCGACGCGACCGGCGTCCGTCGTCGCCGCGCGCCGCCGCTACTCCGCGGCGAAGCGCGGCAGGGTGTGCGCGGTGACCGCCGGCGCGGCGCCGTCATGGCGCTCGATCTCGACCAGGCAGGTCTGCGCGACGCTGCCCTGCGAGAGCTTCGACGCGCCGATGTCGAGCGTCAGCGCGTTGGGGTTGCCGTGCTTCTCCAGCGGCCGGTTGGCGCCGCCGCGCTCGGGATCGAACCACGCGCCGGTCGACAACCGCGCCACGCCCTGGCGGATGCGCTCGCTGACGGCGGCCGAGGCGAGGCAGGCGCCGCGCTCGTTGAACACGCGCACCAGATCGCCATGGGCGATGCCGCGGGCGCGCGCGTCGACGGCGCTGATCGTGACCGGCTGGCGGCCGTTGACCTTGGTGGCGGCGCTGTGCGGGCTGTGGTCGAGCTGGCTGTGCAGCTTGTCCGAGGGCTGGTCCGAGATCAGGTGCAGCGGGAATTTTCCGGCGTGCGCCGCGCCCAGCCATTCGCGCGGCTCCATCCACACGGGATGGCCGGGGCAGTCGTCGTAGCCGAACGAGGCGATGCGCTCCGAGAAGATCTCGATGCGGCCCGACGGCGTCTTGAGTGGATGCGCGGCGGGATCGGCGCGGAAATCCTTGAACATGACCGGCGGCTCGGTCGGATCCGCCGCGGTGGCGATTCCCGCCGTCCAGAAATCGTCGAACGACGGCAGCGCGACGCCGGCCTTGGCGGCGCGCGCGCGGCTCTCGCCGTAGAGCCGCTCCAGCCAGCCCATCGTGTCGAGCCCCTCGGTGTAGGCGGCCTCGACGCCGAGACGCCGCGCGATGCCGGCGTAGATCGCGTAGTCGTCGCGCGCCTCGCCCGGCGGCGTGCGCGCCGCCTTCATCGCGATCACGTGCCGCTCGCGTGTCGCCGAGCCGATGTCGTCGCGCTCCAGCGACATCGTCGCCGGCAGCACGATGTCGGCCATCTTCGCGGCCGGCGTCCAGAACTGCTCGTTGAACACGATCGTCTCGGGCTTGCGCCACGCCCGGCGCAGGCGGTTGAGGTCCTGGTGGTGGTGGAATGGATTGCCGCCCGCCCACATCACGAGGCGGATGTCGGGATACGTATGGCGCGCGCCGTTGTAGTCGAACGTCGCGCCGGGGTTCAGCAGCATGTCGGCGATGCGCGCGACCGGGATGAACGCCTTCACCGCGTTGTCGCCCTGCGGCAGCGTCGGCCCGGGGAAGCGCGCGTTCGGGCTGCCCATCAGGTTGACGGCGCCGTAGCCCAGCCCGAAGCCGCCGCCGGGCAGGCCGATCTGCCCGAGCATGCAGGCCAGCGCCACCAGCGACCAGAACGGCTGCTCGCCGTGGTGCGAGCGCTGCAGCGACCACGCGATGTTGAGCATCGTGCGCGTGCCCGCCATCTCGCGCGCCAGCGACGCGATGCGCTCCGCCGGCACGCCGCAGATCGCCTCGGCCCAGCGCGGATCCTTGGCCACGCCGTCGACCGCGCCGGTGAGATACGGCGTGAAGCGGTCGAAGCCGACGCAGCAGCGGTCGAGGAAGCCGCGGTCGTGCAGCCTCTCGTCGTGGACCACGTAGGCCATCGCCAGCAGCATGGCGGTGTCGGTGTTCGGCCGGATCGCGATCCACTCGTCCTCGCCGCCGGTGTCGAGGTCGTCGGCGGTGGGCGTGACGTTGACGAAGCGCGCGCCGGCGGCGCGCAGCCGGCGCAGGCCGTCGCGCACGCGGTGCTCCGACGGGCCGCCCGCGTTGACCTGCGCGTTCTTGCGCGGCACGCCGCCGAACGTGACGAACAGCTTCGTGTTCGCGGCCAGCACGTCCCAGCTGGTGTGGATCGCGAACAGCTCCTCCATCGAGGCGACGATGTGCGGCATGAGCACGCGCGCGGCGCCGAGGCTGTAGGAATCGACGTGGCGCACGTAGCCGCCGCAGGCGTTGAGGAAGCGGTGGATCTGGCTCTGGGCGTGGTGGAAGCGGCCGGCGCTCGACCAGCCGTAGGAGCCGCCGAAGATCGCGGCGTTGCCGTGCTTGGAGCGTACGCGCTCGATCTCGGCGGCGACCAGCGCCTCGGCGCGGTCCCAGCCCACCTCGACGAACGGCTCCTCGCCGCGCTTGTCGGTCGCCGCGCCCGGCCCGTGCCGCAGCCAGCTCTCGCGCACCGCCGGCCGCAGCACGCGCAGCCGGCCGACCGCGGGATCGAGCATGTGCAGACCGATCGGCGAGGGATCGGGATCGCCGGCGAACGGCTTCAGCGCACGCGCCTGGCCGTCGCGCATCTCGACCTCGTAGACGCCCCAGTGGGTCGAAGTCAGCACAGTCATGGACGCTCCCGCCGCGTGGCCGCGGCGCAACCTCGGGCCGAGCCCGCCGCGAGTCAAGGAGCGCGGCCCGCGATGCGTCCGGATTGGCCGTTGGCGGCGGAATCGACTAGACTCCGCGCCATGTCAGCGACGCCGGCCATCACGATCTACATCGACGGCGACGCCTGCCCGGTGAAGGCCGAGACCTACCGCGTGGCGGCGCGCCACGGCGTCAAGACCATCCTGGTCGCCAACGCGTTCATGATGGTGCCGCCGAGCCCGTTGATCGAGCGCGTCGTCGTCAGCGACGGCTTCGACGCGGCCGACGACTGGATCGCCGGGCGCGCCGGCGCCCTCGACATCGTCGTCACCGCCGACATCCCGCTGGCCGACCGCTGCATCAAGGCCGGCGCCACCGTCATCGGCAACACCGGCAAGCCGTTCACACCGGATTCGATCGGCGCGGCGCTGGCGATGCGCGAACTGATGCAGGACCTGCGCGCGATGGGCGAGGTGTCCGGCGGGCCGAAGCCGATGGCCGCCGCCGACCGCTCGCGCTTCCTCTCGGCGCTCGACGCCGCCATCGTGCGGCTGCGCAAGCGTCCGCCGCCGCGGTTGGCGGCGGCCGGAGTCCGTCCGTGATCCGGATCAACCGGCGCGTCGCGCTCGACGAGGGCGAGATCGAGGAGAGTTTCGTGCGCGCCTCGGGCCCCGGCGGGCAGAACGTCAACAAGGTCTCGACGGCGGTGGAGCTGCGCTTCGACGTCCGCAATTCGCCGTCGCTGCCGGACGACGTGCGCGCGCGTCTCGAGCGGCTGGCCGGGCGCCGGCTGACGCGCGACGGCGTGCTTGTCATCAAGGCGCAGGACCACCGCACCCAGACCATGAACCGCGCCGCGGCGCTGGCGCGCCTGGTCGGGCTGGTGGAGGAGGCGGCCGTGGTGCCGGTGGCGCGCCGCGCCACCCGGCCGACGCACGGCTCGAAGCTGCGCCGGCTCGAATCGAAGGCCAAGCGGGCGACCGTGAAGGGCCTGCGCGGCGGCCGTCCGTCGGCCGACCACGACTGACCGCCCGGCGATGGACAGTCGAAATTCGTGGAGCGGCGTCTTGTTCCCTCTCCCCCGCTGCGCGGCGGAGAGGGCATTCGACCGCGATCCTGGATGCGCGTTCGATGGCCCGTCGCGCGGCGGCGCCCGCCGATCGCGCGCCGGATCAGGCCGCGCGCGGCGTCACTCCCGGACGAGGTTGAGCAGCGCGCCGCCGTCGACGGCGAGCGCCACGCCGGTGATGAAATTGGCCTCGTCGGAGGCGAGGAACAGCGCGGCGTTGGCGACGTCCCAGCCGGTGCCCATCTTGGCGCGCAGCGGCACGCGCGAATCGCGTTCGGCGGCGACCTCGGCGCGGCTGCGGTTGGTCTTGCGGGCGCGCGTGTCGACCGCCATCGGCGTGTCCATCAAGCCGGGCAGGATGCAGTTGGCGCGCACGCCGAACTCGGCGTTCTGGATGGCCAGCTGCTCGGTGTAGGCGATCATCGCGGCCTTCGACGCCTTGTAGGCGACGTAGGGATAGTTCGATCCCGACGCGACCGACGAGATCTGGATGATCACGCCCGATTTCTGCGCGCGCATGATCGGCAGCGCGTGCTTGCAGGCCATCACCGCGCCGCGCAGGTTGATGGCGTTGACGCGGTCGAACGCCTCCTCGGTGATCTCCAGCGGCCCGGCGTCGCCGCCGGCGATCGAGACGCCGACGTTGTAGTGCAGGATGTCGATCCGGCCCCAGCGGCGCACCGCCTCGTCGATCGCGGCCTTCAGCGTCGCCTCGCGCGTGACGTCGGCCTCGAAGGCGACGCAGTCGCCGCCCTCCTTGCGCGCCAGCCCGGCGGTCTCCTCGGCCGACGCCAGGTCGCGGTCGACCGCCAGCGTGGCGGCGCCCTCCTGCGCGAAGCGCAGCACCGTGGCGCGCCCGTTGCCGATGCCGGAGCCGGGGCTCTGCCCGGCGCCGATGACGACGGCGATCTTGCCCTTGAGCCGCATGTCTTCCTCCCTCGCGCGCGGTGGCGCTCAATCCTTCGGCAGCGGAAACTTCTCCAGATATTTCATGTACTCGGGCTCGACGTCGACCCGCATCGTCGCCAGCACCCGCACGACGCCGTTGTAGAAAGCGATGGCGATGGTGAGATCGAGCAGCAGGTCGTTGGGCAGCGCCGCCTTGAGCTCGGCGAAGGTCGCGTCGCTCATCGCCAGGCCGGTGGTCATCTCCCGCGCGGCGCGAAGCACCGCCTTGTCGAGCGCCGGCAGGCTGGTCGGCCGGCCCTCGGTCTCGTCGATCATCGCCTGGATGTCGGAATCGGTGACGCCGAAATCGTAGCCGATCTTGATGTGGTGCGAATACTCGTAGGGCGAGCGCGCGAGGTAGCCGACCTGCAGGATCGCCAGCTCGCGCAGCCGGCCGTCGAGCTTGCTGCCGAAGCGGATGAACTTGCCCAGCGTGCCGAAGGCGCGGGCCGCGTCGGGGCTGTGCGAGAGGATGCGGTAGAGCGCGATGTCGCGCGCCAGTAGCTCCTTGTCCTCGGCCTTGAGGTCGTCCTTCGTGAGATAGGGCAGGCGGGCCATCGTCTCTCTCCTTCGTCTCAGGAAGCCGGCGCCGGACGCCGGCGCGATTCGCGGCGCGCGATCCAGATCGTCGCCGCGCAGATCACGCTGCCGCCGGTCAACGTCCACACCGTCGGCACGTTCGAGAACACGACGAAGCCGAGCAGCGACGCCCACAGCAGGTCGAGGAAGCGCACGGACTGCACGGCGCCGACATCGGCGATGTGGTAGCAGCGCGTCAGGCAGTAGTGCGCCGTCGAGCCGATGACGCCGCAGGTCGCCAGCAGGCCCCATTCGACCGGCGTCGGCCATCGCCATACGACGGCGAATACCGGGCCGGCGGCCGACCAGTCGACGCTCCAGATCGCGAAGGGGATCGTGAACACGCCCAGCATGATGCCCAGCCAGAAGACGATGGCGTCCGGCCGCTCGTACTTCGTGAGCGCTTTCGAGACGAGGAACGACACCGCCATGAGCGGCGAGCTCAGCAGCAGCCAGAACGCGTAGGTGTTCCCGAGATCGCTGTGCCGCAGGCCCGGCCACAGCACGATCAGCACGCCGCCGAACGCGCCCAGCGTGGCCGCCCAGCGCGCCAGGTACATGCGCTCGCCGAGGAACAGCGCGGCGCCGATCATCATGAAGATCGGGCCGGTGAAGCCGATCGCCGAGGTCTCGGCCAGCGTGACGTGCGGCAGCACCGTGAACCAGATCAGCGAGCCGCCGGTGTGGAACACGCCGCGCAGCGCGTGCAGACCCGGCCGCCTCGGCCGGTAGGCCTCCCAGCCGGCGCGGATCGCCAGCGGCAGCAGGATGCAGGAGCCGACGAGGTAGCGCAGGCAGACCACCTCCGGCGGATGCCGGCGGTGGGTCAGGAATTTCTGGATGGTGTTGAGGAACGCGAACAGCACGCCGCTGGCGATCATCCAAAAGATCGCGCGCGCCACCGGGCTCATGCCGTCGAACCGAGCGACGGCGCGGCTGCGCACGGCGGCGGCCCCGCCGGCCATCGACGCCGGCAGGCTCACGCCGCCACCCGCGGAGCGGCGCGCGGCGTCACGACAGGACCGCGACCTTCTTGCGCTCGATCAGGGCGAAATCGATCTCGGCGCCCAGGCCGGGTCCGTCGGGGACCTCGACCATGCCGTCGCGGCCGACGACGATATCCTTCGCCAGTCCGTATTTCTGCGCCCCGTCGGGCAGCAGCACCTCGAAGAACTCGGTGTTCCGGATCGAGGCGATGACGTGCAGGTTGGCGACGTTGTTGAGCGAGTTGCCGCCGTGGTGGAGCTCGTAGTTCATGCGGAAGGCCTCGGCGAGATGCGCGGTCTTCACCAGGGTGGTGATGCCGCCCTTCACCGCCACGTCGCCGCGCAGGAAGTCGGTCGCCTGCAGCATGATCCACGGCGCGTAGCCGTCGTAGCCCGTGACGGGATACTCCGTCGCCATCACCGGGATCGACAGCTTCTGCTTGAGCTTGACGTAGTTGTAGATGTCCTGGTCGGCGAGCGGATCCTCGTACCAGTAGAAGCCCAGCGCCTCGGCGGCCTTGCCGACGCGGACGGCGGCCGGGAAGTCGTAGCTCCAGGTCGAGTCGAGCATGATGGTGTAGTCGTCGCCGACGGCGTTGCGCACGGCCTCGCAGACCTTGATGTCCTCGCGCCAGCGCGTCGGCGGATGGATCTTGTAGGCGGCCCAGCCGGCGTCGCGGAACCGCACCGCCTCCTCGGCGTAGGCCTCGGGCGAGGGCAGCACGGCCGAGCTGGCGTAGGCCGGGAAGCGGGTGCGGTAGGTGCCGAGCAGCCGGTGGATCGGCTGGCCGTAGACCTTGCCGGCGAGGTCCCACAGCGCCACGTCGACGGCGCCGATGTTGCGCACGCCGGCCGAGCGCTGGCGCCGCCAGATGTCCTGGTTGAGCCGCTCGCGCTCCAGCGGATCGCGGCCCATCAGCACCGGCTTGAGGTGCGTGATCAGGCCCTTGGCGTCGACGCTGCCGGGGTTCATCGCCGAGCCGAGGAAGGCGTGGCCCTCGACGCCGGCGTCGGTGAGGATCCTCAACAGCCCGAGATCGCTCCTGCCGGAGAAGCGGCCCGTGTGGGCGCCGTAGGTCGTCGCGGGGATGTCGTCCCACGCGAACAGCGTCAGCGTGACGTCGGTGATCTTCATGGCGGGGCTCCCGGTGGCGGCGCTATTGCGGCGTGAGGCCGAGCTCGCGCACGGACTGGATCAGCAGCGGTCCCATCTCGCGCGAGAATTTCTCGAACTCGCGCCAGTCCTTGGCCGGCTCCTCGACGCCGAACTGGTCGTTGAGCTGGCGGATGCGCGGCGTGGCTCCGGCCTCGACCATCAGCGCCGACAGCCGCTCGACGATGGGACGCGGCGTCGCCGCCGGCAGCAGGCAGCCGACCACGCCCTCCAGCAGGAAGTAGGGGTGGGTGGCGCCCTGCTCGTGGAACGTGCCGACGTCCGGCAGCTTCGACGCCATGCGCTTCATCGTCGGCACGGCGATCGGCCGGATCTTGCCCTGGCGCCAGCCGGCCGAGGCCGCCTGGAAAGTGCCCATGCCGGCCTGGATCTGGCCGGCCCACAGATCGGGCCACATCGCGCCCTCGCCGCGGTAGTGGACCGGCTCCATGTTGAGACCGTAGACCTCGTTGAGCTTCACGCACACGACGTGGGCCAGCGAACCCGCGGCGTAGGTGCCGTAGCTGACCTTGCGGCCCTTGGCCCAGGCGACGAACTCCTGGAGGTTCTTCGCCGGGATGTCGGCGTGGATGTAGAGCGGCAGATGGCCGGCCGGCATCATCGCCACGGGCGCGAAGTCGCGCGCCGTGTCGTAGGGCAGCGACTTGAACGTCACCTGGTTCTGGAACAGCGCCGTGGAGTTGGTGAACAGCAGCGTGTATCCGTCCGGCGCCGACTTGGCGACGAACTCGCAGGCGAGGATCGAGGCGGCGCCGGTCTTGTTCTCGACCGTGAAGGGCTGGCCCAGCTTCTCGGCGCAGTATTCGCCGTAGGCGCGCGCGAAGGCGTCGGTCGAGCCGCCCGGCGGATAGCCGCAGACGATCTTCACCGGCTTGGCCGGCCACGCCTGTGCGCGGGCCGCGCCGGTGGCCGCCAGCGCCATCGCGCCGCCGAGGACGCCGCGTCGCGCGATTTGGCCTGTCATCGTGTTCCTCCCGTTCGTCCGCTTCCTTTGGCGCGAGGCTAGTGCGGCGGAGCGAACCGCCGCAAGGCGCCGCCGCGCGTGGCGGCACGCCGCCGACGCATGGCGGCGCCGCCGGCTTGCCGGCGTTTCGCGCGGCGTGCGAAGGTCGGCGGCCGCGCGGGAGGCGGCGCGACGATGAAGATAACCGACGTCACCTGCCACATCCTCCAGAGCAAGGTCGAGAAGCCCTTCGTGTCGGCGCGCGGCTGGGTCTACGGCACCCGCGCCTCGTGCGTGGTCGAGATCTCGACCGACGAGGGCGTCACCGGCTGGGGCGAGTGCTACGGGCCCGCCGCCGTCGCCAAGGCGGTGATCGAGACGCAGTACCGCGCCCGCGTGGTCGGCCGCGACCCGTTCGACACCGAGGCGATCTGGGAGGACCTCTACAACCGGATCAAGGACTACGGCACGACGGGGATGACGATCTCCGCGATCTCCGGCATCGACATCGCGCTGTGGGACATCTGCGGCCGCGCCGTCGGCAAACCGGTGCACAAGCTGATCGGCGGCGCCTACCGGACCGAGGTCGTGCCCTACGCCACCGGGCTCTATTTCATCGACATGGACCGCCTCGTCGAGGAGGCCGTCGAGGAGGCGCTGGAGTTCAAGGCCGACGGATTCCGCGCCATCAAGATGAAGATCGGGCTGGGCGACCTGAAGCTCGACGCCGCCCGCGTCGGCGCGGTGCGCCGGGCGATCGGCCCCGACGTCAAGCTGGCGGTCGACGCCAACCACTGCTTCTCGGTGCCCAACGCGATCAAGCTCGGCCGCATGCTGGAGGAGCACGACATCCTGTGGTTCGAGGAGCCGATCAGCCCCGAGGACCACGACGGCTACGTCGAGGTGACGCGGGCGCTCGACATGGCGGTGGCCGGCGGCGAGAACGACTTCACGCGCTGGGGCTTCCGCGACGTGATCGCGCGCAAGGCGATGGACATCGTGCAGCCCGACCTGTGCGCCGCCGGCGGCTTCTCGGAGTGCCGCAAGATCGCCGCCCTGGCCTCCGCCTTCGGGGTCGAGTGCGTGCCCCACGCCTGGGGCTCGGCGATCGGCCTGGCGGCAACGGTGCAGTTCCTCGCCGCGCTGCCCGACCAGCCGCCGGCGTTCCGGCCGATGCCGCCGATGCTGGAGTTCGAGCAGACGCCCAATCCGCTGCGCGACCATCTCGCGACGGTGCCGATCGAGCAGAGGGGCGGCGTCGTGAAGGTGCCCGACGGGCCCGGCCTCGGCATCGAGATCGACCGCGCCGTGCTGGCGAAATACAAGGTCGCCTGAGCGCGCCGGGAGGGCCACGCCATGCGGATCAAGCGCGTAGACGGCACCTGGGTGCACGTGCCGATCCCCGCCGCCGGACAGCACGTCAGCAATTTCGGGCTCGTGTCGTCGTTCGACTCGGTGATCGTGCGGGTCGAGACCGATGGCGGGCTGGTCGGCTGGGGCGAGGCCAAGGCCGGCGTCGGCTCGGCGGCGTCGTGCGCGGGCCTCGCCGCCATCGTGAACCACGATCTGGCGCCGCTGCTGGTCGGGCAGGATCCGCGCGACATCTCGCGGCTGTGGGACGTCATGTACAACGCGCCGCGCGACGGCCACGCCATCGCCCGCGGCCACGGCATGCCGCAGCTGGGCCGCCGCGGCATCACCCTGTCGGCGATCGGCGGCGTCGACATCGCGCTGTGGGACATCCTCGGCAAGTCGCTCGACGCGCCGGTGTGGCGCCTGCTGGGCGGCCGCCGCGCCGAACGCATGCCGGCCTACGCCTCGGGCGGCTGGGCCGACGCCGACAACATCGGCGCCCAGCTCAAGGGCTACATCGCCAAGGGCGGCTTCGGCGCGGTGAAGATGCGCGTGGGCGTGATGGACGGCACGCCGGCGCGGTCGGCGGCGCGGGTGCGGGCGGCGCGCGCCGCGCTCGGCCCGGATGTCGGGCTGGCCTGCGACGCGCACGGCACCTTCACCGTAGCCGAGGCCAAGGCCTTCGCCCGCATGGTCGAGGACTGCGACCTGATGTGGTTCGAGGAGCCGGTGTCGGGCGACGACAAGGCCGGCATGGCCGAGGTCCGGCGTTCCTCGTCGGTGCCCATCAGCGCCGGCGAGAGCGAGTTCACGCGCCACGATTTCCGCGAGCTCGTGGAACTGCGCGCCGCCGACATCCTGCAGCCCGACCTCGCCATCGCCGGCGGCATCACCGAGGGCGTGCGCATCTCCGGCATCGCGTCGGCGTTCAACCTGCGGCTGGCGCCGCATCTGTGGTCGGGCGCGCCGGGCTTCGCCGCCGGGCTGGCGCTGGCCGCGACCTCGTCGGCCGGCTTCATCCTGGAGTACTCGCTGGGAAGCAATCCGATGCTGCAGGAACTGGCGCGCGAGGCGTTCCCGGTGGTCGACGGCATGGTCGAGGTGCCCGACCGGCCCGGCCTCGGGATCACGGTCGACGAGGCCTTCGTGCGCCGCCACGCGCGCGCGGCGTGACACCGGACAGGGGAGGGTGGCGATGACGGACAAGGCCGCGGACCCGCCGATGCTCACGGGCGCCGCGGCGGTGTTCGTCGTGCGCGACATCGCCGCCGCCCGCGACCACTACCGCGACGCGCTCGGCTTCGACATCACGTTCGAGTGGGGCGCGCCGCTGCGCTACGTCTGCCTGTGCCGCGACGAGGTGCAGCTGCATCTGCTGTCGGCGGCGGGGACGAGGCAGTCGCCTGGCCAGGGCGGCCTCTGCGTCTTCGTGCGCGACGTCGACGCCGTGCACGCCGGGCTCGCCGCCCGCGGCGCCCGCGTCGTCAAGCCGCCGGCGACCTACGACTACGGCATGCGCGACTTCGACGTGCTGGATCCCGACGGCAACCGCATCACCTTCGGGATGGCGGCCGCGCCCGCGGCGGGCTGAGCGTCCGGCGGGCCGATCGGCTATCGACGCCGGCCGCGGCTTGGCGCAATCTGCGCGCCGAAGGCCCGGGCACACGGGCTTCACACCGTTTCGGGAGGACACGATGCTCGATCGCAGGACGCTCATGGGAACCACGCTCGGCGCCGCCATCGCCGGGCCGGCCGCCGCGCAGACGCTGAAGCAGGACGCCCGCATCTTCTGCGGCTTCCCGCCGGGCGGCACCGCCGACCTGCTATGCCGGCTGCTGGCGGACGCCTCGGCCTCGCTGGTCGGCCAGAAGGTGATCGTCGAGACCAAGACCGGCGCCAGCGGCTTCATCGCCAACGAGACGGTCGCGAAGGCGGCCCCCGACGGCCACACGGTGCTGCTGGCGGCTATGGCGGCGTTCTGCGTTTCGCCGGTGATGCCCGGCCAGAAGCTGCCGATCGACGTCGACAAGGACCTCGTGCCGATCTGCAACATCGCGGGCGTCTACAACCAGCTCGTGGTCGGCAAGCACGTCACGCTGCGCACGGTGCCGGAGATCATCGACTACGCCAAGAAGAACCCCGGCAAGCTGAGCTACGCCTCGGCCGGCAACGGCACGTCGCAGCACCTCGCCGGCGAGCTGTTCAAGAAGATGGCCGGCGTCGACATCCTGCACGTGCCCTACCGCGGCGGCGCGCCGGCGGTGCAGGACATGGTCGCGGGCAACGTCCACATGATGTTCGGCAACATGCCGGAGTTCCTGGGCCAGCTTCAGGGCAAGAACCTGATCCCCGTCGCGTTCGGCGCGCCGCGCCCGTCGCCGCTCTATCCCGACCTGCCGACCATCTCCAAGACGCTGCCCGGCTACGAGGTGGTGAACTGGTTCGGCGTGTTCGGCCCGGCCGGCCTGTCGCCCGAGATGGTCGCGTTCTGGAACAAGGCGCTGACGGCGGCGGTGGCCAAGCCGGATATGCAGAAGCGCTTCGTCGAGAGCGGCATGGAGACGCTGACCGGTCCGACGGCGGAGCTGAAGGCGGCGATCGTCAAGGACCGCGCCAAATGGGCCGAGGTCATCAAATCGGCCGGCATGCGCGCGGACTGACCGCGCGGCCGGCGTAGGAGGGAACGACGTGAGCGAGGAACATCTCCAGGTCTCGATCGCCGACGGCGTCGCCGTCATGACGATGAACCGGCCCGACGTGCTCAACGCGCTGTCGCCGTCGATGATGGGCGCGATGGTCGAGACCGTGACGCGCTGCGCCGACGACGATTCCGTCGGCTGCATCGTGCTGACCGGCGCCGGCCGTGGCTTCTGTTCCGGCGGCGACGTGCGCGCGATGGCGACGCGCACCTCGGGCGACGCGTCGGCCGATCCGCGCGGCGCCACGCTGGAGGCCAAGGTCGAGAGCCTGCGACGGCGCATGGAGACCTCGCGCCTGCTGCACGAATCGCCCAAGCCGACCATCGCGATGATCAACGGCCCGGCCGCCGGCGCCGGCCTCAGCCTGGCGCTGGCCTGCGACATGCGCTTCATGGCGTCGGGCGCGCGGCTGTCGACGGCGTTCGCCAACGTTGGCTACTCCGGCGATTTCGGCGGCAGCTACTTCCTCAGCCATCTCGTCGGCACCGCCAAGGCGCGCGAGCTCTACTTCCTCGCCGACCGCATCGACTCGGCCGAGGCGCTGCGGCTGGGCATCGTCAACCGCGTGCACGCCGACGCCGAGCTGCGCGAGGAGACGATGGCGGTCGCCAAGCGCATCGCCAACGGCCCCAAGGTCGCCTACCGCTACATGAAGCGCAATTTCAACGCCGCCGAGCACGGCTCGCTGCGGGAGTGCTTCGACACCGAGGCGTTCGGCCACACCCGCACCGGCGAGACCGAGGACCACAAGGAGGCGTCCCGCGCCTTCGTCGAGAAGCGGACGCCTGTGTTCAAGGGGCGGTGACTAGGATCGCGCGGGCCACCGCTGCCCTCGATTCGCGTCGGTCATTCCGACACGTTTTGTCATCCCTGGCGCGGCGAGGGATCCAGGCGCCGCCCTTGGATCCCTCGCCGCGCTCGGGATGACGGTAGATGGGTCGGTCCTAAGCGGTCCGTGGGCGCGCCGGCATCCGCATTGCCCACGCGCTCACAACCCCAGCACCATCTTCGCCATGATGTTCTTCTGGATCTCGGTCGAGCCGCCGTAGATCGAGGCCTTGCGCCAGTTGTGGTAGGTCGGCGCGGCGGTGGCGGCGTATTCCGGCCCGATCGGCGGCTCGTTCCAGCCCTCGACCATCGCCTTCTGGATGAACGGCACCGAGTAGTAGCCGACCGCCTCCGACACCAGCTCGGTGATCGCCTGCTGCACGTCGACGCCCTTGACCTTCAGGATCGAGGCGTCGGCGCCGTGGCCGCCGCCGTCGCGCTCGCGCGCCAGCACCTCGAGCTCGAAATGCTCGACCGCGGTCAGCTCCAGCTCGACCTGCGCGATGCGCTCGGCGAAGCTGCGCTCCTCGATCAGCGGCCGTTCGCCCGTGGTCTCCAGCCGCGCGATCTCCTTGAGGCGGCGGATCTGGTTCTTGGAGCGGCCGATGGCGGCGATGCCGGCGCGCTCATGGCCGAGCAGGAACTTGGCGCAGGTCCAGCCCTTGTTCTCGGCCCCGACGAGGTTCTCCACCGGCACGCGCGCGTCGGTCAGGAACACCGAGTTCACGTCGCTGGTGCCGTCGAGCGTACGGATCGGTTGGACCTCGACCCCGGGCTGGCGCATGTCGATCAGCAGGAACGAAATGCCGTCCTGCGGCTTGGCCGCCGGATCGGTGCGCGCCAGGCAGAACATCAGGTTGGCGCAGTGCGCGAAGCTGGTCCAGGTCTTCTGGCCGTTGACGAGGTAGTGGTCGCCCTGGCGCTCGGCGCGCGTGCGCAGGCTCGCGAGGTCCGAGCCCGAGCCCGGCTCGGAATAGCCCTGGCACCACCAATCCTCGCCCGAGAGGATTCGCGGCAGGTAGCGCGCCTTCTGCGCCTCGGTGCCGAAGGTGTAGATCACCGGCCCGACCATCTGGATGCCGAACGGCATGATCCGGGGCGTGTCGGCGTAGGCCAGCTCCTCCTGGAAGATGTAGCGCTGCGTCGTGCTCCAGCCGGTGCCGCCGTGCTCGACCGGCCACGCCGGCGCGATCCAGCCGCGCTTGAACAGGATGCGGTGGAGCGTCAGGTAGTCCTCGCGCTCGAGCTGGAGATTGCGGCGCACCTTCTCGGTGAGCTGGCGCGGCAGGTTCTCGCGCAGGAAGGTCCGGACCTCGTCGCGGAACCGCAATTCCTCGGTGGTAAAGCTCAGGCGCATGGCCGCCTCCGTCGATGGCGCGCCCGGTCGCGCCGGGCCGCCGGCAAGATAGTGGAAGCGCCGCTTGGCGGCGACCCGCCGCGATCCGCCCGCTTTCGTTAGGCGAACGGCGGAACCGCCAGCGCATGGCCGGCGGCGGTCCGGCGCATGGGCCGGTCTATGGCCAAAGCCGGCGGCGGCGGGCTAACGTCCCGGCCGCTTCGCGAGACGATTTGGCGCGCCGACGGCCGCCGGGGGATTCGACATGGCCCACAAGGGATTGATCTTCGGCATCTTCCTCGCGCCGTTCCACCGCGTCGGCGACAACCCGACCCTGGCGATCGGCCGCGACATGGAGCTGATCCAGTGGCTGGACCATCTCGGCTATGACGAGGCCTGGGTGGGCGAGCACCACTCCGCCGGCTGGGAGCTGATCGCCTCGCCCGAGCTGATCATCGCCGCCGTCGCCGAGCGCACGAAGAACATCCGCCTCGGCTCCGGCGTGACCAGCCTGCCGTACCACCACCCGTTGATGGTCGCGAACCGCTTCGTGCAGCTCGACCACATGACGCGCGGCCGCGCCATGCTGGGATGCGGCCCGGGCGCGCTGGTGTCCGACGCCTACATGCTGGGCATCGAGCCGTCCGACCAGCGCCGCCGCATGGACGAATCGCTGGAGGCGATCACGCGGCTGCTGCGCTGCGAGGAGCCGGTCACGATGAAGACGGACTGGTTCGAGATGCGCGAGGCGCGCCTGCATCTGGCGCCCTACACGCATCCGCGCTTCAACATCGCGGTCGCCAGCACGCTGACGCCGGCGGGCATGCAGGCCGCGGGCAAGTACGGGCTGGGCGTGCTGTCGCTCGGCGCCGGCATCCCCGGCGGGCCCGACGCGCTGGCGGGCCAGTGGAAGATCGCCGAGGCCGAGGCCGCGAAGCACGGCCGCACGATGGACCGCAAGGACTGGCGCCTTGTCATCAACATGCACACCGCCGAGGACGACGAGCTGGCGCTGCGCGAGGTGCACGCCGGCGAGCGCATCGAGACCGTGACCTATTTCGAGGACACGCTGGGCCGCCCGCCGGGCCGCTCCGACGATCCGCTGCGCGAGGGCGTGGCGATGGGCACGACCCTGGTCGGCTCGCCCGACACGGTGGCGCGCGGAATCGAGAAGCTGATCGAGACCAGCAAGGGCGGCATCGGCGGCGTGATGTTCCGCGCCCACGAATGGGCCGACCGCGAGCAGACCATGCGCAGCTTCGAGCTGTTCGCGCGCTGGGTGATGCCGCGCTTCCAGGGCTCGCTCGACACCGTCGTCAACTCGCGCGAGTGGGCGAAGTCGAACCGCAGGACGATCTTCGGGCCCAACGTGGCGGCGATCCAGAAGGCGTACACCGACGCCGGCCGCGACGTGCCGGAGGAATTCCGCACGCGCCTCGCCGGCGCGCGCGACAAGGCCTGACCGGCCGCCCGCCAACGACACAGGGAGAAGACCGCGCCATGAGCATCAAGGGCAAGGCGTACATCGCGGGGATCTACGAGCATCCCACGCGGCTGGCGACCGACAAGTCGCTGGCCATGATCCACGCGGAGGTCGCCAAGGGCGCGCTGGAGGACGCGGGGCTGTCGAAGGACGACGTCGACGCCTATTTCTGCGCGGGCGACGCGCCGGGTCTCGGGCCGATGTCGATGGCCGACTACATGGGCCTGAAGCGGCTCAAGCACATCGACTCGACCGACGTCGGCGGCTCGTCCTACGTGCTCCATGTCGGCCACGCCGCCGAGGCGATCGCGCTGGGCAAGTGCAAGGTGGCGCTGATCACGCTGGCCGGCCGGCCGCGCGCCGAGGGCATGGCGACCGGCACCGTGCCGCGCAGCCGCGGCGGCACGCCGACGCCGGACGAGCCGTTCGAGTTCCCCTACGGCCCGACAGTGGTGAACATGTACGGCATGGCCGCGATGCGGCACATGCACGAGTACGGCACCACCAGCGAGCAGCTCGCCTGGATCAAGGTCGCCGCCTCGCACCACGCGCAGCACAACGAGCACGCCCTGCTGCGCGACGTCGTGACGGTCGAGCAGGTCGTCAACTCGCCGATCATCTCCGACCCGCTGCACCGCATGGATTGCTGCGTCATCACCGACGGCGGCGGCGCGATCCTCGTGGTCGCGCCGGAGATCGCCAAAAGCCTCAAACGGCCGAAGGTCAAGCTGATCGGCGCCGCCGAGACGACCAAGAACCAGATGGGCGGCGACGTCGATCTGACCTACTCCGGCGCGCGCGCGACCGGGCCGGCGTCGTTCGCCGAGGCCGGCGTGAAGCCCGGCGACATCAAGTACGCCTCGATCTACGACAGCTTCACCATCACGGTGCTGATGCAGCTCGAGGATCTCGGCTTCTGCGAGAAGGGCAAGGGCGGCGCCTTCGTGTCCGACGGCAACCTGATCTCGGGCGTCGGCAAGCTGCCGTTCAACACCGACGGCGGCGGGTTGTGCAGCAACCACCCCGGAAACCGCGGCGGCCTGACCAAGGTGCTGGAGGCGGTGCGCCAGGTGCGCGGCGAGGCGCATCCCAAGGTGCAGGTCAAGAACTGCGATCTCGCGCTCGCGCACGGCACCGGCGGATCGCTCGGCAGCCGCCACGGCAGCGCCACCGTCATCCTCGAGAGGGAGTAGGGACCATGGCCGAGAAGGAACGCAAGCTCCCCGCGCCCGTCGCCAGCCAGGAGACCGAGGCGTACTGGAACGCCGCCAGCGAGGGCAAGCTGCTGGTGAAGAAATGCGCGGCGTGCGGGAAGACGCACCACTATCCGCGCACGCTCTGCCCGCACTGCTTCAGCGACCGCACGGAGTGGACGACGGCGTCGGGCAAGGGCGTGATCTACTCCTACAGCGTCATGCGCCGCGCGCCGGTGCCCTACGCGCTGGCCTACGTCACGCTGGCCGAGGGCACGACGATGATGACCAACATCGTCGACTGCGATTTCGACAAGCTGAAGATCGGCCAGAGCGTGAAGGTCGTGTTCAAGCCGACCGAGGGCGGCCCGGCGCTGCCCTGCTTCACGCCGGCCTGACGGCGTCGATCCGGACCGGACAACGGCGGGACCTCCAAGGGTCCCGCCGTTTGCGTAGGTGGGAAATGGAGCGTGGACGGTACCCACATGTGGCGCTAGGATATTCGCACTGATGTGACAAATGGAGCCGCCGTCATGGCCGGTATGTCGCAGTTCCTGGTCCACGTCGATTTCGGCGCCGTGCGCGGCGACGTCGTTCTTGAGAAGGACGCGCAGGACTGGAAGGTCGTCTACGCCGGCCTCGACGACCGCAGGACGTGGACCCAGGGCAAGCTCGGATTCTGGGAATGGGACACCGGGCGCGACGCCTGCCTGCTGTTCGACGACCGCGCGAAGCGCAGCCCGGGCATCGGCGGCACGATCGCGACGTCGGTCGGACTGTCGGCCGGCAACAGCCCATACATCGCCGTCGGCCTGTTCGGCTTCAATCCGAAGGCCGCGACGTTCGGGTATTCCGGCGTGGCGGCGTGGGGTTCCGACTACGGCCGCGGCCTCGAGGGCGGCGCGCTGCGCGGCACGTGGGAGATCGTCGCCAAGCCCGAGGACATGGCGTTCGTCCGCGCCGAGCTCGAGAATCTGCACGCCGAGATCGAGCGCGAGTACCGGAACGCCGCGCTCGACGCCATCGGCATCGTTGATCCTACCCCGATCAGCGACCTGCTCGGGGCGGGCATGGCGATCGCGGCCGCCGACTACGTCGGCGCGTCGCTCAGCCTCGTCTCCGTCCTGCCGTATCTCGGCGATCTCGTCGGCAAGACGGCGAAGGCGACGCGGCTGGCGTTGAAGCTGAAGAACCTCTACCTCCGCCTGCGCCGGGTCATGAACATCCTGCAGGTGCTCGAGGAGCGCGCTGCCCGCGCCCGCAAGGCGGCACGCGCGGCGATGGAGCGGGCGGAGCGGTTGCGCGAAAAGGCGGTGCGCGAGGCGAGGGCCGCCCGCGCGCGCGCGGCGACGGCGTTCCGCGAGGCGATCAAGCGCAAATACGCGCATGTCGCGGCCAAGGCCGGCTGGAGCACCGAGGATCTGGCGCGGGCCTGCCACTGGTGCAAATTCACCGAGCCGCCGAAGATCGTCGTCGCGCGCAAACGCGGCAAGCTCGCCCTGAAGTACGAGGGCAAGGCGGGCTACGCGCCGAAGCCGATGGACGTGAAGCTCAAGAGCTCGAAGCGCCCGCCGAACGAGGGCCTCGTCGTCATGCCGACCGAGGCCGACCTCGCCGACATCGCCCGGCGCGAGGGTCCCGAGTCGGTGGCGAAGATGCGCAAGAACATCAAGGAGCTGCAGGAGAAGGGCTACACCTTCGACGCCAGCGGCGCGCTGCTCGATCCGCAGAAGCGCAAGATCTACTCCGACGTCGACTACATGGGCATCTACAACGTGCCCGCCGGGCGCCAGGCCTCGGCGTGGGGCGGAACGCTGATCGACAACGACGATCCGTTCTTCATCGACTGGATCAACAACCTGTTCCACGGCAAGGCCAAAGCCAAGCAGCACGGCAACCAGGACCGGCTGGACGTAAGTCTGTTCAGCAAGGACAAGCCGCGCGTCGCCGACGATTTCGCCAAGGACGTCAACACCTCGCCCGGCCGCCTGCCCGACGCCGACGAGCTGGTCGATCCCGAGGGCTTCCTCCTCATCGGACCCGACGGCATACCACGGACGTGCAGCTGGGCCGAGGTCAAGGATTGGTACCGGCGGTACGGGATTCCCGATCCCTACGCCGGGCACCACTAGGACGGCGCCCAGGCGTTCCTCAGTCCGCGAATTTCGGCATCACCTTCGTCGCCATCAGCTCCAGCGACTGCAGGATGTGGTCGCGGTCGTGGATGCCCTGCGGGATCAGAAGGACGCATTCGTCGAGCGGGATGCGCTTGGACACCTCGTCGAGACGTCGCGCGATGGTGTCGGGCGAGCCGACCAGCAGCTCGGGCACGCCCTGGCCGAACGGCGTCGCCCAGTTCTCCCAGAACCACATCATGTCCTTCAGCCACTCCTGGGCCTGCGCGTCGGTCGGCGCGCAGATGAACAACCCGCCCCACGCCGCCTGGTGGCCGTGCGGCACGGAGACGCCGTGCTTCTCCGCCTCCTGCGTGTAGGCCGAGCAGAGATGCGAGAAGAAATCGAGGTTGTCGGTCAGCACGATCGGCCGCCCGCCGTAGCGCGCCCAGAACGTCGCCGTGCGCAGCGAGGCGGCGAACCCGCCGTACAGCGGCGGATGCGGCGTCTGCAAGGGACGCGGCGCGATGCCGATCTCGTTGATCGACATGTCGGCCCCGACGCCTTTTCCGTAGGTGGTGTAGACGCCGTGCGGATGCGGATTGACCAGCCCCTCGGGCGGGAAGTTCCAGTATTTGCCGCGGTGGCTGAACGTCTCGCTGCGCAGCGCCTTGACCACCACGTCGACGAACTCGCCGAAATACTCGCGGTTGGCGGCGTCGGCCGGCGAGTCCTTGTTCCACGGACCGACCGCGTTGAGGTCGTCGCGGATCTTGAAGTTCTCGACCCACCGCGCCTGGTAGCCGCGCACCAGCCCGACGCCGAAGCGGCCGCCGAGCATGTGGTCCATCGTGGCGATGTCCTCGGCCACCCGCAGCGGGTTGTGCGTGGTCGACACGAAGCCGCAGGTGATCACGCGCAGCCGCTTGGTGTGGCGGCCGATCCACATGGCCATCAGCCGCGGATCGTTGGAGATCTCGAAGCCCTCGAGCTGGAGATGGTGCTCGGGATGGCCGAAGCCGAAATAGCCGGACTCGTCGGCGAAGCGGGCGTACTCCGCGATCTCCGCGAGCATGCGCTGGTACAGCGCCGGCTTCTGGCCGGCCATGCCGGCCTCCAGCTCGGCCCGCCGGCCGATCGTGCAGTACATGAACAGGCTGAATTTCATGGCGCGCTCCCCGCGGCGTCGTCGCCGGCCGTCGTCATTCCGCCGCCTTGGCGGCGGGCAAGGTCAGGGTCTTCGAACGCTTCTCCAGCCACCAGCCGATCTCCGGCGGCCACATCGCGAATTCAGGGTCGCAGCCCAGCGCCTGCGCGGCGTGCAGCGCCCAGAACGGATCGTGCAGCGCCTGGCGGCCGATGGCGACCAGATCCGCGTCGCCGGCCTGGAGGATCGCCTCGGCCTGCGGCCCGTCGAGGATCAGCCCCACCGCCATCGACGCCACGCCGGCGCGACGGCGCACCGCCGACGCGAACGGCACCTGGAAGCCCGGCCCGCGCGGAATCGGCGCCGCCGTCGCCGCGCCGGTGATGCCGCCCGACGAGCAGTCGACCACGTCGACGCCGCGCGCCTTCAGCTCTCCGGCCAGCGCCACGGTGTCGTCGAGGTCCCAGCCATCGGCGCCGTCGAGCGCCGAGACGCGGAAGAACAGCGGCTTGCCGGCCGGCCACGCCGCGCGCACCGCCCGCGCGATCTCCAACGCGAAACGCATGCGGCCGGCGCGGTCGCCGCCATAGGCGTCGGTGCGGGTGTTGCTGATCGGCGACAGGAAACTGGCGATCAGGTAGCCGTGCGCGCCGTGGATCTCGCAGACGTCGAAGCCGGCCCGGTCGGCGCGCTTGGCGGTCGTAGCGAACGCCTCGACCAGCCCGGCGATCTCCGCCGTCGAGAGCATGCGTGGCGCCGGCCAGCCCGGACCCATGGGGTCGGTGGTCGGCCCGGCCGTCTCCCACGGCGGGAAACCCTTGGCGGCGTCGGCGTCGCCCAGCGCTCCGTTGCCGTCCATGGCGCGCTGCGCGGAGCCCTTGCGGCCGGCATGGGCGATCTGGATCGCGGCCAGCGAACCCTGCCGGTGGATGAAGTCGACGACCGGTTTGAACGCCGCCACCTGCGCGTCGTTCCACAGCCCGAGATCGTGGTGGGTGACGCGGCCGCGCGGCTCGACCGCGGTGTTCTCGCAGAACACGGTGCCGGCGCGGCCGCGCGCGAAGGCGCCGAGATGCACGAGGTGGAAATCGTTCGCCAGCCCGTCGACCGCGCCGTACTGCACCATCGGCGAGATCACGACGCGGTTCGGCAGGACGACGCCGCGGATCGCCAGCGGCGTGAACAGCAGCGGACGGGGCCCAGTCGCCATCGGCGTCTCCGGCGGCGGCGCGCGGTCAGCGGCCGGTGAACACGGGCTTGCGCTTGGCCTCGAACGCCGCCAGCCCCTCGCGCATGTCGTGCGAATGGGCGTGCAGCGCGATCATCGCGGCCTCGTTGCGCAGCGCCACGTCGCGCGGCTGCTCCAGCCCGTCGTCGACCAGCGCCTTCATGCGCGCCAGCACGAGCGGGCTCTTGTCCGCCATCTTCGCGACCAGCGCGTCGGCCGCGGCGGCGAGTCCGCCGTCGGGCGCGACCTCGTTCACCAGTCCCCATTGCGCCAGGGTCGCGGCCGGCAGGAACTCGGCGGTGTAGAGCATCTGCTTGGCGCGGGTCGGGCCGATCTTGCGCGGCAGCCGCACCGAGCCGCCGCCGCCGGGCAGCAGGCCGAAATTGGCGTGCGCGTCGCCGAACTTCGCCGACGCCGCGGCCACCACGAGGTCGCAGGTCAGCACGATCTCCAGCCCGCCGGCCAGCGCCAGCCCGTTGACGGCCGCGATCACCGGCCGCCGGAAGCCCTCGATGCGGTTCAGCAGCGCCAGGAAATCGTCGATGAAGCCGCCGATGCCGGTGGCGTCGGCGTCGGTCGAGCTGCGCAGGTATTTCAGATCCGCGCCGGCGCAGAAGGCGCGGCCCGTGCCGGTGATCACGACGGCGCGCACCTCTGGATCGCGCTCGGCCGCGTCGAGCGCGCGGTCGAGGCCGGCGATCACGCCGGGGCTGATGGCGTTGAGCGCGTCGGGACGGTTCAACGTCGCCCACAGACCGGCGCCGCGGCGTTCGAACAGGACCTCGTCGGCCATCGCAATCTCCTCCGCGTCGCGGCGCGACGCCGGCCGATCCTAGACGGCGGATCGGGGCGGGGGCAAACCGCCGGCGCCGGCCTTTCGCCTTGACGCGCCGCGCCGCCGGTCTATGACGCCGGTATGACCACACGCACCTTCGGCTTGATCGGCCTCGGCGTCATGGGCGCCAACCTCGCGCTCAACCTCGCGGACCACGGCGTCACGCTGGTGTGCCACGACCCCGCGGTCGGCGCCGGCGGCAAGCTGGTGGCCGAGCTCGGCGACCGCGGCCGGTTGGTCGACGGCGCCGCCGCGATGGCCGCCGCGCTGCCGTCGCCGCGGATCGTGTTCCTGATGGTGCCGGCCGGCGCCGCCACCGACGCCGCGCTCGACGGACTGCTGCCGCATCTCGCGGCCGGCGACACGGTGATCGACGGCGGCAACGCCTTCTACAAGGACACCGCGCGGCGCCAGAACGCCTGCGCCGCCAGAGGCGTGCGCTTCCTCGGCTTCGGCGTGTCGGGCGGCGCCGAGGGCGCCCGCCGCGGCCCCGCGATCATGGCGGGCGGCGACGCCGCCGCGGTCGCCGAGGTGGCGCCGGTGTTCTCCGCCATCGCCGCCCGCGCGCCCGACGGATCGCCGTGCTTCGCGCGCGTCGGCGACGGCGCCGCCGGCCATTTCGTGAAGACCGTGCACAACGGCATCGAATACGCGCACATGCAGCTGATCTCGGAGGCGTGGCATCTGCTGCGCCGCACCGTCGGGCTGCCGCACGCCGACGTGCGCGCCATCTTCGCGCGCTGGGCGGCCGGGCCGTTGTCGTCGTTCCTGATGGACTGCGCCGTGCGTGTGCTCGACACCACCGACGGCGGCGCGCCGCTGATCGAGCGCATCGTCGACACCGCCGAGCAGAAGGGCACGGGACAGTGGACCGCCAACGCCGCGCTGGAGTACGGCGTCGCCGCGCCGACCCTGGCCGAGGCGGTGCACGCCCGCTGCCTGTCGGCGCTGAAGGAGGAGCGGGTCGCGGCCGAGGCGGCGCTGGGCCGCCCGACCATCGCCTTCGCCGGCGACACCGCGTCGCTGGTCGTGGCGCTGCAGAGCGCGCTGGAGGCGGCCAACATCACGGTGCTTGCGCAGGGCTTCGCGCTGCTGCGCGCCGCCGATTCGGAGCACCATTGGGGCGTCGATCCCGCCGTGGTCGCCGGCGTCTGGCGCGGCGGCTGCATCATCCGCTCGACTTTGCTGGAGCCGATCGCGGCGGCGTTCCGCGCCGATCCGGAACTGCCGAACCTGCTGCGCGACCCCGCGCTGTGGCGGCGCGTCGCGGCCGCCGACGCGGCGTGGCGGCAGGTCGTGGTCACGGCGGTCGCGCACGGCGCGCCGGTGCCGGGCTTCGCCTCGGCGCTGTCCTACGCCGACGCCTACCGGACGGGCCGGCTGTGGGCCGACATGATCGCGGCCCAGCGCGACGTGTTCGGCCAGCACGGCTTCGCGCGCTCCGACGCGGCCGGCCGCCACCACGCCGACTGGGCGCCGCTCGATCTCGCGCCGCGCGCCGGCTGAGCGCGATGCCCGTCGTCGTCGTCATGGGCGTGTCGGGCTGCGGCAAGACGACGGTCGGTCCGCTGCTGGCCGAGGCGCTGGGCGGCACGTATGTCGAGGGCGACTCGTTCCATCCCGCCGCCAACGTCGCGAAGATGAGCCGCGGCGAGCCGCTCGACGACGACGACCGGCGTCCGTGGCTGGAGGCGATGGCGGCGGCGATCGCGGACTGGTCGCGCGCCGGCCGCGACGTGGTGTTGTCCTGCTCCGCGTTGAAGCGGCGCTACCGCGACATCCTGCGGACCGGCGCCGCCGACCTGCGCTTCGCCTATCTCGCCGGCGACCGCGCCACGATCGCCATGCGGCTGGCGGCGCGGCGCGGCCATTTCATGCCGCCGACCCTGCTCGACAGCCAGTTCGCGGCGCTGGAACCGCCCGGTCCGGACGAGGCGCTGGTCGTGCCGGTCGACAGATCGCCGGCCGAGATCGCGGCGGTGATCGCGGCGCGCCTGCGCGGCGGCTGAGCGCTACGCGGTCGCCTCGTCTTCGATCATGCCGTCGCGCCGGCCATGCCGCCATCCCGCTCGCACTGTCACTCGACCCCGCTGTCATCGCGAGCGAAGCGAGGGATGACAGTGGAGGCGATGCGACGACGTTGCTATGGGCCCGGCGCGGACGGCGCGCGGGATGATAGCGCCGCTCAGCGCGGCGCGGCGCCGGGGTAGTCGACGGGGGTCGAGTAGGGCGCGAACACCGTCAGCGCGCGCGAGGCGTGCCAGTCGCGCAGCGCCCAGGTCACGGTCGGGAACGCCAGCTCGTTCCACGGAATCTCCTCCCAGCGGAACAGCCCGACCTCGGTGCTCTCCTCGCCGGGCGCGACGTCGGGAGACAGGAGGCGGGCGCGGTACATGATCTGCACCTGGCCTATGCGCGGGATGGAGTACATCGCCAGCAGCGCGTCGATCTCGATGCGCGCGCAGGCCTCCTCCATCGCCTCGCGCGCCGCGCCCTGCTCGGTCGACTCCTTCATCTCCATGAAGCCGGCGGGCAGCGTCCAGTAGCCCTTGCGCGGATGGATCGCGCGCTTGGCGAGGAGGATGCGGTCCTCCCACAGCGCCACCGACCCGACCACGATCTTGGGGTTCTCGAAGGCGATGTAGCCGCAATCGTCGCAGATCAGGCGCTCGTGGGTGTCGCCGTCGGGCACGCGGCGCCGGAAATTGGCGTCCGGCGCCCACGGGAATCTCTGCCTGTCCGGCGTGTCGGCCATCGCGGTCGTCCTCCGGGGCCGACGATACGTGTCCGGCCCGGCGCCGTCGAGGCCGCGCGCGCCGCCGCTACGCGGCGCGGATCAGGGCGGCGACGCCGGGCAGCTCCTTGCCCTCGAGCCATTCGAGGAACGCGCCGCCGGCGGTCGAGACGTAGCTGAAGCGCTGGTCGACGCCGGCGTGCGCCAGCGCCGCCACGGTGTCGCCGCCGCCCGCGACCGACAGCAGCTTGCCGACGGCGGTCAGCTCCGCGGCCGCGCGCGCGACGGCGACGGTGCCGGCGTCGAACGGCGGGATCTCGAACGCGCCCAGCGGGCCGTTCCACACCAGCGTGGCGCACTCCGCCAGCGCCGCGTTCAGCGCGGCGATCGACGCCGGCCCGATGTCGAGGATCATCTGGTCGACAGGGACGGCGCGGATGTCGACGATCCGGCTGGCGGCGCCGGCCTTGAACTCGGCGGCGACGGCGGCGTCGACCGGCAGCAGCACGCGGCACTTCGCGGCCTCGGCCTTGGCGAGGATGTCGCGCGCGGTGGCCGCGAGGTCCTTCTCGCACAGCGACCTGCCGACCTCGACGCCCTGCGCGAACAGGAAGGTGTTGGCCATGCCGCCGCCGATGATCAGGCGGTCGACCTTGGCGACGAGGTTGCCCAGCAGCTCCAGCTTGCTCGAGACCTTGGCGCCGCCGACCAGCGCGGCCACGGGGCGCTTCGGCGTGCCCAGCGCCTTCTCCAGCGCCAACAGCTCGGCCTGCATCAACCGGCCGGCCACCGCCGGCAGGCGGTGCGCGATGCCCTCGGTCGAGGCATGGGCGCGATGCGCGCAGGAGAAAGCGTCGTTGACGTAGAGGTCGCCCAGGGTCGAGAGCTGGTCGACGAACGCCGCCTCGTTCTTCTCCTCGGCCTTGTGGAAGCGCAAATTCTCCAGCAGCACGACATCGCCCGGCTTCAGCGCGGCGACCGCGTTGCGCGCCGGCTCGCCGACGCAGTCCGTCGCGAACGCGACCGGCCGCTTCAGCGCCTCCGCGAGCGGCGCCACCAGCGCGGCCAGTGACATCTCCGGCACGGGTTTGCCGCCGGGGCGTCCGAAGTGGCTGATCACCACGACCCTGGCGCCGCGCTCCGCCAGCTCGGCGATGGTCGGCGCGACGCGCGCGATGCGGGTGGCGTCGGTGACCCGGCCATCCTCCATCGGCACGTTGAGATCGACGCGCACCAGCACGCGCTTGCCCGCCACGTCGGCGCCGTCGAGGGTGTTGAACTTGGTCATCTGTGTTCCGTCGGAAATCCACCGACGCCCGCTCTAGCGGCGCGCCGACCGGGGCGCAAGTGCGTCGCGACCGGCCACCTCACTCCGCCTTCTTGCGGATGGTGAACACGTAGGCGGCGCCGTCGCGCGTCGACGACACCAGTCCGTGGCCGGTCTGCCGGCAGTAGGACGGGAAATCGGCCTCGGCCGCGGGATCGGTGGCGATCACGCGCAGCGTGTCGCCGCCATTCAGCCCGCGCAGCGCGCGGTTGGCGCGCAGCACCGGCATCGGGCACAGCAGGCCGGAGGCGTCGAGCGTCGCCGTCGCATCGCCGCCGGCCGCGTTGCCGGCCGCCGCCGCCTTGGTCCGCTCATCGTCGCCGCTCATGCCTTCTCCAGCCCGCACCAGTCGGCGATGAACAGCGCCGTGGCCTGGCAGATCTTGCGCACCGATTCGAGGTTCACACGCTCGTCGAAGCCGTGGATGTCGTCGGAGTCCGGCCCGTAGACCAGCGCCGGCATGCCGGCGTAGAGGCCGAAGAAGCGGTTGTCGGCGGTGCCGGTCGAGGTGCGGTCCTCCAGCTTCGTCCCGAACACCGCGCGATGCGCGCCGTCCAGCACCGACATGACGTGCTCGTGGTTCTTGAGCACGAACGGCTCGGCCTGGAAACCCTCCCAGGTGACGGTCGGCGGCGCGTTGGCGAGGAACGGATCGGCCCGCGCGGCCTCGCGCACGCAGGCCTCGATCTCCGACCGCGCGCGCTCCAGGGTCATCGACGGCAGCACGCCGGCGCGCATGTCGAACTCGCACCACGCCGGCACCGAGCTGGCCCAGTCGCCGCCGGCGATCTTGCCGACGTTGAAATTGACGGGGTGGTGGTGGTCGTGGAAATGCGCGTCGTCGGTCTTGCGCGCGTTCCACGCGGCCTCGAGTCCGCGCAGCGCCTTGATCAGCCCGAACGCCGCCTCGATCGCGTTCGATCCGGCGTCGGCCTTGTAGACGTGCACGGGATGGCCGGTGACGCGCACCGTGAACCACATCACGCCGACCTGGGCGCTGGTGACCACGCCGCCCGACGGCTCGGGGATCAGCGCCGCGTCGGCGCGGTAGCCGCGCTGCAGGCAGGCCAGCGCGCCGTTGCCGGTGCACTCCTCCTCGACCACGGACTGCATGTAGACGTCGCCCGCCGGGCGCCAGCCCAGCCGCCGCAGCGCGATCAGCGCGAAATGGTTCAGCACGAGCCCGGCCTTCATGTCGCCCGAGCCGCGGCCGTAGAGCCAGCCGTCCTTGATCCGCGGCTCGAACGGCGGCGCCGTCCACATCTCGTGCGGTCCCTCCGGCACCACGTCGATGTGGCCGTTGAGGATCAGCGAGCGGCCCTTGGGATTGTTCGGCCGCCACGCGCCGACCACGTTCCAGGCGTCGTCGTAGTCCTGGTGCTTGGGCGAGAAGCCGGGCAGGTGGCGGATGTCGTCGAGCCGGATGCGCCAGCGGTCGACCGACAGCGCCTCCTCCTTGAACAGCCGCGCCATCATGTCCTGCGCCGGCGCCTCGCGGTACCGCGTCGAGGGGATCTTGACGAGGTCGGCCAGCACCGCCGTCTGGTGGGCGAAGGTCGCGTCGACCGCGTCCATGATCTTGGTCGTCGTCTCGGTGTCGGGCATGCGCCGCGTCGCCTCCTGCGGTGAATGCGCCACACTAGAGTGTATTCGACGCGCTTGGGAACGCCGGCGCGGCGGCGACCGCCGCCGGCCGGTCGTCGGGGCCGCAGCCGGGTCAGGCGTCGGTCGGCGGCAAGCCCATGGTCTTGACCCGGTACTCCTCCCAGTGCTTCACCCACGCCTCGTCGCCCTGGCCCTTAAAGGTCTTGCGCGCCGCGTCCCACCCGGCCTGCACCTTCTTGAGGCGCGCGAGCCGCTGGTCCTGCCAGGCCTGGTGCTCGGCGGTCCAGATGCCCTTCTCCTTGAGGTAGCGTATGGCGCCGTCGTGCCACGGCGCGTCGGCGGGCGGTTTGCCGGCGATCTTCGGCGCCCAGTTGGCGGCGCTTCCGGTGATCCCGCGGATCAGGTCCATCGAGTCGTCGACGACCTTGACGATCGAGTAGACCTCGTCGGCGTTCGTGTTCGAGTAGGTCGCGATGATCGGGTAGCGGTATCCGACGAGGTCGACCGCCTTGTCCTTGGGGATGCCGGCGCCGACCGTCTCGCGGTAGGGCTCGAAGAAATCCGCGACCTTGCGGATCCGGTCCCATCCCGCCTTGTCCGACGGCGGGAAGGGCGGATAGACGAGTCCGCGCGGGCTGGCCTCGATCTCGCGCATGTTCGCCGACGTCGTCACGCTCGAGAACGAGTCGAGCTGGTTGTTGATGACCGCCGTCTTCATCGCGTTGTAGCTGCCGAACCACACGACCTGCACGTCCGCGCGCGTCAGGCCGGCGAACGCGAGGTAGGCGTCCGTCTTGACGTTGACCGACGGGTTCCCCTTCACGTACCCGATGCGCTTGCCCTTCAGGTCCTTCACCTCTTTGACGCCGATGTCGGCGGCCGTCGCCATGGCGTTGCTGGCCGGGCGGGCGAGGACGACGCGGACGTCCTGGGGTCCCCACGCCGGCACCGCGAAATCGAAGGTGCCCTCCGCCGCGAAGTAAAGCTCGTTGGCGAGGAAGCCGTAGTTGGCCTTGCCCTGCTTCAGCGGCAGCAGCCGCCCGATCGAGGTCCCCGAGGGCACGATGCGCACGCGCATCTGCTGCTTCTTCATGATGGCGTCGGCGATACCCGACGCCTCGGCGTAGCCCGACGACCCCAGGTCGTAGGCCGTCCAGATCGAGGTCTCCGGCAGTTTGGCCTGGGCGGCCCCGCCCAGCATCATCGCGGCCGATCCGGCCAGCGCGTCGCGTCGCTTGATCATTGGCGTCACTCCCGTTTCGTTGGTTGGTTGATGGTTGGACGGGAGATTGGCAAGCGCGCGCCCGCGCGTCAAACTGCGCGGCAATGAAGGAACGGGCGTCCATCGACGGACCCGGCCGGGGAGGATCCTCTCTAATGACCGCGAATGTTGAGGCCGGCGCCATCGAGCTCGCGCCGGAGGACGGCGGGCGCGACCGGCTGGCCGGATTCGCCTACTGGCTTGCGCTCGTCGTGGGCGGCGCCGGCGTCGTCCTGACGATCAACCAGACTTTCAATCTGCATCTGCTCGGCGGGCCGATCATCGACACCTCGTTCTACTACGTCCTGCTCGGCATCTTCCTGTCCCTCGCCTTCCTCGCCTATCCCGCCCGCCGGGTCGACCGCGACGCGATCCCCTGGTACGACTGGGCTCTGTTCGCCGCCGCCATCGCCACCACCGGGTACCTCGCGTGGCACGGCGGGCGCATCGTGGCCGAGGGCTGGGACCTGGCCGCGCCGCCGACCGCCGTCGCGGTCGCCGGCGTCGTCTGCGCCCTTGCGCTCGAGGGCGTGCGTCGCGCGGGCGGCATGGTGCTGTTCGCGCTCTGCGCCCTGTTCGCGTTCTATCCCATGTTCGCCCACCTGATGCCGGGCTTCCTCTGGGGTCCGGGCAGCGGGTTCGCCGAGACGTTGAGCGCGCACGCGATGGGCGTCGAGAGTGTGATCGGCGTCCCCCTGCGCACGGTCGCGTCGCTGCTCGTCGGCTTCCTGATCTTCGGCTCGGCGCTGGTCGTCACCGGCGGCGGGGAGTTCTTCATGGCGCTCGCGATCGCGCTGATGGGCCGGACGCGCGGCGGCCCGGCCAAGGTCGCGGTGCTGTCGAGCGGCTTCTTCGGGTCCCTGTCGGGCAGCGTGATCTCGAACGTGGTGACGACAGGGCAGATCACCATCCCGACGATGAAGCGCGTCGGCTATCCGCCGCACTACGCCGGCGCGGTCGAGGCCTGCGCCTCCACCGGCGGCGCGCTGATGCCGCCGGTCATGGGCGCCGTCGCGTTCATCATGGCCGAGTTCCTGAACGTGTCCTACGGCACGGTGATGGTCGCCGCCGTGGTCCCAGCGCTGCTCTACTACGGCGCGCTCCTGCTGCAGGCCGACCACTACGCTGCGCGCAACGGATTGAGGGGCCAACCGGCGGAGGAGATTCCGAGGCTGCTGCCCGTGATCAAGGAAGGCTGGCACTTCCTCTTCAGCCTTGGCCTGCTGACCTACCTGCTGCTGGTGATGAAGCGGGAGGCGCTCGCGCCGTACATCGCGACGGTCGTCCTCGTGGGCACGACCATGCTGTTCGGCCGCAAGCGCTTCGGCCTGGCGGGGTTGCGCGACCTCGCCATCGACACGACGCGTAACGTCGTCAACATCGTCGCCATCCTCGCGGGCGTCGGCTTCATCGTCGGCGCGCTGTCGTACACCGGAGTCGGCGGCGCCTTCTCGCGCGAACTGCTCCAGTTCGCTGGCGGGAACGTCCACCTGCTGCTGGTGCTCGGCGCCCTGACGAGCTTCATCCTCGGGATGGGCATGACGTCGAGCGCCTGCTACATCTTCCTCGCGGTGACGCTCGGTCCGGCCCTCATCGAGGGGGGCTGAACCCCATCGCCGCCCACCTGTTCATCCTCTACTGGGGGCTCATCAGCTTCATCACCCCGCCGGTCGCGCTCGCGGCCATCGCCGCCGCCAGCATCGCGAAATCCGATCCCTGGCGCACCGGCATCTGGGCCATGCGCCTCGGCCTGGTGAACTTCGTGCTGCCGTTCCTGTTCGTGCTGAACCCGACGCTCATTCTGATCGGCTCGCCGATGGACATACTGCACGACGTCGCGAGCGCCTGCTTCGCCATCTGGTTGCTCGCCGCCGGACTCGAGGGCTGGCTCTACGGCGTCGGCCGCATCGGCTGGGCGTCGCGCGCGCCGTTGATCGCCGCGGCGCTGGGTCTGCTGACGCCGGGGGCCGTCACCGATCTGATCGGCGCGGGCATCGCCGCCGCCGTCTACGCCGGCAACCTCCTGGCGCGCCGCCGCGCCGCGTAGGCCGCGGGTTTCTCCGCCCGCCGGAGGCCGACTGCGTTCGACCACCACGCGACGTGCGCCGGTAGGCGAGCCGCACGCCGAAGCCCGCCGCGCGCGACGTGAACCAGCTTCGGCTTTCACGGTTGAGCCGCGCGACCCCGACCAGAGGCGGCGGCCGCCGTCCGTGCAAGCTCTCGGTCCCCGCCTGTAGGCGGGACACCCTGTCAAGCCGCGGCATTCTCGCCTCGGGAAATATTCACCGCGCGCGAAGCCGTCCACGCGCCCACCGCGGCTCTGGCCGCCGTCGCCACGGACCGATAGCTTGGCCGCGGTCCCGCCCCTCCGCCCCGCACGAGTGCCCGATGTCCCCGACCACGATCTTCCGTGCCCGCCGCATCCTGACGATGAATCCCGCGCGGCCGGAGGCGACGCACGTCGCGGTGCGCGACGGCCGCATCCTCGGCGCCGGCGCGCTGGAGGAGCTGGCGGGGTGGGGGCCGCACACGCTCGACCTGCGCTTCGCCGGCATGACGCTGATGCCGGGCCTGGTCGAAGGCCACAGCCACGCCAGCGAGGGCACGTTCTGGCGCTACGCCTATCTCGGCCGCTTCGACCGCATGGATCCGGACGGCCGGGTGTGGCCGGGCGCCGACTCGATCGACGCGGTGGTGGCGCGGCTGTCGGAGGTCGACGCCGCGATGGCCGACGCGGCGGCGCCTCTGTCGGGCTGGGGCCTCGATCCGATCTACTACGGCGACCGCCGCGTGGCGCGCGCCGATCTCGACCGCGTCTCGACCACGCGGCCGATCGGCGTGCTGCACGCCAGCGGCCACATCCTCAACGTCAACACCCGCGCGCTGGAGCTGGCCGGCATGCTGCGGCCCGGCGTCAACCATCCCGGCGTGCCGCTGGGCGGCGACGGGCTGCCGACGGGCGAGCTGAAGGGGCCGGACGCGATGACGCCGGTCGGCGGCTTCGTCGGGTTCGACCGCGAGGCGCTGGCCGACGACGAGCCCGGCCTGCGCCGCTTCGCGCGGCTGTGCGTGCGCAAGGGCGTCACGACGGCCACCGATCTCGCCAATTTGTTGCCGGACGAGGCCGTCGAGATGATGCGCCGCGTCACCGGCGAGGCGGGCTTCCCTGTGCGCATCGTCTCGCTGCGGCGCTTCCAGGCGATCGCGCCGGCGGCGCTGGTCGAGCGCGCCGTGGCGTTGCGCGCGATGTCGACCGACCGGCTGCGGCTGGGCGCGGTGAAGGCCTTCGCCGACGGCTCGATCCAGGGATTCTCGGCCCGGCTGCGCTGGCCCGGCTACTTCAACGGCGCGCCCAACGGGTTGTGGTACACGCCTCCGGAGACGCTGCGCGAGCTCTACGGGCTGGCGCTGGCCGCCGACGTGCTGGTGCACACCCACACCAACGGCGACGAGGCCACCGAGATGGCGCTGGACTGCCTCGAGGCGGCGCTGAAGGGCGCGCCGGCGCGCGACCACCGTTTCACGCTGCAGCACTGCCAGATGGCCGACGCGGCGCAGTTCCGCCGCATGCGGGCGCTGGGGATGTGCGTGAACCTGTTTCCCAACCACCATTTCTACTGGGGCGACCAGCACTACGCCACGACCCTCGGGCCGGAGCGGGCCGAGCGCATGAACGCCTGCGCCACGGCGCTGGCGACCGGCGTGCCGATGGCGATCCACTCCGACGCGCCGGTGACGCCGCTGGGGCCGCTGTTCACGGCGTGGTGCGCCGTCAACCGGCTGACCGCCAGCGGCCGCACGCTGGGCGCCCATGAGCGCATCGGGGTCGCCGACGCGCTGCGCACGATCACCCTGGGCGCCGCGTACACGTTGCGGCTCGACGGCGAGGTCGGTTCGATCGAGGCCGGCAAGCGCGCCGATTTCGCGGTGCTGGAGGACGATCCGCTGGAGATCGGCGCCGAGCGCCTGAAGGACGTGCGCGTATGGGGCACGGTGCAGGGCGGCCGCGTGTTTCCGGCGGACGGCTGACATGGCGTGCGCGCCGGCGCGGGGCATGTCGTGAGCGCCGCGCTGCCCGTCACGGTGATCGGCGGCTATCTCGGCGCCGGCAAGACGACCTTGGTCAACCACCTGCTGCGCCACGCCGGCGGGCGTCGCATCGCCGTCATGGTCAACGATTTCGGCGCGCTTGCGGTCGACGCCGATCTGATCGAGGCCGAACGCGGCGACGTGCTGGACATCGCCGGCGGTTGCGTCTGCTGTTCCTACGGCAGCGATCTGATGGCGGCGCTGATGGAGCTGCCGCGGCGGCGGCCCGATCTCGACCACGTCGCGCTGGAGGCGAGCGGCGTGGCGCTGCCCGGCGCCATCGCCAGCGCCGTGCGCTTGCTGCCGGCCTACGCGCTGGACGGCGTCGTGGTCGTGGCCGACGCCGAGACGGTGCGCGCGCGGGCCGCGGACCGCTACATCGGCGACACGATCGACCGGCAGCTCGCCGCCGCCGATCTGGTGATGCTGAACAAGACCGACCTCGTGGCGCCGGATGCCGCCGCCGCGACCGCGCGCTGGATCGAGACGCGGGCGCCGGGCGGCCGGGTGGTCGCCACGCGGCGCTCGGCGGCGCCGGTCGAGGTCGTGCTCGGCGCGCGGACCGGCGCGCCGCCGCCGGTCGCGCCGGGGATGACGCCGGGCGGCGTCGACGCCGCGTCGCTCTACGATTCGTTCACCTTGCGGCCCGAGGCGTCGCTCGACCTCGCGCGGCTCGGCGCGGCGCTGACGCGCGCCGAGACCGGATTGCTGCGGGCCAAGGGTTGGCTGCGCGACGGCGCAGGCGCGCTGCGCGGGTTCCAGCTCGTCGGCGCGCGGTGGGAGGTCGCCGACGCGCCGGCGACGGCGCGCGCGCCCGGGTTGGTGTTCATCGGCCTGCGCGCGCATCTCGACCGCGACGCCGTCACGCGCGCGATCGACGCGGCGCGGGTCGGGTAGCGGTCGTCAGGATTCGATGGAAGCGCTCCCTCGGCGCGGCATCTTTGTCATCCCGAGCGCGGCGAGGGATCCAGGCGCCGGTCGTGGATCCCTCGCCGCGCTCGGGATGACAGTGGTGTCGGTCCGGCGCCGTTCGAGGTCGCCGCGTCAGCCCGCGCCTCTTGGTTGCGTCCTAGGTCCGCGCCCCGGGCCGGCCTAGATCGACGCCAGCCCCGCCAGAGCGGCGCGCTGGATCTGCTGGGCGCGCGGGTAGCAACGGTCGCGCCAGTTGTCGCGGTCGGGATAGAACGCGTCGCGCAGCTGACGCTGGATGCGGCGGCCGGCCTCGGTGTCCGGGTCGCCGTGCGTGTGCAGCCAGTTGTCGGCCAGCAGCGCGGTCTGAACCTCGGCGGCCGGCAGCGTGCCGACCTCGATCGCTGCGGCCACGACCGTCGCCTCGGGCAGCCAGCGCGTGAAGGCCATGCGGAGATTGCCCTCGATCACCGGCGACTCGCTCTCGCCCGCCTCGGGCGAGGTCACGGCCTCGCCGAACCAGCGCCGCGCCAGCGCCAGCGGCTCCGAGCCCGTGGGATGGCGGCAGATGATCTCGGAATGCCCGTAGGGGCCCAGGCCGGTGTGGAAGTCGATGACGCAGACATGGGTGGCGCCGTCGAGGTAGCGGGACACGATCTCGCCCATGGTGCGGTTCGACCAGCACGGGGCGGTGCCGCCGTAGAACAGGCCGTGCGGATGGGTGTGCTGGCCGGCGCTGACGGCGGCCGACAGCGCCCGCGCGCCATGCGCGGCGGCGTAGTCGGCCAGGCGCGTCGCGATGGCGCGCGTCGTGCCGGCGTTCCATTCGCGCGGCTCCAGCCACGTGGCCACGTCGAGATAGCCTCGGTTCACCGGCAGCGGCCGGTCGAAATCGAGGAAGTTGCGGTTGATGTCGATGTTGTCCTCGTTGACGCGGCGCATCCACGAGAAGCCGTAGGGGTTGGTGGCGTGCACGGCGAGCACGGCGGTGCCCGCCGGTAGCGCGCGCGGCCCGCCCTCGCGCAGCCAGCCGACCTGGCAGGCCGAGCCGTAGAAGCCCTCGACGCCGTGCGTGCCCGAGCATGTCACCAGCACGCGCGTGGCGTCGGCGGGGCCGATCCACGCCGTGTCGGTGGCCAGCGCCTCGCCGTTGACGCCCTTGAGCGGATGCGGCCAGCCCGCGACCTCCACGCCGGCGTCGGCGCAGGCGGCGCGGAACTTGGCGCGCGCGGCGGCGTAGTCGGCGGCGAAATGGTCGAGAGGCGCCATGCTGGTCTCCTTCCGGCCGGTGGGCGCGTCCGGCGTCGCCTTCCGTCGGAACGAAGCGGCGCCGCGCGCGGAAGACGACCCTTCCATCGCGCGCCACGGCTGTCCACGGGATTTGCCGGCGTCAGCGGCGGCGGTACCGCCAGACGCCCATCGGCGGCAGGTTGCGCCATTCGCGGACGACGAACTCCGCTTCGAGGCCCGCCGCATCCACGATCGCGGGATCCAGCGGCGAGCGGGCGCCGTAAGTGTACTGCGTCACGGCGCCGCCGGGCGGCATCAGCTCGAACGCCGACTCGTAGTAGCGCCGCGCCGCGTCGGCCGCGACCACGCGCATCGGCAGGCCGCTGAGCACGGCGCGCGCGCCGCGCACGCCCGCGGCCGCGAGCGTGCCGCGCAGGTCGATGGCGTCGCCGGTGACGATGCGCAGGCCGGGGATGCGCTCGGCGAGGAAATCGCACATCGCCGGATCGCGCTCGATCACCACCAGCCCGTCGAGCGGGCATCCCTGCCGAAGCAGCGCCTCGGTGATCGGCCCGGTGCCGGCGCCGGTCTCGACCACCGGGCCGCCGCCCCGGGCCGTCTCCAGCACCGCGCGGGCGATCCGGTCGGCGGTCCACACGCTGCTGCGGAACGGTCCGCCGACGGCGGTCGGCGCCCGCCACCAGCCGCGCGCGAACGCCCACCGGTCGCCGCGCGCCGGTGGACCGCCGGACAGGATCGCCGTGCGCGTGGTGGTGGTCGGTCCGGTCGTTGGCATGGAGTGTCGCCGCGTCGGTCGTGGTCCGCCGCCAAGCTAAGCGCGGCGGGCGGGGGGGCGTCAACCGGCGGGCGTCGCTAGCTCGCGGGCGCCACGCGCCACGCGAAGGTCAGGCCGTCGGCGCGCGCGGCGTAGGTCAGGCCGCGCTTCATGGCCCACAGCCGCGGCTCGAAATACAAGGGCAGCACCGCGAAATCCGCGATCGCCAGCCGCGACGCCTCCTCCAGCGCCGCGCGCCGGCGGTCGGGATCGACGGCGCGCAGCGCCTCGGCCAGCGCCGCGTCGACCGCCGGGTTCGAGTAGCGGCCGCGGTTATTGTCCCCGGCGCCGCGTTCCGGGCTGGGCGTCGCCACCAGCGCGCGCAAGGCGTCGCCCATGTCGCCGGACGCCGTGTTGCGGACGGCCAGATACGCGCTGTACCGGTGGTCGTCCCGGTTCTTGAGGAAGGCCGACGGCGCGCTGGCCTCCACCTGCGTCTTGATGCCGACCGCCGACCACCGCGCCGCGACCGCGGCCGCGACGCGCGTATCCTGCGCGAAGGCGCCGTTCGGCGCGCCGAGCGTCAACGAGAAGCCGGCGGGGTAGCCGGCCTCGGCCAGCAGCGCGCGGGCGCGCGCCGGATCGGATTTCGCCGGCGCCGCGCCACGCCGGGCGCCGAACATCGGGAATGGCAGGAAATCGCCCGCGGCCCACCCTATTCCGCCGAGCGCGTCGGCGACCAGCGCGTCGCGGTCGATCGCCAGCGACAGCGCCTCGCGTACGCGGCGGTCCTTCAGCGGATTGCGCCCGCCGGCGTCGGGGATGCCCGGCGTCGGCTCGGCGAAGTGGTCGAGATGGACATGGACGGCGCGGGTCGAGGGCGCGCGCGCCAAGGCGAGCCGCTGATCGCCCGAGAGACGCGGCAGATCGGCGGCCGTCGGCGCCTCGATGATGTCGACGTCGCCCGACTCGAGGGCCGCGACGCGCGTCGTGGCGTTGGGCAGGACGTGGAAATCGACGCGCGTCCACGCCGGCGCGGCCCCCCAGTAGGCGTCGTGCCGGGTCAGCGCGAGCTCCTTGCCGCGGGCCCACGCGGCGAAGCGGAACGGGCCCGTACCCACCAACCCCTCGCCGCGGTTCAACTCGTCGGTGGTGCGGCCCTCCGGCGCCGGACCGGACGCGGCCTGGCGCGAGACGACGCGGATCGCGGCGAGATTGGCCGGCAGGGTCGGCAGCGGAACGCTGGTGCGGATCCGGATGGTGGCGTCGTCGACCGCGTCGACGCCGGCGACCTGCCGGAGCAGCGGCGCGAACGGCGCCGCGCTGTTGGGCACGCGCGCGGCGCGCGCCAGCGAGAAGACGACGTCGGCGGCGGTCAGGTCGGAGCCATCGTGAAACCTCACGCCTGCGCGTAGCTTGAACTCCCACGTCGTGTCGTCGACCGCGCGCCACGATACCGCCAGCGCCGGCGCGAGGTTGAGCGCCTCGTCGCGCGCCACCAGCGCCTCGAACATGTGGGCCGCGATCTGGACGTCGGCGGGGACGTTCTGGAAATGCGGATCGAGAGCGCCGGGCTCCGCCGCCAGGCCGACGCGCAGTTCGCGCGCGGAGCCGCGCGCGCCCGCGGCGAGGAACGCGCCGCCGAGCGTGGCGAGGGCGGCGGCGCGTCTGGCGATCTTCCTCAATGCCGATACTTTCCGACTTCCGGCGCCCGCGCGGCGATCACGCGCGGACGGTCGCCGCGACACTAGTGCGCATGCCCGCTTCGCCGCAAGGCTGGCGGAGGCCGGTCCGGTGTGGTCCGGCTCACGTTGTGGTGGCGGTTCACCGGCCATACTCTCGCCATCTGTGGCGGTCGATCCCGGCCGCCGCACCCGGTTCCCGTCCATCCGACGAGGGATGCCATGTCCGCGACGCCACCTGATCCGCCGTCCGCCGCCGCGCCGCGCCTTCTCGACCACGTCGCCGGCGGATGGTGGGCTGTCCGCGACGTCGGCCGCGTCATGGGCGCCACGCGCGCCTCGCTGCTGTCGGTGGCGATCGGCGGCGGGTTGATCGCGCTCACCGACCAGGCGCGCGACATCGTGATCGCCAGCGCCGCCGGCACCGGCGGCTTCTGGGACAAGGTCGGATTCGTCGTCGTCACGCTGTTCTGGGCCGTCTCCGCCTGGTACTGGGCGCGGATCACGCTCAGTTTGAAATTCGCGCTCCCGGCGGTGAGCTATCCGGCGCCGTCCGGCCGCGCGATTAAGGCCGTGCGCGCGGGCGGGACGGACACCCTCGCGCGCAAATGGGCGTTCCGCGTCGCCGTCGCCGCGTCGCTCGTCGCGCTCGTCGCCGCCATGTACTTCGGCCGCTGTCTCGGATGGTCGCTCCTCGTCCTCGCGACGTTGTGCCCAGGGGCGTTGTGGTACGGCCTCGGCGCGCGCGCGGACCGCCCCGAGGCGTGGCGCGACTGGTGGAGCGACAACGTGCCCCGTCTGCTCGGAACCGCGGCGATCGGGTCGCTCGCGGCGGCGTTCTGGCAGGCGCGGGAGGTCTACGAGGTCGCCGACGATCCCGCCGCCGGCGCCTTCGTGATCTGGACCTTCGCGTATTTCGCGCTGGCGGTCGGCTTCCACGGATTCACCGCCAACCGCGCGGCTCTCATGGCCGCCATCGCCGGGATCGGCGCGGCGAAGAAGGTTCCCGAGAGGTTGCGGCGCGATCTGGCCGTCGATGGCGCCGGCGCCGCCCGCCGTCTCTACGACCACCCTGGCGAGATCGAGAGCCGCCTCGCGCGCGTATTCCTCGGCGGCAGCCTCCTGCTGTCGCCGGTCATGTTCGGATTGTTCGCGTGGGCGCCGGTCGGCACGGCGGCGGCGTTCGGCGACGCGGTGCGCGCGGTTCTGTTCGGCCTGGCCATCCTCGTCGCCGCCGTGAACGCCCTGGCGCTCGCGTCGGCGCGGTACCGCTTCCCCGTCCTCGGCGCGCTGATCGTCTGGATGGCGGCGGGCACGATCGTGTTCGGCGACAATCACGACGTCCGGCTCGTGCGCGACGACAAGGGCGTCGCGCCGCCGGCGCCCGTCCGGGCGACGCTGGGCGAGGCCTACGAGGCGTGGTGGAACGCCAACGCGAGGATCACGACGCCGCTCTGGTCGTCGCCGGCGGCGGGCGAGCGGGCGGCGAGGTCCGTCTCGGCGCCGCCGCTCGTCGTGGTGGCGACCGCCGGCGGCGCCAGCCGCGCCGCGTTCTGGACCAGCCAGGTGCTCGGCGAGATCGCGGCCCGCGAGGACCATTTCGCCGAGCGCCTGTTCCTAATCAGCGGCGTCTCGGGTGGATCACTGGGCGCCGCCACCTTCCGCTCGTTCGTCGAGGCCGAGCGCCGGCGTGGCACCGCGGGGCCGCGTATGGAGGGCGCCGCCGTGCGGTCGGCGGCGTTCCTGCGGAACGATTTCCTGACCCCGGCGATGGCGGTCGGGCTGTACGTCGACCTGCCGCTGCACGTCGCGCCGTTCCTCGGCAGGTGGTGGCTACCGGCCGATCGCGCCGCCGCCTTGGAACGGGCTTGGGAGGAACACGCGGGCGGGCGCGTCGATCACGCCGGCGCCAAGGGCTTCGCGTGGTCCGGCGGGTTCCTCGCCGCGTTCGGCGCCCGGGACCGGCCGTGGCCGATCCTCGCGTTGAACGGAACGTCGGTCGAGAAGGGCAAGCGGATCATCGCGTCGAACGTCGATTTCGCGCGCAGCGGCATGGCGGGCGACGTCAGCCGCTACGACGTCTTCGCGACCCTCGGCGCCGACGTCCCGATCAGCACGGCAGCGACGATGAGCGCGCGCTTTCCGATCATCTCGCCGACCGGCGGCTTGCGCGACCGCGGGGGAGTCGTGCGCATGCGCGTGACCGACGGCGGGCTGTTCGAGAATTTCGGGGCGGCGACGGCGGACGACGTGCTGCGCTACCTGGTGGAGCGGCGCGCGGACGCGCAGGCAGCGACCCGCGCCGCCGTGCCGATCGCCATCCTGATCAGCAGCGACCCGTCGCTCGATCCGCTCGACGCGACCACCAACACGGGCGTCTGGAACGGACGCCTGCCGCCCGCCGACTGCGCGCCAGCCGACGGCATCGTGCCGGCGCCGACGCCGCATGTCGGCAACGGCTGGCCCGAGTGTCCGTTCGAACCGCGCGGCGCGGCGGCGATCGGTCTCGATCCGCTCCTCGCCCTGTACGGCGGCCGCGTCGCGCGCGGGGAGCTGGCGGCGACGGCGCTCCAGCAGCGCGTCGTCGAGAACGTGCGTTCGATGCGGGACCGGCTGACCGCCCGCGTCCTGGCCGAGGCCGGCAAGGACATCGGCGCCATCGACCCGGACAGGACCGCCGAGACTCTGAGATCCCTCAAGGACGCGCGGTGGATCGTCGAGCGCGATCTCAAGCGGCGTCTCGGCACGCACGACCACGTCGACTTCTTCCATTTCCGCCAGTGCCGTCTCGACCGGAAGAAGGGGCCGACGATGAGCTGGCACGATTCCGAGGCCGCGTGGGGCGCGATGGAGTCGATGCTGGGGATCGACCCGGCCAAGGGCGACCCGTGCGGCAATGGTGCGGAGCTGTTCCGCCTCTGCGTCAGGCTCGCCCGGCTCACGGGCGCCGCCGCCGACGACAAGGAGGCGACGCTGTCGTGCGAACGCCGGGAGCCGCCGCGCCGGGCATGGACGAAGCCGGACGCGTGGGGATGCCGCGAGGTCGGCGAGGGCGGCGACCGCCGCTGGTACTGCGGCGTCGGCGCGGCGCGCTGACGACCGCGCGCCTAGCTTCCCGCCACGCGCCGGGTGTGGCCGGCCCAGAACGGCTCGCGCAGCTCCTTGCGCCTGATCTTGCCGACCGGCGTCTTGGGCAGCGCCTCGGCGCGCACCACGACCTTGCCGGGGCGCTTGTAGTTGCCCAGTTTGGTGGCGCAGAGCTCGATCAGCTCGGCCTCGGTGACCGTGGCGCCGGGCTTCACGGTGCAGACGGCGCACGGCGTCTCGCCCCAGCGCTCGTGGGGAATGCCGAACACCGCCACCTCGACCACGTCGGGATGGTCGCTCAGCGCGTTCTCGAGCTCGGCGGGGTAGATGTTGAAGCCGCCGGAGATGATCATGTCGCCGGCCCGGTCGACCATGTAGACGTAGCCGTTGGCGTCGATGTAGCCGACGTCGCCGGTCTTCACCCAGCCGTCGACGATGCGCTCGGCGGTCGCCTTCGGGTCGTTCCAGAAGCCGCTCATCTGGCCGTCGCACTTGCCGACGATCTCGCCGATCTCGCCGCGCGGCAGCGGCTTGTCGTCCTCGCCCCAGATCTCCAGCCGGGCGTAGGGCAGTGGCATGCCGCAGGCGCGCAGCGGCGTCGAGCCCTCGACGTCCTTCGCGAACCACTGCCTCGGCCCCATCATCGCGATCGGCAACACCTCGGTCTGGCCGTAGCCTTGGTACATCGCGTGGCCGAAGTGCTTGAACGCGGTCAGCGCCGTCTCGTCGGCGATCGGCGCGGCGGCGACGCACATGCATTTCATGCCCGAGAAGTCGCGCTTCTCGATCCCCGGCACGCGGTTGATGGCGTTGAGCATGGTCGGCACCATGAACATGTACGCGATGCGCTCCTTCTCGAAGATCTCGACCACGGCGGCGGGATCGAATCGGTCGAGCATGACGTTGCGGCCGCCGCCCAGCCAGATCGGCAGGAAGAAGTAGCCCGAGCCGTGGCTGATCGGACCGATATGCAGGCAGGCATCGCCGGGCTCGACCGGCGGATAGGCGTAGAACCAGTCGCGCGCCGTCGCCAGCCAGCCGCGGTGCGTGATGGCGACGCCCTTGCTCTTTCCCGTCGTGCCGCCGGTGTGGCGCAGGATGTAGTAGTCGTCGGGGGCGATCGGGACGTCGGGCTCGACGTCGGAATGCCGCGCCAACCAGGCCTCGTAACCGGCGTCGCGCACGAGGACATGCTCCAGCTCGGGAAGCTGCGCGCGCAGGCCCTCGATCTCCGGCAGGTACTTCTCGTCGACCAGCAGCGCGCGGCAGCCGGTGTGGCCGATCATGTGGACGTGGCTCTCCGGCGCGTTGCGCGGATAGAGCGGCACGCGGACGATGTTGGCGATGCCGGCGCCGAGGAAGAAATCGCTCGACTCCAGCCGGTTGTCCTCGAGCACCGCGACCCGGTCCTGCGGCCTCAGACCCAGCGCCAGCAGGGCGTTGGCCATGCGCGCGCCGCGCTCCCACGCCTGCGCGAAGGTCAGGCTGCGGTCGCCGAACCGCACGGCCTCGCGGTCGGCGTGATACTCGGCGGCGCGGCGCATCTGCGTGCGGACGTCCATGGTTCGATCCTCCCGGGCGTTGCGATTCTCCCCATCGTGCCACCACCGCGGCGGCGAATAAAGGCGGTGGCGTCGAACGGCGTTGACGCGGGCGGCGCCCGCGGGCCTTGTGGGCGGCCGTGACGTTCGATCTGCTCGCCCGCATCTTCACCATCGTCGCGCCGGTGCTTCTGGTCACCGGCGTCGGCTTCCTGTGGGGCCGGCTGCGCCGGCCGTTCGACGCCGCCGTCGCCACGGCCCTGGTCTCCGGCATCGCCGCGCCCTGCCTGATCTTCTCGACGCTCACGCGGCTGGACGTGTCGGGCTCGGCGCTGGGCCGGATCGCGCTGGCGACGGTCTGTTGCTACGCCGCCATGGGCGCGCTCGGGCTCGTGGCGCTGCGGCTGGCGAAGCTGCCGGCGCATTCCTACCTGCCGGCGCTGATGTTCCCCAACGGCGGCAATGTCGGGTTGCCGCTGTGCTTCCTCGCGTTCGGCGCCGAGGGGCTGGCGCTGGGCATCGCATGGTTCGCGGTCGGTGGATTGGGGCAGTTCACCGTCGGCGTCAACATCGCCGCCGGCAGCTTCGCGCCGCGCAGCCTGCTGCGGCAGCCCATCATCTACGCGCTGGCCGCGGCGCTGGCGTTCATCCTGACGGGCACGCGGCCGCCGGAGTGGATCGGGCGCACGACGGAGATCCTCGGCGGCATGCTGATCCCGCTAATGCTGCTGTCGCTGGGCGTGTCGCTGGCGACGTTGACCATCGCGCGCCCGGGCCGGGCGTTCGCGCTCTCGGTGCTGCGGCTGGCCGGTGGCTTCGCCGTCGGCGTCCTCATCTGCTGGGCGTTCGGGCTGACGGGCGCGGAGCGCGGCGTGATCCTGATCCAGTCCTCGATGCCGGTGGCGATCTTCAACTACCTGTTCGCGCTGCAGTACAAGCGCGAGCCGGCCGACGTCGCGAGCATGATCGTCATCACGACCGTGGCGTCGTTCGTGACGCTGCCGTTCCTGCTGGCGTACGTGCTTGGATAGACCGCTCGACCCATGCCGGGAGCGCAACGATACCATGCGCCGCCGCCGCGCGCGGTCGCGCCGGCCGCGCCGGCGCGCTACGGTCGCGCCGCCAACGCTGGACGCCACGGGAGAGACGCATGCCGCCGCTCGAGGGAATAAAGGTCGTCGAACTGGCGCAGAACCTGGCCGGGCCGTTCTGCGCCGAGATCCTGTCGCATCTCGGCGCCGAGGTGATCAAGGTCGAGAAGCCGGGCATCGGCGACGACGCGCGCAACTGGGGCAAGGCGTTGTCGGGCGGCGCGGGAGCCTCGTTCAACGCCATCAACCTCAACAAGAAATCGGTCGTGCTCGACCTCAAGGATCCGGCGGCGCGGGCGAAGCTGCTGCCGGTGATCGACGCCGCCGACGTGGTCGTGCAGAACATGCTGCCGGGCGCGCTGGAGAAGCTCGGTCTCGGCGCCAAGCACCTGATGGCGCGCAATCCCAGGCTGATCTACTGCTCGGTCAGCGCCTACGGCAACGCCGGCCCGAAGCGCAACGAGCCCGGCTACGAGCCGATCGTGCAGGCGTTCTCGGCGATGTCGATGATGTCGGGCTGGCCGGGCGGGCCGCCGATCCGCATGGGCACGCAGGTGCTCGACCACGGCAGCGCGATGTGGGCGGCGATCGGCATCCTGTCGGCGGTGATCGAGCGCGCCAGGACCGGCAGGGGCAAGCTGGTCGAGACCTCGCTGTTCGAGACGGCGACGGCGTGGTGGATGAACCCCTACTCCAACTACGCCGCGACCGGCGACGTGCCGGAGCGCCATCCCTCCGGCAGCAACGGCGTCGTGATCTTCAGCGGCTTCGACACCGCCGACGGGCCCATCGTGATCGCCGCCGGCAGCGACCGGCTGTTCCACAAGCTCGCGGACGCGCTGGGCAAGCCGGAGTGGAAGACCGAACCGGGCTACGCCGACAACCGCGGCCGCGTCGAGCGCAAGGACACGCTGCTGGCCGAGTGCCAGGCGGTCCTCAAGACCAAGCCGCGGGCGCATTGGCTCGAGGTCATCACCGCCGCCGGCGTGCCGTGCACGCCGATCAACACGCTGCCGGAGATGCTGGCCGAGCCGCAGACCGCGGCGATGGGCATGCTGCAATCCGTGCCCGAGCTGGACGCCGACGTGAAGCTGATCGGCCTCCCGCTTCAGTTCGACGGCGAACGGCCGAAGTTCCGTCGCCGCGCACCGAAGCTGGGCGAGCACACCGCCGAGGTGCTGGGGCGAGGGCTGACGCGCGGGCGTCGTCAGGACGCCGGCCGCGCCGCCAGCCAGGCGCGGATCTCCTTGGTGAGTTCGGCCAACCGTTCGTCCGCCATCGCGAAACCGCCCTTGCGATGCCGTTCGACGTCGTCGACGGCCGTCAGCGCCGCCTCGGCCGGCCCGCGTTCTCCGGTCGCCTTGGCGAGCAGCCACAACGTCTGGGCCAGCATCGCCTGCGCGTTGACCCAGTTGCGGTCGCCCTCGCGGCCCGCGCGTTTGGCCTGCGCGGCGCGGTACTCGTCGACGCAGCGGCGCAGCGTCGCCGCCGCCGCGGGCTCCTGTCCGTCGACGACGCCCATCAGGCGGGCGGAGGCGAGGTTGATCATCGCCGCCGCCTCGTTCTCGTCGTCGCCCAAGGCGCGCAGCGCGGCCGCCGCGGCCTCGAAATCGTCCAGCGTGCCGGTGTCGGGGGGCCCGCCGGCGCGCGCCGCACGCAGCATGCCGAGCGTGGCGCGAGTCGAGCGGGCGTTGGCCACCATGCGCGCCAGCTCCGGCTCGCCGTCGGCGTCGGGCCAGGCCACCGCCTCGTCGAGCAACGCCCGCGCCTCCTCGACCTTGGCGTCGTCGTCGTCGTGGCTGGCGCGGTTGATCAGCGCCTCCGCGAACCTGACCCGCGAGCGGACCCTCGTGACGGCGTCGTCGCGGCCCTCGCAAGCCGGCAGCGCCTCGCGCCAGATGGTCAGGGCGTAGTCGATGGCGTCGCCGTTCTCGTCGATCTCGCCGAGGTCGAGAAGGCCGTCGGCGAATAGCCGCAGCGCGTCCGCCGCCGTGCCGGCCTCGTCGTCGTGCGCCGGGCCGCGCGCCGCCATCGCCTCGCGGATCTCATGGTAGAATTGAAGCCCGACCCGCATCTCCTTCGCGGCGCGGCGGTCGCGGCCGACCGCGATGAACGCCTCGCCGACATAGCGACGCATGGTGGTGTGGGCGGCGGGATCCTCCGGCGGATCCGGCCGCTCGTCGAGAGAGCCGGCGACGCGACCGCCCACCTTCGCGAGGCGCTCGTAGAGCGCGATGTCGCCGGATTGACGGGCCGTCAGCGCGGCGGACATGAACGCGATCGCGCCCAGCGCGTCGGGCACCTCCTGTGCCGGCATCCGGCCGATGGCGTCCAGCGCGGCGGGACTGTCGAACCGCTGGATCGCGTCGATGGCGCTTTCGATAAGCGCCTCCAATAAGTCGGACATCATCAATCTCCATCGCACCGGGCCGGATCCGGTATGGAGATGAATACTATTAGGAGCGGATAAGATTATAAAGACACTTTATACGAGTATTCCAGCTCAGGCCGCCGGCAGGGCGATGGTGAACCGGGCGCCCAGCACCCGGCCGTCGGCGTCGCGGCGGTTGCCGGCGGCGATCGACCCGCCATAGGCGTCGACGATCTGGCGGCAGATCGACAGGCCGAGGCCGGAGTGCTTGCCGAACTGCTCCGCCGAGGGCCGCTCGGAGTAGAAGCGCTTGAAGATCGATTCGAGGTTGGCGTCGGGGATGCCTGGGCCCTGGTCGTCGATGGTGACGACGATGCGCTCGCGCTCGCGCATGGCGCCGATGGTGATCGTGGCGCCGGCGGGGCTGAACGACAGCGCGTTGTCGACGACGTTGCGGAACACCTGGCCGTAGCGGCCGTCGTGGCCGATGGCCGTGAACGGTCCGCCGCCCAGCAGATCCAGCGCCACCCGCACGCCGGCCTTGGCGGCCGAGGTGGCGTTGTAGCCCTCGGTCATCGATGTCAGCAGGCCGCCGATGTCGACGGCGTGGATCTCGCCGCGCATCAGCTCGGCGTCGAGGCGCGAGGAGTCGGAGATGTCGCTGATCAGGCGGTTCAGCCGGTGCACGTCGTCGAGCACGATCGCCATCAGCCGGCCGCGCTTCTCGGGATCGTCGATCCGCGCCGCGACCTCGACCGCCGACCGCAGCGAGGTCAGCGGGTTCTTCAGCTCGTGGGCGACGTCGGCGGCGAACATCTCGATCGCCTCGATCCGCCGCCACAGCGCGTCGGTCATGGCGCGCAGCGCGTCGGCCAGCTCGCCGATCTCGTCGTTGCGCGCGCCCACGTCGGGCATGCGCGGCGCCCCGTCGCGGGCGTGGCCGATCTGGTCGGCGGCGCGGGCCAGCCGCTGGATCGGCCGCGCGATGGTGCTGGCGAGGAACAGCGACAGCAGGATCGTGGCCGCCAGCGCGATCGCCGACAGCCGGAACATGTCGAGCCGCACCGGCGCACGCGCGGCGATGGCGCGGTCGTCGTGCGTCAGCATCAGCGCGCCCAGCACCTGCTTGTAGCGCTGGATCGGGACGGCCGCCGACAGCACGAGCCGGCCCTCCGCGGTCCGCCGGACGGTGCGCGTGTTGACGCCGCGTAGCGCCTGCTCGACCCACGGGTAGTCGCGGGCGACGGGGTCGGGCAGGTCGACGTACTCGCCGTCGGAGCGCGCCACCCGCAGCCGCGCGTCGATCCAGTCGTTGGCGCGGGTGAACCAGGTGCGGGCCGGCGGCTCGGCGTCGGGCGGCGGCAGCGCCGTCGAGGTGATGCGGCTGCGGTCGCGCAGCACCCGGGTGTCGCCCAGCATCTCGCCGGTCTCGGCGAACAGCCGGCCGCGGATGCCGATCGGGTTGGTCAGGCGCAGCATGAGCTGGTTGGCCTGCTCGCGCTCGACGCGGTTGATGGTGGTCTCGCTGCCGCGCACCGCGCCCTCGCCGAGGCCGGTGGCGACGATCTCGCCGTGCACGGTGAGCGCCGCCAGCTCGGCCTCGATCAGCGCGTCCTCGTAGTCGCCGAGAAACACCACGCCGGCCGCCAGGAAGGCGATCGGCAGCATGTTCATCAGCAGGATGCGCCGCGTCAGCGGCGAGAAGCGGCGGTCGCGCCGGCGTCGGCGCAGCAGCGACGACGGCGCGTCGGGTGGCGGTTCCGGCTCCGGCGCGCGGGGACGCCGCGCCGGGAACAGCCAGCCGGTCCGCCACCGCCGCCACCACGAGCGCGTCGCGGTGGAGGATGTGGCCGGATCGGGCGGATCTCCGTCCGGCGGGCGTCTACTGCCCGTCCCGGTACCGGTATCCGATGCCATAGAGGGTTTCGATGTGCTCGAACGTGTCGTCGGTGTCGCGGAACTTCTTGCGCAGCCGCTTGATGTGGCTGTCGATCGTGCGGTCGTCGACGTAGATCGTCTCGCCGTAGGCGGCGTCCATCAGCTGGTCGCGGTTCTTGACGTGGCCCGGCCGCTCGGCCAGCGATTTCAGCAGCAGGAACTCGGTCACCGTCAGGTTGACCTGCTTGCCCTTCCACACGCAGAGGTGGCGCGACGGATCCATCGTCAGGTCGCCGCGCACGATGCGCTCGCCGGCCTCCTTGGCCTCGCCCGGCGCGGCCTTGTCGGTCCGGCGCACGATGGCGCGGATGCGCTCCAGCAGCAGGCGCTGGGAGAACGGCTTCTTGATGTAGTCGTCGGCGCCCATGCGCAGGCCGAGCACCTCGTCGATCTCCTCGTCCTTCGACGTCAGGAAGATCACCGGCAGGGCCTGGGTCTTGCGCAGGCGGTTGAGCAGCTCCATGCCGTCCATGCGCGGCATCTTGATGTCGAAGATCGCGAGGTCGGGCGGGTTGGCGTTGAGGCCCTCGAGGGCGGCCGCGCCGTCGTTGTAGGTCTTGACCGTGAAGCCCTCGGCTTCGAGCAGCATCGACACCGAGGTGAGGATATTGCGGTCGTCGTCGACCAGGGCGATCGTCTTCTTCACCGGAAATCTCCCGTGCGCCGGCGGAACCGGCCAATGCGCGTCCTTTGAGCATACCATGCGCGGCCGGGGAAGGGGCGCCGGCCGCCTTGAACTACGCCCGCCGGCCGGGCAGGTTGCCGTCATGACGGAAACCGCTCACGCCACCGCGTTGCGCCAGGCGCGGACCCTGATGCGCTCGCGCGACCGCGCGACGCTGGCCACCGCGCTGCCCGGCGACGCGGCGGGCTGGCCCTACGCGTCGCTGGTGCTCGTGGCGGTCGACCACGATCTGGCGCCGATCCTGCTGATCAGCCGCCTGGCCGAGCACACCAGGGCCATCCTGGCGGACGGGCGCGTGTCGCTGCTGTTCGACGGCACCGCCGGGCTGGACCAGCCGCTGACCGGCCCGCGGTTGACGGTGCTGGGAACGGCCGTCCAGGACGACTCGCCGCGGCCTAGGGCGCGTTTCCTGGCGCGCCATCCCGACGCCGCGCTCTACGCGGGTTTCGGCGATTTCGCGATCTACCGCGTGGCGGTGGCGCGGGCCCATCTGGTCAACGGCTTCGGCCGGATCGACTGGATCGACGGCGCCGCGCTCCTGCCCGACACCGCCGGTGTCGCGGCGTTGATCGAGCGCGAAGCGGACATCGTCGGCCATATGTACGAGGACCACGCCGACGCGGTCGATCTCTACGCCAACCGTCTGCTGGGGCGTCCGGGCGCGGGGTGGCGCCTGACCGGAATCGACGCCGACGGCTGCGACCTGCGCCGCGCCGGCGAGGTCGCCCGGCTCGACTTTCCCGAGCCGGTCCACGACGCCGAGGCGGCGCGCCGGGCGCTGGTCGCGCTCGTGAAAAAGGCGCGCGAGGCGAGGTCCGCCGCCGCTTAGCGTCGCGTCGACGCCTAAATCCTCTGGGCGCATACCGGGCCGCCGCGCTGCCTGTGGATGCCCGGCCGGCCGTTCGCTGGGCGGAATCGCCATCCCTAGAATTGCCGCGTTCGCGGCCGAAAAGCCCCCAGCCGGCGGTTGCCGGCTACCGGGGCCGCCACTATGTTGCGGCCGCTTTACGTCTGGGGATGGGAACGTCGCGCCCCGCGCCGACGGTCGACCTGTAATATCAGGAGTACTGGATCGTGCACCAAACGGGACCGGTCATCAGCAAACACGGCCTCGACATTCTGGGGTCGAAAGGCTCCGGCAACGTCTCGTATGGATTGGGCAACCTCGGGAGCGTGCACTGGAACCTGTCGGTTCCGGCGCTCTACGAGCACGCGATCCGGCGCGGCGAGGGCGTGCTGGGCAAGGGCGGCGCGCTCTGCGTGCTGACGGGCGTGCATACCGGCCGCTCGCCCAACGACAAGTTCTTCGTGCGCGAGCCGTCGAGCGAGAGGCACATCGACTGGGGCAAGACCAACCGGGCGATCGAGCCGGCCAAGTTCGAGGGCCTGCTGGCCCGCATGCTGGCCTACGCGCAGCGCCGCGAGCTGTTCGTGCGCGAGTGCTACGCCGGCGCCGATCCCGCGCACCGAATCGGCGTGCGCGTCATCACCGAGAACGCCTGGCACAACCTGTTCGCGATGAACATGTTCCTGCGGCCGCCGGTCGAGGACCTCGCGGAGTTCCTTCCCGACTTCACGATCCTGCACCTGCCGTATTTCCAGGCCATTCCCGAGATCGACGGCACCCGCTCGGACTGCGCGGTGGTGTGCGATTTCGGCCGCCGGCTGGTGACCATCTGCGGCACTTGGTACGCCGGCGAGATCAAGAAGTCGGTGTTCACGATCCTGAACTACCTGCTGCCCGAGAAGAACGTCCTGCCGATGCATTGCTCGGCGAACATCGGGCCCGCCGGCGACGTCGCGATCTTCTTCGGGCTGTCGGGGACGGGCAAGACGACGCTGTCGGCCGACGCCTCGCGCACGCTCATCGGCGACGACGAGCACGGCTGGGGCGACCGCACGGTCTTCAACTTCGAGGGCGGCTGCTACGCCAAGGTGATCAAGCTCAGCCGCGAGGCCGAGCCGGAGATCTACGCCACGACCGGCCGCTTCGGCACCGTGCTCGAGAACGTCGTGGTCGATCCGCACACCGGCGCGCTCGACCTCGACAGCGCGAGGTACGCCGAGAACACGCGCGCCTGCTATCCGCTGGACTTCATCCCCAACGCCAGCGCCACGGGCATCGGCGGGACGCCCGACAACATCGTGATGCTGACGGCCGACGCGTTCGGCGTGCTGCCGCCGATCAGCCGCCTGTCGCCCGAGCAGGCGATGTACCACTTCCTCAGCGGCTACACCGCGCGCGTGGCCGGCACCGAGAAGGGCGTGAAGGAGCCGCAGGCGACGTTCTCGACCTGCTTCGGGGCGCCGTTCATGGCGCGCCATCCGACCGTCTACGCCAAGATGCTCGGCGAGAAGATGGCGAAGCAGAACGTGAAGTGCTGGCTGGTCAACACCGGGTGGTCCGGCGGCGGTTTCGGCGTCGGCGAGCGGATGTCGATCCGCCACACGCGGTCGATGGTGCGCGCCGCGCTCGACGGGCGTCTCGCCCAGGTCGCGACGAGCGCGGATCCGAATTTCGGCGTCCACGTGCCGCAGACCTGCCCGGACGTGCCGTCCGACGTGCTCGATCCGAAGAGCAGCTGGCGGAACAAGACCGCCTACGACACCGCCGCCCGCGACGTGGCGCAGCGGTTCGAGTCGAACTTCAAACAGTTCGAGCCGTCGGTCGACGACAAGGTCAAGAAGGCCGCGATCCGCGCCGCCGCCTGACCGGCGATCGACACACCGCGCGAAGGGCCCGCGTCGCCGACGCGGGCCCTTTTTCGCGCCGGCGCCGGTTCAGCGCGACGGGCGCGGCAGGCGCGAGGCGACGAGGATTCCCAGAAGGTTGCCGGCGCCGGCCACGATGATCGCGGCGCGGTAGCCGCCGGTGAGGTCGAACAGGTAGCCGGCCAGCACCGGCAAGGTGACCGCCGCCAGGCACCATCCGGCGTAGAGGTTGCCGGCGACGCGCCCGTAGGCCTCCTTGGGCCAGTAGACGGTGATGGCGCCGGCGGTCGATCCGGAGATGAAGCCGTAGCCCATGCCGATCATCGCCAGCGCGGGGATCGACAGGATCGAGCCTGGCCACAGCGTCAGGATCACGGTGCCGCTCAACGCGAAGGCCTGGGCGCCGGCCATCACGTAGGGCGGCGGGAAGCGGTCGATCAGCCATCCGCCGGTCAGGCGCGCCGCGGCGATCGCGCCGGTGATCGCGGTCGTGCCGACCAGCGCCACCGTCGCCGCGCCGCCATACGCGCGGATGATTCCGGCGGCCTGGCTCATGACGGTGAGGCCAGCCGCCGCCGCCAGCAGGAAGACCAGCCACATGTGCCAGAACACGAAGCGCTGCAGCGCGCTGTCGCGGGTCGTCGCGACACCGGCCGCCGGCCGCCGAGGCGCGACGCCGACGCGCGCGATCAGCGCGGCGGTGGCGAGGCCGGTCACCGCCATCGTCGCGGCCAGGCCACCCAGCGTCGCGCGCAGGCCGAAGCGTTCCAGCGCCCAGCCGAACACCGGCGCCGCGATCATCGCGCCGATAGGGTACAGGCTGACGATGTAGCCGTTGACGAGTCCGGGGCGCCGCCACTGCAGCAGGTTCACGACCTGCTGCACGAGGATGTAGGACACGCCGCCGCCGAGGCCGAACATCAGGCCGTAGCCCAGCGCCAGCTCGACGAACCCCCGCGCGACGGCCGCCAACGCGATGCCGCCGGCAGCCGCGGCCGCGCAGGCGGCGACCAGCGCCGGCACCGGCGCGCGGCCGAAAAGGCGCGGCGCGCCCATCATGCCGGCGGTGAAGGCGATGGTGGCCAGCGCGAAGACGATCGACAGCTCGGCGCGCGTCAGCCCCAGCTCGCGCTCCATCGGCGCGAGGAACACGCTGTAGGCGTAAAGCGACCCCAGCGGCAGGTTGAGCATCGTCGCGGCGGCGAGCGCCGACCGGGGACGTCGCGGAGCTTCGGGCATGCGTCGGGGTGGCCGCCGGGAGAGGGACGCGCACCCTAACATGCCGCCGGCGCGGCGCTCCCGGCCGTCGTGCGGGTCAGCGTTGCGCGCGGTCGGCGCCAGTGGCGCTCGGCGGCGTTGCGACCGGTACGGGCGCGTGCGAAACGGGGGCGACGCGCCGTGCAGGCGCCAAAGCTCGACCGGCGGCCGCGCCGCGCGGGACGAACCGGAGGAAACGCCATGACCGCTGCGACGTTCGACTACGGCCCGGTGTTGCGCAAGGATCTGCCGCCGGCGCGGCGCGTTGGAACGGGTTTCCGAAGTTCAATTTCATCGGCGGCCACAACGATCCCAAGAGCACGCCGGTCGACGGCCTGCTCGAGGCGGCGACGACGGTGCTCAGGCGCGAGGGCGTGAACCTCGCGACCTACGGGCTGGCCAGCGGCCCGCAGGGATACCGCGGCCTGCGCGAGTTCCTCGCCGCCAAGATGAAGCGCCACGCCGGCATCGTGTGCGACGCGGACGAGATCCTCGTCACCTCCGGCTCGATGCAGGGCATCGACCTCGTGTGCCAGGCCTTCGTCGCGCCGGGCGATTCGATCATCGTCGAGCAGGCGACCTACGGCGGCGCGCTGACGCGCATGCGCCGCGGCGGCGGCAAGCCGGTCGGCATCCCCCTCGACGACGGCGGGATGCGTATGGACCTGCTCGCCAACGCGCTGGAGGAGATGAAGCGCAAGGGCGCGCCGCCGAAGTTCATCTACACCATCCCGACGATCCAGAATCCGACGTCGTCGGTGATGTCCGCCGACCGCCGGCGCGAGATGGTGCGACTGTCGGAGGCCTACGGCGTGCCGATCGTCGAGGACGAGTGCTACTCCGACCTGATCTTCGAGGGCGACCGGCCCGACGCGATCTACGCGATGAGCGGCACCGGCGGCGTCATCCATATCGGCTCGTTCTCGAAGTCGATCGCGCCGGCGCTGCGCGTCGGCTACGTCGTCGCCAAGTGGGAGATCCTCAGCCGTCTGCTGGCCTGCAAACAGGACGCCGGCTCCGGCGCGCTCGAGCAGATGGTGCTGGCGGAGTACTGCAAGACGCATTTCTTCGACCACGTCGACAGGCTCAACGCGGCGCTGCGCGTGAAGCGCGACGCGCTGGTGGAGGCGCTGGGCGAGCATTTCGGCACCTCGGCCGAGTTCGAGCCGCCGCGTGGCGGCATCTACCTCTGGATCAAGCTGCCGAAGGAGGTCGACACCACGCGTCTGACGCAGGTCGCGGCGCAGGCCGGGGTCGCCATCAATCCCGGGGTCGAGTGGTCGACCGACGCCGACTACGGCCGGGTGCGGCTGCGCATCTGCTTCGCCCATCCCACGGTCGAGACGATCCGCGAGGGCGTGGCCAAGCTGGCGGAGATCTGCGGCCGCGAGTTCGGCGTGCCGACGCGCATCGCCAACGTCGACCGCGCCGCCGGCTGATCCGGGCGGCGTCCGGCGGATCGGCCGCGGCCGGTGCCGCGCATCTACGTCGTCGCCATCGGCTCGGCCGGGCTCTGGGCGGTCTACGCCGTCATGACGCGCCATGTCGTCGCCGGCGCGGGGCTCGATCCGTGGGCCTACGCGCTGGTGCAGCTGCTGGCCGGCGGCGTCGTGATCCTGTGGTTCGGGCGCTCGGCGCCGGGCGGCTGGGCCAGCCTGTTCGCGCCGTGGATGCTGGGTTACGGCGTGCTTCGCGTCGCGGTGGCGGGATCGACCGCCGCCGGCATGGCCTATCTTCTGGCGGCGCAAAGCTCGCTGCTCGGCACCACGGCGGTGACGATCGGCGCGGCGATGGCGCTGCTGCTGTTCCGGGCCGCGCCCTCTGTGGAGGAGCGCCGCTGGCTGCTGGTGCTGGTCGTGGCGCAGACCCTGCTGATCGGGTTCCTGATCGCCGAGGGCGCCGGCATGGGCGTGGTCTGGTGCATGACGTCCGAGCTATGCGCCGTCGCCAGCGCGCTGGCGGTCGAGCGCAACCCGCGCAACCGCGCCGACAGCCCTGCCGCGCGCCACCGGTTCACGGCGGAGACGCTGATCGTCACCTCGGTGGTGCTGATCCTGGCGTGGAGCGCGGCGGGCGCCGTCGGCTGGACCAGCTCGCCATGGGCGCCACGCGGCCGGGCGTTCGGCGATCCCGAGCTGTGGGCCTGGGGAATCGCCGCCGGGCTGTTCTTCCGCGGTCCCGGCCAATGGCTCAGCTTGTACTCGGTGCGCCACATCGGCGCGCAGGGCTACCTGATCAGCCTGCTGTGCCTGCCGCTGCTCACCCTGGCGTTCGAGCTCGCGTGCGGCGCCGTCGGTCTGACGCCGAAACCGTCGCCGACGTGGATCGAATGGACGGTCGTCGCGCTGATCGCGGCCGCCGCGACCGGCATGATGCGGGCGCGTCTGGCGGCGGCGCGCGCCGTCAGCGTCCGGGCCGGAAGCGCAGCAGCAGGTGGTTGATGCCGTTGAGGATCGTGTAAAGCTGCTCGAACTGTTGCTGGAACTCGTCCCACACCGGCAGGCCGCCTCTAGCGCCCATCGCCGTGTAGATCTCCGCGATCGTCTTGCGGCCGTCGATATGGGCGACGATCGGGCCCGCCAGCGGCGGCGTCTGGGCGCGCCACGGGAATCCATCGAGGTTGGCGACCAGCGGCGTGCCGGGCCGCAGGCCCTGCGACAAGGTCTGCGCGTCCATCTCGCGCAGCACGGGGATGGCCGAGGTGTCCTCCGGCCGCGCCACCGTGTCGTAGCCGGCCTTGGTGGCGTAGAAGACATGCGTGCGGTGGTTACCGGCGAGACGCTCGGCGAAGGCGGCGCGTTCCGGCATCGTCAGGGCGCCGAGCTGGCGGGCGATCACCGGATCGCTCATGTAGGTCGTGGGCTCGTAGCGCAGCGGTTCCATGAAGGCGACCAGCCGCAGGCCGGAGCGCTTCACCATCTCGAAGATCATCGGCACCGTGTAGGCGCGGTCGCGGCTGTGCAGCAGGAGGTCGTAGAGGGCCGCGTCGTTGCCGGAGAGATGGTCGTTGAGAAAGGTGTTGCGGCGGAAAAGGTTGGTCGGCGGCAGGAAGCGGATCAGGCGCTTCGCGGTGGCGACGCGCTCGGTCGGATCGGTGTCGTCCGGCGCCAGCGTCCGCAGCATCTCCTGCATCGGATAGACGCCGCTGCGGCCATATTCGCCGTAGAGCATGACGCCGACGCCGCCTTCCGGGGCCAGCGCCGCCGACAGCGCGTCCAGCCCCGCCTGCGGATCGGCGAGATGGTGCAGCACGCCGGTGCAGTCGATGTAGTCGAACCCGCCCAGCCCCAGCGCCGGCAGCTCGAGCAGCGAGCCGGTGACGAAGCGCACGTTGCGCAGGCCGCGCGCCTCGACGCGGGCCTCGGCGACGGCGCGCGAGGCGGTCGAGATGTCGAGGTAGACGACCTCCGCCGGGCACTTCCAGTCCTGGAGCTGCTGGGCCAGCATCACGCACGAATCGCCGGTGCCGCCACCGGCGATCAACGCGCGGAACGGCTGGCGCCAGTCGCGCCGTCCGGCGTAGAGATAGTGGTCGATCTCGAGCCGGTGGCTGGGCGTGCCGACGACCAGCCGGCGGGCCTCGTCGGCGGGGTCGCGCGGCGGGTAGGGGAGCGCCTCGTACTGCGCGCGCACCGCCGCGTCGGCCGGATCGACGGCGGACGGGACGGTGGGGCCGGGCTCGCTCATGGGGGCTTCAGTCTCGCGAATCGACACCGGACGACCGGTCGCGCACGCCATGGGCATGGTGCGCGCGAGCCGACCACTACCATATCTTGTGCCCCAAAGTGACAGGCGATGAAAGGCTATTTCGGTATCGGGGTCGACGGCGTGACCAAGGCGATGAACGTGGGCACGCTGATGCGCACGGCGCACGCCTTCGGCGCCGGCTTCGTGTTCACGGTCAACGCCCAGTACCGGGTCCGGCCGGGCACAGGCACGGACACCTCCGACACGCCCAGTTCGGTGCCGACCTGGCATTTCCCTGACGCGCAGGCGTTGCGTCTGCCGGCCGGCTGCCGGCTGGTCGGCGTCGAGATCACGGACGCCGCCGTCGATCTGCCGAGCTTCCGCCATCCCCGTATGGCCGCCTATGTGCTCGGCGGCGAGCGCGAAGGGCTGAGCCCGGCGGTGCAGGCGCTGTGCGACCATATTGTGCGGATCCCCACGCGGTTCTCCGTCAATCTCGGCGTCGCCGGCGCGATCGTCATGTACGACCGGCTGCTGACCCTGGGACGCTTCGCGGAGCGGCCGGTCGGCTCCACCGGACCGGTGGTGCCGCTGGAGATTCCGGCGTTTGGCGAACCGCTATGGAAGCGTAAGGCGGCGCGCCGTGCGGCCAAGGCCGCGCTCGCTGCCGCGGCGTCGGGCGGCGCGCGCGAATGAGCCGCGCACGGCGCCCCGCCGGCATTGGACGCGCCGCCGCCCGCCTGTATGATTCCGTGATGCGAACGTGCAATCCACTCCTCAGCCGTCGCGTCCGGGCGACGGCGCGGCTGGCGTCCGGCGTGGCGCTGGCGCTGGTGTCGGCGTCCGCCGCCGCCCAGACGCCGCCCGCCGCGGGCGCGCCTCCCGTGACGCCGCCGCCGGCGGCCGCGGCCGGGGAGGAGCCGCGCAAGCTCTACGCGTACATGGACTGGCAGACGCTGGCGTCCGGCACGGGCCCGGGCGTCGTCTGCTACGTCACCCATCTGCCGACGGCGGTGCAGAGCGCCAACCGGCGCGACGGCCGCCCCATGATCGTCGTCGCGCATCGTCCGGCGAAAGGCGCGTTCGATGTCGTCACCTATTTCGCCGGCTACCGGCTGAAGGCCGCCAGCGATGTCGAGCTCGATTTCGGCGTGGTCAAGTACCGGCTGTTCGCCGACGACGAGCGTGACGCGGCGTGGGCAGGCGCCCCCGACCTCGACGCCCGCATCGTCGAGACGCTGAAGGCCGGCATGACCGTGGCCGCGCGCGGTGTCGACGAGCAGGGCGGCGAGATCGTGGACACGTTCTCGCTGCAGGGCTTCACCGCGGCCCATAACCGCGCCGGCCAGGAGTGCAAGGCCCGCTGAGGCGGCCGCCGTCGGTTGCGCCCGGCCTTCCGGGCGACTATCTGTCCGCCATGTCCGGTCCGACCCCGCGCGCGCCCGTCCCGCATGTCGACGAGCCGCTCCAGATCCTCGAGCCCCTGCGACGCAACGACACGCGTCGCAACCTCGTCGGGCTGAGCCGCGACGAGCTCAAGGCACTGCTGGCCGAGAACGGGCTGGAGCCGTTCCGCGCCGCCCAGATCTGGCACTGGGTCTATTGGCACGGCGCGCGCGACTTCGCCGCCATGAGCACCATCGCGCGGCGGACGCGCGAGCGGCTGGAGGAGTTGTTCGTCATCGACCGCCCGTCGGTCGCCAGCGAGCAGCGCTCCAGCGACGGCACCCGCAAGTGGCTGCTGCGGCTGGCCGACGGCAACGAGGTCGAGACCGTCAACATCCCCGAGGAGGACCGCGGCTCGGTCTGCGTGTCGAGCCAGGTCGGCTGCACCCTGACCTGCACCTTCTGCCACACCGGCACGCAGCCGCTGGTGCGGAACCTCTCGGCCGGCGAGATCGTCGGCCAGTTCATGGTGGCGCGCGACAGCTACGCCGAGTGGCCGACGCCGACCGAGACCACGCGCATGCTCAGCAACATCGTGATGATGGGCATGGGCGAGCCGCTGTACAATTTCGACAATGTCGCCAAGGCGCTGCGCATCGCCATGGACGACCAGGGCATCGCCCTGTCTCGCCGCCGTATCACCCTGTCGACCTCGGGCATCGTGCCGGCGATGCCGCGCGTCGCCGAGGAGCTCGACGTCAATCTCGCGGTGTCGCTGCACGCCGTGACCGACGCGGTGCGCGACACGCTGGTGCCGGTCAATCGCAAATGGCCGATCGCCGAGCTGCTGGCGGCCTGCCGCGCGTTCCCGAGCGCGCGGAACAGCCGGCGCATCACCTTCGAGTACGTGATGCTCAAAGGCGTCAACGATTCCGACGCCGACGCGCGCGAGCTGGTGCGGCTGCTGACGCCGATCCACGCCAAGGTGAATTTGATCCCGTTCAACGGCTGGCCGGGCGCGCCCTACGAGTGCAGCTCGAACAACCGCATCCACCGCTTCGCCGAGATCGTCAACGCCGGCGGCATCAGCGCGCCGGTGCGCACGCCCAGGGGCCGCGACATCCTCGCCGCCTGCGGCCAGCTCAAGAGCGCCAGCGAGCGCGACCGCCGCGTCAAGGTCCGCGACGTCGAGGCGCGCGCGGGGATCTAGCGTGGAGTCCGGACGACTGGATGGTCCTCACCGGCCGATCCCATCCCTGTCGTCATCCCGAACGCAGCGAGGGATGACGAAGCGACCTCCGTGGATCGAAGAGCGTCAGCCGAGGAGGACCGCCGGCACGAAAAAGGGCGCGGCGATCGCCCGCCGCGCCCTGCGTCCATCGTCGGTAGGGATCAGACGCCGACCTGGGTGATGAACTTCGTGTTCAGGTAGGCCTCGATCGCCTCGCTGCCGCCCTCGGAGCCGTAGCCGGAATCCTTGACGCCGCCGAACGGCACCTCGGGAAGCGCCAGGCCGTGGTGGTTGATCGACACCATGCCGCTCTCGAACGCCGAGCCGATGGCGGCCGCCGTCTTGGCCGACCTGGTGTAGGCGTAGGCCGCGAGGCCCCACGGCAGGCGGTTGGCCTCGGCGACCACGGCGTCGAAATCCTTGAACGGCGCGATCGGCGCCACCGGGCCGAACGGCTCCTCGTTCATGATGCGCGCCGTCATCGGCACGTCGGTGAGCACGGTGGGCTCGTAGAAGTAGCCCTTGTTGCCCATGCGCTTGCCGCCGGTGCGCACCTTGGCGCCCTTGGCGACGGCGTCGCCGACGAAGGCGTCCATCGCCTGCAGGCGGCGGTCATTGGCCAACGGGCCCATGCGCGTCGCCGGATCCATGCCGTCGCCGACCTTGGTCGCCTTGGCGGCCTCGGTGAAGCCGTCGACGAAGCGCTCGTAATGCTTCTCGTGGACCAGGAAGCGGGTCGGCGAGACGCACACCTGGCCGCCGTTGCGGTACTTGTTGGCGCTCAGCAGCTTGATCGCGGCCTCGACGTCGGCGTCCTCGAACACGATCGCCGGCGCGTGGCCGCCCAGCTCCATGGTGCAGCGCTTCATGTGCAGGCCCGCGAGCATCGCGAGGTGCTTGCCGACGGGGGTCGAGCCGGTGAACGTCACCTTCTTGATGACGGGGTGCGGGATCAGGTACTCGCTGATCTCCGACGGCACGCCGTAGACCAGGTTGATGACCCCCGCCGGCACGCCCGCGTCCATGAACGCCTGCAGCAGCGCGGCGCACGCCGCCGGGGTCTCCTCCGGTCCCTTGACGATGATCGAGCATCCGGCGGCCAGCGCCGCCGACGTCTTGCGCACGACCTGGTTGATCGGGAAGTTCCACGGCGTGAAGGCGGCGACCGGGCCGACCGGCTCCTTGACGACGAGCTGGTAGACGCCCTCGGCGCGGGCCGGCACGACGCGGCCGTAGGCGCGGCGCGCCTCCTCGGCGAACCAGTCGATGATGTCGGCGCCGGCCAGCGTCTCGCCCTTGGCCTCGATCAGCGGCTTGCCCTGCTCGGCGGTCATGATCGGGCCGATCACGTCGGCGCGGCTGCGCAGGATGTCGGCGGCCTTGCGCATGATCTTGTAGCGGTCGAACGGCGAGACCTTGCGCCAGACCTTGAAGCCCTTGTCGGCGGCCTCCAGCGCGCGGTCGAGGTCGGCCTTCTCGGCGTGCGCCACCTGGCCGATGACCTCCTCGGTCGCCGGGTTGAGCACGGGGATCGATCGTCCGCCGGCGCCCTTGCTCCACGCGCCGTCGATCAGCAGGTCGGTGTTGGGATACATGGTCTCGTTCTCCGGTTGGCGGCCGCGCCGTGTCGTGGCGGGCCGGGAAGCGACGGCAACCTAGCGCGTCCGAGGCGGCGATTGAACCGGCGGACGGTGGGGTAATTGGGTCGATTGTCCCCGTGGTGGCGATCGCGCGGCGGGGGCTACTCGATCGGCACGAAGATCGAGTGGCGGAACTTGCCGTCGACGGCCTGCGAGCAATGGCCCTTGCCGTGCGTGTCCTCGACGAGGAACACCTCGCCGGCGCCGATGACGCGGCTCTCGCCGTCGCCGGCCGTCACCTTCACCGCGCCGTCGAGGTTGATGATGTACTGGCGCCGCGGCGCCGGATGCCAGTCGTAGTCGTAGCTGCCGGGGGTGGCGCGGAACATGATTCCGGTGGCCGGGAACCGCTTCGACATCTTGCCGCCGGGACCTTCCGTCTCCCACTGGACCTCGATGTCGCGGAAATGCGACTCGCCCTTGTCGTCGACGTAGAGATTGTGGATGCGCATCGTTTCCTCGCCCGTTGTTCCGGCGCAGCGTAGCGCGCCGGCTTTCACGGCGCGAGCGCGAGGATTCCGGCCGCGACCACCGCGTAGCGCGCGGCCTTGCCGACGAGCACGAGCGCGATGAAGACGGCCGGCGGCACGCGGGCGATACCGGCGGCCACCGTCAGCGGATCGCCGACCACCGGCACCCATGACAACAGCAGCGACCAGGTGCCGAAGCGCCGGAACCGCGCCGCCGCCGCGTCGAGCGTCGCGGCGTCGACCGGAAACCAGCGGCGGTCGCGGAACCGCAGCAGCCAGCGCCCCAGGGCGTAGTTGACGATCGCGCCGAGCGTGTTGCCGGCGGTCGCGACCGCGAGAAACGCGGTGGCGTCTGCGGGACGGGCGGCCAGCGCCCCGGCGAGCACGACCTCCGAGGAGAACGGCACGATCGTCGCCGCCAGCAGGCTGGCGCCGAACAGGCCCGCATACGCCGCCCAGTCGATCAAGCGGCGGCCGGCTTGTCGAAAACCATCACGCGCGAGAGGAACGCGATCTCGGTCGCGGCCGGAACCAGGCCGGCGGCGGTGAACGGCGCGTCGGGATCGGACGCCGCCCAGTCCGCGAAATAGGGCTCGTGGAAGTGATGGGGGAAGAGGTCGAGCAGGCCCTTCCAGTCCGGCCGGTCGCGCTCGACGATCGAGTCGACCACGATCAGCCGGCCGCCGGGCGTGAGAACGCGCGCCATCTCGGCGGCGACGCGCGTCCGCACCTTGCGCGGCAGTTCGTGGAACAGGAACGAGGAGGTGACGATGTCGAGCGCGCCGTCGGCGAAGGGCAGGGCCTCGGCGGCGCCCTCGATCCATTTCAGCCGCGCCGACGCGCCCCGCGTGCGCCGGGCATAGTCGAGATAGGGCCGGCTGAGATCGAGCCCGGCGACGCGGATTCCGGGGAACGCGGCGTGGATGAAGCCGGGCAGGCGGCCGGTGCCGGTCGCCACGTCGAGCAGCCGGACGCGGCGCTGGTCGCGGCGCGCCAGCCACGACGCGAGCGGGTTGAGCGCGCGCCGGCGCATGACGTCGGCCGCGCCGGTGAACAACGTCTCGACCTGGGTGTCGTAGAGCCGGGCCGACTCGTCGGTCAGCCAGCCGCCGGACTGGAAATGGAAGTTCTGCCTGTAGTAGCGCGGCAGATGGTCGTGGGCGGCGTCGGCAAACGGCTCGTCGTTGATCCGCGCGTGGCGGCGGGCGTCGACCTTCGGGAGGTCGCGGAAATACGACCGGGTCCTGCCGATCAGCGCCGCCGGATCGGCGTCGAGGATCGGCGGCGGCGGGAACAGGCCGGCCTCCACGTCGCGCCACTCGCGCGCGAACAGCGCCCGCATCTCGGCCATCAGCGCCGGCCGCTTCGGCATGGCGCCGACCGCGAATCCGGGCTTCGGCAGCGGCTTGAGGCGGCGCAGGCCGGCGACGTAGTGGGCCATGTACCAGCCGACGCGCGCGGTCTGCGTGGCGGCGTAGGCGGCGCGGTCGAAGGCGGTCGGCATGCGCGGGCTCCGGGCGCGTCCGTCGGGCGCGCGCGTCCAGTATACAGCGCCGCCCGGGGATGGTTGGCGTGCGTCGCGCGGTCGCGGGCGTTGGATCGCCGGCGGCGGGGCATTGCCGCTTGCCGGCAGGGGTGCGCCGCCTATACTCCGGCCGCCTCGCCGGACCGGCGCTTCCGCGGTCCGGCGCCGACCGTCTCCGGCGCCCTCGGCGGCGCCGCCGTTTCGAGGATTCCATGTCCGCGCCCGTCCAGTACGCCGGTCCCCACAAGCGGGGCGACATCAAGAAGGTCGTGCTCGCCTATTCCGGCGGCCTCGACACCTCCGTCATCCTGAAGTGGCTGCAGACGGCCTACGGCTGCGAGGTCGTGACCTTCACCGCCGATCTCGGACAGGGAGAGGAACTCGGGCCGGCGCGCGACAAGGCGCTGCTTCTTGGCATCAAGCCCGAGAACATCCACATCGACGACCTGCGCGAGGAGTTCACGCGCGACTTCGTGTTCCCGATGTTCCGCGCCAACGCGCTTTACGAGGGCCAGTACCTGCTGGGAACGTCGATCGCGCGGCCGTTGATCGCCAAGCGCCAGATCGACATCGCGCGCGCCTGTGGCGCCGACGCCGTCTGCCACGGCGCCACCGGCAAGGGCAACGACCAGGTGCGCTTCGAGCTGACCTACTACGCGCTGCAGCCGGACATCAAGGTGATCGCGCCGTGGCGCGAATGGGAGCTTTCGTCGCGGACGAAGCTGCTGGAGTTCGCGGAGGCGCACCAGATCCCGATCGCCAAGGACAAGCGCGGCGAGGCGCCGTTCTCGGTCGACGCAAATCTCCTGCACTCGTCGTCCGAGGGAAAGATCCTCGAAGACCCCTGGGAGGAGGCGGCGGAGATCGTCTATCAGCGCACGATCTCGCCCGAGGCCGCGCCCGACAAGGCGACCTACATCACCATCGATTTCGAGCGCGGCGACGCGGTGGCGATCGACGGCGTGGCGATGTCGCCGGCGACGCTGCTGACGCGGCTCAACGAGCTCGGCAAGGCCAACGGCATCGGCCGCCTCGACCTCGTCGAGAACCGGTTCGTCGGCATGAAGAGCCGCGGCATCTACGAGACGCCGGGCGGCACCATCCTGCACGCCGCCCACCGCGGCATCGAGTCGATCACGCTCGACCGCGGCGCGGCGCACCTCAAGGACGACCTGATGCCGCGCTACGCCGAGCTGGTGTACTATGGCTTCTGGTACAGCCCGGAGCGCGAGATGCTGCAGGCGCTGATCGACCGCAGCCAGGACAACGTCACCGGCACGGTCCGCCTCAAGCTCTACAAGGGCAACACCACGGTGGTCGGCCGCAAGTCGCCGCACTCGCTGTACTCGATGCAGCACGTGACCTTCGAGGACGACCAGGGCGCCTACAACCAGCGCGACGCGGAGGGCTTCATCAAGCTCAACGCGCTGCGTCTGCGGCTGCGCGGAATCGGCCAGGGCGGACCGAAGGTCTGACGCGCCGGCGGCGCATCGGTGGAGGGCGGCGGTGTCGTTGAACCAGCATGACGGCCCGCCCGCCGGCGACGACCGCGCCATCAACCTGCCGCCGTGGACTCTGCGGTTGATCGTCCTGCTGCTGGCGATCCACGCCGGCCGGCTGCTCCTGCCGGTCGTCGACGACGACTGGCTGATCGCGACCTTCTCGATCGTGCCGGCGCGCTACCTCGGCGACATGCCGGCGGACTTCCTCGATCTCGCGGCCGGGCCGCTCGGACACATGTTCCTGCACGCCGACTGGATGCATGTCGGCATGAACGTGGCGACCCTGGCGGCGTTCGGGGCGCCGGTCGAGCGCTTCCTCGGCGGGCCGCGCTACCTCGGCTTCTACGTCGTCACCGGACTCATCGGCGCGGCCCTGCACGTCGCGGTCACGCCGGCGTCGCAGGTGCCGATGATCGGCGCGTCGGGGGCGATCAGCGGATTGTTCGGCGGGTTGCTGCTGATCATGTACGTGTCGGGCCGCATGCGCTCGATCGTGCCGTTCACGCTGGTCTGGCTGGCGATGCAGGTCGGGCTGGGATACTACGCGACGACGCCCGGTGGCGACGGCATCGCATGGGCGGCGCATATCGGCGGCTTCGCCGCGGGGATGGCGCTGATCCGTCCGTTCGCGGGCTGGCGCTGGTAGCGCGGGAGCCTCATAGCGGCAGGGCGCTGAGGCCGATGAACCATCGGTGCCCGAACAGCAGCGCGAAATAGACCGCGAGCGCGACGGCGATCCGCCACGTTCCGATCCTCGACCAGTCCAGGCGGGCGCGGCCCGAGAGCATCGCCGCGAACGGCACGTTCGAGGTGTGCGCCATGAACCTTCCGTAGAGGTCGGGGAACGCCGCCCGTTTGCGCGCGTCGATTCCAGCCATGCCGCCGAAGGCGAGTATCGCGATGCCGGCGGTGAGGATGATCGTCGCCTGGTCGCCGTTGGCGACCATGTGGCCGAGCGCCCAGAGGCCGAAGCCCCACAACCCGGGATGCCGCGCGACGGCGTGGATCCCGAGGCCGGATCCATAGGACATCGCCACCTTCTCGGCGCCGACCACGCCGGGGCTGGGCGTCGCCATGCCGATGACGAGGAACATCGTCGCGACTACCATGACCGCGAGCAGCAGATGGCGCGCCCATGGCGGATCGCCCCAGACCGCGACATGCGGCGCTGTCTTATGGGCCCAGATCATCCAGCCGAGGCCGACGGCGGCGACCAGTGAATAGAGGCCGCGGAAGCCGCCGGCGCCCAGCGCGCGCGTCAGCGGCGCTCGCACGACGTGCGACAACAGGAAGTGGCCGCCGACGAACAGCGTCGTCGACAGCAGCATCGCGGTGATCGAATGGCTCAGCATCGGGTGGAGGTCGGGCGCCGCGCGGTGGTCACGCCGCCGGCTTGAGGCGGCGCGCGAAGACGATGCCGATGGCGGCGAGCAGGAGTCCGCCGCCGACGAGGCCGAGCGCGATGTAGCCGCCGTTGCGGCCGAAGAAATCGGCGTTGGGATCGCGCGGCGGCCGGACGCGCGGCCGGGCGGGATCGCGGTCGGGGACGGGCGCGCGGCGCGCCTCGAAGCGGCGCGATCTGCCGCCGTTGGCGGCGACCAGCCTGTCGACGTGCTCGTGGGCGTCGCGCAGCATCCACTCGGCCTCGGAGCCATCCTCGCGCGGCGAGTACACCTGCACGGAAACCCCGGCCGCGCCGATCATGGTGGTCCCGGTGACGTTCATCAACCTGACCTGGCTGCCCGCGAAACGGGCCGCCGTGGCGCGGATGACGTAGACCGCGCGGGCGTCGCGCTCGGCGACGGCGATGGTCGCGAAACTGGATTCGGTCGCGGCCGCCGGGAAGGCGTCGCGGGCGCGCCGCAGCGCCTCGTCGCGGCCGACCGGATTGCCGCCGGCCACGTCGCGCAGGAATTTCGCACGGTCGGCCTCGACGAGCTTGTTCTGCCCCAGCCACGTGAACTGCACCAGTTCCGGCGGCGCGCCGGCCGAACCCGCGCGCCACTCCTTCAGCTCGTCGCAGGGCGACATCCGGCGCAGGACTTTGTCCGCCATGAAAAGCCGCTCGAGCGCCGAGATCAGCGCGCGGTCGCGCGGCTGGTCGGCCTCGAGGTCGCAATAGCCGAACGGCGCGGGAATCGTCGCCGTCGCGCCGTCGAGGTCGACCTTGAGCGGGCCGGCGGTGCGCTCCTGGGCCGTCGCGCCGGCGGCGGCCAGCGCGACGGCGAGCGCGGGCAGGAGCTTCGCGAAGCGAATCATGTCCGCATCCTACAGCCTCCGCGGCCGCCACTCCACCACCGCGTCGGCCGCTCGCCGGCCTGCCGGCGGGTGCGATATACAGGTCCGGCGCCGCCACGCGGGGCGGCCGCGCGGTAGGGGGAGTAGATCATGGCCATCAATGTCATGCCGTTGACCGGCGCCGGCGGCGCCCGCGTCGCGGGCGTCGACCTCGCGGCGCTGGACGACGCGGCCTTCGCGGACGTCGAGCGCGCCTGGTACGCGCATTCCTTCCTCGTGTTCGGCGGCCAGCGGCTGACCGACGACGACCTCCTCGCCTTCAGCCGCCGGCTGGGCGAACTCGATCCGCCGCCCAACCAGGAGAACGGGCGGATGAGCCCGCCGGGCTATCCCGACGTCTACGTCGTCTCGAACCTGCTCGACGCCGCCGGACGGCCGATCGGCGCGCTCGGCGCCGGCGAGGCCGTCTGGCACACCGACATGAGCTATCTCGACCTGCCGCCCGACGCCTCGATGCTCTACGCGCTCGAGGTCCCGCCGGCCGGCGGCAACACCTGGTTCTGCGCGCTGCCGGCGGCTTGGGCGGCGATGCCGGAGGCGCTGAAGGCGCGCATCCGCGGCCGCCGCATCAAGCACGACGGCACCTACAACTCCGGTGGCTATCTGCGCCAGGGCGTGACCCCGACCGACGATCCGCACGCCGCGCCCGGCGCCTGGCATCCCGCCGTCTGCGCGCATCCGGTCAGCGGCGTCGCCACGCTCTATCTCGGGCGTCGACGCAACGCCTACGTCGAGGGTCTCGCGCCGGCCGAGTCCGACGCGCTGCTCGACGAGGTGTGGGCGTTCGCGACCCGACGGGAGTTCACCTACGAGCACCGCTGGTCGGTCGGCGACCTGGTGTTGTGGGACAACCGCAGCACGCTGCACCGCCGCGACCCGTTCGACGCTGGCGCGCGGCGGCTGATGCACCGCACGCAGATCAAGGGCAGGTGGAAGCCGCGCGCGGCCGCCTGACGACCGCCGGGTGGATTGGCCGCCGCGCCGTTCCGACCTATCCTGCCGGCATGCACGTCATCGTCGTCGGCGCCGGCATCTCCGGCCTCTCGACCGCCTGGGCCTTGGCCAAGGGCGGCCACCGCGTCACGCTGATCGAGCGCGACGCGATCCCCAATCCGCTGGGCGCGTCCGGCGACCAGCACCGGATCATCCGCCGCGCCTACACCATGGCCGGCTACACGCGGCGCATGACCGAGGGCTTCGCGGCGTGGGATGAGCTGTGGGCCGATCTCGGGCGCGAGCACGTCGCCCGCGTCGGATTCATGGGGATATCGCTGGAGGAGGGCGACCGCGCGGACGAGTACCGCGAGGGCCTGGCGCGCGACGGCTTCCCGTTCACGCTGTACCCGCGCGACGAGGCCATCCGCCGCTATCCGTTCCTCAATCCGGAACGCGTCCGCAACGCGTTCGTCTCGCCCGAGGGCGGCGTGCTGCTGTGCCTGCCGATCGCCGCCGGCATGCTGGCGTGGCTGCGCGGGAAAGGCGTCGAGGTGCGCGACCACGCGGTCGTCGAACGGGTCGACACGGCGGCGGCGCGCGTCACGCTGGCGGGCGGCGCGACCCTCACGGCCGACGCCGTCGTGGTGACCGCCGGCGCCTGGGCGACGGCGTTGCTGCCGGAGATGGCGCGGCCGCTCGCCAGCCGCCGCACCTACGTCGTCTACCTCGATCCGCCGGCCGATCTGCGCGAGGCGTGGAGCCGGGCGCCGTCGATCCCCGGCATCGGCGCGGATGTCGAGGGCTACGTGCTGCCGCCGGTCGCCGGAACCGACTTGAAGTTCGGTGCCGGCCGCACCCGCCTGCCGTGGACGCCGGGCGAGCCGGTCGACCTCGCCGCCGACGCCGGGGCGGAGCTGCGGGATGTCTTCGGGCCGGCCTTCGCGCGCATCGGCGACTACGCCGTCAAAGGCGTGCGCGCCTGCGTCTACACTTTCACCGAGGACGACCGGTTCTACGCCGCGCGGTCGGGCGCGACGTGGCTGGTGTCGGCCTGTTCGGGCCATGGGTACAAGTTCGGCGCCGCCGTCGGCCGGCGGGTCGCGGCCGCCGTCGCCGGGGGTGACGAGGCGTCGCTGGTGGAATGGCTGGCCGCGCGGGATTGACCGGCGTCCGGTGGTGGTTCGACAGCGAAGAGGATCGACGATGCGCCTGCCCCTCGCCGTCACCCTGGCCGTGGTCGTCGCCGCGTTGTCCCCCGCGACCGCGTCGCGCGCGCAGACGCCGGGCTGGATCGCCGATCCGCGCACCGGCTGCCGGGTCTGGAATCCGGCGCCGGCGCCCGACGAATCGATCGACTGGAGCGGTGGCTGCGACGGTGGGCTCGCCGGCGGGCGCGGCGTGCTGCAATGGACGCTGAAAGGCCAGCCGACCGACCGCTACGAGGGCGAGATGCGCGCCGGCAGGTACGAGGGCCGGGGCGCCATGAGGTTCGTCGACGGCGGCCGCTACGACGGCGACTGGCGCGACGGCCGCGCGCACGGCGTCGGTACGCATGTCGGCGCCGATGGCGGCACCGCCTCCGGACGGTGGACCGACGGCTGCTTCGACGACGGGGCGCGGCAGGCCTGGGTCGAGACCACCAAGGAGCGCTGCGGGTTCAAGTGACTCCGCGCGCGGCGTCGCGGCCGCGCTGGTCAACAGGCGTCCACGACAATATAGTCGCGGCGAATCCGCACCTGCTCCGGGGCGTTCCATGGCCAAGATCGAGATCTTCACCTCGCCGTTCTGCGGCTACTGCGCGCGCGCCAAGGCGCTGCTCGACGACAAGGGCGCCGTCTACGACGAGCGCGACGTGATGATGGACGACAAGAACCGGGCGGAGATGCGCCAGCGCACCAACCGGACGTCGGTGCCGCAGATATTCATCGACGGCAAGCACGTCGGCGGCAGCGACGATCTGCACGCTCTCGACGCCGCCGGCAAGCTCGATCCGATGCTGGCGGGCGCGGCCTGAGCCGCGCCGCCGACCCTTATCGCCAGCCGCCGCGGGAGCCGGGCATGTCCACGAAGTTCACGGTCGGCCTGATCCAGGTGAACGCCACCAACGAGCTGGCGCCGAACATCGCCTTCATCGAGGAGCAGACGCGGCGCGCGCGCGACGCCGGCGCGGATTTCGTGATGACGCCGGAGAACTCGACGCTGATCGGCGCCAACCGGGCCGACACGCTGGCCAAGGCCGCGCCCGAGGAATCGCATCCCGGCCTGGCGTCGGCGCGGGCGGTCTCGCGCGAGTGCGGCGTGTGGTTCCTGGTCGGTTCGATCCACGTCAGGATCGAGGCCGAGCGCAACGCCAACCGGTCCTATCTGATCGATCCGTCCGGCGCCGTCGTCGCCAGCTACGACAAGATCCACATGTTCGACGTGCAGCTCGCGGGCGGCGAGTCCTACCGCGAATCGTCGACGTTCCGTCCGGGCGAGCGCGCCGTCGTCGCCGACACGCCGTGGGGCCGGCTCGGCATGACGATCTGCTACGATCTGCGCTTTCCCTACCTCTACCGCGACCTCGCGCACGCCGGCGCGACGATGCTGTCGATCCCCTCGTCGTTCACGGTGCCCACCGGGCGGGCGCACTGGCACGCGCTGATGCGCGCGCGCGCCATCGAGACCGGCTGCTACGTGTTCGCGCCGGCCCAGGTCGGCAGCCACGCCGGCAACCGCAAGACCTACGGCCATTCGGTCGTCGTCGCGCCGTGGGGCGAGGTGCTGGCCGACGCCGGCGGCGACGCGCCGGGCTTCGTGACGGCGGAGATCGACATGGCCAAAGTCGCCGAGGCGCGCGCCGCCGTACCGTCGCTGACGCACGACCGCGTCTACGCCAAGCCGGCGCCGCCGGCGACCGCCCGCGCCGCCGAGTAGGGGGCGCGTCAGGGGAGGCCGTAGGCCTCCTTGAACGTCGCGACCGTGCGGATCCAGGCGAGATCCATGAAGGTGCGCTCGAAATGCTTCGAGCGCGGGTTCGCGAACGCGCCGGCGGCTGGATAGCGGAAGAACTTGAAGTCGCGCTGGACGCGCCTCAACCGGATCTCGAGGTCGATGCGCATCGACGTCGTCGCCCAGCCGTCGCGGTCGCCGAAATGGCCGATGATCCTGCCGTCGACGCGGTGCAGCCGTTCCGCCGGCGCGTCGACGCGGCCGTAGAAGATCGCGGTGGCGGTCACGCTGGCGCCATCGCTCGCCAGCATCGCGATCTCCGCGCCGTGGCCGAAGCCGACGCTGCCCAGCCGCTGGTCGCAGAACTTTCGCGAGCGCGCCCAGTCGAACCAGAGGGTCACGCCGTCGACCGCCATCGCCGGGTCGATGGCGCGCGCCAGCTCGGCGGCCGCCTCGTCGCTGTCGGCGGTCCTGCCGCCGAGAAGGTCGACAACGACCGCCGCGAGCCCGTCGGACGCCAACGACGCGGCGAGCCGGTCGAGGTCGTCGGTGGCGCCGAAAGCGTCGTGCACCAGCAGGATCGCCGGCGCCGGCACCTTCGCCGGTAGATGCAGGCGGCCGTGCAGCACGCGGTTTCCGGCCAGCGTCACCGACACGCGCTCCGGCGGCTTCGCCACCGGCGCCGGCGCGGATTGGCCGAGCGCGAGTGACGGCGCCGCGAGCGCTCCGAATCCGGTGAGCGCGAAGCGGCGGCCGAGCGTGGACGTGCGTCGCATATCCACATCCTAACGGGTGTACGATGGCCACCTCATGGCACAAACGGCCCGCAAAGTGAACACGTCGGCCCTCCGGCGGCGCCGAGCTCCGGGCGCGCCATCGCTTTTTCGCCTCCTCCGTGTCGGTCTCACGCTGCTGGCCGTCGCCGCTTGCGCACCTGGTGGCGACCGCGCGCGGCGCGACGACGAGTCCGCGCCGGCGCTGCGCGCGCGGGCGCTGGTCGCGAACATCGAGTCGCCCGGCGCGACGCGCGTCGGCGCCTTGGTCTGGCGCGGCGGGATCGCGCTGACGGCCGACGATCCGCGGTTCGGCGGCTGGTCCGATCTCTGGGTCTCGGATGACGGCCGCTCGCTGCGCTCGGTGTCCGACGAAGGCGTCTGGCTCGCGGCGTCGCTCGACTACGACGCCGCCGGGCGTCTCGCCCGCGCGTCGAACGCGCGGCTCGGGCGTCTCAAGGACGTCGACGGCCGGCCGCTGCGGGGCAAGGCGGACGCCGACGCCGAGGGCCTCGCCATCCTCGCCGACGGCGCCGCGCTGGTCGCGTTCGAGCGCCGGCACCGCCTGCTGCGCTTCGAACCGCGGGTGGGATCGGTTGACGGCGGACTTGCGGGCGTTCCGCGCGTGGTGGCGACGCCGCCGGAACTGGCCGCGGCGCCGCGCAACGGCGGCGTCGAGGCGATGGCCGCGCTGCCTGACGGTGGCTTGCTGCTGATCACCGAGGAGATGGTCGGCCGCGACGGCGCCATGGTCGGCTGGCTCGGCGCGCCGGCGACCGGGGGCTGGCGGTGGATGCGGTTCCACTATCCCGTGCGCGGCGGATTCCGGCCGACCGGTGCCGCCGCGCTTCCCGACGGAGGCATCGTCGTCGTCGAGCGGTCGTTCGACCCGCTGCGGGGTTGGCGCGTGCGCCTGGCCCGGGTCGCCGCGGTCGCGCTGGCCGCCGCCGCGGCCGGCGACACCCTTGTGGCGATCGAGGAGATCGGGCGCCTGGAGACGCCTTGGGTGGTCGAGAACATCGAGGGCGTGGCGGCGCGGCGCGGTCCGCGCGGCGAGACGCTGCTGTGGCTGCTCTCGGACGACAATTTCAATCCGCTGCAACGCACGGTGCTGCTGCATTTCGAACTGGCTCCGCGCTGACGCCGCCGCGCCGGCGCCGGCAGGCGACGACGCGCGCGGCCGGTGATATATCGTGACCGGCAAGCTGGAGGGAGTTGGATGGCGCTGGCGGCGGTGGCGGTGTTTCTCGGCGCCTTCCTGTTGTTCCTGGTGCAGCCGCTGATCGGCCGCATCGTCGTGCCGTGGTTCGGCGGCGGCGCGCCGGTGTGGACCGCGAGCCTGGTGTTCTTCCAGGTCGCGCTGCTGGCCGGCTACGCCTACGCCGCCTTCGTCGGCCGCCGCCTCTCGCCGCGGGCGCAGGCCGTCGCCCATGTCGCGCTGGTGGCCGCGAGCCTGCTCGCGCTGCCGCTCACGCCCGATCCCGGCTGGAAGCCGGACGAGGGCGCGTCGCCGGTGCCGCGGCTTCTGGCGCTGATGGCTCTGAGCGTCGGCGGCCCCTACATGCTGCTGGCCGCCGGCGGACCGCTGCTGCAGGCGTGGCTGGCGCGCGCGGGACATACGCCGTGGCGGTTGTTCGCGCTGTCGAACCTCGCCTCGCTGGCGGCGCTCGTCGCCTATCCCTTCGTCGTCGAACCGTGGCTCACCATCACGACGCAACGTTGGTTGTGGTCCGGCGGCTACGCCCTCTACGCCGCGCTGATCGCCGCGCTGGCGTGGCGCATGTCGACCGTGCCGGCCGCCGCCGAGGCGCCGGCCGCCGCCGAGCCGACGGCGGCGCCTGAGGAACCGGTGGAGCGGGGTGGTCCGGCGCTGTGGATCCTTCTGGCGGCTGTACCGTCGGCGCTGCTGCTGGCGGTGACCGAGTACCTGACGCGCGACGTGGCGCCGATGCCGTTGCTGTGGATCCCGCCGCTGGCCTTGTACCTCGCGACGTTCGTCATCTGGTTCGACGGCAACCTGCCGTACCACCGCCCGTCATGGCTCGCGGCGGCGGCGCTGGCGGTCGTGGCGATGGCGATGGCGATGACGACGCCGGCGCTGGCGTTCAAATTGGTGCCGAACCTGCTGGTGTTCGGCGTCGGGTTGTTCCTCGTGACGCTGTTCTGCCACGGCGAGCTGGTGGCGGTGCGGCCGGCCCCGTCGCGGCTCGGCGGCTACTACCTTTGCATCGCCGTCGGCGGTGCGATCGGCGGCGTGGCCGTCGGTCTGGCGTTCCCCGTGATTCTGTCCAACACCTACGACCTCGAGATCGCGCTCGGCGCGGCGGGCGTCGTGGTCGCCGTGCGCGCCGCCGCGCTGTGGCCGCGCTGGCTCGCGCTGGGCGGCTACGCCGCCGGCGTCGCGGCGCTCGCCATGGCGGGCTGGGCCGGCTGGTACCGCTACGACGCGTCGCGGACCGAGGTGTCGGTGACGCGCAATTTCTACGGCACGCTGCACGTCATGGAGGGCAACAAGGGGGAGCGCGAGCACTACGTCCAGCTGGCGCACGGCGGCATCGTGCACGGATTCCAGATGATGGCGCCGGACCGCCGGCGCACGGCGGTCGGCTACTACCGCTCGACCTCCGGCGTCGGCCTCGCGCTGCGCGCCCTGCCGGACGGCCCGCGCAAGGTCGGCATCGTCGGCCTCGGCACCGGCGGCATCGCCGCGCACAGCCGCGCCGGCGACGTCTACCGCTTCTACGACATCGATCCCGGCGTCGTGGCGGTGGCGCGCAAGCACTTCACCTACCTCTCGGACTCGCCGGCGCGGATCGACATCGTGCTGGGCGACGCGCGGCTGCGGCTGGAGCGCGAGGCGCCTCAGGCGTACGATCTGCTGGCCGTCGACGCCTTCACCGGCGACGCCATTCCGCTGCATCTCCTGACCCTCGAGGCGATCGACGTCTACCTGCGGCACGTCAAGCCGGACGGCGTCCTGGCGATCCACGTCAGCAACAAGTTCCTGCGGCTACCGCCGGTGCTGGAGATCGCCGCCCGCGCGCGCGGGCTGCGCATCGTGCTGTCGCGCGACACCGACGACCAGAACGCCGTCGTCAGCGACTGGGTCCTCATGGCGCGCGATGGCGCGCCGCTCGGCTCCGAGGCGCTGAAGCGGTCGCTCGTGGAGATCGACGCCCGGCCGGAATGGCGGCCGTGGACCGACGATTACGTCGATCTGCTGCGCGCGCTGAAATAAGCCACGCCGGGCACTGGCGCGTCCGGGGTCGGGCGCCCTATGTATCGCCGATGATGCCGCCGCGATTCGCCGTCACGCCCCTGATCGTCGAGGGGATGCGGGTGACCCTCGCCAACCTGCGCCTGGCGCTCGATCTCGCGCTGGTGCCGACCCTCGTCAGCGTCGCCATCACCTTCGTCGGTCGCGCGCTGGCCGGCGAGCGGCTGGAGATGGTGGAGGCGCTCGCGATCCGCACCGTCGATGTCGTTCCGTCGGCGATGTTCGCCATCGCCTGGTACCGCTTCGTCCTGCTCGGCCCTGCGGCGGCCGCGCCGGGCGCCTCGCTGGGGCGGCGGGAACGCGGCTACCTCTTCCAGCTCGTCGCCATCGCGGCGATCCCGATCGCGCTCGAGGCCATTTTCCTCGCGATCGCGCCGTGGCCGCTGCCCCGGGACGCCGAATCCATGCCGCCGGGCATGGGGCGGCCGCGGCGCTCGGTCTCGGCGCCACGGTCACCCTGATGATCGCGGTGCGCCTGAGCTTCGGGCTCGTGGCGCCGGCGCTCGACTTGGCGTGGGCGCCTCGCCTGGCGTGGCGCTACGGCGCCGGCAACGGATGGGCGATCCTCGGCGCGCTGATCCTGACCCTGCTCGGCCTGGGCATGGGCAAGACGCTCGTCAACGGCGTGGTCGAGCGGCTCGCGACGGCGGTGTTCGACGCGCCGTTGAGCCTCGGGCCGCTGCTGGTCGTCGAGCTGGTCCAGGAGACCGTCGCTTACCTGACATGGGCGCCGGCGCTGGCGCTTCAGGCCTTCATCTTCCGCGACCTGACCGGCTTCAAGCCCGGCCACCCCCTGCGCCAGCCGCCGGTCTGATCGCGGCGGTCAACGCGTCGCGGCGTCGGCCTCGAGCTTCGACAGCGTGACGCGCGACGTGATCTGCTCCAGCGACGTCTTCACGTGGATGATCGAGGCGGTGTTCGACGCCAGGCAGCGCTCGAACGCCGGCGCGAACTCCGCCGTCCGCACGACCGTCTCGCCGTGGCCGCCGAAGGCGCGCGCGTAGGCGGCGAAATCCGGATTGCGCAGCTCGACGCCGTGGGCGCGGCCGTGGCCGTACTCGCGCGCCTGGTGCATGCGGATCGTGCCGTACTGGCCGTTGTCGACCACGACCACCACCAGATTGGCGCCGAACTGCAGCGCGGTGGCGAACTCCTGGCCGTTCATCAGGAAGCAGCCGTCGCCGGCGAAAGCGACCACCAGGCGGCGCGGCTCGACGATCTTGGCGGCGACCGCAGCCGGCACGCCGTAGCCCATCGCGCCGCTGGTCGGCGCGAGCTGGGTGCGCAGGCCGCGGTACTGGAAGTGCCGGTGGACCCAGCCGGCGTAGTTGCCGGCGCCGTTGGCGACGAGCGCGTCGTCGGGCAGTCGGGCGTTGAGCCACGCGACGATCTCGCCGAGGTCGACGTCGCCCGCCGATCCCGTCGGCTTGATGGTGGCGAGATACTCGGCGTGGGCACGCGGCACGTCGTCGGCCCAGCGCGGCGCGGCGACGGGCGCCATGGCGCGCGCGGCTGCGGCGAAGTTCGCCATGCCGCTGTTGATCATCAATTCGGCCTCGTAGACGCGGCCCAGCTCGTCGGCGCCGCCGTGGACGTGGACCAGAGGCTGCCTCGGCACCGGGATGTCGAACAGCGAGTAGCCGGCGCTGGTGATCTCGCCCAGCCGCGGACCGACCGCGAGCACCAGGTCGGACTCGCGGATGCGTCTCGTGAGCGCAGGGTCGGAGCCCAGGCCGATGTTGCCGATGTAGTTGGGATGGCGATTGTCGATCAGGTCGGCGTTGCGGAACGCCGTCGTCACCGGCAGACGGTTGGCTTCGGCGAAGGCGCGGATGTCGTCGCACGCGGCCTTCGTCCAGCCGCCGCCGCCGAGCATCATCACGGGGCGCTCGGCGCGCTCCAGCATGGCGCGCAGCCGCGCCATGTCGGCCGGCGCCGGCGCCGCGCGCACGGTGGTGAACGGCCGCGCGTCGGCGACCTCGACCTCGTCGGTCAGCATGTCCTCGGGCAGCGCCAGCAGCACGGGACCGGGGCGTCCGGACATCGCGCGGTGGAACGCCTGGCTGACCAGCTCGGGGATGCGGCGCGCGTCCTCGATCTGCGCCGTCCACTTGGTCAGCGGCCCGAACATGCGGCGGTAGTCGATCTCCTGGAACGCCTCGCGCTCCTCCTGCTCGCGCGCCACCTGGCCGACCAGCACCACCATCGGCGTGCTGTCCTGGAAGGCGGTGTGGACGCCGATGCTGGCGTTGGTGGCCCCGGGGCCGCGCGTGACGAAGCAGATTCCCGGCTTGCCGGTGAGCTTGCCGTAGGCGTCGGCCATGTTCGCGGCGCCGCCTTCCTGGCGGCAGGTCACGAACTTGATCGCGTTGCGCGAATCGTAGAGCGCGTTCAGCGCCGCGAGATAGCTCTCGCCGGGCACGCCGAAGATGTGGTCGACGCCGTGGATACGCAGCTGGTCGACCAGCACCTGGCCGCCGGTGCGCTTCACCAGGGTGGACGTCGTCGAAGATGCGGACATGCCGATCGCTCCCGCGCGCCAGCGCGCCTGCTCGAACCGTGTCTGGGGGACCGCGGCGCGGGCGCCGCCGGGCGTCACTTCGCCGTCATGAACGGCGCCGGCACCACGAGCTTGTTGTTCATGGTCTTGAAGATGCCGGCGGTCTTCGCGAGGTACGCCTGCCATGCCGGATCGGCCTGCATCGCGGCGCGCCTGCGGGCGCGGTCGGCGACGTCCTCGTAGGCCCAGATATGGACGATCTCGTTGACGTTGCCGACCTCGGTGGTGAACCACGCGAACGGCTTGCCGCGATGCCGCGTCTGCACCGGATAGCCCTCGTTCTGGTAGAGGGCGAGGAAGTCCTTGAGTTTGCCGGGGTGCAACTCGTAGGTGCGGTGGTCGAAAATCATCCATGCCCCCAAAGGGTTAGCCGCGTCGCGGGCGCGTCGCCATCACGTCGCATCGTGCCCCGGCACGCTCGCGCCCGCAAGCGCATGCCAGTGGTGCGCTTCTTCGGCACGGGCCTGTGGACATTCCGCCTCGCGGCCCCCATACTTACAGCGACCGCTCGGGTATCGGAATGTCAGGTTCCTTTCCCGCCGGTAGTGTAGTCGGATGCGAGCGCGGACGTCTTTCGCACGAGATCAGGGTCAGACGCGTAGTCACGTTCCAGGCCGTCAGACGGCACTGGCTTCCACCGCCGCAGCCGAGGTTTTTCCCCCACCAGTCAATAGAGTCTAGCAGGAATGAGCCGTAAACTTTTCGTGGGCAATCTGCCCTACAACTGCACGAACGAAGATCTGAACGCGCATTTCTCGCCGTACGGCGAGGTCGCTTCCGCCAAGATCATCATGGATCGCGAATCCGGGCGTAGCCGCGGTTTCGCGTTCGTCGAAATGGCCACCGACGAAGCCGGTCTCGCCGCAATGAAGGCGCTGGACGGTTCGCAGTTCGGTGGCCGCGCGCTGGCGGTGCGCGAGGCGGTCGAGCGGCAAGCCGGCGGCGGCGGCGGTGGCGGCGGTTTCAACCGCGGCCCGCGTTCGTTTGGCGGCGGCGGTGATGGCGGCGGTGGTGGTGGTTATCGCGGCGGCGGCGGTGGCGGTGGATACCGCGGCGGCGGCGGCGGCGGCGGTTGCGGCCGGGCGCCGCGCAGCCCATATGGACGCGGTGACGGCGGCGGCGGCGGCGGCGGTGGCGGCGGCTATGGCGGCGGCGGCGGTGGTTACGGCGGCGGCGGTGGCGGTTTCGACCGCGGCGGCGGCGGTGGCTTCGACCGCGGTGGCGGTGGCGGCGGCGGCTATCGTGGCGGCGGCGGCGCTCCCGGCGGCGGCGGCGGCGGCTATGGTCGCCCGCCGGGCGGTGGTTTCGATCGTGGCGGCCCGCCTCCGGGCGGCGGTTTCGATTCGGGTGTCGGCGAACCACGGCGGCGCAGCGGTCCGCCGGACCGCGACCGGCGGCGCGAACACGACGACGACGGCGACGACCAGTAGACCTCCGGTCAGCCCGGAACGTTCCGAGGAACCCCGGCCATCGCGCCGGGGTTTTTCTTTGCCGGCGCCGGCCGTCCGGGCGACGGTCGCGCGCTTCCGTCGCCGGGGCGCCCCGGCTAGTGTCGTGCCGCGCCGGCGTGTCGCCGTCCGCAGCATCCGAGGACGCGCCGATGACCGCGCAGTTTCCGTATTTCGTGACGACGCTGGAATGCGGAATGACCGGCGCGCCGCTGCCGACCGGCGTGCTGCACAACCTCTCGCCGGCCGGCTATCCCATCGTCGTGCGCTACGACCTCGCGGGCGTGAAGGCCGCCGTGACCAAGGATGCGCTGCGCGACCGGCCGCAGGACATGTGGCGATTCCGCGAGCTGCTGCCGGTCCGACGGAGCGAGAACGTCGTGACGCTGGGCGAGGTCTGGACGCCGTTGGTGCCGCTGCCGGCGCTGGCGCGCAAACTCGGTGGCGGCGAGATTCTGGTGAAGGACGAGGGCCGGCTGCCGACGGGGTCGTTCAAGACGCGCGGGCTGGCGATGGCGGTCAGCATGGCGAAGGAGCTCGGCGTGCGGAAGATCGCGATGCCGACGAACGGCAACGCCGGCGCCGCGCTCGCCGCCTACGCCACGCGCGCCGGCATCGAGAGCATCGTGCTCTGCCCCGACGACACGCCGGTCATCAACATGGCCGAGACCGAGCTGCAGGGCGCGCGGCTCTACCGGGTGAACGGTCTGATCAACGACTGCGGCAAGATCGTCGGCGCCGGCAAGGCGGCCGGCGGCTGGTTCGATTTCTCGACCCTGAAGGAGCCCTACCGGATCGAGGGCAAGAAGACGATGGGGCTCGAGCTGGCGGAGCAGCTCGGCTGGGACGTGCCCGACGTGATCCTGTATCCCACAGGCGGCGGCACAGGCCTGATCGGCATGTGGAAGGCGTTCAACGAGCTGGAGGCGATGGGCTGGATCAAGCGCAAACCTCGCATGGTCGCCGTCCAGGCCACCGGTTGCATGCCGATCGTCAAGGCCTACGAGAGCAACGCGCGGCACGCCGAGCTGTTCGTGAACGCGCGCACGGTGGCGGCCGGCATCCGCGTGCCGGTGGCGATCGGCGACTTCCTGATCCTCGACGCGGTGCGCGATTCCGGCGGCTTCGCGATCGCCGTGGACGACGGGGCGATCGAGGCGGCCCGGGTCGAGGTCGGAAAGACGGAGGGCCTGCTGCTCTGTCCCGAGGGCGCCGCCACATACGCGGCCTACGTCAAGGCTCTGGGCGACGGCCGCATCCGTCGCGACGAGCGGGCGATGCTCTTCAACTGCGCCATCGGCCTGAAATACGCCATGCCCGAGCCGACGGCGCGGCTCGACAAGGACGGACCGATCGACTACGCGCGGCTGTAGCGCGTGCCGCGGCACCGCGGCGCCAAATCTCTTTTCAACGCCGTCGAACAGGCGGACGATGCCCCGTCGGCCGGCTCCAGGGAATCCAGCCGGCTCCCGGGGAGGCGCGCATGCGGCGTCGTGATCTGCTCGTCGGCACCGCCGCGACCGCGGTCGCGCCGGGCGTCGCCGTGGCCGACGAGGCGGTCGAGGTCGACATGCGCCTCGTCCTCGCGGTCGATGTCTCGCGCAGCGTCGACGCCGACGAGTACGCGCTGCAGAAGGACGGCTACGCCCGCGCTTTCACCGATCCCCGCATCGTCGACGCCATCTCGTCCGGGCCGCTGCGGCGGATCGGCGTCTGCTACGTCGAATGGGCCGGCGCCCAGATGCAACGCACGCCGCTCGACTGGACGCTGGCGGATGGGCCCAAGGCCTGCGCCGAAATCGCGGCCCGCATCGCCGCGCTTCCCTACGACGCCCATCGGTGGACCGGCGTCGGCGCCGCGATGCTCTACGCCGCGGCCCGTCTCGAGGCGTCGCCGTTCCGGTCGAAGCGCATGGTGATCGACGTCTCCGGCGACGGCCGCAACAACAACGGTCCGGCCGCCGATCTCGTCCGCGACCAGCTCGTGGCGCGCGGTATCACGATCAACGGCCTGCCGATCATGGGCGACGCGCCGAATTTCGGCAGCCCGCCGGACCGCGACCTCGACCGCTGGTACGAGGAGAACGTGATCGGCGGACCGGGCGCCTTCGTGATCGCGGCCCAGGGCTTCGGCGACTTCGCGCGCGCCGTGCGCCAGAAGCTGACCCGGGAGATCTCCGCGCTTCCCGCCGGCCTCAGCCACGCATGATGGCGGCCAGCCGCTCGAGCGGCCGGCGGTCGCGCAGGAGGGCCAGCGGCATGGCGAAATGGCCGGGCCCGAGGTCGAACATGTTTCCAGCCGGCAGGCGCCAGCGCGCGGTGAGCTCCTTGCCGGTGGCGTAGGGCAGCAGCGCGTCGCCAGTGCCGAGCACGGAGACGATCCGCTCCGGCGCGATCGACGGCGCCGTGCCGGGGTTGGCCAGCGGCGCCACGCGCGCCAGCGCCGCGGCGTCCCATCCCGCCGCCGCCAGCCGGCGGTCGAGGCCGAGCGCGCGCACCAGGCTGCCGCGCGACACGACCTCCTCCATCCGCGCGGAATGGCTCACCAGAAGGATCGCGTCCGGCCGCGCCGCCGCCGGCCAGCCGCCGCAATAGGTGGCGATCTGCTGCGCGACGAACGACGTCATCGAGATGCCGCCGACCGCGACCGGCCCGCCATACGCCGCGCGGCACCACGCGACCACCGCCGCCGTCTCGCGCGTCTGCGCGGCGATCAGGTCGAGCGCGCCGAGCGGCGCGGTGGCGAAGAACGGCTCGCCGCCGTAACGGTCGGGCGCGGCGCGCAGGCCGTGGTAGGGCGACACCATCTCGACCACGCGGAAGCCGGCCGACGAGAGCACGGCGCTGCCGTCGATCGCGCGCACCATCAGGTCGCTTTCGACGCACAGCCCGCTGCCCGATACGATGGTCGGGACACCGGCCATGTCGAGCGGCTCGACGATGCGGGCGTAGGCGGTTTCCGAGCCCGGGGTCCGTTCGAGTTCGCGCGCCGGCGAGCGGAAGCGCAGCCACGTTTCCCGCAATCCGTCGCGCTCGAACGACGCCGACCGCGCGATCGACGGCGCCACGTCGCCGGCCGCGAACAGGTCGGCTGGCCGGTCGAGATACGCGCCATAGATCGCGTCGACCGCGTCGGGCGACGGCAGGTCCCAGCGCGCCAGCGGCACGCGCAAAGCCTGCCGGACCGACCATAACGGACCGCGGGTCGCCAGATGGGCGGTCGCCGCCACGCGCCGCCGGAGATCGAGCGCGGCCAATGCCGCGGATGAGGGCGGGGAATCGCCGAACGCCGCGTCCTCCCACGCCATGCGCGCCGCCGCCGCCCGGGTGCGTGCGCGCTCGTGGCGCGCCAGGACACCCGTGATGAGTCGGCTCGGGGTGCGCGTGAACCGCAATTCGGCGCCGGACGCATCGATGAACCGGTCGGCGTCGCCTTCGGCGGCGTTGGCCGCGGCCCAGAGCCGGGATAACGGAAAGTACCAGCGGCGCAACGCCGCCAGACCGACCGGATCGATCCACGGGCGCGCGATGACCGCGCCGACGGGCGATCGCGCCGCACGGGTCAGCCAGCCGCTGGCGTTTCTTGCGCCGAGGGAACTCAGGATGGCCGTCATCTGCCCTCGCACGTTCCGGCGGCATCACTGATCGTCAACATGCGGCAGTTGGTGGCCATATCCTCATTTTCAAGAGGATATCGCCGCCGCATCTTCGATTATACTGGATCCTGACGCCCCCGCCGGAGACCCAGATGCCGACCCTCGATCCCGTCGCCCAAGCCCGCACCGATCTCGCCGCCGCGCTCCGCTGGGCGGCGCGCCATGGGCTGAACGAGGGCGTCTGCAACCATTTCAGCATGGTCGTGCCCGGCCGCGAGGACGCGTTCCTGATCAACCCGCAGGGGCTGCACTGGTCCGAGATCACGCCCGCCGACATCGTGATGACCGACGTGTCGGGACAGATCATCGAGGGCCGCCACCCGGTCGAACCGACAGCGTTCTACATCCACGGACGCGTCCATCTCGGCAACCCGAAGGCCAAGGTCGTGCTGCACACGCACATGCCCTACGCGACGGCGCTCACGACCCTGTCGGCTGGCCGCCTGGAGATGTGCACGCAGAACGCGTTCCGCTACTTCGGCCGGATCGCCTACGACGAATCCTACAACGGCCTCGTCCTCGACAACGACGAGGGCGACCGCATCTGCCGAGCGATGGGCGACAAGCCGGTGATGTTCCTGCGCAACCACGGCATCATCGTCGCCGGCGAGACCGTCGCGATGGCGTACGACGAGCTCTACTACCTCGAGCGCGCCGCCATGGTGCAGGTGCTGGCGATGCAGACCGGCCGTCCGCTGGAGATCGTGCCGACCCAGGTCGTCGAGCGCACCGTCCGCCAGATGGCGGGCGAGAGCCAGCAGGCGTTCCTGCATTTCGAGGCCCTCAAGCGCATGCTCGACCGCGACGAGGCGGGCTGGCGCGAGGGCTGAGCGCGCGCCGGCGCTTGATCCGCCGCAAGGCGGGCCGCGCCGGGAGCGGGCATCCACGACGACGCCGCCAAAGGGGACGACCGCATGCGCCAGCTCGCCGCCGCCATCACCGGACTTTGCCTATGCCTCGTGCCGCCCGCCGCCATGGCGCAGACGGCGCAGTCCTTCGAGATCCAGGCCAAGCGGCCGTTGCCGAAGGGCAAGTACGCCGTCGCGCTTGAGGTCGATAGCGAACTCGGACGCGAGCTACGCCGCGCCGTCATGGACCGCCTCGCCGCGCGCGGCAACGAGGTCGGGTTCAGCGGCGGCCATGTCATGCGTCTGAGGGTCGATCTGAGCCGCGGTTTCGTGTCCGGCCCCGGCGCCCCACCTCCGGGCGGCGGTGGCGGTCTGCCGCCGATACCGGACCGGCCGGCGGGTGATCTGCGCACCCGGCCCGACTCGGCCACGGAGACGCTGAGGCTGACGCTGACGATGGCCGAGGCGGGCACCGGCGAAGTGCTGTGGGTGGCCTACGCCTCCTGCGCGTTCGGCGGCGGCCGCGCGCTGGACGCGGGCCGGAGCATGATCGGCGCGATCTTCGCCAGTCCCGACCGCTCGCGCCGCGGCGAGGCCGATTGTCCGCTATGACGCCGGCGTAGGTCGACAGACGCCGCCGCGGCGCGCGATAAATCCGCCTCCATGTGGAGGAGACAAACGGAATGACCGCCCCGACCCGCCTCGCGCCGCTCGACATCGCCAAGCTGACGCCCGACCAGCGCAAGGTCGCCGACGCCATCATCGGCGGCCCGCGCGGCGGCCTGCGCGGGCCGTTCGAGCCGTGGCTGCGTAGTCCCGATCTCGCCGACCGGGCGCAGAAGCTCGGCGAGTACTGCCGCTTCAACAACTCGCTGCCCAAGGATCTGAGCGAGCTGGGCATCCTGCTGGTCGGCCGGCACTTCAAGGCGCAGTTCGAGTTCTACGCGCACGCGCGGCTGGCCAGGGAGGCCGGTCTCGCCGAGGACGTCGTCGAGGCCGTGCGCACCTGGCGCACGCCGCCGTTCAAGCGCGATGTCGAGAGCGTCGTCTACGATTTCGTGCTCGAGTACCTCAACACCAACCGCGTGTCGGAGCCGAACTTCAAGCGCGCCATCGCCGCGTTCGGCGAGCGCGGCGTGGTCGATCTGGTCGGCGTCTGCGGCTACTACATGCTGGTGTCGATGACGCTCAACGTCTTCCAGATCAACGTGCCGCCGGGCGAGCCGGAGCCGCTGGCTTGACGGCGGCGCCCTTTCGTCATCGGACCGAAACGGTGCGCTGCTAGCCTCTCCGCGCGAGCCGCGGAGGATGTGGATGGTGGCGGGTGTGTCGGCGGCGGGACCGGATCGGCTGCGCGAGGCGATCCGGCGCAACGCGACGTGGTCGGTCGACGGCGCGCTTGAGCGGTTGTTCGCGTGGATGTTCAGCGGCCTCGTCTACCCGCAGATCTGGGAGGATCCCGAGATCGATCTCGAGGCGCTCGAGATCAAACCGGGCCATCACGTCGTCGCCATCGCCTCCGGCGGCTGCAACCTGATGTCGTATCTGACGGCCGATCCCGCGAGGATCACCGCGGTCGATCTAAACCGCGCCCACGTCGCGCTCGCGCGGCTCAAGCTGGCGGCCGCGCGCCATCTGCCGGATTGGCCGTCGTTCTTCCGCTTCTTCGGCGCCGCCGACCGCGCGTCGAACGTCGGCGCTTACGCGGCGCTCCTGGCGCCGCACCTGGACGCCGACACGCGAGCGTACTGGGAGGGGCGTGGAGCGCTGGGACTGGGGCGCCGGCGCATCTCGTCCTTCGCGAGGGGCTTCTACCGCCACGGCCTGCTGGGCCGCTTCATCGCGGTCGGGCACGCGGTCGCGCGCGTCTACGGCGTCGATCCGCGTGACGCGCTGCGGGCGCGGTCGATGGCGGAGCAACGGCGGTACTTCGACACCGCGCTGGCGCCGCTGTTCGACAAGCGGCTGATCCGGTGGGCGACCGGTAGACGTATCTCGCTCTACGGCCTCGGCATCCCCCCAGCCCAGTACGCGGCACTCGCATCCGCTGGCGGCGGGGACGTCGCCGCCGTGCTGCGGGGTCGGCTCGAACGGCTCGCGTGCGGCTTCAGTCTCGATTCGAACTATTTCGCATGGCAGGCGTTCGGGCGTCGCTACGCCGCCGACGGCGACGGGCCGTTGCCCCCCTACTTGCGCCGCGAGAACTTCGACGCGGTCCGCGCCCGCGCCGACCGCGTCGACGTTTCGAACGAATCGTTGACGGAGCATCTCGCTCGTCGTCCGGCGGCGTCGTTCGACCGCTACGTGCTGCTCGACGCGCAGGATTGGATGACCGACGGCCAGCTCGACGCGCTCTGGCGCGAGATCACGCGGACCGCGCGGTCCGGCGCGCGGGTGGTGTTCCGCACGGCCGCCGAGCCGACGCTGCTGCCGGGGCGCCTCGATCCCGCGATCCTGGCGCGGTGGCGCTACCACGCCGAGCGGTCGCGCGACCTCGGCGGGCGGGACCGCTCGGCGATATACGGCGGTGTTCATCTGTACGAACGCGCGGCGTGAGCGGACGGGTGACGATCGCGGCCGACGCCTTGATGGACCGGCTGTACCGGCGTCAGAGGCACGTCTACGACGCGACGCGGAAGTACTACCTTCTCGGCCGCGACCGGACGATCGCCGGACTGCGGCCGCGCGACGGCGACATGATGCTCGAGCTCGCCTGCGGCACTGGACGCAATCTGATAGCCGCCGCGCGGCGCTATCCGCGGGCGCGGCTTTTCGGACTAGATCTGTCGCGCGAGATGCTGGCGACGGCGGCCGCGCGGATCGCGGACCGCGGCCTCGCCACCCGCGTGCGCGTAGCCCAAGCCGACGCCACGGCGTTCGATCCGCGCCGATTGTTCGGCCAGCCAAAGTTCGACCGAATCCTCATCTCCTACAGCCTGTCGATGATTCCGGTTTGGGACGACGCGCTGGCCGCGGCCGCCGACCACCTCGCGCCCGGCGGCGAGCTCCATATCGTCGACTTCGGTCGCCAGGATCGATTGCCTGCCTGGTTCCGGGCGGCGTTGTGGCGCTGGTTGGCGCTGTTCCACGTCGCACCGCGCGACGATCTCGACGCCGCGCTGGCGGCGGTGGCGATGGCGACCGGCGGCACCATCCATTGCGAGCGGCCATATCGCGGCTACGCCCAGCGCCTGGTCCTGCGGCTGCCGCGGCCGGCGGGCTGAAGGCGCGGCGGCGGCCGCCCGTCACGAATCGATGATCGCCACGGCGCGCGTCCAGCCGGCCGACGCGCCGCGGATCTTGTGCGGGAAGCACGAGACCATGAACCCGTCCGGCGGCAGCGCCTCGAGATTGTGCAGCTTCTCGATGTGGCAGTAGCCGATGTGGCGGCCGGCCTTGTGGCCCTCCCAGATGATCGAGGGGTCCTTGGTCTCGGCGTAGCGCTGGGCCGTGAAGTAGAAGGGCGCGTCCCAGCTCCACGCGTCCGTGCCTGTCAGGCGCACGCCCTTCTCCAGCAGGTACATCGTGGCGTCGTAGCCCATGCCGCAGCCGGCGTTGACGTAGTCGTTCCGTCCGTAGCGCCCGCCGGCGGCGGTGTTGACGACGACGATCTCCAGCGGCTTGAGCTCGTGGCCGATGCGGGCGAGCTCGCCCTCGACGTCCGCCGCCGTCAGCACGTAGCCGTCGGGCTTGGCGCGGAAGTCGAGTTTCACGCCGGGCTGGAAGCACCACTCCAGCGGCACCTCGTCGATCGTGATGGCGCGCTCGCCCTTGTTCATCGTCGGATGGAAGTGGTAGGGCGCGTCGAGATGGGTGCCGTTGTGCGTGCTGAGCCGCACCGTCTCGACCGCCCAGCCGGCGCCGTCGGGCATGTCCTCCGGCTTCAGACCCGGGAAGAAGCGCGCGATCTGGCCGACCGACTCCTCGTGCTTCGTGTATTCGATCTTCGGGCCGAACGGCACGGGATCGGAGACCACGTCGTTCTCGAGGTAGATCGACAGGTCGATGAAGCGGCGCGGCATGGGCGTCTCCGGCGGGATGCGTCGGCCAGAGCGTGGCAAATCCGCGCCGGCCACGCGAGCGCTTTCCGGCGCGCGAGTGGAGCCGCCTATCCCGCCGGCGCGATCGCCACGATGGCGCAGGCCGCCAGCGCCAGACCGGCGAGCTGGACGGTCCGCAGGCGTTCGCGCAGCACGGCGACGGCCAGCAGCACCGTGCTCGCCGGATACAGCGACGTGAGGGTCGCCACGACGGCGAGGTCGCCGTGGCGGCTGGCGACGAGATACAGCGCGTTGGCGGTGGCATCGAGCAGCCCGGAACCGACCGCCGCCGCCCACAGAGCCGCGTCCGGCGCCGGCGCCCGCCGCCATCGCCCGATCGTCGCGACGGCCGCCACCGCGAACAGCGTCGAGGAGACCGCGCGCCCGGCGACCAGCGGCCACAGCCCCGAGCCGGGGGCGGTGTGCTTGAGCAGAACGTAGAAGACGCCGATTCCGAGTCCGGCGCCGATCGCCAGCGCGAACGCTTTGCGCGCCGCGCCGCCATCGGCGTCCGTCGCCGCGCGGTCGGGTTCGTGGCTGACCAGCGCGACGGCGGCCGCGGCGAGTGCGATGCCGATGGTCGCGACGATCCCGGGATGGCCGGACGTCGCGAACGAGTACAGCACCGGCACCGACAAGGCGCACAGCGCCGTCACCGGCGCCACCACGCTCATCCGGCCGGTCGCGAGCGCCTGGTAGAGGAGGGTGATGCCGACGGCGGTCGACAGGCCGCTGGCGGCGCCCCAGAGAAGGTCGGTCCGCGCGACGGATTCGTACGGTAGCGCCGGCGCCAGGACCGCCAGCGCCAGCAATCCGGCGATCTGGCCGGCGCCAACGACGAACAACGCCGAGGCCCGACGCGTCGCCAGCCCGCCGACGAAATCGCCCGCCCCGTAGACGGCGGCGGCCAGAAGGGCGAGGACGGTGCCGATCACACGCCCGCTCCGGCGGATGGCGCGGCGCGGCGGTGGCAGGGGGCGGGGTCGGACGGCGGCATGGCTTCCGCTAGACCGAAGCGGCCCGCCCGCCAAGCGGCGCGCGTCGTCGGAAGATCGCCGTCGGGACACCGGTTGTGGGCGCTCCCTCACTTGCTCCCGCGTCGCGGCTGTGCTTAGTGCCGCTGCCAAGGTGGCCGTCGCAGCGGCCGGCCGCGAATTCCCCTCCAGGAGCACTTCGATGATCCGTTCCCCGCGCGGTTTCCGCGTCGCCGTTTGGCTCGGGCTGGCCGCCGCGCTCGCCGCCGGACCCGTCCTGGCGCAGACTCCGCCGGCCGGAAAGCCGCCGGCCGCGACTCCCCCGGCGGCCACGCCGCCCGCCGCGACGCCGCCGGCCGACGCGGTCGTGGCGGTCGTCAATGGCCAGCCGATCAAGCTGTCCGACGTCCAGGCCGCCCAGGCCCAGCTGCCGCCGCAGTACCGGCAGCTTCCGCTCCAGGCCGTGTTCCCGGCGCTTCTCGACCAGATGGTCGACGCGAAGCTCCAGGTCGCCGAGGCGCGCAAGGCCAAGGTGCAGGACTCGGACGTCTACAAGAAGCGCCTCGCGACCCTCGAGGACCGCCTTCTGCAGGACCAGTGGCTGACCCAGGAGATGGAGAAGCGGGTCACGCCGCAGGCGCTGAAGGACCGCTACGCCAAGAAGGTCAAGGAGCTGCCGCCGGAGGAGGAGGTCAAGGCCCGCCACATCCTCATCGCCGACGAGGCGGCCGCCAAGGCGATCGTCGAGGAGCTCAAGAAGGGCGGCGACTTCGAGAAGATCGCCAAGGAGAAGTCGATCGACAAGGCGTCCGGCGCCCAGGGCGGCGATCTCGGCTGGTTCAAGAAGGGCGACATGGTCAAGGAGTTCGCCGAGGCGGCATTCCTGCTCAAGAAGGGCGAGACCGTGCCGGCGCCGGTGAAGAGCCAGTTCGGCTTCCACATCATCCGTCTGGAGGACCGCCGCGCGGCGCAGCCGCCGACCGAGGCGGAGATGGAGGAGGAGCTGCGCAACGAGCTGACGCGCGAGACCTACGCCCAGATGATGGAGGGCGTGCGCAAGGCCGCGAAGATCGAGAAGTTCAACATGGACGGCTCGAAGATCGTCGAGACCCCGACGCCGCCCCCGGGGGCGCCGGCCGGCGCGCCGTCGGGCGCCCCCGCCAAGAAGTGACGTGCCGCCGCCCGGGCCGTTCCGGGCGTCGGTTCCGGTCCGCTCCGGCGGGCAGGACGAAAGGCGCGACTCGCGGCGCGCCTGTGGTATAGGTTCCCAGCGGTTCCCGGCGCGTCCTCCACCGACGCGCCGTTCGCCGTTTTTCCGGACGCGCGATCCGCGACAACCCGCCCCGAGGCGACATGAGCGCTGCTCCTTCCGTTTCCCCCCTCGCGCCGAAATCGACGCCCACCCTTCCGCGGATCGCCGGCGTCAAGCTCGGCGCGCTGGAGGCCGGCATCCGGTACAAGGGCCGCAAGGACGTCATGCTGGCGATGCTGCCGGCCGGCGCGATCATCGCGGGGGTCCTCACCAAGTCGAAGACCGCGTCGGCGCCGGTCGAGTGGTGCCGCAAGAACCTGTCGCGCGGCAAGGTGCGCGCGATCCTGGTCAACGCCGGCAACGCCAACGCCTTCACCGGCAAGGCCGGCGACAAATCGGTCGAGGAGGCGACGCGCGCCATCGCCCAGGCGATCGGCTGCCCGCGCAACGAGGTGTTCATGGCCTCGACCGGCGTGATCGGCCAGCCGCTCGACCCGGCGCCGTTCGTCGCGCACGCCGGCGCCCTCATCAAGGCGGCGCGCGAGGACGGCTGGGCCGAGGCGGCGGGCTCGATCATGACCACCGACACCTTCCCGAAGGTGGCGACGCGCACCTGCCGGATCGGCGACGGCACCGTGACGATCAACGGCTTCGCCAAGGGCTCGGGCATGATCGCGCCCGACATGGCGACGATGCTCGGCTTCGCCTTCACGGACGCCAAGATTCCGCCGCAGGTGCTGCAGAAGCTGCTGTCCGACGCGACCGAGAAATCGTTCAACTGCGTCACCGTCGACGGCGACACCTCGACCAGCGACACCTTCCTGCTGGCCTCGACGGCGGCGGCCCGCCATCCGCGCATCGAGGAGGCGGACGATCCGGCGCTGGTCGATTTCCGCCGCGCGCTCGACGAGCTGATGATCGAGCTGGCGCAGCTCGTGGCGCGCGACGGCGAGGGCGCGTCGAAGTTCGTGACCATCAACGTCACCGGCGCCACCAGCAACGGCGCCGCCCGCAAGATCGGCCTGTCGGTGGCGAACTCCCCGTTGGTCAAGACCGCGATCGCCGGCGAGGACGCCAACTGGGGCCGCATCGTCATGGCGGTGGGCAAGTCGGGCGAGAAGGCCGACCGCGACAAGCTTCGCATCTCCATCGGCGGCGTCAGGATCACGGACGGCGGCCAGGCCGTGCCGAACTACGACGAGGGTCCGGTCGAGAAGCACATCAAGGGCCGAGAGGTCGTGATCGACATCGATCTCGGGCTGGGCCGCGGCAAGTGCACGGTGTGGACCTGCGATCTGACGCACGGCTACATCGACATCAACGGTAGCTACCGTAGCTGACGGCGCGGCGGCGCGCCGACACGCGATGACCGGCGCGGACGATCCGTTCGAGGCCTGTCCCGGCGACGACGCGGCGCCGGGCCCGCGCCGGGTCGTGCTGGTCGCCGCCGTGGCGTTGATCGACGCCGACGGCCGGATCCTGATCGCGCGGCGACCGCCCGGAAAGGCGATGGCCGGGCTGTGGGAGTTCCCCGGCGGCAAGGTCGATCCCGGCGAGACGCCGGAGCGGGCGCTGGTGCGCGAACTGGGCGAGGAGCTGGGCATCGAGACGCGCGGCAGCTGTCTGGCGCCGATCGCCTTCGCCTCGCACGCCTACCCCGATTTCCACCTGCTGATGCCGCTCTACGCCTGCCGCAAGTGGCGCGGCACGCCGGCGCCGCGCGAGGGCCAGACGCTCAAGTGGGTGCGCGTCGCGGAGCTGCGCGACCACCCCATGCCGCCGGCCGACATCCCGCTCATCGCCCAGCTGCGCGACCTGCTGTAGCCGCCGGCGGTCAGGGCCGACGGTTGCGCCGCAGGTCGTCGCGGTCCTCCCACATCAGGAAGTCCGGGCCGAGGCTGGCGATGTCCGGCGCGCCCATCTGCGCCATCGCGATGTCGACCTCGCGGCGCATGATGCCCAGCGCGCGGGCGGCGCCGGCCGTGCCGCCGGCGGCGGCGCCGTACAGCGTCGGACGGCCGAGGAACACGAACTTGGCGCCGAGGCAGAGCGCCGCCAGCGCGTCGGCGCCGCGGCGCACCCCGCTGTCGAGCATCAGCGTCGTCTTGTCGCCGACCGCGTCGCGGATCGCGGGAAGGACCTCGACCGGCGCCGGCGCGCGGTCGAGCTGCCGCGCGCCGTGGTTCGACACCATGATGCCGTCGACGCCCGACAGCGCCGCGCGCCGCGCGTCGTCGGGATGCATGATCCCCTTGAGCACGAAATTGCGCGGCCACAGGCGGCGGAAATTCTCGATGTCCTTCCAGGTCAGAACCGCCGGCGTCTGCTTCGACGCGAAGTCGGCGACCTCGTCGGCGCTGGCGCCCTTGGGCGCGTAGGGTTGCCAGTTGGAGAACATCGGCGTGCCGTGGCGAAGGAACTCGAGCATCCACGCGGGATGGCGCAGAGCCTCCAGTTTGGTGCCGAGCGACAATTTGAGCGGCCGGCCGAAGCCGTTGCGCGCGTTGCGCTCGCGGTTGGACGACACCGGGACGTCGACCGTCACCACCAGCGTCGACAGCCCGGCCGCGTCGGCGCGGCGGATCATGTCCTCGGAGATCGATTTGTCCTTGGCGGTGTAGAGCTGGTACCAGCCGTGCTCCGGGGCCAGCTTGCCGAGGTCCTCGATCGATGCGGTGCTGCTGCCCGACATGATGAACGGCACGTTGGCGTCGCGCGCCGCCTCGGCCAGCATCAGGTCGGCGCCGCGGCGGAACAGGCCGGCCAGACCGGTCGGCGCGATGCCGTAGGGACCCGAGTAGGCGCGGCCGAACAGCGTCGTGGTCTGGTCGCGGGTCGAGACGTCGACCAGGTATTTCGGCACCAGGCGCAGCGCCTCGAAGGCCGCGACGTTGGTGTCGAGGCCGATCTCGTCCTCGACGCCGCCCTCGATGAAGTCGTAGCAGATCTTGGGCAGGCGCCGCCGCGCCAGCTTGCGCAGGTCCTCGAAGTTCACCACGCCGTCCATGGCCGCCGCCTCCCCTATGTCGTTCCGCCGCCCCTACGCGGCGGCCTTGACGCCGGCCTTGGCGTCCTCGCGGATCATGTCGGCGGCCTTCTCGCCGATCATGATCACCGGCGCGTTGGTGTTGCCGGAGACCAGCGTCGGCATGATCGAGGCGTCGGCGACGCGCAGGCCGGCGATGCCGCGCACCCGCAGGCGGTCGTCGACCACCGCCATCGGATCGGAGCCCATCTTGCAGGTGCCGATCGGGTGGAACACCGTCTGGCCGTTGATGCGCGCGAAATCCAGCCATTGCGCGTCCGTCTGGACCTCCGGACCGGGCCGCAGCTCGTGGGCGCGGTACTTCTCCATGGCCGGGTTCTCGATCACGCGCCGCGCGATCTTCATGCCGTCGACCAGGCACCGCCGGTCGACCTCCTCGGCGAGGAAGTTCGGCCGGATCGCCGGCGCCGCCAGCGGGTCGCCGGACTTGATGTGGATCGTGCCCTTCGATTCGGGACGCAGCTGGCAGATCGCCACCGTCATGCCGGGCTGCGTGTCGAGCTTGCGGTCGGCGGCGTTGGCGTAGCTGGCGTGCGCGAAGTGGTACTGGATGTCGGGCCCGGCGACCTCGGGGCGCGTCTTGACGAAGCCGTGCACGATGCCGGCGGTCAGCGTGAGGATGCCGCGGCCGCGCATGTAGTACTTCGCCAGCTCCTTGAGGAAGGCGATGCCGCGGGTCTGCTCGTTGAGCGTGATCGGCAGCTTCACGCGCCACGCCATGCGCGTGGCGTAGTGGTCGCGGTAGTTCTCGCCGACGCCGGCGAGCTCGTGGGCGATGGGGATGCCGAACGACTTGAGCAGCTCCGGCCGGCCGATGCCCGACAGCTCCAGGAGCTGCGGCGACTGGATCGCGCCGGCGGTCAGCACGACCTCGCCGTCGCAGCGCGCCTCCACCGTGCGGCCGTTCTGGACGTAGGCGACGCCGACGCAGCGCCTGCCGTCGAGCAGCAGCTTGGTGGCCTGCGCGTTCGTCTCGACGCGCAGGTTCGGCCGGCTCCGCGCCGGATCGAGGAAGGCGCGCGCCGTCGACCAGCGCTTCCCGTCCTTCTGCGTGACCTGGTAGTAGCCGAAACCCTCCTGGTTCCCGTCGTTGTAGTCGGCGCACCGCGGATAGCCCTCGGCGACGCCGGCGTCGATGAAGGCGTCCAGGATCTCGTGGCGCTCGTACATGTCGGCGACGTTCAGTTCGCCGCCCTTGCCGCGCGACTCGTCGCCGCCGCGCTCGAAATTCTCCGACCGTTTGAAGTAGGGCAGCACCGATTCGTAGGACCAGCCGCGGTTGCCGAGCTGCGACCAGGTGTCGTAGTCGAGCGGCTGGCCGCGCACGTAGAGCATGCCGTTGATCGAGCTGGAGCCGCCGAGCGTGCGGCCGCGTGGAATCGGGATGGTACGGCCCTTGACGTTGTCCTCGGGCTCGGTCGCGAAGTTCCAGTTGTAGGTCTTGTCGTTGAGCAGCTTCGAGAAGCCGGCCGGGATCGAGATCCAGAACCCGTCGTCCTTGCGGCCGGCCTCGAGCAGCAGCACGCGGCACTTCGGATCGGCGCTCAGACGGTTGGCGACGACGCAGCCCGCCGATCCCGCGCCGACGATGATGTAGTCGTACTCCGCCATGCCCTGCCTCCCGAATCCGGCGTCGCGTCTTCGCGCCTTGCCCCACCCGTACCGCATCCCGCCGGCGTCGCGAAAGTCCCGCCGCGGCATGGCTCGGTTACCGGCGGCGCGATGCCGTCCCCCGCGGCGGCTGGACCGCCGTTATTCCCTTGATCTCGGCGGCGCATGCGTCTATTGGGCTCTCTCCGAGGGATTTGAGCCGACCGGCTTGCGGCCTCGTTAAAAACCGCTAAAAGGTCGGGCGCTTCCGAAAAAAGCCCCGCCCGCGCCGGTCGGGGCTTTGTTGTCGCGGTCGTCCATCGACGGGGCGTGCCGCGCGGCTCGACGGAGGCGAAGATGGACGGCGGATTCAAGGGACGGCGGATCGAGGCGCGGCAGGACGCCGACGTGGGCGCGTGGCGGCCGCAGACGCGGGCGGTGCGCGGCGGATTGCGGCGCTCCGATTTCGACGAGACGTCCGAAGCGCTGTTCCTGACCTCGGGCTACGTCTATGGCAGCGCCGAGGAGGCCGAGGCGGCGTTCTCAGGCGGCCACGACCGCTTCCAGTACTCCCGTTTCGGCAACCCGACCGTGTCGACCTTCGAGGACCGGCTGGCGGCGCTGGAGGGCGCCGAGGCGTGTCGCGCCACGTCGACCGGCATGAGCGCTGTCTACTTCGCCCTGCTGGCGCTGCTGCGCGCCGGCGACCGCCTCGTGGCGGCGCGCCAGCTCTTCGGATCCTGCCACTACATCGTCGCCGAGCTGCTGCCGCGGTTCGGCGTCGAGACCGAGCTGGTCGACGGCCGCGATCTCGACGCCTGGAGGCTGGCGCTGTCGCGGCCGGCCAAGGCCGTTCTGTTCGAGACCCCGTCCAATCCGATGCTCGACATCGTCGACATCCGCGCCGTGACCGAGCTGGCGCACGCCGCCGGCGCCCGGGTCGTGCTCGACAACGCGTTCGCGACGCCGGTGCTGCAGCGGCCGATGGAATGGGGCGTCGACATCGTCGTGCACTCCGCCACCAAATACATCGACGGCCAGGGCCGCGCGCTGGGCGGCGCCATCCTCGGCCCGAAATCCTACATCGTCGACGAGCTGCAGCCGATCACGCGCAACACCGGGCCGTCGATGTCGCCGTTCAACGCCTGGATCATGCTCAAGGGCCTCGAGACGCTGTCGCTGCGGATCGAACGGCACTGCGCCAGCGCCGCGCGCGTCGCCGACGAGCTCGCCGGGCATCCCGCCGTGGCCCGCGTGCTCTACCCCGGCCGCAAGGACCACCCGCAGCACGCGCTGGCGACGGCGCAGATGTCGGCGCCGGGCGGCATCGTCGCCTTCGAGCTCAAGGCCGGCAAATGGGCCGCTTTCGAGACGCTGAACCGCCTGCGGCTTATCGACATCTCCAACAATCTCGGCGACTCCAAGAGCCTGGTCACGCACCCTGCGACGACGACGCACAAGCGTATCGGCGAGGCCGAGCGCGCCAAGCTCGGCATCACCGACGGCCTCGTGCGGCTGTCGGTGGGGCTGGAGGACGTTCAGGACATCGTCGACGACCTGGTGCGCGCGCTGGGGTAGCGGCGCCGCGACTTGTGATTGGCTCCGCGGCGCGGCCTGTGTTGCGCTGCGGGCAGCCATCGTGTCCGGAGTGCGCCACGCCATGTTCCGCTTCCTCGTCCCCCTCGGCCTGTTGATGGCCATGTCGCCGGCCGCGCGCGCTCAGGAGCAGGCGCCCGGCGCCGACCGTTACCGCTGCGAGCGCCTCTACGCGTTGCTCGAGCGCTACGCGCGTTCCGGCGAGGGCCAGTCGACGGTGACGCTCGACGCGCGAACGGCGCTCCAGCAGTGCCGCGCCGGCGACACCGCGCGCGGTATCCCCGTGATCGAGAAGGCGTTGCGCGCCCAGGGCTTCAAACCGTGACGGCGGCTCCACCGGATCGCGCGCGGCTGGCGCGCGTCTTGTGGGAGTCGAACGGCGGCATCGCCGCGCGCGTGCTGGCCCATCCGTTCGTGCGCGGGCTGGGCGACGGCTCGCTGCCGATTCCGGCGTTCCAGCGCTACGTGGCGCAGGACGCCTATTTCCTCGAGGCCTTCGCGCGCGCCTACGCGTTCTGTCTGGCGCATTCCCGCGAGCGTGCCGATCTCGACGCCTTCGCGACGCTGATCGGCGGTGTCGTCGACGAGCTGCGGCTGCACGGCGCCTACGCCGCGCGCTGGAGCGTCGATCTCGCCGATGTCACGCCGGCGCCGGCGACGCTCGCCTACACGTCCTTCCTGATCGGCCACGCCCGCGGCGGCGCGCTCGACGTGACGATCGCCGCGATGACGCCGTGCATGCGCCTCTACGCCTTCCTCGGCGGGGCGCTGGCGCGCGGCGACGTGGCGCCGCTCTACGCCGAGTGGGTGCGGACGTACGCCGATCCCGGCTTCGAGGCGCTGGCGGCCACGCTGGAGGCGCTGCTCGACCGCCACGCGGCCGACACGCCCGCGGTACGCGCCGCCTACCGCCGCGCGATGGAGCTGGAGTTCGATTTCTTCGACGCCGCGTCTCGGCAACGCGCCTGAGCGCGTCGCGGCGTCAGCCGGCCGCGAGCGCCGCGACCTGCGCGCGCACAATCGCCTCGATGTCGGGCGCCGGAATGCGGGCCAGCTCGGCCAGCCCGCGGCCGCGCGCCACGCGCTCGACGATGGCGAGCCCCAGCAGGTACCCGCTGCGGGCCGGGATGTCGCCGCGGTAGCCGTAGGACAGGTACCGGGCGCGCGTCTGACCGTCGGTGGCGTGCAGGACCGGCGGTAGCTCCGCCGCCACGCGGCGCAGCAGGTCCGGGGGCGCCTCGGCGAGGCCGCGGTCGCCGAGCAGCGCCTGGAGGCGCGAGGCGGCGGGATTGAGCGCCGCGCTCGCGTGCACCGCGAGGCCCTCCTTCCAGATGCCGAGCCACAGCGTGTCGCCGCCCTGCAGGATGAGGCTCGGATTGACCTGATGATGGTAGAGGTGGAAGCGCTCGTGGTCGAACAGCGCGCCGAGATCCGCGCCCGGCCCGTGGAACCGCGCGACCCCGTCGAGGCCGATGAACAGCGACGGCCGGCCGCGCCACAGCCGCACGGCGGCGTCGAAGTTCAGGAACGAGACGAGGATCGCGACCGGCGTGTCGGTGGCGGCGTCCGGAAGGTGCCGCGCGAAGCGCTCGATCTGGGCGCGCCAGGCGCCGGGCACCGATGCCGACAGGCGCCGCGCCTCGTCGGCCAGGCCGTCGAACACCGGCAGCCACCGCCCGAGATTGATGCGGCCGATGCCGGTGCCGCGGTACACCTCGAGATGCGGCTGGAAGTAGTCGGCGATCAGCGCGCCGGCCCGCGCTTCGACGCTCGCGCCTTTGCCGGAATCGTAGACGCGCCAGAAAGCGGGCATCAGATCGGTCACGCCGCCGGGCTGCGCGGCGGCGCGGCGCGCGCCGACGGCGGACACCATCGGCAGGGCGCCGGCGACCGCGAGAAGACCGCGGCGGCCGAGCGAAGATGTCCGATCGATCGCGGCGCTCCGGGACGCGGTCATCCGCTGGCGCTCACGCCCCGGCCAGCATCCGTTCCACCGCCTGCCAGCCGAGCACCGCGCGGATGCGCACCCGCTCGGCTTGGTCCTCGTTGCGCGAGCCGGTGTCGTAGACGCCGTCGAGCGCGCGCTTGTACACGCCCTGGCCGATCGCGGCGACGCGGAAAAGGTTGTAGGCCATGTAGAAATCCCAGTGCGGCAGGGAGTCGACGTTCATGCGCCGGCAATAGGCGCGGACGAACTCCGCCTCGGTCGGAATGCCGGTGCCGGCGAGGTCGAGGCCGAGGAGGCCGCGGCCCTTCGGATCCGGCGGCGTCCGCCAGCTCAGGCACTGGTAGGCGAAGTCGGCCAGCGGATCGCCGAGCGTCGCCAGTTCCCAGTCCAGCAGCGCCAGCAGCCGCGGCTCGCGCGCGTCGAAGATCGCGTTGTCCATGCGGTAGTCGCCGTGCACGATCGCCGTGCGCGCGTCCTTCGGCACGTTGCCGGGAAGCCACTCGATCAACCGGTCCATCTCCGGGATGTCGTGGGTCTGCGAGGCGCGGTACTGCTTGCTCCAGCGGTCGACCTGGCGGGCGACGTAGTTGCCGGGGCGGGCGAAATCCTCCAGCCCGACGGCGCGCGGATCGACGTCGTGCAGCGCCGCCTGCGCGCGGTTGAGCTCGTCCCAGATCGACGCGCGCTCGGCCGGCGCCATGCCGGGCAACGACTGGTTCCACAGCACGCGGCCGTCGACGAAGCGCATCACGTAGAACGCGCTGCCGATCACGTCGTCGTCGCGGCACAGCGCCAGGGCCTCCGGCACCGGCACGCCGGTGCCCTTGAGCGCGGAGATGACTCGGTACTCGCGGTCGACCTGGTGGGCCGACGGCAGGAGCTTGCCGTAGGGTTTGCGCCGCAGGGCGTAGCGCGCGCCGCCGGCGCCGACGAGGTAGGTCGGGTTGGACGTGCCACCGTTCATCCGCTCGACCCGGTCGATCGGGCCGTGGAAGCCGTCGACGTGCTCGCGCAGGAAGCGCTCGAGGCCGGAGAGGTCGCGCCCGTCGGCCGTCAGACCGGAGGCGGAGCCGAGATTGGCTGTGTCGCTCATGGCGCGAGCCTAGCCGCTGGCGCCGCGCCGCGCGAGGCGCCCGCGCGGGCGTTCCGCGTGGCGGCGGTTGGCCGTCGGCCGCCGGGCGTGGGACACTGCCGGCAATCCATCCACCTTCGGTCGGAGAGCTCGGAATGTCGTCGGAGACGAAGCGCGAATACGGCGTGATCGACCCCGCCCAGGCGCGGACCATGAGCGGCGTCGATTTCCTGCGCGGCTGGATCGAGGGCCGCTTTCCGGCACCGCCGATCGGCAAGTTCATGAACGGCGGCCTCGTCGAGGCGGAGTCCGGCCGCGTCGTGTTCGAGGGCACGCCCGGCGCCGACCACTACAATCCGCTCGGCGGCGTGCATGGCGGCTACGCCGCGACGCTTCTGGATTCTTGCATGGGCTGCGCCGTGCATTCGGCGCTGGCGGCGGGGCAGGGCTACACCACGCTCGAGCTCAAGGTGAACTACGTGCGTCCGATGTCCGACCGCACCGGTCTCGTGCGCGCCGAGGGCCGGCTGATCCATCTCGGCGGACGCGTCGCCACCGCCGAGGGACGCGTCAACGACGCCGCCGGCAAGCTGATCGCGCACGGCTCGACCACCTGCCTGGTGTTTCCGATCTGACCCCGGTATCCACCGCGAGCCTTGAACGGCGGACCGCCGCCCCCACCTATTGCGTTTGCGCCGGGCCGGCGTCCCACCGCTCGTCTGGTCGCGGGCGGGACGCGACGCTAAACTCGACCTATCAGCCGAGAGCGACATGTACACCGAGGAAACCCGATCCATCCGCGTGACCGTGCGGCCAACCTACCTCGCCGACCAGTCCGATCCGGACGCCGGTCGCTGGGTGTGGGCCTACCAGGTGCGCATCGAGAACGTCGGCGAGGACACCGTCCAGCTCGTCAGCCGCCACTGGAAGATCACCAACGCGCGCGGCAAGCTCGAGGAGGTGCGCGGGCCCGGCGTGATCGGCAAGACGCCGGTGATCCAGCCGAACGAGTCGTTCGAATACACCAGCGGCTGTCCGCTCGACACGCCGTCCGGTTTCATGACCGGCACGTACCAGATGGTCTCGGATGGCGGCGACCGTTTCGACATCCGGATCCCGACCTTCTCCCTCGACCTGCCCGAGCCCCGCCGGTCGGTGAACTGAGCCGGCGCGAAAGGACTGCGTGATGAACAAGGTGATCAAGCGGCCGGGCTTCTCGGCCATCGCCACTGTCGGCTCCCACGCCAAGCCGACCCGCGCCGAGGCCGAGGACGCGGTGCGCACGCTGCTGCGCTGGGCCGGCGACGATCCGGCGCGCGAGGGCCTGGTCGGCACGCCGGACCGTGTCGTGCGCGCCTACGAGGAGTTCTTCGCCGGCTACGCCGAGGATCCGCGCGAGATCCTGGCGCGTACTTTCGAGGAGACCGACGGTTACGACGAGATGGTCGTGCTGCGCGACATCCGGCTGGAGTCGCACTGCGAGCACCACATGGTGCCGATCATCGGCAAGGCGCATGTCGGCTACCTTCCGAACAAGCGCGTGGTCGGCATCAGCAAGCTTGCGCGGATCGTCGAGATCTACGCCAAGCGGCTGCAGATCCAGGAGAAGATGACGGCGCAGATCGCCAACTGCATCCAGGAGGTGCTGGAGCCGCGCGGCGTCGCCGTCGTGATCGAGGCGGCGCACGAGTGCATGACCACCCGCGGCATCCGCAAGCCGGGTGTCACCATGGTCACCAGCCGCATGCTCGGCTCGTTCCGCGAGGACCCGTCGACGCGCCGTGAGTTCCTCGCCATGATCGGCAAGGGCGCGGGCGGCTACGCCTGACGCCGCCTCCGCGCCGCGCCTCCGGGCGCGGCGCCGTCGATCGAAGAGCCTTCGCGGGGCCGTCGCGCGTACCGCCAGTGTTGGAGTCCCGGGATGAGCGGTGAAATCGTCGATTCGGTCGAGATGCTGCGGCGTCTCGTGGCCTTCGACACGACCTCGCGCGAGTCGAACCTCGCGCTGATCGACTACGTGCGCGGCTATCTGAAGGGCCACGGCGTCGACTCGACGCTGGTGCCGAACGCCGAGGGCACCAAGGCCAACCTCTACGCCACGGTCGGGCCGATGGTCGAGGGCGGCGTCGTGCTGTCGGGCCACACCGACGTCGTGCCGGTCGACGGCCAGCCATGGGACACCGATCCGTGGACGCTGACGGCCAAGGGCGACAAGCTGCACGCCCGCGGCACCTGCGACATGAAGGCCTTCTCCGCCGTCGGCCTGGCGATGGTGCCGCATTTCCTCAAGGCGGGGCTGAAGGTGCCCGTCCATTTCGCGTTGAGCTACGACGAGGAGGTCGGTTGCCTCGGCGCCCACTCGCTGGCGGAGCGCTTCGCGGCCGACATCCCGCGGCCGCGCGTCGTCGTGATCGGCGAGCCGACGATGATGACGGTGGTCCACGCCCACAAGGGCACGCGCGTCTACACGACGACCTTCACCGGCTTCGAGGCGCATTCCTCGATGACCCATCTCGGCGTGTCGGCGATCCATTTCGCCGGCGAGTTCATCGCCTTCCTCAACCGGCTCCAGGACGAGATGGAGGCGGCCGCGCCGAAGGACAGCGAGTTCACGCCGCCGATGTGTACGGTCAATGTCGGCCTGATTCACGGCGGCACCGCCGGCAACATCCTGGCGCGCGAATGCGTGGTGCAGTGGAACTACCGGCCGCTGCCGACCGACGACGCGACCGAGGTCGAGCGCAAGGCGCTGGCCTACCTCGACGGCGAGCTGCTGCCGGCGATGCGCCGGCGCCATCCGGCCGCCGGCATCGTCACGGAATTCCGTTCGGCGACGCCGGCCTTCTCGCCCGACGGCAACGACGAGGCCAAGGCGCTGGCGCGCGCGTGGAGCGGCTCCAACGTCGTCGGCAGCGTGCCCTACGGCACCGAGGCGGGCATCTTCCGCCAGACGCTGGGCGTGCCCACCGTCGTGTGCGGTCCCGGCGACATCGCGCAGGCGCACCAGCCCAACGAGTTCCTGCTGCGCTCGCAGATCGACGCCTGCGAGTCCTTCATGCGGCGCATGGTCGAGTGGGCGCGGACGCGGTAGCGCCGCGCACGGGGGAGCGGGAGCATGGGCGGATATCCGTTGAACTCGGCCGACATGCTGGCGCGGCTGGTCGGCTTCGACACGACCTCGGCCAAGTCCAACCGCGCCCTGATCGACTGGGTGCGTGGCTACTTCGCCGGACATGGAGTCGAGTCCACTCTGGTGCCGAACGCCGAGGGCACCAAGGCGAGCCTCTACGCCAGCATCGGCCCGAAGGTCGAGGGCGGCGTCGTGCTGTCGGGCCACACCGACGTGGTGCCGGTCGACGGCCAGCCATGGGACACCGATCCCTGGACGTTGACCGACAAGGGCGGCCGCCTCTACGGCCGCGGAAGCTGCGACATGAAGGGCTTCGTGGCCTGCGCGCTCGCCGCCGTGCCGAGGCTGCGGGCCGCCAGGCTGAAGGCGCCGGTGCATTTCGCCTTCAGCTACGACGAGGAGGTCGGCTGCCTCGGCGCGCATTCGCTGGCCGAGCGCCTGATGGGCGACGTGCCCCGGCCGCGCGCCGTCGTCATCGGCGAGCCGACGATGATGGGCACGGTGAAGGGCCACAAGGGCCAGAACAGCTACGGCGTCGTCATCACCGGCTTCGAGGCGCATTCCTCGATGACCCATCTCGGCGTCTCGGCCATCCACTTCGCCGGCGAGCTGATCCATTTCATCAACGGGCTGCAGGAGGAGTTCGCGCGCCGCGCCGATCCCGCCAACGGCTACATGCCGCCCTACGGCACCTTCAACGTCGGCACGCTCGACGGCGGCACCGCCGGCAACATCCTGGCGCGCGAGTGCGCGCTGGTGTGGGAGTACCGCCAGGTCCCCGGCGAGGACGGGGACGAGGCGCGCCGGCGCCTGCAGGCGCATATCGACGAGGTCCTGCTGCCGGCGATGCGCCGCAAGCACCCCGCCGCGGACATCGCGATGACGCCGCGCTTCGTGGTGCCGGCGTTCAAGGGCGAGGAGAACGGCGAGGCCGAGACGCTGGCGCGCGCGTGGAGCGGCTCGAACGCCTCGACCATGGTGGCCTACGCCACCGAGGCCGGCATCTTCCAGGGCACCGGCGTGTCGACCATCGTCTGCGGTCCCGGCGACATCGCCCAGGCGCACCAGCCCAACGAGTTCGTGCTGCGCTCGCAGTTGGATTCCTGCGACGCCTTCCTCGCCCGCATGATCGCGTGGGCGGAGCGGGGCTGATCGTCCCCGCGCCGCCCCGGCGCGTCACGCCATCCGCACGCCGTACTGGCCGCAGATGTCGCCGATCTCCGGCGGCGTCAGGCCGCCCGGCGCGGCACGGCCGGCGCGGTCGAGGTGGCGGAACATCTCCGCGGCTTGCAGGCCGGGCCGCGCGATCACCAGCACGCGCACCGGCGAAGAGGTGTCGTTGCGGAAACCATGGACCGATCCGCGGGGCAGGTGCGCGCAGCTCCCGGCGCCGGCCACGACGCTTCCCGCCGGCCCGAGCAGCGTGAGGGCGCCGTCGACGACCATCAGCGTCTCGTCGTCGTCGTCGTGCGCGTGCGGCGGCACGAAGTAGCCGGGCGGCACCGAATGATCGGCGACGAACACGCCGTCGCCTCCGGGGTCGGTCTTCACGATCATCGCCGCGCCGAGCACGTCCAGCCGCTCGCCGTCGGCCGGTCCGGCCAGTCTCATCTTCGTCATCGTCCGTCTCCTGGTTCCGCGCCCGCCGCGCCGGAACATCGATAGGCGCGGTCGCGCCGCGCGGCGAGACGGTGGCTCTGGACACATCGTTCGCCATGGCGAACAATACGGCATGGACAGTTTCGCGGGTTTCGAGGCGTTCGCGCGGGTCGTAGAGACGGGCAGTTTCACCGCCGCGGCGGCGTCGCTGGGGTCGGCCAAATCCTCGGTCAGCGAGGCCGTGCGGGCGCTCGAGGAGCGGCTGGGCGCGCGCCTGCTCGACCGCACGACGCGGCGCGTGCGCGTGACCGAAGCCGGCGCCGCCCTCTACGCGCGCTGCCGCCGCCTGCTCGACGACGCCGCCGCCGCGCGCGCCGAGGCCCGCGCCAGCGCCACCGCGCTCGCCGGCCGGCTGCGCGTATCGGCGCCGCAGGGTTTCGCCCAGCGTTTCCTGGTGCCGGCGCTGCCCGCCTTCATGGCGCGGCATCCCGCCGTGACGTTCGACATCTCCGAGAGCGTCGAGCCGGTGGATCTGCTCGCCGCCGGCCTCGATCTCGCGTTCCGGGTCAGCGAGTCGCCGGCGCCGAACCTGATCGTGCGCCGCCTCGGCACGGCGCGCGTCGTCGTGGTCGCGGCGCCGGGCTACCTGGCGGCGCGCGGCGCGCCGGAGCGGCCCGCCGACGTCGCGCGCCACCGCTGCGTCGGGTTCTCGCCGCTGGCCTGGCGCGACACGTGGCGGCTCGGTGCCGAGGTCGTGGCGGTGGCGCCGCGCTTGTTGACCAACAGCGGCGAATCGCTGCGGGCCGCCGCCTTGGCGGGGCTCGGCCTGGTGGCCCTGCCGGAGTGGATGGCGGCCGACGCGCTGGCGGCGGGCAGCCTGACGCAGGTGCTGACGGACCATCCCGCGCCGGCGACCGGCATCTTCGCCGTCTATCCCGGCAGCCGGCTGATCTCGCCGGTCGTGCGCGCCTACGTCGACCACACCGTGCGCGAGATGCGTGCGCGCGGCCTCAGGCCGTGAGCGCGGCGATCGCCGCGTCGTCGTAGTCGTAGCGCGCCGAGCAGAACTCGCAGGTCACGACGACCTTGCCGCTGTCGTCGCGCAGGGTCGGCAACTCGTCGCGCGGGATCGCGCGCAGCACGCGGTCGATGCGCGCGCGCGAGCAGCGGCACTCGTCGCGCAGCCGCGGCGCTCGAAGGCGCGCGCGCCGTCCTCGTGGAACAGCCGCCAGATGAGCCGCTCCGACGGCAGCGCCGGATCGAGCGCCTCGGCGGCGCGGGCGCTGCCCAGCAGGATCAACGCCCGCCGCCAGCGCTCCTCGCGCTCCTCGGCGTCGAGCTCCTCGACCAGCTGGCGCGACGGCAGCGCCTGCAACAGCAACGCGCCGGCGCGCCAGCGCCCGTCGACGCGGCCGGAGGCCAGCAGGATGCCGGCGCCGAACTGCTCGGACTGCCGGAAATAGTGGTGCGCGCAATCCGCCAGCGTGGCGCCCTCGAGCGCCACGACGCCCTGATAGCGCTCGGTGTCGGCGCCCTGGTCGACGGTGAAGGCCATGTGGCCGGCGCCGATCAGGCGCGTGACCGGGTTGTCGGGAAGGCCCGAGACGGGGTCGAGCCGCACGCCGGCGCAGGCCGCTTCGAGCCTGGCGGCGTCGTATTCAGCGTAGCCGCGCAACGCGCCGGCCGAGGTCAGGTCGACCACGAGCAGGCGGACGGCGCCGTCGCCGCGCAGCTGCAAGGTGAAGATGCCGTCGTACTTCAGCGACGAGGCCAGCGCCGCGCCCAGCGCCAGCGCCTCGGCCAGCAGGCCGGCGACGGCGTGCGGATAGGCGTGGCGGGCGATGATGGCGTCGGCGACCGCGCCCAGCCGGATGGCGCGGCCGCGCGCGCCCAGCGCGTCGAGCTGGAACGGCAGCACGGCGTCGTCGCCGTCCGCGGACGGCGGCGACTCCGGCCCGGCGTTCATGTCAGACGCTTCCCAGGCACCAGGCGAGGATGCCCTTCTGCGCGTGCAGGCGGTTCTCGGCCTCGTCCCACACGACCGATTGCGGCCCGTCGATCACCGAGGCGGTGACCTCCTCGCCGCGGTGCGCCGGCAGGCAGTGCATGAAGATCGCGTCACCCTTGGCGAGCTTCATCATGCGGTCGTCGACCTGGTAGCCGCGAAGCATGTTGTGGCGCCGCGCGAAGCCGGCGGCGTCCTCGTCGCCCATCGACACCCAGGTGTCGGTCACCACGCAGTCGGCGCCGGTGACGGCGGCGACGGGATCGTGGCTGATGGTCACGCGCGCGCCGCGCCGCTTGGCCCATTCGACCACGTCGGCCGGCGGGCTCAGCTCGGGCGGGCAGGCGATGCGCAGCTCGAAGTCGAACTGCGCCGCCGCATGGATCCAGCTCGTCGCCATGTTGTTGCCGTCGCCCGACCAGGCGACGACCTTGCCCTTGATCGAGCCGCGATGCTCCTCGAAGGTCATCACGTCGGCCATGAGCTGGCAGGGATGCGTCTTGTCGGTGAGGCCGTTGATCACCGGCACGGTGGCGAAGCGCGCCATCTCGTGGAGCTTCTCCTCCGAGGTGGTGCGCATCATGATGACGTCGACATAGCGCGACAGCACCTGGGCGGTGTCGGCGATGGTCTCGCCGCGCCCGAGCTGCGTGTCGGTCGTGCCCAGCATGATGGTGTGGCCGCCGAGGTCGCGCATGCCGACCTCGAACGACACGCGCGTGCGGGTCGACGGCTTCTCGAAGATCATCGCCAAGGTCTTGCCGGCCAGCGGCCGGTCGTGGCCGGCGCCGGCGCGGTCGCGCTTGTAGGACAGGCCCTGGTCGAGGATCCGGCGCAGCAGCGCCGGATCGAGCTGGTCGAGGTCTAGGAAGTGCCTGGGGTCAGCCATGGCCGGCCCCGGCCTTCGCCGCCAACGCCGCGCAGGCGTCGTCGATCATGGCGATGCCGTGGTCGATGTCGGCGGCCGGCGCGATCAGCGACGGATAGGTGCGCACGACGTTGTCGCCCGCGCCCACCGTCAGCATGCCGCGCTCGAACAGCGCGTTGACGAGATCGCCGCTGGGCGTCACGCAGCGCAGGCCGCTGATGAATCCCATGCCGCGCACCTCGGCCAGCACCTTGGGATGCTTCGCCACGAGGCCCTCGAGCTTGCCTCGGAAATACGCGGCGCGCTTCTGGACCCCCTCGAAGAATCCCGGCTCGAGCATGACGTCGAGCACGGCGTTGCCGCAGGCCGTGGCCAGCGGGTTGCCGCCGTAGGTCGAGCCGTGGGTGCCGAACACCATGCCGGCGGCGGCCTTCTCGGTCGCCATGAAGGCCCCGAGCGGGAAGCCGTTGGCGATGCCCTTGGCGACGGCCATCACGTCCGGCTCCACGTCGAACCACTCGTAGGCCCACATCTTCCCGGTGCGGCCGAAGCCGCACTGGATCTCGTCGAAGAACAGCAGCAGGCCGAACTCGTCGCAGATCCGGCGCAGCTCGCGCAGGAAATCGCCGGTTCCCGTACGCACCCCGCCTTCGCCCTGCACGGGCTCGACCAGGATCGCCGCCGTCTCGTCGTCGATCGCGTCGCGCACGACGTTGGTGTTGTTCAACGGCACGTGCACGAAGCCCGGCGCCGCCGGGCCGAAGCCCTGCAGGTACTTCTCGTTGCCGGTGGCCGCCAGCGCCGCCCCGGTGCGGCCGTGGAACGCCTGCTGGAAGCAGACGATCTTGTAGCGGCCGGGATTGCCATTCACGTACTGGTACTTGCGGCACAGTTTGATGCCGCCCTCGATCGCCTCGGCGCCGGAGTTCGAGAAGAACATCGTGTCCGCGAACGAGTTCTCGACCAGCCGCTGGGCTAGCCGCTCGCCATGCGCGATCCGGTACAGGTTGGAGGTGTGCCAGAGCGCCGCCGCCTGCTCCTGAAGCGTCTTCACGAGGTGCGGATGGCAGTGGCCGAGATTGTTCACGGCGATGCCCGACGTCCAATCGAGGAATCGTCGGCCGTCCGTCGCGTAGAGGTAGGAGCCCTCCCCGCGCGCGAACGCGACATCCTTCCGATCGTAGGTCGGCATCACGGCCGTAATCACGTCTCGATCCTCCACTGGCTGGCTTCTGGCGCGGTGCGCGCCAAAAAAACGCGCGGCGCGCCGGACCTCGGAACCGCCCGAGAGCCGGAAAACGCCGCACGGCGCACTATCCGGATGGGTCCATGCTCTGTCAACGACGCAAGGCGGCGCCCGCAGGCCGCGTGGCGCCGGTGGAGCCGGGCGCCACGGTCGGCTAGAAGCCGGGGATGAACGACGCTTCGGACCGGCCGCGATCCGTCTGGCTGCTGCTCGGCGACAAGGGTGGTGACAGCGCCCAGCTGCGCACCCTAGTCCGCGCGCTCGGCTGGCCGGCGCTCGAAAAGCCGTTGCGTTTCAACGCGATGTACCGGCTGCCCAACCGCTTGCTCGGCCCGTCGCTGGCCAGTCTGCGCGCCGCCGACCGCGCGTCGCTGACGCCGCCATGGCCCGAGCTGGTGATGTGCGCCGGGCGGCGGGCGACGCCGGTGGCGCGCTGGATCAAGGAGCGCAGCGGTGGCCGGACGCGGCTTGTCAGCCTCGGGCGGCCGTGGGGACCGCTGGACGCGTTCGATCTGGTCGTCGCCATGCCCCAATATGGCGTGCCGCCGCGCGGCAACGTCCTCCAGGCCGGGCTGCCGTTCAACCGGCTCGACCCGGCGGCCATAGCCCTTGCCGCCAACGCATGGCGCGGACGCGCCGCGGCGCTTCCGGCGCCGTATCTGACGTTGCTGATCGGCGGTCGCGCGCGGCCGTTGCGCTTCGACGCCGCGGTCGGCAGCGATATCGGCCGCGGCGTGGATGCCCTGGCCCGCGAACTCGGCGCCAGCGTCCTGGCGGTCACCAGCCGACGGACCCCCGCCGACGCGGCCGAGGCGCTGCTGGCCGAGATCCGCGCGCCACTGCTGGCCCATCGATGGCACGCCGGCGACACGTCCAACGCCTACGCCGGTCTCATTGGCCTGGCCGACAGGCTGGTGGTCACCGGCGACAGCGCGTCGATGCTGGCCGAGGCCTGCCGCAGCGGCAAACCGGTGACCGTCGCGCCGGTGCCGCTCGACGGGTCGTGGCGCGAGCGCTTGCCGCGGCGCGCGCTGTCTGCGCCGCCGGCCGCTCTGGTCGGCGCCTTGCACGCCGGCGGCTGGATCGTGCTGCCGCGGAATATCGCCGCCGTCTGGCGGCCCTTGGCCGATGCCGGCCACATCCACGTGCTGGGCACGCCAATGGCGTCCACGACGACGCCACCGGACGACCTGTCAGCGGCGGTCGCCCGCGTCCGCGCGCTGTTCCCATCCGACGGCTGAGCGGGCCGCGCGCCGGCGGGCGGACCGGGGGGCGCTTGTGACCGCCGGCGGCTTTTGCTAAACGACCGGCCCGTTTTGGGCCGCGCCGGAGGCGCCTCCCGCCGCGCCAACTGACCGCGCCCGGACCGCCGGCCGCCCCCTCGCGACATCGAGACATGGAACCAACGCCCACGCGCAACACCAGCCTGCCGTTCCGGCGGGGCGGTTTCGGCTGCCTCGTCGAGGCGCTGGACTACGCGGCCCGGGGCGATACCGGCGTCAGCTTCTTCGACGCGCGCGGCCGGCTGACGGCGCCGCTGCCGTGGCGCGAGGTGCGTGCCCGCGCGCAGGTCTTCGCGCGGCGGCTGATCGGCGCCGATTTCGCACGTGGCGAGCGGTTTCTGATCATCGCCGACACCTGGCCGGGGTTTCCGGTGGCGTTCTTCGGCGCGCAATACGCCGGATTGCTGCCCGTTCCGGTGTCGTTGCCGGCCGGGCTCGGCGCCAAGGACGCCTATATCGACCAGCTCCGGCGCCAACTCGCCGCGTCGGGCGCGGCAGCGGCGCTGGCGCCGGACGAACTCGCCGGCTACCTCGCGGTCGCCGCAGCGGACGGGCCGGCGCGGCTGCACGGACCGATGTCGGCGTTCGAGGCGCTGCCCGAGGCCGCGGCCGGCCTCCGGCCGCTCGGACCGGGTGAGCGGTGCTACCTCCAGTTCTCGTCCGGCAGCACGCGGTTCCCGCTCGGCGTCGACATCCGCCAGGACCAGTTGATGGCCAACATCGACGCCATGCTCGGGCCCGGCGGTCTCGACACGCGCGCCGACGACCACGCCGTGGGCTGGCTGCCGTGGTACCACGACATGGGGTTGATCGGGTTCCTGCTGTCGGCGCTGTGCGGCCAGAACGGCGTCGACGTGATGGCGCCGCGCGATTTCGCGCGCCGGCCGCTGACGTGGGTGTCGTTGATGTCGCAGCGCGGCGCCACGGTCACCTATAGCCCGAGCTTCGGCTACGACCTCGCGGCGCGGCGCCTTCAGGCGCGGTCGCTCGACGGCCTCGACCTGTCGCGCCTGCGCGTCGCGGGCATCGGCGGCGACATGATCCAGGCGCCGGTGCTGCGCCGCTTCGCCGAGGCGTTCGCGCCCGTCGGCTTCGATCCGAACGCGTTCCTGCCCAGCTACGGCATGGCAGAGATGTGCCTCGGCCTGTCTTTCGCGCCAGTCGGCGCCGGCTTTTCGGTCGATCACGTCGCGCGCGCGCGGCTGGCATCGCACGTCGCCGAGCCCGCCGCCGGTCCCGAGGCGCGAGAATTCGTGGTCTGCGGCCGCCCGTTGCCGGGCCACATCGTCGAGATCCGCGATCCGCACGGCGCCGTCGTCGGCGCCGGCGGTGTCGGCCGCATCTTCGTGCGCGGCCCCAGCGTCATGCCCGGCTACTTCGGCGCGCCCGAGGCCAGCGCCGAGGCGCTGCGCGACGGCTGGCTCGACACCGGCGATCTCGGCTACTGGCGCGACGGGCAGCTCGTCGTCACCGGCCGCGCCAAGGACCTGATCATCGTCAACGGCCGCAACATCTGGCCGCAGGACATCGAGTGGGCCGTCGAGGCGCTGCCGAAACTGCGCCGCGGCGACGCCTGCGCCTTCTCGATCGACGGCGACGACGGCGCCGAGAAGGTCGTCGTGCTGGTGCAGTCGCGGCCGGTGGATCCCGAGGAACGCGCCGCGCTCGAGGGCGCCGTAGCCCAGGTCGTCAAGGAGACGACCGGCGTCGACGGCGTGATCGACCTCGTGTCGCCCTCGGTGGGCCTGCCCTTGACCTCCTCCGGCAAGCTCAGCCGCTCGCGCGCCAAGGCCGATTGGCTGGCCGGCGCCTACGGCCGCGACGCGCGCGAGACGCCAACGGCGGCGCCCGCCACCCCATGACCCGGACGGTCGCGGTCACCGGCGCGACCGGCTTCATCGGCCAGCATCTCGTGGCGGCGCTCGCGGCGCGCGGCTGGCGGCTGCGCCTACTGGTGCGGGCGTTGCCGCCGGCCTTGCCCCGCGGCGCGCCCGTCGAACTCGTCGTCGGAGACATCGGCGACCACCCGTCGATGGCCCGCCTGGCCGACGGCGTCGACGCGGTGGTCCATCTCGCCGGGGCCATCAAGGCGCTCGACCGCGCCGCCTTCGAACGCGCCAACCGAGATCCGGTGGCGGGCCTGCTGGCGGCCGCCGCGCCCGGCCGGCCGCATCTCGTCCTGCTGTCGTCGCTGGCGGCGCGCGAGCCCGGCCTATCCGACTACGCCGCCAGCAAGCGCGCCGGCGAGGACGCGCTCGCTTCCGCCGGCTACGCCGGCCGCTGGACCGCCATCCGGGCACCGGCGGTCTACGGTCCCGGCGACCGGGAGACGCTGGCGTTCTTCCGGATGGTCCAGCGCGGGTTCGCGCCTGTGCCGGCCGGGAGCGAAGGGCGACTGTCGCTGATCCACGTGGCCGATCTTTGCGCCGCCATCGTCGCCACGCTTGACCACCCGCCGGCCGACGGCGTGTACGAAATCGACGACGGCGCGCCGGCCGGTCACACGCTGCGCGAGCTCGCCGCCGCGGCCGGCGCCGCCCTTCGGCAGCGGCCGGTCGTGGTTCCGGTCCCGCGGCCGCTCATGGCGGGCGTCGCCGCGGTGCAGCAGATCGTCGCACGGACGCGCAGGCACCCCGCCATCCTCGGCCCCGGCAAGGTGCGTGAGATTTTCCATTCCGACTGGGTGGCGACCGACCACCGGTTGGCGGCGGCATTGGCTTTCCGGCCGCGTTACGATCTCGCGACGGGATTCGCCGACACGGTCGACTGGTACGTGCGGAAGAAGTGGCTGTAGGACATCCGTAACACGCCGTAACAAATTGTTAATGGCTTGATTCGGCTCGATTTCGTCCAATGCGGTCACTCCTCCTCGGGGCTCGACCGCCATGCCCGCCGCGCACAAATTCAAAGTCTACGACTCAACGGAACCCGCCATGAACGATGCCGGCGCCCCGGCGCGCGAGCAAGCCATCGCCGAGATCGTCAAGCGTCTGGAGCCGTTCCGCATCGACGCGCGGCCGATCACCGGCGCGACCGTGATCACGAAGGACCTCAACATCGACTCGTTGGCCGTGATGGACATGGTCATGGAGCTCGAGGACCGGTTCGACGTCTCCATCCCCCTCAACGACGTCGCCGAGATCCACACGGTGGACGAACTGGCCGACGCGATAACGAAGAAGATCTCGGAGCGCTGACCATGGGAATCTTCGACCGCCACAAGCAGCTCCTCGACACCTACCGCGGCGTCCGCGCCAGCGGTCTGGACCCGCTGACGGTGACCATGGAGCGGGTGCTGTCGCCGACCGAGGCGCTGATCGAGGGCCGCCGCACCCTGCTGGTCGGCACCAACAACTATTTCGGCCTGACCTTCGACCCGGCCTGCGTCGAGGCCGCCGTCGCGGCGACCCGCGCCGAGGGCACCGGCACCACCGGCTCGCGCATCGCCAACGGCAGCTACAGCCAGCACGCCGCGCTGGAGGCCGAGCTGGCCGATTTCTACGGCATGAAGCACTGCATGGTCGCCACCACCGGCTACCAGGTGAACCTCGGCGTGATCTCGACCCTGGTGGGCGAGGGCGACTACCTCGTGATCGACGCCGACAGCCACGCCTCGATCTACGACGCCTGCAAGCAGACCCAGGCCACGATCATCCGCTTCAAGCACAACGACCCGTCCAGCCTCGAGGCGCGCCTGCGCCGGCTGGAGAAGGAGCCGGGCAACAAGCTGGTCGTCGTCGAGGGCATCTACTCGATGCTGGGCGACACCGCCCCGCTCAAGGCGTTCGTCGAGGTCACCAAGCGCTATGGCGGCTACATCCTGGTCGACGAGGCCCATTCGCTGGGCGCGCTTGGCGAAGGCGGCCGCGGACTCGTCGAGGAGGCGGGCGTCCTCGACCAGGTCGATTTCATCGTCGGCACCTTCTCCAAGACGCTGGGCGCCATCGGCGGCTTCTGCGTCTCCAGCCACGACGGTTTCGAGGTGCTGCGGGTCGCGACCCGGGCCTACATGTTCACGGCCTCGCTGCCGCCCTCGATCATCGCCTCGGTGCGCGCCGCGCTGAAGATCGTGCGCGAGCGTCCCGAGCTGCGCACGCGGCTGTGGGACAACGTCGCCACGCTGTACGACGGCCTGTCGGCCGCCGGCTTCACACTGGGCCCGCAGCACGGTCCCGTCGTCGCGGTCCAGCTTCCGGACATCGAGACCACGGTCGCGGTGTGGCGCGCGCTGCTCGACGCCGGCGTGTACGTGAACGTCGCGGTGCCGCCGGCGACGCCCGGCGGCCTGTGCCTGCTGCGCTGCTCGCTGTCGGCCGCCCACACCCGCGCCCAGCTCGAGAACATGGTCGAGGCGCTGACCGAGATCGCCCACCGCTTCGGGCTGCTGCCGGTCGAGGCCCGCCGCCGCGTCGCCGCCGGCTGACCGGATACCGCCTTCCATCCGACGACGCGGGCCAACAGGCCCGCGTTTTCGTTCGGGAGCGGGCGGAGTGTGTCGGGTCGGAGACTACGCCGGGACGTTCGCGGCGACCCAGGCGGCGAAGCGCGCCATGAAGCCCGCGAGGAACTTCCGCGTGCCGTCGTTGGCGAGATGGCCATCGGCGTCGAACAGCTTGTCTGCGCCGCTCAGATACACCTCCGGCTGCGCCATGGTCGCGACGTTCAGGAACACCAGCGACTGGCGCAGATGGTGGTTGGCGCCGAAGCCGCCGCTGGCGCCGGGCGAGGCGCTGACAACGGCGCCGGGCTTGCCGTTCCAGGCGCTCTTGCCGTAGGGCCGTGACGCCACGTCGATGGCGTTCTTCAACGCCGCCGGCACCGAGCGGTTGTGCTCCGGCGTGACGAACAGCACGGCGTCGGCGGCCGCGATCCTCTCGCGGAACGCGACCCACGCCGCCGGCGGCGCGCCGTCGAGGTCCTGATTGTACATCGGCAGGTCCGCGATCTCGACGATGCCCAGCTTCAACGTCGCCGGCGCCAGCCCGGCCAGCGCGTTGGCGACCTTGCGGTTGAGCGACTTGGCGCTGAGGCTGCCGAGGATCACGGCGACGTCGCGTGTCTTGTCCATGTGCAGGGATCCCGGGCCGGAGGATCGATGCCGGCGATGGTAGCGGACGCGACCGGCCGCGCAACACGGTGGAATCGCCCGGCGGACGCGACGTCCGGGGATCGTGGCGTCCGCCGTGCCGGTCGTCGCGCCGTGGCGATGTGCTGGCCCCTCACGCCGCTTTGGCGACGTCGGCGATCGCCCAGTCCAGCCGCGTCGCCAGCCGTGTTGTCACCTCGGCCATCGGCAGGCGGACCTCGGGGCTGTCGATCAGGCCGGTGCGCCACAGCCAGTGCTTGATCGGCGCCGGGCTGGGCTCGGCGAACAGCAGGCGCGGGATCTCGACCAGATCGCGCCAGCGCCGCAGGGCCGAGGCGTGGTCGCCGCTGCGCGACAGGGACAGGATCTCGGCGAAGCGGGCGGTCTCGACATGCGCCGAGGCGACGATGCCGCCGTCGGCGCCCTGGTCCAGCGCCGACAGGAACAGCGCGTCCTCGCCCGTGAGCACGGCGAAGCCCGGTGGCCGCGCGCGGATGAGGTCGAACGACTGCGCCGCGTCGGCGCAGCAATCCTTGACGCCGGCGATGTTGGGCAGCGCCGCCAGCTTCAGCATCGTCTCGTTGCCGAGATTGACGCCGGTCCGGTAGGGGATGTTGTAGACGACGATCGGCCGGTCGGTCGCCAGCGCCAGCGCCGCGAAATGGCGGTAGAGGCCCTCCTGCGACGGCCGCGTGTAGTAGGGGCAGGCGACGAGGTAGCCGTCGACCGGCCACGACGCGGCGTGGTCCATCGCCTTCTCGACCTTGCGCGTGTCGCTGCCCGAGAGCCCGAGATAGATCGGCCGGGATCGGCCCAGCTCCTCCGCCACCACCGCCACGAGTCGCTCGACCTCGTGGTCGTCCAGGGTCAGGCCTTCGCCGGTGGTGGCGGCGAGGATGAAGCCGTCGACCGGCTGGTCGCGGTAGTGCCGCGCCAGGCGACGCAACGAGACCTCGTCGAGCGCGCCGTCGCGGAACGGCGTGACGAGCGGCAGCCACAAGCCGCCGAGACGTGGGATTTGCTGGACCATGGAACGCTTCTCCTCGCTGCGGTGGAGCCGGAGGAGAGGGTGCGCAGGCGAAATAAAACCCCGTCCGTTCCCGGCGGGGTTCTCGATCTATCGCTTCGGCGCGGTGTCAGCGCGAACGCGAGTCCTCGACCCCCGGTAAGGGAGGTTTTTTGGAGGCGATGGCGCGCGCGATGTGCACGAGCCGAGTTTCCGACTCCCCGCCGTCGAAGTCAACGGAAAGCGCCCTTGCGCCAGTAGCGCAACGCCAGCACCGGCGAAGCGAGCAGGGGATGGCGGCGCTGCCAGTCGCTCATGTCGACGCGCACGCCGGAGTGGCGCGCGATCTTCCACGCCACGTAGTCGGCGCCGCCCTCGAAGGTGAACACCGCCTTCGCCAGCCTCAGCACGTTCAACGTCTTTCCCCACCACCGGCGCAGCCGCCAGCGCCGCCGCGCGGCGCGGCGCGGCGGCGCGCGTCCGGCGCCGGGGCGAAGCGCTGGAACGCGTCCGGCGTCGCCGGCAGCCCGGCGGCGGCGAGCGCCGCCGGCGTGATCGCGGCGTACCGCGCGGCGTCGGCGTCGTGCACCTGGCGCGGACGCTCGGCCGATTCCGGCCGCAGCTCCGCGCCGTAGCTTTCGCGCAGCGTCCGCGTCCACAGGTCGGCCGCCGTGAACGGCTCGTCGAACACCGGCGCGGTCGACGCCACGGCGCTGACGACCGCCTGAGCGAGGATGTCGATCAGCGCGTCGCGCATGCCGGCGCCGCCGGCGAACGTCACGACCGTGGGCTGGCAGAAACGGCCCCAGAAGTAGTTCTGCAGCGTGCCGGCGGCGACGCCGCGTCGGAGCTGCGCCAGGGTCAGCACGGCGTACTTGCAGCGCACGCGCCCGCCGTCGTGTGGCGCCTCGAGGTAGAAGACGTTGGGCGCCAGCAGGCGGTTGCCGAGCGCGCCGAGGACGCCGCCGTTCGCCAGCCGCAGGTCGTCGACCACGGCGTAGAAATCCATCAGCCGCTCGTCGCGGCCGCCGGGTCCGATCTCGCGCGGATCGCCGGGATTGGGCGGCCGCAGGCACGAGCCGTAGAACAGGGTGGCGACGATGCAATCCTTGTGGCGCGCGACGATCGCGTCGCTCATGGCGCGCGCGGATTCCGCCACCGTGCGGTTGGCCTCGTCCTCGATCGACGCGCGCAGGGTCGCGCGCGCGGCCGGGTCGGCCGAGGCCGCCGCGCTCACGCCGCGCCCGCCGTCTGGTACGACGCGACCGGCCGGCCCATCGCGCGCGCGACGAAGGCCTGCGCGATGCGCACGGCGTGGAACGACAGGCACAGCACCGTCCACGCGGCGACGGCCGCGAGGCCGAGATCGGGCCGGCCGGCCAGCGTGAACGCGAGGAACAGCACCAGGTTGGGATTGCGCCGCGCCGTGATCAGCCGCGAGAACGCGTCGATCGGCCGCCACGTGAACATCTCGAACCGGAAGCCCCAGAGGAACAGGCCTTCCTCGAGGCGCCCGACGACGTAGCCCGCGAGCACGATCCACATCGCCGTCTGCATGTGCGGCGTCGCGGCGAACTCCGGCGTGGTGGTCACCCCCCAGTACCACGCGAACCACCAGAATGGCGGATGCACCAGGTCGGTGCCGTGGTCGAAGACGTTGCCCCATTTCGACGAGGTGAGGGTGACCCGCGCGAGCTTTCCGTCGACCGTGTCGAGGAAGCACATCGCCCACGCGAAGGCGAGGCCGGCGAGGAACCAGCCGTACCAGAACAGGACCGTGGCGGCGACGACGCACAGGAAGCTGATGAAGGTCACAGCGTTCGGGCTGATGCCGAGCGCCGCGCACCAGCGCACCACGACCAGCGCGGGGGATGGAAAGAGGTACTTGGTGACGAAATCGGTCAGGCCCTTGCAGGAGGCCATGAACATGTGGCGCTCGATGGCGGCGACCGGCATGTCGCGGGTCGACAGCACGTAGGGTGGCACGACGTTGCGCAGGTTCTTGCGGTAGGCGCCGGCAAGCTCGGCCGGCCGCACGACCTTCAGCCCGAGCTCGGCGGCGGCGCGGGAATCGAGCCCGTCGGCCGCCAGAAGCGCGGCGGCGCCGGGGGCATGGCGCGCGTCGACGACGACGGCCACCGGAAGCTCGCGCCCGTCGGTCACCAGCGCCAGATCCCGGCCGGCCGCCAGCGGGCCCATGAGGGCGTCGTCGAACACGTGGTCGGCGCGCACCAGGACGATCCGGCCCGCGGCCGGGAGATTTTCGGTACCTGCCGCCACATCGACCACGCCGGCGCGTCCGAAACCGCGCTGGAAACGATCCAGCGCGGTGCGCGAGAACGGGCGCGCATCGCCGCGTCCGACGAGGCGGACGACCGGCGGTGGAGCGGGGGCGGGCGGCGCGTCGGTCACGTCGATATCGCGAACGTGGGCGCCGCCGCTTTCACAAGCGAAGCCATTGGTTGACGTTTAGGCAAGAAACCCTTGACCCGCAAGGCGTCCCGGCGCCCTATGCGCCGCGCCGTCCCCTGCGGTATGGACCATGTTCACCTTCGCCCAGCTGTCCGATCCGCACCTTCCGTTGCCGCCGCCGCGCTGGTCCGAGCTGTTGTCGAAACGTGCCACGGGTTGGCTGTCGTGGACCCGCAAGCGGCGTTTCATCCACAGGCCGGAAGCGCTGGGCGCGGTCGTCACGGATCTGCGCGCGCGGGCGCCCGATTTGACGGTCGTCACCGGCGATATCGCCAACATCTCGACGCCGGCCGAGTACGACCAGGCCGCGCGCTGGCTGTCCGGGCTCGGCGCGCCACGCGACGTGATGGCGATCCCCGGCAACCACGACCTCTACGTCAAGCCACGCGCCCATGGCCGGCCCGACGGCTGGGCGCCGTTTCTCGCCGGCGATCCGGCGGCCTCGGCCGGACCGGCCGATCCAGTGTTCGGGGTCGGGTTTCCAACGGTGCGCCGCCGTGGCGGGGTGGCGTTCGTCGGCCTGAGCACAGCCGTGCCGAAGCCGGCGTTCATCGCCACCGGCACGCTGGGCGCCGCGCAGATCGAACAGTTCGAGGTGGTGATGCGCGAACTCGCCGCCGAGGGCGCGTGCCGCGTCGTTTTGATTCACCATCCGCCGCAGATCGGCGGGGCGTCGTGGCGAAAGGAGCTGACCGACGCCGGCGCGTTCCGGCTGGCGGTCGGACGGGTCGGCGCTGAACTGGTGCTGCACGGTCACAATCACCGCGCATCGCTGGCGCGGATCGACACCCCCGCGGGGCCGGTCGCCGTGCTTGGGGCGCCCTCGGCCTCGGCGGCGCCGGGATCGCGCTACGGCGCCGGAGGCTACCACTTGGTTGGGGTCGAGCGGGTCGCCCGCGGTTGGCGTTTCGACGTCGATCTGCGGGTCATCGCCGACGATCTCGCGGGCTGCGTGTCGGGGCGCCGGTTCGATCTGGTCGCCCCGGCCGCGACCCCCGCGGCGATGGCGGCCTGACGCGGCCCGCCCGATCGGCTAGACTCGGCGTTCCGCCCACGTTCCCGCGCCGGAGCGCCTTCGCATGTCCGCCCCCAACGCCACGATGGCGAAATTCGGCTACCCCGCGACCGTCGTCGCCGAGACCGCGCACTGGTCGGTCCAGGTCCGGGGCGCCCAGGCCACGCTCGGCGCGCTGGTCGTGGTGTGCAAGGAGCCGGCGCTCGCTTTCTCGGCCATCTCGGCGGGCGCCCACGCCGATCTCGGACCGGTGGTCGGCCGCGTCGAACGCTGCCTCAGGAAAGCCTTCGACTACGACAAGATCAACTGGTTGATGCTGATGATGGTAGACCCCGAGGTGCATTTCCACGTGCTGCCGCGCTACGCCGCCGGCCGCGCGTTCGGCGGCCTCGACTTCACCGATCCGGGTTGGCCGGCGGCGCCGGCGCTGGCGCACGCCAATCCGCTGGGCCCGACCACGCTGTCCGACCTCGTCGCGCACCTCCAACGCGTCTGGTCGGAGATCGCCTGAGCCGGCCGTGACATCCTCCGCCACCACCCCTCCGCTGAACGGCGGCTGGCTCAGCCGCATCGACCGCTACGTGCTCGAGCGCACGCTGGTGCCGCTTGGCGCGTCGATCGCGATCGCGCTGGTGGCGCTGCTGATGGACCGGATGGTCCGTCTGATGGAACTGATGGTCAGCCAGGGCGGGCCGATCCTGCTGGTGCTGAAGCTGCTGGCCAACTTGATCCCGCACTACCTCGGACTGGCGCTGCCGCTGGCGCTGTTCCTCGGCGTCACCCTGACGGCGGCCCGTCTCAGCGGCGACAGCGAGCTCGACGCCCTGCAATCGGCCGGCGTCGGGCTGACCCGGCTGCTGCGGCCGATCCTATGGCTGACCGCGCTGCTGACGCTCGTGATGATCGTGCTGATCGGGTGGCTCCAGCCGCTGACCCGCTACCAGTTCCGGGCGCTGATGTGGGCCGCGACCAATTCCGCCTGGGACCTCGCGATGGAGAAGGGCTCCTTCTTCAACGGGCTGGGCAATTTCACCGTGCTGATCGAGGACATCGCGCCGGACGGCCGCACGCTCAAGGGAGTGTTCGTCCACCAGCGCAAGCCGGACGGCGGGGCCATCACCATGACCGCCGAGACCGGCGAGGCGGCGCGCCTGCCCGACGACGGCCAGATCCTGCTCAAGCTGCGCAACGGCCGGCGCGTGGAATCGCACCGCGACTCCGAGAAGCTCACGGTGCTGTCGTTCGACCGCTTCGACCTGCCGATGGAGGTCGCCGCCGGCGACTCCTACGCGCCGCCGATCGGCGAGCGCGTGCTGACGATGACCGAGCTGGTCTGCCAGCTCCATCTCAACGGCGCGCTGTTCTCGAAGCGCCGCGCCGACGTGGCGACCGGCGGGGCGCCGTGGGACTGGGTGTGCCCGACGGGCGCCAAGCGCCACGATTACCGCGGCCGGCGCCTGCAGTCCGAGATGCACTCCCGCCTGGTGCGCATGCTGTCGCTGCTCTGCCTGCCGTTCATGGCGATGTCGCTGGGCCTGGCGTCGCGGCGCAGCCAGCGCGCCGTCGGCCTGGTCGCCGGCGTGGTCATGCTGGCGTTCTACAACTACCTCCTCCAGTTCGGGGAGAAGGGCGCCGACTACGGCAAGATCCCGCCCTGGCTCGGCCTGTGGACGCCGTTCGTCCTCAATTTCGCGTTCAGCGTCTGGCTGTTCTGGATCGTCAAGGAGCGGCCGCGCGACAATCCCGTCGAGGCGGCCTTCGCGGCGACCGAGCGGCTGCGCGAGAGCGCCGCCGGCGGCTTGCGCCGCGTCTTCGGCCGCGGCTAGGGGAGGCCGGCATGCTGGGCGTCTCCGGTCGCTATCTCACCGTCCTGTTCCTGCGGCGGCTGGCGCTGATCGTCCTCGGCTTCGGCGCGATGCTGCTGCTGTTCGACGCGCTCAACAACGCAGACACGATCGAGAAGCGCTACGGCGACGGCTTCGCGGTGGTGCCGCGCTACATGCTGTTCAAGACGCCGGAGGTGATCGTCCTGATCACCCCGTTCGCGACGCTGCTGGCGGCGCTGCTGACGCTGCTGGCGCTGGCGCGGCAGAACGAGGTCACCGCGTTCAAGGCCGCCGGCATGTCGTTCTACCGCATGCTGCTGCTGCTGTTGCCGGCGACCGCCCTGGTCGCGCTGACCCACTTCGCGATCGCCGACCAGCTCAGCCCGTGGGCCAAGAAGCGCCTGGCGCGCTACGAGATCGACCGCTCGGAGGACGACGCAAGCGCCCGCAACGCCGAGAAAGGCGTGTGGCTGCGCGACCCCGTGTACATCGTCAACGTCGTCGCCGTGCAGCGCGAGGGACGCACGCTCTCCGGCGTGACGCTGATGCGGCGCGACGCGCAGTCGAACATCGTCGAGCGCATCGTCGCCAAATCGGCGCGGTTCCAGCGCGGCCAATGGCGGCTCGAGAACGTGGTGACGCACACGATCGACCCGCGCGGCCCCTCGTCGACGCGGCAGCCGGAATGGATCTGGAAGACGACTCTGCGGCCCGGCGATTTCTTCAACCTGGCGGCGCTCTCCGGGCAGTTCACGGCGCGCGAGCTGGCCACGCTGCGGACCGGAGACACGGTCGGCACGCGTCCGTCCTTCGTCTACGACACATGGCTGCACCGCCGCTTCGCGCTGCCCGCCGTGATCTTCATCATGGTGCTGCTGGCCGCGCCGGTGGCGCAGGCGCATGTCCGCATGGCCAGCCTCGGCTCGCGGCTGGCCGCCGGCGTGGCGCTGGGATTCCTCTTCTTCATCGTCGACGGCGTGGCGCAGGCGCTGGGCGAGTCCGGAGCCGTGCTGCCGATCGTGTCGGCGTGGGCGCCCGCCCTGATCTTCGCCAGCGTCGGCGGCAGCGTGCTGCTGCGCGTCGAAGGGTTGTAGCGGCGATGGCGGCCGTCACCGATTCCCTTCCTCTCCGCCCGGCGACGGGCGGAGGGCCCGTGCGCCACGTCTAGGAACCGCCGATGCGCGTGTGGATCGACGCCGCCGCCGGGCGGGACGCGCCGACGCTGTTCGGCATGTCGCCGCTCGAGCGCCATGTCCGCGCCGCCCTGAAGGCCGGCGTCGCGGCGGGCGACATCCTGATCGATTCGGGCGACGCGCCACCGCCGTCGTTGCCCGAAGGCGTCGGCTTGCCGCCGGTCCGGATCGGTCCGTCGCCCGGCGACGTCGCCGCCCGCCTCGCGGCCTATCTGGCCGCCGGTGGCGGTCCGGTGTTCGCCGTGTCGGGCGACCGCGTGGTGGATCCGCGCCTGTTCGCGCAGGCCGCGAAGCTCGACGGTGTCGTGGCGCTGGGCGACGCCGCCGAGGTGCCGCGCGCGCTACCGGAACTTTGGTCGACGCTCTACGGGGCTTGGGATCCGCGCGGCGAGGCCGGCGATCTCTGTTTGCTGGTGACGCCCGGGACCACGCTGCCGCCCGCCACCTCCGTCGCCGCTTTGGCCGGCGCGCTCGTCGCCGCCGGCGCCGCGCGCGCGCCGGCGGCCGGCGAGTTCGACGCCCATCTGGCGGTGCAGCGCCGCGATGTGCCGTTCTGGGTGCGCCGCGTCGACACGCCGGCGCGCCGCGACGCGGTCGAGCGCTTCATGTTCGACGCCAGCTACAAGGGCTCGACCGACGTCTTCACGCGCTACGTCTATCCATTCCTGGTCTGGCCGATGACCCGGCTGGCGACGCGCTGGCGGGTGCATCCCAACACCATCACCTGGGTGAGCATCGCCGCCACCTTCGCCGCCGTGCCGTGCTTCGCCGCCGGCTGGTGGGTGGCCGGCTTCTTCCTCGCCTACGTGATGAGCGTGCTCGACTCGGTCGACGGCAAGGTGGCCCGGGTCACCTTCACCGCCTCGCCGCTGGGCAATGTCCTCGACCACGGGCTCGACATCGTGCATCCGCCGTTCTGGTACGCCGCTTGGGCGCTGGGCCTGTCCGGCCTGCCGTGGGCGCTGGCGTGGGAGCAGGGGGCGATCCAGCGCGATCCGTTGTTCCTGTGGACCTGCGCGCTGATCGTCCTCTACGTCGCCGACCGCCACGTGCTGGCCGTGTACAAGGCCGTCCACGGCCGGGGTCTGCACGCCCACGCCGCCATCGACCGCATCGCGCGCGGCCTGATCTCGCGGCGCAACGTCAATCTGCCGCTGTTCCTCGTCGGCCTCGCCGCCGGCTACGGCCGCGAGACCTTCGCGCTGATCGTCGTCTGGCAGGGGCTCACCGTGGTGTGGCACGTTTTGCGCACGATCTGGATTCTCGCCCGCCGCGAGCGGCCGCAAGGAACGGTCTGAGGACGTCGATCCGGGCCGAGGGCCCGCGCCGGGAGGTCGCGATGCGTCGTCTCAAGCTGCTCGCCGTCGCCGCGTGCGTGGCCTCCACCGCCGGTGGAGCGGTCGCGCAGGCGCCGCGGTTCTGCGTGGCCGCCGCGGCGCACGCGGGCTGGGGCATCGGCGTCGTGGAAACGGTGGAGGTGCGTGCCGGCGCGCGTCCAGCGACCTACATCCGGTGCGAGTGGGCGAGCGGCGCGCTGAAGGCGCCGGCCGGGACGGAGATGCTGTTCCAGATCGTGTGCCCTGCCGGCGAGCGGCTCGCGGCGCCCGGTTTCAGCGTCGGCGCGATGTCGCAGGGCGCCGTCACGCCGGTGGCGTCGCTGGGCGTGCCGCGGGCGGACGAGGCCGACGAGGCGCAGAGCGCGTTCCTCGTCGGCACCGCCGCCGTCGGCCGTCCCATGCAGATCTTCACCACCGCGTACTGCCGCCTGTGACGGCCGGCCGCTCACGAAGTGCGACGGAAGGTTACGGACTTCGGCGGCGGCGCGCCTTGATGCGGCCGGCCGGCGCTCCTAGATTGCCGGCAACGAAGATGAACCCCTCCGGCGCCGCGCCGACGCGCGCGCCGATCGTTCCGGAGCGTCACGGTCGTGCTGCGCATCGGCTTCTGGGCGGGCGACCGCTACAATCTCTCGCGCATGACCATGCGCGACCTCGTGCGCGCCTATTTCACGCACTACGCCGTGGCGGCCTATTTCACCCTGGCGGCGGCGGCGCTGTATCTGACCGTGCGCTGGATGCCGGCGTGGGACGCCGAATGGATCGGACGCGTCGCGGCTGCGGGCATCGCCGCGGTCGTCGTCTATCCCGCCGTCTGGTACGGGCTGCACAGGTGGGTGCTGCACGGGAACTACCTCTACAAGAACGCGCTGACCGCGCCGGTGTGGAAGCGCATCCACTTCGACCACCACCAGGACCCGCATAACCTCGGCGTGCTGTTCGGGGCGCTGTACACGACCCTGCCGACCATCCTCGCGGTCACGGCGCCTCTGGGTTGGCTGATCGCGGGGCCGGCCGGATCGGCCGCCTGCGTCGCCGGCGCGCTGCTGACGACGTGCTTCTACGAGTTCTGCCACAGCACCCAGCACCTCAACTACAAGCCGGCGCTGAAATGGATGCAGGACATGAAGCGCCTGCATCTGCTGCACCATTTCCACAACGAGAACGGCAACCACGGCATCACCAACTTCGTGGTCGACCGCGCGCTGGGCACGTTCTACGACACCGCCCGCGACAAGCCCAAAAGCGCCACCGTGTTCAACCTCGGCTACGACGAGCGCATGGCGACGCGCTATCCATGGGTCGCGGCGCTGTCCGAGGGCGGCATCCGCGTCGGCGCCGACGGCCGTCGCTGGAAGCCGCACACGCCGCACGCCGGCGCCGAGGCGATCGGCGCCGATCTCGGCTACGGCGATGGCGGCGCGCCGCCCCCGGCCGCGCAGCGCGACGCCGACAAGGCGGCCTGACCGCGATGGCGGAGGCGCTCGCCGTCTCGGTCGTCGAGTCGCGCGCGGACTGGCGCGACTTCATCGCGTTGCCGAAGCGGCTCTACAAGGGCCACGCCGGCTACGTCGCGCATCTCGACATCGAGCGCCGCGACACGTTCAGCCCGTCGAAGAACCCCTATTTCAGCCACGCCAGGGCGCGGTTCTGGCTGGCGCGCCGCGACGGCCGGGTGGTCGGCCGGATATCGGCGCAGATCGACCAGGCCTATCTCGACCGCTACGCCGATTCGACCGGCCATTTCGGCTGCCTCGACGCCGAGGACGACCCCGAGGTCTACGCCGCGCTGCTCGACGCCGCCGAGACGTGGCTGCGCGGCGAGGGGATGGTCCGCGCGACCGGCCCGTTCAGCCTGTCGATCAACGAGGAGGTCGGGTTGATGATCGAGGGCTTCGACCGCCGCTCGATGCTGCTGGTGCCCTACCATCCGCGCTACGCGCAGGCGCGGGTCGAGTCGCTCGGCTACGCCAAGATCAAGGACGTGCTGTCCTACGACTACGACGTCGTCAACGCGCCGCGGACCCTGGGCCGCAAGCTGATCGAGCGCGGCGGCATCGCGGAGCGCGTCAAGGTGCGCACCGTCGACATGAAGCGCTTCGACGCCGAGGTGCGCACGCTGCTCGACATCTTCAACGACGCCTGGGCCGACAACTGGGGCTACGTGCCGTTCACCGAGGCCGAGATCGCCTCGGCCGTGAAGACGCTGAAGCCGGTGGTGATCCCCAAGCTGGCGGTGTTCGTCGACGTCGACGGCGAGACCGTGGCCTTCATCGTGGCGCTGGCCAACCTCAACGAGGCGATCCGCGACCTCGACGGCCGGCTGCTGCCGTTCGGCTGGGCCAAGCTGGCGTGGCGGCTGTTCGTCGACAAGCCGCGCACGGCGCGCGTTCCGTTGATGGGCGTGCGCAAGAAGTTCCGGAACCATCCCCTGCTGGGGGCCGGCCTGGCGATGATCGCGATCGACGAGCTGCGCGAGAACGGCAAGGGGCTGGGCAAGACCTTCGCCGAGCTGGGCTGGATCCTCGAGGACAACAAGGCGACGAACAACATCATCAAGAGCGTGGGCGGCAAGGTGCATAAGATCCACCGCATCTACGAGAAGGCGCTGGCGTGACACGGGTCGTTCCGCCGTCTCCCGCTTGCCGGTGCCGGCCTCGAGCAGGGGAGCACCGGCCCCCGGAACCCGCGTGACCGGCGCCTACACCGCCCTCGTGCTGGCCGGCAGCCGCGGCGCTGTCGATCCGGTGGCGCGGGCGGCCGGCGTGGCGCACAAGGCGCTGGCCGTGGTCGCCGGCCGGCCGATGCTGCTGCGCGTGCTCGACGCGCTGGCGGCTTCGCCGTCGGTGGCGCGGGTGGCGTTGGCGGTGGATGGCCGTGCCATCGTCGACGCGCTGCCCGAGCTGGCCGCCGCCGTGGAGCGCGGCGCGGTGACGTTGCTGCCGGTCGCGGAGTCGCCGGCGCTCACGGTCGCCGGCGCGCTGAGCGGCCTGGGCGCCCCGTTCCCGCTGCTGGTGACGACCAGCGACCACGCGCTGCTGACGCCGGCGATGGTCGAGGCGTTCCTCGCCGGCGTGCCGGCCGGTTGCGATGTCGCGGTCGGGCTGGCGACCCGCAGCGCGCTCCAGCGCGCCCATCCGGAGTCGATCCGCACCTACTTCCGGCTGGGCGGCGAGGGGTATTCCGGCTGCAACCTGTTCGCCTTCGCGCGGCCCGAGGCGGAGAGGGCGGTCGCGTTCTGGGTCCAGATGGAGCGCCACCGCAAGCGGCCGTGGCGCATCGCCGCGCGTATCGGACCGGGCCCCTTGCTGCGCTACGCGCTGGGCCGCCTCGACCTCGACGGCGCGTTCGCGGCGCTGTCGCGGATCGCGGGCGTGCGCGGCCGCGCCGTGGTGATGCCCATGCCGGAGGCCGCCATCGACGTCGACAAGCCCTCCGATCTCGCCCAGGTCGAGCGCATCCTCGCCGCCCGCGGATAGGTGTTGCCGGCGCGCGCGGTTCCCGCCGAGACTGCGCCGGCATCGAGGGGGAGGAAGACATGGTGGAACTGGTCAATCCCGCGCGTGCGCGGCTGGAGCGGGGCGAGGTGTCGCTGGGCGTCGGTTTGCGGCAGGCCCGCACGGTCGATATCGCGCCGGCGATGAAGACCGCCGGTTTCGACTGGCTGTTCATCGACCTCGAGCACAATTCGATGGGCATCGACATGGCGGTGCAGATCGCCGTCACCGCCAACGGCGTCGGCATCGCGCCGATCGTGCGGGTGCCCTACGGCCAGTTCGACATGGCCACCCGCGCGCTCGACGGCGGCGCCATGGGCATCGTCGTCCCCCATGTCGACACCGCCGAGGAGGCGCGCGTCGTCGCCGACCGCCTGCGCTATCCGCCGGTCGGGCACCGCTCCGTCGCCGGCGCCATGCCGCAGCTCGAGTTCCGCGCCGTGCCGCCGGCCGAGGCCACCAAGGCTGTGAACGACGCGCTGCTGGTCGTCGTGATGCTGGAGACGCCGACGGCGATCGCCAACGCCGACGCCATCGCCGCCGTTCCCGGCGTCGACGTGCTGCTGATCGGCACCAACGACCTGACCACCGAGATGGGCCTGCCCGGCCAGATCGACCATCCCGAGGTCGCCAAGGCCTACGAGACCACCATCGCGGCGTGCCGCAAGCACGGCAAATGGGCCGGCATGGGCGGCGTCTACAACCCGCCGGTCATGCAGAAATACATCGCCATGGGCGCGCGCTTCCTGCTGTCGGGCAGCGACATGGCGTTCCTGATGGACGCCGCCAGGACGCGCACGGCCTTCCTGCGCGGCCTGAAGTAGCGGGACGACGGCGATGGCTCCGGCGCCGTTCGGCGGGCGGATCCTGCCGCTGGCGGAGCGGCCGGACCTCCTCGATCTCGTGGCGCGCTGGACGTTCGGCGAATGGGGTCATCTCAACGCCGGCCAGACGCTCGCGGGCCGCGTCGCGCGCGTCCGCGCCGGCATGAACGTCGACGCGGTCCCCTCGATCGTCGTGGCGCTCGAGGCGGACGGGCGCGTGGTGGGCACCGCGACGCTGATGGACGACGACCTCGAGGGCGACCCGCGCAATCCCTGGCTCGCCAGCGTCTACGTGCCGCCGGAGGAGCGCGGCCGCGGCGTCGCCTCGGCGCTGGTGCGCGCCATCGAGGGGCTGGCGGCGCGGCTGGGGCACCGCCGGCTGTACCTCTTCACCGCCTCGGCGCCGGCGCTCTACGCCGGGCTGGGCTGGCGGACCCTGGAGAGCCGGGATTACCGCGGCGAGCGCATCACGGTCATGGACCGCGACCTGCGCGCGGATTGAGCGTCGGGCACGGTGGACGGCTCACGCCGTCCGCCGGTCCGGCCACTCCGCGACCATCGCGCGGGCGCGGTCGAGGTCGGGCAGAGAGTCGACCTCGCCCCAGCGCAGCCCGTGGATCAGCCGCGTGCGCACGACGCCGGTGCGGGCCAGCCGGTCGATCGCCTGCAGGTACCAGACCTTGGCGCCGTCGGGCGTGCGCATCATCGCCTCGACCGTGTCGGTGAAAAGCTTCGGGCCGCGTCCCCGGAACAGCAGCATGCCGATCGACTCGCCGTTGACGGTGTCCAGCGGCAGCTTCTTGCCGACCGCCTTCAGCGCGCCGTCCTCCTCGACGATCTTCATATCGTCCTCGTCGTAGGCCGGCTTGCGGTCGATGGTGATGGTGATCGGCGCGTCGGGGCTGGCCAGCACGCGGCGCGCGATCTCGGTCTCGAACAGGGTGTCGCCGTTGACGATCAGGAAGTCGTCCCGCATCTCATCGCGCGCCATCCAGCACGAACCCAGATTGTCGGCCACCTTGTAGAACGGGTTGAACAGCGGCCGCACGCGGAAGCCCGGCGCGTCGTGGCGCGCCAGATGCGCCTCCATCATCTCGGCCTGGAAGCCGATCACGACGGCGACCTCGGGCACGCCGCAGCGCTTGAGCGCCTCGAGCTGCCAGTCGATCAGCGTCTGGTGCCCGACCTCGAGCAGGCATTTCGGTCGGTCGGCGGTGAGCGGCGCGAGGCGCGAGCCCTGTCCGGCGCTCAACAGGATTGCTTTCATTCGGCGCGGTCCTTTCGCGCGCCGCTATAGCACGGGCTCCGCGCGCGCCATCGCGGCAATTTCGCGGCGCGCGCCGTCGGCCGGGGCGCGCGTCGGTCATGCGCCGGCGTTCCATGACAGCGGCCGGGGCGGCCGGTAAGGTCGCGCCGACCACGCCACCGCCGCACCTCCGAAAGCCGCCGCCGCCGGCCCGATGTCCGATCCCGCGCCGCCCGAACCCAAGACCGACCCCGGCGGCCCGCCGCCGTTCTGGGGCCCCTTGCGTCTGCCGGCGTTCCGCCGCCTGTGGATCGCCAACGTCGTGTCCAACGTCGGCGGCTGGATGCAGACGGCGGGCGCCGGCTGGATCATGACCGAGCTGGCGCCGGCCGACGACAAGGCGCTGTTCGTGGCCGCGCTGGCGGCGGCGACGACCGTGCCGGTGTTCTTCTTCGGGTTCCCCGCCGGCGTGCTGGCCGACCGCTTCGACCGGCGCGTCTACATCCTGTGCTGCCAGGGGTGGATGATGGCCGCCGCCGCGGCGCTGGCCGTGCTGGCGTGGACCGGCCACCTCAACCACTGGAACCTGCTGGCGCTGATCTTCTGCGTCGGCATCGGCAACGCCGTCAACGCGCCGGCGTGGCACGCCGTGGTGCCGGAGATCGTCGGGTCCAAACACCTGCCGCAGGCCATCGCGCTCAACAGCGCCGGCTTCAACCTGGCGCGCACCGTCGGGCCGGTGATCGGCCAGCTGCTGCACGGGCTGTTCGGCGCGGTGGCGCTGTTCGCCGTCAACACCTGCACGTTCTCGTCGGTGATCTACGCCATCGCGCGCTGGCGGCGCCCGTCGGAGGCGCGCGCCGCGCAGCGCCGCGAATCCTTCGTCCAGGGCTTCCTGTCGGGCATCGCCTTCGTGCGCGGCGCGCCGGCGCTCCACGCGGTGTGGGCGCGCGGCGCCTGCTTCTTCATGCCGGCGATCGCCTTCTCCACGATGCTGCCGCTGCTCGGCCGCGACTACCTCCATCTCGACGCCACGGCCTACGGTGTCCTGTTCTCGAGCTTCGGCGTCGGCGCCGTCGCCGGCACGATGATGCTGCCGCGCGTCAACGCTCTGTTCGGGCCCGACCGCGCCAATATCGGCGCCATGCTGCTGAGCGCCGCGGCGATGGTGGCCGCCGCGCAGAGCCTCCATCCGGTCGTGGTCGGCGTCGCGCTGGCGGTCGCGGGCGGCTGCTGGATGGTGGTGATCGCCAACAACAACGTGGCGGTGCAGTCGCTGCTGCCGTCGTGGGTGCGGGCACGGGCGATGGCGGTGCACCAGCTCGTCTTCTTCGGCAGCATGACGGTGGGCCAGGTGGCGTGGGGCGTGGTCGCCGACCGCGTCGGCGTGCCGTGGGCGATCACCGCCGGCGCGGCGCTTCTGGTCGCGACGACCATCCTCGCCGCCGCCATCCGGTCGCCGGCGCCTGGCGCCTCGACGGGGCGCGGCTGACGCCGGGGCGCCGGAGTGTTGCGCGTCTGCAACGCTCCCGGAAAAAATTCGACGGTTTTCCCGTGAATCCCCGTAATGGCGTAGTTTGCGCTTGCGAATGACACAATTGGGCGTAATTAAGCGAGCAGACGCCCACGCACGTGCCTATGGCCCTTGTGGTTATGCAACGACGGAAAGCGTCCTTCTTGGATATGCCGGCCCAGAACCGGCTCCGAAAGGGACCTTGGTCATGCATACGTTCCGTGCGGGGCGCGAGCCTCGTTTCCGTATCGTCGTTCCCGCCGCCCGCGTCCGCGCCGCGTACGTGACGCTGATCGGCCGCAAGAACCCGTTGTCGAGTACGTCCTCCTCCCGCTGAGCGCCCGAGGGGCGTGGCGGGAGTTCGTTGAGCCCGGCCGCACGCGCGGCCGGCGGACGTATTTCTATTCGACGAGGATTTTCCGGAAATGACCGACCGTATCCAGCGCTTTCTGCGCGAGAAGCAGCCCGAGACGCCCTGCCTGGTGATGGACCTCGACATCGTCGAGGACAACTACAAGCGCATGCGCGAGTTGCTGCCGCAGGCGAAGATTTTCTACGCCATGAAGGCGAATCCGGCGGCCGAGGTGCTCGGCCGGCTGGGCAAGCTCGGCTCGAACTTCGACACGGCGAGCCGCGGCGAGATCGAGCAGTGCCTCGCCGTCGGCGTCACCGCCGACCGCGTCTCCTTCGGCAACACGATCAAGAAGGAGCGCGACATCGCCTGGGCCCACCAGCAGGGCGTGCGCCTGTACGCGTTCGACAGCGACGCGGAGCTGATGAAGCTCGCCCGCTCGGCGCCCGGCGCGCGCGTGTTCTGCCGCGTGCTGGTCGACTGCGGCGGCGCCGAGTGGCCGCTGTCGCGCAAGTTCGGCTGCTCGCCGGAGATGGCGAAGGACCTGCTCCGCCGCGCCCACGACCTCGGGCTCGACGCCTACGGGATCTCGTTCCATGTCGGCTCGCAGCAGACCGACCTCGAGCAGTGGGACCGCGCCCTGGGCCAGGTGTCGCAGATGTTCTTCGCGCTGGCCGAGGTCGGCGTCGACCTCAAGATGGTGAATCTGGGCGGCGGATTCCCGGCGCGCTACCGCGCCGAGGTGAAGCCGGTCGACGCCTACTGCGAGGCGGTCCAGCGCGCGCTTGTGAAGCACTTCGGCAACCGCATGCCGGAGGTCATCATCGAGCCGGGCCGGTCGATGGTCGGCGACGCCGGCATCATCCAGTCCGAGGTGGTGCTGATCTCGCGCAAGTCGTCGACCGACCGCAAGCGCTGGGTCTACCTCGACATCGGCAAGTTCGGCGGTCTCGCCGAGACGATGGACGAGAGCATCAAGTACCGCATCCGCACGCCCTACGACGGCGGGCGGTCGGGGCCCGTCGTGCTCGCCGGTCCGACCTGCGACAGCGCCGACATCCTGTACGAGAAGACCGAGTACAAGATGCCGCTGGCGCTCAAGGTCGGCGACAAGGTCGACATCCTGGCGACCGGCGCCTACACGACGACGTACGCCTCGGTGGCGTTCAACGGCTTCGCGCCGCTGAAGACGCACTGCATCTGAACTTCCGCGCCCTTGGCGCGGGAGCCGGAACGACGGGGCCTTGAGAAGGGCCCCGTCGTCGTTTAGGGACGCGGCGTCGGCCGGCATCTCCAGGAGACGGGACATGGCTAAAAAGGTCGCGAAGACGGCGAGGCGGCGCGCGGGCGCGGCGGGCGGCCGCCGGCACTGCGCGTTCGGCGGCCGCATGGTGATGATCGGCTTCGGCTCGATCGGCCAGGGCGTGCTGCCGCTGATCCTGCGGCACATCGCGGTGAAGCCGTCGCAGATCACCGTGATCTCGGCCGAGGACCGGGGCGGCGAGGCCGAGCTGGCGCGCTACGGCGTCACCTTCATCCGCAAGCGGCTGACCCGCGCCAACTACCGTGCCGCGCTGGCCCCGCTGGTCGGCGCCGGCGACTTCATCGTCAACCTGTCGGTCGAGGTCGCCTCGACGGCGCTGGTCGAGTTCGCGCAGGCGAAGGGCGCGTTCTACCTCGACACCTGCATCGAGCCGTGGCCGGGCGGCTACACCGATCCGAACCTGTCGGTGTCGCTGCGCTCGAACTACGCGCTGCGCGAGACCGCGCTGGCGTTGAAGACGAAGTACGCCGGCGGCCCGACCGCCGTCGTCGCGCACGGCGCCAACCCGGGCCTCGTGTCGCACTTCACCAAGCGCGCGCTGCTCAACATCGCGCGCGACACCGGAAAGCCGGTGGCGGCGCCGACCACGCGCGAGGGCTGGGCGGCGCTGTCGCGCGCGCTCGGGATCAAGGTCATCCACGTCGCCGAGCGCGACACCCAGGTGTCGGCCCGCCCCAAGGAGGTCGGCGAGTTCGTCAACACCTGGTCGATCGACGGCTTCATCAGCGAGGGCGGCCAGCCGGCCGAACTCGGCTGGGGCACGCACGAGAAGCGGCTGCCGCCGGACGGCAAGCGGCACGATTTCGGCTGCGACGCGGCGATCTACCTGAACCGGCCGGGCCTGCTGACGCGGGTGCGGACGTGGACACCGCTGGAGGGGCCGTTCCACGGCTTCATCATCACGCACAACGAGTCGATCTCGATGGCCGACTACCTGACCGTGCGCGAGCGCGGCCGCGTGGTCTACCGGCCGACGGTGCACTACGCGTACCACCCGTGCGACCAGGCGATCATGTCGATGCACGAGATCGCGGGGAAGAACCTGGCGCAGCAGAAGCGCCAGCGGCTGATCGTCGAGGAGATCGAATCGGGGATCGACGAGCTCGGCGTGCTGCTGATGGGCCACGAGAAGGGCGCCTACTGGTACGGCTCGCGGCTGTCGATCGACGAGGCCCGCAGGCTGGCGCCGTACAACAACGCGACCTCGCTGCAGGTCTGCGCGCCGGTGCTGTCGGGCATCGTGTGGGCGCTGGAGAACCCGCGCCGGGGCGTGGTCGAGGCCGACGAGATGGATTTCGACCGCAACCTCGAGATCTGCATGCCGTATCTGGGCCCGGTGGTCGGGCGGTACGGCGACTGGACGCCGCTTCAGGGCCGGGGCGGTCTGTTCCCGGAGGACATCGACGCCTCCGACCCCTGGCAGTTCAAGAACTTCCGCGTCGTCTAGCCCGCGGCGTGGAGCCTAGTCGTCGAAGCCTACGAACACCGTGGCTTCGTCGACGGACTTGCGTTCGGAAACCACCGCATTGGCGGGGAAGGTTTCGTCCGGCCAGCCCAGCGCGATGCTTTTCATGATGACCTGGTCGTCGGCTATCCCGGCGTGCTCGCGCACCACGGGAGATTGCATGATGCCCTGGCTGTTGATCACGGCGCCCAACCCGCGGGACCATGCGGCGTTCACCAGGGCGGTCGCGACGGCGCCGCAATCGAAGGGCGTGTCGTCGCTGCCGTCCAGCACGCGGTCGTAGGTCACGATCACGCACACCGGCGCGTCGAATTGACGAAAACCGCGCAGCACCCAGTCCTGGCGCATCTCCTTGTCGTCGCGCGCGATCCCCATCGCCGAGAACAGTTGCTTGGCGACGCCGACCTGCCGGTCGCGGTGGTGGCCTGTGAAGCCCCGGCCCGTGCGGAACTCGCGCGACTGCGGTACGCCGGCCACCATCCTCTCGGTGTTACCGGCGCGGATCCGGTTCAGCGGCTCGCCGGTGACGACGTAGAAATTCCAAGGCTGGGTGTTCATCGACGACGGCGCGCGCATCGCCAAACCGATGATCTCCTCGATCAGCGCCCTCGGCACCGGATCGGGCTTGTAGCCGCGGATGCTCCGGCGGCCGAGGATGACGTCGTCGAACTGCATTTGACCAATGTTCCCTGGATGACTCCTGACGTGACGGTGGTTTACGCGTTTTCCCGGATTTCGCGCAAGGAAGGACGCGGACCTCCGCGTGAACCGCGCTCGGGAGGCTCACGGCAGCAGGGCGACCACCAGCGTGGCCGCCGCCACGGCGCCGATCAACGCGTAGGAAAGCGCCCGGAACGTCCGTTCCGGCAGGCGCTTGAAGGCGCGGCCGCCGAGATGCAGCCCGGCGGCGTAGACCGGCGCCAACGCCAGCGCGAACAGGAACACGACCGGCGTCAACAGACCGTTCCAGACGTAGACCGCCAGCGACACCGTGCCGGTGACGCCGAACAGCGCCATGATGTTGTCGCGGGCGCGCGCGGCGTCGGCCTGTCCGCCCAGCCAGAACACCGCCACCGGCGGTCCGGCGAACCCCATCGCGCCTCCGGCCAGTCCGGCGACGATGCCGACCGCCGCCGTCATCGTCAGGCCGGGCTTGCGGCGGTAGCGCCAACCGCTGGCCAGCAGCCCGATCGCCGACAGGATGAACAACGACATGCCGACGCGCAGGAAGTCGGGCCGGACCGTCGCCAGCAGGTATCCGCCGAACGGCAGCGCGAGGACGGCGGCGGCGGCCAAGGGGCCGACCTCGCGCCAGTCGCATCGCCGCATCGCCCCCAGCGTGTTGCGCATGTTCATGGTGAAGTCCGCCAGCCCGAGCGAGGGCACCGCCAGCGCCGGGGTGTAGAGCGCCGAGAACACAGGCGTCAGCACCAGCCCGGCGCCGAAACCGGCCATACCGCGCACGAAGCCGGCGATCAGCGCCGTCGCCAGCACGGCCGCCAGCTCCGGCCGCAGGATGACGTCGAGTTCGCTACGCATGCCTGGGGGCCGTCCAGCCGGAGTCGATGGGTTCGTTCGAGTTACTTAACAGAAGCAGGTCACCCCGCCGTCGGGGAATTTCGCGCCGCGGCGGAATAGACGGCCCCGCGTCTGTGTTTATCGGATTGGCGGCGTCCGTCGGGGGAATTCACCTTGCGGACCTGCCGGCGTGTCGGGTTGTATTGCGTCCGTGAACGCGGTCGCCGAACAGCTGCCCCAGCACGTTCCCGCCCTGCGCCGCTACGCGCGCGCGCTGACAGGGGACGCGCACAACGCCGACGACCTGGTCCAGGACTGCCTGGAACGGTCGCTGGAGCGCGCCCACCAGTGGCGCGAGGGCAATCTGCGGGCGTGGTTGTTCACGATCATGCACAACCTGCACGCCAACGACCGCCGTCGCGTGGCGAGCCGTCCCCGGCTGGCCGCGATCGACGACGTGCCGGAACCGTCGCGGGCGGCGTCGCAGTTCGAGGAGCTGTCGGCGCGGCAGACGTTCGCGACGCTCAAGCAGTTGCCCGAGGAGCAGCGCCAGGTGCTGCTGCTCGTGGCGCTGGAGGGCTTGCGGTACGCCGAGGTCGCGGAAGTCCTCGGCATTCCGCTCGGTACGGTCATGTCGCGCCTCTCGCGGGCTCGCGACAGGCTGCGCGATTTGATGGCCGGCGGCCCCGCCGCCGAGCCGAGGAGGGCGGTATGAGCGCGTCCGGGTCCGACCGGCCGGGCGTGCGGGACGACGACCTGCACGCCTATGTCGACGGCCAGCTCGACGCCGACGCGCGCCGGGCGCTGGAGGCGTTGCTGGTCGACGACGCCGAGGCGGCGGCTCGCGCCGCCGACTGGTCGGCGCAGAACGCCGCCCTGCGCCACGCCTTCGATCCGGTGCTGCACGAGCCGTTGCCGCCGGCGATGCGCCGGACGCTGGAGAAGGCGCGCCGCGGGACCGCCGCGTCCGGCGGCGGCTTCGCGCCGTGGGCGATGCGCCTCGCGGCGGCCGCCGCCTGGCTGATGGTCGGCGGCGCCGTCGGCTTCGGCGCCGCCCGCTGGGGCGGGGTCGGCGCGCCGGCGGAGACGCCGCCGAGCCTCAGCGCCGCCTTGCCGCTCGAGGCCGCGAGCGCCTACCGCGTCTACATCTCCGAGCGGCGGCACGTGGTCGAGGTGCCGGCCGCCGAGGTCGACCACCTGACCAACTGGCTCAGCAACAAGATGAAGACCAAGGTCCGGCCGCCGGACCTGGCGCCGCTGGGCTGGAAGCTGCTGGGCGGCCGACTGCTGGCGAGCACCGCCGCCGGCCCGGCCTGCCTGTTCGTCTACGAGAACGCGGCCGGAAAGCGCGTCATGGTGTACCTCGTCTCCAACGCCAGGAACGAGGGCACGACGGTGCAGTTCCGCGACCGCGACAACGTGCGCTCGCTGTTCTGGCTGGAGGGGCCGCTCGGCTACGCGCTGACCGGCGACCTCGACCGCGATTCGCTCGCGCCGATCGCCGCGGTGGTGCGCGAGAAGATGAGGTTCTGACGCCGCTGGCGGCCGGCGCCGATCAGCGGAAGAACACGAACGTCATCACGACGAAGATCGGCACCAGGATGCCGCACGACCACGCCATGTAGCCGAAAAAGCTCGGCATTCGGATGCCCGAATCCTCGACCACCGCCTTGACCATGAAGTTGGGAGCGTTACCGATATAGGTGTTGGCCCCCATGAACACCGCGCCGGACGAGATCGCGGCCAGCGTCAAGGCCATCGGCCCCATCAGGTTCGCCGCGTCGCCGCCCGCCAGGTTGAAGAAGACGAGGTAGGTCGGCGCGTTGTCGAGGAAGCTCGACAGGCCGCCCGCCAGCCAGAAGTACCACGCGTTGATCGGCGTGCCGTCCGGGCGCGTGACCAGCGCCACCAGCGGGCCGAACGCGCCGTCCTTGCCGGCCTTCAGGATCGCGATGGCCGGGATGATCGTCAGGAAGATGCCGATGAACAGCTTGGCGACCTCCAGCATCGGCCCCCAGCTGAACCCGTTGCCGTCGCGCGTCTCCTGGCGCGTCAGCTTGAGCGACAGCGCCGTGATCGCCAGCAGCAGCACGTCGCGGACGACGTTCTGCAGCTCGATGTCGACGTGGTAGACCGTCCACTTGACGCCGGGATTCCACGTGCCGCTCATCAGCACCGCGCCGATGATCGCGAGGATCAGAACGACGTTGACGCCGCCCTCGATCCGGATGGGGCTATCCGGCGTCGGATCGCGCGGCAGGTGGCCCTCCTTGGAGTACCAGTAGCGGTCGAGGGCGTAGAAGCCGCCGAGCAGCACGATCGCGCAGAACAGCATCTCGGCGAAGAGGTGGGTGGTCGGCCAGAAGAAGTCGACGCCCTTGAGGAAGCCGAGGAACAGCGGCGGGTCTCCGAGCGGCGTCAGCGCGCCGCCGACGTTGGACACGAGGAAGATGAAGAACACGAAGACGTGGGTCTTGTGGCGGCGGTCGTCGTTGGCGCGGATGACGGGGCGGATCAGCAGCATCGAGGCGCCGGTCGTGCCGATCCAGCCGGCGAGAACCGTGCCGATCGCGAGCAGCGCGGTGTTCAGCGACGGCGAGCCGTGCAGGTTGCCCGTGATCCGGATCCCGCCGGCGACGGTGAACAGCGCCAGCAGCAGGATGATGAACGGGACGTACTCCAGCGCCAGCGTGTGCAGCAGCTCGTAGCTCGCGACGCCGATCCCCGCGAACGCGGCGAAGGGGACGATGAACAGGGCCGCCCAGGCCGCAGACACCTTGCCGAAATGATGGTGCCAGAAGCCCGGCGCGGCCAGCGGCATGATCGCGATCGACAGCAGGATGCCGACGAACGGGACGACCCAGAGGAAGCCGAGCTTCGCGCCGTCGACGTGCGGCGCGCCGCCGGCGGCCTGCGCGGCGCCGGCGGACCCGAACACGAGCGCCGCCGCGGCGAGCGCGCTGAATATCCGCATCGAATCACTCCCCGGCCTTCATTGGCGGCCGCGCGATGGGGCCACGGACTCCGACCTTCCTCAGCCGCGGCCAAGACGCAAGGCGGCTGATCGGCGCGGCGGACGCGCCGCGGGCGTCAGGCGGCGTCACCCCACGCCCAGCGTCGCGGCGACGCCGCCGTCGACCACCAGCGTGTGGCCGTTGATGAAGGCGCCGGCGGGCGACGCGAGCAACAGCGCGGCGCCCGCGATCTCGGCGGGTTCGCCCCAGCGTCCCAGCGGCACGCGCGCCGCCCAGCGCGCGCCGACCTCGGTGCGCGACCAGTCGCGGTTGGTCTCGGTGGCGAAGAAGCCCGGCGCGATGGCGTTGCAGGTCACGCCGTGGCGGCCGTACTCGGCGGCGATGGCGCGCGTCAGCGCCGCGAGCCCGCCCTTGGCGGCGATGTAGGCGGGGTCGCCGGGCGCGGCCAGCTCGGCCACCACCGTCGTCACCATCAGCACGCGGCCGGAACCGCGCTCCGCCATGCCCGGCAGCAGCGCCCGCGTCAGGCGGTAGGCTGCGGTCAGGTCGACAGCGACCAGCCGGGCGAAATCGTCGGCGTCCATCCGCCGGATCGAGCGGCGGTCCCGCGCGCCCACGTTGTTGACGAGGATGTCGATCGGTTCCGCCGCCGCCGCCGCGCGCTCGACGGCGGCCGCGTCGGCGACGTCGAACGCCGAGGCCTCGGCGGCGAGGCCCGCGCCACGCAGCTCCGCGACGCGCGGCGCCAGGCGGGCGGCGTCTCGGCCGTTGAGCAGGACGTGGGCGCCGGCCTCGGCCAGCGCCCGTGCGATCTCCCAGCCCAGCCCGCGTCCCGCGCCGGTCACCAGCGCGCGCTTTCCATCGAGGCGTAGCGAATCGAAGATCGTCATGGCGTCCTTCGTGGCGTGTCGTCGCGCACGCATACCGCGCCGCGTCGGCCGGGAGTAGGGGCCCGTTGAAGCCGCGTCGCGGCGGCCCTATCGTGCGACGATGACCCTCGCACCGCTCCGTCTTCCCCGTGTCGTCGGCCACCGTGGCGCCGCCACCTACGCGCCGGAGAACACCCTGGCGTCGCTGCGCGAGGCGCGCCGGCGCGGCGCCACCTGGGTCGAGTTCGACGTCAAGCTGTCGTCCGACGGCACGCTCCTGCTGATGCACGACGACTCGCTGAAGCGCACGGCCGGAATGGACCGGCCGGTGGCCGCGACGCCCTGGGCCGATATCCGCGCGCTCGACGCCGGCGCCTGGAAGGACCCGCGCTTCGCGGGCGAGACCGTGCCGTCGTTCGAGGCGGCGGTCGCATGCCTGGCGGCTGAGGGGCTGGGGGCCAACGTCGAGATCAAGCCTTGCGCCGGCAGGATCGAGGAGACCGGCCGGGCGGTCGTCGGGGCGCTGCGGCGCCTGTGGCCGGCGTCGCTGCCGACGCCGCTGCTGTCCAGCTTCAAGGATGCGGCGCTGGCGGCGGCCCGCGACGCCGCCCCGGAGTATCCGCGCGCCATCCTGATCGACGAGCTGAAGGACGACTGGCGCGCCCGCGCCGAGGCGGTCGGCGCGGTCGGCGTCAACACCAACGGCGGCAAGCTGGCCGCCGCCCGCGCCAAGGAGATCAAGGATTCCGGCTACCTGTTGAGCGTCTACACGATCAACGACCCCGCGCTGGCCGCGACCCTGGTCGGATGGGGCGCGGATTGCGTGATCACCGACGCGCCGGACGCGATCATCGCCGCCATCGGCGCCTGACGTTCCCGCGGCCGGCCGTCCGATCGTTTTTCCCCCCTTTCCGCCGGCGGGCGCGCCGGGTAACGTGACCGTCATCAAACCGCAACCAAGCGGTGACGACGGCGCCCTACGCGGTGCCCTCGATCGAACGTCACGAGGGAGACGACGGGACATGCGCACCAGAATTCTCGCCACCGCCGCCGGCATGCTGTTGGCCGCCGCGCCGGCCAGCGCCCAGAAGGAAATCCAGTGGTGGCACGCCATGGGCGGCAACCTCGGTGAGACGGTCAACCAGCTGGCGGACGCCTTCAACAAGTCGCAGACCGAGTACAAGGTCGTGCCGGTGTTCAAGGGCTCCTACACCGAGACCCTGACGGCGGCGATCGCCGCGTTCCGCGCCCGCCAGAACGCCCATCCGCACATCGTCCAGGTGTTCGAGGTCGGCACCGCCACGATGATGTCGGCCAAGGGCGCCATCTATCCGGTGCACCAGCTCATGGCCGACGCCAAGGAGCCGTTCGACCCCAAGACCTACATCGGGCCGGTCTACGGCTACTACTCGACGACCGACGGCAAGCTGCTGTCGATGCCGTTCAACTCCTCGACGCCGGTGCTGTACTGGAACAAGGAGCTGTTCAAGAAGGCCGGCCTCGACCCGAACGTCCCGCCCAAGACCTGGCCCGAACTGGGCGAGATGGGCAAGAAGCTGGTCGCGTCGGGCGCCAAGTGCGGGTTCACGCCGCAGTGGCAGACCTGGACGATGATCGAGAATTTCGGCGCCTGGCACAATCTGCCGTTCGCCACCAAGGCCAACGGCTTCGGCGGCCTCGACATCGAGCTGAAGTTCAACAGCCCGGCGCACGTCAAGCACATCCAGACGCTGGCCGACTGGGGCAAGGACAAGGTCTTCGTCTACGGCGGCCGCGAGGGCAAGTCGACGGCGATCTTCAACGCCGGCGAATGCGCCATGCACATCGGGTCGTCGGCCTCGGCGTCCGCGATCACCAAGGCGCTCGGCGCCGACAAGATCGGCATCGCCATGATGCCGTACTGGCCGGACGTCGCGGCGAAGCCGCAGAACTCGATCATCGGCGGCGCCACGCTGTGGACGCTGACCGGCAAGCCGAAGGAGGAGTACGCCGGCGTCGCCAAGTTCTTCACCTTCCTGTCGCGCGGCGACGTGCAGGCGAAATGGCACCAGGAGACGGGCTACGTGCCGATCAGCGTGTCGGCCGCCGAGATCACGGAGAAGGCCGGTTTCTACAAGACCAACCCGGGCCGCGACATCGCCGTCAAGCAGCTCGAGCTGAACCCGGCGACCGAGAACTCCAAAGGCCTGCGCATCGGCAGCTTCGTGCAGATCCGCGACGTGATGGACGAGGAGCTGGAGTCGGTGTGGGCCGGCAAGAAGACCGCCAAGCAGGCGCTCGACGACGCCGTCGCCCGCGGCAACAAGCTGCTCAAGGACTTCGAGGCCGCCAACAAGTAGGGCCGGCGGCGGGCCGCGCGGCGTAGCGCGGCCCGCCTTCGCGCCGCGGGGGAAGGGCGGACGGTCCGGCGATGGAAAAGCGCGTCACCTTCGACGGCCGGCTGCTGCCGTATCTGCTGCTGGCGCCGCAGATCATCGTCACGATAGCGTTCTTCATCTGGCCGTCGGCGCAGACCGTCTGGCAGTCGTTCCTGCTCGAGGACGCGTTCGGCGGCAACACCCAGTTCCTGTGCGCCGCGTTGCCGGGCGATCCGCTCGGCGCGGACGCCTGGAGCCGCTGCTTCCGCCACTTCAACAAGTTGTTCGCCGATCCCGGCTACTGGCACTCGGCGCGCCTGACGCTGGTGTTCAGCGCCCTGGTCGCGGTGATCGGCCTGGCGTTCTCGCTGCTGCTCGCGGTCATGGCCGACCGCACGCTGCGCGGCGCCACGACCTACAAGACCTTCCTGATCTGGCCCTACGCCGTGGCGCCCGCCGTCGCCGGCGTGCTGTTCGGCTTCCTGTTCAACCCCCGGGTCGGCATCCTGGCGTGGTGGCTGGAGCGCGCCGGCATCCCGTGGAACCACCAGACCAACGGCGACCAGGCGCTGATGCTGGTGGTCTTCGCGGCCTGCTGGAACCAGATCAGCTACAATTTCATCTTCTTCCTCGCCGGTCTGCAGTCGATCCCCAAGTCGCTGATCGAGGCCGCCGCGATCGACGGCGCCGGCCCGTCGCGGCGCTTCTGGACCATCGTGTTCCCGCTGCTGTCGCCGACCGGCTTCTTCCTGCTGGTCGTGAACATCATCTACGCCTTCTTCGGCACGTTCGGCGTGGTCGACGCGCTGACCCAGGGCGGTCCCGCCCAGGCCACGGAGATCCGCGTCTTCAAGGTCTACAAGGACGGCTTCCGCGGCCAGGATTTCAGCGGCTCGGCCGCCCAGTCGACGATCCTGATGATGATCGTCGTCACGCTCACCGTGGTGCAGTTCCGCTACATCGAGCGGCGGGTCCACTACTGAGGCGCGCCATGGTCGAGAACCGCCCCTTCCTCACCTTCGTGGCGCACGCCGTGCTGATCCTCGGCGTCGCCGTGATCGCGTTCCCGGTCTGGGTCACCTTCGTGGCCACGACCCACGACAGCGCCACCATGCTGCGGGCCCCGATCCCGCTGCTGCCCGGCCCGCACATGATCGAGAACTACATGGCGGTGCTGACCGAGGGCTTCGCGCAGGCCTCGCGCACGCCGCTGTGGCGCGTCCTGCTCAACAGCCTGATCATGGCGCTGGGCGTGTGCGCCGGGAAGATCGCGATCTCGCTGATCGCGGCCTACGCCATCGTCTATTTCCGCTTTCCGCTGCGGATGACGGCGTTCTGGATGATCTTCATCACGCTGATGCTGCCGATCGAGGTGCGCATCGTGCCGACCTACACGGTGGTCGCCAATTTCGGGATGCTGAACACCTACGGCGGCCTGATCGTCCCGCTCATCGCGTCGGCCACCGCCACTTTCCTGTTCCGGCAGTTCTTCATGAGCGTGCCCGACGAGCTGACCGAGGCGGCCCGGGTCGACGGCGCCGGACCGGTGCGCTTCTTCATCGACATCCTGGTGCCGATGAGCCGCACCAGCATCGCCGCCCTGTTCGTCATCCAGTTCATCTACGGCTGGAACCAGTACCTGTGGCCGCTGCTGGTGACGACCAAGGAGGAGTTCTACACCGTGATCATGACGCTCTCGCGCCAGGCCAACGCGGTGGACGGCGTGCCCCAGTGGAACCTGATCATGACGGTCGGCATGCTCGCGATGCTGCCGCCGGTGCTGGTCGTCGTGCTCATGCAGCGCCAGTTCGTGCGCGGCCTCGTCGAGACGGAGAAGTGACATGGCCGGCGTGAGCCTGCGCGGCGTCAAGAAGTCTTACGACGGCAAGGTCGACGTCATCCACGGCGTCGACATGGAGATCGCCGACGGCGAGTTCGTCGTCATCGTCGGTCCGTCGGGCTGCGGCAAGTCGACCCTGCTGCGCATGGTCGCCGGACTCGAGCGCACCACCGGCGGCGAGATCGCGATCGGCGACCGCGTCGTGACCAACCTGGAGCCCAAGGACCGCGACATCGCGATGGTGTTCCAGAACTACGCGCTCTATCCGCACATGTCCGTGTACCAGAACATGGCGTTCGGGTTGAAGATCCGCGGGTTCGCGAAGGACGAGATCGAGAAGCGCGTCCAGAAGGCGGCCGGCATCCTCGAGCTGTCGGCGCTGCTCCAGCGCAAGCCGCGCCAGCTCTCCGGCGGTCAGCGCCAGCGCGTCGCCATGGGCCGCGCCATCGTGCGCCAGCCCGCGGTGTTCCTGTTCGACGAGCCGCTCAGCAACCTCGACGCCAAGCTGCGCGTGCAGATGCGGCTGGAGATCAAGCGCCTGCAGCGGGACCTCGGCACCACCAGCGTCTACGTGACCCACGACCAGGTCGAGGCGATGACGCTGGCCGACCGCCTGGTGGTGATGAACGCCGGCCGCGCCGAGCAGATCGGCACGCCGATGGACGTCTACGAGACGCCGGCGACCGCCTATGTCGGGGCTTCATCGGCTCGCCGTCGATGAATTTGCTACCCGGCCGGATCGCCACCGACCGGCGCGCCGCCGAGGTGGCCGGCGCCACGCTGCCGCTGATGGCGTCGGCGGCCGCCGGCGTCGAGGCGGGCCAAGCCGTCAGCGTCGGCATCCGGCCCGAGCACCTGACGCCGCACGGCGGCGCCGGCGCGGCGCTGGCGCTGACGGTCGAGATGGCCGAGCCGCTGGGCGCCGACACGCTGCTGCACGGCCGCTTCGCCGGCGCCGACGGGCTCGTCACCGTGCGGCTGCCGGGCCACGTGCGCGCCGCGCCCGGCGAGAAGCGCTCCTTCGCCGTCGAATCCGGCCAGCTCCACCTGTTCGACGCCGCGACCGGGCGGCGCATCGGCGCGGCCTGACGCGACACCGGCGCGTCGGCGCGGTAAGACGGCGCCATGCTGTTCGCCTCCTACAACATCCACTACGGCCTCGGCCGCGACAACCGCTACGACGTGGCGCGTATCGCCGACGTGGTCGCGGCCGCCGACGTGATCTGCCTGCAGGAGGTCGTGCAGGGCTGGGCCCTCAACGCCTTCGCCGACCAGGCGGCCGAGATCGCCGAACGGCTGAACCGCTACTTCTTCTTCCATGGCGCGTTCGACGCCGATTCCAGCTCGGTCGATGCCGACGGCCGGATCGTCAACCGGCGGCGCACCTTCGGCAACGCCCTGGTGTCGCGCTGGCCGATCCTGGAGGCGCGCGGTCACCTGTTGCCCAAGACGGCGCTGCCGGCGCAGTTCGACCTGCAGCGCGGCGTGGTCGAGGCGCTGGTCGCCGCGCCGTCGGGCGCGTTGCGCGTCCACAGCGCCCACCTCTCGCACGTCGCCACGCGGATGCGCCGGCCGCAGGTCGCGGCGATCCTCGACCTCGTGCGCGGCGCGGCCCGCCGCGGCGGCGCCTGGGACCACCGCGCCTCGGACATGTTCGTGTTCGACGAGGAGGCGCGGCCGGTGCCGGAATCGGCCGTCGTGATGGGCGACTTCAACTTCACCTCGACCGATCCCGAGTACCCCATGCTGGCCGGCGAGATCAGCCCGATCTTCGGCCGCGTCGCCACGGTCGACGACCTGGTCGACGCCTGGGTGGCCGCCGGCAACGCCGAGGGGCCGGAGAGCTTCCCCGGCGAGGGCCGCATCGACCATTGCTTCGTCACCCACGATCTGGCCGGCGCGGTGCGGCGCGCCTGGATCGACGAGTCGACGCCGGCCTCCGACCACTTCCCGCTGTTCGTGGAGATCGACCGCTGATGGCGCGGCGCGCGTCAGGCCTCCCCCCGTCGGCGGCCGCGGCGTAGGATCGCCGCCATGGAACCTCCGGAGGACAAGCGTCCGCTCGACCTGTTCGTGATCGGCGGCGGCGTCAACGGCGCCGGCATCGCCTGCGACGCGACCGGCCGCGGCCTGCGCGTCGGGCTGTGCGAGGCCAACGATTTCGCGTCGGCGACCTCCTCGTCGTCCAGCAAGCTGATCCACGGCGGCCTGCGCTACCTCGAGCGCTACGAATTCCGCCTCGTGCGCGAGTCGCTGATGGAGCGCGAGGTGCTGCTGGCGAAGATGCCGCACATCTCCTGGCCGCTGCGCTTCGTGCTGCCGCACGAGCCGCATCTGCGGCCGCGGTGGATGCTGCGCATCGGGCTGTTCATCTACGACCACCTGAACCCGCGCATGCGCCTGCCGAAGACCGAGAGCGTACGGCTGGGGCGCAGCCCCTACGGCGCCGGCCTCAAGCCGGAGTTCGACCATGGATTCGTCTACTCCGACGGCTGGGTCGACGACGCGCGTCTGGTCATCGGCAACCTCAAATCGGCGCGCAACCGCGGCGCCGACATCTACGCGCGCCACCGCTGCGTCGCCGCCCGCCGCGTGGCCGCCGCCGGCGGCGCGCCGCTATGGGAGGTCGACCTCGAGGAGGCCGGTACCGCGCGGCGCCTGACGCTGAGGGCGAAGGCGCTGGTCAACGCCGGCGGGCCGTGGGTCAAGTCGCTGCTGCACGTCGTCGACGGCGTCGAGACCCGCAAGCGCGTGCGCCTGGTCAAGGGCAGCCACATCGTCGTGCCCAGGCTCCACGACGGCGACCACGCGTTCATCCTCCAGAACAAGGACGACCGGATCGTTTTCGTGATCCCCTACGAGCGCGACTTCTCGCTGATCGGCACCACCGACATCGCGCTCGACGACGACGACGCGGCCGGCGCGGCGGCGATCTCGGCCGAGGAGACGGCGTATCTGTGCGACCTCTCCAACCACTACATGGCGCGCCGGATCGCGCCATCCGACGTGGTCTGGTCGTACGCCGGCGTGCGGCCGTTGTTCGACGACGGCAGCGACGATCCCTCGGCCGTCACCCGCGACTACGTGCTGGAGACCGACGCCGGCGACGGCAAGGCGCCGCTGCTCAGCGTGTTCGGCGGCAAGATCACGACCTACCGGCGGCTGGCGGAACACGCGCTCGAGGATCTGCGGCCCTATCTGCCCGGCATGGGCGGGCCTTGGACCGCGTTCGAGCCGCTGGCCGACGGCGAGATGGCGCGGTCCGACTTCGAGGCCTTCGTCGAGGGCCTCTACCAGCGCTACCTCGGCCTGCCGGAGGTCTACCTGTATCGCCTCGCGCGTCGCCACGGCACGGGCTGCGAGGAGGTGCTCGGCGAGGCGTCGGAGGTCGCGTCGCTGGGGCGGCATTTTGGCGGCGACCTGTACGAGATCGAGGTCGACTATCTGATGCGCGAGGAGTGGGCGCGCGAGCCCGGCGACGTGCTGTGGCGGCGCACCAAGGAGGGGCTGCACATGACGCCGGCCGAACGCGAGGCGTTCGCCGCCTGGATGGCCGCCCGCCGACGCAACGACGACACGCCGCGCTGACGCCGCGACGACAACGCTGGGACACGCACGCCATGGCCGCCCGACACATCCTCGCCATCGACCAGGGCACCACCAGCACGCGCGCCATCGTTTTCGACGCCGCCGCGCGTCCGCTCGCCACCGCGCAGAAGGAGCTGCCTCAGATCTTCCCGCGGCCGGGCTGGGTCGAGCACGACGCCGACGAGATATGGCGCGCCACGGTCGAGGTCTGCCGCGGCGCCATCGCCAAGGCCGGCGTCGAGCCGCGCGCCATCGCCGGCATCGGCATCACCAACCAGCGCGAGACCACCGTCGTGTGGGACCGTGCGACCGGCGCGCCGATCCACAACGCCATCGTCTGGCAGGACCGCCGCACGGCGGACCGCTGCGCCGATCTGCGCGCGGCGGGCCTCGAGGCGGATGTCGCCGCCCGCACCGGCCTGCTGCTCGATCCCTATTTTTCCGGCACCAAGGTGGCGTGGATCCTCGACAGCGTCGCCGGCGCGCGAGCGCGGGCGGAGCGGGGCGAGCTGGCGTTCGGCACGATCGAGTCGTTCCTGCTGTGGCGTCTGACCGGTGGACGCCGCCACGCCAGCGACGCCACCAACGCCAGCCGCACCATGTTGTTCGACATCCACCGGCAGGTCTGGGATCCGGAGCTCGCGCGCGCCCTGAACGTGCCGATGGCGGTGCTGCCGGCGGTGGTGGACTGCGCCGGCACGTTCGGCGCCACCGACGCCGCGTTGTTCGGCGCGCCGATTCCCGTGCTCGGCATGGCCGGCGACCAGCAGGCCGCCACCGTCGGCCAGGCCTGCCTCGAGCCGGGCATGGTCAAGAGCACCTATGGCACGGGCTGCTTCGCGCTGCTCAACACCGGCGCGACGGCGGTGGCCTCGCGGCACCGGCTGCTGACGACGGTCGCCTACCGGCTCGACGGCGTCGCGACCTACGCGCTGGAGGGCAGCATCTTCGTCGCCGGCGCCGCCGTGCAGTGGTTGCGCGACGGCCTCAAGCTGATCGCGCGCTCGTCCGAGATCGAGGCGCTCGCGCACTCGGCGCGGCCCGACCACGGCGTCCACATGGTGCCGGCCTTCGTCGGGTTGGGGGCGCCGTACTGGGACGCGGACGCGCGCGGCGCGCTGCTGGGCCTGACACGCGACACCGGCCCGGCCGAGATCGCCGCCGCGACGCTCGATTCCGTCTGCTACCAGACCCGCGACCTGGTCGAGGCCATGCGGGCCGACGGCGCCGCGATCGCCGCGCTGCGCGTCGATGGCGGCATGGTGGCCAACGATCCGCTGATGGCGCGGCTGGCCGACACGCTGGGCGCGCCCGTCGAGCGCCCGGTGGTGACGGAGACCACGGCGCTGGGCGCCGCGTTCCTCGCCGGACTGCAGGCCGGGCTGTTCCCTTCGCTCGCCGCCATCGCCGCGAGCTGGAAGCTGGACCGCGCCTTCACGCCGTCGGAGGATGCGGCCGCCCGCGACCGCCGCTACGCCGGCTGGAAGGCCGCCGTGGCGCGCGTCCGCACGGCGCCGTAGGCCGCCGACTCAGCCGACGTCGGTCTTGAACGCGCGCGCGGCGGCGGCGCGTGCCAGCGCCGCCAGCGGCGGCACGTACCGCCTGGTGGCGTCGGCCTCGGTCATCACCGACTTGGGATAGCGCAGCGACACGCAGCCCAGCACGTGGCCGCCGTGCTGGATCGGCACGGCGATGCCGTTCAGGCGGCTGGGCCGCGCCGGCACTGTGACGGCGTAGCCGTCCCGCCGGATGCGCTGGAACGCGGCATCGAGCGCGGCCTCCTGGCGGACGCCGGTGCGCGCGTCGCGGCCGGTGGCGCCGATCTCGCGCAGGATGGCGGCGCGCTCCTCCTCCGGACAGAACGCGAGATAGGCGCGGCCGATCGCGCTGGCGAGCGGCGCGGCGCGCTGGTTGTAGCCGGCGGCCTCGAACGACATCGGACTCTCGGGCGCGGTGCTGTACCGGATGACCATGGCGCCGTGGCTGATGGTGCCGAGATACAAAGGCCAGCCATGGTCGCGCGTGAACTTGCGCATCAGCGGCGCGGCCACGTCGACCAGATGGTCGACGAAGCGGATGCCGCCCGACAGGGTCAGCACCCTGTCGGTCACGCGGTAGCCCAGCCGTCGCGACACCTGCGCGGCGTACCCCAGGGCGACCAGGGTCTCCAGCAGGCGCGACAGCGTCGGCTTGGGCAGGCCGGTCTCGGTGCTCAGCTCGGTCAGCGTGCTGGCGCGGCGGCCGTTCAGCGCCGCCAGCACCGCGAAGGCCCGGCGCACCGGCTCGATGGCGATGGGTGACGCGAGCGGCATGGCGGCCTCCTTCCGCCGGAAACGATATTCCGTAATACGGAAAACGTCGACTCCGCAGGCGGTCGCGCGCCCGTCGCCGCGTATGATGCGTCCACGGCCGCCGGAAACGCGGCGGACGGACACGGGAACGGAGACGCGCGATGGCCTACCAGACGATCGAAGTGCGCAAGCTGACGCCGGTGATCGGCGCCGAGATCGGCGGCGTCGACCTCTCCAAGCCGCTGGGCAACCAGCAGTTCCAGGAGGTGCACGACGCGCTGATGGACAACCTCGTCGTGTTCTTCCGCGACCAGACCATGACGATCGAGCAGCACAAGGAGTTCGGACGGCGCTTCGGCAAGCTGCACGTCCATCCCAACGCGCCGATCGAGATCCCGGAACACCCCGAGATCCTGGTCATCAAGGCCGATGAGAAGTCGAAGCACGTCGCGGGCGAGGAGTGGCACTCCGACGTGAGCTGCGACGTCGAGCCGCCGATGGGCTCGATCCTGCACCTGACGACGGTGCCGCCGGTCGGCGGCGACACGCTGTTCGCCAACATGTACGCGGCCTACGAGGCGCTGTCGCCGGCGATGCGCCAGTTCGTCGAGGGGCTGACGGCGACCCACGACAGCTCCAAGGCGCACTACTACCGCGTCAAGGCGACGGACCGCGACGACATCAAGTTCCCCAACGCCGAGCATCCCGTGGTGCGCACGCATCCCGTGACCGGCCGCAAGGCCTGTACGTCAATCGCGGCTTCACCCTGCGCATCCCGCAGCTGCGCCGCAACGAGAGCGACGCGCTGCTGGAGATGCTCTACCGCCATATCGAGACGCCGGAGTTCCAGTGCCGCTTCAAGTGGCAGCCCAACTCGGTGGCGTTCTGGGACAACCGCTGCGCCCAGCACCACGCGATGTTCGACTACCACCCGCACCGCCGCTACGGCCACCGCGTGACGGTGTGCGGCAACAAGCCGTTCCTGCGCGCCGGCTGAACGGCGCGCTACGGCGCGAAGACGAGGAAGACGAAGGTCGCGAACAGCACGAGGTGCACGAACCCCGGCAGGATGTTCGTGCGCCCGGCGCCGAAGGTGACGAGGCTGACGCCGAAGGTCAGCGCCAGCAGGATGGCGTCGATGGCCTCCAGGCCGAGCGCCAGGGGCCGGTCGACGATCACCGACAGCGCCGCGACCGCGGGGATCGTCAGCCCGATCGTCGCCAGCGACGAGCCCAGCGCCAGGTTCAGGCTCTTCTGCAGCTCGTCGCGCCGCGCCGCGCGCAGCGCCGCCAGCGTCTCCGGCAGCAGCACCAGCAGCGCCACCAGCAGGCCGATGACCGCGACCGGCGCGCCCAGCGCGGCGACCGCCGTCTTGACCGAGTCGGCGAAGCTCTTGGCCAGCAGCACGACGGCGGTCAGCGACATCAGCAGCAGGCCCGCGCTTTCCCACACCGCGCCGGCGGTCGGCGGCGGGTGCTCGGCGCCGGCCGGCGCCTTCGCCGCGTCCGACAGGAAGTAGTCGCGGTGGCGCACGGTCTGCACGTAGAGGAACACGCCGTACAGCGCCAGCGTCGCGGCGCCGATGAACAGCACCTGGGGCGCGGTGTAGAACGGGCCGGGCGCGCTGGTGGTGTGGCTCGGCAGGATCAGCGTCAACGTCGCCAGCGGCATCAGCACCACCAGATAGGCGCTGGCGCCGGTCACGCGGAAGCCCTGCTCGCCGTATTTCAGGCCGCCGAACACGAGGCAGAGGCCGACCAGGCCGTTGCACACCAGCATGACGACGGCGAACACGGTGTCGCGCGCCAGCGTCGGGCTGCCGTCGCCCGCCAGCATGATCGAGACGATCAGCGACACCTCGATCACCGTGACCGCGACGGTCAGCACCAGCGTGCCGTAGGGTTCGCCGGTGCGGTGGGCGATGACGTCGGCGTGGTGCACGGCCGCGAACACGGCGCCGGTCAGCACCGCCAGCTCGAGCGGCGGCCAGGCGACCGCCAGCGGCGCCGGCAGGTGGAGGCTGCCGGCGGTGGCGAACGCCACGACGGCGACCAGCAGCGCCACCGGCGGCACCACGCGCCAGAGGGGGAAACGCGCGCCCGTCATCGCGCCGCTCCGCCGGCGCGGCGGAGGAGGCCGCCCGTCAACGGCCGGTGGGGGCGCCCGTGTCGCCCCATTTCTCCGCGCTCTCGATGAACGACACGAAGACCTTGCGGATCGTCGCCTCGGGGATGTCGCGGGTGATGAAGACGATGCGCGTGCGGCGGTCGTCGTCCGGCCACTTCTCCAGCACCGCCGGCGGATGGAACACGTGCTGCACGCCGTGCACCACCACCGGCTTGTCGCTGTCGACGACGTTGAGGATGCCCTTGATGCGCAGCAGATCGGGGCCGCGGTAGGTCACCAGCGCGTCGAACGCCGCCGCGACGGTGGCCCATTGCATCGGCTTGTCGAACACCACGCAGAACGAGCGGATGCGGTCGTCGTGGCGGTTGACGTCGTGCGGATCCTGCGCCGCGTAGCCGGCGGCGTCGAGTCCGTCGAACGGCGAGTCCGGCGACCCGGTGGCGCCCTTGGCGCTGTGGCCGTGCTTGTGGCCGTGGTCGTGGCCATGCTCGTGATGGTGGTGCCCGTGTCCGTGCCCGTGGTCGTGCTCGCCGAGGTACGCCTCTTCGCGCAGCCAGCGCTTGACGTCAGCGGTCTTGGTCTCGGGATTGTAGAGACCGGCGTTCATCACGTCCGCCGGCGTCACGTCGCCGTGCCGGACGGGCAGCAGCGGCGCGCCGGGATTCAGCACGTGCAGCCGGGTGCGGACCGTGTCGATCTGCTCGGCGCTGGCGATGTCGGTCTTGGTCAGCAGCAGGCGGTCGGCGACGGCGGCCTGCTTGACCGCCTCCTCGTGGTTGTCGAGCGTGCCGCCGCCGTTGACGGCGTCGACCGTGACCACGACGCCGTCCATGCGGTAGCGCGTCGCCAGCAGCGGGTCGGTCATCAGCGTGTGCAGGATGGGCGCCGGATCGGCCAGGCCGGTGGTCTCGACCACCATCCGCTTGAACGGCGTGACCTCGCCGCGGGCGCGCTTGAGGTACAGCTCGCTCATGGTGCGGACGAGGTCGCCGCGCACGGTGCAGCACAGGCAGCCGCTGTTCAGCGTGACCATGCCCTCCTCGCTCGAGTTCTCGACCAGCTGGTGGTCGAGCCCGATCTCCCCGAACTCGTTGATGATGACGGCGGTGTCGCCCATCTCCGGCCGCTTCAGCAGCTCGCGCAGCACCGTCGTCTTGCCGCTGCCGAGGAAGCCGGTCAGCACCGAGACGGGGATGCGCTCCTCGGGCGCCGGGGGTCTATCCGTCATGTCCACTCTCCGTCTCCGGCGGCGCCGCGCGCCGCCGCCTTGACACGCCAGAACAGGGGTGCGGCCTCGAATCGCTTCCACGCCCGGCGCAGCGCCTTCTCCTCGCCATCGGCGCGGGCGGGATCGGCGTCCCGCGCCGCCAGCCAGCCCTCGATCGCGCCGCCGATCCGGTCCAGCCGGCCCTTCGGCCGGGCGGCCGCCCGGATATCCGCCGCGACCCGCGTGGCGACGGCGCGGTCGTTGGCCAGACCCAGCGCGTCCTGCAGCCCGGCGGCCGCCTCGATATAGGGACGCGCGGCGGCCGGGTCAAAGAGTCCGGCGAAGAACGTCGCCGCGTAGCGCAGCTTCTTCACCCTCAAGCGCAGCGCGTGGCGCCCGTCGGCGTCGAGCGCGCGCAGCTTGCGGCCGGCCTTCCGCGCCTTCCGGTGGAGCCTGTCGAGCGCCCGGCGGGCGAAGTTCCGCGCGGCGTCGGCCGTCGCGTCGTCGACGCCCTCGGGCGCCGGTAGCGTCGTCGCGAGCCGCGTGTCGAACGCCGCGAACACGTCGCCGGCCAGCGCGCGGCGCGCCGAGTCGTGGCGGGTCCGCCGCAGCCGCAGGGCCGTGGCGCGCCAGGCGCGGAGGGAGTCGTCGATGCCGGGCACCGCCGCCAATCCGGCCGCGGCCTGGGCCATCGCGCCGGCGATGAACACGTCGAGATCGCGCGTCGGCCCGCACGAATCGGCGAGGAACCGCGCGTCGCCGCGCAACGCGCGCAGCACCGCGATGTCGGCGGCCGGCAACGCCGCCGCGCCGGCCGTATCCTCGGCGGCCGCGAACAGACCGCATGCCGCGCGCAGCCGCCGAAGCGCCACGCGGGCGCGGTGGATTCCCTCCGGATCGCGCGTCTCGAGCGCCGCCCGGCGCGCCGCCAGCAGCTCCTCGCGGCAGCGGCGCGTCGTGGCGCCGGCGAGCCGCGCGACGGGGGAGGGGGCGTCCATGGCGCCCTTGTGGCCCGCGCGCGGCGGCGATTCAACCGCCATGGCGCCGCGCCGCCCGCCGGCATCGGCGGCATGCGCCTCCGGCGCTTGCGTCGACGCGGCGTCCGGGCCACTTTCGGGCTCGGCAACCACGCGGAACCCGCATCCCATGACCATCGACGCCGGCGCCTTCAAGAAAGGCATGCGCCACCTCGCGGCCAGCGTGTGCCTGATCACGACGCGGCACGGCGCGGAGCGCGGTGGATTGACCGCGACGGCGGTGTGCTCGGTGTCGGCCGCGCCGCCGCAGCTTCTGGTCTGCGTCAACCGCGACGCCAGCGCGCATCCGCTCATCGTCGCCAGCCGCAGATTCTGCGTCAACGTGCTGGCGCCGGCCCACCGCCGCATCGCCGAGCGCTTCGCCGGCATGGACGGCGTCGAGGGCGATGCCCGCTTCGAAGGGCTCGGCGAGTGGCGCGCGATGATGGGCGACGTGCCGGCGCTGGCCGGCTGCCCCGTGACGTTCGCGTGCGAGACCACCGACACGATGGTCGCCGGCACGCACACCATCGTGGTCGGCCGCATCGTCGACGTGGCGCTCGACGCCGACGCCAGCGCGCTGCTCTACGCCGACGCCACCTTCGTGCCGGCCGAGGTCCTGCGCGGCATCGCGCCGCCGAGCTAGCGGCCGGCGAAGACGGGCGCGCGCTTCTCGACGAAGGCGCGCACCGCCTCCTTGTGGTCCTCGGTCTGCGAGCCGGCGATCATCAGCTCGGCCTCCCGGTCGGCGGCCTCGACGTAGCCGGCGCGCTCCGCGAGGTCGAGGTTCTCCTTCATGGAGCGCAGCGCGATCCGCGGGCCCGCCGCCATGTCGCGCGCCATCGCGAAGGCGGCGTCGGCCAGCGCCGCGTCGTCGACCACGCGGTTGACGATGCCCAGCCGCTCGGCCTCGGCGGCCTCGACGCGGGCGTTGGTGAACATCAGCTCGCGCGCCTTGCCGGTGCCGACCTGGCGCGTCAGCAGCCAGGCGATGCCGTAGTCGCCGGACAGGCCGACGCGGGCGTAGCCGGTGCCGACGAAGGCCGAGCGCGCCGCGATGCGGACGTCGGCGGCCAGCGCCAGCGCGAAGCCGGCGCCGACGGCCGGGCCGGGCAGGGCGGCGATGGTCGGCTTCGGCACCGCAAGCAGCGCGCCGGTCAGCGCCTGCTGCCGCCACTTCAGGTCGACCACGCGCTCCTCGGGCGTCATCGTGGTCCTGCGGTTCTCGCCCATGCCCTTGACGTCGCCGCCGGCGCAGAACGCCTTGCCGGCGCCGGTGACCACGATGGCGCCGACCGAGTCGTCCTCGCCCATCTCCTTGATCATCCGGCGCAACGCCGGCGTCAGCTCGGTCGACATGGTGTTGCGGGCTTCCGGCCGGTTCAGCGTGATCGTCGCGACGCCCTCGCGCACCGCGCAGAGCAGCTGGGTGGTGCCGGTGTCGATCTCGCGCGCGGTCGTGGCCATGTCGTGTCTCCCTCGGTTGAGGGCGCGAGGATGGTCCGGGCCGGCGGTCCCGGCAAAGCGCGATTTTCGCCGGTACCGCCATGCGGCCGGATCGGTTGGACCGGACGCGCCGGGCCGACTACGCTCGTCGCGAGGGCAGAGGAGCGACCGCCATGGACGATCTCGCGGCATTGCGCCGGCGCGCGCGGGAACTGGGGCTCGACCGTTTGACGGACACGCAGCTGGCGGAGTTCGGCCGCGCCATGGCGGCGGCGGAGAGGCACGTCGCCACCGTCCCGCGCGCCTTCCCGCCGGCCGACGAGCCGGCGCACGTGTTCCGCATGCCGCCGCGCGACGCTGGCGGCCGGGGGAACGGCCGATGACCGAGCTCGCCTGGTTGACCGTCGCGGAGGCGTCCGGGCTGCTGCGCGCGCGCAAGCTGTCGCCGGTGGAGTACGCCACGGCGCTGCTGGACCGCATCGCCCGGCTGAATCCCAGGATCGACGCCTTCATCCGCGTCTGTGGCGAGCACGCGATGGCGGCCGCGCGCCGCGCCGAGGCCGAGATCGCGGCCGGCGGTTGGCGCGGTCCGTGGCACGGCGTGCCCTACGGGCTGAAGGACATCATCGATTTCGCCGGGCTGCCGACCACGGCCCACAGCGCGGTGCTGCTCGACAACGTCGCGTCGGCGCACGCGCACGTCACGTCGCGGATCGAGGCCGCCGGCGCCGTGTTCCTCGGCAAGCTCGCGACGCATGAATTCGCCATCGGCGGACCGATCTTCGACCTGCCGTTCCCGCCCGCCCGCAACCCGTGGAACCGCGACCACCACCCCGGAGGCTCGTCGTCCGGCTCGGGCGCGGCGCTGGCCGCCGGGCTGCTGCCGTTCGCGCTGGGCACCGACACGGGCGGCTCCGTGCGCAACCCCGCCTCGGCCTGCGCCATCGTCGGCATGAAGCCGACCTACGGGCTGGTGTCGCGCGCCGGCGTCGTGCCGCTGGCCTTCAGCCTCGACCATGTCGGGCCGATGACGCGGACCGTGCGCGACAACGCCATGCTGCTGAACCTGCTGGCCGGCCATGACCCCGCCGATATCGGGTCGGCGCGGACGCCGGCCGTCGACTACGCCGCCGATCTCGACCGCGGCGTGAAGGGCATGCGCATCGGGATCATCCGGCACTTCCACGCCCGCGATCTGATCGCCGATCCGGAGATGGCCGCGGCCATCGAGAAGGCCGTCGAGACGCTGGCCGGCCTCGGGGCCGAGATCCGCGAGATCGAGGTCGAGCCGCTCGACCATTACCTCGCGATCAACCGCCTGATCCTCTCGGCCGAGGCCTTCGCGATCCACGAGAAGTGGTTGAGCGAGAAGCCGGAGGCCTATGGCGCGCTGACCCGCGAGCGGCTGCTGGCCGGCGCGTTCTACCGCTCGGTCGACTACCTGCAGGCGCTGCGCGCGCGCCAGCGCGCGGTGGCGGGGATGACGGCGGCGATGGAGGGGCTCGACGCGGTGGTCGCCGCCTCGGCCATGGAGCCGCCCTGCGCCATCGAAGATCCCGCCGCCGTCGCGCGCACCTATCCGCGCCAGGCGCGGCAGGTGTTCAACGTCACCGGCCATCCCGCGATCTCGGTTCCGACCGGCTTCTCGCGGGCGGGGCTACCGCTGGCCATGCAGATCGTCGGCCACGCCTTCGAGGAGGCCACGGTCTACCGCGTCGCCCACGCCTACGAGCAGGCAGCCGGCTGGCACACCGCCCACCCGAAGCTGGACGCGGCGTAAGGCGGAGCCGGAGCGAGCCTTCTCTGCCATCCCGAGCGCAGCGAGGGATCCAGGTGTCGACCCTGGATCCCTCGCTGCGCTCGGGATGACAGAAGAGGTGGTCCGGCAACTTGCCTCTATCCGGCCACGCCGCATCCCTCTCACGGATTGAGCGCGCGCCAGACCTTCTCCGGGGTCGCCGGCATGTCGATGTGCGCGACGCCGCGCGCCGACAGCGCGTCGACGATGGCGTTCATCACCGACGGCAGCGCGCCGGCGCAGCCCGCCTCGCCGCAGCCCTTGACGCCCAGCGTGTTGGTCTTGGCCGGCACGGGGTGGCTGATCACCGTGAAGGACGGGGAATCGGAGGCCCGCGGCATGGCGTAATCCATGTACGAGCCGGCCAGCGGCTGGCCTTGCTCGTCGTACACCGTCCGCTCCATCAGCGCCTGGCCGATGCCCTGCACGACGCCGCCGTGGCTCTGGCCTTCGACCAGCGGCGGATTCACGACCGTGCCGAAATCGTTGACCATGACGTAGCGCGCCACCGTGACGGCGCCGGTGTCGGGATCGATCTCGACCTCGGCGACGTGGCAGCCGTTTGGGAACGCCGAGGGCGGCGTGTCGGAGACGTGGCCGACGTCGAGCGACGAGGGCACGTCGTCCGGCAGCTTGGCGGCCTGGCGCAGGCGTTGCGCCACCTCCAGCAGGCCGATGCTCCGGTCCGTGCCGGCGATGCGGAAGCGGCCGCGCGCGAACTCGATATCGGCGAAGGCGGCCTCCAGCAGATGCGCGGCGGCCTTCCTCCCCTTCTCGATCACCAGGTCGCCGGCCTCGAGGAACGCCTGTCCGGCGACGATCATCGAGCGCGAGCCGCCCGTGCCGCCGCCGGCCTTCAACTCGTCGCTGTCGCCCTGCACCAGCCGGAAGCGGTCGAACGGGATGCCTAGCTTGTCGACCAGCACCTGCGCGAAGGGCGCGGCGTGGCCCTGGCCGTAGTCCAAAGTGCCGCTGATCATCGTGACCTTGCCGTCTGCCTCGAAGCGCAGCCCGCCCATCTCCTTGCCCGGCGGGGCGGTCACCTCGAGGTAGCTGCCGATGCCGCGGCCGCGCAACATGCCCCGCGCCTCGCTCTCGGCGCGGCGCTTGTCGAAGCCGTCCCAGTCGGCCGCCGCCAGCGCCTTGTCGAGCACGGCGCGGAACTCGCCGCTGTCGTAGAGCATGCCCGACGGCGCCTTGTACGGCATCGCCTCCGGCGCGATGTGGTTGCGCCGCCGCAGCTCGACGCGGTCGATGCCGGTCTCGCGCGCCGCCGTGTCGATCAGGCGCTCCATGAAGTAGTTGCCCTCCGGGCGCCCGGCGCCGCGGTAGGCCGCGATCGGCGTCGTGTTGGTGAACGCCACCTTGGTGTTCACCTCGATCACCGGCGTGCGGTAGACGTCGACGATGTTCTTCACCGCGTTGGCCGTCGCCGGCACCGGCGGATAGATGAACGCGCCGGCGTTGCTGGTGCCGGTCAGGCGCACGGCGAGGAAGCGCCCGTCGGCGTCGAGCGCGAGTTCCGCCACGCGCTGGTGGTCGCGGCCGTGGTGGTCGGACAGGAAGCTCTCCGAGCGTTCGTCCGTCCACTTCACCGGCCGGCCCAGCAGCTTCGCCGCCAGCAGCAGCGGCGGATACTCGGGATAGGCCGGCGCCTTCATGCCGAACGAGCCGCCGACGTTGCCGGTCAGCACGCGCACCTTGTCGGGCGCGACGCCGAGGATCTCCTTGGCGATGGTCGCGCGCATGCCGAACGCGCCCTGGCAGCCGACATGCAGCGTCCAGCGGCCGCTGGCGGCGTCGTATGCGCCGATGGCTGAGCGCGGTTCCATGGCGTTGACCACGATCCGGTTGCTGTCGATCGCCAGCCGCGTCACGTGCGCGGCCTTGGCGAACGCGGCCGCCACCGCCGCGGCGTCACCGTAGTGGAAGTCGAGCACCAGATTGCCCGGCGCCTCGGGGTGGATCCGCGGCGCGTCCGGTGCCAGCGCCGCGTCGGGCGTGGTCACCGCCGGCAGCTCCTCGACGTCGAGGACGACGGCCTCGGCGGCGTCCTTGGCCTGGATCTGCGTCTCGGCGACGACGACCGCCACCGCCTCGCCGACGAAGCGCACGTGGCCCTTGGCCAGCGGCGGCCGCACCGGGGTCTTCATCGGCGTGCCGTCGCGGTTGGGGATGTTCACGGGGCATTTCAGCGTGCCGAACCCGGCGGCCTCGAGATCGGCCGCCGTGTAGACGGCGAGCACCCCCGGCATGCCCAGCGCCTCCACGGAGTCGATGCCGCGCAGGACGCCGTGCGCGTGCCGGCTGCGCACCATCACGGCGTGGGCCTGGCCCGGCAGGTTGACGTCGTCGGTGTAGCGCCCCTCGCCGCGCAGCAGGGTGGGGTCCTCGGTGCGCGGCACGGGCTGGCCGACGCCGAATTTCATCAGCGCCGGATCGGCGTCGGTCATGGCGTTCATGGGTGTCCTCGCGGGAGTCGCGCCGCCGGCCGCGCTGAACGCGTCGCCGGGGCAGGGGGGAGAGTGGAGGCCGATGCTAGCGCGCGCCGCCCGCGCCCGCCAACCGCGCCACCCCGCGAGCATGTCCGCATTGCGCGCCACGCTACCGCGCCACCGGCGGTGCTTGAACATCGCGGCCCGCGGCCGTATCCACGGAGCGGCCGCGGCGCTCCCCGCGGGTCGGGGAGCATGATGGTCGATCTGACGCGCAAGTACGACGTGCTGGTGATCGGCGGCGGCAACGCCGCGCTGTGCGCGGCGATCAGCGCGCGCCGGGCCGGCGCCTCGGTGCTGGTGCTGGAGGCGGCGACGAAGTTCTGGCGCGGCGGCAACACGCGCCACACCCGCAACATGCGTTGCGCCCACGACGCGGCGACGGCCACTTTGTCGGGGCCCTACACCGAGGAGGAGTTCTTCGACGACCTGCTGCGCGTCACCGGCGGCGAGACCGACGAGAAGCTCGCCCGCATGATGATCCATGAATCCAAGGAGATGCTGGACTGGATCGTCGAGCAGGGCGTGCGCTTCCAGCCGTCGCTGGGCGGCACCCTGAGCCTCGGCCGCACCAACTCGTTCTTCCTCGGCGGCGGGCGCGCCATGCTCAACGCGCTGTACCTGACGGCCGAGCGGCTGGGCGTCGACATCCTCTACGAGGCCGAGGTGGTGTCGATGGACATCGCCGACGGCATGTTCCTGTCGGCCACCCTGCGCCGCGACGGCGCCGACGCCACGGTGCGGGCCGGCGCGCTGGTCGCCGCCGCCGGCGGCTTCGAGTCCAACATCGAGTGGCTGAAGGAGTACTGGGGCGACGCCGCGGATAACTTCCTGATCCGGGGCACGCGCAACAACAAGGGCACGATCCTCAAGATGCTGCTCGCCGCCGGCGTGCGGCGCGTCGGCGATCCGACCCAGTGCCACGCGGTGGCGATCGACGCGCGCGCTCCGAAGTACGACGGCGGCATCATCACGCGGCTGGACTGCGTGGTGTTCGGCATCGTCGTCAACCGCGACGCCGAGCGCTTCTACGACGAGGGCGAGGATTTCTGGCCGAAGCGCTACGCCATCTGGGGCCGGCTGGTCGCCGGCCAGCCAGATCAGATCGCCTACATCGTGTTCGACGCGAAATCGCTGACCATGTTCATGCCCTCGCTCTATCCCGCCATCGAGGCGCCGAGCATCGGCGCGCTTGCCGGCAAGCTCGGCCTCGATCCGGCGGCGCTCGAGGGCACGGTCGCGGCGTTCAACGCCGCCGTGCGGCCCGGCACGTTCGACCACACGATCCTCGACGACTGCCGCACCGAGGGGCTGACGCCGGCCAAGACGCACTGGGCGCGGCGCATCGAGACGGCGCCGTTCTACGCCTATCCCGTGCGCCCGGGCATCACCTTCACCTATCTCGGCACCCGCGTGAACGAGCGCGCGCGCATGCTGATGGAGGACGGCCGGCCCTCGGCCAACATGTTCGCCGCCGGCGAGATCATGGCCGGCAACGTCCTCGGCAAGGGCTACGCCGCCGGCATCGGCATGACGATCGGCAGCGTCTTCGGCCGCATCGCGGGACGGGAGGCCGCCGGCAATGCACGCAACTAGGCTCCTGGAGGAGGCGGATCGTCTGATGACGGTCTGCAACTCCTGCCGGTACTGCGAAGGCCTCTGCGCCGTGTTCCCGGCGATGGAGATGCGGCGCGCCTTCCCGGACGGCGATCTCAACTACCTCGCCAATCTCTGCCATGGCTGCGGCGCCTGCTTCAGCGACTGCCAGTTCTCGCCGCCGCACGAGTTCGACGTGAACGTGCCGGTGACGCTGGCGGCGCTGCGCGCCGAATCCTACGAGCGCTACGCCTGGCCGGCGGCGTTCTCCGGCCTGTTCCGGCGCAATGGCCTCGCCATCGCGGCGATCGCGGCGTTGAGCGTGGCGGGCTTCATCGCCGGCTTCGCGGCGTGGCACGATCCCGCCGTCCTGTTCGCCAGCCACACCGGGCCGGGCGCGTTCTACCGGCTGATGCCGCACAACGCGATGGCGGCGCTGTTCGGCGCGGCGTTCCTCTACGCCGTCGTCGCGTCCCTGATGGGTCTGCGCAATTTCTGGCGCGATATCGGCGAACCGGCGGCGACGCTCGCGGAGCCGGTCTCGCTGTGGCAGGCGATGCGCGATGCCGGCCGGCTGCGCTATCTCGACGGCGGCGGCGTCGGCTGCGTCAACGACGACGAGCGGCCGACAGACAACCGGAGGCTCTACCACCACCTGACCTTCTACGGCTTCCTGCTGTGCTTCGCCTCGACCTCGGTGGCGACGCTCTACCACTACGTCCTCGGCCGCGTGGCCCCGTACCCTTGGTACGACCTGCCGGTCGTGCTCGGCGCGCTGGGCGGCGTCGGGCTCCTGATCGGGCCCGTCGGATTGCTCAAGGCCAAGATGACGCGTGATCCGGCGCTGCGCGATCCGCCGCGGCTGGGCATGGACGTGGCGTTCCTGGCGATGCTGTTCCTGACCAGCGCCACCGGGCTGGCGCTGCTGCTGCTGCGCGCGACGCCGGCCATGGCGTCGCTGCTGGCGTTGCATCTCGGCGTCGTGTTCGCGCTGTTCCTGACCATGCCCTACGGCAAGTTCGTGCACGGCCTGTACCGCTTCGCGGCGCTGGTGCGCTACGCGCGCGAGAGCCGCCGCCTGGCGGCGGGCGAAATCGACGCCGGCGGGGCGTGAGGCGGCGGACTTGAGGCGCGCGGCCGGTTGGAGTACCAGTCCGGCGCCCGCCGGACGGGCGGCGCGACGCTGGGGCGTAGCCAAGCGGTAAGGCAGCGGATTTTGATTCCGCCATCCCCTGGTTCGAATCCAGGCGCCCCAGCCAGTCGCCAGAAAATACAATCATATCAATAGCATATGACGGGCGAAGTCGCCTCTCGGGGATTTATTCCGACGCCAATCCATCTCTCGTCGGTGGCGCGACGCCGCCCTCGGCTGGCCTAGCTGCGGTGCCACCGAGATGATCGGCGAACGAAGCGCGTTCTTCAGCGTTCAGCGTCGGCATGGCGCGGCTTGACGAGGCGCGGCGCCCCGCCGCCAAGGATGGCGTAAGCCCGACGGCCGCGGTGCGGGAGGCCTACGGCGTCGTATCTACCGCCGCCGTCGAGACCTCGCCGTCAGGTCGCGCGCGCCTCCACGTTCACCGGCGGCCTCCGCGTCGCGGCCGCGGCGGCCGGCGCGGGGAGCGTCGGCCAGCCGCCGCCCGCGAGGTCGCGGAGCCGCTGCGGGTCGTCGATGGTCACGTCGCGTCCGCCGCCGGAGACGCCGTGGTGCTTTAGGACCGCGTAGGCCCGCGAGAAGCATTCCGGGCTGATGCCGACGCGCGCGGCGATCAGGTTGCGGCCTTCGGGCAGGCGCACCGTGACGGGGCCGTGCTCGCGCGGCGATAGCTTGACGAGGAAGCCCGCGACGCGCTGGACCGCGGTGTGGAGCTTGAGATCCTTGATCTGGCCGACCAGCGACCGCCAGTACCCCGCCAGCAGCATCGACATCCCGTAGGACAGATCCGGGTCGCTTTTCAGGGCGGCCCGGAACGGCCCGGCGGGCCACATCAGGATCCGCGAATCGGCGATCAACGTCGCGGTCATGAGGTAGGGCGCGTCCAGCATCGCGGCGGGCGCGATGAAGGCGTCGCCGCACCCGAAGAACTCGACCACCGTCCGCTGTCCTTCCTTGTTGTCCGCGAACAAGCCGACGCGGCCGTCCATGACGATGTGCAGGAACTCCGGCCGCTCGTCCTGCACGCACAGCGTCGTTCCCTTGGGGAGCGTCTGCGCGAACGTCCCCAGCAGCAGACCGGAGATGTGCGCGTCGGTCATCCGGGCGAAGAGCGGGGAACGGCGCAGCAGCGGCGCGTCGGTCGGTCTCATGGGGCCTCCGGGGCGGTCGTCCACCCACGCCAGCATGTGCGCGGCCCGCGGCGCCATCATTGATCCGAATCAACCCGCGGTCTTCCGGCGGCCATCACGGATCTTGACCGCGATCAAGGCCAGGGCACCCCGCCGGTCAAGTTCCGGCGTCGGCGTGCCCGTGGCGGCCGATTCGTTGACCCAGGTCAACAGGCCTCGCGCCCGCGACGGCGAAGCATGCGCCTTGGAAGCGGCACGACACCGGGGGGAACCATGCAAGTCGGTGGTGGCGGGATACGGAGCGGCGACCAGACCAACGCGTTGGGATGGAGCACGGTGGCCTTCACCGTCTGCTTCGCGGTGTGGACGATCTTCTCCATCATCGGCGTCCAGATAAAGGCCGACCTCGGCCTCTCGGACACCCAGTTCGGCCTGCTCGTCGGCACGCCGATCCTGACCGGCTCCCTCAGCCGGCTCATGCTCGGCATCTGGACCGACCAGTACGGCGGCCGGATCGTCTACGTGCTGGTGATGCTCGCCGCGGCGGTCGCCACGTGGTTGCTGACCTACGCCACGACCTACACGACCTTCCTGATCGCCGCGCTCGGCGTCGGCATCGCCGGCGGCTCCTTCTCGGTCGGAATCGCCTACGTCTCGCGCTGGTATCCGACCGGCAAGCAGGGAACGGCGCTCGGCGTGTTCGGCGCCGGCAACGTCGGCGCGGCGGTCACCAAGTTCCTCGCCCCGTTCATCATGGTCGCCTACGGCTGGAAGACGGTCGCCGAGATCTGGGCCGGAGCGCTGGTCGTCATGGCCGCGCTGTTCTGGTTCGGCACGAAGGACGACCCGCTGCTCGCCGAGCGCCGTCGCACGGGAGCGCGGCCGGAGCCGATGTCGGCGATGCTCGAGCCGCTGCGCAACGTCCAGGTCTGGCGGTTCTCGCTCTACTACTTCTTCGTCTTCGGCGGCTTCGTGGCGCTCGCGCTGTGGCTGCCGCGCTACCTCATCGGCGTCTACGGCCTCGACATCACCACCGCCGGCATGATCGGCGCCGCCTACTCGGTGCCCGCCAGCCTGTTCCGGATCTACGGCGGCGTGCTGTCCGACAGGTACGGCGCGCGGCGCGTCATGTACTGGACGTTCGGCGTCTCGGTGGCGGCCTGCTTCGTGATGTCCTACCCGCCGACCCAGTACGTCGTGAAGGGCATAACCGGTCCGATCGCCTTCACGATGGAGATGGGCCTCGTCACGTTCACGGTCGTGGCGTTCGTGCTGGGCTTCTTCATGAGCCTCGGCAAGGCCGCGGTCTACAAGCACATCCCGGTCTACTACCCGAAGCACGTCGGCGCCGTCGGCGGCGTCGTCGGCTTGGTCGGCGGCCTGGGCGGCTTCGCGCTGCCGATCGCCTTCGGCGTCATGAACGACCTCACTGGCGTGTGGACGAGCTGCTTCATGCTGCTGTTCCTGATCGCCGCCGGCTCTCTGGTCTGGATGCACGTGTCGATACGCGCGATGGAGCGGGAAGCCGCCGGCGAGGCGCTCGACCGCCTGCCGGAACTGCCGGAGATGCGCGAGATCCACGAACCGCGCCACGTCGGCGCGCTGTCGGCCAAGACGATCGCCGACTGGCGCCCCGAGGATCCGGCCTTCTGGTCGTCCACGGGACGCGCCATCGCGCGGCGCAACCTGCTGATCTCGATCCCGGCGCTGCTGCTGTCGTTCGCGGTGTGGATGGTGTGGTCGGTGGTGGTCGCGAAGCTGCCGGCGATCGGCTTCCGCTACAGCACGGACCAGCTGTTCTGGCTGGCGGCGCTGCCCGGCCTGTCCGGCGCCACGCTGCGGATCTTCTACTCCTTCACGGTGCCGATCTTCGGCGGGCGGCTGTGGACGACGCTGGCGACGTGGTCGCTGCTGATCCCGGCGCTGGGGATCGGATTCGCGGTCCAGAACCCCGCGACGCCGTACTGGATGTTCCTCGTGCTGGCGCTGCTGTGCGGCTTCGGCGGCGGCAACTTCGCCTCGTCGATGTCGAACATCTCCTTCTTCTTCCCGAAGGCGGAGAAGGGCAACGCGCTGGCGCTCAACGCCGGCCTGGGCAACCTCGGCGTCAGCGTCGTGCAGTTCGTGGTGCCGCTGGTGATCACCGCCGGCGTGTTCGGCTGGCTGGGCGGCGATCCCGTGACCGCCAAGGAAGCCGGCCGCGAGAGCAGGATGTGGCTGCAGAACGCCGGCTTCATCTGGGTGCCGTTCATCGTCGCGTCCGCCTTCGCGGCGTGGTTAGGGATGAACGACCTCGCCTCCGCCAAGGCGTCGTTCGCCGACCAGTCGATCATCTTCCAGCGCCGCCACAACTGGATCATGTGCTGGCTGTACACCGGCACGTTCGGATCCTTCATCGGCTACTCGGCCGGATTCCCGCTGCTGGCGAAGACGCAGTTCCCCGAGATCAACGCCCTGCAGTACGCCTTCCTCGGGCCGCTGGTCGGCGCCGTGTCGCGGTCGCTGACCGGCTGGGTCTCCGACCGCTGGGGCGGGGGCCGCGTGACCTTCTGGGTGTTCATCGTCATGGCGTTCGGCGCCGCCGGCGTCGTGCACTTCCTCGGCGAGCGGAACTTCGCCGGGTTCTTCGCGATGTTCCTGCTGCTGTTCTTCGCCAGCGGCGTGGGCAACGCGTCGACGTTCCAGATGATCCCCGCGATCATGCGCAGGGACATGGACCGGCTGATGCCGGGCGCCACCGCCGACGCGCGCCGCCTGCAGGGCGACAAGGAGTCGGCCGCGATCATCGGCTTCACCTCGGCGATCGCGGCCTACGGCGCGTTCTTCGTGCCCAAGGCCTACGGCAGCTCGATCTCGATCACCGGCGGACCGCAGGCCGCGTTGTGGGCGTTCTGCGCCTTCTACGTCACCTGCATCGCCATCACCTGGTTCTTCTACACCCGCCGGGGCGGCCTGCTCCACGACATCGAGCGCGCCCGTCCGGCGGCCGCGCCCGCCGCCGCCTGACGCGACCGATCAAGGAGACCGCACCATGAGCCACTTCCTCGACCGGCTGATGTTCTTCCGCAAGAATGTCGAAGCCTTCTCGGGCGCCCACGGCACCGTCACCAACGAGGACCGGACGTGGGAGGACGGCTACCGCGGCCGCTGGAGCCACGACCGGATCGTGCGCTCCACGCACGGCGCCAACTGCACCGGCTCCTGCTCGTGGAAGATCTACGTCAAGGGCGGGATCGTCACCTGGGAGACGCAGCAGACCGACTACCCGCGCACGCGGCCGGACCTGCCGAACCACGAGCCGCGCGGCTGCTCGCGCGGCGCCAGCTACAGCTGGTACCTCTACAGCGCCAACCGCGTGAAGTACCCGCTGGTGCGCGGGCGGCTGCTGCGCCTGTGGCGCGCCGCCAAGGCGGTCTCGCCGGACCCGGTGACCGCGTGGGCGTCGATCGTCGAGGATCCCGCCAAGGCGCGGACCTACCGCGAGGTGCGCGGCCGCGGCGGCTTCGTGCGCGCCGGCTGGGACGAGATCAACGAGCTGATCGCCGCCGCCAACGCCTACACCGTCAAGCGGCACGGCCCCGACCGGATCATCGGATTCTCGCCGATCCCGGCGATGTCGATGGTCTCCTACGCCGCCGGCTCGCGCTACCTGTCGCTGATCGGCGGCGTCTGCATGAGCTTCTACGACTGGTACTGCGACCTGCCGCCGTCCTCGCCGCAGACCTGGGGCGAGCAGACCGACGTGCCCGAGAGCGCCGACTGGTACAACTCCACCTTCATCATGATGTGGGGCTCGAACGTGCCGCAGACGCGCACGCCCGACGCCCATTTCATGACCGAGGTCCGCTACAAGGGCGCCAAGACCGTCACGGTCACGCCCGACTACAGCGAGGCCTCGAAGTTCGCCGACGTGTGGCTGGCGCCCAAGCAGGGCACCGACGCCGCGCTCGCGATGGCGATGGGCCACGTCGTGCTGAGCGAATGGCACGTCAAAGGCAGGAGCGCCTATTTCGACGACTACTGCCGCCGCTACACCGACATGCCGATGCTGGTCCGGCTCGAGAAGCGCGACGGCCGCTACGTCGCCGGCCGCTTCCTGCGCGCCTCGGACTTCGTCGACGGCAAGGGCGAGACCAACAACCCCGACTGGAAGACGCTGTGCGTCGACGACGCCACGGGGAACATCGCCGTGCCGACCGGCACCGTGGGCTTCCGGTGGGGTCAGCAGGGGAAGTGGAACCTTGAGACGCGCGACGCCACGACCGGTTCCGAGTTCAAGCCGCGCCTGACGCTGGCCGCCGGCCACGACGAGGTCGTCCCGGTCGGCTTCCCGTATTTCGGCAACATCGCGCACGAGCACTTCAAGAGCACGGCGCACGAATCCGTCCTCGACCGGAACGTGCCGGCCAAGCGCCTCGCGCTGAAGGACGGCGAGGCGCTGGTCGCCACGGTCTACGACCTCTTCCTGGCCAACTACGGCGTCGATCGCGGCCTCGGCGGCGGCAACGTGGCGGCCTCGTTCGACGACGACGTTCCCTACACGCCGGCCTGGCAGGAGCGGATCACCGGCGTTCCCCGCGCCAGCGTGGTCGAGGTGGCGCGCGCCTTCGCCGAGAACGCGCACAAGACCAACGGCAAGTCGATGGTGATCCTCGGCGCCGCGGTGAACCACTGGTACCACGCCGACATGAACTACCGCGCCATCATCAACCTGCTGGTGATGTGCGGATGCGTCGGCCAGTCGGGCGGCGGCTGGGCCCACTACGTCGGCCAGGAGAAGCTGCGGCCGCAGACCGGCTGGGCGCCGCTGGCCTTCGCGCTCGACTGGCACCGCCCGCCCAAGCAGATGAACTCGACCTCGTTCTTCTACCTGCACACCGGCCAGTGGCGGTACGAGAAGGTCGGCGTCGAATCGATCCTCTCGCCGCTCGAGAAGGGCAGCGTCAAGGGCAGTTTGGTCGACCTCAACGTGCGCGCAGAGCGCATGGGCTGGCTGCCGTCGGCGCCGCAGCTGGCGGCCAACGCGCTCGACGTCTGCCGCGACGCCGCCGCCGCCGGCAAGGATCCGGTGGCCTACGCGTGCGACGCGCTCAAGAACCGGACCCTGCGCATGGCCAGCGAGGATCCCGACAATCCCGTGAACTTCCCGCGCAACATGTTCGTCTGGCGCTCGAACCTGCTGGGCTCGAGCGGCAAGGGTCACGAGTACTTCCTCAAGCACCTGCTCGGCACCCAGCACGGCGTGCAGGGCAAGGATCTCGGCGAGGAGGGGGCGGAGAAGCCGCTCGAGGTCCGGTGGCGGGACGCTCCCGACGGCAAGCTGGACCTGCTGGTGACGCTCGACTTCCGCATGTCCACGACATGCATGTACTCCGACATCGTGCTGCCGACTGCCACCTGGTACGAGAAGCACGATCTCAACACGTCGGACATGCACCCCTTCATCCATCCGCTGACCGCGGCGGTCGATCCGGCGTGGGAGGCGCGCAGCGACTGGGAGATCTTCAAGGGCATCGCCAGGTCGTTCTCGGAGGTCTGCAAGCCGCATCTCGGCGTCGAGAAAGAGCTCGTGCTGACGCCGATCATGCACGACACGCCCGGCGAACTCGCGCAGGCGTTCGAACCGAAGGACTGGGGCGCCGGCGAATGCGAGCTGGTCCCGGGCAGGACCGCGCCGTCGATGGCCGTGGTCGAGCGCGACTATCCGAACACCTACCGCAAGTTCACCTCGCTCGGTCCGCTGATGGTGAAAGCCGGAAACGGCGGCAAGGGCATCGGCTGGAACACGGACGACGAGGTCAAGTTCCTCGGCGAGCTGAACGGCGTCGTGACCGAGGACGGCGTGAGCAAGGGCCTGCCCCGGATCGAGACCGACATCGACGCGGCCGAGGTGATCCTGAGCCTGGCGCCGGAGACGAACGGCCACGTCGCGGTCAAGGCGTGGGCGGCCTTGGGCAAGGCCACCGGCCGCGACCACCGCCACCTCGCCGAGGCGCGCGAGGACGACAAGATCCGGTTCCGCGACACCGTCGCGCAGCCGCGCAAGATCATCTCGTCGCCGACCTGGAGCGGGCTGGAGTCCGAGAAGGTCTCCTACAACGCGGGCTACACCAACGTGCACGAGCTGATCCCGTGGCGCACGCTCACGGGCCGCCAGCAGCTCTACCAGGACCACGCGTGGATGCGGGCGTTCGGCGAGGCGCTGTGCTCTTACCGGCCGCCGGTGGACACCGGCACCATCGCGCCGCTTCTCGGCAAGCGCGGCAACGGCAACCGCGAGCTGGTGCTGAACTTCATCACGCCGCACCAGAAATGGGGCATCCACAGCACCTACACCGACAACCTGCTGATGCTGACGCTCTCGCGCGGCGGGCCGATCGTGTGGCTGAGCGAGACCGACGCGAAGGCCGCCGGCATCGAGGACAACGACTGGATCGAGGCGTTCAACGCCAACGGCGCGCTGGTCGCGCGCGCCGTCGTCAGCCAGCGCGTCCCGTCGGGCATGGTCATGATGTACCACGCGCAGGAGAAGATCGTGAACGTGCCGGGCAGCGAGATCACCGGCGCGCGCGGCGGCATCCACAACTCCGTCACGCGCGCCTGCCCGAAGCCGACGCACATGATCGGCGGCTACGCGCAGCAGAGCTACGGGTTCAACTACTACGGGACGATCGGCACGAACCGCGACGAGTTCGTGATCGTGCGGAAGATGGCGAACATCGACTGGCTCGACGGCCCGCTCGTCGCGCCGGCGGCGCGTTGAGCCGGCGTCGCGGCGGACCTGGAGGACGACCATGAAAGTGCGCGCCCAGATCGCGATGGTGCTCAACCTCGACAAGTGCATCGGCTGCCACACCTGCTCGGTGACGTGCAAGAACGTCTGGACGAGCCGGTCGGGCGTCGAATACGCCTGGTTCAACAACGTCGAGACCAAACCGGGCATCGGCTACCCCAAGGAGTGGGAGAACCAGGACAAGTGGAAGGGCGGCTGGACCCGCCTGCGCAACGGCCGCATCCAGCCGAGGATCGGCGGCCGCTGGCGCGTTCTGTCGAAGATCTTCGCCAATCCGCATCTGCCGGAGATCGACGACTACTACGAGCCGTTCACCTTCGACTACGAGCACCTCCAGACGGCGCCGGAGTCCGAGGCTATGCCGGTGGCGCGCCCGGTGTCCCTCATCACCGGCAAGCGCATGGACCGCATCAAGTGGGGTCCGAACTGGGAGGAGATCCTCGGCACCGAGTTCGCCAAGCGCTCGCGCGACGCCAACTTCGAGGGCGTCCAGAAGGAGATCTACGGGCAGTTCGAGAACACCTTCATGTTCTACCTGCCGCGGCTTTGCGAGCACTGCCTCAACCCGGCCTGCGTCGCGGCGTGCCCGTCGGGATCGATCTACAAGCGCGAGGAGGACGGCATCGTCCTCGTCGACCAGGACAAGTGCCGCGGCTGGCGCATGTGCGTCAGCGCCTGCCCCTACAAGAAGATCTACTACAACTGGCAGTCGGGGAAGGCCGAGAAGTGCGTGTTCTGCTATCCGCGGATCGAGGCGGGCGAACCGACGGTCTGCTCGGAGACCTGCGTCGGACGCATCCGCTACCTCGGCGTGATGCTCTACGACGCCGACCGCATCGAGGCGGCGGCCGCCGTGGAGGGGGACCGGAACGTCTACCAGGCGCAGCTCGACCTCTTCCTCGACCCCGAGGATCCGGCGGTGGTCGCGCAGGCGCGGCGCGACGGCGTCCCCGAGGCGTGGCTGACCGCGGCGCGCAGGTCGCCGACCTACCGGATGGCGATCGACTGGAAGATCGCGTTCCCGCTCCATCCCGAATACCGCACGCTGCCGATGGTGTGGTACGTGCCGCCGCTCTCGCCGATCCACGCCGCCGCCGACGCGGGCAAGATCGGCATGTCGGGGGACATTCCCGACGTGCGGTCGCTGCGCATCCCCGTGCGCTACCTCGCCAACCTGCTGACCGCCGGCGAGGAGGCGCCCGTGGTCTCGGCGCTGGAGCGCATGATGGCGATGCGCGCCTACATGCGGGCGCGCCACGTGGACGGCGTCGAGCGCGCCGACCTGCTCGAGCGCGTGTCGCTGACCGCGGCCCAGGTCGACGACATGTACCGGACCATGGCGATCGCCAACTACGAGGACCGGTACGTCATCCCCTCGACGCACCGCGAGTACGCGGAGAACGCCTTCGACCTGCGCGGCGGCTGCGGCTTCTCGTTCGGCAACGGCTGCTCGGACGGGGCCGCGACCAGCGGCATCGGCCTGTTCGGCGGCGCGAGAAAGGCCCGCAAGCCGGAGGAGGTGTCGTGATGTTCACCCTGCGCGTGATCGGCCGGCTGCTGTCCTATCCCGACGTCGGGCTGCGCGCCGCGCTGCCGGAGCTGCGCGACGCGCTGCGCTCGGAGGCCTTCCTCTCGCCGTCGGCGCGCGCCGGCGTCGAGCGGCTGATGCTGGCGCTCGGCGGCGGCGACACGCTCGACCGCCAGGCGGAGTTCGTGTCCCTGTTCGATCGCGTGCGCACGCTGTCGCTGCACCTGTTCGAGCACGTGCATGGCGATTCGCGCGACCGCGGACCGGCGATGCTCGACCTCGTCGCCCTGTACCGCCAGCACGGGCTGGACGTGACCGCCGGCGAGCTGCCGGACTACCTGCCGCTGTTCCTCGAGTTCCTGTCGATCCTCGACCCGGCCGAGGCGCGCCGGCTGCTGGCCGAGACAGGCCACATCCTGGCGGCGGTCTACGCCCGCCTCGACAAGCGGCGCTCGCCCTACGCGGCGGCGTTCCTCGCGCTGGCCGAGATCGCCGGCGCGACGCTGCCCGCCGACGTCTCGGCGGTCGACGACGTCGACGAGAACGACCTCGTGGCGCTCGACCGCGCCTGGGAGGACGCGGCGGTGACGTTCGGCCCGGAGAACGCGCCCGGTCTCCAGGACGGCGCCGGCTGCGGCCGGGCGTCGGCCATGGTCGCGCGCATGACGGCATAGGAGAGGACGATGCAGGCCTACCTCCACCAGTTCGTCTTCGGCATCTACCCGTACATCTGCGGCGCGGTGTTCCTCGCCGGCAGCCTGATCCGGTTCGACCGCGAGCAGTACACCTGGCGCAGCGGCTCGAGCCAGATGCTGCGCGCGCGCCAGCTCCGCTGGGGCAGCAACCTGTTCCACGTCGGCGTGCTGTTCCTGTTCGCCGGGCACTTCGTCGGCATGCTGACGCCGCACGCCGTCTACGAGCATTTCATCTCCGCCGGCGGCAAGCAGCTGCTGGCGATGGTGTCCGGCGGCATCGCCGGCGCGGCGTGCTTCGTCGGCCTCTCGATGCTGCTGCACCGGCGCCTGTCGGATCCGCGCATCCGCGCCACCAGCTCCGCGATGGACATCGCGATCCTGGCGATCCTCTGGGTCCAGCTCGTGCTCGGCATGGCCACGATCCCGTTCTCGGCGGGTCACCTCGACGGCGGCGTGATGATGGCGCTGTCGGAGTGGGCGCAGCGGATCGTGACCTTCCGTGGCGGCGCCGCCGACGTGGTGGCCGGTGTCGACGCCGTGTTCAAGGCGCACATGTTCCTCGGCATGACGATCTTCCTGCTGTTCCCCTTCAGCCGGCTCGTGCACGTCTGGAGCGCGCCGGTCTGGTACGTGTTCCGTCCCTACCAGGTGGTCCGCCGCCGGGGATCGGCGCCGCCGGCGTCGGGAGCGCGGCCATGACCGCGGTCTCGGTCGACGGCGTCGAGATTCCGAGGCGGCGATCGCGCGCGAGACCCAGCACCATCCCGACGTGTCGGTCGACGCCGCGCGCGGATCGGCGGCGCGGGCTCTGGTGGTGCGCGCGCTGCTGCTTCGCGAGGCCGCGCGCCGCGGCCTGACCGGCGCGGCGGCGGTCGAGTCCGATCCCGACGGCGACGACGCGGCGATCGCGGCCCTGTTGTCGGAGGCCGTCGCCGTGCCTGAGCCCGACGACGCGACGTGCCGCCGCTACTGGGCCAACAACCGCGCCCGCTACCGGAGTCCCGACCTCGTCGAGGCGGCGCACATCCTGCTGATGGCGGCGCCCGACGACGCGGACGCCCGCGTCCGCGCCAAGGCGGCGGCGCAAGAGCTGATCGCTACGCTGGCGGCGCGACCGGAGCTGTTCCCGGCGCTGGCGGCGGAGCGTTCCGCGTGCCCCTCGAAGAGCGACGGCGGCCGTCTCGGCCAGGTCGCGCGCGGCGACACCGTCGACGAGTTGGAGACGTTCCTGTTCAATCTCGACGCGCCGGGGCTCTGCCCCGTGCCCGTGCCGACGCGCTACGGCTATCACGTCGTGCGCGTCGACCACATCGCGCGCGGGCGCGAGCTGCCGTACGACGCGATGGCCGGCGCGATCGCCGAGGAGCTGCGCACGCGGTCGTGGACGCGCGGCGTCGCCCAGTATATCCGCCTGCTGGCCGGAGCGGCCCGTATCGAGGGGGTCGATCTTCCCGCCGCCAGCTCGCCGCTGGTCCAGTGAGAGGTCGATGGACGCCCGCGCCGATGGAGGCGCCCCGGAGGCGGCCCGCGGTGGCGCGATCGAGGCGCTGGACGCCGCGCTCCTCGACGAGCCGCTCGACTACCACGACGCCGAGCACTACCGCCTGCTGGCGGTGCTCAACTTGCTGGAGAACATCGCCGGCGGCGGCGGGGCCGGCGCGTGGCGGCGGCTGGCGCGCGCCGTGGTCGCCTATCTGCGGACGGATCTCGCGCGCCACGTCGCCGACGAGGAGGACCTGGTCGCGATCCTGATCGACGCTCCCGGCGTCGACGCCGCGGCGAGAGGCCTGATCGAGTCGCTACGGCGCGGCCACGCCGACGTCCTGGCGGCCGCCGGGCGGCTGGCGCGCGCGCTGGAGGCGCGCCTTCACGTCGACGCGGCCGATGCCCGCGAGGAGGTCGCGCGCGCGGCCGGGGCGTTCATCACCGCGCAGCGCGCGCGCCTCGCGCTCAAGGGCGATCTGTTGATGCCGGTCGCCCGCGCGCGGCTCGGTGCGCGGCAACGCCGGCGCCTCGCCCGCCGCATGGCCGGTCGGCGCGCGGCCCGTTGAAGGGCCTGTCCGGCGCCGGCCGGATGGGCGGCGCGACGCACGTGCGTGGCGAAGGAGTAAGGGTGCGGATTCTAATTCCGCCACTCCCTCATCCGAATTCAGACGCCCCGGCCAATCGCTACACGTGCCGCTATGGCGACCGCGTCACTCCAAGGGATAGTCCCGTATTCTGTGACCGTTACATCTGAGCGCCGTTGCGATCGAGCCGTGGAAGCTCGCGCAGGTTCGGTCAAGCGCATCAAGCGTCGGACGGGTAAATGCGCCTCGCCGAATATATCGGACAGTCAAGACGTCCATCTCCATCATGAGCTTGACTACTTCGTGATCTTCATTGTCAAAGCACAGCCCTCGTTCTCGTGCGTCGGCCGCCAAGCGGTTGACGTTGTGACCGTAGTCGCGTCGAAGCGCCATCACGGAAACGTCGCGAGAGCGAAGAAACGCTTTCAAATATAGCTCGATGGCGTGACAGTACAGGAACCATGCCGGGTCCTCGGGATGAGTTGCCTTCGCCGGATGCGCACGCAGCGTCGCGGCTGATCGCCAGTAGGAATGGGCGAAATTGAAGAGTCCAACCGCCGTTGTTCGATCATCGTCGTCCGGCATTGCGCTGTCCTGCCACATTGCGAACAACGACCATTGTACGTGCGATGACGTATTCGATAAAGTTCGCTCGTAAGTGCGGGGCGGACGTGCGCACTGTGGATAGAATCGTCTGGCCAAGATCTCGGTTTCGGAATGCGTCTCGGCAAGCGCCGCCTTGAACGGCGGCGCCGCGCGACCTAGCCTCGCGTCCAATGACGGTCGGACGGGCGCGCCTTGAAGCGGCGCGCCGGCGCCGACGGGGCGAAAGGGTGGAAGCGATGCCGGTGATCGACGCGCAGGTGCATGTCTACGAGCGGAACCATCCCGGACGGCCGTGGACGGCCGTGCTGCACGGCCCGCCGCAGGTCACCGGCGACGACATGGTGGCGGCGATGGACGCGGTCGGCGTCGACGCGGCCCTGCTGGTGTCCGTGTGGACCATGTACCGCTACGACCCCAGCTACATGATCGCGGCCCACGCCGCCCATCCCGGCCGCTTCGCGATGATCAAGCCGGTCGACGCCAACGACCCGGCCGTGGCCGACACGATCGCCGACTGGGCGGCCACCAAGGGCGCCGTCGCGATCCGCATCATGATGGTCGAGGGCGTGTCGACCGATCCCGCCGATCCCGGCGTCAACCGCGTGCTCGCGGCCGCCGGCCGCCACGGCCTGCCGGTGAACCTGATGGCGCGCGGCCGGCTGGACCAGGTCGCGGCGCTCGCCGCGCGGCATCCCGACACCACGCTGGTGATCGACCATCTCGGCCTGGCGCAGCCGTTCGAGCCGCCGGCGCCGCCGGAGCCGTGGACCGAGCTGCCCAAGCTGCTGGCGCTGGCGGCGCGGCCCAACGTGGTTGTGAAGATCACCGGCGCCTGCACGCTGGCGCACCAGCCGTTCCCGTACAAGGACATCTGGGATCCACTGGGCCGCATCTTCGACGCCTTCGGGCTCGAGCGCTGCATGTGGGGCACGGACTGGACGCGGGCGGTGGCGCTGCTGACCTACAAGCAGGGCGTCGACTCGTTCCGCGTCACCGACCGGTTGTCCGACGGCGACCGCGCGACGCTGATGGGCGGCTCTCTCCAGCGCATCTACAAGTGGACGCCGGGCGCCTGACCGCCGGCGTCCGGCGCCGCGTCGGCCGCCTCGTTCCGTCCTAGACCGCCCGGCGCCGCCGCCGGGCCCAGCGAATCGGTGCGCATCCATGGCAAGCTCCGGCCGTCCGCCGCTCGACGGAATCCGCGTCGTCGATTTCTCCCGCGTCATCGCCGGACCGTTGTGCACGCAGATCCTCGCCGACATGGGCGCCGACGTGGTGAAGATCGAGAATCCCGACGGCGGCGACGACACGCGCAAGGGCGCCGGTCCGCGCGCCGGCGGGCCGGACGGCGAACACCACATGTTCATGACCTTCAACCGCGGCAAGCGCAGCGTCGCGCTCGACTTCACCCGGCCGGAGGGCCAGGCGGTCGTGCACCGGCTGCTGGCGAAGGCCGACGTGATGGTCGAGAATTTCCGTCCCGGCGTGCTCAAGAAGCACGGCCTCGACTACGACAGCGTCCGCGCGGAATATCCCGCGCTGATCTACCTCTCGATCTCGGCCTACGGCCAGACCGGCCCGCTGTCGGACCGGCCGGGCTACGATCCCGTGCTGCAGGGCGAGTCCGGCATGATGAGCGTCAACGGCGAGGCCGACGGCGAAGGGCTGCGGCACGCCATCGCCGTGGTCGACACCATGACCGCGCTTCATTCGGTGGCCGCGATCAACGCCGCGCTCTACGCCCGGCGCGACACCGGCCGCGGCCAGCGCGTCGACCTGGCGCTCTACGACACGGCGCTGGCGGCGCTCGGCAATATGGGATCGTACTACCTGATTGGCGGCGAGGAGCCGCGGCGCGCCGGCAACGGCCATTTCGCCTCGGCGCCCAACAGCTCGTTCGACACCGCCAACGGCAAGATCTACATGGCGGTCGCCAACCAGAAGCTGTTCGCGGACACCTGCCGCGCGCTGGGCCACCCCGAGTGGATCGCCGATCCGCGCTTCGCCACGCTGGCCGACCGCGTCGCCAACAAGCCGGCGTTGATGGCGGCGATGGAGGCGGTGCTGCGGACCGACACCAAGGAGAACTGGGGCGAGAAGCTGCGCCATCTGCCGGCCGGTCCGATCCGCAGCATGAAGGAGGCGCTCGACGAGCCGGAGGTGCGCCGCCGCGGCATGCTCAAGACCTACCGCCACGCGCGCGCCGGCGACGTCCCGATCATGGGCTCCAACTACCGTTTCTCCGACACGCCGGTCGACGACAGCCGGCCGCCGCCGGCGCTGGGCCAGCATACCGACGAGGTCCTGCGCGACATCGCCGGCCTCGACGCCGCCGGGATCGCCGCGTTGCGCGCCAAGGGCGTCATCGGGTAGGCCGCGAGGCGCCGCTGACCGCTCGGACTTGGGCGGACGTCAGATCAAGGACGCCGGCTGTCATCCCGAGCGCGGCGAGGGTGTGGATTCACATTCGAAGCGCAACAGTGTTTCGAGGAAGATCTCGGCCGGCGACCTGAAGCCGAGGCGCTTGCGGGGCGTGTTGTTGTAGGCGGCGTGCGCGGTCCGTTCGGACCGGCCGTATGACGGTGGGCGCCCGCGCGGAGCGCGTTCGTCCGCTTACGCCGCGCGCCGCGTCCTAGTTGCTCAGCGACGACGGCGCGGCCGGAGCGGTGGCGCCGATGGCCTTCGCGGCGCCGGCGACGAGGTCGGCGCTGTCGCGCGGCGCCGTCGCGCCCTCGGTGGTGGTCGGACCCTGCGTGGACAGCGCGACCTGCGCGTCGGCCGCCGCGGGCGCGGCGGCGGCGCCGGTCTGCTCGCCCTGCGCGCGGCCGGACATCGGCGGCGACTGCGACGGCGCGAGCACGCCCAGCGCGACGACGCCGACGGCGAGGATCGCGACGATGGCGAGGGGAGGGGAGATCTTCATGATGGCTTCCTTCGTGGCCTGGATGGCCGGTGGTTCGATGGCCGCGCGCCGGGCGCGTGGACGCTAGGGCGCGTCGTCGGCTTCCCGCGCGGCGGTGAGCTCGAGCGGGTCGATGGTGATCGTCTCCGCGAACCCCGCGCGGCCGGGCGGTCCGGGCAGGAACAGGCGGGTCTCGACGCGTCGCCAGACAGGGAACGAGACGCTTTCGATCAGCTCCTCGTCGGTCTCGACCTGGTAGATGCCCGCGGGTCGCTGCGCCTCCATGCCGTCGAGGCGGAACGGACGGCTGAACCGGATGGTGCTCTGGGTGGTGCGGGTCGTCATGGCGTCCTCGCCGCGGCGGGACCGCCCGCGGAAACGCGATGAAACCTGATCCCTTGCCACTGCCGATATGGGTCGCGGGCGCCGCGATTCACAGATGGGGCGGAAAAGAAACCTTCCGCGGGCGGCGTGCGTGGCCTCAGGCCGCGGCGGCGCGCATCAGGCGGCCCGGCCGGGCGCCGGTGTCGGCGCCGTCGACCTGCGTCACCTCGCCGCCGACCACCACGGCGGCGATGCCGGCGGCCTTCTGCACCAGCCGGCGCGCGCCGCCCGGCAGGTCGCGCTCGACCGTCGGCAGCAGCGGCCGCACGGCGGCTTCGTCGAACACCACGACGTCGGCCGCCATGCCCGGCCGCAGCAGGCCGCGGTCGCGCAGATCCCACGCCGAGGCGATGTCGAACGTCATCTTGCGCACCGCCTCCTCGAGCGTGAAGGCGCCGCGCTTGCGCACCCAGTAGTTCAGCATGTGCGTCTGCAGCGACGACCCCATCTCCTGGGCGACGTGGGCGCCGGAGTCGGAGAACGTCGCCAGCGTGCGGGGATGCCTGAGCAGGCCCAGCACCTCGTCCGGCCGCTCGTTGACGATCGGCTGCACGAACACCTGGTGCTCGTCGGCGACCATCATGTCGAGCATCGCCTCGACGGGATGCACGCCCCGCCGGCGCGCCACCTCGCCGACCGGCGGCTCGTCCCAGTCGACGCCGGTGAGCCCGAACAGGTTCTCGTAGTCGGGCCGGCGCGGGTCGGTGGTCGCGGCGCCGCCGCCCTGGAAGACGTTGTCGCGCGGCTTCATGCCGGCCTCGGCGGCGACCAGCGCGCGCCGCGTCTCCGGATCGGAGAATCGCCGGCGCTGCTCGTCGGCCGCCAGCGCGCGCACCGGCTTCCACGCCGGCAGCGCGTCGAACGGCAGGTAGGATTTGAGCGAGAAGATCGCGTTGATCGAGCGCGTCGTGGTCTGGCCCCAGATGCGGCCGCCGGCGGCCGCGACCTCGTCGAGCCAGCGCGTCTGGTACTCCCACGGATTGGGCGCCTCGCCCTGGCGCGTCGAGATCGTGCCGAACATCACCGGCCGGCCGATGTCGAGCGCCAGAGCCTTGAGCTGCGCCAGGAAGGCGCGCTGGCCGGCGCCGCTGCTGGTGTCCGGCGCCACCTGGAAGATGCCGGAACCGGTCTCGCCCAGCACGGCGGCGATGCGCTCGACCTCGCGCCATTCGGCGATCCGGCTGGCCACGGGCGCGTCGCCGGGCGCGGTGTGGGTCGGCGAGCGCGAGGTCGAGAAGCCCATCGCGCCGGCCGCCAGCGCCCCGCGCACGACGGCGCGCATGCGCTCGATCTCCTCGTCGGTGGCCTTCTCGGTCATGGCGCGCGCGCCCATCACGTACATGCGCGTCGCGGAGTGGCCGACATAGGCGCCGTAGTTGATCGCCTTGGGGAACGACTCGATGGCGTCGAGGTACTGCGGGAAGCTCTCCCAGCGCCAGTCGACGCCGGCCAGGATGGCCTCCGTCGGGATGTCCTCGACGGCGGTCAGGCAGCGCGCGAACCATTCGCGGTCCCCGGGCCTGCACGGCGCCAGCGCGAAGCCGCAATTGCCCATCACCACCGACGTCACGCCGTGCCAGCACGAGCACGAGCCCAGCGGATCCCACGCCACCTGCGCGTCCATGTGGGTGTGGCCGTCGATGAAGCCGGGCGCGACGATCAGGCCGTCGGCGTCGATGACGCGGCGCGCGGGCTCGCGGATGCGGCCGACACGGACGATCACGCCGCCCGCGATCCCGACATCGGCGCGGAACCGCGGCCCGCCCGATCCGTCGACCACCGTGCCGCCGCGGATGACCAGATCGAGCGCCATGCTTCCCTCCCTCGGCGTGTCAGCGTCCGGGAGCATAGCCGATCGCGCGCGCCGTCGCTCCACCCCGCCGGTCGCTCGTGGAGCGCCGTTGGGGCCGCGGCGATGCGGAACCGCGGGGTCGCGCCATCGCGACTGCCATCCCGAGCGCAGCGAGGGATGACAGGCGGCTCGGGACGACGGTTGGGAGCGGATCGCGGCGCGATAGCGGGCGGGACGACGCCCGCCCGCCGTCGCGCTACTTCGAGCGGCCCTTGCGGGCGGCGTAGCGGGCGTCGCGGGCGGCCTTGCGCTCGATCTCCAGCGCGGCCTCGCGCGCCGCCGCCTCGGCGGCCTCGCGCGCCTGCCGCTCGGCGTCGGCGGCGGCCTTCTCGGCGGCCGCCTTCTCCGCGGCGGCCTTCTCGAGCGCCTTGCGCTCCGCGGCCTTGCGCTCGCGCTCGGCGTTGGCGGCGCGCCGCGCCTCCTGCTGCTGGATGAACTCGGGGCGCTTGGTGGGGTCGTTGGCGCGCGCCCTCTCGAGCTGCGCCCGGCGCGCCTCGTTGGAGGCGCTCAACCGGTCCTGCAAGCTCGTTTCCCTGGCCTTCATATCCTCAGCTCTCCGTTGTGGCGTGGATCGTGGAACCGCGCTCGCGCGCGTACTGGTCGAAGCGGATCATCCGCCCCTCCGCCTCGTCCCACAGCCAGTATGCCGCGGCGCGCAGCCCGTCGCCGATGCTCAAGGTCGGCACGCGTTGCAGATCGGCGTTGCCGGCATGGCAGGCCGCGAGGCGGTAGTTGGGGATGCGGGGGTCGAGATGGTGGACGTGGTGGAAGCCGATATTGCCGGTGAACCACCGCAGCACGGCCGGCAGCCGTAGGTACGAGGTGCCGCGCAGCGACGCCGGCGTCGCCGCCCACGTGTCGCGGGTGAACCAGCGCGCGCCGTCGAAACGGTGCTGCACCGAGAACAGCCAGACGCCGATGATGGCGGCGAACGCCATGATCGGCAGCTGCACCTGCGCCATCGCGCCGAAGCCCAGCGCGAAGCCGAGCGCCGTCACCATGGCCGCCAGCGCGAGGTTGGTGGCGTGCACCGAGAGCCGTTCGCGCCACCAGTCGGCCGGCGTGTCGAACGGCAGGCGGTAGAGCAGCAGAAACACCAGCGGCGGCAGCAGGATCAACGCCACCACGGGGTGGCGCATCAGACGGTGGCCGAGCCGCTGGCGCGCCGTCAGGCGGCCGTACTCGGCGGTCGTCAGGCAGGTCGAGTAGATGTCGGCGCCGCTCTCGCGGCGGTCGAGGTTGTTCCAGTTGGCGTGGTGGTTCGCGTGCTGGCGGCGCCAGTTGGCGTAGGGCGTCAGCGTGGCGAGGCTGCAGAGGCGGCCGATCCAGTCGTTGGCCGCGCGCGAACGGAAGAACGCCCCGTGCCCGCAATCGTGCTGGATGATGAAGATGCGGACGACGAACCCCGCCGCCAGGGGCGCCAGCGCCAGGGTCAGCCAGAACGAGATGTCGACGGTGGCGTACATCAGCGCGCACACCGCGACGAACGGCAGGAACGACGAGGCGATCTGGCCGAGGCTGCGCGCCGGGCTGGCGGTCCGGTGCGCCGACAGCGCGCGGCGCAGGGCGGCGCGGTCGATGCCGTCCGCGGCCGCGTGGATGGAGGGCGCGGCCGCGTTCCGCGGCGCGCTGGTGGGAGTCGTATCGCTGCTCATCGTGGAACCGCCTTCCAAACGGCGACGATGCCTCGCCGTGCGTGCGGACGGTCGTGCGGCGGCGGGCATCGATCGCCACCATGGGGCGTCCCGGGGGACCGGTCGCCGAATTCCGATATAGGTACTGGGGCCGCTTCCCGCATCGCCGGCGGAGCGGAACATCGGCGCGCGCGACCACGTTTGTCGTTCCATGCGCGCCTCCCCGCTGGCTCCGTCGGCGGCGTCGGCGGGGAACACGCTTGAAAGATGATCCCGCCGGCATCATCTGTAGACCACGCATTCGTCGTTTTGGTCGGTCCCGCGGGCGTCGCCCGGAAGCGGGGCCGCGCTCCGAACCGCCCCGAACGATGGTCACGACAGGATGGTCCGGCGAACACACGGCGCCGCGGCCGGACGCGCGATTCGCGGGAGGGACACGCACCATGACCGACGACACAAGCTGGAAGCGCGAGAGCGGCGTCGACGAGGCCGTGGTCAACGGCCGCGCCTGCCGCGTCGTGCGCTATCCCGCCGGCTCGCCGATGGAGGGCCGCTTCGGATGCTATCTCGACGGCCAGTTCAAGGGCGCGGCCAACAGCGCCGACGCCGCCCGCTCGCGCTGCCGCAGCCTGAGCGGCTCCGGCCGCACCGCGCGCGACCGCATCAACATGAGGGCGTGGCAGCCGCAGTGAACCGCGCGCCCGTCCCGGCGCCGGCGCGCCCATCTCGACATCGAAGGGACATGACCATGCGCTCGACCAGATGACGCCCGTGCTGTCGATACCGCGGATGCCACCCGAGCTCGACGCGTTCCTGTACGCGCCGATCGGCGAGGACGGCAACGGCATGGCGCTGAGCGTGCTATCGGGCCTCTGCCGCCTCGATATCGACCCGTGGGACGAGGCCGAACGGCTGGCGCGGCTGCCCAAGGACCGCGCGATCGCGGCGCTGGGACGCCGTCTGGCGCTGCTTCCGCCGGCGGTGCGCGGATTGTCGGATGCCGCCGGCATAGCGGCGCGGCTGGTGGATCTGCTGCCGAGGCGCGACTTCGTGGCGTCGGTGCAGCCGAAGGCGGTCGTCGCGATCCTCAAACCGTCGCCGGCGACGCTGCTGTTGCTGGTCGCGGCGGTCATCGCGGTGGTCCTGATCCTCGGCATCGCCGGGCGCGCCGAGAGCGCGTCGGGCGGCGCGGCCGGAGTCGTGGCGGCCATGAGGCCGGCGCCATAGGCGCCGCCGTCCGGCGCGTCGCGCGTCAGCGCTTCTTCTTGCCGTCGCCGGGCGCGGGCGCGAGGCCCCGCGTCATGAACGAGGGCTGCGGGGCGCCGGGGGCCGGGGCCGCGGGCTTCTTCGCCTTCGGCTTCTTGGCTTCGCGGTTGCTGCGTTGCTGGCCTTTGGCCATCGTGGCCTCCTCTGCGCCCAGGACCGGCGCGGTCGACATGGCGCGGAAGAAGCCGGCGGCCCGGGAGACCCGGGCCGCCGTCGTCGGGATCAGCCTACGGCGCGCAGGTTGTCGGCCGACATCTTGCCGCTGCGGCGGTCCGAGACGAGCTCGAACTCGACCTTCTGGCCCTCGCGCAGGTCGGACATGCCGGCCCGCTCCACGGCGCTGATGTGGACGAAAGCGTCGTTACCGCCCTCGTCCGGCGCGATGAAGCCGAAGCCCTTCTGGAGATTGAACCACTTCACGGTTCCCGTCGTCATGGGAAACCCTTTCAAGAACATAGGTTAGGCGCGCCCGCGCGGACGCGGGCCGTCGAATTCGCATTTTTCGGGAGAGAGGATGGTTAGCTCGGCGCGGCGTTGAGTCCGCGCAAGGCCAAGTCTTCTGGCCGTCTATCGACGCCGCTCATATGCGCCCTATGCGCGCCGGGCGCAAGGCGGCGGCGCGGTTTATTTCGTCGGGCCGCGCGCCGCGGGTATCAACCGCCCAGCATCCAGCGCGCCCGCGCGTCGTAGGCGGCGTCGATGGCTCCGCCACGCGCCTCCGCGGTTGGCGCGAACAGGTCGCTTTGCGCGGCGGGCGCGCCGCCCGCCCGGCGCCTGTGCCACGCCAGCAGGCGCTCCTCGAGCGCGGCGTGCGGTTCGACGCGGCCGTCGGCGTGCACATGAGCCAGCGCCGCGCCGCGGCGGGCGAGATGGCGCGCCACCAGCACGACGCGGTGGCATTCCAGCGGCTCGCGCTCGGCGCACATCAGCGCCACCGTCGCGCGCGCCGCCTCCGCCTCGACCAGGTCCAGCGCCGTGGTGAAGGACGGCGCGGCGGCGATGCGCTCATAGCGCCGCGCGCCGTCGCCGGCCGCGTCGTCGGGCGGCTTGCCGCCCAGCGCCTCGCCGAGGTGGCGGTAGCCGATGCCCGCGTCCGCCAGCGCGCGCGCCAGCGCCGGCCGCGAGAAATGCGGCAGGCGGCGCGAGTAGGGGATCGAGCGCACGTCGATCACCGCCGCCACGCCGGCGCCGCGCGCCAGCGCGACGAAGGCGTCGATGGCGTGGTTGGAATGGCCGATGGTGAGGATCGGCGCGGTGGTTTCGTCGGCCATGGAAGCGCGCTATGTGGGGGGCTCCACTGTCGCCCGTCCGTGGCGGCGTCGCAACGCGGGACGATCCGTGCCGTCATCCCCAGCAGATCCGCCCGCCGGTTTCGTCGAGCTGCCGTCGCGCGGCGGCTTCACCGGCCTGAACGGACCGTGGTTCGAGCGGACCGACGCCGACGGCCGCGTCACCCGCGGCATGCGGGCGCTGCCGCACCACCTCAACGCGCTGGGCATCGTGCACGGTGGATTGCTGACCGCGTTCCTCGACGCCGCGCTGGGCGGCGCGGCGTGGCGCGCCAGCGGCCGCCGGTGCGTGACGCTCAAGCTCGACGTGTCGTTCCTCAGCCACGGCCGGCTCGGCGACTGGATCGAGGCCGAGGCGGTGTGCGCCGGCTTCGACGACCACGTCGCGCATGTCGAGGGGCGCCTGTCCGGAAAGCGCCACGCCATCATGACCGGCCAGGGTGTGTTCGCCCTGCTGCGCGCCAACCGTCCGCTGAAGGCGCCGCCCGACGGCGCGCGGCGGGACGACGCGTGACAGCGGCCGTCGCGGCGCGCCGGCGCCTTGTCGTTCCCGTCATCCCGAGCGCAGCGAGGGATCTTTTAGCGGCGGAAGGATCCCTCGCTGCGCTCTGGATGACGGGAGGTCTTCGGTGTCTAGGAAGCGGATCCATTGCCGTCCCGGCGAAGCGCGGCAACTCTCGCTGCGCGCCTGCCCATCCAGCCCGGAACCACGCATGACCCTCGACACCGCTTCCCCGCCCGCGCCGCCCTCGATCCCGGACGATCCGCCGGCCGGCTTCAAGTTGATCGACTTCCAGCGCGGCGGGCTGGCGCGCGATTTCAACTCCCATATCGGGCCGCTCTACGCGCGGCGCGGCGCCGAGGGCTCGGCCGATCGCTTCGTGATGGGCTTCCGCGTCCAGCCGCACATGTGCAATCCAGCCGGCACGCTGCGTGGCGGCATGATGATGTCGGTGGCCGACCTGATCGGCGGGATGGGCGCGGCCTATGTCGCGGGCGTGCGCCGCGACTTCTATCCGACCATCAACATGACGTTCGATTTCGTGGCGCCGGCCCGGCTCGGCGACTGGGTCGAGGGCCGGCCCGAGGTCGTGCGCGCGACGCGCTCGATGATCTTCTCGCACATCTACCTGACGGTCGGCGCGACGCGCATCCTGCGCGCCAGCGCCATCGTCAAGCTGCCGTCGGGCGACGGCTGGAAGATCGGCCGCAAGGACTCCACGCCGGCTTGACACGCCTCACGGCGTGGCCCGGAACACCTCGCGCAGCGCCCGCGCGCCCGACGGCGTCAACGCCACGGCGCGGCCCTTGCGGGCGCGCTTGGCCCAGCCGCGGCGGAAGAACATGTCGGTGATGGCGGCGCCCAGCGCGCCGGCGATGTGCGGCCGCCGCTCGCTCCAGTCGAGGCATTGCCGCGCGAAGCGGCGCCGGCCGGCGGCGGCCGCGGCGCGCGCGCCGTCGACGTCGACGCCGATACGCCGGCACAGCGCCTCGCCGGTCTCGGTCAGGCGCCAGTCCTTGCCGGCGAACGGCTCGATGGCGCCGTCGCGCGTCAGCGCGTCGGTCACCGCCATGCCGACCTGGCCGGCGAGGTGGTCGTAGCAGGTGCGGCAGAACCGGAGGTCGGGATCGCGGCGCCACGCCGCGCTCCTCGGCGCCGGCGGCGGATCGGCGGCGCGCCGGCCGGCCACGACCATGATCGCCTCGATGGCGGTGGCGACCGAGGGATCGGCCAGCCGATAGAAGCGGTTACGGCCGTCGCGGCGGACGTCGAGCAGCCCGGCCGCGACCATGCGCGCGAGATGGCCGCTGGCGGTCTGCGGCATCACCCGCGCCTCGATCGCCAGCTCGCTGGCCGGCCGCGCGCGACCATCCATCAGCGACACCAGCATGCTGGCGCGCGCCGGATCGCCCATCAGGGCGGCGACTTCCGAGACGGCGTTGGTGGTCGGCATGGCGGCGTCTCCCGATCTCCCGGGAGTATACGCCATCGCCCGCGGCGATGGTTCGGCACGCGCCGAAGTGACGGTGATCTCGGGAACGAAGCTTCCGTCACCCCTTGCGCAGCGAGGGGTCCTTCAGCGTCGGAAAGTTCCCTCGCTGGGCTCGGGAGGACGGCGGAGGGACCGAAGGTCGACCGACGACGGCGGCGACCGCGTCGCCGCCCGCGTCCTAGAAGATCCCCTCGAGGATGCCGCGGCGGCGGCGCTCGATGACGGGGGCGTCGCTCTTCGGCGGCGCGCCGCTGGCCTGGGCCTCGCGCAGGCGTTGCTGCTCCTTGGCGGGGTCGAGCAGCACGCCGGGCTGCGGCTCCTCCTGCCAGAAGATCAGGCTGTTGATGAAGGATTTGTTGCTGTCGGCGATCACGCGGCTCTCGCGGTTGACGCGGTTGCGGATCTCCGGATCGGCGGCCGAGCCCGAGGCGCTGGACTTCGCCAGCAGCGCCGCCTCGGCGGCGCCGCCGCCGCGCGCCGCCGGCGCCGGCTTGCGGCCCTCGCGGCCGCCGGTGGTCACGATCTCGCGCGCCTGGGCGGTCGGCGTCGTCTCCATCGGCCGCGGCGCGCCCGGCGTCGGCGGCCGCAGATCGGCGCTCGGCGGCATCGTCAGCGGCGTGTGCGACACGATCTTGAACTCGTCGGGCGACGTCTTCTTGCCGCCGCCGATCAATTCGAACGCCGAGCAGGCGCCCAGCAGGGAGAGCGCGCCCATCAGCGCGGCGCCGCGCAGGATGACCCAGGTTCATCGTTCCGTTCCTCGTTCGACCATACGGGGGGACGCCCTACCCATCGTCCGCGCGCTCGGTAGCACCGAATCGCCCGCGCGTCACCGCTTCGGCGCGGTCCGCGACGCCAGCGCCGATTCGACCAGCAGCATGCCCACGCCGACCACGATGGCCGAATCGGCGACGTTGAAGGCGGGCCACCGCCATTCGCCGACGTGGAAATCGGCGAAATCGAACACCGCGCCCCAGCGCGCGCGGTCGATAACGTTGCCGATGGCCCCGCCTATGACAAGCCCGATCCCGATCACGCTCAAGGGGTGGGTTGCGCGGCGCAACCATACCCCGAGCCCAATGCAGATCGCGACCGCCACGGCCGAGTCGCCGCCGTCAGGGCGGCGATCAGCAGGCCGATGCGGAACATCGGCTTCATCGCGCGCGGTCCCGGCCTGGGGTCACGCCGCCGCCTTGGGCTGGGCCGTCACGGCGTCCTCGCAGCGCCCGCACAGCTCGGGATGGGCGGCCGATTTCCCGACCTCCGGCAGCACCTGCCAGCAGCGGCCGCACTTGGCGCCATCGGCCAGCGCCGGCACGACGCCGACGCCGGGCACGTCGGGGAGCGTGAAGGCGCCCGCCGGCGGCTCGCCCTCGACCAGGGTCGCCGCCGACACGATGCAGATCTCCGCCAGGTCGAGCCCGGCCAGCGCCTCGACGTGGTCGCGCGTCGCGTGCACCACCGGCGCGGCCTGCAGCGAGCTGCCGACGCGCTTCTCGGCGCGCTCCTTCTCCAGCGCGCCGGTGACGACGCGGCGCAGCGCCCGCACCCGGCGCCAGCGCTCGCCCAGGGCGTCGTTCCGCCACGCCGCCGGGATCTCCGGGAACAGCCGCTGGTGCACGCTCTCGGGGCCGCCGTCGGTCGCCGCCGTCGGCCGCGCCAGCCACGCCTCCTCGGCGGTGAAGCAGGCCAGCGGCGCCAGCCACGCCGTGACGAACGACAGCAGCTCGGCCATCACCGTGCGCGCGGCGCGGCGGCGGATCGAGCCGGGTCCGTCGCAGTAGATCGCGTCCTTGCGGATGTCGAAGTAGAACGCCGACAGGTCGACTGCGCAGAAATTGTGCAGCGTCGTCGAGATCGCGTGGAAGTCGAAATCGTGCACGGCCTGGCGGAACTCGACGTCGAGCTCGGCCATGCGGTGCAGCACCCAGCGGTCGAGCTCCGGCATCTCCGCCGGCGCGACGCGCTCGGCCGGCGCGAAGCCCGCGAGGCTGCCCAGCAGGTAGCGCAGCGTGTTGCGCAGGCGGCGGTAGGCGTCGGAGTGGTGCTTCAGGATCTCCGGCCCGATGCGCTGGTCCTCGACGTAGTCGGAGCCGACCACCCACAGGCGCAGGATGTCGGCGCCGGCGGTCTCGCAGACCTCCTGCGGCGCCGTCACGTTGCCCATCGACTTGGACATCTTGCGGCCCTGCTCGTCGAGCGTGAAGCCGTGCGTCAGCACCGCCTCGTAGGGCGCGCGTCCCCGCGTGCCGCAGCTCTCCAGGAGCGAGGAATGGAACCAGCCGCGGTGCTGGTCGGAGCCCTCGAGGTAGAGCGACGCCGGCCATTTCAGCTCCGGCCGGTCCTCCAGCGTGAAGGTGTGCGTCGAGCCGGAGTCGAACCACACGTCGAGGATGTCGGTCACCGGCTCGTAGCGCGCCGGATCGTGGTCGGGGCCGAGGAACGCCTTGGGATCCTCGAACCAGGCGTCGGCGCCCCTCGTGCGGAACGCCGCCACGATGCGGTCCATCACCTTCTGGTCGCGCAGCGGCTCGCCGGTCTCCTTGTCGACGAACACCGCGATCGGCACGCCCCAGGCGCGCTGGCGCGACACGCACCAGTCCGGCCGCTGCTCGATCATCGCGCGCAGCCGCGTCTGGCCCGCCGGCGGCACGAAGCGCGTCTCGTCGATCGCCTTCGGGGCCACCTCGCGCAGCGTGCCGGGGATGCCCTTGATCGGCCGGTCCATCGCGATGAACCATTGCGGCGTGCAGCGGAAGATCACCGGCGCCTTCGAGCGCCACGAGTGCGGATAGGAATGCGTCAGCGTCGCCTTGCCCAGCAGCGCACCCGTCTCGGCCAGCCGCGCGATCACAGCGCCGTTGGCATCGCCCGGTCCGCCGAGCTGGGTGTAGACCCGCTTGCCGCCGAACAGCGCGACCCGCGGATGGTAGACGCCGTCGTCGGCGACGTAGTCCTCGGCCGGGATGCCGTGCTTGCGGCCCAGCTCGAAATCGTCGGCGCCGTGGCTGGGCGCGATGTGCACCACGCCGGTGCCGGCCTCGGTGGTGACGAACTCGCCGGTCAGCACCGGCGTGTCGCGGCCGTAGAACGTGTCCAGCGGCGCCAGCGGATGCGCGCAGACCGTGCCGACGAGGTCGGCGCCTTTGAGCGTGGCGCCACGCTTGAACGACTCCACCTTGACGGCTGCGCGCACCGCCTCCTCGAGCGCCACGGCGAACACCAGCCGGTCGCCCGGCTTGGCGGCCGCGCCGTCGGCGGCGGTCTCCACCGTGTGCACGGCGTAATCGATGTCGGCGCCGACCGCGAGCGCGCGGTTGGCGGGGATCGTCCACGGCGTCGTCGTCCAGATCAGGACGGCGGCGCCCTCAAGCTCCGGCCGCGACGCCGTCACCACGGGGAACCGCGCGTACAGCGTCGTCGATTTATGGTCGTGGTACTCGACCTCGGCCTCGGCCAGCGCGGTCTTCTCGACCACCGACCACATCACCGGCTTGGCGCCCTTGTAGAGCCCGCCGTTCATCAGGAACTTGCCGAGCTCGCCGACGATGCGCGCCTCGGCCTCGAACGCCATCGTCGAGTAGGGGTTGTCCCAGTCGCCGATCACGCCCAGCCGCTTGAACTCGCCGCGCTGCACGTCGATCCAGTGCGACGCGAAGGCGCGGCACTCCTGGCGGAACTCGTTGATCGGGACCTGGTCCTTGTCCTGGTTCTTGAGCCGGTACGCCTCCTCGATCTTCCACTCGATCGGCAGGCCGTGGCAGTCCCAGCCCGGCACGTAGTGGCTGTCCATGCCGCTCATCTGCCGGCTGCGCGTGATCACGTCCTTGAGGATCTTGTTCAGCGCGTGCCCGATATGGAGGTTGCCGTTGGCGTAGGGCGGGCCGTCGTGGAGGATGAATTTCTCGCGCCCCTTCGACTCGGCGCGCAGCTTGCCGAACAGGTCGATGCGCTCCCAGAACGCCAGCAGCTCCGGCTCTTTCTTCGAGAGGCCGGCGCGCATGGGGAACGGCGTGTCGGGCAGGAAGACGGTCGATTTGTAGTCGGTGGTCACGGCGGATGCTCGTCGGAAAGTCCGGCGCGAAGCGGGCGCGGAGCGGGAAAACGATGTCGAATCAACGGGATCACCCGGCCGCGTTCAGCGGACCGGGCGGCTAATTCGCTCCGGACGGACGTTCTGGCGTCCGATGACGCGCCGCATCGACATGACCGCCGCAAGATACGGACCCCCCCGCCGGGGGTCAAGGCGCGGGGGAGGTCACGGCGCGGCACCGCACCGTCGCGTGCACGGGGCGGTGGTCGGAGCCGACGGGCGGCCCGACGCGGCGTTCGACGACCGCGCAGCCGCCGCCGGCGAGGATGTGGTCGATGGACACGGCGAACGGACCGAGGAACCACGGCCACGTGCCGCCCCACGCGCCGGCCGGCAGCGCCAGCCCGGCGCCGGCGAGGAAACGCCGCAGCGGCGCGGCCCACGGCGTGGCGTTGAAATCGCCGGACACGACCAGCGGGCCGTCGACCGAACGCGCGAAGGCCGCCGCCGCGTCGATCTCGCGCCGCCGCCGCGCGTCGAGCGGCGCGAACATCGGCGCTGGCGGATGCAGCGCCAGCACGGTGAGGCGAACGCCCGCCGCGTCGATCTCCAGCGCGCGCCCGTGCCCGCCGCGCACGCCGTCGATGCGGCCATGGATCCGCGTGATGGGATGCTTGGAGAGGACGCCGATATCGCCGCCCGCCAGCAGCCGGTGGGGATACCGCGGCGCCAGCGTCTCCAGCGCGACCGTCCACGCAGACGTCAGCTCCTGCACGACGATCACGTCGGAATCGACGGCGGCGAGATAGGCCAGCATGCGCCGGTGGTCGCGGTTGCCGGCGAACAGGTTGACGCCTGTGATCTCCAACCTCACGCCGCCATCGCCATCCGCCGCCGCGCCGCGGCCGGCGTCGACGCGCAGCGACGGCGCCAGCAGAGCGCCGGAGACGCCGAGCAGCGTGGCGCCCAGCGCCAGCGCGGCGTCGCGCGCGGCGGCAGCGCCATCGCGACCGCGGTGGCGACGCACGCGACGGCGATCTGCGGCCGCAGCTCGGCGGGGATGTCCAGCGGCCACGGCCAGTCGGCGCCGGCCATGGCGAATGCGGCCGCGCCCAGCGCCGCGATGGCGAGGACGACGGCGCCGGCGTGGACCAGGTCGGGCGGCGGTCGGGGTCGATCGGGCATCGTCGGCTCGCGGTGTTCGGGCGCGGAAGCGGGAGCGGCGATGATGACCGGCCACCGTGCGCGCGATGAGGCGGCTGCGTGCACTTTCCGTGCGCTCTTTGCTTGTGCCGATCCTTGCCAACGTAGGGGAGCCCGCATGCCCGCGCCGATCCGCCTCTACTCCTGTCCGCTCAGCATGTCCGGCGCCAAGGGCGAGATCGCGGCGCTCGAGAAAGGGCTCGACGTCGAGGCCGTGGTGGTGCCGTTCGCGATGCGGACGCTCGACGAGCCGAATCATACCGAGGGGGCGCGCGTCAATCCCAAGCGCCAGGTGCCGGTGCTGGTCGACGGCGATCTCGAGATCTTCGATTCGACGCGGATCTTCGAGTACCTCGAGGATCTCGAGCCCGAGCCGCCGATATGCCCCGCCGATCCGAAAGCGCGGGCCCGCGCGCGCCTGCTCGAACACACATCCGACGAGGTGTTCTTCCCGCACGTCGTCAGCCTGATGGGATCGCAGGCCGATCTCGCCGGCGCCGCCGCCGCCGCGGCGCGCGACGCCGCCGTCGCGTACGACCGCTACATCGAGGCGTCGCTGGCCGGCCGCGACTTCCTCGCCGGCGCCTATATCCTACGCCGACATCGCGTTCCACATGGCGCGGTTCTTCGCCGACCGGCTCGGCGCGCCGAGGCCGCCCGACGTCCCGCGGCTGCTGGCGTGGCGCGAGCGCATGACGGCGCGGCCGGCGGTGCGCAAGGTGGCGTCGGCGATGGCGCGCTACCTCGTCTCGGTCGGTGGCCGCGCGCCGGGCTTCGCGCCGCTCGACGCGGCGTGAGGCGCGACACCCGTCGCGCCGGAAGCCACCGCGCGCGCCGGCGATCCAGCGGGCCGCTTGGCGGTTCCCGCGCGCGTCTGCTATACGCGGCGGGCCAACAGCTGCCCATCGGCCATGCGCGGTCGCAAGCGACCTTGGCCGCCGGATCGAGAACGTCCAGATCGGGACGCGCGGATCGGCGGGAGCGGCGGCGATTCTCACGACGCGTCGTCAAGCCTCCGGGGCCGTGTTGGGGGACACGGGCCCGGGGTCGCGCGCATGTTCCCCGTGGGAGTCCGGCAATGATCGATCCGAAACGGATCACGCGGCGTCTCGGCGCGTTCCTCGTCATGGCGTTGCTGCCGCTCGCGGCCGCCGTCGCCTTGGCCGCGCCGGCGTCGGCGCAGCAGTTCCAACGCATTGAGAACCGCTGGACGCAGGCGCAGATCCACGTCCAGAACGGCGTGCCGGAAGCCGGCGCCACGCAGCCGGGCTGGTTCAGCGCCGACTGGGTCGTGGAGCCGGTGGCCGGCGAGCCGTTCGTGCGCATCCGGAACCGTTGGAAGAACCAGTTCCTCCATGTCCAGAATGGTTCGCTCGAGGCCGGCGCCATCCAAACGGGCTGGTGGAGCGCCCAATGGGCGATCGAGCCGGCCGGCGGCCAGTTCGTGAGGATCAAGAACCGTTGGACCAACGTGTTCCTGCACGTCGAGAGCGGCACCCTGGTCGCCGGCGCGATCCAGCCGGGCTGGCAGAGCGCGCAGTGGCGGATGGTCGGGGCGTCGTCGACGCCACCGCCGCCGCCGTCGCGGATCCCCTCGGCACCGCCGTCGCCCGTGCCGCCGGTGGCGTCGTCGCCCTCAGCGCCGGCATCGACCGGGCAGTTCCAGCGCTTCGAGAACCGCTGGACGCAGGCGCAGATCCACGTCCAGAACGGCGTGCCGGAGGCCGGCGCCACGCAGCCGGGCTGGTTCAGCGCCGACTGGGTCGTCGAGCCGGTGGCCGGCGAGCCGTTCGTGCGCATCCGGAACCGGTGGAAGAACCAGTTCCTCCATGTCCAGAATGGTTCGCTCGAGGCCGGCGCCATCCAAACGGGCTGGTGGAGCGCCCAATGGGCGATCGAGCCGGCCGGCGGCCAGTTCGTGAGAATCAAGAACCGTTGGACCGGCGTGTTCCTGCACGTCGAGAGCGGCCCCCTGGTCGCCGGCGCGATCCAGCCGGGCTGGCACAGCGCGCAGTGGCGGATGGTCGGGGCCTCGTCGACGCCGTCGCGCATCCCCTCGGCACCGCCGGTGGCGTCGCCGACTCCCATGCCGCCGGGAGCGCCGCCGTCCTCCGCGTCGCCAGCGTGGCAGATGGCGAAGGGGCGGTGCGAGACCGCCGTGTTCAACCGGGTCGCGCGCGACAAGAACACGCGCAACGTGACGATCCAGTCCGATGACGTCGACGGCGGCTTCGGGGGGCCGGGTCCCGTCGCCGTGCGCGGGCAGGGGACGTACCCGTCCTCGAACGAGACCCAGCAGTTCCAGTTCCGCTGCACCTACGATCCGGGCAGCGACCGCGTCGTGACCGTCGACTACCACAAGACGAACTGAACGCCGCCGCGCCGCCGCGCCTCGCCGCGGCGGCGGTACGACACCTCGTCCCGGCCGCCTGCCGTGCGCCGGGAGTGGCGCCGCTTCGCACGTCGTGGTGGACCGCGGCCGCGGCTCGGTCGGTCGACGGCGGCGCGTCCGCCACGGCGTCGTGGCGCCGTGGGCGACGCGACGCGCGATCCCGTTCCCGCCTTCCCGCGTCGTGGAGACGTCGACTGGCGCCGCCCTACCGCGGCTTGCGGTACAGCGCCGAGGGGTCGAGCCGCGCGGGATGCGCCTTCATCGATCCGAGGATGCGCACGCGGGCGTTGACGCACCGCTTGTTCACGGCGCGCCGCGTCTCGGGATCGGCCAGCAGGCGCGCCGCGTCGGACTCCAGATAGCCGCGGGCGATCAGCTGCCGTTCGACGTCGGTCGAATCCATGCATTCGCCGGTGTCCGCCAGCGCCTCAATCAGCGGCCGTATGTTGGCCTCGCGCACACCCATGATCGACACTGTCCGTCCCCCGATTCCGCGGCCGACATCGATGCGTGGCGCGCGCCCCGCGCGACCGCCGCTTCGTTCAAACCGGACGCGTCTGCGGGAGATCGTCCCCCCGCGCCCGTCCGATACCGACCATCTGCCACATGCACATGAATGCAATATGAATGCCACCTCATTTGCGACACCGGCGCTATGCTGCGGGCCTTCGTCGCATGCGCGGCGGACAGCCTCGTCGGACAGCGCCACCAGCATCGCCATGATCGACCCGATCGACACGCCGCGCCGGATCGCGGCCGCCATCTCGGCGGCGGCCGCCTTCGCCGCCGCCTATCTCGCGATCGCCGACGGCGTCGACTTCGTGCCGCGGATCATCGGCGCGTCGGCGGCGGCCGCCGTCGCGTGGTTCGCGGCGTACTGGCTGTGGTGGTGGGCGCGCGGGCTGTGGCGGCGCCGCGTGGCGCGGTCGCGCGACGATCCGGACGCGCCGCGCTGCCTGCGCTGCGGCGCGCCGATGCTGCGCAAGGTCGCCCGCCACGGCGCCGACCGCGGCCACGAGTTCTGGGGCTGCTCGCGCTTTCCGTCGTGCCGCGGCGTGCGTGACGTCTGATCCGCCGCGGTCCGGACAAAAAAGCGCCCGTCGCGGGTCTGGACCCGTCGGCGGGCGCGCGGCGAATGGCGGCGGGGCGAGGATAGGGGGAGAGCGGCCCGGCCGCGTGGCGCCTGTCCCGTAACGCGCGCCGCCGGGAATGGTTGCGCGCCGGCGCCCGGTGGGCGCCACGCCGGCGCCGTCAGCCGCCGAACGGCAGCGCGCCGAGCTTGCCGGCGAGGTCGGTGTAGCGGACCCTGGCCTGGGTCATCTTGGTCGGGTTCGGCTTGATGACTTTGAGCTGGCCGTCGATCAGCAGCTTCAGCACCTGGCGCGACATGTTCTTGTTGTCGGCCATGTGCACGCGCCAGCGGCCGACGCCGTTGTTGTGCAGGTCCATGTCCTTGCGCGAGCGCGGATTGTCGTCGATCTCCTCGTGCAGCGAGGTGATGAAGCCCGACACGTCCTGCCCGCATTCGCGCATCACCAGCGCGCTCCAGAAGCAGTGCCGGAAGGCGTCGCCCTCGTCGTCCTCGCCGGTCGAGAAGAAGATCGCCTTCTCCTCCTCGTAGGCCTCCGACGCGCAGTTCGAGATCTTGCGGGCCGAGAAGGGATGCGTGAGGTACCACGCCTCCTCGGCCGTGGTGAGATGGTGGCCGGTGAGCTTCTCGATCATCTGGAGGCCGACATAGCCCCGGACGATCGCGTAGATGGCGGCGTTGATGACCATGGATGTTTCCTCCCGCGACCAGACGCCGGGAACATCCGGCGGGATGGAGAAGTCTAGGACCCCGCCGCCGGTCGCGGCAATCCGCCGGGCGGGGCCGCGCCGGTAACGATCCGGTGCGCGGCGTCGGAGCCCATGTTCCTCTCGTTCATCGCGGGAGAGGCGAGGTGAGGGGCGCCGCCGCGACGCCGGGCATTCGCGGCCCGCACTTGCGGCGTGGGCGGGCCGGGTCGACGATGTCGCGGCGCGCGGCGATCCGCGCCACGAAGTCGGGGGAGGAAGACCATGAAGGCCGTCGTGTTCACGGGCGACCGCCAGCTGGCGTTGATGGAGTTCGACGATCCGTCGCCCGGACCGGGCGAGGTCGTGCTCGAGATGAAGGCGTCGGGCATGTGCGGCACCGACCTGAAGACCTACCGCGCGCCCAAGGGCGGCGCCGCCGGCCTCGGCCTCGCCGGCGCCGCCGGTCCGGTGATCGCCGGCCACGAGCCCTGCGGCGTGGTCTGCGCCGTCGGCGCCGGCGTGCCCGCCGCGGTGGCGTGGATCGGCCAGCGCGCGATGTGCCACCACTACAAGGGCTGCGGCGTCTGCCGCCACTGCCTGACGGGATGGGCCCAGCTCTGCGCCAAGGACGGCATGGTGGTCTACGGCGCCAACGGCCACGGCGGCCACGCGCGCTACATGAAGGTGCCGGCCTCGACGCTGGTGACCCTGCCCGACGCGCTGTCGTTCGAGACCGGGGCGGCGATCTCCTGCGGCACCGGCACCGCGTTCGGCGCGCTCCAGCGCATCGACCTGTCGGGCCGCGACACCATCGCGATCTTCGGCCAGGGTCCGGTCGGGCTGTCGGCGACGCAGTTCGCCGTCGCGATGGGCGCCCGCGTCATCGCGCTCGACGTCAGCCCCGAGCGCCTGGCGCGCGCCAAGGAATTCGGCGCCGACGCCGTGGTCGATCCGCGCGCCGTCGATCCGGTGGCCGCGATCCGCGATCTCACCTCGGGCGAGGGCGCCCACAAGTCGCTGGACACGTCGGGCGCGCCGGACGCGCGCGCCCAGGCGGTGCGGGCGCTGCGCACCTGGGGCGTCGCCTGCTTCGTCGGCGAGGGCGGCACGCTGTCGCTCGACGTCAGCCCCGACCTGCTGCGCCGCCAGATCTCGATCGTCGGCTCGTGGACCTTCTCGACCGTCGGCCAGGCGGATTGCGCCCGCTTCGTCGAGGAACGCCGGATCGACGTCGACCACCTGTTCACGCACCGCTGGCGGCTCGACCAGGCGGCCGAGGCCTACGAGGTGTTCGACAAGCAGAACACCGGCAAGGGCGTGTTCTTGATGTGACGGCGCGGCGCCGCCACGCGCGGCCGACGCCGCCGGCGCGTCGCGGGTCGATTGACGCGCGCCGCTCCGGCTGCGAGCCTCGGGCGTGGCGTCGCGGCGGGCGCGGCCACGGTCGCGGCGCCCGGCGTCCGGCCGCCAACCTCGGAGGCGTGGAGATGCGCAGGCTGAACCGTGCGACGGCGCGCGCGAAATCCATCGACCGTCGCGGATTCATGGTGGCCGCCGCCGCCGCGGGCCTCGCCACCGGCGTGGCCGTCATCCGCGCCGCGCGGGCGGCGCCGCTCGCGCTGCCGCCGCTGCCGTATCCCGACGGCGCGCTGGCGCCGGTGGTCTCCGCCAACACGATCGGCTTCCACTACGGGCGGCACCACAAGGGCTACCTCGACAACCTGAACGCGATGGTCGCGGGCACGCCCCACGCCGACGCGCCGCTGGAGCGGATCGTCCTCGACAGCGCCGGCAAGGCCGACGCCGTCGCGCTGTTCAACAACGCCGCCCAGGTCTGGAACCACACCTTCTACTGGAACAGCATGCGGCCGTCCGGCGGCGGCCGGCCGCCGGCGTCGCTGGCGCGGCGCATCGAGGCCGATTTCGGCAGCTTCGAGAATTTCCGCAAGGAGATGACCGCGACCGCCATCGGGCAGTTCGCCAGCGGCTGGGGCTGGCTGGTCGAGGACGCCGGCAGGCTGCGGTGCGTCCGCACGTCGAACGCCGAGACCCCGATCACGCGCGGCCAGAGGCCGTTGCTGACGATCGGCGTCTGGGAGCACGCCTACTACCTCGATTACCAGAACCGCCGCGCCGACTACGTGAACGCCGTGTTCGACAAGCTGCTGAACTGGGAGTTCGCCGAGGCCAACCTCGCGCGGCGCTGACCGCGCGCGCCGCCGGCGTCGGGCGCGTCCCTGTCGCGACGCCCGCGCCGCCACGAAGGAGCTCCGATGCCGCTCGCCGGTAGGACCGCGCTCGTCACGGGCGCGCAGCAGGGGATCGGGGCGGCCATCGCGCGGGCGCTGGCGGCGGCCGGCGCCGACGTCGCCGTCAACTTCCTCGACGACGCCGCGGCCGCCGGGACCGTGGCGGCGGGTGTCCGCGCGCAGGGCCGCCGCGCCGCGCTGGTGCGGGCCGACATGTCGCGGATCGACGAGATCGAGCGGATGGTCGCCGACACCGCGGCCGCGATCGGAATCCCCGACATCCTCGTCAACAACGCCGGCGTCTATCCGCGCGTGCCGTTGCTGGAGATGCGCGAGGCCGACTGGGACCACGTGCTCGACATCAACCTCAAGGCCGGCTGCTTCGCGACCATCGCCGTCGCCAAGGCGTTGATCGCGGCCGGCGGCCGGCGCGGCGCCGTGATCAACCTGGCGTCCGCCGCGGTCCGCGGCGCCGTGCGCGGCGTCCACTACAGCGCCAGCAAGGGCGGGATCGTCTCGATGACGCGGGCGATGGCGCTCGAATTGGCGCCGCATGGCATCCGCGTCAACGCCATCGCGCCCGGCCTGACCGACACCGCGCAACCGCGCTTCGGCAACACCGACGCCGAGCTGGTGGAGATGGCGCGCGCCACCATCCCGCTCGGTGGCCGGCTGCTGACGCCCGACGAGATCGCCGGCAGCGCCGTGTTCCTCGCGTCGGACGCCGCGTCCATGGTCACCGGCCAGGTGCTGCACGTGAACGGCGGCTCGTACATGCCGTGAGCGGGCGAGTCGGACGTGGGCGCGCCCGCTGTCGGTTCCCGGTGCCTCGGTCGTCCTGCATCACCTTCCGCCGTCATCCCGCGCGCAGCGAGGGATCTTTCTTTCGTCGGCGTCGCGGGCACGCATCGCTGAAAGATCCCTCGCTGCGCTCGGGATGACGCGAGTGACAAGGGGGCGAAGCATCCGGCTGCTGGACTGCTGTCTAATCCCGCATCCCCGATCCTGCGCAAATCCGCTACGCTCCCTCCCGACACCACCCGGGAGGACCAGAACATGCGGATCGGCATCACGATGTTTCCCACCGACTACGCGATCCCGCCGCACGAGCTGGCGGTCGAGGCGGAGGCGCGCGGCTTCGAGTCGCTGTGGTTTCCCGAGCACAGCCACATCCCGACCAGCCGCAAGTCGCCGTGGCCCGGCGGCCCCGAGCTGCCGAAATGGTACTACGACACCTACGATCCGTTCGTGGCGATGGGCGCCGCCGCCGTGGTCACGAAGACCATCAAGCTCGGCACCGGCGTCTGCCTGGTGATCCAGCGCGATCCCATCCACACCGCGAAGGAGGTCGCCACGGTCGACCGGCTGTCGAACGGCCGCCTGCTGTTCGGAATCGGCGGCGGCTGGAACGCCGAGGAGATGGCCGACCACGGCACCGCCTTCGGCACGCGCTTCAAGCGATGCGCGAGCGCATCGAGGCGATGAAGGAGATCTGGGCCCGCTCCAAGCCGAAATATGCCGGCGAGATGGTCAAGTTCGACGAGATGATGCAGTGGCCCAAGCCGGTGCAGAAGCCGCACCCGCCGATCATCGTCGGCGGCGGCTTCCCGCAGGGCGCCCGCCGCGCCGTGGCCTACGCCGACGGCTGGATGCCGATCGGCGGCCGTGGCGGCGACACCTTGGCGATGCTGCCGCCGTTCCGCGCGATGCTGAAGGAGGCCGGCCGCGCCGAGGCCGACGTGCCCGTCACGCTGTTCGGCGTCGGCATGGACGGCGAGGCGCTCAAGCGCGCCCGCGACGCCGGCGTCGACCGCGTCGTGTTCGGCGTCCCGCCCGAGGCGAAGGACAAGGTCCTCCCGCTGCTCGACAAGGGCGCCGCGCTGATGAAGGGGATGTGAGGGGCGCCGCCGCGCGGCCGGTTGCCGCTGGCCCCGGCGCGCCGTAGCGTGCGCCGCGATGGGGATGGGCACGGGGGAGGCGGGCCGCTTGGCGCGCGAGCAACGCAGATTGGCCGCGATCGTCGCGGCCGACGTCGTCGGCTACTCGCGGCTGATGGGCCGCGACGAGGCGGGCACGCTGGCCCGGCTGCGCGGGCATCGACAGGCGCGGCTGGAGCCGGTCGTGGCGCGCCACGGCGGGCGGATCGTGAAGCTGACCGGCGACGGGGCGCTGGTCGAGTTCGGCAGCGCGGTGGACGCGGTGTCGGCGGCGGTGGCGTTCCAGCAGGCGATGGCCGCGGCGAACGCCGGTCAATCGGAGGACACCGCCATTGTGTTCCGCATCGGCGTCCATCTCGGCGACCTGATCGTCGACGGCGACGACCTCTACGGCGACGGCGTGAACGTGGCCGCCCGGCTGGAAGCGGAGGCGCCGCCGGGCGGGATCGTGGTCTCGGGCGACGTGCACAACGCGGTCGCGGGCCGGCTGAAGGCGGTGTTCGACGATCTGGGCGACCTCGCGCTGAAGAACATCGACCGCCCGGTCCGCGCGTTCCGCGTCGATTGGAGCGCCGCCGACTGGCCGGCGCGGACGGGCGCGTCGGCGACGGCGCCGCCATCGGACGGCGCGCCGCCGCCTCTGCCCGACAAACCCTCCATCGCCGTCCTGCCGTTCACCAACATGAGCGGCGATCCGGAGCAGGAGTACTTCACCGACGGCATGGTCGAGGACATCATCACCGAGCTCTCGCGCTTCCGCTCGCTGTTCGTCATCGCCCGCAACTCGTCGTTCTCCTACAAGGGCAGCTCGCCGGACATCAGGCGGGTCGGCCGCGAGCTGGGCGTGCGCTACGTGCTGGAAGGCAGCATCCGTCGCGCCGGCGACCGGATACGTGTGACGGGCCAGCTGATCGACGCGCCGACCGGCAACCACATCTGGGCCGAACGGTACGACCGGGTGCTGGACGATGTCTTCGCGGTGCAGGTGGAGGTCACGCGCGCGATCGTGGCGGCGATCGCGCCGCGGATCGATGCCGCGGAGATCGCGAACGCGCTCCGGAAGCGCCCGGGCCATCTCGGGGCCTACGATCTGGCGCTGCGCGCCTACGCGGATGTCGCCGCGTCGTACGACAGGACAGACGTCGAGTTGCGCGACCGGGCGATCAACACCGCGCTGCGCGCGCTGGCCATCGACCGGGAATGCGGGCTCGCGCAGGTCGCGATCGCGGAAGCCCATTGGCAGCACATCAACTTCAACACGGCCGCCGATGTCGGGGCGGCTTGGTCGACCGGCTTGACGGCCGCCGGCAGGGCGGTCGAGATCGATCCATCGGACCACATGGCGCTGCGCATCAGGGGCACCCTTCGATACTACGCGGGACAACGCCGCGCCGGCCTCGAGGATCTGCGGCTCGCGCTGCTTCGGAACCCCAACGATTGCGGAACCCTGAATTCCCTGGCGTTCTGCGAGGCCGCTTTCGGCGATGCGCGCCGGGGCGTCGAGTGCGGCGAGCTGTGCCTTCGGCTCAGTCCGCGGGACCGCCGCCTCGGGCAGATGCAGACCGGGTTGGCCAACGCCTATTTCTACGGACGCCGGTATGCGGAGGGCGGGGATGTGGCGGCCGCCGCCATCCGCGAGATGCCGGACAGCGCCTCCGGCCACGCCATTCTCGCGCTGAACCTCGTGGGGCTCGGTCGGATCGACGAGGCGAAGGACGCCTTGCGGATGGTGCGCGCGTTGGCGCCCGCCTATCTCGAACGACGTCTCTCCGGCGGATCGCACGTCGAGCGTGTGGACGACCGTGAGCGTGCGACGGTCTTCCTGCGCGTCGCCGCCGGCCTCGAGGATCCCTCCGCCGCGGAGGCTTTGCGATGACCGGAGAGCGCCGCCGCCTCGCCGCCATCGTCGCGGCCGACGTGGTCGGCTACTCGCGGCTGATGGGCCGCGACGAGTCGGGCACCTTGGCGCGGCTGCGGGCGCACCGGACCGAGCGGCTGGAGCCGGTGGTCGCGCGCCACGGCGGGCGGATCGTCAAGCTGACGGGCGACGGGGCGCTGGTCGAGTTCGGCAGCGCGGTGGACGCCGTGTCGGCGGCCGTGGCGTTCCAGCAGACGATGGCCGAGGCGAACGCGGAGGCGCCCGAGGACGCGGCGATCGTGTTCCGGATCGGTGTCCACCTCGGCGACCTGATCGTCGACGGCGACGACCTCTACGGCGACGGCGTCAACGTCGCGGCGCGGCTGGAGGCCGAGGCGCCGGCGGGTGGGATACTCGTGTCGCGCACGGTCCACGAGGCGGTGGGCGGCCGGCTGAAGGCGGTGTTCGACGATCTGGGCGAACTGTCGCTGAAGAACATCGACCGCCCGGTCCGCGCGTTCCGCGTCGATTGGAGCGCCACCGACTGGCCTTTGGCCGCCACCGCACCCGTGCCAGCCGCCGGCACGCCGACAACCGACGCGCCGCTGGCGCTGCCCGACAGGCCGTCGATCGCCGTCCTGCCGTTCACCAACATGAGCGGCGATCCCGAGCAGGAGTTCTTCGCCGACGGCATGGCCGAGGACATCATCACCGCGTTGTCGCGCATCGGGTCGTTCTTCGTGATCGCGCGCAATTCGACGTTCACCTACAAGGGCAAGGCCGTCGACATCAAACAGGTGGGGCGCGACCTCGGGGTCCGGTACGTGCTGGAGGGGAGCGTCCGGAAGTCGGGCGACCGCGTGCGCGTCACCGGCCAGTTGATCGACGCCGCGACCGGCGCGCATGTGTGGGCCGACCGCTTCGACGGGCCGCTCGCGGACATCTTCGACCTGCAGGACCGGGTGACGACGAGCGTCATCGGGGCGATCGAGCCGCGGCTGCGCCAGGTCGAGATCGAACTGGCGCGCCGCCGCCGGCCGGAGAGCCTCGACGCCTACGCCTGCGTGATGCGGGCGATGCCGGCGGTGTGGTCGTTCGATCCGGGCGGGAGGGCCGAGGCGCTGGCGGGGCTCGAGCGGGCGATGGCGCTCGACCCCGGCTACGCGCTGCCGCGCGCGCTCGCGGCCTGGTGCCACGCGCAGAATGTGAGCCATCACGGCGCGGCCGACCTTTCGGAGGAGAGGTCGCAAGCCTTGCGACTCGCCGAGTCCGCCGCCCGTCTCGACAGCGACGACGCGATCGTGCTGACCGTGCTGGGCGCGACCTACTCCATCCTCAGGGAGAACGCGCGGGCGGCGCCGCTCATCGAGAAGGCGCTGCTGCTCAATCCGAACTCGGCATGGACATGGCAGCGCAGCGGCTGGTTGGCCCTGTACACGGAGAGGTACGTGGTCGCGATCGAACACTTCGAGCGGAGCGTGCGGATCAGCCCGCTCGATCCGCTCAACTTCCTCGCCTTCGTCGGGACAGGTGCCGCGTGCTTCGGACTCGAGCGTTACGCCGAGGCGGTCGCGTGGTACGAAAAGGCCATCGCCGCGCAGCCGGGCGCCACGTTCAGCTTGCGCACCCTGGCGTCTGCCCTCGCCCACCAGGGACGCCTCGACGAGGCCCGGGACGTGATCCGGAAATTCCAGATCGCCCATCCCGGCGTGACGATCTCCGTCATCCTCGACGCGCTGCCGCCGACCAGCGCGGACTACCGTCGGCGCCTGACGGATGGTCTGCGCTTGGCGGGCCTGCCGGAATGACCGGACGCCGCCGCCTCGCCACCGTCGCGGTCGGTGTCGTCGGCGAATGCCCGCCGATCGATGGGGGACGAGGCCGCCCCGCGCGTCGTCGTATGCGCCCGCCGCGCGGCATCGCGGGGCCTTGGGCCGTTCCGTCGGCGGTGTCGGCGTATGATGGTGAAGCGCGGCGGTCGACATGAAATTTCGACGGCTGCCGCGTTGACGAAGAACCGTGTCGTTGAACGTGAAGATCGAACAATCAAGTTGCCGCGTATTCGCCTCCCGGCCCATTTTGTATATTGTATACAAAATACAATATACAAAACCGGATTCCGGCCTCCACGGGCGCGTCTGACGACGCGGGAGCGTCGATTTTCCGGGCTCTCAAATGTCACGGACACGTTGGCGCGGACGCGAAAACGGCGCCGCGCGCGAACGCGGCGCCGTTCCGTCGGACGCGCCCCGCGGGAGGCGTCCGAAACGCGTCAGATCATTTGATCAGCGGGCAGTTGCCGTCCTTGAGCGGGCGGAACGCCTCCTCGCCGGGCACGGTGGCGAGCAGCTTGTAGATGTCGTCCTTGTGCTTGGACTCGGCCGGCGACTTGACCTGGAACAGGTACATGTCGCGCACCAGGCGGCCGTCCGCGCGCAGCTTGCCGTTGCGCGTCATCGGGTCGTTGACCGGCAGCTCGCGCATCTTGGCCATCACCGCCAGCGGCTCGTCGGTGCCGGCGGCCTGCACCGCCTTGAGGTAGTGCAGCGTCGAGCTGTAGACGCCGATCGTCAGCATGCTCGGCAGCTTGTCGCGCTTCTTGCGGAAGCGCGCCGTCCAGGCGCGGGTCTCGTCGTTGAGGTCCCAGTAGAACGACTCCGTCAGCACCAGGCCCTGCGCCACCGGCAGGGTCAGCGCCTGCACGTCGGTCGAGAACACCAGCAGGCCGGCCAGACGCTGGCCGCCCTTGACGATGCCGAACTCGCCGGCCTGCTTGATGGCGTTGATCGTGTCGCCGCCGGCGTTGGCCAGCCCGATGATCTTGGCCTTCGAGGCCTGCGCCTGCAGCAGGAACGACGAGAAGTCCTGCGTGTTCAGCGGCGCGCGCACGCCGCCCAGCACCTTGCCGTTGTTGGCCTTCACCACCGCCGTCACGTCGCGCTCGAGCGCGTGGCCGAAGGCGTAGTCGGCGGTGAGGAAGAACCACGAATCGCCGCCCGACTTCACGATCGCCGAGCCCGTCACCTTGGCCAGCGCGTAGGTGTCGTAGGTCCAGTGCGCGCCGGTGGCCGAGCAGGCCGGACCGGTGAGGTCGGCCGAGGCGGCGCCGGAGTTGATGTCGATCTTGCCCTTCTCCTGGGCGATCTTGCGCACCGCCAGCGCCACCGACGAGGTGCCGATGCCGGTGATCATCTTGACGTCGTCGACGTCGTACCACTTGCGCGCGATGGCGGCGCCGACGTCGGGCTTGGTCTGGTGGTCGGCCGACAGCAGCTCGATCGGACGGCCCAGCACCTTGCCGCCGAAATCGTCGATCGCCATCTGGATGGCCTCGACCTCGCCGATCGTCAGGTCGCCGTAGACGCCGGAGAAGCCCTCCATCACGCCGATGCGGAACGGCGCCTGCGCCTGCGCGGCCGCCCCCCACGCCAGCGACGCCGCGACCAGTCCGGCCGCCGCGAATTTCGCTCTCGTCATCCCATCTCTCCTTTGCGGAACGCGGCCGGGCCGCGCGGGGGCGGACGTTAGCCGGCGGGCCCGGCGGCGTCCACGCCGGCGGCGCGCGGGGCAGGGCCGCGCCGGGGCTGTACACCGGCCTCGGCCGCCGTGCTATAGGCGCGCGCCGGGGAGCGCGATGACCGACGATATCATTCTCGAGGCGAAGGGCCTGACCAAGGAGTTCCGGGGCTTCGTGGCCGTGAAGGACGTCGACCTGCGGGTCCGGCGCCACACGATCCACGCCCTGATCGGACCCAACGGCGCCGGCAAGACGACCTGCTTCAACGTGCTGACGCATTTCCTGCCGCCGACCGCCGGCCGCATCACGTTCAACGGCCGCGACATCACCGGCAGCGCGCCGGCGGCGATCGCGCGCATGGGGCTGGTGCGCTCGTTCCAGATCTCGGCCGTGTTCCCGCATCTCTCGGTGCGCGAGAACGTGCGCGTGGCGCTGCAGCGCAAGCTCGGCAACTCGTTCCATTTCTGGCGCTCCGAGAAGGTGCTCGGCGCGCTCGACGACCGCGCGCTGGAGCTGATCCGCTCGGTCGGGCTGGCCGACTACGCCGAGTCGCCGGCGGTCGAGCTGCCCTACGGCCGCAAGCGGGCGCTGGAGATCGCCACCACGCTGGCGCTCGAGCCGGAGATGATGCTGCTCGACGAGCCGATGGCCGGGCTCGGCACCGAGGACATCGGCCGCATCGCCGCCCTGATCCGCGCCGCCGCCAAGGACCGCACGGTCCTGATGGTCGAGCACAACATGTCGGTCGTGGCCGAGCTGTCCGACACGATCACGGTGCTGGCGCGCGGCGAGGTGCTGGCCGAGGGACCCTACGCCGAGGTGTCCAAGAATCCCGCCGTGATCGAGGCCTACGTGGGGACCGGCCATGGCTGATCCCATGCTGAAGGTCGCCGGCCTCAACGCCTGGTACGGCGAGTCGCACATCCTGCACGGGATCGATTTCGAGATCGGCGCCGGCGAGCTGGTGACGCTGCTGGGCCGCAACGGCGCCGGCAAGACCACGACGCTGAAGTCGATCATGGGCATCGTCGGCCGCCGCGAGGGCTCGGTGCGTCTCGACGGCCGCGAGCTGGTGGCCTGCGAGTCCGACGTCGTGGCGCGCGCCGGCATCGCCTACTGCCCGGAGGAGCGCGGCATCTTCTCGAGCCTCGACGTCGAGGAGAACCTGCTGCTGCCGCCCGTGGTCCGGCCCGGCGGCATGACGGTCGAGGAGATCTACGAGCTGTTCCCGAACCTGCGCGAGCGCCGCCGCAGCCAGGGCACCAAGCTGTCGGGCGGCGAGCAGCAGATGCTGGCCATCGGCCGCATCCTGCGCACCGGCGCCCGGCTGCTGCTGCTCGACGAGCCGACCGAGGGTCTGGCGCCGGTGGTGGTCCAGCGCATCGGCGAGGCCATCCGCCTGCTGAAGACGCGCGGCTTCACCATCCTGCTGGTCGAGCAGAACCTGCGCTTCGCCACCTCGATCGCCGACCGCCACTACGTCGTCGAGGACGGCCGGGTGGTCGACATGGTCGCCGCCGCCGACGTCGCGGGCAGCATGGACAAGCTGCGCGCCTTCCTTGGAGCCTGACCGCCATGCCGCGTCCGATACCGTCCGGCGCCGCGCGAGCGCCCCATGTTTGAGCTGCTGGGCATCGCACCGCAGGCCCTGTTCGGCCAGCTGGCGGTCGGGCTCATCAACGGCGCGTTCTACGCCATGCTCAGCCTCGGGCTCGCCGTGATCTTCGGCATGCTCAACGTCATCAACTTCACGCACGGCGCGCAGTACATGGTCGGCGCGTTCGTGGCGTGGATGTTGCTGACGCTGCTCAACATTCCGTTCTGGGTGGCGCTGGTGGTGGCGCCTATCGTCGTCGGCGCCTTCGGAGTGGTCCTCGAGCGCCTCGTGCTCAAGCGAATCTACCACCTCGACCACCTCTACGGCTTCCTGCTGACCTTCGGCCTGGCGCTGATGATCGAGGGCGTGTTCCAGGTGCGCTGGGGCTCGTCCGGCCAGCCCTATCCGAACCCGTGGCCGGGCGGCAACGACCTCGGCTTCATGTTCCTGCCCAACTACCGGGCCTTCGTGGTCAGCGCCGCGCTCGTCGTCTGCCTCGCCACCTGGTACGCGATCGAGCGCACGCGGCTGGGCGGCTACCTGCGCGCCGCGACCGAGAACCCGACCCTGGTGCGCGCCTTCGGCATCAACGTGCCGCGGCTGATCACGCTGACCTACGGGCTGGGCGTCGGGCTGGCGGCGCTGGCCGGCGTGCTTGCGGCGCCGATCTACCAGGTGTCGCCGCTGATGGGCACCAACCTCGTGCTGATCGTGTTCGCCGTCGTCGTCATCGGCGGCATGGGCTCGATCATGGGCTCGATCGTCACCGGCTTCGGCCTCGGCGTGGTCGAGGGCCTGACCAAGGTGTTCTACCCGCAGGCCTCCAGCACGGTGATCTTCGTCATCATGGCGATCGTCCTGCTGGTCAAACCGGCCGGCCTTTTCGGGCAGACCAAATGAACCCGCGCCTGATCGCCCTCGTCCTGCTGGCGCTGGCCCTGGCCGCGCCGTGGTTCGCCTATCCGATCTTCCTGATGAAGGCGCTGTGCTTCGCGCTGTTCGCCTGCTCGTTCAACCTGCTGCTGGGCTACGCCGGGCTGCTGAGCTTTGGCCACGCGATGTTCTTCGGCATCGCGGGCTACTGCTTCGGCCACGCGGTCAAGGCGTGGGGCCTGCCGCCCGAGCTCGCGATCCTGTTCGGCGTCGCCGGCGCGGCGGCGCTCGGCCTGGTGACCGGCGCGCTGGCGATCCGCCGCCAAGGCATCTATTTCGCGATGATCACGCTGGCGTTCAGCCAGATGGTCTACTTCTTCTGCATCCAGGCGCCGTTCACCGGCGGCGAGGACGGGCTGCAGGGCATCGGCCGTCCGCCGCTGCTGGGCGGGCTGCTCCCGACCAAGGACGACAAGGTCCTGTACTACGTCGTGCTGGCCATCTTCCTGTTCGGCTACGGCGCCATCCACCGCGTCATCCACTCGCCGTTCGGCCAGGTGCTCAAGGCGATCCGCGACAACGAGCAGCGCGCCCTGTCGCTGGGCTACAACGCCGACCGCTACAAGCTGCTGGCCTTCGTGCTCTCCGCCGCGCTGGCCGGGCTGGCCGGTTCGACCAAGGCGCTGGTGCTGCAGTTCGCGACCTTGACGGACGTCAGCGCCGGCACCTCCGGCGAGGTCGTGCTGATGGCGCTGGTCGGCGGCCTGGGCACCATCGTCGGCCCTGTCGTCGGCGCCTTCGTGATCATCACGATGCAGAACTACCTGGCCTCGGCGGGGGAGTGGATCCTGGTCATCCAGGGCGGCATCTTCGTGGTCATCGTGCTGGCCTTCCGCCGCGGCCTGGTGGGCGAGCTGACGGCGTTCTGGCAGGCGCGCTTCAAATCCGCGAAATAATCCGCGCGCCCGGCGCGCGCGGCGCGCGGACGCGCTAACATCGCGGCATGGCCACGCTTCCCCCGCCCATGGTCACGGCGCCCGCCGTCGCGCGCGCGCTCCCTTTCGCGCCGCACAGCGTGCTCGAGAACCCCTCGACCGGCACCGCCTACCGGCTGCTCGAGCCGATCGGCGAGGGCTATTTCGGCATCGTCTACGCCGCCATCGACTCGTGGGAGAACGACCTCGCGATCAAGGTGCTGAAGCCGCACGCCTCGCCGTGGCTGAACGCCACCAAGGCGGCCGCCGAGGTCGACAAGCTGGTGATGCTGCGCAGCCCGTTCTTCACCTACATCTACGAGGCGTTCGCGCTCGACGGCCAGTTCTGCATCGTCACGGAGCGTTGCGAGCACACGCTGTCGCGGGCGCTGGGCCAGCCGTGGTTCAAGGGCCCGCACTCGGTCCGCTCGGTGGCGCGCTGCGTGCTCCAGGCGGTGCACCGCATGCATGAGTTCCAACTCGTGCACCAGGACATCCATCTCGACAACGTGTTCGTCTCGGTGGCGCGCGACGAGCTGGTCGGGGGGCCCGCCGGCGCCACCGGCTTCAAGCTCGGCGACGTCGGCCTGGCCAAGCCGGTGGGTCAGCTCGATCCGGCCAACACCAACGTCAACCCCGACACCATCGCGCCGGAGTTCCTCGATCCGGCGGCGTTCGGGGCGCCCGACCACCGCGTCGACATCTACCACAGCGCGCTGCTGCTGCTGCAGGTGCTGGTCGGCCGACGGCTGAACTTCACGCGGGCGCAGATCCACGACGGCGCGCCCGGCCGCGCCGCCGCCGCGCTCGGCACGCCGCTGGGCCACGCGCTGTCGCAGGCCCTGCGGCGGCGGGTCGACGGCCGTCCCGCCTCGGCGCGCGACCTGTGGAGCGCGATCGCGCAGGCGGCGGTGGCGTCGGCGTCGTGACCCGGCGCGGCCGCCGCGCGTCGTCGGCGGAATCGGCGGTGGCGATGGACGTTTGAAGTCCATCGCACACCGGAGGTTTCAATGAATCGTTCATCTCGCCGCGCGCTGTTGGCCGCGGTCGCCATCGCCGTCGCCGTTCCCGCCTTCGTCGCCGTTCCGCCCGCGTTCGCGCAGAGCATGGACCAGACCGGCGGCACGACCACGTTCGTCCGTCTCGCGTCGCTCGGCGGCCATTTCGGCATCGAATCCAGCCAGATCGCGCTGCAGCGGTCGCGCGATCCCGGCGTCCGCGGCTTCGCCCAGCGCATGATCGACTCGCATGGCCAGGCGCTGAACGATCTGAAGTTCACCAACGACGCGAACGCCAACGCCTCGATGCCGCAGCAGCTGACCGGCGACTACCAGGCGATGATCAACGAGCTGCGCGGCACGCCGGACGAGCGTTTCGACGGCGTCTACATGTCGATGCAGGTCCAGGGACACCAGACCGCGCTCGCGATGTTCACCGACTACGCCCGCGTCGGCAGCGTCGACTCGCTGCGCAAGCTGGCGGTCAAGTGGATGCCGCTGATCGAGGCGAACTTGAAGGACGCGCAGACCGTTCTGGGCGCGGTCTCGCGGTAGGTCCGGAACCGGTCCGGGCGGCGGCTTCGGCCGCCCGGCGCCACCGGCCCGTCCGGCCGCACGAAACGAGGGCCGCCCACTCCGGGCGGCCCTCGTTTCGTGCGGCCGGATGTCGACGGCGCTGCGCGGTTCCTCCCGCCGCCGTGGCGCGGCGCGAAAGCCGGTGCCGTGGTGTTCATCCCGCGTCTCGACGGCGGGAGGAACGGCGCAACGTCGTGCCGCCGGTCGATGGCGGCCCTCCCTCCCGGCCGCGTCGCGGCCGGGAGGGTCCGTCGAACTAGTAGCGGTTGCGGTCCGGCGTGGTCGCCGCGCCGACGCCGGCGCCCACGACACCGCCCACGACGGCGCCCGGCAGCACGCCGATGCCGGTCACGCCGCCCACGACCGCGCCGGAGCCGGCGCCGATGGCGCCGCCGGTGACCGCGCGCTGGCCCCACGTGTCGCCGCAGGCCGTGAGGCCGAGAAGGATTGCCGAAGCCGCGATGATCTTGCTGGTCGACATGAGAACCTCCGAGTGATGCTTGGACGTCAACGCGGCCCCCGGTGGAGGGTTCCGTGTCGCCAATTCATCGCCCGGGGACAAGTCGGCGCGCGGGCGTAACGAAGGCGGAAACGTGGCGGTGTCCGCCGGGAGGGATGACGCCGATCCTGGAGTCCTCCGCCCTTCTTCCCCGTCTTCGAGGGATAAGGTGCCCGAAGGTGCACCGCCGCTGCCGCGTGGGCATGAGGGGGCATCGTCCTCACCATCACCCGCGCCGCGCGCGCCATGCCGGCGATCTCGCGGATGCGCCGAACCGCGCCCCTCATCCGACGCTTCGCGCCACCTTCTTCCCGATCCGTACAAGGACGGGGGGGAGAGGGGAGTCTGGTCGGCGTCGGACGCTACGCGGGTTCGGCGGCCAGGATTGTCCGGGCGGCCTGGCTGTCGGCGGCGATCTGGGCCTTGAGCGCGTCGAGGCCGGCGAACTTCATCTCCGGCCGGATGAAGTCGACGAACTCGACGCGCATCGTCCGGCCGTAGAGGTCGCCGGCGTAGTCGAAGACGTGGACCTCGAAATTCTCCGCGATCTTGCCGAAGGTCGGACGGCGCCCGAGATTGGCGACCGCGTCGCGCCACACCGTCGCGCCGTCCTCCTCGACGCCGCAGCGTACCGCGTAGACGCCGAAGCGCGGCCGCAGGTGCTCGCCGAGCGCGACGTTGGCGGTGGGGAAGCCGATCGTGCGGCCGCGCTGGTCGCCTTTCTCGACGACGCCCTCGATCTCCCATCGGTGGCCCAGCAGCTCCGCCGCCTCGCGCGCCATGCCGGCGCGCAGCGCCTCGCGGATGCGGGTCGAGGAGTAGATCTCGCCTTCGCGCATGACCGGCGGCACGATGTCGACGCCGAAACCGCGGGCCGCGCCGAGCCGCTGCAGCAGATCGACGTTGCCGGAGCGCCGCGCGCCGAAGGTGAAATCGTAGCCGCAGACCACGTGGCGTGCGCCGAGCCCCTCGACCAGAACGCGGTCGACGAATTCCTCGGCCGGCAGCGCCGCGAACGCCGCGTCGAAGCGCTGCGCCAGAACGGCGCCGGCGCCGTGGCGCGCCAGCAGCCGCGTCTTGGCCGCCGCCGCGGTGAGGCGGAACGGCGCGGTGTCGGCGACGAAGAAGGCGCGCGGATGCGGCTCGAAGGTCAGCGCCAGCACCGGCGCGGCGGCGCCGGCGGATCCGCGCGCGACGCGCAGCAGCGCCTGGTGGCCGGGATGCACGCCGTCGAAATTGCCCATCGCCACGGCGGCGCCGCGCCACGCCGCCGGCACGTCGCGCCAGCGCTCGAACACGGGGATCGTCATGTCGCGCGTTCCGTTCCGCTCACTTGGCGCGGCGCGGCGCCATCACGACGGCCTCGCCGTCGATCACGACGCGGTCGCCGACCCTGCACACCGTCTCGAGCCGCACGCGCCGGCGCTCGGCCACGATCTCGACGATGGTCGCGGTGGCCGTCACCGTGTCGCCGATGACCACGGGCGAGCGGAAGTTCAAGGTCTGCGACACGTAGAGCGCGCCGGGCCCCGGCAGCTTGGTGCCGACGACGGTCGAGATGAAGCTGCCCGACAGCATGCCATGCGCGATGCGCGTGCCGAACCGCGTGGTGCGCGCGAACTCCTCGTGCAGGTGGATCGGATTGGTGTCGCCGGACACGCCGGCGAAGGCCATGATGTCGGCCTCCGTGACGGTCTTGCCGAACACCGCCGACATGCCGACGGAGAGATCCTCGAGATAGAGGCCGTGCATCCGCTCGGCGATCGACGTCATTCCATCCTCCCGTTCGTCTTCGAGTTTCTCCCACTCCTCCGCTTCGCGATGGAGAGGGATCCGCCTCCTAGTGCCGCACCACCGGGTCGATCGGCAGGCGCTTGTACAGGCCGAGCGCCTCCTCGAACAGGCGCGCGGCCTGCAGCAGCGCGCCCTCGCCGCGCGGGCGGCCGACGAGCTGCATGCCGACCGGCAGGCCCGACCGCGTGAAGCCGCACGGCACGCAGATCGCGGGGAAGCCCGACATCGTGACGATCGAGCTGCCCAGCACCCAGTCGATGTAGCTGGGCATCTTCCGGCCGTTGATCTCCTCGACGTAGCGCTTCTCGACGGGGAACGGCTCGACCGGCGCGCCCGGGAAGCACATCACGTCCCAGGTCGAGAAGAACTGCGCGAAGCGCTGGATCAGGGCGCCCTGCGCCTTGGCGGCGTCGCGCACGTTCTCGGCCGTCAGCGAGCGGCCGTACTCGATGTTCCAGACCACCTCGGGCTTCAGCAGGTCGCGGTGCGCGTCGAGCGTGGCGCCGTGGGTCGCCGCCATGTTGTGGCCGCGGAACACCTGGAAGGCGTCGCGCGCGCCGGCGCAGTCGGGCGACGCCGCGTCGGTGGTGGCGCCCAGCTCCTTGAAGCGCGCGAAGGCCGCGGTCGTGATCTCCATGATCTCGGGGTCCGTCGGGCACAGCCCGCCGAACGTGCCGGCCCACGCGACCCTGGCCGGCGCGACGGGCGCGGCGACCTGCGTCGAATACGCCACCGCCGGCGCGTCGTAGGTCAGCGGATCGCGGATGTCGTGGCGCGCCTCGGCGTCGAGCATCAGCGCCACGTCGGCGACGCAGCGCCCCATCGGGCCGTGCAGCGACAGCGTGTTGAGCGGCAGCGCCGTCGGTCCGGTCGGGATGCGTCCCGGACTCGGGCGGAAGCCGACCACGCCGCAGAAACTGGCGGGCGTGCGCAGCGAGCCGCCGAGGTCGGAACCGGTCGCCAGCCAGATCTCGCCCGAGGCCAGCGCCACCGCCGAACCGCCCGACGAGCCGGCGCAGGTCATGCGCGTGTCCCACGGGTTGCGCGTGACGCCGAACACCTCGTTGAAGGTCTGCGCGCCGGCGCCGTACTCCGGCGTGTTGGTCTTGCCGATGACGAGCCCGCCATAGGCCTCGAGATGCTGCACCGTCAGATCGGTGCGGGCCGAGACGTTGTCCTTCATCACGCGCGAGCCGAAGGTGGTGCGCACGCCCTCGACGTCCTCGAGGTCCTTGACCGCGATCGGCAGGCCGGCGAGCCAGCCGGGATGGCCGGCGTTGCGCGTGTCGAGGGATTTGGCGCGGGTCCGCGCCCGGTCGTAGGTCCGCGTCACCATGGCGTTGAGCGCGCCGTCCACCTCGGCGATGCGCGCCTCGGCCGCGTCGATCAGATCCAGCGGCGAAACCTTCTTCCTCTTGAGCAGGTCGACCGCGGCGACGGCGGTCAGACGGCACAGCGACGTGTCGGCCAAGTTCGCGTTCCCCCTCGTCGGGGTCGCAGGCGGCGCCCCGGTTTCCAGTCCCTTATCACGCGCCGCGCGCCGCCGGAATGCGCGCCGCCGCTCACCCCGTGCCCAGCACCCTGCGCATCAGCGATTCCGCATCGCGGCAATCCGTCAGCTCGTTGACGAAGATCGACGGCCACGCCGCGCGGATGGAGCGCTGGACGCCGGCGCGGTCGACGATGTCCTGCAGGAATTCGATGAAACGTTCGCGCTCGGCGCGCATGCGCGCCACTACGCCGGCGCGGATCCCGGCCGGGTCCGGCGCCCGGCGCACCCACGCCGCGACCGCGTCGGCCACGGCGCGCGGATCGGGTTCGACCTCGGTCCACCACGCCGGATCGGCGTAGTGATCGCGTCCGCCGATCGACGGTGTCGAGACGACGGGACGGCCGCACAGCATGTACTCGACCACGGCGCGGTTGGCGCCCTCGACCGCCGACAGCGCCAGCCCGACGCGCGACCGGTTGATGACGGCGGCGACCTCGGCGCGGTCGAGCCGGCGGTAGTCGGCGCCGAACATGCCGTTGCAGAACGTGGCGCCGGGCATCGCCGCGCGCACGCCCGTCCAGTAGGCCAGCACTTCCGCGCTGGCGCCGGGCCAGTTGTCGGCGATCAACGCCAGCCGCGGCACGTCGCGCGCCAGCGCGTGGCGCTTCCACGCCAGCGGCGCGGCGTTGAGCACGGCGTCGTGGATCGGCACCGCCGCCGGATCGATCTCGAAGAACCGCTCCTCGATGAAGGTCTGGCCGTTGAACAGCTCCGCCGGCACGCCGCGCTGACGGCACAACTCCACCTCGGCGGCGGTCGACGACAGCGCCACCAGCCTGTGCGCGGGGTACGCCGCGGCGTGCGCGCGCCACGCCCGCGCCAGCCGGTCGGCGCCGTCGCCGGCCTCGAGCGTCCAGGTCGGGCGCACCAGCCAGGTCAACGGCACGCCGTCGAGCCACGGCCCCATCAGCTCGAGGCCGCCCATCGGCAGGTCCATGCGGGCGATGCCGACCAGGATCAGCGGGTCGCGGCACAGCATCCCGCCCGAGAACGCGTTGGTCCACGTCCTGGGCGGCGGCTCGACCTTGGGTGCGGCGGGCCCGCTGGCGGCGGCCGGGCGCCGCGCCGGTTTCGTCCTGCGCATCGGCGCCTCCTAGCATCGCGGGGCGATTGTCGCATCCGGCGCGGCGTGCGAGATTTCGCTGAACGACGGTTCACCACGCGATCGATCCTGGAGCCCATGCCGGACCCCACCGCCGCCTCCCCCGGCCGCGACGCCGCCGCGCTCGTCCCGGCGCTGACCACGGTCTGCGCCCGGTATTTCGGCGCGCCGTGCGCCGTCGAGGGGCTGTTCCGCCACTCCGGCGGCGCGTCGCGCCAGACCTGGGGCTTCGACGCCGTGGTCGGCGGCGCGCGCCAGAAGCTGGTGATGCGCCGCGACCCGCCGGCGCCGCCCGGCGGCAAGCCGTCGTCGCCGGCCGAGAACAGCCTGGCGCTCGACCGCGGCACCGAGTTCGAGGTCATGCGCGCGGCCCGCGCCCACGGCGTGCCGGTGCCCGAGCTGCTGTTCCAGCTGCGGCCGGGCGACGGGCTCGGCGACGGCTACGTGATGCGCCACGTCGACGGCAGCGCCATCGCCCGCAACCTGCTGCGCGAGCCGCGCTACGCCGAGGCGCGGCCGCGCATCGTCGGCCAGCTCGGCGCGATCCTCGCCCGCCTGCACGCCGTGCCGGTGGCGGCGGCGCCGCCGCTGGGCGTGTCGAGCCCGGCGCATCTGCTGGCCGGGCTGCGGCGCGTGCTCGACGCCATCGGCGAGCCGCATCCGGTGTTCGAGCTGGCGATCACGTGGCTCGAGCGGCGCATCCCGCCGACCGGCGCGCCGCGCTTCGTGCACGGCGACTTCCGGACCGGCAACTACCTCGTCGACGAGAACGGCGTCAGCGCGATCCTCGACTGGGAGATCGCCCATCTCGGCGATCCGCTCGAGGACCTCGGCTGGCTGTGCATCAAGTCGTGGCGCTTCGGCGCCATCGACAAACCGGCCGGCGGCTTCGGCACGCGCGAGGAGCTGTGGGCGGCCTACGCGGCGGCCGGCGGCGATCCGGTCGATCCAGCCCGCGCCCGGTGGTGGGAGATCTTCGGCACCGTGCGCTGGGGCGTGATCTGCATCAACCAGGCGTGGAAGCACCTCTCGGGCGCCGAGAAGTCGATGGAGCTGGCCAGCATCGGCCGGCGCGCGGTCGAGACCGAGGTGGATCTGCTGCAGCTGCTGGCGGAGGCGTGACATGGCGCAGGACCGTCCCACCGCGCCCGAGCTGCTCGACGCCATCGAGGGCTTCCTGCGCGACGAGGCGCTGCCGGCGCTGGAGCGCATCGACGCGCGGCTGGCCTTCCAGACCAAGGTCGCGATCAACTCGCTGATGATCCTCAAGCGCGAGGCCGCGCTGGGCCCGCGCGCCGATTCCGCCGAGCGCGCCCGAGTGGCGGCGCTGCTGGGCCGCGACGGCGACCTGCTCGATCTCAACCGGGAGCTCTCGCGCCAGCTCCGCACGGGCGAGCGCGACGAGCGCGATGCCGCCCTGATGGACCATCTGCGCGCCACCATCGCCGACAAGATCGCCATCGCCAATCCGAAGTGGCGGTAGGCGCGGCGATTGTCTTCCCTTCTCCCCGCGAAGGCGGGGAAAAAGGAAGAGCATTGCTATCGCCTCACCCCGGCGGCGGCATCCGGCGGCGGAGGGCGGCGAAGATGAAGACGAGCGGCAGCATCGCGATGAGGAGGCCGCTGGCGACGTGGAGCGGCGCCTCGGCGCGCGCCAGCAGGTCGGTGAGCCAACCCGCCACCGCCGGCGTCACCGCGAAGCCGATGTAGAGCCAGACGAAGAACACGCCGAGGCCGGCGCCGCGGGTGCGCGCGCGCAGCACCTGGCCGGGCAGGGAGGAGATCACGCCGGCCGGCAGGCCGCCGACGAGGGCGGCCACGATAAGGGTCGGTGCCGGCCCGAGGATCGGCGCCAGCGACAGCGCGACAGCCCAGAAGACCGCGGTGATGGCGATGAACGCCTCGTGCCGCGCCATCAGCCGGGCGATGAAGCCGCCGGCCATCACGCCCGCGACGCTGGACAGCGTGATGGCCGCGGCGGCGACGCCGGCGGCTTCCGGCGTGGCGCCGCGGCTGACGAGATAGGACAGCGAGAAGCCGGTCAGCACGATGTAGGCGCCGTTGTAGGCCGCCCACATCGCGCCGGCGACGTTCACCGCCGTGAACTCCTGCCGCGACAGGCGCCCGCCGGCCGTGCCATCGGCGGATGGCGTGGCGCGGTCGTTGGCGTGCGGCCGGTACGGCAGCGCCAGCGCGACGAACGCGAGCGCCGCGCCCGAGACGCCGGCGACGCAGGCCGCGCGCCAGCCCCACGAGCCCGCCAGCGCCGGATCGAGCAGCTGCGCGGCCGCCATGCCGACCGGGAAGCCGTTGAGCATCACGGCCATCGCGAAGGGCAGGTCGCGGCCGGCGAACCAGTCCGCCGTCATCTTGACCGTCAGCACGCCCATCAGGATCGCGCCGGTGCCGGCCACGAGCTGCCCGATGGCGAGCTGGAGGAAGCCGCCGGCGCCGGCCGTCACTGCGCCGCCGGCCATCATCAACGCGAGGCCCGCCAGCGCCACCCGCCGGTCGCCGAAGCGGCGGCCCAGCAGCCCGGCGGGCACCGCGACGAGGATGCCCGGCAGCATGTAGAGGCCGAACAGCGCGCCGATCTCGGTGAACGCCACGCCGAGGTCGCGGGCGAGGTCCGGCGCCACGGCGGGGATCGCCTGGAACTGGAAACCGAACGCCGTGCGCGCCGTCAGGATCAGCGCCATCGCCCGCCAGCGTCCGCCCATCGCCATGCCGCTCCCCGGCGCGCCGTGCCGCGGCGCGTGACCATCGCGTGGCATCATAGCGGCCAAAACGCGGCGCGCGCTGTCGGCATCGTGATGGCGTCCCTGCCATCGTGATGGCGGCTCCGCGGGGGACCGGCTAGAATCGTGGTCATGCTCCCCCGTCGCGAACTCCTCGCCGTCGGCGCCCTCCCGGCGCTTCTCGGTCTCGCCGCGCCGTCGATCGCGCGCGCCCAGCTCCCCGTCGCCGCGCGCCCCGGCGCGCGTCGCGTCGAGACGTTCGACCTGGCCAACGGCCTCAAGGTCCTCGTCCTGCCGTCCAGGCGCGCGCCGATCGTGCAGCAGATGCTGTGGTACCGGGTCGGCTCCGCCGACGAGGCGCCGGGCAAGTCGGGCATCGCGCATTTCCTCGAGCATCTGATGTTCAAGGGCACGCCCGAGGTGCCGGCCGGCGAGTTCTCCAAGCGCGTCTCCCGCGTCGGCGGCCGCGACAACGCGTTCACCAGCTTCGACTACACCGCCTACCACCAGAATGTCGCCGCCGACCGGCTCGAGATGATCATGCGGATGGAGGCCGACCGCATGGCCAACCTGATCGTGTCGGAGAAGGAGCTGCTGCCCGAGCGCGACGTGATCCTCGAGGAGCGCCGCCAGGTGGTCGAGAGCCGGCCGTCGTCGCTGCTCGACGAGGTCACGCGCGAGGCGCTGTTCGGGCGCCGCGCCTACGGCGTGCCGATCATCGGCTACCCCGAGGAGATCGCGAAGCTCGGCGTCGACGACGCGCGTTCCTTCCACGACCTGCACTACGCGCCCAACAACGCCATCCTGATCGTCGCCGGCGACACCACGGTCGAGGCGGTGCGGGCGCTGGCCGAGAGGTACTACGCGCCGGCCAGGCCCAAGACGATCCCGGCGCGCGTCAGGCCCGACGCGCCGGCCGCCGATCTGCCGCGCCAGGTCGAGCGCGTCGACAAGCGCGTGGCGCAGCCGGAATGGTCGCGCGACTACATCGCGCCGTCCTACCGCAAGGGCGCCACCGAGCACGCCTTCGGCCTGCAGATCCTCACGCAGGTCCTCGGCGGCCATCAGACCAGCCGGCTGTACCGCTCGCTGGTGGTCGACCGGAAGATCGCGCTGGAGGCCGCCGCCGGCTACTCGGCGCGCAGCCTCGGACTCACCGCGTTCGGGATCGGCCTGTCGCCGGCGCCGCAGCGCACGATCGCCGAGATCGAGACCGCGGCGATGGCCGAGATCGAGCGCGTGCGCCAGGACGGCGTCACCGCCGAGGAGGTCGAGCGCGCCAAGCGCCGGCTGATCGCGTCGACGGTCTACGCGCTGGACTCGATGTCGAGCGGACCGGGCCTCTACGGCGCCGCGCTGGCCACCGGCGGCACGGTCGCCGAGGTCGACGAATGGCCCGAGCGGATCGCCGCGACCACCGTGGCGCAGGTCAACGCCGCCGCCCGCGCCACGCTCGACGACAAGCGCGCGGTGACGTCGCTGCTGCTGCCGGAGACCAAGCGATGATCCGCCCGGTCCCTCCCGCCGCCGCGACGCGCCGCGGCGTGATCGCCGCCGGCGCCGCGACCGTGGCGCTGGCCGGCCTCGGCGCGCTGGCGCCGCGCGCCGCCCACGCCGTCGACATCCGCACGCCCGCCACGCCCGGCGGGTTGAGCTACTGGCTGGTCGAGGACCGCACCGCGCCGGTGATCTCCATCGCCTTCTCGTTCGAGGGCGGCTCGACGCTCGATCCCGCCGGCAAGGAGGGCGTGTCGCAGCTCGTGGCGGCGCTGCTCGACCAGGGCGCGGGACCGCTCGACGCCAACGCCTTCAAGGCCAGGCAGGACGATACCGCCGTGCGCTTCGGTTTCGGCGCCGCCGTCGACCGCTTCGGCGGTTCGGTGCGCATGCTGGCGGAGCGCCGCGTCGAGTCCATCGAGCTGCTGCGGCTGGCGCTGGCCGAGCCGCGGTTCGACGCCGAGGCGGTCGAGCGCGCCCGGCGCCAGACCATCGTCGGCCTGCGCCGCGCCGAGCAGTCGCCGGGATCGGTCGCCGGCCGCGTGCTCGCGACCGCCGTGTTCGGCGCGCATCCCTACGGGCGGCCCGCGAGCGGCACGCTGGAGAGCGTCGCGGCGATCACCGCCGAGGATCTGCGGGCGCTCGCGAAATCGCAGTTCACGCGCGCCGGCCTGACCGTCGCGGTGGTCGGCGACACGACGGCGGCGGAGATCGGTCCGCTGCTGGACCGCGTGTTCGGCGCGCTACCCGCAGGCGGCGCGCCCGTCGACATCCCCGCCTGGACGCCCGGCGCGCCGAAGCCCGGCGGTCGCCTGATCGTGGTCGAGCGCGACGTGCCGCAGAGCGTGGTGCTGCTGGCGACGCCGGCGATCCGCCGCGACGATCCCGACTGGTACGCCGCCATGCTGATGAACCACGTGCTGGGCGGCGCCGGCTTCGCCGGCAGGCTGATGACGGAGGTGCGCGAGAAGCGCGGGCTGGCGTACGGCGCGTCGAGCCGGCTGACGCCCTACAAGCGCGCCGGCCTGTTCAGCGCCTCGGTCGCCACCGCCAACGCCCGCGTGGCCGAATCGCTGGCGATCGTGCGCGAGCAGATCGCGCTGATGGCCAAGGACGGCGTCAGCGACGCCGAGCTGGCAGACGCCAAGACCTATCTCGACGGCTCGCTGGCGGTGACGCTCGACTCCACCGGCGCGATCGCCAACCTGCTGCACGGCATGCGCGTCGACGGGCTGGCGCCCGACCATCTGACGCGCCGCAAGGCGCTGATCGACGCCGTCACGAAGGACGCCGTGAAGCGCGTCGCCGCCCGCATCCTGCGCGAGGACCTGTCGGTGACGGTGGTGGTCGGCAAGCCGCAGGGCGTGACCGCGACGGAGTAGGGGCGCGGGTCCGGGGCTCAGGCGACCGGATAGGGTCCCTCGGCGAACGCCACGTCGTGGTAGCCTTTTGAGCCGACCGTGATCGCCAGGCCGCTTCGGAAGTCCACGCCGGCGCTCAAGCGGTCGAGCGCGCTCCGGAAGTCGTGGCGCGGCCGCCATCCCAACGCCGACCTCGCGCGCGCGTTGTCGTAGACGCGGTCGATGCCCGGGAACATCGACCAGCCGCGCTCCGCGTAGAGCCCGTCGAAATCCGGGAATAGCCGGCGCACCACGGCGGGCGCGTCGCTCCGCAACGTCGCGAGATCGCCGCGCGTGAAGGGCGTGGTGGCCGAGACGACGTAGCGGCCGAATCCGAGGGCCGGCGCCTTGTCGATCGCGAGCAGATGCGCGTCGACCACGTCGTCGAGATCGACGCGCCTGTGCAGCAGCTCGTTGACCTGGACGTTGGCCGTCGCGTAGGCACCACGCACCGCCGCGTCGTCGTCGGCCTCGGGGAAGAACCGCGACGTGCGCAGCACGACCACCGGCAGGCGGTCGCGCCGGTGGAACAGTTCGCACAGGTCCTCCGCGGCGACCTTGGTGACGCCGTAGATGTTGCGCGGCACCGGCGCGACGTCCTCCGTCACCCACGCCGCCGGTCCGCCCGCCGCCGGCGTCAGAGCCGCGCCGAAGGCGCTGGTCGTGCTTGTGAACACGAACGCCTCGACGCGCGCGGCGGCCGCCGCCTCGAGCAGCGTCAGCGTGCCCGCCACGTTGGTGTCGATGAACCGGCGGGCGCTGTGCGTGGCGACGTGCGGCTTGTGGAGCGTGGCCGCGTGCGCGATGGCGCGGACGCCCGGCATGAGCGCCGTGACGAACTCCCGGTCGTCGATCGAGCCGATATGGTCGGTGAAGGGCGATGGTTTGATGTCGACGCCACGGACATCGCGCCCGGCGTCGCGCAGGCGCCGCACCAGCCCCTCGCCGAGATGTCCCGCGCTGCCCGTCACGAGGATCGTCATGGCGGCCGTCTACCACGCGGTCGGGGCGCCCGACGAGCGGGTTTGTGCGCGGTGATGGCGGTCGTGGGATCAGGCCTGCATGGCGGCAATTTTTCTGGCAGCCTCGCGGTGAGCGTGCCGCTTCGCGGGCCCGACCCCCGAAGCCGCGCCCCGCCGCGACGGTCCTTGAGGGATGTCGGGTGGCGCGGCCGGCACGGCGCGATATTGGGGAGATGAACCGTGGACAAGCTCGGCCTGCACAACCCGGTCTTCGCGACCTACGTCGTCGCCGCCACGATCATGATCCTCAAGGCGGTGGCGATGTCGTGGCTCACGGTCGCGCGCATGATGCAGGAGAAGGGCGGCTACCGCGCCCCGGAGGATCTGCGCAAGACGCCGCTCAATCCCGACCCCGATCCCAGGCAGCTGCTGCCCAACGAGCGCGTCGAGCGCATCCGGCGTATCCAAATGAACGATCTGGAGAACCTGCCGTTCTTCCTCGTCGCCGGCTTCCTGTTCGTCTTCACCGACCCGTCGTTGCTCTGGGCGCGGTTGCTGCTCTACGGCTACGTCGTGTCGCGCCTGCTGCACTTCGCGGCGTACTTCACCGCGCAGACGCACGATGTGCGCGCGACCTTGTGGACCGTCGGCTCGTTGATCCTGATCGGCATCACCGGATGGACGCTGATCGTGGCGCTGGGGGTCCGGTAGCGGGCGCTTAGGATGGCGGGAGGGGGCGACGATATCTCATAGCCGTGAAGTCACGACCCCTCCGTGTCATCCCGAGCGCAGCGAGGGATCCAGGGTCGGCGCCTGGATCCCTCGCTGTGCTCGGGATGACAGTGGGGGCGAGGTGATCCGTGGCGCGCCCCGGAAGACGAGATGCCGTCCGGCGACCGCGGCGCCGGACGGTCGTCGCGCGGCGCTAGTTGGCCGCGAAGCAGTACAGCAGGCCGGCGCCGCCGGAGGCCTTGAGCTGGTCGGGCGAGCAGCCGCGCGAGGGATGCGAGGTGTTCCACGACTTCGACGGCGCGTCGTCGCGCAGGCCCATGCGGTCGTGGTGGCCGACCATCGCGGCGCCCTCGCCGCTCTTCGTCCAGTTGCCGCAGGTCAGGTCCTTGTCCGGCGGCGGCGCGGTGCCATCCTCGAGCGTGCCCGTGAGGATGTCGTGCTGGTTGACGACGAACAGCCGGCTGGGGATGCGCCGGCCCGTCTCCGCGAGGCCGCCCTCTGTGTCGATGCGGTTGTGCGGCGAGTGCAGGTCGGCGACGTCGACGGCGATGCGCAGGCCGGCGGCGTTGAACCACGGGCCCTTGCCGATGCGGTCGCGCGCGTTGATGGCGGTGGCGCCGCCGATCGCCTGCTGGCTGAGATAGGCGCGCCACGTCTTGGCGCCCGCGCCGGCCCGCGTCGCCAGCGCCTGGCAGTGCGCGTCCGCGCCGGCGATGCCGCCGTAGTCGGCGCCCTTCGGCCCGCCCGTGCTGGTGATGAAGAAGCTCATGTTGGGGAATTGCGGCGGCTGCGGCGGCGGCGTGGGCTGCGCCGGCTGCTGCGCCAGCGCGCTCGCGGCGAGGGTCAGCGGCGCGAGCGCCGCGAGGGTGGTCAGGGTCTTCCGCATGGTGTCACCTCCGATTGCGCCGGTTGGCCGGCTTCGACATGCCGGTCACGCGACGCGGCGATGGCGGACCCTACGTGGATCGCGGGCGCGCGCGAAGTAGTGGCCGTGCGGTGACGCGGTGACGGATGTGAAACCTGATAGGCTTGCGCCAATCCCAGTTGATGTGGCAGCGTCCCTGTCCTTTCGTGAGGGCGACCCCATGATCCTCATCGGCCAGTACGATTCTCCGTTCGTCCGCCGCGTCGGCATCGCGCTGACGCTGTACCGCCTGCCGTTCGAGCACAGGCCGTGGTCGACCTTCGGCGACGCCGAGAAGATCCGGCCGTACAACCCGCTGACGCGCGTGCCGGTGCTGGTGCTCGACGACGGCGTGGCGCTGGTCGAGAGCCACAGCATCCTCGACCATCTGGACAGCCTCGTGCCGGCGAAGCGCGCGATGTTCCCGCGGTCCGAGCCGGCGCGGCACCGCGCGCTGCGGATCGCGGCGCTGGCGACCGGTCTGGCCGACAAGGCGGTCAGCCTGTTCTACGAGAAGCGCCTGCACGGCGAGGTGTCCGACATGTGGGTCGAGCGCTGCCGCTCGCAGATATCCGGCACGCTGGCGATGCTCGACGCCGACCGCGCGAAGTGGACGGGCAAGCACTGGTTCGACGGCCGCCTCGGTCACGCCGACATCGCGGTGGCCTGCGCCCTGCGTTTCCTCAACGAGGCGCATCCCGGCATGGTCTCGATGTCGGCGTTCCCGGCGCTCGCCGCGCACGCCGCCCGGATGGAGAAACTGCCGGCGTTCAAGGCGGTGGCGCAGGAATTCATCCCGCCGTCGTAGCGCGTCGCCAGCCGGCTGGACGCGCGTCGTCGATCATCCACGACCGTCATCCCGAGCGCCGCGAGGGATCTTTCAGCGGTGGAAAGATCCCTCGCGGCGCTCGGGATGACGGGTTGGTCCGGCTCGATCGAAACGCGCACCAACGGTCCGTTCGGCGCGGCCGCCTATGGCTTCCACTCGTGCCACGGCGGCACGCGCGGATCGCGCTGGCGCTGGACGTAGTAGGGCAGGTAGGGCCGGTACGCCTCGAACACGCGGCGCAACTCGCCGACCGGCTCGTCGTGGTGGTCGACGCGTAGATCGACCTCGGCGAATTTGTCGCCGGCGTAGACCAGGATCGCGGCCGACACCTGGCCGCCGATCTGCCCGCCGGCGTCGCGCCCGGCCTCCAGCGCGTCCATCAGGCGGTCGGCGAACGGCGCGTCCGGACGGGCGGTGAACGTGTCGCGCATCGCCGCGAGGGTCGCCGGCCCCGGCAGCACGTTGCCCAGCACCACGAAGCCGTCGTGGATCTCGTGGCCGGCCCACGCCGTGTTCGACGCGCCGGTGCGCACCGCGATGGCGCCGTCGTCGTCGATCACCGCGAGCTGGCGCTGCTCCGGCCAGCGGTCGTTGGCGACCAGCGCGTCGAGCGTCGCCCGCGCGCCGTGGCCGTCGCGCAGCAGGCGCATCGCGAAATGGCCCATGCGCGCGTCGGCCCGCGACATGATGGCGACGACACCGGTATGCGCCATGGCGTGCGGCACGCGGGCGCCGACCGCGAAGGAGCGCGTCGCCGTGGCGATGCCCAGCCGGCGGGAAGCCGGGCAGCGCGCGAGGATCGAGAAGGTCATGGCGGCGCCTCCTTCGGCGGGCCGTGCGTGGACGTCGTGGCGCTACCGCTTCGAGAGGCGGCCCGACTCGAAGCCTTCTGGCGTGCGCCGCGTCGCGTTCAACGTCGCGCCGGACATGCGGAAGCTGTAGCTGGTCCGACCCTCCGCCCATGACAGCGTGCCGCCGCTGATCCGGGCGGTGTGGCGGGCATTGCCGGGCGTGCGCACATCCTCGTTCTTGCCCCAGATGTAGAGCACTTTCGCGGTGCCGTCGGCCTCCACCGATTCGACGACCAGCGCGGCGCAGAGCGGGCCCATGCTCTCGTCGAACGCGCCGTAGGCCCAGTTGCCGGCCCAGACGCCCGAGAAGGCCCGCGCCTCGGCGGGCGCGCCGGGCGCCGGCGCCGCGAGCGTGTATTCCAGCCGCTGGTCGCAAGCCGCGATCTGCGCGGCGTGGCCGGGCGCGGCCGCGAGCGTGGCGCCGAGCGCGGCGAGCGCCCGGAACGTGGTCCGGATCGTCATCGTGTCCGCCTCCCCCGACGGCGAGAACGCTGATGCCAACTTAAGCTCGGGACTATGTTCGGCGCGTTGCGGCGGATCAATCCGGGGGGGGCGCCGTCCGGTCGGTGCGGCGGGGCCAACCCCTCCGCGCTCACATCCCCGGTTTGGATCGTCCGTCGTGGACATGCGACGCAGCCCCTATCCTCGGCGATCCCATTCGGCGCGCACCTCGGCGTCGGATTCGGACGCCAGCCGCGCGGCGCGGTCGGCGGCGAAGCGCGGCGGCGACAGCCGCGCCAGCGCCCACACGGCGGCGCCGCGCACGACGGCGTCGGGATCGTCGAGCAGGCGCAGCACCGCCGGCAGCGCCGCGGCTTCGCCGCTATTGCCTAGCGCCAGCGCCACGTTGCGCGCCAGCCGCCCGCGGCCCATGCGCTTGATCGCGGTGCCGGCGAAGCGGCGGCGGAAGCCGGCCTCGTCGAGCGCCGCCAGCTCCGTAAGTAGTGGCGCCGCGAGATCGGCGCGCGGCGCGAAGGCGGCCTCGCGCGACGCGGCGGCGAACTTGTTCCACGGGCAGGCCGCGAGGCAGTCGTCGCAGCCGTAGACGCGGTTGCCCAGCTTCTCGCGGAACTCCCGCGGGATCGGACCGGGGTGCTCGATGGTGAGGTAGGAAAGGCAGCGCCGCGCGTCGAGCCGGTCCGGCGCCGGGAACGCCGCCGTCGGGCAGGAATCGAGGCAGGCGCGGCAGGTGCCGCAATGGTCCTCGCCCGGCGCGTCGGCCGGCAGCGCGACCGACAGCGCGATCTCGCCGAGGAACAGCCAGGAGCCGTGAGCGCGCGACACAAGGTTGGTGTGGCGTCCCTGCCAGCCGATGCCGGCGCGCGCCGCCGCCGGCTTCTCCATCAGCGGCGCGGTGTCGACGAACACCCGCAGCTCGCGACCCCAGCGGTTCCAGATCCACAGGCCGAGTTCCTTGAGCCGCGACTTGACCACGAGGTGGTAGTCGCGGCCGCGGGCGTAGATGGAAATGGCCGCGCGGTCGCCCCGCGCCAGGATCGCCAGCGGATCCTCGCCCGGCGCGGGCGCGTAGCTCATGGCCAGCGACACGATGGTGCGCGCCTGCGTCCACATCTTCGCGGGGTCGGCGCGGCGCTCGATGTCGTCGGCCATCCAGTCCATGGCGCCGTGGCGGCCTTCGGTGGTGAACGCGACGAGCGCCTCGCGCTGCGCGGCCGGCGCCGCCGCCGTCGCGAAGCCGACGGCGTCGAAGCCCAGCCGCGACGCCTCGGCGCGGATCTCCTCGCGGATCGCCGTCGGATCCTTCGGCGCGCGCCGCTTCAGCCCGGGGCGGGGTTGTGTCGCCATGCCGCCACGATGCGCGGTGCCGGCGCGGGGCTCAAGGGGTGGCCTCCGTTCGCTCGGAGGGAGCGTGTGCGGCGGGCGAAGCCCCTCATCCGCCCCTGCGGGGCACCTTCTCCCCTCCTTCGAGGGGAGAAGGGAACAAATCGACCATCGTACGCTCCCGCGGGGTTGGCACGTCGTCCCCGCATGCGGGCGGAAAGGGACGATGCCGGCGTCGCTTCTCTTGCCCTGCTCCCCCGTCATCGGGGGAGAAGGTGCCCGAAGGGCGGATGAGGGGCTCCTCGGCACGCACTCGATCCACGAACGCGGCGGGCGTATGATGGCCCCATGACCAGACCCCTGATCGGCGTCACGCTCGACGCGGAGAAGCCCGGCGGCTACTCGAAGTTCCCGTGGTACGCGGCGCGGCAGAACTATTTCGACGCCGTGGCGGCGGCCGGCGGCCTGCCGGTGGCGCTGCCGCACGATCCCGAGCGCGCCCAGGCGTATCTCGACACGATCGACGGGCTGGTGGTGACCGGCGGCGCCTTCGACGTCGATCCCTCCTACTACGACGGCGGTGCCAGGCACGGCACGGTCGTGACCAAGGACCGTCGCACGGCGTTCGAGTTCGCGGTCACGAGGGGCGCGGTCGAGCGCGACATGCCGGTGCTCGGCATCTGCGGCGGCCAGCAGCTGCTGCACGTCGCGCTCGGCGGCAAGCTGATCCAGCACATCCCCGACGCGATCGCCGGGGCGCTGGCGCACGAGCAGCCCAACCCGCGCGACCAGGCCGGCCACGACGTCCGGATCAGGCGCGGCACGCTGCTGCACCGCGTCGTCGGGGCCGAGACGATGGCCGTCAACAGCGCCCACCACCAGGCGGCGCTCGACGAGCCGGCGGGGATCGTGGTCAACGCCCGCGCGTCGGACGGCGTGATCGAGGGCATCGAGGCGCCCGGAAGGCGATTCTGCCTCGGCGTCCAGTGGCATCCGGAGTTCCACATCTCCGACGGCGACCGGCATATCTTCACCGCCTTCGTCGAGGCCTGCCGGCGGTAGCCGGTTTGGAGCGTCGACGCCGGCGCTCGTCATCCTGAGGGCGCCCGCGTAGCGGCGTCGTCGAAGGATCCTGTCGCCGTCGAGCGCCGCGGAAGGATCCCTCGACTGCACGCCTGCGGCGCTCCGCTCGGGATGACGGGAGCGGGCGGCGAGGGACACGATCGCCGCGGGGGATACCGCGGGGCCGGGAAACCCTCTAGAAGCCGGCCATGAACGACATTCCCATCGACGATCCGGACGCCGGCCCACCCGAAACCGACCCGACGTCTGCCGGCGCGCCGCAAGCCGCAGTTCCCGAAGCCGCGACTCCCGAAACCGCGTCCGCCGACACCCCCGACGCCGCCAAGGGCGAGCGCGTCGCCAAGCGGCTGGCGCGGGCGGGCGTGTGCTCGCGGCGCGACGCGGAGCGCTGGATCGCGGCCGGCCGGATCACCGTCGACGGCGTCCGCGTCGACACCCCGGCGACGCTCGTCACCGAGGCCAGCGACATCCGGGTCGACGGCGCGCGGCTGGAGAAATCGCAGCGCTCGCGGTTGTGGCTCTACCACAAGCCGGTCGGGCTGGTGGTCACCCACCGCGACCCCGAGGGCCGGCCGACGGTGTTCGACCGCCTGCCGAAGGACATGCCGCGGGTGATGTCGGTCGGACGGCTCGATCTGAACTCCGAAGGCCTGCTGCTGCTGACCAACGACGGCGAGCTGGCGCGCCGGCTGGAGCTGCCGTCGAGCGGCCTGGTCCGGCGCTACCGCGTGCGCGCGCATGGCGAGATCGGTGAACGGACGCTCGAGCAGCTGCGCCATGGCGTGACCGTCGAGGGCGTCGCCTACGGCCCGATCATGGCGTCGATCGAACGCCAGCAGCGCAGCAATCTCTGGCTCTCGGTGGCGCTGAAGGAAGGCAAGAACCGCGAGGTGCGCCGCGTGATGGCGCATCTCGGCCTGGGCGTGAATCGCCTGATCCGCATCGCCTTCGGTCCGTTCACGCTCGACGCGCTGCCCGAGGGCGAGGTGGTCGAGGCCAGCCCGCGGCTGGTGGCGCAGATGTCGGGCGAAGCCGACCTCGACGCGCACGGCCGCAAGCCGGGCTGGGCCAAGGCCAAGCACCGCCCGTCGCGCAAGCGGTCACCCGCCGGCGCCACGCGGCCGCGCGCGGACGAGCGCGGCGATGGCGAGCGGGAGCGGCCACGGGCGCCCCGCGACGCCCGGCCGGTGAGGGAGCCCCATGTGGGCGCCGGATTCCGTCGCGCCGGGACCGGCTTCGCGCGCGACGACGCGCCACGTGAGGAACGTCGTCCGGATCGATTCGAGGGCGCCCGCGCTCCTGCCCCCTCGCCCCGCGACGGCGGGGAGAGGGTCGGGGTGAGGGGCTTCGCCCGTGACGAGAGCGCTCCGCGGCGTGGCGACGACGCGCCGCGTGGGAGATTCGCGCGACCGGAATCCGGCCGTCGCGACGAGGATCGCCGGCCGCCGCGACGCGATCCCGACGGACCGCGCGATCAGCTCCGCAACGGGCACCGCGACGACCGACGGCAGCCCCTCACCCCGACCCTCTCCCCGCCTGCGCGGGGAGAGGGAGGAAGACGCCAGGACCCCGGTGCGCAGCAGCGCGATCATGCCGGTTCGCGCGACCGCGAGGACGCGCGGTTCCACGGTGGACGCATGCGCGCGTCGTACGCGGGCCCGCGCGAGCGAGACGATGCGCCGTCGCGTGATCACGACGAGCGCCTCAGCCGTCATCCCCCCTCGCCCCGCGAAGGCGGGGAGAGGGCCGGGGTGAGGGGCTTCGACCGCGACGAGCGCGCGCCGCGTCGCGACGACGACGCGCCGCGCGGACGATTCGCGCGGCCGGAATCCGACCGTCGCGACGAGGATCGCCGGCCGCCGCGACGCGATCCCGATGGGCCGAGCGATCATTCCTACGGCCGGCATCATGAGGACCGACGAAAGCCCCTCACCCCGGCCCTCTCCCCGCCTGCCGCGGGGAGAGGGAGGAAGACGCGACGACCGCGGTGCGCGGCAGCGCGCTCATGCCGACCCCCGAGACCGCGATGAGCGCGCGCTGCGTCGCGACGAGTACGCGCCGCGGGATCGATCCTCGCGACCGCACGCCGACCGCGACGTGCGTGCCACCCGCCCTTCCCCCTCTCCCCGCGCAGGCGGGGAGAGGGCCGGGGTCAGGGGCTTCGACCGCGACGAGCGTGCGCCGCGCCGCGACGACGACGCGCCGCGTGGCCGCCTCGCGCGGCCGCACGCCGGTCCCCGCGATCGTGACGAACGCGCGCCGCGGCGCGACGAATACGCGCCGCGGGAACGAGCCGCGCGACCGCATGCTGGACCGCGCGACCGCGACGAACGCGCGCCCCGTCGCGAGGACGACCGTCGCCCGTCGCGGCAGGGACCGGCGGCGCCGCGCGGCCACGAAGCGCGCCGGCCTCGCGACGACGACCGGCGGAAGCCCGTCACCCCCACCCGTTCCCCGCCGGGGCGGGGAGAGGCGGCAAAGCGGGACCGCCACACCGGCGGCGACCGCGCGTCCTCCCGCGACGGAGCGCCGCCATCGAAGAAGCCCGGCCGCCCGACGCCGGACCGGCGCGGCGGATCGCGCTTCGGCGGACCGGCGCGCGGCAAGCCGCCGCGTGGCGGCGGGCCGCCGAAGGGGCGTCGTCCGTGAGCCGCCGGCCCTCGCCGCGCAACGGCCGGGCGCCGCCGGAGCCGAGACGGCCGCTGGCGCAGTCGGCCGCCACGCCGCGCATCGCCGGCGGCGCGCATCGCGGCCGGCCGCTGCTGGTGCCGGCCGGCGCCGACGTGCGGCCGACGGCGGCGCGCGCCCGCGAATCGCTGTTCAACATCCTGCTGCACGCCGATCTGCGCGGCGACGGCACCTCGCCGCTGCCCGGCGGCCGCGTGCTCGACGCCTTCGCCGGCAGCGGCGCGCTCGGGCTCGAGGCGCTGTCGCGCGGCGCCGCCCACGCCACCTTCATCGAATCGTCGGCGTCGGCCGTGCGCGTGATCGGCGAGAACCTGCGCACGCTCGGCGAGGCGTCGAAGGCCCGGGTGCTGCGCGGCGACGCCACCCAGCCGCAGCCGGCGCCGGCCGACGCCGCCTGCGACGTGGCGCTGCTCGATCCGCCCTACCGCTCCGGCCTCGGTCCGGCGGCGCTGCTGGCGCTGGCGCGCGCCGGCTGGCTGGCGCCCGGCGCGGTGTGCTCGCTGGAGGTGGCGTTCGACGAGGACGTCGATCCGCCGGCCGGCTTCAGCGCGCTCGACGAGCGCCGCTACGGCAAGGCCAAGCTGCTGCTGTTCCGCTACGGAGCGGCGGCGGCGCCCGTGGAAGGCGCGGCGTGACGCATCCCATCTACCTGTTCCGCCACGGCGAGACGGTGTGGAACGCCGAGAAGCGCGCGCAGGGCGCGCTCGACTCGCCGTTGACCGACGCCGGCGAGGCGCAGGCGCGCGCCATGGGCGCGGCCTTCGCCGCCGAGCTGCGGCGCGCCGGCACCGCCGCCGCCGACGTCGCGGTGCGCGCCAGTCCGCTGGGCCGCGTGCGCCGGACGCTGGCGCTGGCGGCGGCCGCCGCCGCGCTGGCGCACGACGAGGCGTGCTTCGACCCGCGCCTGCGCGAGATGAGCTGGGGCGACTGGGACGGGCTGGTCGCGGCCGAGATCGAGGCGCGCTGGCCCGGCGAGCTGGCGGCGCGCCGGCGGGCGCACTGGACCTACGCGCCGCCGGGCGGCGAGAGCTACGTCATGGCCGTGGAACGCGCGCGGCCGGCGCTGGCCGATCTACGGGCGCTGGCCGTGCGCGCGCCGGTGGCGGTGTTCGCGCATGGCGCCATCGGCCGCGTCCTGCGCGGCCTCTGGCTGGACGCGCCGCGCGAGCGCGTGCTGACGATGGACCAGCCGCAGGACGCGTTCTACGTGCTCACCCCCGGCGGCTGCGAGCGCGTGCCGGCGGCGTGAGGGGACGCCTCAGGCCTCGCGCGTGATGAAGCCCGGCGGGATGGCGTCGGCCAGCCATATCCGGTCGTCGACCTCGAAGAAGGCGACGCCGGCGCCGTGCGCGGCGAGCGCCCGCACCACGAGGATCGCCGGCGCCGCGCTTTTGCGCCGGCCGACCCGCAGCGCCGTGTCGCGGTCGGCGGAGAGGTGGACCTGCCGGCGCGCCATCGGCCGCAGGCCGGCGTCGAGGATCGAGGCCACGGCGTCGGGCGACGTGCCGTGGAACAGGATCGCCGGCGGCGGCGTCGGGTCGCGCGCGATGTCGACCGCGGCGGAGTGGCCGTAGCGCGCGCGGATGCGGCCGTCCTCGATGGCGTGGCGCTTCTTCTCGGACGCGTCGATCGCGGCGCGTAGATCGGCTTCCTCCAGCGCGCTCCAGCGGGAATGCGCCTCACGCAGCGCCGCCACGAGATCGTCGAGCGGCGCCGATCCATCGGCCGCCAGGGTCAACCCGTACGCCGCCGGCGCGTGCCGCAGCGCGTGCGACATGGCGCGGCTGAGCGCGGTGAGGTCGGCGGGGTCGATCAACGCGGCGTCTCCTTGGTGTCGCAGCGTAGCACGCGGCGTCCTCGCGTCGCGGCGGCGGACGCGATAGAACGGGCGTCGTTCCGCGACCGCAGGCGATCCGACATGGCCCGACCCAAGACCCTGACCCAGCTCGGCCGGCCGAGCGCGCTGCCGGCATCGCCCGACGCGGCGGTGATCGAGACGGTGCCCAATCCGCACAAGGGGACGCTGTATCTGGTGCGCTTCACGGCGCCGGAATTCACCTCGCTGTGTCCGATCACCGGTCAGCCGGATTTCGCCCATCTCGTGATCGACTACGCGCCGGCCGCGGCGCTGGTCGAGAGCAAGTCGCTGAAGCTGTTCCTCGGGTCGTTCCGGAACCACGGCGCCTTCCACGAGGATTGCACGGTGGGCATCGGCAAGCGGCTGGTGGCGGCGATGCGGCCGAGATGGCTACGCATCGGCGGTTACTGGTATCCGCGCGGCGGCATGCCGATCGACGTGTTCTGGCAGACCGGCGCGCCGCCGAAAGGCCTGTGGCTGCCCGATCCCGGCGTACCGGCCTACCGCGGGCGCGGCTGAGCGTGGCCGGCGACCCGCCACCGATGGCGCTGGCGTTGGCAGAGGCGCGCGACGCCGCCGCGCGCGGCGAGGTGCCGGTGGGCGCCGTCGTGACCGGGCCGGACGGCGCCGTGCTGGCGCGCGCCGGCAACCGCGTCGAGGCGCTCAACGACCCTACGGCGCACGCCGAACTATTGGCGATCCGCGCGGCCGCCGAAGCGCTGGGCTCGCCGCGGCTGGTCGGTTGCGACCTGCACGTGACCTTGGAGCCGTGTCCGATGTGCGCCCAGGCGATCTCCTTCGCGCGCCTGCGGCGGCTGTACTTCGGCGCGTCTGATCCCAAGGGCGGCGGCGTCGAGCACGGTCCGCGGATCTTCGGCCAGCCCACTTGCCATCACGCGCCGGAGGTCTACTCGGGAATCGCCGAGACCGAGGCCGCCGCCCTGCTGCGCGATTTCTTCCGCGCGAGGCGTTGATACATTCGCGCAGCTATTCGTCCCTCTCCGCCGCGCAGCGGGGGAGAGGGAAATGGCGGCGACCTCCGGGATGTGCCGATTCGCCACCTGCCACGCGGGCGGAGATGGAGCGAAGCCGCCCTTCACGCCGCCAGGCGGCGCATCTCGTCCCTCGCGGCGCGGTACTCGGCCTTGAGGCGGCGGCACAGCTCGGCGGTGCCGATGACGCTGTCGATGTTCCCGACGCCGTGGCCGGCGGTCCAGATGTCCTTCCAGCGCTTCTTCGATTCCTGAGCCGAGACGATCTTCCCCGGTAGGGTGGTGCGCAGGACGTCGAGGTCGACGCCGGCGGCGATCAGGCTCTTGGTCAGCCAGTTGGCCGGCGCGCCGTCGATCGAGGCCGACAGGAACACGTCGGTCGATTTCGACTCCAGGATCATCGCCTTGTGGCCGTCGGCCGCGGTCGCCTCGGTCGTGGCGATGAAGCGCGTGCCCATGTAGGCGAGGTCGGCGCCCATCGCCTGGGCGGCCAGCGCGTCGCGGCCGGTGGTCATGCCGCCAGCCAGCACGACGAGGCCATCGAAGATCCGCCGGACCTCGTTGAGCAGCGCGAAGGGGTTGATGGTGCCGCAATGGCCGCCGGCGCCGCCGCACACCGCGATGACGCCATCGACGCCGGACTCCATCGCCTTCTCGGCGTGCCGCTGGCTGGCGACGTCGTGGATGACGATGCCGCCGTAATCGTGGATGCGCTTCACCGCCTCGCCCGGCGCGCCCTTGGAGGTCAGCACCACCGGCACCTTGTGGCGGACGACGATGTCGAGATCGCCCTGGGCGCGCGGGTTCGACGCGTGCACCACGAGGTTGATGGCGAACGGCGCGACCTTCCCTTCGTGCGGCTGGTCGGCCAGCCGCCTCACGCCTTCCTCGGTCTCGATCAGCCAGCGCTCGAACGTCTCCGCGTCGCGCGTGCCGTGGGCGGGAAAGCTGCCCATCACGCCCTCCGAGCAGGCGGCGATGGTCATCGCCGGGTTGGACACCAGGAACATCGGCGCCGCGATCACGGGAATTTCGAGCTTGTCGACGATGGAATGGGGCATGACGGTCGATCTCCGGCGGCTTTCACCCTCTCCGCCGCGTAGCCGGGGAGAGGGAGGGGCCCGCGCGTGGCGCGGGAGGGTGAGGTGGTGTCGGAAATGGTGGAGGTGGTGGCTCAAGCGTGACGTGCGTCGCCATCGGGCGCCGCGATCCGCACGAAAACCCAGCTCACCCCGACCCTCTCCCCCCGCGCGCGGGCGGAGAGGGGGAAAGACCCGGCGGCGCGATGCCGAGCTCGGCGAGGATTTCGGCGGTGTGCTGGCCGATCGCGGGCGCGCCGCGGCGGATCGGGGCGACGCCGCTGGCGCGGCCCAGCCCGAAGCCGATGGTCGGCACCGTGCCGCCCGACGCGTGCGGCATCTCCGTCACCCAGCCCATATGCGCCATCTGCGGCGAGGCCACGACCTGGTCGTAGCTGGCGATCGGCCCGCAGATGATGTCGGCGGCCTCCAGCGCCTGGATCCACTCCGCCGTCGTCCGCCGCCGGAAATGCGCCGACAGGGCCGCGAACAGCGCCGGCCGGTTGGCGACGCGCTCCGGCAGGTCGGCGAAGCGGGGATCGCGCGACAGTTCCGGCTCGCCCAGCAGATCGCACAGCGCGATCCACCTCTCGGGATGGTAGGCCGCGACCATGATCCAGCCGTCGGCCGTGGGATAGGCCTCGTTGGGCGAGGCGTAGGGCGCGGCGCTGCCGGCGCGCTCCGGCGGCGTTCCGGACACGAGGTAGCCGACCATGGAGTGCTGCTGCAGCAGGATGGCGCTGCCGTACATGCCGATGTCGAGCAGCTGGCCCTCGCCGGTGCGGTCGCGTTTGCGCAGCGCCGCCAGGACGGCCGTCGTCGCGAGGAACGCCGTCGTCATGTCGACCACCGGCACGCTGACCTTGGTCGGGCCGGCGCCGGGCTCGCCGGTGACGCTCATCAGGCCGGACGCGCCCTGCACGATGCCGTCGACGCCGGGCTTGTCCTTCCACGGGCCGGTCTGGCCGTAGGCCGAGATCGCGATGTAGATCAGCCGCGGCTGCGTCGCCTTGAGCGACTCGTAGTCGAGCCCGAAGCGCCTCATCACGCCGGGCCGGAAGCTCTCCAGCACGATGTCGGCCGTGGCGATCAGCTTGCGGGCGGTGGCGCGGCCCTCCGCGGTCTTGAGGTCGAGGACGACGCTGCGCTTGCCGCGGTTGGACATGGTCGACGACGCGCTCTCGCCGTCGATGTAGGGCGGGCCCAGCCGGCGGCCGATGTCGCCGGCCGGCGACTCCAGCTTGATCACGTCGGCGCCGAGATCGGCCAGCATGGCGCCGCACACCGGCCCGGCCGCGACCTGCGCGAAATCGATGACGCGGATGCCCGCGAGCGCGTCGTCCAGCATGGCGTATGCGGTCCCTCCTGACGGGGAAGCCCTTCATCCGCCCTTCGGGCACCTTCTCCCCCGATGCCGGGGGAGAAGGGGACGGGAGCGGTCCTCTCCGTTTCCCCTCGAAGGAGGGGAGAAGGTGCCCCGGAGGGGCGGATGAGGGGCCTCCGCCGACGTGGCGTCGATGAAAGCGGGGTCATTCTACGACGTCCCCGACGCCCGTCGCGGGCGATTTCGCGGCCGGGGCCGGATGCAGTATAAGCGCCGCCATGTCCCTCGACGCCAAACTCGACCAGGTCGTCCACCGGCACGCCGAACTGCAGGCGATGCTGTCCTCCGGCGCGCTCGATTCCGCCAGGATCGGCCAGGTCTCCAAGGAGTTCTCCGATCTCGGCCCGCTGGTCGAGGCGGTCAACGCGCTGCGCCAGGCGCAGAAGGAGGCCGGCGACCTCGCCGCGATGATCGCCGATCCGGCCACCGACAAGGACATGAAGGCGATGGCGGAGGAGGAGTTCGCCGCGCTCAAGGAGCGCGTGCCGGCGCTCGACCGCCAGATCAAGATCATGCTGCTGCCCAAGGACGCGGCCGATTCGCGCAACGCCATCCTCGAGGTCCGCGCCGGCACCGGCGGCGACGAGGCGGCGCTGTTCGCCGCCGACCTCTTCCGCATGTACCAGCGCTACGCCGCCCTGCGCGGCTGGAAGTTCGAGGTCATGGAGGTGTCGGAGACCGGCATGGGCGGCTACCGCGACGCCACCGCCGAGGTCACCGGCACCGACGTCTTCGCGCGGCTGAAGTTCGAGTCCGGCGTGCACCGCGTGCAGCGCGTGCCGGCGACCGAGGCGCAGGGCCGCATCCACACCTCGGCGGCGACCGTGGCGGTGCTGCCCGAGGCCGAGGAGGTCGACATCAAGATCGAGGACAAGGACCTGCGCATCGACGTGTTCCGCTCCTCCGGCCCGGGCGGCCAGTCGGTCAACACCACCGACAGCGCCGTGCGCATCACGCACATCCCGACCGGCGTCGTGGTCAGCCAGCAGGACGAGAAGAGCCAGCACAAGAACAAGGCCAAGGCGATGAAGATCCTGCGCGCCCGCCTCTACGAGGCGCAGCGCCAGAAGCTGCACGACGAGCGCGCGGCGTCGCGCAAGGGCCAGATCGGCAGCGGCGACCGCAGCGAGCGCATCCGCACCTACAACTTCCCCCAGGGCCGCTGCACCGACCACCGCATCAACCTGACGCTCTACGAGCTCGACAAGGTCATGGACGGCACCGCGCTGGACAAGGTCGTCGAGGCCCTGGTCGCCGACGACGAGGCGGCGCGGCTCAGCGAGGTCGAGGCATAAGCAAGGACGAGGCGGCGGACGATCTGCACGCCGCGCAGAAGGCTTCTCAAGGCTAGAGTTGATGTAAATGCAACCATAGATATCTAGAGCTTCTATTTCTTTCGAGGTTTTGCTTGTTGGACGACCAGTGGTGCTGTCAATCTGCGAACGCCCATGAACGTTTCGTTGGGGGACGCCATGCTGGGATGGTTGGTCAAGAAGGGACAAAATTCGCGCGTCTATATGTGTGTCAAAGAGGTGAAGTGGGAAGTTGAGGCTGCCGACGCAACGCGTCGCGCGTCGCTGCTCGCGCTCGCACAACTCTATCGCGTCGAGTTGTTCGATGAATACCCTGGGATCGCGTCGGCGATCGACAGGCCTCTCGACTTCGGGCGAGAGGACTTGATGCGGTTCTATGAAATGCTTGAAGACATTCGTAACGCTGCCAATTTGAATCTCGAGTCTACTCAAAAAACTTTTCGTCGGCTCGGTGGAGAGCTGCCGGACTTCGCAGTCAAACACGCCAAGCTCACGACGAGAGCGCTAGAGATCTGGATGTGCACTGTCGGCGCTGGGATTCAGCCTAGTCTGCGGGATGACGTACGAGCTATCTGGCGCGATCTCCAAGGCGCGTCGAAGGACATAACAAAGGGGATTGATCATCTGAGGGAGGTCGAGTCTAGGACGGCAGCGACGACCGGCGGATCCGGACCAGCAATGTTCGCTGGAGTGGATACGGACCGATGGATTGAAGTTTCCAAGTACGTGCCTGCGGGGTTCAGCAAGGAGCTTCGTCTCTGAAACGATTTGCGGAGCACTCACAAATTGATAGGTGCGCCTACCGCGCCGCCGCCTCGAACGCCGCCACCATCTCCCGCATCCCGCGGCGTTTGGCGTGCTCCAGCGGCGTGACGCCGTCGCGGTCGGGGATGTCGCGGCGGGCGCCGGCCGCCAGCAGCGCGCGGGCGCAGGCGACGTGGCGCGGGCCGCCGTCGCCCAGCACGACCGCCTCCATCAACGCCGTCCAGCCGAGATTGTTGACGTGGTCGAGCGGCGCGCCGCCTTCGATCAACGCCCGCACCACCTCGTCGTGGCCGAGATGGGCGGCGGCGATCAACGCCGTGCCGTCGTAGGGGCTGGTGATCAGCCTGGCGTCGCCGCCCAGCGACAGCGCCAGCCGCACCATCGCGGCGTCGTCGCGGACGGCGGCTATCGTGACGACGTCATAGCGCCGGTTCTCCAGCGCCCGCAGATCGGCGCCGCCTTTGGCGAGGGCGCGCAATGCGTCGGGGGCCGCCGCGAACGCCGCGACATGCGCCGCCGTGCGGCCGGCGGCGTCGCGCGCCTCGGGATCGGTCTTGGCGGCCAGCAGCCGCGCGACCTCGGCGGCGTCGTTGCGCGCGGCGGCGGCGTGCAGCCCGGTGTAGGCGGCGGTCTCCGCCGCCGTCGGCGGCATCTGCGCGACGGCGGCGGCTGATGGTGCGCTGGCGGCGCATAGGATGGCGAGCAGGTGTCGACGCGGCAGCATGGATTCCCCGGGCGGTCGTCCGGACGGTTGTCAGAACCGATCCTCCGATGCAGCCTTCACCGACGCAACCCGGAGACCGAACATGGCCGACACCGCCCCATCAGCCGCGCCTCCCGCGCCCCCGACCGACCTGACGATGGGCATCCTCGCGCGCCGCCGCATCGAGGCGGAGATCATCAAGCCGATCTACGAGGAGATGAAGACCGCGTTCGGCGTCGAGGCCGCCCGCGGCGTGATCGAGCGCGCGGTCAAGAAGGCGGCGCTGGAATCGGCCCGAGCCTTCGCCGCGACCGAGAAGGGCGGCACGTCGCTGCGCAGCTTCGCCGCGCTGCAGCCGCTGTGGCAGAAGGAGGACGCGCTGCGGCTCGACGTGCTGCGCTCGGACGACAAGGCGATGGACTACAACGTCACGCGCTGCCGCTACGCCGAGATGTACCACGCCATGGGGCTGGGCGAGATCGGCCACCTGCTGTCGTGCAACCGCGACGCCACCTTCATCGAGGGCTACGACCCCTCGATCAAAATGGAGCGCACCCAGACCATCATGCAGGGCGCCTCGCATTGCGACTTCCGCTACCGCGCCGCGCCGGCGAAATGACCCGCCGCCGGCGCCGGCCGTTCCATCAGGCGAATCGGCGGCGCGGCGGGCCTTGTCAGACCGCCCGCGGCCGGCCAGCCTGATCCGGGGTGATGGGGATTCCGGAGACGATGACCACGGCGGGGGAGTTGGTGCGGTCGGTGGCGCGGCGGCTGGAGGAGGCCGGCGTGGGCGACGGCCGTCTGGAGGCGCGGCTGCTGCTGGGCGACGCCGCCGGCTGGACGACGGAGCGCATCGTCGCCGATTCCGAGACGCCGCTCGACCCCGGGATCGTCGCCCGCGTCGAGCGGCTGGCGCAGCGCCGTGTCGAGCGCGAGCCGATGTCGCACATCCTGGGCCGGCGCGAGTTCTGGAGCCTCACGTTCAAGGTCTCGCCCGACGTGCTGACGCCCCGGCCCGACAGCGAGGCGCTGGTCGAGGCCGTGTTGAAGGCGCTGCCCGACCGCGGCGCCCGGCTACGCGTGCTCGATCTTGGCGTCGGCTCCGGCTGCCTGCTGCTGTCGCTGCTGCACGAGCTGCCCAACGCCACCGGCGTGGGCATCGACCGCAGCGAGCGGGCGCTGGCGGTGGCGCGCGACAACGCCGCCGCGCTGGGGCTGGCGGATCGCGCCACGATGACGCCCGGCGACTGGGGCGAGGGCATCGCCGACGTGTTCGACGTCGTGGTGTCGAATCCGCCCTACATCCGCAGCGACGACATCGAGCTGCTCGATCCCGAGGTCTGCGACCACGAGCCGTGGCTGGCGCTGGACGGCGGACCGGACGGGCTGGACTGCTACCGCCGGCTCGCCGGCCAGCTCGGCTACCTGGTCCGCCCCGGCGGCTGGGTGGCGCTGGAGGTCGGCAAGGACCAGTGGGAGGCGGTCACCCGCCTGGTGCGCCACGCCGGCTTCCGGGTCGAGGCGCCGATCCGCGATCTCGGCGGTGTCGACCGCGTGGTCCTCGGCCGCCGCCCGACCCCGGGGTGAGAGGGTTTCGTCACGAAACTCCACCCCTTCTTGGCGCGCATGGGTCGGTTGTTTTGCACATTCCGGCGGAATACCGGTTGGCAAGGCGCCGGGGAGGCTATACCTTGATGACGTCCGACGAGGGCCTGAGCCGGTGAATTGGCCGGCATGAACTCGCACCTCCATTGATGTCCGTGACGGGGTCCACGCTAGGTGGACGAGGGGCAAGTCGGATCATAGACCACCCGTCGCGGCCGACCATCGGCAGAGTGAATGCGTCCGAACAATCAGCGTCGCCACCAGCGTGGCCGCACCGGGAAACCCAATAAGTTTCCCAGCCGCAACCAGAGTTACGACAGCAACGGACCCGACGTGCGGGTTCGCGGCACCGCGCACCAGATCTACGAGAAGTACCAGGCGCTGGCGCGCGAGGCGACCGCCTCGGGCGACCGGATCCAGGCGGAATCGTACTACCAGTACGCCGAGCACTACTACCGCATCATCGCGGCGCAGGGCGGCTTCGTGCAGCCGCGCTTCGGCCAGTCCTGGGAAGAGGGCGGCGACGGCGACGAGGGCGGTCCCGACGGCGGGCCCGGCGAGGGCGGCCAGAACGGGCAGGGCGGCTTCGATCCGACCGCCGAGCCGCAACCGACCGTCGAGTATCCGCGCCGCGGCGTCGATCCGCAGGGCGGCGAGGAATTCCAACGGCCGCGCGAAGGCTATGCCGGTGGCGACGCCTATCGCGGGCGCGACGACAACCGCGGCGGCGAGGGGCGCAACGACGGCGGCCGCCATGACGGCAACCGCAACGACGGCAATCGCAACGACGGCAACCGCAACGACGGCAATCGTGGCGACGGCGGACGCCGGGACGACGGCCGCGACCGCGGCTACGACCAACGCCAGCGCGACGGGCGCCGCGACGATGGACGTCGTGACGACGGCCGCCGCGCCGAGGGTGGTGGCCGGCCGGAAGGCGACCGTGACGGCAACCGCGAGGAGTTCGCGGGCCGTGGCGGTGGACGCCGCGATTTCGTGACCCGCGCAGAGCAACGCCAGCAGGAGCGCCAGGCCTACGCGCCGGCCGGCAACGGTGTCGCCGACGCCCCGGTCCCGGCGGCAGCGCCCGCTCCGGTCGCGGGCGGCCCGGACGTGATCGACGGCGCACCGGTGGCGGCGCCCCCCGTGATCGGCGCGGCGCCGGTCGTCGGCGTGGCGCCGCCGGTCGATGGCGTCGAGGGCGACGGCCGCAATCCGCGCGACGGACGGCCGTTCCGGCCCCGGCACCCGCATTTCCGCCGCTTCCGCGGCGGCGCCCGCGGCGACCGCGATCCCGCACTCGAGGACCAGCCCGACATCTCCGCCGGGGCGGCGCCGGCCGCGGAGCCGACCGGCGGCACGGGCACCGGCGGCGCATCGGACTAGCGCCACGACCGGAAGCTGAAATTCACGCGACGGGCGATCGAGAGATCGCCCGTTTCGCTTGCGCCGCCGGTGCGCGCCGATCGCGGCGTCGGTACCTGGATCGGGTTACAAGCCAGCTCGCGGGTTCAATCATCGCGGTGATCGCGACGTTCGTCGCGTAGCATTGGCCGCGAAGGAAACTTGGCGATGCGTTGGATCCGGATCCTTCCGCTCGTCGCGGCCGCCGTGGTCGTGACGCTTCCCGGCCAGGACGCGCGCGCAGGTCGAGACCTACTCGGGCAGCGGAAGGAACGACAGCTCGGGCAACAGCCCCCGCTTGACGGTCCAGCGCAACGGCGACGATCTCACCTTCACGATCACGTTCGCCCGCCTGATGACCTGCGAGCCGACCGAGCTGACGGCGCAGAAGACGTTCACGACCTATCGCGGCGGCCAGGACATGAACCGCCGTAGGCTGTCCGGCGACCTGACGTCGGCGTCGCTGGAACGGGCCGGCTCGGCCGGCGGTGTGAGCTACACGCTCCGAAAGTCCAAGTAGCCGCCGCGCGCTGCGCCTATCCGTCGACCATCACGGGATCGCCGTAGCCGATCTCGCCGCCGTCGATCACCTCGGCGTAGACGCCGGCCCGGGTCGCGCCGGTCCGTCGGTCCAGCGTCTCCAGCACCGGCAGGTCGCGGCCGCCGCCGGCGGGATCGGCGTCGATCGCGACGCAGCGCTCGATCGGCTCGACCACGCGCAACCGCGCGGCGCCGATCCGCAGCGTGCGGCCAGCCCAGCCGAGTTCCTGCCACGCCGGCACGCCGTCGAGCACGATGTTGGCGCGGAAGCGCATCGGATTCAGGCCACCGCCCCAGGCGCGGTCCTCCTCCGCGGGGTTGAGCCGTCCACCGGGCGCCGCGACCGGCGCCGTCAGTCCCATGGCGGCGGCGAGATCACGCACGGTGGCGAGGCCGACCAACGACACGAGCGGCGCCGGCAGGTCGGCGAGGTGCCCGTCCGGCGGCGCCTCGACGATCTGGATGGCGCGGTCCAGCGGGTCGTCGAACGCGTCGGACAGCGCGCGCGCCACGCGCAGACGCGCCGCCGACGAATCGAGCCGGTTCATCGTGCCGGCGACGACGGCCGCGCCACCGTCACCAGCGTATGTGATGGGGAACCGCGGCAGCCCGGCCTGGTTGGCCAGACTTAGGAACCGTCCACGCGGACGCCAGGCGTCGAGCGGGGGCGGCGCCGCAGGTAGGCGCATGAACCGCGGCAGCGGCGGCAAGGTGCGCGGCGCCTCGGTCTGCACGGTCTGGCCGGGTGCGCCGCGGACCGCCCGCCCGTCGGCGTCGAGCGCCACCATCCGTCCGCGGAACGGGCTGGCGCGCAGCCGCCGCGCCTGCATGACGTGCGCCAATTCGTCGGGGCTGAACGGGCCCTCCGCGAACGGCACCGACACTAGCGCCCAGCGCCGGTCGTTGGGCACGGGCCGACCGGCGGTCAGCGTCGCCCGCGGCAGCGGGTGCGGCGCCAGCCCCTTGATCGGGTAGGTGAAGACGCCGGCGATGGTGGTGATGGGTGGCGGGGTCATGGTGCGGCGTGGCCTCGCGCGGGCGGGAACGGGGCGGCGATCTCAGCCTTCGACCATCTTCCAGTAGGAATCCTTCTTGACCACGAGCCCATCGCGGAAGGTGTAGAAGTCGCAGCCGTTGGCGCGGATCCGCCGGCCGTCGGGCGTCGTGCCGGTGACGGTCCAGCGCGACGTGCCAGTTTCCCCGGCGGCCATGTGGACGGCGCCGCCGAAGTGGACGTCGGGCAGACCGGCGAACCGCGCCGCCAGCCCGGCCCGCACCGCCGCCTTGCCGGTGAAGCGCGCACCCCATGGATCGGGTCCACGCGGCATCTCGAGGACGGCGTCGTCGGCGAAGTGATCCATGATGCGGTCGAGGTCGTGGGCGTTGAACGCGTCGGCGAGCGAACGCAGCGCGGCCAGGACCGGGTCGGTCGATGGATCGGACGTCGGCATCGTCGTCTCCGTGGAGGCGTGGCGGGGCGGGCACCCACTATCGGACGCTGCCGCGTCGAGGACAACCTCCGCGCCTCTTGCTCCAGCGCAAGGCGCTCCCATATCAGCGGGCGGATGCTTCACTCGAAGGTCCGCCCGATCGCCCGCCGCACGAGCGGGGGCTTGTGGAGAAAGGGTCGCGTAATGGATCAGGAGAAATACACCGACCGCGTCCGCGGTTTCCTTCAGAGCGCCCAGATGCTGGCGCTGCGGAGCGGACATCAGCGTCTGGCTCCCGAACATCTGCTCAAGATTCTGCTCGACGACGAGGAGGGCCTCGCGGCCAACCTGATCGGCGCGGCCGGCGGCGATTCGCGGCTGGCCCTGCGCGAGACCGAGGCCGCTCTCGCCAAACTGCCGAAGGTCGAGGGGTCGGGCGCCGGCCAGGTCCATCTCGCGCCGGAACTGGCACGCGTCTTCGACCAGGCCGAGACGGTCGCCAAGAAGGCCGGCGATTCGTTCGTCGCCGTCGAGCGCCTGCTGCAGGCGCTGGCAATGCCCGGCGCCGGCGCCGCCGCCGACATCCTCAAGCGCGCGGGCGTGCAGCCGGCGGCGTTGAACGAGGCGGTCAACAAGCTGCGCAAGGGCCGCACCGCCGACAGCGCCGGCGCCGAGGGCGCCTACGACGCGCTCAAGAAGTACGCCCGCGACCTGACGCAGGCGGCGCGCGACGGCAAGCTCGATCCCGTGATCGGCCGCGACGAGGAGATCCGCCGCACCATCCAGGTGCTGAGCCGCCGCACCAAGAACAACCCCGTGCTGATCGGCGAGCCCGGCGTCGGCAAGACCGCGATCGCCGAGGGCTTGGCGCTGCGCATCGTCAACGACGACGTGCCGGAGTCCCTGAAGGGCAAGAAGCTGATGGCGCTCGACCTCGGCGCCATGGTGGCCGGCGCCAAGTTCCGCGGCGAGTTCGAGGAGCGGCTCAAGGCGGTGCTGTCGGAGATCGCCGCCGCCGAGGGCGACATCGTGGTGTTCATCGACGAGATGCACACGCTGGTCGGCGCGGGCAAGGCCGACGGCGCGATGGACGCGTCCAACATGCTGAAGCCGGCGCTGGCGCGCGGCGAGCTGCACTGCGTCGGCGCGACGACGCTCGACGAGTACCGCAAGCACGTCGAGAAGGACGCGGCGCTGGCGCGCCGGTTCCAGCCGGTGTTCGTCGGCGAGCCGACGGTCGAGGACACGGTCTCGATCCTGCGCGGCCTGAAGGAGAAGTACGAGCTTCACCACGGCGTGCGCATCGCCGACGCGGCGATCGTGGCGGCGGCGACGCTGTCGAACCGCTACATCGCCGACCGCTTCCTGCCCGACAAGGCGATCGACCTGATGGACGAGGCCGCCAGCCGCATCCGCATGCAGGTCGACAGCAAGCCCGAGGACATCGACGAGCTGGACCGCCGCATCCTGCAGCTCCAGATCGAGCGCGAGGCGCTGCGCAAGGAGACCGACTCGGCGTCGAAAGACCGGCTGGGCAAGCTCGAGAAGGAGCTGTCGGGCCTGAAGAGAAGTCGTCGTCGCTGACCGCCGGCTGGAAGGCCGCCAAGGACAAGCTGGAGGACGCCCGCAAGATCAAGGAGCGTCTCGACAAGGCGCGCGCCGATCTCGAGATCGCGCAGCGCAAGGGCGAGCTGGCGAAGGCCGGCGAGCTCGCCTACGGCACCATCCCCGAGCTGGAGCGGCAGCTCGCCGCCGCCGAGCACGCCGACGCCGATGTGCCGGGCGGCCGCGCGCTCAAGGAGGAGGTGCAGCCCGAGGACATCGCCGCCGTCGTGTCGCGCTGGACCGGCGTGCCCGTCGACAAGATGCTGGAGGGCGAGCGCGCCAAGCTTCTGCGCATGGAGGACGAGCTGCACAAGCGCGTCATCGGCCAGCACGAGGCGATCGTCGCGGTGTCGAACGCCGTGCGCCGCGCGCGCGCCGGGCTGCAGGACCCGAACCGGCCGATCGGCTCGTTCCTGTTCCTGGGGCCGACGGGCGTCGGCAAGACCGAGCTGACCAAGGCGCTGGCGGCCTTCCTGTTCGACGACGACCAGGCGATGGTGCGCATCGACATGTCGGAGTTCATGGAGAAGCACTCCGTGAGCCGCCTGATCGGCGCGCCGCCGGGCTACGTCGGCTACGACGAGGGCGGCGTGCTGACCGAGGCGGTGCGGCGCCGGCCCTACCAGGTCGTGCTGTTCGACGAGGTCGAGAAGGCGCATCCCGACGTGTTCAACGTGCTGCTGCAGGTGCTCGACGACGGCCGTCTGACCGACGGCCAGGGCCGCACGGTCGACTTCAAGAACGTCATGATCGTGCTGACCAGCAACCTCGGCAGCGAGCATCTGGCGGCGCTCAAGGACGGACAGCCCGTCGAGATGGCGCGCGGCAAGGTGATGGACGAGGTGCGCCGCGCCTTCCGGCCGGAGTTCCTCAACCGCCTCGACGAGATCCTGCTGTTCAGCCGGCTGGGCCGCGCCGACATGGGCGACATCGTCGACATCCAGCTCGGCAGCCTGCGCAAGCTGCTCGACGCGCGCAAACTGTCGCTCGAGCTGGACCGCGCCGCGACCGACTGGCTGGCCAACGAGGGCTACGACCCGGTGTACGGCGCGCGGCCGCTCAAGCGGGTGATCCAGCGCGCGCTGCAGAACCCGCTGGCGCAGCTCATCCTCGAGGGCGCCGTCAAGGACGGGGACACCGTCAAGGTCACGGTCGAGGACGGCGAGCTCAGCGTCGCCGGCCGCACCGTGCCGCGCGACGGCGACGCGCTCGACGCCGCGGCGGACTAGCCGCGGATCTCTCCGGCCGCGCCCGCGCCAAGCCGCGGGCGCGTGCCATTCCACTACATGCGCCGACCGTTCGGGCAACGCCGCCGCGGGCGTGGCCGCGCTCTGCGGCGCGCCGACGGCGCTGATTCCCACGAGCCGCGACGGCGGCTCGAAGCCCAGCGCGGCGACCGCCTCCGGATCGTAGGTGTTCGCGCCCGTCACCCACATGGCGCCGAGCCCGACACGTTGGACCGCGTCACGACGTGTCGGACGTGCGTGTTGCGTTCAATGGTGTGGGAGGATGCGGCGCGATCCGCATCGCCAGCGTCACGGCGAGGGCGGCGCCGGCGCGATCGCGAACGGAGGCGTCGACTGGCGAGGACCCGCGTTGATACTCACGATATCCGAGTCGAAATGGCTCGTAACACATGGACTCGACGAGCACCCCTCCGCGCCGCGGTGCGTGACCGCCGTATCCACCGCTCGATTTTCCGTCCCAATCGCGCCACTCTAGGCCGATGGCATGGGATCCCGAGCAATACCTGAAATTCGCCAGCGAGCGTCTGCAGCCGGCGCTCGACCTTCTGGCGCGCGTGCCTGCCGCCGCGCCGCGCACGGTCGTCGATCTTGGCTGCGGCGCCGGCACCTTGGCGCCGATGCTGACGGCGCGCTGGCCTGGCGCGGCGCTCACCGGCATCGACGGGTCGCCGGAGATGCTGGCTCGCGCCCGCACCGACCATCCCGGCGCGACATTCGTCGAGGCCGACGTGTCGGCCTGGCGGCCGGAGGCGCCGGTCGACGTGCTGTTCAGCAACGCCACGCTCCATTGGCTCGACGGCCACGACGAATTGTTGCCGCGCTTGTTGGCGAACGTCGCGCCCGGCGGCACGCTCGCCGTCCAGATGCCACGCAATTTCGACGCGCCGTCGCACACCAGCGTGACCGCCGCGATCGAGAACGGGCCGTGGCGGTCCAGACTGGAGCCGCATCTGCGCCGCCGTCCCGTGGCGCCGCCGGAGGACTACCACCGCATCCTCGCGCCGCGCGCCGTGACGCTCGCGATCTGGGAGACGGAGTATCTCCAGGTGCTGTCGGGCCCGAACCCGGTGGCGGAGTTCACCAAGGGCACGTGGCTAAAGCAGTTCCTCGACCGGCTCGAGGAGCCGGAGCGCTCGGCCTTCGAGGCCGACTACCGCGCCCGCGTCGCCGCCGCCTACCCGAAAGAGCCGGACGGCCGCACGTTGTTCCGGTTCCGCCGCCTGTTCGTCGTCGCCACCGCGAAGTGACCCGGCGCGGACAGCCGATCAGCGCACCCGCGCCACCGGGTCGCCGAAGCGCTGGTCCATCACCGTCGTGAAGGGCGTACCCTCCGGCGCGGTCCAACTGCCGGAGCGCAGCGTGTAGGCCTCCGGCAGGGCCGCGGCCGGCGGCGCCTCGCCGCGCTCCCTCAACGCGCGGGCGCCGGCCATCAGCTCCTGGCGGAAGCGCACCACGGCGGCGTCGGTCGGGGTCAACGTCTCGCGCGCGCGGTCGACGATCGGGCCCTGGCTCTCCTGCACCATCGCGTCCTGCTCGGCGACGCCGCGCACGCCGGTGAAGCTGCGCGTGCGCATGTCCTCGACGTCGCGCAGGTAGCCGTTGGCGATGTTGCGCACAGGCACGTAGGCGGCGTCGACCTCGGCGATGACGCCGTGGCCGCGGCCGTACTTGTCGCGTTCGGAGTTCGACAGCGGGCGTTCAGGGTTCCACGCGTAGGTGTATATCCAGCAGCTCTCGTCGTCGATCGGCGCGAAGGTGTAGCCGAAATACGTCTCGCCCGGCAGCGTCGAGGGCGTCGTGGCGTGCGCCGGCAGCATGTACTGCGAGATGCGCCAGTAGAGGTCGCCGCCGTCGCCTTTGCGCGAGGCGCCGATGACGAAGCCGCAATCGTGGCCGACCAGCTCGAACTTCGGACGCGGGTCGTCCCGGATCCAGCGCAGGCGGCGCTCGTCGGCCGGCGCGTCGGGATTGGCGTTCGACGCCACCGACGGCGCGGGCATGTGCAGGAACGAGAAATGCGCGGTGTCGATGGCGCCCTCGATCGTCTGCGCCCAGTTGCACTGCTGCAGCTTTTTGGTGACGTAGCGGTGGGAAGGCGGCACGCGGCCGACCTCGAGCCCGGGCGGGCCGGCCGGCGGCGCGCCCGGCCCCATCCACGCCCACACCATCTCCGCGTACTCGACCGTCGGATAGGCGCGGATCGAGACGTTGCGGTAGTACGCCGAGTCCGGCTCGACGTTGGGCAGGTCCACCGCCCGGCCGTCGACGTCGAACTTCCAGCCGTGGTAGGGGCATCGCAACCCGCATTCCTCGTTGCGGCCCCAGTAGAGGTCGGCCCCGCGGTGCGGACAGCGCGGTTCGACGACGCCAACCCGGCCGTTGGAATCGCGGAACGCCAGCAGGCTCTCGCCCATCACCGTGATCCGCACCGGCGGCGCGTCGCGCTCGGCGACCTCGCGCGACAACGCGACGGGCTGCCAGAAGCGCCGGAAATAGTCGCCCATCGCCGTGCCCGGCCCGGTGCGTGTCAGAAGCTCGTTGTCGGCGGCGCTGAGCATGGGTTGTCCTCCGTCCCGGCGGTGGAGACTGCGCGTGGCGGCGGCGGGAGGCAAGACGCGCGGTTGCCACGCGGGCGCGGATCGGTCGAAATGCGCCGTGCCGCCGCATGGCGGACGGCGGCGGGACCGGAGGAGCGGAGGCGATGGAGTTCACGGGCGTCCCCGTCGACATCGCGCAGTGGCGCGCGGCGCCGTTCGCGCTCGACGGCGAAACGGTCTTCGCGGTCGGGGACGTGCACGGCTGCGCCGACGAGCTGGCGGCGGTGCTCGCGGCCGTCGCGCTCGCCGCCACCGCCGCGCCCGGCCCGACGCGGCTGGTCTATCTCGGCGACCTGATCGACCGCGGGCCGCGCAACCTCGAGGTCCTGCGGCTGTGGTCCGAGGACGAGTCCCGGCGCGGCGTCGGGCGGATCGACCGTGTCATGGGCAACCACGAGCAGATGATGCTGCTGGCCGTCGGCGACGGCCCGCACGCCGCCAAGGCCAGGGCGATGTGGCTGGGCGAGCGCATGGGCGGCACGAAGGTTCTCGACGAGATGCGCGCGCGGGTCGGCGATCCCGCCGCCGCCCTCGACGCGGCGTTGCTCGACGCGGCGCTGGGCGCCGGTGAGGTCGCGCGTCTGCGCGCCATGCGTTCGCACGTCAGGATCGGCAACGCCGTGTTCGTCCATGGCGGCCTGGATCCCGGCGCCGACCAGGCGGAGTTCCTGGCGCGGCCGTGGAGCGCCTTCATCGGCGCGACCTGGGCGTGGATCATGGAAGGCTTCCTCGACTGGCGTGGTGGCTTCGGCGGAACCCTCGTCGTGCACGGCCACACGCCGCCGCCCCGGCACCACGAGCTGACCGGACAGGACGATCCGCACCTGTTCCTGCACGACCGTCTCGGTCTCGACGGCGGCAGCGCCCGTACCGGGTTCGTCACGGCGGCGCAGGTCGAGGACGGCCGCTATCGAATATTCCGTGCCGGACGCGCGCGGACGTTGCCGGCGGCCTTCGGCGGCGATACGTCTGTGCCGGGCTGACGCGGGCAGCGTGTCCGCGGGCGCGTCAGGCGTGGTACCTGGAGGGGCCGGAATGAGAAGTTTGATGCTCGGCGTGGCGCTGGCCGCGGCAACCGTCGGCGGCGCCGCGGCGCAGGCGCCGGACCCGTCGTCCCTCGTCGGACTGTGGTGCGGCGGCGCGATCCACCACCGCGACGCGGGCTCGATAGAGCTCGCGATCGCCACGGTGAACGACGGCGTCGCCTTCGGGACCTACACATGGCGCGGATCGGCGCCGATGCAGATGTCGCTCAACGGCACGTTGACGGGAAGCGGCCTGAAGGTGACCCTTGAGGACGGTACGGTGCTGGAACTCGCGCTCAAGCACGACAAGCTCGACGGTCTGCTCGTCAACCGCGACGCTGGCCGGCGCTGGGACGTCAGCCTGGCGAAGAGGATGGCCTGCTAGCTGGGCGGCGTCCGCTCGGCCTCCAGCCGCCGCGTCACTCCTTCGGCGCGGCCGGCGGCGCCTCGGGCCTGGCGTCGGCCATCATCTTGCCGGTCATCGGGATGAAATAGACGCCGACGTCCTTGCGCGAGTGGATCTTGCCGGCCGCATCCTTGGTGAAGACGTAGAGGATCTGCTCGCGCTTGAAGGGCTGGCCGATCGGGATGATCAGCCGCCCGCCGGGCTTGAGCTGCTTCATGAGCGGCGGAGGCACGTACTGCGCCGCGCAGGTGACGATCACGATGTCGAAGCCGTCCTTCTCGCCGGGCCAGCCGAAATAGCCGTCGCCGACGCGCGTCTCGACGTTCTCGTAGCCCAGCGGTTTGAACAGCTTGGCGACAAGCGCGCCGAGCGGCTCGACGATCTCGATCGAGCGGGCGCGCTCGACGATGCGCGAGAGGATCGAGATCTGGAAGCCGGACCCGGTGCCGATCGCCAGCGCCGACTCGCCGGGCCGCGGCCGGCAGAGCTGGGTCATGTAGGCCTGGCCGAGATAGTCCGACAGCGCCGAGCCGTACCCGATCGGATAGGGCTTGGCCGTCTCCTCGTAGGCGATGGTCGCGAACGAGGCGCGGTTGCCGTAATGGTAGTGGTAGTACTCGCGCGGCACCTCGGTGAAGGCGCGCAGCACCGCCGGATCCGCCGAGCCCAGCCGCTGCTCGAGATACTTGCCGATCCATTTGAGGACGCGGCCCTTGCGCTCCTGCACCGCGTCGAACTCGGCGCGCGCCAGGCCGGGCTCGCGGCCGCTGGCCTTCATCGCGGCGGCGTAGGACTCGTGGGTCCATGGCGGCGCGGCCCGGCGCGGGATCGCCAGCGCGGCCGGCGCGGCCAGCGGCGCCACGGCGGCGGTGGCGAGCAGCGAACGTCGGGACGGACTCATCACGGTAGACCCTCCATCGCGGCGTCGTATGCCACGGCGGCGGCCGCGCGTGAAGTGCGGCGGATCGCGGCGGGCGCGAACGCTCCTCAGTAGCGTTTCGCGGCCCGGGCGTCGGGGGCGGCGAACTCCAGCATCTTCCCTGCCTTGAGCTCCAGCGCGTCGCGCGGGCGCAGGCCGCGGGCCTGCGCGGCGGTGATGATCGGATAGTGGCGCGAGGCGTCGAGCGCCTCCGCCGCCTCCCAGCAATCCTCGGCGTTCGTCACCCACAGCCTGGGATCGACGCGGCGCAGGTCGAACGGCCGCGAGTAGCGGCGGAACGTCTTGCGGGCGCCGCCGACATACTCGTGGAAATACGTCAACGCCAGCTCGCGCAGCGTGCGGTGGATCGGGTCGCGCCAGCGCAGCCAGATGTGGTTGCTCTTGGAGATCGCGCCCCAGTGGCCGCCGCGACGGAAAAGGGCGACGACATGGTCGTCGTCGCCGTCGGCCTGCATGTCCATCAGCAGCGGCGGGTGGCCGGCCAGCCATAGCGCGCAGGCCGCGACGAAGGCGCCCTCGATGCAGTGGGCGTGGCCGCGCCGCAGCGTCTCGCGCACCGACAGGCTGGTGTCGCCGTCCTCCTCGAAATTCGTCGGCAGCGCGGCGACGAAATCCTGGATGCGCTCCGGCGTGCGCAGGCGCGCCAACGTGGCGCGCTCGCCGCGCGTCAGGCCGATCGAGGTCGGTCGGTGGAGCCGCGGCATCGCGCCGGCCGCGCCGTCAGCGGCCTTTGGAGATGCGGCCGGTCATCGGGATGAAGTACACGCCGACGTCGCGGCGGGAGTTGATGCGGCCGTCGGCGTCCTTGGTGAACACGTACAGCACCTGCTCGCGGCGGAACGGCTGGCCGACCGGGATGATCAGCCGGCCGGTGCCGGGCTTGAGCTGGCGCAGCAGCTCGGGCGGCACGTGCTGGGCCACGCACGTCACCATGATGATGTCGAAGCCTTCCTTGACCTCGGGCCAGCCGTAGTAGCCGTCGCCGACCCGGCTCTCGACGTTGTCGAGGCCCGCCGGCTTGAAGATCTTGGAGACGGCGGTCCCCAGCGGCTCGATGATCTCGATCGAGTAGGCCTTGCTCACGACGCGCGACAGGATCGAGATCTGGTAGCCCGAACCCGTGCCGATCTCGAGCGCGTTCTCGCCCGGCCGCGGCTTCGCCAGCTGGGTCATGTAGGCCTGGCCGAGGAAATCCGACAGCGCCGAGCCGTAGCCGATCGCCCACGGGCGCGGGTACCAGTCGTAGGCGTCGCGCGCGAACGACCACGGGCCCGCGTAGTTGAAGTGGAAGTACTCGCGCGGCACCTCGGCGAACGCCTTCATCACGTAGGGATCGGCCTCGCCGAACTTGCCTTTGAGATAGGTCTCGAGGTTGCGCAGCGCGTTGCCGCGGCGCTGCTGCATCTGGTCGAAGCTCGCCTTGGTCAGGTCGCTGCGCCGGCCGCTGTCCTGCATCGCCTTGAGGTAGGAGTCGTAGGTCCAGCCGCCCTGGGCCGACGCGCCGCCCGCGGCCAGCGCCGGAATCAGCAGCGCGAGAACGCCGCACAGGAGTTTGCGAACCATGTCCCCCCTCACGCCGGCCGCCGTTGGATCGGCAGGCAGAACAGCACGACTACATACAGGAAAACCGCCCCCAGAAGCAGCGTTTTGAGGCCGATCGACACCGCCAGCAGGTTGGCGAGCGGCGTCGAGATGATCGAGCAGGCGCCGTTGACCGCCCACGCCCACGGCAGGAACGACAGGCGCCGGCCCTGGAACTGCGCCAGACCCAGCGACATCGGCATGCCCAGCGCGATCGACGCCGGCACGGCGAGCGCGGCGACGATGAGCGCCTTCACCGGTAGCGGCGCGGTGCCGGTCGCCGTCAGCAGCGGGTCGAGGCCCCAGAACATCGCCATGCACCACGCCAGGATCGCTGCGACCGCGAGCGCGAGGCCGCGGGCCGGCCGCGTCTGGAACCGGTCGGCCAGCAGGCTGCCGAGGCCGGAGAACACCAGCATCGCCGCCAGCACCAGCCCGAACGCGGTGACCTTGTCATGCAGGTAGTGCGCCGATTTCTCGATCAGGTAGATCTCGACGAACAGGAAGCCCAGCCCGAGTCCCGCGAAGTAGGCGGCCGACTTCAGGAACTGCCGCGCCGGCAGGGCGTCCTCGCCGCGACGCAGCAGCGGCAGCAGCAGCACGATGGCGGCCAGCACCAGCGCCTGCGCCAGCACCGCGAGGTTGATGAGGTAGACGAGCTCCTCGCGCGGCACCAGCTCGACGCGGTCGAGGATCGTGCCGATCCGCGTCAGCGGCAGCACCGCGTTCCAGAACGGCCGGTCGAGCGACGGCGGCGTCAGCTTGAAGAAGCCGTGGTAGGGCGACGGCGCGCCGTCGAGCATGGCGCGCGCCTCCTCGCCCATCGGATCGGCGGCGCCGGCCCCGCCGCCGCCGGGGCGGCCGCCGGCCGAGGCCGCGTCGAACGACACCACCGGCAGCTCGTTGAAGATCCGGATCGAGGCGGGGTCGACGCCGGGCAGATGCGTCAGGTCGAACGAGCGCTCCTCGCAGAAAGCGCGGATCGCGGCGATCCGCTGGGCCGTCCACGGCTTGCGCGAGAGCAGCACGCGCACGTTCCACGCCGAGCGGTACACCACCATGTGCTTCTCGGGCTCGGCGACGCCCGACAGCTCCAGCGCGCGGCGCGCCGTCGCCAGCATCTTCACGGCGTAGACGGTGAACTCGCGGATCGACACCGGCAGCGACAGCACGCCGTCGTCGGCCAGCAGCGCCATGTAGCCGGCCAGCACCTCGGTCGCCAGCACCGCCTTGTTGGTGTCGGATTGCGACAGGAACTCGCGGCCGATGTCGATGACGTCGAAGCCGCGCGGCCGCGCGAAGGCGCGCGGCGCCAGCGGGCTGGTGCCGACGATGGCGACGCCGGGCACCGGCGTGAAGGCCGGCGACGGCCCCAGCCCGTCGAGCAACGCCGAGCGCAGGATGGCGTCCGGTTCGACGACGAGGACGTTCCTCGCGCCGAGGTACAGCGCCTCGTGGATGCGGAAGCCGCCGGCCGCGCCGATCAGCAGGACGTCGCCGCCCTTGCCCGCGAGGTTGTACGGCAGCGCGTCGAGCGCGCCGGCGGCGTAGGCCGCGTCGATCGGGCCGGGCTTGGGCAGCGCCGCCAGCCGGTTGCCGTCTGCGTAGAGGCCGTAGGCGCGCGGTAGCGCCGCGCCGCCCGCGGCCGCGACGTTGTTCGAGATGTCGGTGTCGTGGCGCTCCGTGAAGTTGTCGAGCAGCTGGTACAGGCCCTTCGGCGAGATGCGCGTCGCCTCGATCCGGCTGTCCTGCGTGTTGAGCGGCGGGAAGATCTCTCCTTGTACTCGTTGACCCGCGCCTGGTTGAGGAACACCACGAGCCCGGCGGTCGCCGCCAGCGTCGCCAGCGTGGCAGCGCGCCACGGCGCCGGCGACGGCCGCCGCCAGCTCTCCAGCCAGCCCGCCAGCGCCAGCGCCGGCAGCAGACAGGCGGTGAGGTAGAACGGGTGCACGACGAACATCAGCCCGAGCGTGAGCATCGCGCCGCAGCCGGCGCCGGCCAGGTCGAAGGCGTAGACCCGCCCGATGCGCCGGCTGTGCAGCGTGAAGTAGACCGAGATGTAGAGACCGACGAGGAAGAAGAACGGGAAGATCGCGGCGTAGTACTGCGCGATGTTGACGAGCTGCGCCGTCCAGAGCTGCTTGTTCTGCAGCTCCAGCGGATTGAACGGCACGACCGTGATCCACGTCCAGCCCAGCGCCGCCGCCAGCATCATGGCCGCCGGCATGGCGGGCAGCAGGCGGCCGGCGTGGCGGACGATGGCGCGCTGGAACAGCGACACGACGATGCCGCTGGCCGCCAGCCCGACCATCGTCATCGAGATGATCCAGTAGCCGTACTCCGACCAGCTCGCGATCGAGAAGAAGCGCGTCAGCGCGATCTCGAACCCGATCGACGCGAAGCAGACGAGGAACAGCGGCAGCAGGCGCGTCGAGGGCACGTTCGCCGTGGCTGAATCCGACACCGTGTTTCGCCCTCTCCTGCGCGCCGGCCGAGTCTAGCCGTTTGCCGCCGAGGCGCAACCGGCGGCGCTGGGCCCGTTGCCGGCCCCGCCGGTCCGTGCTTTGCATGTCGACCGTGGCGCCGGACCGATCCGGGACCGGCCGGGGATGGAGGTTGGCATGCGACGGGCCTTGCGGACGTTCCTCATCGCGGCGGCGGCCGCGTTTCCGGCGGCGGCCGGACCGGCCGCCGCGCAGTCGACCCTCAAGGTCGTGATGCATTCCGACGTGAAGATCCTCGACCCGATCTGGAGCGGCGCCTACATCGTGCGCAACCACGGCTACATGGTCTGGGACACCTTGTTCGCGATGGACGAGAAGTTCCAGATCCGGCCGCAGATGGTCGAGAAGTACGAGACCAGCGCCGACGGACTGACCTGGACCTTCACGTTGCGCGACGGGCTGGAATGGCACGACGGCAAGCCGGTCACGGCCGAGGACTGCGTCGCCTCGCTCAAGCGCTGGTCGGTCCGCGACTCGATGGGCCAGAAGCTGGCGCAGTCGCTGTCGGAGTACCAGATCGTCGACGCGAAGACCTTCCGCATCGTGTTGAAGGACAAGTTCGGGCTGGTGCTGGAGGCGCTGGGCAAGCCCAGCGTCGTCGTGCCGTTCATGATGCCCAAGCGCCTGGCCGAGACCGATCCGTTCAAGGCGGTCGAGGAGGCCGTCGGCTCGGGCCCGTTCATCTTCCGCAAGGAGGAGTGGAAGCCCGGCGAGAAGCTCGTCTACGTCAAGAACCCCAGATACAAGCCGCGCGCCGAGCCCATGTCGGGCCTCGCCGGCGGCAAGACCGTGCTGGTCGACCGCGTCGAGTGGGTGTGGATCCCCGACGCCCAGACCCAGGTCAACGCCCTGCTCAACGGCGAGATCGACATGATCGAGTCGGTGCCCAACGACCTGCTGCCGCTGCTCGAGAAGGACAAGTCGATCACCCTGATCAAGGGCTCGGTCGGCAACCAGTACGTCTTCCGTCCCAACTGGCTGGTGCCGCCGTTCAACAATCCGAAGATCCGCCAGGCCGCCGCGATGGCGCTGAACCAGGAGGATTTCCTCAAGGGCATCATCGGCGATCCCCGCTTCTACCGGACCTGCAAGTCGCTGTTCCCGTGCGGCTCGCCGCTGGCCACCGACGCCGGCATGGCGGGCTGGGTCGAGGGCAACGCCGCCCGCGCGCGCGAAATGCTGAAGGAGGCCGGCTACGACGGCACGCTCGTGCTGATCCCGCATCCGACCGACCTGTCGGTGATCGGCAACATGGGCCCGATCGCCAAGTCGCTGCTGGAGAAGGCCGGCTTCAAGGTCGAGCTGGCGCCGAGCGATTGGACGACGATGGTCAACCGGCTGACGACGAAGAAGGGTCCGCCCTCGGAAGGCGGCTGGAGCGCGTTCTCCACCAGCTGGAGCCACGTCGACATCCTCGATCCGGTGATGACGCCGTACCTGGTGGCGACCTGCGACAAGGCGCGGCCGGGCTGGCCGTGCGACGAGAAGATGGAGAAGCTTCGCGACGCCTACGCCAAGGAGCCCGATCCGGCGCGCAAGAAGGCGCTGGCCGAGGAGGCGCAGAAGTACAATCTCGAGATCGTCACCCACGTCCCGCTCGGCGAGTGGTTCGGTGTCGCGGCCGTCGGCAAGAACGTCGTCGCGCCGAAGGAGGCGCCGCCGGTGACGGTGTTCTGGGGCATGGGGAAGAGGTAGGAGCCGGGCGCGGCCGATAGGGCCGCGCCTTGGCGGGCTGATGATTTACGTTTACGTCAACGTCAAGTTGGACTAGGGTTTGCGCAATTCGGGCCGCCACAAGGTGGCCGCGGTCGCGGCGCGTTGATGGCGCGCCGGCCGACGTGATGGAGGACGCCATGACCGACCGTTCCGCGCAGGACGAGCACATCACCCGCGATCCCGCCTACCGCGCGGTGGCGCCCGACGATTTCCCGGCGATGATCGAGCCCGACCGCTACGAGATGCGCTCCGACGCGTTCGACGGCATCATCGGCGCCACGCACGACCATTTCTGGGATCCGTTCAACCCGGCCTATCTCGACTACGGCACGCCCTTCGACATCACGAAGGAGCACATCATGCCGCCGGAGCGGGTGCCGGAGCTGAACTGCGCCGTCGCCGACCGCCTCGACGAGGGCCAGCGCATCCGGCTGGGCAACAACATCACGCGCTTCCGACTGTCCGGCATCCTGCACGGCGAGCAGGGCGCGCTGTCGCTGTCGGCGTCGCTGTGCGACATCCTGCTCGACCCCGGCGCACAGGAATACGCGGCCAACCAGGCGCGCGAGGAGGCCCGCCACGTCGCCGGCTTCAACCGCTACATCCGGGCGCGCTGGGGCAAGGCGTATCCGTGCAGCCCCGAGCTCGGGAAGTTCCTCAACGAGATCGTGCTCAGCCCGATCGTCTACAAGAAGCTCGTGGGCATGCAGATCATGCTCGAGGGCCTCGCGATGGGGGCCTTCGCCGACACCCACGCCTACACGCGCGATCCGCTGCTCAAGCGGCTGGTGCAGCTCGTCATGACCGACGAGGCGTTCCACCACAAGTTCGGCAAGATCTGGGCCGACCGCACGCTGCCCAACCTGACGCCGGAGGAGCACGACAAGGTCGAGGACTGGGCCTGCCACGTCTTCGAGTCGCTGCTGTTCAACCTCACCAGCATCAGCCAGCGCGGCTACATCTACGAGGAGTTCGGGCTCGACCCGGCGTGGGTGCGCGACGCGGTGCGCGAGCGCTTCGGCGGCAACAGCCGGCGCGAAGGCATGAAGGAGAGCACCAACATCTTCCGCGTGCTGGTGAAGACGCTGCTGAAGGCCGGCATCATCACCGAGCGCACCCGCCACGTGTACGGCGCCTGGGTCGACATGGCCGAGCTGGCGGGCGAGGGCGACTACATGGTCGGCGACGCGATCGCGGCCGACGGCATCGAGTACCTGCGGGAGATCAACCGCAAGCGCCGCGTGATCGGCCAGAAGCCGATCGCGGCGTGACGGCGCGGCCATGACGGCCGCGGCACCGGAGCGGTTGCGCGCGATCATCGCGCGCGAGGGATTGGCGCACGCCATGGCGGCGCACAACCCGCTGTCGGCGCGGCTCGCCGTCGAGGCGGGCTTCCACGCCGTCTGGGCCAGTGGCTTCGAGCTGTCGGCGGCCTACGGCGTGCCCGACGCCAGCCTGCTGTCGATGACGCAGCATCTCGACATGACGCGCGCGATCTGCGAGCGGGTCGACGCGCCGGTGGTCGCCGATCTCGACACCGGCTACGGCAACGCCGTCAACGTCGGCCACGTGGTCGCGGCCTACGACCGCGCCGGCGTCGGCGCCGTGGTGATCGAGGATAAGACGTTCCCCAAGGACACCAGCCTGCTGGCCGGCGGCCGTCAGGAGCTGGTGCGGATCGAGGAGTTCCAAGGAAAGATCGAGGCGGCGTGCGCCGCGCGTCGCGCCGGCGGACCGCTGGTGATCGCGCGGACGGAGGCGCTGATCGCCGGCGCCGGCATGGACGAGGCGCTGCGCCGCGCCCACGCCTACGTCGCGGCCGGCGCCGACCTGATCCTCGTGCACTCCAAGCAGAGGACGCCGCACGAGGTGCTGGCCTTCACCGCGCGCTGGGACTCGCAGGTGCCGATCGCGCTGGTGCCGACCGCCTATCCCGATCTCACCGAGGCCAAGATGAAGGCCACGGGAAAGATCGGTCTGGCGATCTACGGCAACCACGCCATCCGAGCCGCCGTCACCGGCATGCGCCAGGTGTTCGCGCGCATCCGCGCCGAGGGCGGGATCAAATCGGTCGATAGCGGATCGTCTCTGTCGAGGACATCTTCGACCTCCAGGACGTCGCCGGCATGAAGGCGCTGGAGAAGCGCTTCCTGCGGTAGCGCCGGCGCGGCGTCGGTCCGCTCGCCGGGCGCCACGCTGGGGTGCTATGGCTGCGGGCGGGCGCCGGCGAACGGCGCGCCGACCACCACGAGGACTCCATGACCGCGACGCGAGCCAGCCGCCTGACGCCCGACATCGATCTCGAGGCCGACGGCAAGGCGACGGGTTTCGTGCGCATCCCGCATTCGGTCCACCGCTCCGCCTATGGCTGGCTGCCGCTGCCGATCGCGCGCATCGCCAACGGCGCCGGCCCCAGGGTGCTACTGACGGCAGGCAACCACGGCGACGAATGGGAGGGCCAGGTCGCGCTCGGCAAGCTGATCCGCGCGCTCGAGCCGGCCAATGTGCGCGGCCGGCTGCTGATCCTGCCGTCGCTGAACTTTCCCGCCGCGATGGCCGGCACGCGAACCTCGCCGATCGACGACGGCAACCTCAACCGCTCTTTCCCCGGCGATCCCGACGGCACGACCACGCGGCAGATCGCGCATTTCGTCGAGCACGCGCTGATGCCGCGCGTCGACTTCCATTTCGACCTGCATTCCGGCGGCAGCTCGCTGGTCTACGTGCCCAGCACCTTGTGCCGGCTGGAGGCCGATCCGGCGCGGCGCGCCGCGCAGATCGAGCGCATGCGCGTGTTCGGCGCGCCGATCGCCTACGTGTCGGCCTCGCCCGGCGGCGACGACCGCACCGCCACGGCGGCGGCGCTGCGGCAGGGCGTGGCGCATATGAGCACCGAACTCGGTGGCGCCGGCGCGGTCACGCCGTCGGCGCTGCGCATCGCGGAGGAGGGGCTGCTGCGCCTGCTGGCGCATATCGGCGCCATCCACGGCCTCGACATTCCGCCACCGCCGGCGACGCCGACGCGGCTGATGGAGGTGGTCGGTCCCGACTACTACGTCTACGCGCCCGATGGCGGGGTGTTCGAGCCGCTTGTCGAGCTGGGCGACGAGGTCGTCGCGGGCCAGCCCGCCGCCCGGGTGCATTTCCACGACACGCCGTGGCGGGCGCCGACGGAGGCGGTGTTCGCGCGCGCCGGGACGGTCATCTGCAAGCGCCAGCCCGGCCGCACCGAGCGCGGCGACTGCCTGTTCCACCTCGCCACGCCGTTCGCGGGATAGCGCGCCGGCGTCGCGAATCGAGCTTCGCCGTCCTCCCGAGCGCAGAGAGGGATCCAAGGGCGGCGCTCGGGTCCCTCTCTGCGCTCGGGAGGACCGTGGGGGCGCAGGGAGCGACCGAACGCCTTCTCCTGGTCCGCTGGCTACTCCGCCGCCTGCTGGACCGGCGCCGGGACCGGCAGGGGCGCCTTGGCGGCGTCCTCGGTCAACCAGCGGGTGCCGATCACGGCGAGATTGTCGAGCACGGCGCCCAGTTCGCGGCCGCGCGGCGCCAGCGCGTAGGTCACCTTGGGCGGGATCGTCGCCTCGTAGTGGCGGCTGACCAGCCCGGCCTGCTCAAGCCCGCGCAGACGCTCGGTCAACATCTTGGCGGAGACGCCGACCACCCGCCGCTTCAGCTCGCCGAAGCGCTGCGGGCCGTGTTCGCCCAGCGTGTAGAGGATGTAGGTGGTCCACGGACCCATCAGCATCCGCAGGATGAAATCCATCGGACACGATGCGTCGTCCCGCCGCCGTTCCGGCATGCTCGCCCCCCAACTACGCCACGAAATCCCGCCGCCGCCGGGCGGAACCTCGCTGTCGACACAAGTCAAAACACGCGCGCGCCGGGATTATTCCCGGCGCGCGTCGATTTTTCCGGCGGCGGCGCCTGAAGGGCGTTCCCGCCTGCCGTCACTGCTTCTTGGAGATGTTCCAGAACACCGCCGCCGAACCGGGCAACCAGCCCTCGATGCGGTCCTTGCGGTAGGCGCCGGCCGATTTGTACTGGCCGAGGATCAGGTAGTTGCCGTTCTCCATCACCTTGTCCTGGATCTTGCCAGCCAGCGCCTTCTTGGCGTCGTCGTCCGGCGCCCGCGCGTACTCGGCGCGAAGCTTCTCCAGCTCGGCGTCGCACGGCCACCCGAACCACGCTTTGTCGCAGCCGCCCGAGGTGAAGATGTTGGCGACCGGGTTGGCGGCGTCGACCGCCACCGTGGTGGTGTAGAAGATGTGCCAGCCGCCGGATGCCGGTGGATCCTTCTTGGCGCGGCGCGACACCACGGACTGCCAGTCCATCGGGAGGATGTCGACCTTGAAGCCGGCCTTCTCAAGCTGCGCCTTGCCCACGGGCGGCAGACGGTTCGACGACTGCAGGTCGGTCTGGTGCAGCATCACGATCGGCGTGCCGTCGTAGCCGGACTCCTTGAGGAGCTGGCGCGCCTTCGCGAGGTCGGGCTTGATCAGCAGGTCGCCGTAGGTCTTGGCCTGCGGCGTGCCGCAGATCAACGGCGCGTTGCAGGTGCCGTACATCGTCTCGTCGCCGACCTGCGCCTCGAGGTACTCCGACTGCGCCGTGGCGTAGAGGACGGCCAGCCGCGCCTTGACGTTGTTGAACGGCGGGTGGAGGTGGTTGAGGCGCGCCAGGATCTGGCTGCCGAGCGGGTTCCACGCGAACATCGCGACGTTGCGGTCGCCCTTCAGCACGGGGAACAGGTCCGGCGGCGGCGACTCGATCATGTCGATCTCGCCCGCCAACAGCGCGTTCACGGCGGTCAGCGCGTCGGGGATCGCCACCCATTCGACGCGGTCGACCTTGGCGACCTTGCCGCCGGCCAGGCCCGAGGGCGGCTCGGCGCGCGGTTTGTACTTCGTGTTCTTGACGTAGACGACCTTGTCGCCGGGCTTCCACTCGTCCTGCTTGAAGATGAACGGACCGGAGCCGACGAACTCCTTGATCTGCGTGTTCGACGGCGTCTCGGCGATCCGCTTCGGCATGATGAACGGCACCAGCGAGCTGGGCTTGCCCAGCGACTCCAGCACCAGCCCGTAGGGCTCCTTGAGCGCGATGCGCACCGTCCTGGGATCGGGCGCGGTGATCTCGGCGACCGCCGCCCAGAGCTGCTGGCCCATGCCGTCGCGCTCGGCCCAGCGCTTGAGCGAGGGCACCACGTCGGCGCTGGTGACCGGCGTGCCGTCGTGCCACTCCAGCCCGTCGCGCAACGTGAACGTCCACACCAGCCGGTCGGCGCTGACGGTCCATTTCTCGGCCATCTGCGGCTGGATCTTCAGGTCGGCGTCCTGCGACAGCAGCGTGTCGTAGATCAGGTAGCCGTGGTTGCGCGTGATGTAGGCGGTCGTCCAGATCGGATCGAGCACCTTCAAATCGGAGTGCGCCACCACGCGCAGCGTCGTCTGGGCCTGCGACGGCGCCGCCGCGAGGGAGACCGCCAAGGCGACGGCCGCGAAAACGCCCTTGCTTCGCGATATGGACATCGTACACCCCTGTGCTCGAAGCCGCTTCGACCGGCGGCGCATGCGGAACGATACCACCCGTCCGAACGGCGGGTCACGCGTCGAAGCGGGGTGCGTCGACTTGCCGGCGCCACGACGGGAGAACGACGATGGACGCGGCCCTGCCGACGCTCTTCATCTCGCACGGGGGGCCGACGATCCTCGTCGACCGGACGTCGGCGCACGCGTTCCTCGCCGGCCTCGGCGGGTCGCTGCCGCGACCGCGCGCCATCCTGTCGATCTCGGCCCACTGGCTGGAGCCGGGCGCCACGGTGTCCGGCGCGGCGTGGCCGGAGACGATCCACGATTTCTACGGGTTCCCGAGGGAATTCTACGATATCCACTACGCCGCGCCGGGCGCGCCCGACGTGGCGCGACGGGTCGCGGAACTGCTGACAGCTGCGGGCGTCGGTGCGGCCATCGATCCGGCGCACGGCCTCGACCACGGAACCTGGGTGCCGGCGCTGTTGTCTTGGCCGGCCGCCGACATCCCGATCCTGCAGTTGTCGCTGCTCGAAAGCGGCGACGCCGCGGCGCATCTGGCGGTCGGCCGCGCCCTGCGGCCGTTGCGCGACGAGGGCGTGCTGATCATCGGCAGCGGCAGCGCCACCCACAATCTCGGCGCGTTGCTGTACGGCCGGCACGACGTCGTGCTCGACTGGGCCCGCGCCTTCGACGACTGGCTGGCGGCGCGGCTGTCGGACGGCGACGTCGCGGCGCTGCTGGACTGGAAGCGCGCGGCGCCGTCGGCGCTGAAATGCCATCCCACCGACGAGCATTTCCTGCCGCTGTTCGTGGCGCTCGGCGCCGCCAGCGACGGCGCGAAGGGCCGCGCGCTCCACCGCAGCGTCATGCACGCCTCGCTGTCGATGGCGTCCTACGCGTTCGATTGAACCAGCGGCGATGTGGAGATCGGTGGAATGAGGGCGATACGCGCGACCAGCCTCGACTCGCTGGACGACTACGCCGAGGTCGAGCTGCCGGTGCCGGAACCGTCGACGTCGCAGGTGCGCGTCCGGGTGGCGGCGTGCGGCGTCGGCTACGTCGACGCGCTGGTCTCGCTCGGCCGCTACCAGGTCAAACCGCCGCTGCCGCACATCCCCGGCGGCGAGCTGTCGGGGTGGATCGACGCCGTCGGTGCGGGCGTGTCGGGCTTCGCGGCCGGCGACCGCGTGCTGGCGCGCGCGTCGGGCGGGTTCGCGCAGTACGCCATCGCGGACGCGGCGGCGGCGCGGCGCATTCCCGACGCGATGCGTTTCGACCAGGCCGCCGGATTCCGCGTCAACTACATGACGGCGCTGCATGGCCTGCGCGACCGCGCCCGCCTCGCGCCCGGCGAGCGGCTGCTCGTCATCGGCGCGGCCGGCGGCGTCGGGCTGGCGGCGGTGCAGGTCGGCCGCCTGCTGGGCGCCGAGGTGATCGCCGTCGCGTCGACCGAGGAGAAGCGCGCCATGGCGGCGCGGCACGGCGCCGGCGTCACCCTCGACCGCGAGGTCGAGGGGTGGCGGGACCGGCTCAAAGCCGTCGCGGGCGACGGGATCGACGTGGTGTTCGACCCGGTGTGCGGACCGCTGTTCCAGCCGGCGTTCCGTTCGCTGCGCTGGGGCGGGCGCCATCTCGTCGTCGGCTTCGTCGGCGGCCCGATCCCGGCGCTGCCCGCGAACCTCACGTTGATGAAGGGCGCCGCCCTGATCGGAGTCGACTACCGCCAGTTCGCCGACGTGTTCGAACGCGACAAGGCCGGCCGCGATCTCGACGAGCTGCTGGGCTGGGTGGCCGACGGCCGGCTCGATCCGCCGACCGGCCGGATCTTCCCGTTCGAGGCGTTCCGCGAGGCGCTGACCTTCGCGCTTGGCGGCGAGGGCACCGGCAAGACCATCCTCGCGGTCGACGGCGAGGCGGCGCGCTGATCGCCCGCGCGCGTCCGGACTTGCGCCGCGCGGCCGCGGCGCGCCACTGTCGCCGCCTGACCGGGAGGACGGACCATGAAGACCAGCGGCGTGCACAAATTCGCGGCCATCGAGCAGGTGGTGTTCGGCAAGCCGGCGGCCGAGGCGGTCGCGGCCGAGGCGGCGCGGCTCGACGCGAAGCGCGTGTTCATCGTCGCCAGCGGCACGTTGAGCCGCCAGACCCGCGCCGTCGCGGCGATAGCCGACGCTCTGGGCGCGCGCCACGCCGGCACCTGGGACCGCATCGCCGCGCACACGCCGCGCGTCGACGTCGTGGCCGCGGCCAACGCCGCGCGCGAGGCCGGCGCCGACCTGCTGGCGACGATCGGCGGCGGCTCGGTCACCGACGGCGGCAAGATGGTGCAGCTCTGCCTCGCCAACGACATCTCGACACCGGAGGGACTCGACGACTACCGCGCCATCACCGGCAAGGGCCAGGCGCGCGAGTCGCGGCCGCCGGCGGTGCGCCAGATCTCGGTGCCGACCACGCTGTCGGCCGGCGAGTTCGGCATGACGGCGGGCTGCACCGATACCGCGCGCAAGGTGAAGGAGGCCTATCGGCACCGCGAGTTCGTGGCCCGGGTTGTCGTGCTTGACCCGGCGATCACCACCCACACGCCGCAATGGCTGTTCCTGTCCACCGGCATCCGCGCCGTCGACCACGCGGTGGAGGACATCTGCTCGCCGGAGTGCGACGCCTACTCCGAAGGCGCCTCGATCCAGGCGCTGAAGCTGCTGTCGCGCGGTCTGCGCGGCGTGAAGGCCGATCCGACGGATCTGGCGGCGCGGTCCGACTGCCAGATGGGCATGTGGCTGTCGATGGTCGGGTCGCAATCCGGCGTGCCCAAGGGCGCCAGCCACGCCATCGGCCACATCCTCGGCGGCACCGCGGGTGTGCCGCACGGCTACACCTCGTGCGTGATGTTGCCCTACGTCATGCGCTGGAACAAATCCGTCAACGCCGACCGCCAAGCCGTGGTCAGCGAGGCGTTGGGCGCGCCGGGCCGCGACGCGGCCGATCTGCTGCACGAACTGATCGCCGGACTGGGCCTGCCGCGCACCCTGCGCGACGTGAACGTCGCCGCCGACCAGTTCGACCTGCTGGCGCGCAACACCATGCACGACCGCTGGACCCACACCAATCCGCGCAGGATATCGGGGCCGGAGCAGGTGCTGGAGATACTGACGATGGCGGCGTGAGCCGCCGCCGCCGTGCGCAATACGCCTACAGATCGGTGGCGCGCAGATTGGCGTCGCCGAGGATGTCGGCGTTGCCGGTTGCCCGGATATCCATGGGCGACAGCGAGAGCGCGGCGCCGGCCTTGGTCGTGCCGCCCGAGGTCGACTGCATCAGTTCGTAGCGCCGCTGCATCAGCGCCTTGGCCTCGGTCGCGGCCTCGGACAGCGTGCGATACGCGCCGCCCGGGCCGGGGTTGACCCAAAGCGGCAGGAAGTAGCGGAAATAGCGGTCCTGCGAGATGCCGATCACGATCGTGTGGAAGCCGATATAGGCCTGCTTCGACGTCCCCTGGGTGAAGCCGAGCGCCTCGGGCACGTTGTCGGCGTCCATCTTGTCGCCGGTCGTCTTGCAGCCCGTCACGATCAGCAGGCGCGGTCCGCGGCCGGCGGCCTTACGGGCGGCGGCCAGCGCGGCCGCCGTGACGCGGTCGCCGTTGCCGACGACCAGCAGGCGCTCATTGGCGTGCAGGCTGAGATAGGCGAAGTCAGCGGCCATCAGGCGCTGCAGGAACTGGTCTCGGCCGCTGTCGGTGTCGACCGTCACCTGGCCGCCGGCGAACACGCCGGTCATCGCCGCCTGCTCGGCGGCATGTTCGGGATTGCCGATGATCGAGACCGCGCCCTTGCCCTTGTGGAAGTAGGCCTTGAGCGGCCGCGGCGCGGCGCTGGCGCGGCCGCCCAGCGCCAGCGCGGCCGGCGCGCCCGCGATGACGGCACGGCGGGTCGGGCGCGTGCGCGACGCGGATCGAGGCGTGTTTACCGTCATGGCGATTCTCCCCGCTGACCTCGTTCCACACGCGCATTACCGCGCGCGGCGCTGGCCATGGGCAAGGGGCGCGCGCAAAAAAAACGACCGCCCCGTCGCCAGGGCGGCCGTCCTCGTTGGAAATCGGCGCGACGGACTCAGGCGGCCTGGCTCAGCGCGACGCCCTTCTCGGTCAGGACCTGCTGCAGTTCGCCGGTCGAGAACATCTCGCGGACGATGTCGCAGCCGCCGATGAACTCGCCCTTGACGTAGAGCTGGGGGATCGTCGGCCAGTCGCTGAACGCCTTGATGCCGTCGCGGATCTCGGGGTCGACCAGGACGTTGACGCCCTTGAAGCGCACGCCGATGTGGTCGAGCACCTCGACCACGGCGGCCGAGAAGCCGCATTGCGGGAAGACGGGGGTGCCCTTCATGAACAGCACGACATCGTTGTTGTCGACTTCGGCCTGGATGCGGGCGGAGACGTCGCTCATGTCTGTCACTCCGGTGGGGGCGGCCCTCGCCGCCGCGTTTGGACGCAGTCTATGCCTTCAGCGGGGCGGCGCCAAGGTGGTGAGCTTCAGCGCGTGCAGTTCGCCGCCCATGCGTCCGCGCAGGGCGGCGTAGACCATCTGGTGCTGGGCGATTCGGGATTTACCGGTGAAAGCTGGTGAAACGACCGTCGCCGCGTAGTGGTCGCCGTCGCCGGCCAGATCCTCGATGCTCACCTCGGCATCCGGGACGCCCTCGCGGATCAGGCGGGCGATATCGTCGGCGGCCATGGGCATCGCGGTCCGCTCCTCGCGGTTCAGGCCTTCCCGGCCATGTACTCGGGCAGCCACGCCTCGTGCGTCCGGCGCAGCTCCGCGACCGATATGGAGAGCGTGCCCTCGACTGTCAACGCGGTGCCGCCGGAGACTCCCAGCCGCGCGGCCGGGACGCCGGCGGTGGCGGCGGCGGTCACCAGCGCGGCTGCCTCGGCGTCGGGGACCGCCAGCAGGTAGCGGCCTTGGTCCTCGCCGAACAAATAGGCGTGCGCCGGGCAGCCGGCGTCCTTCGGTATCGCGATGGTGGCGCCGATGCCGCCGGCCATCGCCATCTCGGCCAGCGCGATCAGCAGGCCGCCATCCGACAGGTCGTGGCAGGCCGCGACCTTGCCGGCGCGGATCCGGCCGCGGACGAAATCGCCGTTGCGCCGCTCGACGCCGAGGTCGACCGGCGGCGGCGCGCCCTCCTCGCAGCCGGCGGTCTCGCGCAGGTAGATCGACTGGCCGAGATGGCCGGCGGTGGCGCCGACCAGGACCAGCGCCAGATCCGGGGCGCGCAGCGCGATGTCGACGGCGCCGGCCACGTCCGGCATCACGCCGACGCCGCCGATCACCGGCGTCGGCAGGATCGCCTTGCCGTCGGTCTCGTTGTAGAGCGAGACGTTGCCCGACACGATCGGGTAGTCGAGCGCCGCGCAGGCCGCCGCCATGCCGGTCACGGCGCCGGCGAACTGGCCCATGATCGCCGGCTTCTGGGGGTTGCCGAAATTCATGTTGTCGGTGCAGGCCAGCGGTAGCGCGCCGACCGCCGTCAGATTGCGCCACGATTCGGCGACCGCCTGCCGGCCGCCGGTCTCGGGATGCGCCTGCACGTAGCGCGGCGTGCAGTCCGAGGCCATCGCCAGCGCCTTGCCGTTGCCGTCGGGCACGCGCACCACGGCGGCGTCGCCGCCGGGGCGGATGGCGGTGTTGCCCATCACGAGATGGTCGTACTGCCGCCAGATCCAGGACTTGCCGCAGAGGTCGGGCGAGCCCAGCATCTTGAGCAGCGTCGCGTTCCAGTCCGCCGGCGCCGGCACCGACGCGGCGTCGATCGCGGCCGGCAGCGCGGTCTCGGTCCAGGGGCGCTCGTACATCGGCGCCTCGGTCACCACCGGCGGGATCGGGATGCTGGCGACGACGTCGCCGTGCCAGCGCAGCACCATGCGCCGCGTGTCCGTCAGCCGGCCGATGACCGCGAAATCCAGCTCCCACTTCTCGAAGATCGCGCGCGCCATGTCCTCGCGGCCGGGCTTCAGCACCATGAGCATGCGCTCCTGGCTCTCCGACAGCATGACCTCGTAGGGGTTCATGCCGGTCTCGCGCATCGGCACCTTGTCGAGCTCGATCTCCAGCCCCAGCTCGCCCTTGTCGGCCATCTCGAACGACGACGACGTCAGGCCGGCGGCGCCCATGTCCTGGATCGCCACGATGGCGTCGGTCGCCATCAGCTCGAGGCACGCCTCCAGCAGCAGCTTCTCGACGAACGGATCGCCGACCTGCACGGTCGGCCGTTTGCTCTCGGTGTCGTCGTTGAACTCGGTCGACGACATGGTGGCGCCGTGGATGCCGTCGCGGCCGGTCTTGGAGCCGACGTAGACGACGGGGTTCCCCAGCCCGGCGGCGGCGGCGTAGAAGATGCGGTCGGCGCGCGCCACGCCGACGGTCATGGCGTTGACCAGGCAGTTGCCGTTGTAGGCGCGGTGGAAGTTGGTCTCGCCAGCGACGGTGGGGATGCCCATGCAGTTGCCGTAGCCGCCGATGCCGGCGACCACGCCCTCGACGATGTGGCGCGTCTTGGGATGGTCCGGCTCGCCGAAGCGCAGCGCGTTGACGTTGGCGATCGGCCGCGCGCCCATGGTGAAGACATCGCGCAGGATGCCGCCGACGCCCGTCGCGGCGCCCTGGTAGGGTTCGATGTAGGACGGGTGGTTGTGGCTCTCCATCTTGAAGATGGCGGCCTGGCCGTCGCCGATGTCGATGACGCCGGCGTTCTCGCCCGGCCCCTGGATCACCCACGGCGCCGTGGTCGGCAGCTTCTTCAGCCAGACCTTCGAGGATTTGTAGGAGCAGTGCTCGCTCCACATCGCCGAGAAGATGCCCAGCTCGACCATCGTCGGGTCGCGGCCCATGATCTTGAGCAGCCGCTGGTACTCGTCGGGCGACAGCCCGTGCTCGGCGACCACGGCCGGCGTGATCGCCGGCTCGTTCGGCAGCTTGACGGGCGGATTCTGTTCCCGGGCGGTCATGGGCTTGGCCGTTCGTCCTTCATCAGGTCCGTCATCCCGAGCGCGGCGAGGGATCTTTCATGCGCGACGCACGGTGTGTTCGACCGGAAAGATCCCTCGCCGCGCTCGGGATGACGGAATTCTTCGAGCGTCATGCCAGCGACGCCGCGAGCGCGTCGAACATCGGCTTGCCGTCGGTGCCGCCGAACAACGCCTCGGTCGCGTTCTCGGGATGCGGCATCATGCCGAGCACGGTCTTGGTGTCGTTGAACACGCCGGCGATGTTGCGGATCGAGCCGTTGGGATTGCCGGCCGCCGTGTCACCCGCCGCGTCGCAGTAGCGGAACGCGATCTGGCCGCGGTCCTCGAGCCGCTTCAGCGTGTCCTCGTCGGCGAAGTAGTTGCCCTCGGCGTGGGCCACCGGCACCCGGATCACCTGGCCGGTCTGGTAACGGTTGGTGAACAGGCTCTGGCTGGTCGCGACCTTCAGGTGGACGTCCGAGCACACGAACTGGAGATGGGCGTTGCGCATCAGCGTGCCCGGCACCAGGCCGACCTCGGCCGCGATCTGGAAGCCGTTGCACACCGCCAGCACCGGCACGCCCTTCTCGGCGCGCGCCTTGACCTCGCGCATGACCGGCGAGTGCGCCGCCATGGCGCCGCAGCGCAGGTAGTCGCCGTAGGCGAAGCCGCCCGGCACCACGATCAGGTCGACCTTGGGCAGGTCGCTGTCGCCGTGCCACACGAGGCGCGGCTTGACGCCCGAGCTGCGCTCGATGGCGCCGGCGATGTCGTGCTCGCGGTTGGTGCCGGGGAAGACGAGGACCGCGGCTTTCATCGCGCTGCCTCCGGATCGGTGGGGTGGCGGGTCGGAGCGGCGGTCGCGCGGCGCGGCGTCAACCCAGCAACTCGATGCTGTAGTTCTCGATCACCGTGTTCGCCAGCAGCTTGCGGCACATCTCGCCGACGCGGGCGCGGGCGGTCTCGGCGTCGGTCTCGGCCAGCTCCAACTCGATGTACTTGCCCTGGCGGACCTCGCCGACCTCGGGGAAGCCGAGCCGGTGCAGCGAGTTGCCGATCGCCTTGCCCTGCGGATCGAGGACGCCGTTCTTGAGCGTGACGTGGACGCGGGCTTTCATCGTGGGCTCCGGGCGGGGCTACTGGACGGTGGCCGGACCGCGCGGATCGCCGGCGCCGGGGTCGAGCAGGATGCCGAGCCGGCGCGCGACCTCCTGGTAGGCCTCCTCGACCTTACCGAGGTCGCGGCGGAAGCGGTCCTTATCCATCTTCTCGTTGGTCTTCAGGTCCCAGAGCCGGCACGAATCCGGGCTGATCTCGTCGGCCAGCACGATGCGGACCATCTCGTCCTCGTACAGCCTGCCGAACTCGATCTTGAAGTCGATCAGCTTGATGCCGATGCCGAGGAACAGGCCGGTGAGGAAGTCGTTGATGCGCAGCGCCAGCGCCACGATGTCGTCGATGTCCTGCGGCTGTGCCCAGCCGAACGCCGTGATGTGCTCCTCGGTGACCATCGGATCGCCGAGCGCGTCGTTCTTGTAGTAGAATTCGAGGATCGAGCGGGGCAGCTGCTGGCCCTCGGGGATGCCGAAGCGGGTCGACAGCGAGCCGGCGGCGACGTTGCGCAGCACCACCTCGAGCGGGATGATCTCGACCTGCCGCACCAGCTGCTCGCGCATGTTCAGGCGGCGGATGAAATGGGTCGGCACGCCGATCTCGGCCAGCCGCGTCATCAGGTACTCGCTGATGCGGTTGTTGATCACGCCCTTGCCGGTGATCGTGCCTTTTTTCTGGTTGTTGAAGGCCGTGGCGTCGTCCTTGAAGTACTGGACGATCGTTCCCGGTTCGGGGCCCTCGTACAGGACCTTTGCCTTGCCCTCGTAGATGCGGCGACGGCGGCTCATGGCGTTCTCCCGGCGCGCCGGCCGGGGGCGCGCGGTTGTTGGAAGGCGGGTTCTAGCCGGGGGGGGCGCGGCGCGCAACAATTGGACCCGGAGGAGGGGTGTGGACCCTTTGCCGTGGCGAAATAATGCCGATTTTCAACGTGTTCGTAAAAAATGACGCCATCGTCACCTTGTTGCCGTGTCGAGCTTCGTATAGCTTCCCGCGCCACACCGGAGCCGTCGCGACAACCCGTCGGAGCAACCATGACCATCCAGCAGATCACCTACGACGCCGCCTACGACACCGTCGCGCCCGAGGATTTCCCCGCCATGATGGCGGTGCCGCGCTACGGCAGGCGCTCGGCGGCGTTCGACGGGATCATCTCGCAGACCCACGACCATTTCTGGGATCCGCTGGACAACACCTACATCGATTTCGCCACCCCCTTCGACATGGTCAACCAGCCGATCCTGCCGCTGGATCAGATCGTCGAGCTGAAGAGCGCCGTGGCCGACCGGCTCGACGACCGCCAGAAGATCCAGCTCGCCAACGACGTCACGCACTGGTCGATCTCGAACCTGCTGCACGGCGAGCAGGGCGCGCTGTCGCTGTCGGCCAGCCTGTGCCACATCCTCGTCGATCCCGGCGCCCAGGAATACGCCGCCAACCAGGCGCGCGAGGAGGCCCGCCACGTCACCGGCTTCAGCCGGTACATCCAGACCCGATGGGGCGAGCCGCTGCCGGTCGGCCCGACGGTCGGCAACCTGCTGACCGAGCTGGTCACGGCGCACGAGGTCTACAAGAAGATCGTCGGCATGCAGATGCTGGTCGAGGGTCTGGCGATGGGCGCCTTCGCCACGATCAACGCCAAGACCAACGATCCGCTGCTGCGCCGGCTGGTGCAGCTCGTCATGAGCGACGAGGCGTTCCACCACCGCTTCGGCCGCATCTGGGCGCAGAGGACGATCGGCAGCCTCACCACCGCCGAGCACCAGAAGGTCGAGGACTGGACGGCGCAGGTCTTCCAGGTGCTGCTGTTCAACCTGATCAACGCCGAGCAGAAGCAGGTCATCTACGCCAAGTACGGGCTCGACTGGGAATGGGTGCGCGACGCCGTGCGCGAGGCCTTCACCGACGACGACCGCCGCAAGCAGATGTCGGAGAACACCAACATCTTCCGCGTGCTGATCAAGACGCTGCTCCACGCCGGCATCATCACCGACCGCACCCGGCCGCTCTACGCGGTGTGGGTCGACATGAAGGAGCTGCGCGCCGAGGGCGACGACATCCCCGGCGACGCGGTCGCCGAGGAGACGATGGTCCTGCTGCGCGAGATCAACGCCAGGCGCCGCCGCATCGTCAGCAAGGACATCGCCGCCCCGCGGGCGGCCGAATAGGCGACACGCGCGCCGCGCGCTTTCACGGCGCCGGCGATCCGACTAGGCTGCGCCCGGGAACTCCGACAGGACCGCGCGGCGTCCGAAGCGCGGCGGCGGGGAAACGGGAAGCCGGGAACATGAAGCTGCGCGGTCTGCGCGTCGTCGATCTGTGCCAGTTCCTGCCGGGACCGCACCTCAGCATGATGATGGCCGACCATGGCGCCGAGGTCATCAAGGTCGAGCCGCCCGGCGCCGGCGACCCCACACGCTCGCTGGGCCCGGGGCGCGACGGCCACGCGCAGTACTTCCGCAACGTCAACCGCGGCAAGAAGTCGATCGCGCTCGATCTCAAGAACCCCGACGGCCGCGAGGCGCTGTTGCGCGTGCTGGAGACGGCCGACGTGGCGCTGGAGGCGTTCCGCCCCGGCGTCGCGGCGCGGCTGGGCGTCGGCTACGACGCGGTCCGCGCGCGCAACCCGCGCATCGTCTACGCGTCGATCTCGGCCTTCGGGCAGACGGGATCGATGCGCGACAGCGGCGTCCACGACATGTCGATCCAGGCGATGGCGGGGCCGCTCAGCCAGAACGTCGATTCCGCGGGCCGGCCGGTCGTTCCCGGCATGGCCTCGGCCGACATGTCGGCCTCGTTGATGGCGCTGTCCGGCATCCTGATGGCGCTGCTGCGCGCCCGCGACACCGGCGAGGGCGACTACCTCGACATCGCCATGCACGACACCCTGCTGGCCTGGACGCCGCACATGAGCGGACCGGTGCTGGTCGAGGGCCGCGCGCCGCTGCCGGGCGAGGAGCGCACGCAGGGCGGCGCCGCGCTCTACCAGATCTACGAGACGGCCGACGCGAAGTGGATCACGTTGGGCGGCTCGGAGGTCAAGTTCGCGGTCAATCTGCTGACGGCGCTCGGGCGTCCGGATCTGATCGAGACCGCGAAACTGCCGGCCGGCCCGGCGCAGCGGCCTTTGCGCGATTTCCTCACCGCGACGTTCCTCGCGCGCACCCAGGCCGAATGGATCGCGTGGTTCGAGGGCCGCGACATCGCGTTCGCGCCGATGCTCGACCTCAAGCAGGCGTTCGAGAAGCCGCTGGTGGCGGAGCGCGACATGCTGCTGACGGACGAGGCCGGCAACAAGCACATCGGCGTGCCGATCAAGTTCCGCGAGGAGCCGGCGCGGCCGGGTTTCGCGCTGTCACAGCTCGGCGCCGACGGCCCCGCGATCCTCGCCGGAATCGGTTACGACGCCGAGGCGATCGACCGCATGATCGCGTCCGGCGCGTTGCACGTCGCCGCGACCGCGGATGGAGGCGCGCGATGATCACCGGCCTCGACCATCTGACGCTGGTCGTCGACGACATCGACGCCGCCGTCGCGGTCCACGAGACGCTGCTCGGGCGGCGCTGCGTCTGGCGCGCCGCCGCCGACGGCATGGCGACGGCGCGGCTTCAGCTCGGCGGCGCCGCGCTGGTGATCGTGGCGCCGTCGGGCACGGGCGGCGGCGGCGACCGTTTGCGCGCGCGGCTGGCGTCGTCGGGCGCCGGCCTCGCCGGTCTGGCCTTCGCGGTGCCAGACCTCGACGCGGCGACCACGTTGCTCGCGCGCCGCGCGCTGCCGGCCTCGCCCGCCGTCGACGTGCGTCCGACCGCGGACACCACGGCCGGACCCCCGGCGCTGTCCTTCGCCGGCGTCGAGCCCGCCGCGACCCACGGCGTGCCGATGATCCTTGTCCAGCGCGGCGACGAACCGATCCTGTCGCCGCTCGCCGCCGGCGTCGACGAGGCCGCGGCGATGTCGGGCCTCGACCACGTCGTGATCCGCACGCCCAATCCCGACCGCGCGGTGGCGTTGCTGGGTGGCCGGCTCGGGCTCGATCTGCGGTTGGACCGCGCCAACCCGCAATGGGGCGCGCGGCAGTTGTTCTTCCGCTGCGGGCAGTCCGTCGTCGAGGTCGTGCATCGTCTCGACCGCGGTGTCGGCGACAGCCCCGATTCGCTGTGGGGTCTGGCGTGGCGCGTGCCCGACGCCGACGCCGCCCACGCCCGCCTCGTCGCCGCGGGAATCGACGTCGACGAACCGCGCGCCGGCCGCCGCCCCGGCACCCGCGTCTTCACCATCCGCGACCGCCGCGCCGGCGCGCCGGCGCTGGTGCTGGCGCGGGTGTGACGCCGCAACCTCGCGGTGCTTCCGCGGGGTGACCGCGCGGCGGCCGCGGTCGTCCGCAAAGCGGAAACGGCGGGCGCGGCGCGCGCGATCCGGGCATCGCGCCGGACCTCGGTGTGCTTCGGTCGCGACACGCATAGACAACGAGGAGCCCGTGGACATATCCGACGAACTCACGACCCTGCTGGCGGCGCTGCGCCGCGAGGGACGCGCCCGGAGCGGCCTCGATCCGCGCCTCGTTCCAGCCGATCCGGCCGCCGCCTACCTTGTCGCCGCGCGCGTCGCGGACGCGCTGGGCTGGAAAGTCGGCGGCTGGAAGATCGCCGCCTTCAAGGACGAGATGCAGCGGGCGCTGCGGACGACGGCGCCGATCTACGGCCGCGTGTTCGCGCAGTTCGTGCGCCCGTCGCCGGCGGCGTTCGAGACCGCCAAGCTGCTGCGGCCGCTGCCGGAGGTGGAGTACGCCGTGCGGCTGGGCGCCGATCTGCCGCCGCGGGCGCGGTCGTATTCGCAGGACGAGGTCGCCGAGGCGGTGGCCTCGATCCATCCCGGCCTCGAGGTGGCGGAGTGCCGCTTCACGCAGGATGCGGCGTTCCCGCCGCTCGAGGCGATCCTCGCCGACGGCAGCGGCTCGGGCACGATCGTGCACGGCCCGGCGATCGACGACTGGCGCCGTCGCGACATCGCCGGCCAGGTCGTGACGTTGACGGTGAACGGCGTCGAGCGCCGCCGCGGCAGCGCCGGCGCCGCCATCGACCATCCCCTCGTGCCGCTCACCTGGCTCGCCAACGAGCTGTCGCGCACCGGCATCGGCATGAAGGCGGGCGAGATCGTCAGCACCGGCACGCTCACCGGCATGATCGTGGCGCGCGCCGGCGAGACGCATGTCGCCGATTTCGGCGCGTTCGGCCGGATCCAGGCGACGTTCGCGCCCTGACGCGCCGCGGCCCGATATCGACGTTGCCAACGCGACGCGCATGGGGAACCGTGTCGGCCGGCGCCGCCTCGAGGCGGCGTCTCCGGCAGGGAGCGCCGCCGTGAAGCCGCCCGAACCGATCATCCGCCCGCCCGCCGCCGGCACCATCAGCGCGCGTCTGCGCCTGCATGTCATGGGCCGGCAGGTCGAGGCGACGCTGGAGGTGCCGACGCGGCCGGTCAAACCGCAGGCCGTGCTGCCGGCGCTGCAGGCGCTGGTCGACGCCGTCGTCGCCTCGTCGGAGCGAGCGTTGGAGGGAAAGGGCCGCGCCGTGAGCTGCAAGGCCGGCTGCGGCGCCTGCTGCCGCCAGTTCGTGCCGCTGACGGCGGTCGAGGCCCATCATCTCCAGCGTGTCGTCGAGCGCATGCCGGGGCCGCGCCGCGCCCGGATCGAGGCGCGGTTCGCCGACGCGATGCGGCGGCTGCGCGCGGCCGGGCTGGAGGCGCTGGCGCTCGATTCCGGCGGGTTGTCCGGCGCCGCGCGGCACGCCGCGTCGCTGGCCTATTTCAAGCTCGGCATCGCCTGTCCGTTCCTCGAGGACGAGAGCTGCTCGATCCATCCCGTCCGGCCGCTGGCGTGCCGCGAGTATCTCGTGACCTCGCCGGCGGAACGCTGCGCGTCGCCGACCGGCGACGCGATCGAGCCGGTCGAGGTGCCGAAGCTGTCGCCGTTGATGGCGGGGTTCGGCGGCGCCGACGGAGCGGTCGGTGCGGTGTTCGCGCTGACGGCGGCGCTGGAATGGGCGGCGGCGCATCCCGACACCGCGCCGGAGCGCGCCGGCCCGCAATGGGTCGAGCGTTTCCTCGCCGCCATCGGCGCCAGCGGACCGGCAGGCCCGCGCGGCTGAGCGCGCCGTGGCCGGCCGTCGCCGTGGCCGTCCGCGCTCAGACGTCGTAGGCGGCGATGATGTCGATGACGACGTCCTGCGTCGCCGCGATGGCGTCGACCATCAGGTAGGCCAGCGATCCGAACACGACGCCGATGGCCTCGCCGAACAGGATCACGGGGCCGGTGATCTTGAACGCCGCCGCCGCGGCGCCGGAGCCCTTCACGCTCACGCTGCCGTTCATGACGTTGCACCGCAAGGCGAAGGCGCGGACCTGCGCGAGGTCGCCGAGCTGCAGGTCGATCTGCGCCGTCGCGCCCATCGCGACCGTGAAATTCGCCACGCTCGTGACGGCCGAGGTCGCGAACGCCGCGCTGTCGGAGATGCTGCCGCCGGTGTCCAGACTCATCGACACCGAGCTCGTGACCGTCGCCATCCCGTCTCCTGTGTTTTGTCGCGCGTGCCACCCCGCACCCTTGGACCTTGCCGACGCCTACGGCCGGCCGCAAGCGGCGAAGGAAGAGTTCGGAGCTCGGCGCGTGGTCGAGAAGCGCTCCACACTACGCGGCGTTCACGCATGTAGGCAGAACGCTCCTACATCCGAATTCTATTCGTAGCGACGCGAAACTCTATAGTCTCATGATCTGCGTTGCCGCTCGATTCAGACACTTTACGGCGAAGGAGCCGACATTGCCTACATCTCATCCGAGCGGCCTCTGGGCATTTTCGGCACGAGGAGCCCACGTTGGCGAGCTCCTCGTGCCGCACCTTCACTCCCGCGGCGCGCATGCCCGCTGCTACATCGTAAGCCTCTCACGCTTTCAAAAAGATTATATTGCCGTTGGAGACGCGCGCGATCTTCGCGCATATGTCGCCAAGGGCTATGGCGTCAGAATGTCGCCTGTCGTCCGTCGATGTGGTGCGAGTCTCATGTCTCCGGCCTCAATCCACGGGTGGAATTAGCGGGACGCAGCCGCCTCCACGCCCCCGAGCTTCGTTGCTCCCACTTTAGACTTCGCGCGCCGTCACTTCATCTTGAAAGCCTGCAGCTGCCGGCCGGTGCGCTCGCCCAGCATGTAGGTCACGCCCGGCAGGTGGCGGGCGGTGTCGACGACGCTGTCGGCCCAGGTGATCGTCACGCCCTCGAGATCGTCGGCGTACTCCATGTCGCCCGTGACACCGCCGGCCGGTGGCGGCAGCTTCACGCTTTTCGGCGCCTCCTTGTAGCGCAGCGCCGTGCCGCGCTCCGGCAGGAAAACGAACTCCTTCTTGCCGTCGACCTCGAACTGCCACCAGCCGATCATCCACGCCGGCGACTTGCGCGCGATCCGCATCAGGATCTCGATGTCGACCCAGCCGAACAGCGTCGAGGGATCCCACAGCGTCTTCAAGCGTTTGGCGATGTCGAAGCCGGCGGTGGGTCCGCCCTGGCCCGATTCGGCCGTGTTCCACATGTCGCCCTCGAAATCGAGCGACACGCCCATGTGGAACTTCAACGGCCGGAACACGTCGCCGTAGCCCGGCCGCTTGCCGCTCTTGGCCGGTATCCAAGCCTCGGCGAAACCGGCGGCCTTGAGCTTCTTGTCGATGTCGAACTGCCCCAGCGCCAGCGGCGCCTTGATGTGCTGGCCGAGCTGGACGGCGAGCCCGTTGCAGGTCGTGGTGGTCGGCAGACCCTCGGTGCTTTTGCCCGCCGCGCGCCGCTCCGCCTTGGGCACCTCCTCCTTCGCCCACGTCTTCGTCAGCGAATCATGGGTCGAGCCCGTGAGCTTGGTGAACAGCGCCGCCGTCTGTCCGTTGGACGTGACGTTCACGTTCGGAGGAAGCTGGTCCAGGAACTCCTTGGCTTTCGCGCGCACGTCGACCATCGCGTGGTCCTCCCGAAGCGTGTTCCCCGACCGCCGCCATCATAGACCCGATCGTGGCGCCCGGAACACCGCGCGCTCACGCCCCGCGCGTCAGCGTCCGCGCCAGCTCCCGGCGCTCGGCCGGTCCGACGCCGAGCGCGTCCGACAGGAACGTATCGAGCGAGCCCCAGCGCGAATCGATCGCGTCGAACGCGGCGGCGAGGTACTCCGGCCGCACCTTGAGCACGGTCTGCCGCACCTCCGGCGGCCACTCCGTCGTGGTCGCGGGCTTGGGCCGCCAGTGGTCGTTGCTCAGCAGGTAGTCGGCGACGATGGTCTCGCGCGGCACGTCCAGCGCCGCCAGCACCAGCGCCGCCGCCGTGCCGGTGCGGTCCTTGCCGGCGGTGCAGTGGATCAGGGTGGCGTGGTCCGGCGCCGCTAGGAGGCTGTGGAACACGGCCGCGAAGGCGTCCGGCCGCTGCGTCACGTACTCGCGGTAGGTCTCACGCATCACCTCGGCGGCGATCGCGGCGTCGATCCCGCCGGCCTCGCGGCGGCGGCGCAGATGGGTGCCGATGGTCGGCTCGATCGCCACGTGCAGGCGGCGCGCGGGCGTGAAATCGGGCGCGCCGGCGCCTTCCTCGCGGCCGCGGAAATCGACCACCGTCGCCACCGGCAGGGCGGCGAAGCGGGCGCGTCCGGCGCCGGTGAGCGCGTCGAGATGCGCCGACCGCAGCAGGCGCCCATGGCGCACGATCCGCCCGTCGCGCGTGGCGTAGCCGCCGACGTCGCGGGTGTTGGTCGTGCCGTCGAGCTCGATCAGGCGGCCGTCATCGGTGTGGTCGTCGGGCGGGGGCATGGATGCTCTTTCGGTTTCCGGTGTCGCCGGCGGTCTAGCGCGGTGTCGTTTCAGAATTGATACCGCCGCAACCCGCCGTCGACGGGAATCACCGTGCCGGTGATGTACGAGGCCAGCGGCGAGGCGAGGAAGCAGACCAGGGCCGCGATATCCTCGGGTTCGCCGTAGCGGCCGGCCGGAATCTCGTGCTCGGCCTGCCAGGCGCGGTACTCCGGCGTGTAGTTGCGCAGGATCTGTTCGCTGTGGATGCGGCCCGGCGGGATGCAGTTCACCGTCACGCCGCGCTTGCCGACCTCGCGCGACAGGCCCTTCGACCACGAATGCATCGCCGCCTTGGCGCAGAACGCGCCGTTGATGCCGTCGGGTTCCGACTTGCCGGTGATGTTGACGATCCGGCCGTAGCCGCGCGCCATCATGCCGTCGATCAGCCGGTCGGCGATCTGCCGCTGGCGCGTGAAGTTCAAGGTCAATGCCTCGGCCCACTGCGCCTCGGCGGTGTGCAGCTTGAAGGCGCGGCTGCCGCCGGCGTTGTTCACCAGGATGTCGACCTGGCCGAGGCCGGACGTGGCGGCGTCGGCCAGCCGGTCGGCGGCGTCCTCGGCCATCAGGTCCTGTTCGATCACGACCGGCGCGGCGTTGCCGGCGCCGGCCGCGACGATCTCGGCCGCGAGCGTGTCGAGCAGATCGCGCCGCCGCGCGGTGATCGCCAGCCGAACGCCCTCTGCCGCCAGCGCCCTGGCGATGCCGCGCCCGATCCCCGTGCTCGCGCCGGTGACCAGCGCCGTGCGGCCCTTGAGGTTCAGATCCATGTCGCGTGTCTCCGTGGGCACCGTCTCGTCATTGCGCAGATTTCATCGTCCGATGCGTCCCTGTCATCCCGAGCGCAGCGAGGGATCCAGACACCGACCCTGGATCCCTCGCTGCGTTCGGGATGACAGAGGAGCGCGGGCCGGCGGCACGGGAGGAGGCGACGGGACCGTCGCATCGCGCCTCACGCCGCGAACGCCACTTTGCCCTGCTGCGCCAGCCCGCCCGCGCCGTTCGCGATCCACGTCGTCACCGTGCCGTCGGCCTCGGCGCGCGCGGCGACGGAGAACGGGGCGGTGTGGAACACCGGGCTCAGAGCGCGGAAATCGTAACGCGCCACGCGCTTCGACGGATTCGACCGCCGCGCCAGCTCGAGCTGCAGCAGCCCCATCAGGGGGCCGTGCACCAGCAATCCGGGATAGCCCTCGACGCCGGTGACGTAGGGCAGGTCGTAGTGGATCCGGTGGCCGACGAACAGCAGCGCCGAGAGCCGGAACAGCATCACCGGATCGGGAGTCACCACGCGCCGCCACGTCGCGTCCACCGGCGCCGGCTTCGGCGCCGCCGGCTTGGCGCCGGCCGCCGGCGCCTCGCGATAGACCACGTCCTGCTCCTCGATCAGCGCCGGGCCGTCCTCGCCTGACACGACGTGACGGATGGTGACGAACACCATGTCGCCACTGGCGCCGGTCTTGCCTTCGACCGACTTGATCGTCGACTCGCGCCGGATGCGTTCGCCGATCCGAAGCGGCCGGCCGAACTCCAGACGCGTGCCGGCGTACATCCGCCGCGGTAGCGCCACAGGCGGCAGGAAACCGCCGCGCTGGGGATGGCCGTCGGCGCCGATCCTCGACGCCGGCGCGGCCTCGAGGAAGTACAGCATGTGCCAGTACGGCGGCACCTCGTCGCCGGCGGCCGGCGGCGACTCGTCGAGATCGAGCGTCGCCGCCAACGCGCGGGCGGGATAGGCCGTGGCGAGATCGTCCTGGCTCTGCGTCCGCCCGATCCAGGTCCGGTAGTGGGCCAGCGCGTCGTCGGTCATGCGGGTCACCGCGCTCAGAAATAGGTCGCGACGCCGGTCTGCGCCTGCCCGCCATCGGGATCGCGGATCCACGTGCTGAGGCTGCCGTCGGCCTCGTGGCGGCCCTGCACGTCGAACGGCCGGCCGGCGAAGACGGGGCTGCGGGCGCGCAGCGCGAAGCTCCTCATCCGCCGGTCCGGCCGCGCGCGGCGCGCCAGTTCGACCTGCAGCAGCCCCATCAGCGGGCCGTGCACGACCAGCGCGGGATAGCCCTCGGCGGTCGTCGCGTAGGGCTGGTCGTAGTGGATGCGGTGCGGATTGAACGTCAGCGCCGAGAAGCGGAACAACAGCACGGGATCGGGATCGACCGTGCGCGAGATGTCTGCCTTGGCCGGCGCCCGGTCCGGCACGCGCTGCGTCTCGTCGGGCCGCGCCGCCTCGCGCAGCACCATGTCGTACTCCTCCTCGATCGCCAGACCGGCCGGACCGTGGATGCGCGCGCGGGTGGTGATGAACACCATCGTGCCGCTCGATCCGCTCTTGGGCTCGACGGCGGCGATCTCGGTCTCGCGCCGCATGGGATCGCCGATGCGCAGCGGCGCCTCGTGGAAGGTCAGCCGGTTGCCGGCCCACATGCGCCGCGGCAGCGGCACCGGCGGCAGGAAGTCGCCGCGTCCCGGCAGCCCGTCGGTCGACAGCTTCGAGGCCCGCGTGGTGTCGAGGAAGAACAGCCAGTGCCATGCCGGCGGCAGCGGATCGCCCGCGCCCGGCGCGTCGTCCGGCGTGTCGAACGTGGCGGCCAGCGCCCGCGGCGGAAACGGCGTGACGACGTCCTCGTCGACGCGCTTGCGTCCGATCCACTCGCGGTAGCGCGCGAGATCCTCCGTCATCGCTTCCTCCGGTGCGCGGCGCCGCCGCGGCGCTCGTCGCCCGCACCATGCCACCCGCCGCGGTGGTGGCGCAATCGCGGGCCGGCAGGGGTGGCGAAGCGCCGGACCCGTCGCTATATAAGGCGCGCGCGGCCGCCCCCGGCCGCATCGGAACCATCGAGGAGACGGGTCGATATGAGCGGGTTCGACGAACGGGAGAAGGCCTTCGAGAACAAGTTCAAGAGGGACCAGGACCTGCAGTTCAAGGTCACCAACCGCCGCAACAAGCTGCTCGGCCAGTGGGCCGCGGGGCTGCTCGGCAAGACCGGCGCCGACGCCGACGCCTACGCCAAGGAGGTCGTGATGAGCGACTTCGAGAAGGCCGGCGACGACGACGTCGCCGCCAAGGTCGCGGGCGACCTCGCCGGCAAGGCCGACGCCGAGGCCGTGCGCAAGCAGATGAACCGCCTGCTCGACGAGGCCAAGAAGCAGATCATGAGCGACGGCTGACCGCCGGACGCCTTCGCGGACACATGACGGCCGCCCCTCGGGGCGGCCGTTTTCGTTGGGGCGGACGTTTGACCACGATGGCCACCGCTCCCTAGTCTGCCCCCAGGACACACCGGGGACCAAGGAGAGCGCGATGGCGGCGGAGCCGCGGGCGGAGGAGGCGGCGCCGTTGACGGCGCCGTGGCGGATCGGCGTCGATGTCGGGGGCACGTTCACCGACCTGGTGCTGCAGGATTCCGGCGGCGCGCTGGTGATCGCCAAGGTGCCGTCGGTGCCGGCCGATCCCAGCCGCGGCGTGATGGACGCGGTCGAGGCGGTGGCCGCCAGGGTCGGCCTGCCGTTGCGCGACACGCTGGCGGGCTGCGCGTTGTTCGTGCACGGCTCGACCATCGCCACCAACACCATCCTCGAGGGCAAGGGCGCGCGCGTCGGGCTTCTGACGACGGCGGGGTTCCGCGACAGCCTCGAGATCCGCCGCGGCCTGCGCGAGAACATGTGGGACCACCGCACGCCGTTCCCGCCGGTGCTGGTGCCGCGCTACCTGCGCCTGCCGGTGCGCGGCCGCACGCTGGCCGACGGCGCCGAGGAGGCGCCGCTAGTGGCCGACGACGTGCGCGCGGCCGTCAAGACGTTCCGCGAGGAGGGCGTCGACTCGGTGGCGATCTGCTTTTTGAACGCCTACGCCAGCGGCGCCCACGAGACCGAGGCCGCCCGCATCGTCGGCGAGGCCAACGAGAACTGGCCGGTGTCGGTGTCGAGCGACGTCATGCCGGTGGTCGGCGAGTACGAGCGCGGCTCGACCACGGTGGTCAACGCCTACGTGGCGCCGCGCGTCGCGCCCTATCTCCGGGCGCTCGACGCCGCGCTACGGGAGAACGGCCTGCGCAACCACGTGCTGCTGGTGCAGAGCAACGGCGGCGTCGCCTCGGTCGAGCAGGTGGTGTCGCGGCCGGTCAACCTCGCGCTGTCCGGACCGGCCGCCGGCGTCGGCGCGCTGCGCCTGATCGGCCGCGCGGCGGGCACGCGCGACCTGCTGTCGATGGAGATCGGCGGCACGTCCTGCGACGTCATGCTGATGGCCGAGGGCGAGGTCGCGGCCACCGACCAGCTCATGGTCGGCGGCTACCATCTCTCCACGCCGGCGGTCGAGATCCACACCATCGGCGCTGGCGGCGGCACTATCGCCGGCGTCGATTCCGCCGGCCTGCTGTTCGTCGGCCCCAAGGGCGCCGGCGCGCGGCCGGGTCCCGCGTGCTATGGCCTCGGCGGCACCGACCCGACCGTCACCGACGCGCTGCTGGCGCTGGGCCGGCTGCGGCCGGGCCCCTACGCCGGTGGCGCCGTGTCGCTCGACGCGGCCCTCGCCACCGCCGCGCTGAAACGCGCGGTCGGCGATCCGCTGGGCCTCTCGGTCGAGGCGGCGGCGTCGGGCATCATCCGCCTGATCGAGCAGAACCTGCTTCACGCCGTCGAGCGGTTGTCGATCGAGCGCGGAGTCGATCCGCGGCGCTTCACCCTGGTCGCGGCCGGCGGGGCGGGGCCGATGCACGGCGCCTCGGTCGGCCGCGGCATCGGCGCGCGCCGGGTGTACGTGCCGCGCGTCGCCGGCGCCTTCTGCGCGCTGGGCATGCTGCATTCCGACATCCGCCAGGACTGGGTGCGGGTGTTCGCCGGCGAGGTCGACACCGTCTCGGCCGGCGCGCTCGACGCCGCCTTCGCGCCGATGGAGGCGCAGGCGCGCGCGACGCTGGTGCGCGAGAACGTGGCGCCGTCCGACCAGCGCGTCACCCGCACGCTCGACCTGCGCTATCCCGGCCAGCAATCCTCGCTGCGCGTCGATCTCGGCGACGGCCGCTTCGACGCGGCAGCGGTTCGCGCGGCGTTCGAGGCGCAGCACACCACGTTGTTCGGCCACATCCAGCCCGGTGGCCGAATCGCCATCGTGGCGCTGCGCGTCGCCGGCATCGGCCATGTCGAGTCGCTCGATCCGCGTGGACCGGCGGCCGCGACGGGCGAGGCGCGGCCGATCGGATCGCGCTCCGTCTGGGTCGACGATGTCCACGGCTGGAAGGAGGCCCGCATCTACGCCGGCGCCGACCTGCGGCCGGGCCACGTCGTCGCCGGACCGTTGGTGGTCGAGGAGGCGACGACCACGGTGTTCGCCGGACCGGGCGACACGCTGCGCGTCGACGCCGCCGGCAATTTCGACATCACGCTCGGGAGCCCGACATGACCCTCGATCCGATCGCGCTGGCGCTGGTGCAGAACCGGCTCGACCACATCTCGCGGCAGATGGGCTGGGTGATGACGCGCACCGCGCGTAGCCCGATCTTCAATCAGAGTCACGACTTCTCGTGCTTCCTCGCCGATGCGCACGGCACCCTGATCAGCCAGGCCGACGGCATCCCGATCCACACCGGCGGCGGCGGCTTCGCGGTGCGCGGCGTGCTGAAAGCGTGGCGCGGCCGCATCGACGAGGGCGACGTGTTCCTGTCGAGCGATCCCTACGAGGCCGGCGGCAACCACCTGCCGGACTGGGTGATCGCGCGGCCGGTGTTCGTCGAGGGCAGGCTCGCGGCGTTCGCCTGCAACCGCGCGCACCAGTCCGACATCGGCGGCGGCGCGGCCGGCACCTATAATTCCGACGCCACCGAGATCTACCACGAGGGCATCCGCCTGCCGGCGATGAAGCTGGTCGAGAAGGGCGTGATGCGCGACGACCTCTGGGCGCTGCTCAAGCTCAACAGCCGCACGCCGGAGCTGCTCGACGGCGACGTGCGCGCGATGATGGGCTCGACCCAGATCGGCGCCGAGCGGCTGCGCGCGCTGCTGGAGGAGCACGGGCTCGACCGCGGCCTGGCGCTGATCGAGGGCATCCTCGACCACGCCGACCGCCGCTTCCGCGAGGCGCTGGCGACGCTGCCCAGCGGCGTATGGCGCGGGGCGGACCGCACCGACAACGACTGCTTCGAGACCCGCGACGTGTGGATCCGCGTCGCGCTGGACCTGCGCGACGACGGCCTGACGGTCGATTTCACCGGCACCGATCCGCAGATCAAGGGCTTCAAGAACAGCTCGGTCGCCAACACGTATTCGGCGGTCTACATGGCGCTGGCGTCGTTCTTCGATCCGGCGCTGCCGCGCAACGAGGGCACGTTCCGCTGCGTGCGGATCGTCGCGCCGGAGGGCACGATCGTGAACGCTCTGCCGCCGGCGCCGATGACGATGAACACCGTGTTCGTCGCGCACGAGATCGTGCACGCGGTGTGGAACGCGCTGGGCGCGGCGGCGCCGGAGCGGGCCTGCGCCGGTTGGGGCAAGTCGCAGCACAACGGCTCGGCCGGCCGCATCGGCACCCCCAACCCCTACGTCGCCTACCACTGGCACGCCATGGCGGCGTCGGGCGCTGTCGACGGCCGCGACGGCTTCAACCAGATCGGCCTTCTGATCGCGCTGGGCGGGCTGACCATCCCCAACGTCGAGGGCTACGAGCGCATCTATCCGCTGCGCATCCGCCGGCACGAGTTCCGCGTCGATGGCGGCGGACCGGGCAAGTACCGCGGCGGCACCGGCGTCGACTACGAGGTCGACGTGCTGGAGGAGGCGGAATACTCGTTCCGCAGCGAGGGCGTCGGCTACCGCACCGGCTTCGGCGTCGCCGGCGGCGGCGAGGGTGTCTCCGGCGCGCTGGCGCTGGTGGCGCGCGACGGCGCCGCGATCTCCCCGCCGCGCTACGGCGTGCGCCGCTATCCCGCGCTGAACGAGCGCGCCTCGTCGTCGGGCGGCGGCGGTTGGGGTCCGCCGATGGAGCGCGACCCGGATCGGGTGCTGCGCGACGTTCGCGACGGCGTGGTGAGCGCCGGCGCGGCGCGCGCCGTCTACGGCGTCGCCCTGACCGCCGACGGCCGCGCCATCGACGCCGCGGCGACCGCCGCGCTCCGCGCCGCCCCGCCGCGCGCGCGGCGGAGTAGCGGTGGAGCGGCCGGCCTTGTCGGTCGAACGCATCAGCGCGCTGATCGTCGTGGTGGTCCTCGCGGGCGTTCTCGGCGCGGGCTACTACGCCATCCACGGCGCCGATCCGGGCGACGTGCGGAAGGTGTTCGGCAGCGCCGTTGGATCGTTCCTCGGCGCGGCGGCGGCGCTGGTACTATTCTGGCTGAACCGCGCGGCCGAGCGGCAGCGGAAGCGCGACGAGACGGCGCGCCTGAAGCAGGCGCTGTGGCATGACGTGGCGTTGACTCTGCCGGCGCTGATGAATGAATTCGACTACTGGGTCGGGTTGCGGGGGCAGGAGGCGCCGAGGGTCGCGAAGATCCGCCCGGTCGAGCATCTGCGCCCCACGATCTTCGACGCCAATCTCTCCAAGATCGGCGATCTCGACGCGGCCGAACGGCACGATCTGCACCTCTTCCACGACAATCTCCGGCCCCTGCGCGAGTACATCTCGGCCTTCGACAAGGACGAGGCCGCCGCCACCGAGACGGTCGAGGCCATCGTCGATCTGCTGGCCGATTGCTGTCACCGGGGCGAGCGCGCGATGGTGGCGCTGGATCGCGACGGCGGTCTGCGCCGCGCGCTCGAAGCGTCGATGGGACGCGCGACCTACATCCTCACCGACGAGGCCCGGGATCGCCTGGCGCGCATCCAGTCGGCGGCGCGGGAATCTCCACCGGGCACGGCCCGGGAACCCCCTCCCGCTGCGACACGCTGAGCGGACAAGGATGACATGAGGGTGGTTGTCGCGTCGGCGCGCGTCGCGCAGCATCGCCGCCCGAATCAAAGGAGGCCCACCCCATGCCCCGCGTATCCGAGATCACCGAGGACGGTGGCGATCCGATCCTCGCCAAGGCGTTCGCGCGCGACCGCGAGTTCTTCGGCGACCTGTTGAATCCGACGAAGGTGATGGCGCACTGCCCGCCGATCCTCGAGGCGGCGCGCGCGATGACGGCGGCGCTGGAGCGCTCCAACCGCCTGCCGGCGGCGTTGCGGCCGCTGGTCTACCTGCGCGTCGCCACGATCAACGGCTGTCCATTCTGAGTGGACATCAACGCGTCACGTGTGGCGCACACCGAGCTGGGCGACGAGAAGATGGCGAACGTGGCGCGCTGGCGCGAGGCCGGCGCGCTGTTCAGCGACGCCGAGCGCGCCGCGCTGGAGTTCGCCGAGAAGGCGACGATCACCGGCGAACGGGTCGATGACGCGCTGATGGCCCGGTTGCGGACGCATTTCGACGACGCGCAGATCGTCGAGCTGTCGGCCGCCGTGGCGCTGGAGAATTTCCGCAGCAAGTTCAACGTGCCGCTGGGCGTCGAGGCCCAGGGGTTCTGCGTCGTGCCGGCGCGATAGACGAACTCCCCCTCGCCCGCTTGCGGGAGCTGGAGGGGCCGAGGGCGAGGCCCCGATTGGCGCGCGTGCGCGGTGTGCTTGGCCCCTCACCCCAGCCCTCTCCCGCGAGCGGGAGAGGGAGCTAGAAACGCTGCCGACGTCGGCATCCCTACGTCCCGAACACGCGGGCGAAGATCATGTCGACGTGCCTGGTGTGGTAGCCCATGTCGAACATCGCCACGATCTCGTCATCGGCGAGCAGCTTGCGGATCTCGGGGTCGGCGCGGCACAACGCCATGAAGGCGGCGTTCCCCTTCCACCCCTCCATCGCGTTGCGCTGGACGGCGGCGTAGGCCTCCTCGCGGCTCATGCCCTTCTGGGTCAGCGCCAGCATGACGCGCTGCGAGAACACCAGCCCGCCCAGCGAGTCGAGGTTCGCCTTCATGCGGTCGGCGTAGACCACCAGGTTCTCGACCACGCCGGCCAGCCGGTTGAGCGCGAAATCCAGCGTGATGGTGGCGTCCGGGCCGATCATGCGCTCGACCGAGGAGTGCGAGATGTCGCGCTCGTGCCATAGCGCCACGTTCTCCAGCGCCGGCGTCACGTAGCCGCGCACCAGGCGCGCGAGGCCGGTGAGGTTCTCCGTCAGCACGGGATTGCCGGCCAGCTTGACGCCGAAGGTCGTCGGCTCGGCGTGGATGGCGTGGCTGCGGCCGATGGTCGGCGTGTTGCGGTGCTCCATGGCGCGCTTGCGCAGGGCCGCCAGCACCTTGTCGAGATCCTCCAGCAGCAGATCGGCGGCCTGCGTCATCTGGACGGCCAGCGTGGTGTCGAGCACGTCCGACGACGTCAGGCCCTGGTGCACGAATCGCGAGTCCGGTCCGACGAACTCCGCCAGCCAGGTCGTGAACGCGATGACGTCGTGCTTGGTGACGCGTTCGATCTCGTCGATCCGCCCGACATGCGCCGCCGGATCGGCGGCCATCGCCGCCATCGCCTCGCGTCCTCCCTTCCAGATCGCCGCCGCCGCCGATTTCGGCATCACGCCCAGCTCGGCCATCGCGTCGCAGGCGTGCGCCTCGACCTCGAACCAGATGCGGAAGCGGTTCGGCGGCTCCCAGATCGCGACCATCGGGGGGCGGGAGTAGCGGGGGATCATCGGGGCCTCACGACCGGGCTTCGGGGGCATTTTTCGGGCGCCTTGTAGCGCCGATCCGCCGGCGCCGCCATGATGATAAGAATCGCGGCGCCCGCGCCCGGAGAACCCGCTTGGACCGACGCCTTCGCCCGCTCGACCAGTTCCCCGCCGCCGAGCGGCGCGCCGTCGTCGGTGTGTTCACGGATATCGACGAGACCGTATCCAGCGACGGCCGCCTCACGGCGGAGGCCTACGCCGCCCTGGAGGCGCTGAAGGCCGCCGGCCTTCTGGTCGTGCCGGTCACCGGCCGTCCGGCGGGGTGGTGCGACCACATCGCGCGCTTCTGGCCGGTCGACGCGGTGGTGGGCGAGAACGGCGCGTTCTGGATGTGGCCGGACAAGTCCGCCGGCCGCCTGCGGACGCGCTTCGTCCAGGACGAGGCGACCCGCGCCGAGGGGCGCCGCCGGCTGGAGGCGGTGCGCGCCGACGTGGCGCGCGAGGTGCCCGGCGCCGGTGTCGCGTCCGACCAGCCCTACCGGCTGGCCGATCTCGCCATCGACTTCCGCGAGGACGTGCCGCCGCTTTCGCGCGCCGACATCGATCGGATCGTCGCTATCTTCGAGCGGCACGGCGCCATCGCCAAGGTCAGCTCGATCCACGTCAACGGCTGGTTCGGGGACTACGACAAGCTGACGACGACTCGGTTGATGATGCGCGAGACCTTCGGCGTCGATCTCGACGCGGAGCGTGCCCGCTACGTCTTCGCCGGCGACTCGCCCAACGACGCCCCGATGTTCGGCTATTTCCCGAACGCCGTCGGCGTCGCCAATCTGCGCGATCTCGCCGACCGCACGCCGGCGCTGCCGCGCTGGATCACCGCCGCCCGGTCCGGTGCCGGCTTCGCCGAGCTGGTCGGCGCCCTGCTGGCGGCGCGCGGGACGGGCTGACGGCCGCCACGGAATCCGTGTACGCTACGCGCGAGCCACGACGGAGTCAGGGATGCCGCGCCGATACGCAGCGGCGATCGCGGTGGCCCTCGCGTTGGGAGCCGCGCCCGCCATGTCGACCCAGACCGATCCGGCCCTCGATGGGCTGTTCGCGCGCCTGCGCACCGCGACCGATCCGTCGCAGGTGGCCGCGCTCACGACCACGATCTGGGAGACTTGGACGCTGGCCGGCGACAAGGGGCTGGACGCCCTGATGGCCAGGGGGATGCGCGAGATGTCGGTGCGCGATCTCGACGCCGCGGTCGCGACCTTCGGCGAGTTGATCGAGCGGGCGCCGGAATTCGCCGAGGCGTGGAACAAGCGCGCCACCGTGCACTGGATGCGCGGCGACCATGACGCCTCGGTGGCCGACATCCGGCGCACCGTGGCGCTCGAGCCCCGGCATTTCGGCGCGTGGTCGGGGCTGGGCATGATCTTCGAGGAGCGCGACCAGTTCGACCAGGCGATCCGCGCCTACGAGGAGGCGCTGCGCCACAACCCCCACAGCGCCGGCCTGAAAGCCCATATCGAGGAGCTCAAGCTCGAGCTCGCCAAGCGCAAGACATAGTGCGGATGGGGTGACTCGGTGCGCCGGCCGCGCTACGCCGTCCGCTCCGGCCCCAGCCATCTGTCGAGGATCTTCCACACGCCCTTGAGGTCGACCAACGTACGGTCGCCGACGTGGACGCGGCCGGTGAGGAACACCAGATCGCGCGTCGCGCGGCTGACGGCGCCGGTGCACTCGATCCAGTCGCCCGGCCGCCCCGGCGAGACGAAGCTGGCCGCCAGGTCGATGGTCGCGCTCGGCCTCTTGCCGGCGGCGAAATAGGCGAGCCCGCCGAGGCACTGGTCGGCGAAGGTCACGAGCATGCCGCCATGCACGACGCCGCCGACGTTCACGTGGCGCGAATCGGCGCGGAAGCCCCAGGCGAAGGCGCGGCCGTCGCCCGGCTTGCGGACGTGGAACGGCCCGACCAGCGCGCCGAGCCCGACATCGCCGCGCAACGGCTCGAAATGCTCGGGGACGGCCTGCGCCGCCGTCGTCGCGGCGTCGCTCACGCTGGCGCTCCGTCGGCTCCGGTCGGCCGCTTCCAGTCGCGAAGCGCCACCACCGCGCTATAGCTCAGCAGCGCCTTGCCGTTCTGCGTCACCACGCCGGTCGGGAACGTCATGCGCTCGGTCGCGCGCGCGAGATCGACCGTCGTCTCCAGCGGACCGTCGATGGCGCTGCCGGCGAGGAACTCGGCGGTGAAGCCCACGGTCGACGGCGCCTTGCCCAGCCGCGAGGCGACGGCGGTGCAGAACGCGTTGTCGGCGAAGGTCATCAGCATGCCGCCGTGGATCGAGGCGCCGGAGTTGAGCATGTGCGGATAGGTCGGCTGCACGACGTGCGTGCCCGCGTCGGCTTCGCGGAAGAAGGTCGGCCCGATGGCGTTGAGGAATGCGCTGGGCCGCAGCACGGAGCGGAAGCCGTCCGGTGGCGCCACGCCATCCGGCGGACCGGGCGGCCGCGTGCCGCCGGGCGCGCGCGTCAGCCCCTCGTCGTCGCGCCGGCCCATCGCCTTGTCGCGCGAGATATGGCGCGTGACGCCGCTGTAGGTCGCCAGCCGGACGCCCTCCTGCCACACCGAGCCGCGCGCGAACGCCATGCGGCCGGTGACCTGCGTTGCGGTGCCGGTCGATTCGATCGCCGGACCGAGCCTGCCGGGCGCTAGGAACTGCACGTTGAGCGACACCGTCATCGCGAAGCTGCCCGGCACCTGGCCGCCCGAGGCGGCGTGGCCGCAGGTCACGCACAGAGCGTAGTCGGCGAAGGTGAGGATCGCGCCGCCATGCAGGATTCCCCCCGCGTTGGCGTGGCGGGCGTCGGTCGGCATGACGGAATGCACCGCCGGCCCGTCGTTGCGGTAGTGGATCGGCCCGACATAGTCCTCGAACGGATCGCTGGGATCGAAGATGCGGTAGGTCGACAGATCGATGGCGCTGGCGGCGTGCGAATCGGGCACGGCGGAATCCCCTTGTGAACGCGCGTTCAGGCGGCTGTATTACGGGAAACGGCGGCGGCGTGGAAGCGGCGCCGCGATTTCGCGGCGCGGATCGGAGGGCGGGGTGGCGGAGCACAGGGTCGACGTGGTGCGCGAGACGCGTGAGGGCGGCGTGGTGGCGCATGTAGTCTACGACAACTCCCGGCGCCTGAACGTCGTCAATCCGCCGGCGCTCGACGATCTGATCGCGGCGTTCAAGTCGATCTCGGCCGACGATTCGGCGCGCGTCGTCGTGTTCCGCGGCGTCGGCGGCAAGGCCTTCATCGGCGGCGCCGACATCCGGCACATGGCCGCGATGCGCACGGCCGAGGACGGCCGCAAATTCATCACCCATCTCCACCTGCTGTGCGAGGCGATCCGCGACTGCCCCGTGCCGGTGATCGCCAAGCTGGAGGGCTACACTCTGGGCGGCGGCCTCGAGGTGGCGGCGGCGTGCGATTTCCGCATCTCCTCGGAGAGCGCGACGTTCGGCATGCCGGAGGTCCGGGTCGGCATCCCCTCCGTGATCGAGGCGGCGCTGCTGCCGCGTCTGATCGGCTGGGGCCGCACGTCGTGGCTGCTGATGACCGCCGAGAACATCGGCGCGCGCAAGGCCTACGAGTGGGGCTTCCTCGAAGAGGTGGTGAAGACGTCGGAGCTCGACGCCGCCATCGACCGTTGCGCGGCGTCCGTGCTGGCCGGCGCGCCCGCGGCGGTGCGGGCGCAGAAGGCGCTGATGCGGCGTTGGGAGACGCTGCCGCTGGCCGGCGCGATCGAGGCCGGCATCGACTCCTTCGCCGCGTCCGTCGCCGCCGGCGACCATATCGAGGCGATGGCGCAATTCGTCAACCGCAAGCGCGGCTGAGAATCCGGAGAGAGGCGTGGAGAGAATGCTCACCCGTAGACGCGCGATCGCCGGCGTCGGCGCCGCTACCATGGCATCGGCCGGCGCCGCCTCCGCCCAGACCTGGCCGTCGCGCCAGATCTCGCTGGTCCTGCCGTTCGTCGCCGGCAGCGGCACCGACACGATGGCGCGGCTGATCGGCGAGCGTCTGTCGGCCAAGTTCGGCCAGCCCGTTCTGGTCGACAACAAGGCCGGCGCCAACGGCTCGATCGCGGCCACGACGGTGGCGCGGGCGGCGCCCGACGGCCACACGCTGATGGTCACGACCAACACCACGCACGCCGCCAACCCCAGCCTGCTGAAGAACCTGCCTTACGACCCCGTCAAGGATTTCGAGCCGGTGGCGCTGGTCGGGCTGGCGCCGTTCGTGCTGGTGACGCATCCCTCCGTGCCGGTCGCGACCTTCGCCGAGCTGGTGGCGCGCGCCAAGGCCAACCCCGGCAAGATGAGCTTCGCCGCCGGCACCAGCACCGCCCATATCTGCGGCGAGTCGATGAAGCGCCTGGCGGGGATCGACATCCTGCGCGTGCCCTACAAAAGCGCGCCGCCGGCGCTGAACGATGTGATCTCCGGGCAGGTCGAGATGACGTTCATCGACATCGGCACCGGCCTGCCGCACATCCGCGCCGGCAAGGTCAAGACCCTTGTCGCCACCGACGCCGCGCGCTCGCCGCACCTGCCGGACGTGCCGACGTTGCGCGCGCTGGGCATGGAGTTCGACATCGTCGCCTGGTACGCCGTCTACGCGCCGCTCAAGACGCCCGCCGAGATCGTCGGCCGGCTCAACGCCGCGATCAACGAGATGATGGCGTCGGCCGACATGAAGGAGCGCATGGACAGGTTCAGCGTCGTCATCAAGACCGGCACGCCGGACGATCTGGGCAAGTGGACGCGCTCGGAGATCGAGAAATGGGGCCGCCTCGCCAGGGCCGCCGGCATCGAGCCCGAGGGCTGAGCGGGCGGGCGCGGGACGCGACGGGAGGGATGGACATGGCGGCGAAGACGGTACGGATCGGCGGCAGCTCCGGCTTCTGGGGCGACACGGAGACGGCGCCGGCGCAGCTCGTGCGGCACGGCCGCATCGACTACCTCGTGAACGACTATCTCGCCGAGGTGACGATGTCGATCATGGCGGCGCAGAAGATGAAGGATCCCGCCGCCGGCTACGCGCGCGACTTCGTCACCGCCGTGATGGCGCCGCTGGCGCGGGAGATCGCCGACCGCAGGATCAAGGTCGTGACCAACGCCGGCGGCGTCAATCCGCAGGCCTGCGCCGCGGCCGTGCGCAAGGCGTGCGAGGCGGCCGGCGTGACGCTCAAGGTCGCCGTCGTGCTGGGCGACGACCTGATGCCGAAGCTCGACGCGTTGCGCGCGGCGGGCGTCAAGGAGATGGACGGCGGCGCCCCGCTGCCGGCGAAGGTCGTCAGCATGAACGCCTATCTTGGAGGCTTCCCGATCGCCCGCGCTTTGGCCGAGGGCGCCGATGTCGTCATCACGGGACGCTGCGTCGATTCCGCCGTCACGCTCGGGCCGTTGATCCACGAGTTCGGTTGGACGATGGAGGATTACGACCGGCTCTCCGCCGGCACGCTCTGCGGCCACATCCTCGAGTGCGGCGCGCAGTGCAACGGCGGCAATTTCACCGACTGGCGCCTCGTGCCGGACTACGACGACATGGGTTTCCCCGTGGCCGAGGTCTCGGCCGACGGCAGCTTCGTCCTCACGAAGCCCGAGGGCACCGGCGGGCTGATCACGACCGCGACGGTGGCCGAGCAGATGCTCTACGAGATCGGCGATCCGCGCGCCTATCTCGTGCCGGATGTCGCCTGCGATTTTACCACGGCGACGTTCGAGCAGCTCGGCAAGGACAAGGTGCGCGTGTCGGGCGCGACCGGCCGGCCGCCGACTGACCACTACAAGGTGTCCACCACCTGGCCCGACGGGTTCAAGTTCTCGTCGATCTTCATGCTCGGCGGCCGCGAGGCCGTGGCCAAGGGCCGCCACAGCGCCGAGATGATCCTCAAGCGCACGCGGCGCATGTTCCGCGAGAAGAACCTCGGCGACTACCGCGACGTCAGCGTCGAGATCATCGGCGGCGAGGAGACGTACGGCCCGCACGGCCGCGCCGCCGACGCGCGCGAGGTCGTCGTCAAGATCGCCGCGCGTCACGATCAGCGCGAGGCGCTGTCGCTGCTGGGCCGCGAGATCGCGCCGATGTCGACGGGCGGCGTGGTCGGCATGTCGGGCTCGTTCGGCGCCGGCCGCGTCGCGCCGCAGCCGGTGATCCGCATGTTCTCGTGTCTGGTGCCGAAGGAGATGGTGCCCGTTTCGGTCGAGATCGACGGCCGCGCGGTGGCGATGGAGCGCGGCGCAAAGAGCGGCGGTTTCACGCCGGCGATGCTGCCGGTCGAGGCGCCGCCCGCGCCGGCGCTGCCGTCGACGGGACCGGACGCCGCGGTGCGGACGGTGCCGCTGATCGCGCTGGCCTACGGTCGCTCCGGCGACAAGGGCGACACCGCCAACATCGGCATCTTCCCGCGGCGGCCGGAGTGGCAGCCGATCCTCGACGCCGAGGTGACCGAGGAGGCGGTGGCGAAGTGGTTCGCGCACCGGATCAAAGGCGGGGTGACGCGTTGGCGTCTGCCCGGCATCCACGGTTTCAACTTCCTGCTGCGCGAGGCGCTGGGCGGCGGCGGCATGGCGTCGATCAAGGCCGATCCGCTGGCCAAGGCCTTCGCCCAGATGCTGCTCGACATGCCGGTGCGCGTGCCGGAGTCCGTGGCGAAGGAGGTCGGCGCCGCGAAAGCCGCGTAGCGCCGCCTTCAGAACGGCAGGGCGCCGGCCGGCGTGACGCGTTCGAGGTCGGCCTCGGCGTCGCATCGGCAGGCGTAGGGGCCGCCGGTCTTGCGGCAGCGGTAGGCGCCGGCGCGTCGCGCGAAATCGTCGATGTCGACGGGCGGGCACGGGCCGTCGATCCCCGACGGACGGCCGTCGGCCATGCGGAACGCGCGTTCCCTCGGGTCGTAGGCCCAGAGGTTGCCGTCGATCAGGTCGAAGTACCAGGCGTGCAGAGCGAGCGCGCCGGCGGCCACGCGCTCGGCGATCCACGGGAATCCCAGCAGGTTGCGCAGCGAGGCCAGCGTCGTGGCCTGCTCCAGCGCGCGCAGGCGCTCCGGCTCGGGCTTGTCCGCGAGCGCGGCCGCGACCGCGCGCCGCGCGTCGCCGGCGATCTCCATCCAGTCGGCGATGAACTCGAAGCGGCCGTCGGTCTCCTCGCGCCCGGCCGCCAGCGCGCGCACGCCGCCGCACAGCGCGTGCCCGAGCACGACGACGTGGCGCACCTCCAGCGCGCGCACAGCGAACTCGACCGCCGAGCTGGTGCCCTTCAGCCTCGCCTCGTTGCCGTAGGGCGGCACGAGGGCCGCGATGTTCCGGACCACGAACAGGTCGCCGGCGCCGCTGCCGGTGAGAACCGCCGGATCGACCCGCGAATCGGAGCAGCCGATCAGCAGGATCTCCGGCCGCTGGCCCTCGACCGCGAGCAGACGGTATCCCAGCGCGCCGCTGTCGAACTGGGACTCGCGGAACGCGCTGAAGCCGCTCCGGAGACGCTGGAGCGGATCAGGCACGGCGGACGGCGGGCGTACGGCGCGCCGGCGGGCGGGCATTGGGCACGGTCATGGAGTCCCGTCCGTGATGGTGGCGCCCTGATGCTGCCGCCGTCGCGTCGCGCGGTCGTTGATCGTCGTCAATCCCGCGCCGTGCCGCGCCTCAGATCCTCAGCTCGCTGAAGAAGTCGTTGCCCTTGTCGTCGGTGACGATGAATGCGGGGAAGTCCTCGACCTGGATGCGCCAGATCGCCTCCATGCCGAGCTCGGGGTACTCCAGCACCTCGACCTTGCGGATGTTGTTCTTGGCCAGGATCGCGGCCGGTCCGCCGATCGAGCCGAGGTAGAAGCCGCGGTGCTTCCTGCAGGCGTCGACGACCTGCTTCGAGCGGTTGCCCTTGGCCAGCATCACCATCGACCCGCCGGCGGCCTGGAACAGGTCGACGTAGGAATCCATGCGGCCGGCCGTGGTCGGGCCGAACGAGCCGGACGGCATGCCGGCCGGTGTCTTGGCGGGGCCGGCGTAGTAGACGGGGAAGTCCTTGAAGTACTGCGGCAGGCCCTCGCCGCGGTCCAGCCGCTCCTTGAGCTTGGCGTGCGCCGAGTCGCGGGCCACGATCAACGTGCCGGTCAGGCTGACGCGCGTCTTGACGGGATGCCTGGTCAGCGTCGCCAGCGTGTGCGCCATGCCCTTGTCGAGATCGACCGGCACGACCTCGCCCGAGAGCTGCGCCGGCTCGGTGTCGGGCAGGTACTGCGCCGGGTTGGTCTCGAGCTGCTCGAGATACACGCCGTCCTTCGTGATCTTGCCCAGCGCCTGGCGGTCGGCCGAGCAGGACACCCCGATGCCGATCGGCACCGAGGCGCCGTGGCGCGCCAGCCGGATCACGCGCACGTCGTGACAGAAGTACTTGCCGCCGAACTGCGCGCCGATGCCCATCTTCCTGGTCAGCTCGAGGACTTTCGCCTCCATGCCACGGTCGCGGATGGCGACGCCGCCCTTGCCGCCGGTCTCCGGCAACCCGTCGAGGTAGCGCGTCGAGGCCAGCTTCACCGTCTTGAGATTCAGCTCGGCCGAGGTGCCGCCGACGACGATCGCGAGGTGGTAGGGCGGACACGCCGCCGTGCCCAGCGTGCGGATTTGCGCGTCGAGGAATTTCAGCAGGGCGGCCTCGTTGAGGACCGCCGGGGTCTGCTGGTGCAGGTAGGTCTTGTTGGCCGAGCCGCCGCCCTTGGCGATGAACAGGAATTTGTAGGCGTCGCCCTCGGTGGCGTAGATCTCGATCTGCGCCGGCAGATTGGTGCCGGTCTGCGCCTCCTGGAACATCGACAGCGGCGCGACCTGCGAATAGCGCAGGTTCGTCTCGGTGTAGGTCTTGAACACGCCCTTGGCGATCGCCTCCTCGTCGCCGCCGCCGGTCCACACGCGCTGGCCCTTCTTGCCCATCACGATGGCGGTGCCGGTGTCCTGGCACATCGGCAGCACGCCGCCGGCGCTGATGTTGGCGTTCTTCAGCAGTTCCAGCGCGACGTATTTGTCGTTGGTCGTGGCCTCGGGATCGTCGAGGATCGCCGCGAGCTGCTTGAGGTGCCCCGGGCGCAGCAGGTGGGAGATGTCGTGGAACGCCCGCGCCGTCAGCGTCGTCAGGGCCTCCGGATCGACCGTCAGCACGTTTTGGCCGTTGAAGCTGGCGGTGCCGACGAAATCTGACGTCAGCTTGCGGTAGGGCGTCGTGTCCTCGCCCGGCGGGAACATCTCCTGGAAAACGAATTCGGCCATGGCGGACATCTCCCGGCGCGGCGCGCGCCGGAAGCGGCGGCCCCGTCACCCGATCTGGAAACCCTATTTCTTGCGGAAGGCGTCGAGGGTGACGACCTTGGCGCCGCCGCCGTCCTTCGGAGCCTCGGCGGGCGCCGCCTCGGCCGGCGTCGCGGAGTCGTCCGCCACCGGGCCCGTGTCGGCGGCGGGCGCCGCGCCGGTCGATCCGGGTCCGGCCAGCGCCGGGCGGCGCTCCGGCGCCGGCAGCGCGGCCGACGCGGCGGCGCCCTTCTTCTCGAACTGCAGCCCGAAGCGCACCGACGGATCGACGAACGCCGACAGCGCCGCGAACGGCACGCGCAGCCGCTCGTTGCGCTTGTTGAAGCTGACCGTGACCACGAAGGCGTCGTCGAACACCTCCAGCCCCCAGTACTGGTGCTGGAGCACGATCGTCATGTCGTCGGGGTACTTCTCGCGCAGGTAGGCGGGCGCCTCGACGCCGGGCTCGTCGGTGCGGAAGCTGATGTAGAAATGGTGGGCGCCGGGCAGGCCTTTCTCGGCGGCATGCGCGAGCACGCGCCGCACCACGCCGCGCAGCGCGTCGTCGACCAGCGATTCGTAGTGGAAACGGTCCGTCATCTTTCCGGCGATCCGAGGGAGGCGCCAGATTTGGCGGCCCGGTGCCAACCTGTCAACGGCCGCGTCCGCCGGCCGTTCCCGGCTACTGGCGGAACATCCGCACGCCGTAGACGCAGCCCTCCGTCGTCTCCATCGAGAAACTGTCGAACTTGCCGCGGGCGGTGCGCACCTGCAGGGGGGCGCCGAACGACACGTCGTGGACGTTGTTGTTCGGCTTGCCGACACGCATCTGCGCCGGCGCCCCGACGCTGGTCGATCCGCGGAAGATCCACTGCGTGACGGTGCCGTTGAGCGTGAACTGCTTCGGGCAGGAACCGGCGCGGCCGTCGCGCGTCAGCGTCGCCGATCCGAACCAGCGTCCGTCGAACACCGCCAGCGGGTCGGTCGATGGCGGCGGCGGCGGTGGCGGCTTCGGCTGGACCACGGGTGGCGGTTTCGGCTGCGCGATCGGCGGCGGCGGCACGACCGGCGGCGGTGGCGTCACCGGCGGTGGTGGCGCCGGGATCGACGGCTGCGCCTCGGCCTGCGGCGTGACCGGCGACGGGTCGATAGCTGGCGTAACGGGCGCGGGGTCGGTCGTCGTGCGGCCCTCGCCACCGGGCTTGGCCGCCTCCGCGCGCCGGCGTTCGGCCTCGCGCTCGCGCTCCTCGGCCTCCAGCCGCTCTTTCTCCTTCGCCTCGGCCTCCTGCCGCTCCTTTGCCTTGGCTTCGGCCTCGAGCCGAGCCTTCTCCTTGGCCTCGGCGTCGAGTCGGGCGCGCTCCTTGTCCTTGGCCTCGGCCTCCGCCTTGGCCTTCTCCTTGGCTTCCGCCTCCTGCTTCGCCAGTTCGGCGGCGCGCCGACGCGCCTCCTCCTCGGCGGGGTCGACGGCGATCTCGATCTCGACCTTGCGCGGTTCGCGCGGCCAGAACCACCACGCGGCCGCGCCACCGGCCGTCAGCAGCACCACGCCGAGCGCCACCAGCAACCAGCCGGCGCCGCCCTTCTTCTTCGCCGCCGGGGCTCGACCGACGCCTGGCCGGGATAACCGGGAGCGCCCTTCGACGACGGCCCGGGATAGCCTGGCGCGGCGCCGTAGCCGGGCGGGGCGCCGGGGCCGCTGGCGCCGAACAGCGCGCCGGGATCGGCGCCGCCGGGACCGCCGCGCGTGGCGTCGCCCCAACCGGGACCGGCGCCCGGCGGAAACGCGCCGCCGGGCGGGGGCGCGCCGAAGGTCTGGCCGGGGCCGCTGAAACTCTGGCCTGGCGCGGCGTAGCCCTGCCCCGGCCCGCTGAATGTCTGGCCCGGCGCGGCGTAACTCTGGCCCGGTGCGCCGAAACTCTGGCCGGGGCCTCCGAACGTCTGGCCCGGCCCGCCGCGCGATCCGCCGGGCGCCGCCGCCGCCGCGCCGGCGGCGCCGAGCGCGCCCGCGCCCGCCGCCACGGCGAAGGCCGGCGCGCCGGTGGTGTTGGGGCCGTCGCCGAACAGCATCTGGCTCCACGCCGCGATCGATTGCGGCCGCCGTTCGATCGACAACGACAATCCCGCATCGACCGCCGCCAGGAAGCCGGGCGGATAGCGGCCGGCCGCCGCCTGCGTCGCCGGCGTCAGCGTGTCCGACAGCAGACGGCTCGCGGCCTCGACCGGCGCGGTGCCGGTGATCGCCTGGTACAGCGTCGCGGCCAGCCCGTAGATGTCGCTCCACGGGCCCTGCTTGCCCTCGAAGCCACCGCCGTACTGCTCCGGCGGCGCGTAGCCGGGCGAGTAGATGCTGGTCATCACCTGCGTGCGCTTGCCGACGTCGGTGCGCGCGGCGCCGAAATCGAGCAGCACGGGTTCGCCGTTGGTGCGGATGACGATGTTGGCGGGCTTGATGTCGCGGTGCAGGTAGCCGGCGCGGTGGACCGCCTCCATCCCGCGCAGCAGCAACGGCAGCACCGGCGACAGCCGGTCCCACGGAATCGGCCCGACGCGCTTGATGAGCGACGACAGCGGCTCGCCCTCGACCAGCTCCATCACCATGTAGCCGGTGCCGTTGGCCTCGAGGAAATCGTGCACGTGCACGATGTTGGGCGCGTCGGCCAGCACGGCGAGCGTGCGCGCCTCGTCGAGGAAGCGGCGCAGACCCCAGTCGAAGGTCTCCTGGTCGGCCGGCGAGCGCGGCCGCACCTCGACGCCGCCCGTGCGCACGGCCACGTCGTTGGGCAGGAACTCCTTGATCGCCACCGGCCGTCGCAGCCGGTCGTCGACGGCGCGGTATGTGGTCCCGAACCCGCCCGAGCCGATCACGCTCTGGATGATGTAGGGGCCGAGGCGATAGCCGGTCGGCAGGGCGCCGAAATGGAGCCCCCGACTGCCGCTGCCGCCACTAGGTCGATCGTTCATGACACCCCCACCAACGCCCACATTAGCGCGATGAGCGCCCAATCACAACGGGCGTGGCGCTTTTCGCGCCATCAAGGAGGCGTCGTCCGGGAGTTGAGTGAGGGGGCTTCTGTTGCCCGGTGCCCCCCCGAACCGCGCTTACGTCCGCTGTTTAGGCGGCAGCAGCGAGTGCTACGTTGTCGTTGGCACTTGTGTTTGGCCCGTCACGGCGGAACCATACCGAGCAAAAACCGCGCCTTTACTACGTCCGTCGATCCTGTGTCGCCCCCATGGAGCGGTCCCTGGAAGGGGACCGCTGGAATTGGTGGAGGCGCCGGGTACTGCCCCCGGGTCCGATCCGTCTATGCCACGCGGCGTTTATCGCCATAGCCGGTTGCCCGGCACCCCCAATATAGGCGCTCCAGCCCGGCGCGGGAAGGGGCGCGGCGGGAGGTGGCGGGGGATCTCGGCGATGTCCGGTGCCGCCGGCGCTTTCGTCGCCTGACGCGACGGGGTAGCGTGGCGCGCGCGGTCCGTGGGGCGACGAGGCCAGACGCGCGATCCCGTGGCCCGGAGGTTACGACGACATGGCGACCTTCCTGATCTGCCACGGCGCATGGTCGGCCGGCTGGGCCTGGCGCAAGATGCGCCCGCTGCTGCGCGCCGCCGGCCACGACGTGTTCACGCCGACCTACACGGGGCTGGGCGAGCGCGCTCACCTGGCGCATCCGCTGGTCGACCTTGAGACGCACATCCAGGACGTGCTGGCCGTCGTCGAATGCGAGGATCTCTCGGATTTCGCGCTGGTCGGCCACAGCTATGGCGGGATGGTCGCGACCGGCGTCGCCGACCGCGTGCCGGAGCGCGTGCGCCAGTTGATCTACCTCGACGCCTTCGTGCCCGGCGACGGGCAGTCGCTGAACGACCTGCGCGGCGGCGGCCATGCGCCGCCGCTCGCCGACTGGCTCGTCCCGCCCAATCCGACGCCACCCGACACGTCGGCCGACGACCTCGCCTGGATCGGGCCGCGCCGGCGGCCGCAGCCGGCCCGGACCTTCGACCAGCGGCTGCGTCTGCGCCACGCCGGCCCGCCGCCGTTTCCGCGCGCGTACGTCTTCTGTGCGCGCAAAGGGCCGGACGACCCCTTCCTCCAATTTTCGCGCCGCTTCCGCGACGATCCGGCGTGGCGCCACGTCGAGATGGACGCCAGCCACAGCCCCAACGTCACCGCGCCGGAGGCGCTGGCGAAGACCCTGTTGGGGCTGCTGGTGTGAGGGAAGGGCGGGCGGACTGACGCCGCGTCGTCGTGCCGGCCGCGCTTTCGCGAGGAGGTATCGTATGCGTCGTCCTCGTCTGAACCTCGCGTTCTGCGCCGCCTTCATCGTGCCCGCGCTGTCGGCCTCGCCGGCGCGCGCCGCGTGCGACGACCCGCCGCGACCGGGCGTCAACTGGGCGGGATGCGACAAGTCCAACGCCAACCTGCGTGGCGCCGATCTCCAGGGCGCCGACCTCGGCGGTGCCATTTTTCGGCACGCCATCCTGCAGGACGCCAGGCTGATCGGCGCCAACCTGCAGCGCGCCGATCTGCGCGGCGCCGACGTGACCAACATCATCCTGGTGAACGCCAATCTCGGTCGCGCCATCCTGCGCGACGTCAACCTGCGCGGCGTCGATCTGACCGGCGTGACGCTGGGCGGCGCGACCTGGACCGACGGCAGGATCTGCGGCGTCGGTTCGACCGGCCGCTGCCGGTAGGCTCGCGGGACACGGCGGCCGGGGGGGCGTGGGCGGATGATCGCGATCGTGCTCGGTGGCGCCGTCGGCGCGCTGGTCGGCTACGGCGCCGGCATGGCCGGCTCGATGCTGGTCATGGGCCGGCTGGGCGTCTCCGATTTCGAGGGCAAGCGCGCCACGGCCTCCGCGTTCCTCTTTGGACCGGTCGGGGCATTGGCCGGCATCGTGCTGGGCTGCTGGCTGGCGCAGACTTTCGCGGGCGATGGAGCCAGCCTAGGCGCCACGCTGCGCGGCGTCGGTCTCACGGTCGTCGCCCTTCTCGTCCTTGGCGGCGCGTGGGTCGCCATGACCTGGTTCCGGACGGACCAGCCGGTGGTGCGCAACGCCGCGCCGCCGCGACTGGCGTTCGAGTTCCGGGTCCCGGCGGCGCGCGGCTTCCCCGCGGCCGCGGGCGCCACGCTCGACACCGACAGCAACCGCATGCCGGCCACGATGAAGCCGGGATCGCCGTCGACCGACGGCGACTGGTCGGTTCTGGCCGGCGAGGTCGAGATCTACTATCGCGCCACGTGGCGCCGCCTCGTGCTCGATCTCGGCGGCGGCCGGCAACTCCTGTTCGATCCCGGTCTGCCGCGGGTGCCGGCGAAATCCACGGATTGGAGCGCGTGGCGGCGCGCCGAAGGCGTGTTCTCGGCGCCGGGGCAGACGACGGCCGGCGCGCCGGGACCGGACGACGTCGTCGAGATGCGCGGCCGTGTCGTCGCCACCTGACGCGCCCGCGCCGCCTGCGGCGATGACGGCCGAGGATGCGCGCGAGCTACAGCGCTTCCCGCCGGCGCTGCGCGCGCTGATCGACGACGAGCTGGCCGCCGGCAACGCGGTCGTCGAGGTCGGTGGCGGATTCCCGGCGCCGCCGGCCGGCGCCCTCGTCAAGCTGGCGCGGCAGGTGACAACGCGGCCGCGCGAGTCGGGAGGCGGGCTGGCGTTCCGCGCGCGCGACAGCTCGACATGCTCCGGCGAATGGACCGACTCCGACGGCTTCTTCTTCGCGCTGGAGCCGCCGTCGACTGCCGGCCCCGCGCCGGACATGGACGCGATCCGGGCCCGGGCGTCGCCGCCCGCGCCGCCGTCGGGCGCGCCAGCGCCGCCGCCCTTCACGGTCGAGGTCGATCCGCGCGGCGAGATGCTGATCTACCGCGAGGCCGACCGGCGGGCGACGGTGGTCTGCACCTTCACCGGCGATCCCCGCATCGCGCCGCGCACGCTCGACGGCTGGTGGCATCCGGCGGAACGGCGCACGTCGCCGATGACGCCGGAGGAGGCCCGCGTGTTGATCGACCGCATCGCGGACCATTGCCGACGCCACCTCGGTATGCCGCGCCTGACCGTCGAGAAGGACTGACGCGTCCGCGCGCCGCGTCTCGGGGAGGGGGTCGTTGGGCGGCCGCGACCCTGCGGCCACTGGAGGCTGGACGCGGCGTCCGATGTGGCTCAACGTTGCGCTCGGACGCGCCGTGGCGGGCGTCGATCGTCGTTCATTCCGGCGACACGAGGAGATTTGCATGCGGAAATTCATCGCCGCCGTCGCGCTGGCGGGTGCCTGCGTCGCTGGCGCCGCGCAGGCCCAACAGGGCCATTCCGATCTGACCCAGGCCTGCGCGGCCGAGGCGGCCCGGCAGCGTCTCGACGGCCAGCCGATGGCCGACTTCCTCTCGGCGTGCTGGGCCGGCCGCGTCTCGCTGCCGGGCCTCGACCAACGCTGCGACGCCGAGGGCCGCCGGCGGACCTTGGCGGGCGAGGCACTGACCGCGTTTAAGAAGCTGTGCACGGGCGGCCAGGTCGCGCTGCCGCCGCCGGCGGGCGCCGCGCCGCCGACCTGCGATAGCCAGGGCCGCCGCATGGGCCTGGCCGGCGAGGAGCTCGCGACTTTCATCAAGCGGTGCATGGCCGGCTAGGCGGCGCCTTCCCAAGCGCCACGCGCGACGGTGCTGAATAGAGGGCTGGTTCTGGAAGGCGCGCGCCGAGTCGGAGGCGCCGAGTCGGAGGCGCGGGCGACCACGCCGGTGACCCGCGCGAGCTCGCGCATCGAGGCCTCGCCGGCGCGCGCTCGAGCGCGCCGGGCCGGCGACGGAATCCGGATCGGCCGCCTGGCAGGCGAAGAGGTCGATCCGGCCGGCCTTGCCGCATCGCGGCGAAGACCCCGAGAGTGGCGAAGGCGGGATACCCCTTGCCGGGCATCGCGGACTTGCCGGCGACGTTGCCCATCTTCAGCGTCGCGTCGCGGTGCGTGTAGTTGCCGTGCTTGCGGATATCGAGTCCCGTCGGCGCGCCGGCGTGGAGCATCGCGACCATGGCGCCGCGGCCCGGGACGGAGTTTTCGGTTGGGCCGGCGCCGGGCAAGGGCGTTGTGTCGTCGCGACCGCGACCGCTTTAGCCTTGCTCCGCGTCCCGGACTTATAGACCATCCGGCCGACAGGGAGACGGCATGGCCGGCGGGGATTCTACTTGGACGGCGTCCGGTCCGCGGCGATCGGAGGACGGCGGTTCCTTCATCGCCCTGCGGCCGGGCACGCGCGTCGGCAAATACGAGACGCTCGAGGTTCTCGGCCAGGGCGCGTTCGGGCTCACCTACCGCGCGCGCGACACGCTGCTCGGCCGCGATGTCGCGATCAAGGAGTATCTGCCGACGGGGTTCGCGTTCCGCCACGGCGACGGCACGGTGCGGCCGCATTCGACCGCCACGGCCGAGGAGTTCCGCTGGGGCCGCGACCGCTTCCTCGACGAGGCCCGGACCTTGGCGCGGCTCGAGGACGCGCCGGGCATCGTCAACGTCCACGATTTCATGGAGGCCAACAGCACCGCGTACATGGTGATGTCGCTCGTGCGCGGCGAGACGCTGGAGACCCGGCTCAAGCGCGACGGCCCGCTGCCCCGGCCGATGATCGAACAGCTGGTCCGCCCGCTGCTGGACGGGCTGGAGCGGGTGCACGCCGCCGGGTTTCTCCACCGCGACATCAAGCCCGCGAATATCCTGATCGACGCCGAAGGTCACCCGACCCTGATCGACTTCGGCGCGTCGCGCGCGGCGCTACATGGCCGCACGCAGGCGCTGACGGCGATCTACACACCGGGCTACGCCGCGTTCGAGCAGTTCACATCGGCCCCGCAGGGACCGTGGACGGACCTCTACGCGCTGGGCGCGACGCTCTACCACTGCGTCACCGGGTCGATGCCGCCGAGCGCCATCGACCGCGTGCGGGACGACGCCATGGTGCCGGCGACCGAGGCTGGCAGAGGACGCTACGACGCCGGGCTCCTGGCGATGATCGACGCCGCGATGAGGGTGCGCGAGGCCGAGCGGCCGCAGAACATCGGCGAGGCGCGCCGTATCCTGTCGGGAGGTGGTCCGTCCGGGGTGCTGGCGATGCCCGGTTCCGCGACCGTCGCCATGGCGCCTGCCCCGGCTCCGACCGCGCCGCGCCGCCGCGCGCCGGTCGGGTGGATCGCGGCGGGCGTCGTCCTCGCCCTCGCGCTCGCGGGTGGCGGCGCGTGGCTGGCGCTGCGCCCGCCGGCGGAAAGTCCCGAGGCCGCCTTGCGCCGCGCGAAGGACGAGGTGCGCCGGCAGACCGCGGCGTTGACGCGTGAACGCGAGGAGGCTGCGGCCCGGCAGGCCGCCGAGGATGAGAAGCGCCGCGTCGCGGACGAGGCGGCGCGCAAGGCGGCCGAGGCGAGGGCGGCGGCCGACGACGGCGGGCGCCGCCAGGCGGAGGACGAGGCGCGGGCGCGGGCGGCCGCCGAGGCCACGCGTCGCCGCGAGGAGGAGGTGCGCGCCACCGCGGAGGAGGCGGAGCGGCGCGAGCGGCTGGCGCGGGAGAGGGCGCTGGCCGAGGCCGAGGCCACGCGTCGCCGCGACGAGGAGGCCCGCACCGCCGGCGAGGTGGCGGAGCGGCGCGAGCGGCTGGCGCGGGAGAAGGCGCTGGCCGAGGCCGAGGCCGCGCGCGCCGCCGAGGCGAAGGCCGGATCGGCGGCCGACGCGAAACGTCAGGCGGAGGCGGGCGAGGCCACGTTGCGGCTGTCGGAGGCTGATCGCAAACGGATCCAGGTGGCGCTGACGTCTGTCGGCCATGACACGCAGGGTAGCGACGGGGCGTTCGGCCCGCGGTCGCGGGCCATGATCGCGGCGTGGCAGCGCGGCCGCGGCGAGGCGGAGACGGGCTTTCTGACGGCGCCGCAGGTGGCGGCGCTGCGACAGCAGGCGGCATCGGCGTTGGCGCGCTACGACGAGGAACAGAGGCGGGCCGAGGACGAGGCGCGACGCGCCGCCGAGCGCGCGCCGTCCGGCGCCGCCGTCCCCAAGGCGGGTGCCGCGCCTCAGGGGAAGGCGGCGGCAGTGGCGCCACCGGCGGCGTCCGCCGGGCAGGCGACGTACGCCGGAGAGTTCACGAACAACTCCGGCGTCTTCCGGATCACTATCCGGCAGGATGGCGGCCGGCTGACATTCGAGCTCTACACCAAGATCGGCGCCGAGGAAACGAGGTCGACCTGCCAGCCGACCGAGTTGGGATCCGACGGCCGGTTCTTCACGGTGTGCCGGGGCATGGGCGTGTCGCCGCGCACGCTCGACGGGACGCTGCAATCGGCCCGGTTGAAATCGGAACGCCTCGCCAGCGGCGGGACCTTCACGCTCGTCCGCCAGTAGTGCTCGGGAATTCCGGTCGCCGCGATCCGCCGCCTTGGGGACGGCGCGGCCGCGGGGTGCCCGGCGCACCGGCGACGACGCGAATGGTGCGCGCCTCGCTTTGAATTTTGTATGCAAAAGGCAATGTAAACCCGAAAAGGGATGCGCGCAGCCGGTCGCAAGCGACGGCTTCCGCGACCTTCCGGAATCCATCCCGCGCGGCCGCGCCAAGGTGTCTTTTACAGATTGGCGCCGCCCGCGCGCGTCCCTAGATTGGCCGCCAACGAACCACCAAGGACGGCCCCTCGATGCCCCTCTCGACCGACCAGAAGACCGAGATCGACGCGCTGCGCGGCGTCACGGCGCCGACCCGCCGCGCCGTGGCGCCGGCGCTGGAGGAGATCCTCTACCAGGCGCTACCGGTGCTCGACCACGGCTTCGTGCGCGTCGTCGACTACATGGGCGACGACGCCGCGGTGGTGCAGGCGGCGCGCGTGTCGTACGGGCGCGGCACCAGGAAAGTCAGCGAGGACAAGGGCCTCATCAACTACCTGCTGCGGCACCGCCACACCACGCCGTTCGAGATGTGCGAGATCAAGTACCACGTGAAGCTGCCGATCTTCGTGGCGCGGCAGTGGATCCGGCACCGCACCGCCAACGTCAACGAGTACTCGGCGCGCTACTCCATCCTCGACAACGAGTTCTACATCCCCCGGCCCGAGCACCTCGCGGCGCAGAGCCGTGTCAACCGCCAGGGCCGCGCCGAGACGCTCGCCGGCAAGGAGGCCGAGCGCGTGTTCGACCTGCTGCGCAAGGATTCCGCGCTGGTCTACGAGCACTACATGGAGATGCTCAACGAGGGCGAAGGCGGCGCGCCGCTCGATCCCGGGCGCAGCGGTCTGGCGCGCGAGCTGGCGCGCATGAACCTGTCCCTGAACTTCTACACCCAGTGGTACTGGAAGACCGATCTGCACAACCTCATGCACTTCCTGTCGCTGCGCGCCGACGCCCACGCGCAGTACGAGATCCGCGCCTACGCCGATGTGATGGTCGACACGCTCAAGCGCTGGACGCCGCTGGTGCACGACGCTTTCGTCGAATACCGCATGGGCGGCACGTCGCTGTCGCGCACCGGGCTGGAGATCGTGAGGCGGATGCTCGCCGGCGAGACGGTCGAGCAGAAGGATAGCGGCCTGTCGGCCCGCGAATGGCGCGAGCTGATGGCGCAGCTCGGCCGCGGCTGAGCCGCTGCGGCGTCATCGCGGCGCGAAGGCCGGTTCCCACTCCAGCGCGACCCCGCCCGGCGCCTCGCGCGCGAAGGCGGCCAAGGTCGCGGCGATGGCCGCGCCGTCCGCCGCGCGCACGGCGTAGATCGCGACCGCCATCTCGGCCGCGGCCAGCGGCCGCGCGGTGGCGATCTTGGTGAAGGGCGGCGCGCCGCCGGTCCATTGGCGGAAATAGCCGTCGAACAGTATCGCGACGCGGGCGTCGCGCCGCGTCGCGAGACCGCGCACCGCGTCGGCCGTCAGTCGGCGCGACGCCAGCAGACGCGCCGTCTCCAGGTCGCCCAGCGCCAGCACGTCGGTCAGCCGCGGTTCGGACAGCCAGGTCAGCGCGCCGATGTTCATCGCCACGATTCCGGCGCCGGCATGGTGGCGAGCGACGTAGCGCGCCGGCCAGAAATCGCGCTGCCACACCACGGCGGTCGATATCCGGAGGTCGGCGTGCATGACGTATGCGCGGTGCGTCAGCGCCGCCGCCGTCGTCGACGCCAGGATCGCGATGGCGGCCGACGCGACCGAGACACGCGCCGCGGGCCACCGCGCGCGCGCCAGCGCCGGCGGCAGGAACGCGCCCGCAAGCGCGAAGAGGTAGACCTCGTAGCGGCCGCCCCAACCGAAGCTGCCGAAGGTCGCATGCGCCCAGATTCCGAGGGCGGCGATCGCTAGCGCCAGTGTCCCGGCGTCGACCGGCGTGCCGTCGCGCCAGCGCCGCCACGCCGCACCCGGCGATCCACCCGCGCGCCGCCAGGCCGCCGCGAGCGCGACGACGGCAGCGACCAGAAGGAGGAGAAGCGCCGGAGCGTTCACCGCGAGCCGCTTCAGTGGATACCACGCCAGCATCTTGACGACGTCGACCGCCGAGGGCGCGCCCGGATCGGCAAGGAATATCGTCTTGGCGAGGATCGGGAAGGGCACCGCCCACCAGCCGTGCGACATCGACCACGCAGCGAAGGCCGCGACCGGCGCCAGCGCCGCGACGGCGAGCGCCAGCGCCAGCGCGTGGCGGCGGCGCGCCAGCGCCAATGCGACTCCGAGCGCGACCAGCCACAGGCTCTCGAACCGCAGCAGCGGCAGCGCCGCGAAGGCGGCGGCGAGTCCGACCGGCGCGCGCTCGGCCGGTGGGCCGGCCAGCGCGCGCGACAGCGCGTCGACGGCCGCGAGCATGAGCGCGGCGTGCGCGAGATGCTCCATGGCCGAGAACGCCATCACCACCGGCGCGGCGGCGGCGAGGACGACGGCGATGCCGGCGGCGCCCCACGCGGGGCGCGAGCCGGGGTCCGAGCCGGCGTCACCCATGTCGCGCGTCAGTATCCGCGCCGCCACCCACAGCGTCGCCGCGCCACCCAGCGCCGCGAGCGCGAACGCGATCCAGTCGGCGGCGCCGAACACGCGGTAGAGCGCCGCCAGCGCCCACACCCACAGCGGCGACGATGTCGACGAGGAGTGCGCGTGCGGCGTCACGCCGAACACGCCGTGCTCGGCGACGTCGCGCGCCATCGCCATGTGGATGTAGGCGTCGTCGAGCCATGACACGAGCCGCCCGTCCGCTTCGCCGCGCGCCCACCACCACGCCGCCGCCAGCGACGCGGCGAACAGCGCCGTCGCGGTGGCGGCGAGCGCGTGGCGGGGTGGAGGATGGAGGCGGGCGGGCACGGACTCGGCGGGACGCCGTCTGCGGCGGCGGAGCGCGAGAGATATCGCGCGCCGCCCCTGGCCGCCACATCCACGTCACGATCCGGGGTCATTAGGCGCGCGCTTTCGCGGGGCCGCGCGCGGCTTGGAGGAGGGATGCAATGAACGAGATCGCGCCCAGACCGATCCGCATCGTGCGCGAGCGCCGGCGCGACGCCGCCGCCGTCGAGGCGATGGTGGCCGCGTCGTTCGGGCCCGATCGTCTGCAGAAGACCGTCTACAAGCTGCGCGACGGCGTGAAGCCGCTGCGCGACCTGCGCTTCGTCGCGCTCGACGAGGCCGGCGAACTGATCGGGTCGCTCCGGTTCTGGCCGATCCTGATCAACGGCCGCTGGCCGGCGGTGCTGCTGGGTCCGCTGGCGGTGGCGCCGGCGACGCGCGGACTGGGCTACGGCAAGGCGCTGATGTGGCACGCGCTGGCGCGCTGCCGCGAGCTCGGCATCGGCCGCGTCATCCTCGTCGGCGATCCGGAGTACTACGTGCCGTTCGGCTTCCGCCGCGACCTCGCGCTGAACCTCGCGCTGCCCGGCTGGGTCGAGGAGCGCCGCTTCCTCGCGCTCGAGACCGTCGCCGGCTCGATGATCGGCGTGCACGGCATGATCGGCAAGGCCGAGCCGACGCCGCGGCGCAGGCCCGAGCCCAGGAAGAAGCCGGCGCCGCTGCGGCGCAAGGCGCGCGACCAGGCGCGCAAGGCTCAGGTCAAAGCCAAGGCGAGGAAGCGCGCGCGGCCCAAGGCGAAGCGCGCACGCCGCAAGCGTTAGCGGCGGGCGGCCGGCGTCACTGCGGCGTCAGCGTGATCACGACGCTCGCCGACGTGACGCCGGCGCCGGCGTTGCCGCCGCCCGACAGCTCGCCGGGGCGCAGCCGCGCGCCCAGGAGGGAGCGCGAGAACATCGCCGGGCTGGCCGCATTCTGGCTGACGCCCACCAGTTCGATGTTGAACGTGCCCTGGCCAGCGCTGCCGGTGGCGTCGAGGTTGATCGACACCTGGATCGATAGCTTCACGCCCTTGAAATTCCAATCGCCGCTGCCGCGGCCGCCAGACATCGTCAACCTCGCCGGACCGCAGCCGGTCGACGTCGAGCTGCCGGTCACGCACACTTGGCCGGCCCAGTTCGCGGGCACCTGCCCCGGAGTCGCCGCCGCCGTCGTGGTGGTCGTCGCCGGTGTGCGACCGGCGGGCTCCGGCGGGCGCGTCGGCATCTCGGCGGCGCGCCGCTTCGCCTCCTCCTCCAGCCGTCTCTGCTCCGCATCGTAGCGCGCCAGCGGTCCGGCGGCGGCGCGCTGCAGCGCGTCGTACTGCGGCCGCGTCAGATAGCCGGTCGCCGGCCGGCCGTTGGCGCGCTGCCAGTCGCCGATCATCTGGCGGCTGCGCGGGCCGAAGCTGCCGTCGATGCCGCCGGTGTCGTGGCCGATCCCGGTGAGGGCCGCCTGCGCGCGCTTGCGCTCGGCCTCGCCGAAGCGCGCGGCGGCCTCCTCGGCGGCCGCGCGTTCGCGCGCCTCCTGCTCGGTCTGGCGCCGCGCCGCCTCCTCGGTGGTGGAGCGCGCGCGCTCGGCGGTGCGCAGATCGGCCTCGACGCGCGCCGCTTCAGCCCTGGCGGCCTCCGCCTTGGCTGCCTCGGCTTTCGCCAGTTCCGCCTTCGCCGCCTCGGCCTTGGCGGCTTCGGCCTTGGCGGTCTCGGCTTTCGCCGCTTCCGCCCGCGCCGCCTCCGCTTTGGCGGCTTCGGCCTTGGCGGCTTCCGCCTTCGCCGTCTCCGCCCTTGCTGCCTCGGCTCGTGCCGCCTCGGCCCGCGCCGCTTCCGCTCCGGCGCTCTCGGCCTTGCTCTGGTCCGCCTTGGCTGCCTCGGCGGCGCGGGCACGTCCGGCCGCCGCCCGCGCCGCGTCGGCGGCGATACGCTCGCGCTCGATGCGCGCGCGGGCCTGCTCGTCGGCGCGGCGTGCGTCGGCGAGGCGCTTCTCCTCGGCGGCCCGTGCCCGCGCGGCCGCCTCGGGATCCTCTTTGTTGACCGTCGTGGCCACCGTGGCCGGCGGGCGGGTGAGCCAGTAGGCGCCGCCGCCGCCCGCGAGCAGCAGCAGCGCCACCGCGGCGGCGATCGCAGCCGGTCGGCCGACGCCGCGTCCACCGGCGGCGGGCGGCGATGGCGCGACGGAGGGCGCCGGCGGGCCGGATGGCGGATACGATCCCGACGGCGCGTACGATCCCGATGGCGGCGCCGATCCGGCCGCCACGCGCGCGCCGGACCGGATCAGCGACTCCGAATTCGACACGCGCGTCGGCACCGTCACGAACACGTCGCGCATGTTCTGGACACGGCGCGCCGGATCGGGCTGCAGCAGCGGCATCAGATCCGCGCGCAGCTCGTCGGGCACCGAGGCCAGATCCGGCTCGTGTTCGCGCGCCTTGACCGCGTAGGCCAGCGAGGAGCCCATCGGCACGGCGCGTCCCGCCGCCGCCGCCGCCAGCGTCAATCCCAGGCTGTAGATGTCGGTGCGGGCGTCGACCTGGCCGCCGAACAGGCCGCATTGCTCGGGCGAGCAGTAGTCGAGCTTGCCGGCGAAGGCGCTGCCGATCACCGAACTGGCGCCCGAATCCGTGCGCTTGGCGAGGCCGAAATCGATCAGCACGGGCTGGTCGAGGCGGCCGCCGCGCAGCACGACGTTGTCGGGCGCGAGGTCGCGGTGCACCACGCCCTGGTCGTGGGCCGCCGCCAGCCCCTCGGCCAGCGCGCGGCCGAGCCGGCGGACCTCGGACGGCGACAGCGGCGCCTTGGAGGTCAGCGATCCGAGCGACGGGCCGTCGACGTACTCCATCACGAGATACAAGCGGCCGTCGGCGTCCCCCAGCACGCCTTCGTAGGCGACCACGGCGGGATGGCGGACCTTGCGCAACGCCATCGCCTCGCGCCGGAACAGCTCGCGGATCATGTCGTCGCCGGCCAGGTCGGCGCGCACGACCTTTACCGCCACCGTGTCTCCGGTGTGCACGTTGGTCGCCTTGTAGACGGCGCCCATGCCGCCGCGGGCGATCAGCTTGTCGAGCCGGTAGGTTTCGTGGATCAGCTCGCCGGGTTGCAGGTCGCCGGCGCGGGTCGGCGCCTGCGACGGCCGCGCGCCGGTCCGCGTCGCATCGCGCGCCTGGTCCCGCTCGTCGCCCACAGCCACCTCCACCGCGCCGCGCCGTCCGCAGCATACTTCGGGGACGCCCCGGCGGTACAGCGCCACCGGCCGCGGCGGGGCCTACCTGATGACGATGCGCGGGGCGGCGCGCTGGGCGCCGCCGTCGAGCGCGGCGGCGACGCGGGCGGCGATCTCGCGGTAGATCCTCGCGTGCTCACCGTCGGGCTTGGCGGCGACGATGGGATGGCCCTCGTCCGAATGCACGCGGATGTCGAGGTGCAGCGGCACCGCGCCGAGGAACGGCACGCCCAGCTTGTCGGCCTCCTCGCGGGCGCCGCCGTGGCCGAAGATCTCGGTGCGCTCGCCGCACTTGGGGCACAGGAAGTAGCTCATGTTCTCGACGATGCCGAGCACCGGCACGTCGACCTTGCGGAACATGTTGAGGCCCTTGCGGGCGTCGATCAGCGCGATGTCCTGCGGCGTCGAGACGATGACCGCGCCGGCCAGCTTGACCTTCTGCGCCATGGTCAGCTGCGCGTCGCCGGTGCCCGGCGGCATGTCGACGACGAGGATGTCGAGCTCGCCCCATTCGACGTCGCGCAACATCTGCTCCAGCGCGCTCTGAACCATCGGGCCGCGCCAGATCATCGGTGCCTCCTCGGCGACGAGGTAGCCGATCGACATGGTCTTCAGGCCGAAGCGCTCGATCGGCATCAGCTTGTTGCCATCCTTCGACTCCGGCTTCTCGCGCACCGCCAGCATGCGCGGCATCGACGGGCCGTAGATGTCGGCGTCGAGAAGGCCGACCCGCTTGCCGAGCGCCGCGAGGCCGAGCGCCAGGTTGACGGCGGTGGTCGACTTGCCGACGCCGCCCTTGCCCGAGGCCACGGCCACGATCTTGCCGATGCCCGGCGCGAGGATGTGCTGGCCAGCGCCGCCGCCACGCGGCGCGGCGCGTCCGCCGGGAGCCGGCGCCGGTCCGTGGGCGTGCGCGTGCCCGGCGCGCGCGCCATGGTCGTGTCCGGCGTGGTCGTGGCCGCCGCGCCCGGCCGGCCGTTCCGCCGTCATGACGGCCGTCACCGGACGCCCTTGATCGGCCGCTCACCGCCGCCTCGCAGGCCTGGCGGAGCGTCTCGAGCTTGGCACCCTGCGCCGGATCGACCTTCAGCGCGAACTGCACGTGGCCGCCGCGCGTGGCGATGCCGTCGATCAGCCCGGCGGCGACGACGTCGCGGCCGGAGGCGGGATCGGCGACGCCGGCGAGAGCCTTCTCGATCGTCGCCCGGTCGATTTCCGTCATCTCCAGCCTCCACGCGCTTGATTCGGCGACGGCCAGTCCAAATATCCCGCGCACCCGCCGGCGCGTCCGGCCGGGCCGCGCTTCCTTGCGTCGGTCCGGTGCGTGTCATATAGGCGTCGGGGGCGAAAGCAAGAACCAAGCGCGGCCGGCGGCCGCGCGACAGGGCGAGGGACTTCATGCCGTGGAATAACAACAGCGGCGGTGGCGGCGGCGGCCCGTGGGGCGGCGGCGGCAACAGCGGTGGTGGCGGTGGCGGCGGCGGTCCGTGGGGCGGTGGCGGCGGCAATCGCGGCGGCGGTAACCGGGGCGGCGGTGGCGGTCCACGTCCGCCCGACCTCGAGGACATGCTGCGCAAGAGCCAGGACCGGCTGCGCAACCTCATGCCCGGCGGCATGGGCTCCACCAAAGGGATCATCCTGGCGGGGCTGGCCGCCGTCGTGGTGTGGCTGCTGTTCGGGTTCTACCGCGTCGAGACCAACCAGCAGGCGATCGAGCTGGTGTTCGGCAAGCCCAGCCCGCAGCCGCGCGGCGAGGGCCTCCAGTACAATCTGCCGGCGCCGATCGGGCGCGTGATCAAGGTCGGGGTCACCGACCAGCGGTCCGTGACCATCGGCACGGGCGGCGGGGTGCCGATCCGTACGAGCAGCCGGAGCGCCGGACCCCAGGCGACAACCGAGAACATGATGCTGACCGGCGACGAGAACATCCTCGACGTCGGATTCGTGGTCTTCTGGCAGATCCAGGACATCTTCAAGTTCGTGTTCAACATGCCCAACCCGGACGAGACCGTGAAATCGGCCGCCGAGTCGGCCATGAGGCAGGTCGTCGGCCGCTCGCAGCTGCAGTTCGCGCAGACCGAGGGCCGCAGCCGGATCGAGAGCGAGGCGCGCGAGGAGTTGCAGAAGATGCTCGACAGCTACGGCTCGGGCATCCGGATCACGCAGCTCCAGCTGCGCCAGTCCGACCCGCCGCAGCAGGTCATCGCCGCGTTCCGCGAGGTCCAGGCGGCGCGCGCCGAGAAGGAGAGCAAGATCAACGAGGCCAACGGCTACCGCAACGAGATCGTGCCGCGCGCCAAGGGCGACTCCGAGGCCAAGCTGCAGCAGGCCGAGGGCTACCGCACCGAGGTGCTCAACCGGGCGCAGGGTCAGGCGCAGCGCTTCGTGGCGGTCTACACCCAGTACGCCCTGGCCAAGGACATCACCGTGCAGCGCATCTACCTTGAGACCATGGAGCAAGCGCTGCGCGACGTGAACAAGGTGTTCCTCGACAAGAACAGCGGCGTGGTCCCGTACATGCCGCTGCCCGAGCTCGCGCGGCCCAGGCCCATGGCGCCCAACCAGCCGGGAGTCGTCCGATGACCGGCAGCCGCTCCATCATCCTGCTCGTGCTCGCGGGCGTCGTCGCGCTGCTGGTGCAGCAGTCGTTCTTCATCGTCGATCCGACCAAGCAGGCGCTGGTCACCCAGTTCGGCGCCATCAAGGGCACGCCGCGCACCGAGCCGGGCCTCTACTTCAAGGTGCCGTTCGTGCAGGACGTCGTGCGCATCGACAAGCGCCTGCTGCACATCGAGGCCGAGGAGTTCGAGCTGATCGCCGGCGACCAGAAGCGCCTCGTGGTCGACGCCTTCGCGCGCTACCGCATCAAGGACCCGCTGAAGTACTACCAGTCGACCGGCAACGTCGACCTGACCTTCCGCGGCCAGCTCAGCAACCTGATCAATGGCAACATCCGGCGCGAGCTCGGCACGGTGCCGCTGCAGGCCGTGCTGTCGGAGCGCCGCGGCCAGCTCATGAAGGAGATCACCGAGCTGGTGCAGGGGACCGCGCTGCGCGACTACGGGGTCGAGATCGTCGACGTCCGGATCAAGCGGGCCGACCTGCCGCGCGAGAACTCCGAGGCGGTGTTCAACCGCATGCGCACCCAGCGCCAGCAGGAGGCCCGCCAGCTGCGTGCCGAGGGCGACGAGGAGGCGCAGCGCATCCGCGCCGGCGCCGACCGCGAGAGGATCGTGCTGGTCTCCGAGGCCGAGAAGAAGGCCGAGGTGATGCGCGGCGAGGGCGACGACCTGGCGATCAAGGTTTACGCCGACGCGTTCGGCCGCGACCCGGCCTTCTTCGCCTTCTACCGCTCGATGCTGGCCTGCGTGCAGGTCTTCAACGCCGCCAACACCACCCTGGTGATGTCGCCGGACACCGATTTCTCGCAGTACTGCGACGCCAAGGTCGGCGGCGCCCCGAAATAGGGGCGTCGCCGCCGGATTCCGCGCGCCGGCCGGCTCCCGCGCCGCCGGCGGCGGCCGCGGACCGTTGCCGAAATGTCACCTTCACGAACGATTTATCGTTATCCACGATTTGTCGCGCCCGCCGTATTTGCGCCACACGGGCGCACCATGTAAATCTCACGAGAGCGGGATTTTGTCGCGTTTCCGGACGTTCGTACCCGTCTCCGGGGACCAGCGGAGGCAAGTCGTGCACAGCGTGATGGAAATTGGCGTGGCGGCGCGGTCGACCGGCGGCGGACCACGGCCCGGGCTGCTCAGGCGGACCGCGGTCGTCGCGGTGGCCTTGGTGGCGGGCCTGTGGCTGGCGGGAGCGCCGGGACCGGTCCCGCGCGCCGAGGCGCGCGAGGCGCCGGCCAGCTTCTCCGACCTGGCCGCGAGGCTTCTGCCGGCGGTCGTCAACATCTCGACCACCCAGCAGATCCCGCAGCAGGACCGCCGTCGCGGCGAGCTGCCGCAGGCGCCGCCGGGATCGCCGCTCGAGGATCTGTTCCGCGACTTCTTCGGCGACCGGCCGGGCGAGGGCGGCCGCGGCGAGCGGCAGCGCCGCGGCACGTCGCTGGGTTCTGGCTTCATCATCGACGGGTCGGGCTACATCGTCACCAACAACCACGTGATCGAGGGCGCCGACGAGATCACCGTCCATCTCCACGACGACACACAGCTCAAGGCCAAGCTGGTCGGGCGCGACAAGGAGATCGACATCGCGGTGCTCAAAGTCGAGCCGCCGGGCCGCAAGCCGCTGCCGTCGGTGAAGTTCGGCGATTCCGACAAGATGCGCATCGGCGACTGGGTCGTCGCGATCGGCAACCCGTTCGGGCTGGGCGGCACCGTGACCGCCGGCATCGTCTCGGCGCGCTCGCGCGAGATCGGCGGCAAGTACGACGACTACCTCCAGACCGACGCCGCCATCAACAAGGGCAACAGCGGCGGCCCGCTGTTCAACATGGACGGCGAGGTCATCGGCATCAACACCGCGATCTTCTCGCCCACCGGCACCAGCCTCGGCATCGGCTTCTCGATCCCCTCGAACATCGCGACCGGCCTCGTCGAGCAGCTGCGCGAGTTCGGCCGCGTGCGGCGCGGCTGGATCGGCGTGCAGATCCAGAGCATCTCCGAGGACATGGCCGAGGCGCTCGGCCTCGACAAGGCGCGCGGCGCGCTGGTCGCCGGCGTGACGCCGACGGGTCCGTCCGACAAGGCCGGACTGCGCCAGCGCGACGTGATCCTCTCGTTCAACGGCCGCGACGTGCTCGACTCCAAGAAGCTGCCGCGGATCGTGGCCGACTCCAAGGTCGGCGAGACGGTCGACATGGTGGTGATGCGCGGCGGCAAGCGCACGACCTTGAAGATCAAGGTCGGCGAGCTCGACGACGGCGAGAAGCAGACCGCGTCGGCCGGCCCCGGCGGCAGCGGCAAGCCCGCGCCCAAGCCCGAGGCGGAGCCGCCCGGCACGGTCGAGCCGTTCGGCGTGACCGTGGCCAGGATCACCGAGCAGCTGCGCGAGAAGCACCAGCTCGGCGACGCCCAGAAGGGCGTCGTGGTGATCCGCGTCGCCCCCGGGAGCCCGGCGGCGGAGAAGGGCATCAAGGTCGGCGACCTGATCCTCGAGGTGGCGCAGTCGGCGGTGAACACGCCCAGCGAGGTGCTGGCCAAGGTCAAGGAACTGCGCGAGCAGAAGAAGAAGGCGGCCGTCCTGCTGGTCGAGACCAGGGGCGATCCGCGCTTCGTCGCGCTGCGGTTCCAGAATTGACGTCGAGTCGTCGCCCGTGAGTTCCACCGGCCGGCGCCTCGACGCCGGCCGGTTTCGTTCGGGGGCCGCGCTCAGGCGACCTTGACGACCAGCTTGCCGAAATTGTCGCCCTTCAGCAGGCCGATGAACGCCGCCGGCGCGGCCTCCAGCCCGTCGACGACGGTCTCGCGGCTCTTCAGCTTGCCGGCGCGTAGCAGAGCGCCGACCTCGGCCGCGAATTCGCCCATCGTGGCGATGTGGTCGGAGACGATGAAGCCCTCGATGCGCAGGCGCTTCTGGACGATGGCGAACATCTTCTCGGGGCCGGGGCGGGGCTTGGAATCCTGGTATTCCGAGATCGCGCCGCACATGACCATGCGGCCGAAATCGCGCATGCGCGCGAACACGGCGTGGAATATGTCGCCGCCGGCGTTCTCGAAATCGACGTCGATGCCGTCGGGGCACAGCCGGTCCAGCGCCGCGCCGTAGTCCTTCTCCGTGCGGTGGTTGAAGCACGCGTCGTATCCGAGCTCCGCGACCGCGTAGGCGCATTTGGCGTCGTCGCCGGCGCAGCCCACGACGCGCGCGCCCGCGATCTTCGCGAGCTGGCCGGCGACCTGGCCGACCGCGCCGGTCGCCGCCGACACGAACACCGTCTCTCCGGGCTTGGGCCGGCCCATGCGCGTCATGCCGTGCCAGGCGGTGAACCCGGGCATGCCGAGGATGCCGAGATTCGCCTGCAGCGGCGCCGCGGCGGGGTCGATCTTGCGCAGGCCGCGGCCGTCGTGGAGCGTGTGCGTCGCCCAGTCGAGCATGCCGATGACGGTGTCGCCGGCGGCGAAGCGCGCGTTCTTCGATTCCACGATCTCGGCCACCGCGCCGGCGGTCAGCGGCCGGTCGAGCTCGAACGGCGGCGTGTAGGACCGCAGCTCGGTCATCCGTGGGCGCATGTAGGGGTCGAGCGACAGGTAGCGCGTGCGCGCCAGGATCTGGCCGTCGGCGAGGGCGGGGATATCGGCGCGCTCGACGCGGAAGCAGTCGCCGGTGACGTCGCCGGCCGGGCGTTTCGCGAGCACGATTCGAGTGGATTTGACCATGGGTTCCTCCTGATGCCGGCCTGCTTAGACGCGGGTGCCCCGCGCGTCCATCGCGGCGGTTGCCGAACCTGCCCAGCCGTGCGATATTTTGAGTGTTCACTCAATAAGGTGGCTCCATGCGCTCGATCCTCGTCCGGTCCGTGGTCTCGTTGGCGCTGCTGGCGCCATTCCTCGCGGCCGCGCCCGGCGCGGTCGCCCAGCCCGTCGTGCCGATCAACCGCGACATCGCCGGCGCGCGCGACCATGCGCTGGTGCCGCGCTACGAGGGCTCGTTCCTCATCGGCCACAAGGTCGACCGCTTCGCCGAGGTCGACCTGCCGACCGGGCCGTCGATCCTGGTCGACGGCCAGCGCCGCTTCCAGACGCAGATGACGGTGGAGGGGCCGCGCACGCGCCTCCTCTACGTCGTGCCGCCGGAGCGCAGCTCGCTCGAGGTCATGCGCAACTACCAGGGCGCGCTCGCGGCGGCCGGGTTCAAGCCGGTGTGGTCGTGCGACCGCGACGCCTGCGGCGATGGGCCGGAGGTGCTGCTCTACTTCAACAACCCCGGCCGCCAGCTCACCGCCGACCAGCAGATGCAGTACGCCTTCGCCTACGGCGTGGTCGATCCGCGCATCGTCATCGCGCGCCTCGACCGCCCGCAGGGGCCGGTCCATGTCATGGTGTTCGCCGCCTTCCAGGAGAACTCCGCCAACGCCGCCGCCGGCAGGCGCGTCGCGGTGTTCGTCGACGTGGTCGAGACCAGGCCGATGGAGACGCGGATGGTCACCGTCCAGGCGCCGGAGATGGCGCGCAACCTCGGCAAGGACGGAAGGCAGGCGATCTACGGGATCTTCTTCGATTTCGACAAGGCCGACATCAAGCCGGAGTCGAAGCCGCAGCTCGACGAGATGGCGAAGCTGCTGCGCGAGAACCCCGGCCTGCGCGTGTACATCGTCGGCCACACCGACAACCAGGGCGCCCTCGAATACAACACCGGCCTGTCGCAGCGGCGCGCCGAGGCCGTGGTGCGCGCGCTGGCGGGCTACGGCATCGCGGCCAACCGCATGACGCCGCGCGGCGTGGGGCCGCTGGCGCCGGTCACCAGCAACGCCACCGAGGAAGGCCGCGGCAAGAACCGCCGCGTCGAGCTGGTGCAGCAGTGAGACCGCCGGCCGTCAGGCGCCCTTGAATTCGGAGCGGCGGTAGCCCTGGAGGTAGAGCAGGGCGGTGAGGTCGCCATGCGCGACGTTGGCCGCGACGGCGGCGGCGACGGTGGGCTTGGCGCGGTAGGCGACGCCCAGCCCGGCCGCCAGCAGCATCGGCAGGTCGTTGGCGCCGTCGCCCACGGCGATCGACCGCGCGATGTCGACGCCCTTGGCGGCGGCCAGCTCGCGCAGCGCCGCCAGCTTGGCCTCCTTGCCGAGGATCGGTTCCTCGACGGCGCCCAGCAGCGTGTCGCCGTCGGTCCGCAACCGGTTGGCGCGGTGCTCGTCGAAGCCCAGCTTCGCGGCCACGATCGACGTGAAGTGCGTGAAGCCTCCGGACACCAGCGCGCACCACGCGCCGTCGGCGCGCATCGTCGCCACCAGCGCCTGGGCGCCGGGCATGTAGGCGATGCGCTCGGCGGCGCGGTCGAGCAGCGCCACCTTCAGTCCCTTGAGCAGGCCGATGCGGTCGCGCAGCGCGGCGGCGAAATCGATCTCGCCGTTCATGGCGCGCGCGGTGATGCCGGCGATCTCCGCCCGCAGGCCGAAGAAATCCGCCAGTTCGTCCAGCATCTCGTTCTCGATGATGGTCGATTCCATGTCGGCCACCAGCAGGCGCTTGCGCCGCGTGGCGGCGTCCTGGGCCACGGCGTCGACGCGGCGGCCGCCCAGCGCCGCGCGCGCGGCGCGCGTCGCCGCCGCGGCGTCGATTCCGTCGAACGGCAGATCGACGGCGACCGCGTCGGCCAGCCACGCCGGCGTGGCCACGGTGGCGCCGGCGCCGCGCAACGCGTCGCGCGCCAGCTCGATGGCGTCGGGATCGACGGCGGGTCGCGCCGGGTCGGAGATCAAGGTAAGTACGCGGGACATCGAGGACACCGGAACGGGGCGGGCGAGGGGCGCGCATGATGGTGAGCGGGTCGCGATCTGACAAGGCGGCGCGGCGGCGCGGAAACGTCGCTTGGCGCGCGGCATGACGGCGCCCGCCGGCCCCGTCGTCGCGATCATCGGACCGACCGCCAGCGGCAAGTCGGCGCTGGCGCTGGTGCTCGCGGCGCGGCCGGAGATCCGCGTCGGGCGCCGGGGGTTCGCCGGCGGCGTCGTGATCAACATGGATTCGATGCAGGTCTACCGCGAGTTGCCGCTGATCACGGCGCAGCCCGACGAGTCCGACAAGGCGCGCGTGCCGCACACGCTCTACGGGCACATGCCGGCGTGGGAGGTCGGCAGCGCCGCGCGCTGGACGTCGGAGGCGCGGATCGAGATCGCGCGCGCCCATGAAGCCGGCCGGCTGCCGATCCTCTGCGGTGGCACCGGCCTCTATCTGCGGGCGCTGATGGACGGCCTGTCGCCGATGCCGGCGGTGCCGCCGGAGATCCGCGCGGCGGCGCGGGCGCTGTGGGCCGAGCTCGGCCCGGAGGAGTTCGGCCGCCGCCTGGCGGCGCGCGACCCCGAGGCGGCGGCGCGGTTGGCGCCGAACGATCGGCAGCGCCGGGTGCGGGCCTGGGAGGTGGTCGAGGCCACGGGTCGCACGCTCGCGGATTGGCACGCGGCCGCGCCCGGCGGCACGGCGGCGGGCGGCGTGGTGGTCGTGGTCGCCCTGACATCCGACCGCGACTGGCTGCGCCGGCGCCACCGCGAGCGGTTCGAGGGCATGCTGGCGGCGGGCGCCTTGGACGAGGTGGCGGCTCTGGAGAGCGCCCTGGCTGCGCGCGGCCGGGTGGAGGGCCTGACGTTGGACGGGGTCGCCCTGCCGGCCCTGAAGGCGCACGGCGTCCCCGAGCTTCGCGCCCATCTCGCCGGGGAGATGGGGCTGGCGGCCGCGATGGACCGCGCCGTACTCAACACCGGCCGGTACGCAAAACGTCAAATGACATGGATTCGTCATCAGATAATTCCACAAATCTCCATAGAATCGCAAGAAACTGGCGCCATGAGCGCGATCACGCAATATTTGGACAAAATGAAGACCTAAAACTTCGCGTTTGTTTGCCGAATCGGGTTGACCCGCAATCGCTCCGCGATTATCTTCCGCCCCGCCGCGAAACCGACGTTTCGCGGCGCATTGTTTCAGAGGAGCGAGCGATGTCCGCGGAGAGCAAGACGAACGGCGCCGACCTGTTGATCAAGACCTTGATCGACCAGGACGTCGACGTCGTTTTCGGCTACCCCGGCGGCGCCGTCCTGCCGATCTACGATTCGCTGTTCAAGCAGAACCGCATCCGCCACATCCTCGTGCGCCACGAGCAGGCCGCCGTGCACGCCGCCGAGGGCTACGCCCGCTCCACGGGCCGGGTCGGCGTCGTGCTGGTGACCTCCGGTCCGGGCGCCACCAACGCGGTGACCGGCCTGACCGACGCGCTGATGGATTCGATCCCGATCGTCTGCCTCACCGGGCAGGTGCCGACCCATCTGATCGGCAACGACGCCTTCCAGGAGTGCGACACGGTCGGCATCACCCGGCCCTGCACCAAGCACAACTACCTCGTGAAGAACGTCGCCGACCTGCAGCGGGTCACCAGCGAGGCGTTCTACGTGGCGAAGTCCGGCCGTCCGGGCCCGGTCGTGATCGACCTGCCCAAGGACGTGCTGATGACGGCGCACGAGTACGAGCCGCCGCGCAAGACCGTGCAGCACAAGAGCTACCGGCCGCAGATCAAGGGCGACATCAAGCGCATCGAGCAGGCCGTCGACCTGATGGTCAAGGCCAAGCGGCCGCTGTTCTACACCGGTGGCGGCGTGATCAACTCCGGCCCCAACGCGTCCAAGCTGCTGCAGCAGCTCGTGCGGCTGACCGGCTTCCCGATCACCAACACGCTGATGGGGCTGGGCGCCTTCCCGGCGTCGGATCCGCAGTTCCTCGGCATGCTGGGCATGCACGGCACCTACGAGGCCAACCTCGCGATGCACGGCTGCGACGTGATGATCAACATCGGCGCGCGCTTCGACGATCGCATGACCGGCCGCATCAACGCGTTCTCGCCGGGCTCGAAGAAGATCCACGTCGACATCGACCCGTCGGAGATCAACAAGAACGTGCGCATCGACGTCCCCGTGGTCGGCGACTGCGCCCATGTCATCGAGGACATGATCAAGGTGTGGAAGGCGCGCCAGCCCAAGCTCGACGCCAAGGCGCACAAGGCGTGGTGGGCGCAGATCGACGAGTGGCGCGGCCGCCAGTGCCTGCGCTACGAGAATTCCAGCGAGATCATCAAGCCCCAGTACGCGCTGGAGCGGCTGTACGCGCTGACCAAGGACCGCTCGCCGATCATCACGACCGAGGTCGGCCAGCACCAGATGTGGGCCGCCCAGTACATGAAGTTCGAGAAGCCCAACATGTGGCTGACCTCGGGCGGGCTGGGGACGATGGGCTACGGCCTGCCGGCG